>BTUU01000017.1:105050-136757 GCA_045863555.1 Planctomycetota bacterium | reverse complement strand
GCGCCAGAGCCGAAAAATCGCACTGAATTTTTCCAAAGTGCGAAAGTTGGGCTAACGCAGAGAGCCTGCCGCCGCCGCGATGCGCCCGATTGCGGCGTCCACTTCTTCATCCGTGGTCGAGCGGCCGACGCTCCAGCGGATCGCGCCCGCGCCGAACTCCGGCTCGACCCCCATCGCTTCCAGCGTCGGCGAGAGCGTTGTCTTCCTGAAGTTGCAGGCCGCCCCCGGGCTGGCCGCGATCTCCGGCAGACGTGCGAGCAGTTCCGCGCCGATCACGCCCCGAAACGCGACGTTGCAGGTGTTCGGCAGCCGGTGCTCAGGATGGCCGAGCAGGCGGACACGGTCTCCCAGTGCGGCATGCAGACCCTCCCACAGCCGGTCGCGGAGGCGGCGCAGCGCGGGGACGTGGGCGAGCGGGGCCATCAGTTGCGTGGCCGCGCCGAGGCCGACGATGAACTGCACATTCTCCGTGCCGCCGCGGAGGCCCTGTTCCTGGCCGACGCCGTGGATGAGCGGGTCGATTCGCGGAGCGCCGCGGCGGACGAGGAGCGCCCCAACGCCCTTGGGGGCGTAGAACTTGTGGCCGGCGAGCGTCAGGTAGTCGACGCCAAGGCCGCCGAGCGAGACGGGAATCTTGCCGAACGACTGGGCCGCGTCGGTGTGCAGCGCGACGCCGCGGGCCCGGCACAGGCGTGCGATTTCCTCGATCGGCTGAATGGTCCCGACCTCGTTGTTCGCGTGCATGATCGAGACGAGGAGCGTCCGCGGCTCAAGCGCGGCGGCGACGTCTGTCGGATCGACGCGGCCGAAGCGGTCGACGCCGACGGTCGTGACGCGGACGCCGAACGTCTTCGCCAGCCACGCGATCGCGTTTCGCACGGAACCGTGTTCGACGGCGCTGGTCACGATGTGATCGCCGCGGTCGCGGTTCGCCAGCCACATGCCCTTGATCGCCAGGCTGTTGGCCTCGCTCGCGCCGCCCGTGAAGACGACCTCGGCGGCCTCGCAGCCGAGCGCGGCCGCGACCTGCGCGCGGGCGGTTTCGATCGCTGCGCCGGCGGGCGTGCCGGCCCAGTGGAGCGAATGCGGGTTGCCGTAATGCTCGATGGAGAAAGGGGCCATCGCCGCGAGCACTTCCGGGGCGACGGGCGTGCTCGCGTTGTAGTCGAGATAGATGGGTTTCATCATCCGCCGCGCCGTCAGATGCCCGCGCCGTCGCAGACCGAGTGGACGGGGTCGTTGAAGAGCCGCCGTACGGTCGAGTCGAGCGAATACGTGTGCATCTGCGTGAGCGGCGGCGAGTAGACGTGGAGCGTGATCAGATCGCGGCCGGGCGGCTGGAGGTTGGCGACTTCGTGCATGTCGTCATCCTGCGAGCCGCAGACGCCGCCCTCGGGCAGGTCGCGGGCGCTGGTTGCGTAGACGTAGCCGTCGGGCGTCCGATCGAAGTAGGTCTCGCGGGCGGTGCCCTTGATGACCTTCACGCCGCAGCTCGAGCCGAAGTGGTCGTGGATCGGGCTGCGCTGGCCGCTGCGCCAACACAGGATGAGGGCCGAATACGCCGGACCGCTGTGCATGAGGTTCCGCTGATAGGTGTGCGCGCCGAAGTTGGCGAACGGCCGCACGTCTGCTTCCGTGATGTCGAGGGCCGCGAGGCGCTCCGTGAGTTCGTCGAGCGGAACGCGATCGGTGTATTGATCGAGGTCGGCCAGAAAATCGGCGAGCGTAAGCGGCTTCACGGCCATGCGACGAATCCTCCCAGGGGCCCTTCCTGACCAGTCTAGCTGAGGCCGCCCGAGTCAGACAATAGAACCCGCTCCGTTTCCTGGAGGTCCACACGCGGCACCGGACGGGCGATAAGCTGCGGACATGCGAGCGGGGCCGCGTGCCATCCTGATGATCCTCGGCGGGGCGACGAGCGGCTTTCTGGCCGTCGTCGCGGTCCTGGCGATCATGGGCCACGGCTGGACCGCCGAGGTTCGCCTCGACTGCGGCGACCTGCGGTACAGCTACCTGGGGCTGGCCATGATCGCGAGTCCGATGCCGGAGCCCGAACGGTCGGTGCTGATCTCGCTGGCGGAGGAATCCCTCGTCCTGCACCCCGAGTGGCGGGTCTGTGCCGTGTTTCCGAGGCGCGGGACGGTGGAGTCCGATCGGCGCTGCCGCGATGCGTACCGGCGGATCAGCGCGTGGGCCGAGGCGGACCGGACGATCGCGCGGCTCGCGATGGAGGACCTTGCGGAGTACATCGATGCGACCGGCGGCCGGATGGGTGCGCCGGAATGCGCGGCGATTCTCGGCCCGGACGTCATCGATTCGACGGCGGGGGACGTGCTGCCGAACTGGCGGACGAACGCGAACGTGCGGGCGTTCTGCGCGGCGCGCGGCTACGCCATCGTCGACGAAGCGGCGGCAACGCAGCCGCAGTCGCAGCCGGCCGGCGTCCCGTGATGCGCGGCGGGCGTGCTTATTCCCAGCCGCGCAGGATCTTCGACGTCTCCTCGAAATGCGACGTTTCGTCCTCGATCATCGTTTCGAGGTGCGTCGCCAGGCCCTTGTCGCCGAGCGCCGCCGCCTGTTCCGCGCGCTCCTTGTACGAGGCAATCGCCTTCTGCTCCGCGGCGAGGACCGATTCGAGCATTTCGCGCGGCCGGGCGACGTTGGGTACCTCGCTCGGCTTCACGGTCGGCACTCCGCCGAGGCTCACGATCTTGTCCGCGAGGAACTGGGCATGCGCGAGTTCCTCGGGGATCTCCGACTGAAAGAACGTCCGCAGCGCCGGCCGGTGCGGGCCGGCCACGCGCGCGGCGTAGGTCGTGTACATCAGAACGGCCTGGTATTCGTTCGCGAGGTCGGCGTTGAGAAGGTCGATGAAACGGGATTTGTCGATGCTCATGACAGCCTGCCTTTCCTGCGAGATCGTATTCACATCCCGAGGGGCAGGCCACCGCGCCGAATCGCTTCGGCGCGGCGGGTGTGCATTTGCCGACTGCCCGCGTTACGACGCCTTCCGCTTGCGGCGCCGCTTCTTCACGAGCCCGACCGGCCGCGCGCCCGGGATGCGAGGCTCGAGCGTCGCGGCCGTTTCGAGGATGTCGCGGGCGCTGTCACAGAATACGTCGGCCCCGACCTCGCGCCAGAGACCTTCGGCGCGGTTGAAGACGCCGCCGCTCGCGATGATGTTCATCTCGGGGCAGATGCCGATTTCGCGGATCGACATCACGAACTGGCGCACCGCCGGGACGCTCGTCGGCTGCGTGCCGAAGATGACGAGCGCGTGCGGCCGCATCTGGCCGATGAGCGCAACGAGTTCATCGTGCGGTACGCCGCCGCCGACGAACGTGACCTCCCAGCCGTCGGACTGGAGCAGGTCCGCGACCATCTGGGCCCCGAGTTCCTCGCGCGGCTCATCCGCGCACGTGACCAGGATGCGGCGGCCGTTGGCCGGGCTGGTCGGCAGGGCGCGCTGCAACTGATCGGCCACGGTGCGGTTGATCCGCGTGGCGATGTTGTCGTGCGCCGTGTTGATGCGGTCGTCGCGGTAGAGGCGGTCGACCTGGGCCATCGCGGGCCAGACGACGTGTTCGATCAGATCCGCGGCCGGTCGGCCGGCGGCGAGGGCTTCCTGGATGATCGCGAAGCAATCCGCGCGGCGTCCGGCGAGCAGGGGCTGGAGATAGCGGGTCAGGAGCATTTCGGCCATGGAGTCGGGTCTCCGCTGGAGCGACGGTCGTGCCTGTCCACGCACGCAGGGCTTCCTGAGCCCGAGTCGCTGACTGACGAAGCCGGCTCATCCATCGCCGGGGTCTGTGTCGAGAGCGTCGCGATTGCGACAGCGATTGAATCGGCGGGCGGGGGAAATTCCTTGACGCGAGGGCGCCGGGCGGGCGAGTGATGCGCCATCGTGCGTCCATGGACCCACTTGGCCGCGGCGTTGACGGCAGGGCGCGAGATCGGCATGCACAAGTTGCGCTGCGATTCTGATAACCGCGCGGCCGCGTGGCCCGCCGCACTGCCGCCCGTACAATGCCGCCCAAATGGACCGCGCCGACATTCTCTCCAAGTTCCTCGAGACGCTGCCCTTCAACCCCTACCCGTTTCAGGAGGAGGCGCTTTTCGCCTGGTTCGAGAGCGACGCGGGCGTGATGATCTGCGCCCCGACCGGCATGGGAAAAACGCTCATCGCCGAGGCGGCCGTCTATGAGGCGCTGCTCACCCGCAAGCGCCTCTACTACACGACGCCGCTGATCGCCCTGACCGACCAGAAATTCCGCGAGATGCAGGAATTGGCCGTCAAATGGGGCTTTGCCCGCGAGGATGTCGGCCTCATCACCGGCAACCGCCGCGAAAACCCGGACGCGGTCGTGCGCGTCGTCGTGGCCGAGATCCTTCTCAATCACCTGCTCACGAACGACACGTCCGTCGCGGATTTCGAGGACGCGGGCGGCGTGGTCATGGACGAGTTCCACAGCTTCAACGACCCCGAGCGCGGCGTCGTCTGGGAGCTTTCCCTCACGCTGCTACCACGGCACGTCCGCGTGATGCTGCTCTCGGCGACGGTCGGCAACCCGTACGACTTCGCCGACTGGCTCAAAAAGGAGCACGGCCGAAACCTGACTGTCGTCATCACCGTCGAGCGCCGCGTGCCGCTGGAATTCGTCTGGGTCGAGGACAAGATTCTGAACGAGCAGCTCGGCGCGATGGTGACGGACGACGACGCGACCAATCGCGTCCCCGCGCTCGTCTTCTGCTTCAACCGCGACGAATGCTGGGAGGTGGCCGAGCGGCTCAAGGGGCTCTCGCTGAACTCCTCCGCGCAGCGGGCCGCGACCGAGGCGTACCTGGCCGAGCGGGCGGATGACCTCGTCGAGGGCGTCGGGCCGAAGCTCAAGCAGATGCTCGTCCGCGGCGTCGGCGTCCACCACGCAGGCGTCCTGCCGCGGCACCGCGAGATCGTCGAGTATCTCTTCAATCGCAAGTGGGTCCCGTTCGTCATCTGCACCGAGACGCTGGCCGCGGGGATCAACCTGCCGGCCCGTTCCGTCGTGCTGAGCACGCTCCTGAAAGGCAAACGCGGCGAAAAAAAGCTCGTCCCCGCATCGAGCGCCCACCAGATGTTCGGCCGCGCCGGCCGGCCGCAGTTCGACACGCGCGGGTTCGTGTTCGCGCTGGCCCACGAAGACGATGCGAAGATCGCCAAGTGGCGGCAGCGCTACGACCAGATCGATCCGCATTCGAAAGACCCCGGCCTGATGCGGGCCCGCAAGGAGATGGAACGCAAGCGGCCATCCCGTCGAAAGACCGAGCAGTACTGGAGCAACGCCCAGTTCAAGCAGCTCATCGAAGCCGGCCCGGCGCGGCTGTTCGCGAAGTCGCGGCTGCCCTACCAGGTGCTGATCTTCCTGCTGACGCAGAGCGGGGCGCTGCACGACGTTCGCCGGTTCATCGACAAGCGCTTCAACTCGCCGGAGCACATCGCGAAGTTCCACGAAGAGCTGGGCTTCATGATCGAAAACCTCGCCACCCTGGGCTATCTGAAGAAAGCCGAGGATGGCGATCACATCACGCTCGAACCGTCGATCTTCCGCCTGCTGCCGTTCCGCAGCGTCGACCCGCTCTACGGCGCGTTTCTCTGTGAGCATCTCGCCCGGGGCGACGACCTGGAAAAACTCATCGCGCTCGAATCAGCCCTGGAGCTGCCGACGGTGCTGCTCCGCAAGGTCCGGCTGCCGTGGGACCTGCCGAAGGGACCGCTCCAGCAGGAGGTGATCGAGCCGATGCTCATCGCCAAGGGCCTCATGCCCTCGCAGGTCGAGGACGCCGACGCGGACGAAGAGGGCGACTTCTTCGACGACGAGGAGGAGCCGCCGCGTCCGCCGAGCTTCCCGGAAATGCTCGACATCGCGTTCCAATCCCTGCTGGCCAGCCCGGAGCGCGTGACCGTGCAGCCCAAGTGGGTGGCCGGGCCGGCGTTCGAGATGAACGGCGAGTTCTTCAAATACGTGAAGTCGCGCGACCTGATCAAGCAGGAGGGCCTGATCCTGCGGCATCTGCTGCGGCTGGTCATCCTCGCCGGCGAGTTCTTCGCGTTCACGGAGGACCCGGCGTACCAGACCATCGCCGAAAAGGCGACGCGCTGCTGCCACCGCGTCGACCCGACATACACGGATCGGTTCCTCGCGGAGGCGGTGGAGATGCGAAAGGTGCAGGTACTGAAGGGAGCGTGATACGATCGCCTCGTCACCGATCCGTTGGCCCGGCCTCCGATTCCGGCCCTGGTTTGATGTCGACGACACGGTCCAGATAGCCGCGGATTGCGGCATGTACTTCATCGGCCCGCGCATCCGGACAACGGATCCCCGCGTCGAAGATCAGGGAATGAAGTGACCCATCCGCGTTGCGGATGCCGATCCGCAGCCTCCGCCAGAACGCGCTGACGCGTTTCAGTTCCACGCCGTGTACCGGGCTCCATGCGATCAATGCGGAATCGCTTGGGGCGCCTTCGACGGACTCGCCGATCGGTAGCCGCGCGATTCCAATCGGGGTAACGGCGAACCGCTCAGCGCCTGAACGCTCGCGCCGGCTCGACGCGAGCAGCGCCACCATGCCTGCCGTAAGACCTGCAGGAAGAATGATCGACCAGTACCACGGGAAGCTGAGGATCAGAAGCGGCCAGACCTGCGTGTATACGACCGCGATGATGATGAGCATCACCCACGCGAACGAGCGAAGCGGAGATCGGCCGGCCGTACGCTGCGGTACGCCGAAGAGCTGGAGCTGGCGGGCCTCAAAGGGGGTCCCGCACTCGGGACAACGACTCGGCGGCGTGAGTCCCCGCAGGGAATACCCGCAGGCGGCGCAGGTTTCGGGAGCCTCGACCCACGTGGGATCAGGCAGCAGTTTTGCCATAGTCGATTGACAAAGTGGTACGGCGTCTCCGAACCGATCGGTTCCGCGTCCTACGCGACCGGCAGATTGCTACCCGCGCGCCGGCCCCTGATACTGGGCTGGACCGAAGGCGAGGAGCGGGTAGAAGATGATCCCCAGCAGCCAGAGCCCAATACCGAAACCGAGCCCTTTTCCGAATGACTTCGCAAGGTCGATCGAGAGCACCGCGGCGACGATGAGATTTACCAGCGGAATGAGCATGAGAATCAGCCACCACCCTGGCCGCCCGGCGATCTTGCAGAGAATATAGATGTTGACGATCGGGATCAGCGAAAGCCACCCCGGCTGGCCCGCCTTTGCGAAGACACCCCAGAAGCTGGCGATCACCAGCACAACGAGGACGATCCAAAGAACGCCGATCAGGGCGCCGGGGTCACTGAACTGCGCGAGGTGCAAAGTGAAGTTCATCTGCGCTGCTCCCGTCGTTGGTTCGATTGACCGGAAAAGTCAGGAAAAATCTAGCACACAAATTGGACCATCGCAACTCTGTACTACACGTGCAAGCGCGCGAGAGCTTCCTTTCGTGCGGGCCCGTACTCACGCTGCCTTCCGGAGGTCGGCAGCCGATCATCGCTCCGCCCGAGTATCTGGATTAGGCTGCGTGAGGATGTTCGGAACCTCGATTTCTTCGGGCTCTCGAAATACCTGCCAATCGTCGGCCGGAACATCGCGGAATATGTTCCGATAGCGCTGTGCATCTCGGCCTTCGCCCGTTACATCGCGCAGCAGGATCGCCGCGACGTTCTGAGGAAACTCGCGTCGCAGAGCGGCGTACGCTTCCGGGTCGCGCTCGCCGGAGTCGCCGATGAGGATGAACCTTCGCTTCGGAAACCGGCGGATCAATTCGCGGATCGTCGACGTTTTGTACGCCTCGGGCGATTCGAACAGCGACAGAAACGTCTCGTCCTTCAACCGGAACGTCTTCAGGTGAAACGACCCCGCCGGAAATCCCTCGGTGGCCCGGAATTCGTCGAGCGCGGCGAAGAGCTGCCAGGGGCTCGCCGAAACATAATGAAACGCCGCGCCGCGGCCGGCCCAGGATGTGTACAGCGCCGCCATGCCGTCGACCGCCTTGAAGGGCCGCACGAATGTGTTCTTCAGCAACTCCGATTTGTCGCGAACACTCGACACCTTGATCGTGTCGTCGATGTCGGACACGACGGATACGCCCTCGTTGTCGAGCAGATAGGCCGTACCCGGGAAGGTGCGGCTGTCCCCGGGCTTGGGCAGCGCGTGAACCCGGAGAAGCGGCGGCGACCCGGCCGGTTTCGTCGTCGCCTCCGCCGCGGCGATGACCGTGAGGCGAAAGTGGCCATTCGGATGCGAGGGCTCCGATTTTGCAGTCTGGCCGCCGACGCGGATCGGAATGCGCTGGTTGCGCTCGTTGTCGACGAGAAAGGGAGCCGCACGCCGGGCCAGCAGCGCGGCGGCGGCCGGTTCGTCCGGGGCCACGAGGCCGAGTTGCCTCAGGAACCAGTCAAGCGACTCGACGCGTGCCTCCGGCTCGTAGATCCAGCCGTGGATCGGGATTTCCCAGCCGCCGGAATCGGTCTGGCGCGCGAGCGTCGGAAAGAGCGTCACGACCTCGTCGGCGTCGATGTCCGAGTCCTGGGGCGTCGCCTGGCCGCAGAAAAGGAGCAGGACGATGAGCATCCGCGATCTCCCGAGCACTGCGCGAACCGATTCGGCCGAAACATTGCGCACCGGACAGGCTGAGACCTGACGATTTGTGCCGGTCCGGAACCAGTACCGGTTCCTCCTGTTGGCCTATGCCTGATATGCTGCCGGGAATGAACTCGTCAAGCCCGGGGTCAATTCGCGAGGGCGTCGTGGCCGTCGTCCGGCGGGCCGGCCGGTTCCTGCTCATCCGCCGCGCCGAGGGCATCCTCGCCGGGGGGGCCTGGTGTTTTGTCGGCGGGGGGATCGAACCGGGCGAGCCCCAGCCCGATGCCCTCGCCCGCGAATTCCGCGAGGAAACCGGCGGCGCGATCCGCCCGCTCGAAAAGGTGTGGGAGTACCGGCGACCGGACGGCAACCTCTTGCTGCACTGGTGGTTAGCAGAACTCGTCGATGACCGGTTCCGCCCCGATCCGGCCGAGGTGGCGGATCTCCGCTGGTGCAACGAGGCTGAGATTCGAGCGCTGCCCTGGGTGCTGGAAAGCAACGTCGAATTCCTCGAGTCCGAGGCCGGCCGACGAATCGCCGAAGTCTGAGCCAGTCCGCGCCCACGAGCGAGATTCACGCGGGAAACCAGTGGCATAGGTCGCGTTCTGTTGGTATCTTATGCGACTCAGGCTGGCGGTCGGACGCCGCGCAGGCGGTGTCCCATCGCTTTGAGGTGGGAGGGTCTCTCGCCGCGTGCGCCTTGGATATGGCGCGGGCGGACGGTGGCTTTCTCGCCTCTCCGGCACGCGCGCCGGAGCCTGGCTGGAGGTATGCGTGTCGAAACAGTTGCGTCTGCATGTACTCGCGAAACAGCTTGGCATCGACAGCAAGGAAATCATCCGCAAATGTGCTGCCGAGGGAATCGAGCTGAAGAATCACATGGCGATGGTTCCGCTGGGTCTGGCGGAATCCATCAAGGAGTGGTTCAGCGCGGGCGCCGACGTGACTTCCGTCGAGGTCGCCGCTCCGGTTGACCTCACCAGCGTCAAGAAGACGCGTCGCCGCAAGGCGGCTTCCGAAGGGGACGAATCCTCCGTCGGCACCGCTACCGCCGAACCCGCTGCGGACGAAACGACCGTCGAGGCGGAGGCGGAACCCCTCCCGGTCGAGTCACCGGCCCCGCGCGAAGAGCCCGTCGAAACGCCGGTGCTCGCACCCGCGGCGCGCGTCGAAGAGCCGCCTGTCGAAAACAAGCCGATCGTCGTCGACCTCCGCCAGGTGGCCGAGGAACGCCGCCAGGCGGAAGCGGCCGCCGTCGCGGCCGCGGCCGCAGCAGCCGCAGCAGCCGCAGCGCCCGAGGAGGCGCCCGCGGCGCCCGTGGAAATCGCGGCGAAGGTGGAACCCGCCGCACCGCCGGTCGCTCCGCCGCCACCGCCCCCGGTCATCCGTCCGGCCGGCCCGCAGGTGACGCCCGCGCCGGCCGTGCTCCAGGGCCCGCGTGTTGTTCGTATCGAAGCGCCCGAACCCGTCCGCGCGCCGCGTCCGCGGTCGCCCGGCGGCGGTGGAGATTGGCGGCCCGGCGGCGGTCCGGGTGGTCCCGGCCCCGGACGCGGTCCGGCGCGGGGGCCCGTTCCGGTTCCCCCGCCTGTGCCCGGCCGCAGTACCGCCGCGCGCAAGGACGACGAGCGCGACCGCAAGCAGGGCGCGCGCAGTCCGCGCCGTCACCACGATTCCGACCTCCTGTTCGACGAGCGGATGCGCGAGTGGAAGGACCAGGACGTCCTCGAACGCAAGGAACGTCTCGCAGCGGCCACCGGTCAGGGCCTGCGGATTCGCCGCACCGCCGAACGTCGGCGTCAGATGACTCCCGGGCCCCAGCCGACTGTCGGCAAGCGCGGGCCGATCGAGGTGACGGTGCCGATCACGGTGAAGGATTTCTGCGCGGCCTCGGGTACGACCTTCAAGGCCGTCTCGATGAAGCTGATGCAGTCGGGCGGCAAGCTGCTCCGGATCAACGACATGCTCGACGCCGAGACGATCGAGCTGCTCTCGGCCGAACTCGGCGTGCCGATCGAGATCGTCCAGGCCCGCACGGCGCTGGAAGCGCTCGAAGACTCCGTCGAGGATCGCGAGCGGCTCCACCTCGAGCCCCGTCCCCCCGTGGTCTGCATCCTCGGCCACGTCGACCATGGCAAAACGTCGCTCCTCGACGCGATCCGCCGCACGAGCGTGGCCGCGGGCGAGGCCGGCGGCATCACGCAGCACATCGGCGCCTATCGAATCAAGAAGGGCGAATGGGACGTCACGTTCCTCGACACGCCCGGCCACGAGGCATTTACGGCGATGCGCGCCCGCGGCGCGCAGATGACGGACGTCGTTGTTCTCGTCGTCGCCGCGACCGACGGCGTCATGCCGCAGACGGTCGAAGCGATCAACCACGCCAAGGCGGCCGGCGTCCAGATCGTCGTCGCGCTCAACAAGATCGACGTTCCGAATATCGATCTGAACAAGGTCTACGGCCAGCTCGCCGAGAATGAGCTGACGCCGACCGAGTGGGGCGGCAGCACGGACGTCATCAAGACCAGCGCCACCAAGAACATCGGCATCGACGACCTGGTCAGCCACCTGAGCACGCTCAGCGAAGTGATGGAGCTCACGGCCGACGCCACCGTCCCGGCCGTGGCCACAGTCATCGAAGCCCAGATGAAGGAAGGCCGCGGCGTCGTGGCCGAGGTCCTCGTCCGGGAGGGCACGCTCAAGCCCGGCCAGTTCGTCGTCTGCGGCCCCGGCTACGGCAAGGTGCGCTCGCTGATCGACGACAAGGGCGAGCGGGTGGACAGCGCCGGGCCGGCGACGCCGGTCGAGGTGCTCGGTCTCGACGAGCTGCCCCGCGCGGGTGACAAGCTCTACGTCGTCGAGGACCTCTCGGCGGCCAAGGAGATCGCCGAAGAGGTGCGGACGCAGCGGCGGCAGGAATCGCTGCGGACCGTGCGCAAGTCGACGCTCGAGGATCTGCTCCGCGGCGGCGACACCGAAGAGGTTCCGGAACTCAACGCGATCATCAAGGCCGACGTGCAGGGCTCGGTGGAGAGCCTGAAGGTGCTGCTGGGCAAATTCCCGAGCACCAAGGCCAAGCTGCGCATCCTGCACGCGGGCGTCGGCGCGGTGACCGAGGCGGATGTGACGCTCGCGCAGACGTCGCAGGCGGTCATCATCGGCTTCAACGTCGTGGCGGACGACCGGGCCCGCTCGCTGGCGGATCAGGCCGGCGTCGAGGTCCGCACCTATCGCGTCATCTACGACATCGAGCAGGATCTGCTCCGGGCGCTGGAGGGGCTCCTGGCGCCGCAGGAACAGCAGCAGTACCGCGGCAAGGCCGAGGTGCTCCAGGTATTCAACGTCTCCAAGGCGGGCACCATCGCCGGCTGCCGCGTCGTCGACGGCGTCATCGGCCGCTCGCACCGCGTCCGGCTCATCCGCGACGGCCGGATCGTCCTCGACGGTTCGCCGATCGGTTCGCTGCGCCGCGTGAAGGACGACGTGAAGGAAGTCCGCTCCGGTTTCGAGTGCGGCATCAAGATCGAGAGCTTCGACGATCTGAAGCCGGGCGACGTGATCGAGGCGTACGAGACGATCGAGGTTCGGCAGCAGTTGTAGCCGGCGCGAGGGGCGGTGCGGCGGCGCGGCCCCGTGCGGCCGCCGCGAAGAGGCGCCCGGTTCGCGGCGGCTGCGTGTGTTTGAAGAGACGCCGGCGGACCGGCCGGGCGGAACGACGATGGTGGTGGGGCTGCTGACGTTCCGGCTGGCGATTTTCGAAGCGATGTCGCTCAAGGACAAGCGTCGGGTGGTGAAGAGCCTGAAAGACAAGCTGATCCAGCGGCACAACATCTCGATCGCCGAGATCGACGACCTCGACCACCGCCAGGCGGCCACGATCGGCGTGGCGATGATCTCCAACGACGCCCGGTACGTCGAGGGAGCGCTCTCAAAGATCATTGACGAAGTCCGGGCGTTTCCGCGCGCGAGCCTGTTGAGCTCCGAGATCGAGCTGGTGTAGCGAATGTCGGCGCGAAGAGTCCAACGCGTGGCCCACGTAATCCGGGGTATCGTCGCCGAGGCGATCCAGACCCGCCTGAGCGACCCGCGCGTCGAACCGCTCACGTCCATCACCCGCGTCGACGTCAGCCCCGATCTTTCCGTGGCCCACGTCCACGTCAGCGTCATGGCTCCGCCCGCGCGGCAGCGCCTCACGGTCACCGCGCTGGAGCACGCCGCCGGCCGGATGCGCTCGCTCGTGGGCGAGCAGATCTCGCTCCGCCAGGCGCCGCTGATCCGCTTCCACCTCGACACGGCGCTCCAGAAGGGGCTCGCCACCATCGCGATTCTCGACGGACTGATGGCGGAGGCCAGTGCGGCCGCGAAGACGCCCGAAGCGGGTGGTGCGGCCGCGATTGAAGGGCAGGACGACGGCGAATCGGACGATTCCACCGGCGTCGAACCGGGCCAGGCTCCGAGCAGAGAGGGCACCTGAGCATGAAGGGCGCTACGCAGTGCGCGAAGAAGGTCAAACAGGTCTTCAAATCGCTGCGATCGAGCCTGGGTAAGGTCAACCGGCCGCAGCCGGGCGACCCGATCATGCAGCTGATCCTCGGGATCTTCTCGCGCGACGCGCAGGAAGCGCGGGCCCGCGAGGCGCTCGACCGGTTTCACCAGATGGTCGTCGACTACAACGAGCTGCGCGTCATTCCGCCCTCGGAACTCGCGCTCGCCGTCGAGGATTTTCCCGACCCCCGGACCAAGTGCGAGGACCTGAGCCGGGCGCTCAACCGCATTTTCGCGATCGAACACGTTGTCTCGCTTGAGCGAATCGCCGGCGGTGCGAAGGCCGACGCCGCCAATTACCTCGCCGGCATCCCCGGTCTCGAAGGCTACACCCGCGCCCGCATCCGGCTCCTGGGCTTCGGTCATCACGCGATCCCGCTCGACGAGGCGATGTGGGCCTACGCCCGCGCGCACGACCTCGTCGCGACGGATTGCTCGCTCGAAGAGGCCCAGTCGTTTCTCGAGCGCCAGGTCACCGCCGAGGACGCGCTCGAGTTCATCGCCCTCCTGCGCAAGCAGGCCTGGAGCGAGTTCAGCTCCGCCGTCCGCAAGGGCGACGTCGAGCGCATCCGCAGCGTTCCCCCCGATCGGACCACGCGGAACATGCTCCAGTTGATCGCGTCCGGCGCGGCGGCCCTGCCCGAAACCGACGAGGAATTCGTTCCCGAGGGATTCGAGGAGACCCCCGAGGAAGCGCCGGCCATCGAGCCCGACTCCGCCCTCGATGAAAACGGAGCGGCCAAGGCCGCGAAGAAATCGAAGAAGAAACCACCCAAGGCCGCGGCGGCGGGCCCAAAGCCCAAGGCCAAGGCGGCTGCGAAGGGAAAGGGCAAGCGCTCGGCCAAGGCATCGACGCGCGCCCAATCCGCCTGAGCCGCCATCAGGGAGGATGCGCGCGATGAACGTCCGGGTTCCGTTCCTCCTTTTCGTTCTGTCCGCGTCCGCAGGCCTCGCCCCGGCCCCCTCGACCTGGGCGCAGCAGACTCAGCCGTCGTCGACCGAAGCGCTCGCGCGGGCGAGAACGCCTCTCTCCGAGATCGCCGGAATCGCCGCCAGTTCGACCGCGCCCGCCGCCAACGATCAGGCTGACGACCAGGCCGAGAACCGCGATCTCGTCGAACAGGCGCGCGCCGCGCTCGAGGACGGCCGCAACGACGAGGCCGCCCGCCAGCTTCTCGAAGCGATCCGCGGCGCGAAGACCGAGCGGGCCGAGCCGCGGCGCCTGCTCGCGATCGCCCTGGAGCGCCTGGGCCAGATCGAACCGGCTCTTCGTTACGCCACGGCCGCCGCTGCGCTCAGCCCCCGCAGCGTCGATGCCCAGTCGCTCGCCGGAGCGCTGCTGCTGCGGGTCGGCCGCCCGGGCGATGCGATTCCTCACCTGCGCAGCGCCACGCTCGCGGCCGAGAGCGAACCCGACAACCCGAATGCGACCTTTGCGTGGTATGTCCTCGGCGAGTGCCTCCGCCAGGGCGGCTACGCGCTGGCCGCCGCGGAGGCCTATGCCGCATTCGACAAGGCGGTCTTTGACACGCACCCGGAGCACGCCAACGCCGAGCGCGTGCGGGCCGTGCTCGCCGACTCTCCGCGCGGGGCGCTGTTTCACCGGGTGGAACTGCTCAAGCAGCTCAGCCTCGACGACGATCTGGACCGGCTGACGGCCGCCGCCCTGAAGCGCTGGCCCGATGACGCCAACGTCGCCCGCTGCCGTGTTCTGGCGCTCCTCGATTCGGGCCGCGCGGCCGATGCGTTTGCGTTTGCGAAGGCATCGCTCGCGGACCGCGCCGCGCAGGGGGTGTTTCTCCCGCTCGCGCTCGACGCGGCGGGGCGAGCCGGCGTTCTCGACGCCTGGCTCGGCGAGATCGAAACGGCGATCCGCGCGGGCGAAGCGCCGGCCTACGCGGCCGAAACCGTCCGGCAGCTGAATCGCCTTGGCAGGGGGGAGGCGGCGGCCGGGCTCGGTCAGGCGCTAGTGGCCGCGGGCGGGCCGTCGGATCTGCTCTGGGATGTGGCGATCGCCCAGGTCCTCGCGGGCAAGCTCGGCGCCGGCGTCGACATCGTCGCCGACATCGCCCGCGGGCTGCCCGCGGGGCGCGATCTGCCCGCGGCGCGCGTGAGTGCGTGGTGCGCCGCCGTGCGGAGCGCGGGCGATTTCGCGGCTCGTCTGCCGGGCCTGCGCCAGCGCGAGCCGCGCGACTACGCCGTGGATTTCGTTCTCGGAATGACCGCGGCCGGAATCGATGAACCCGGGCTCGCGGAGGGCCTGCTCTCGGCCTGTCTGACCGCAAAGCCCGACTTCGCACCCGCGCTGACGGTTCGGGGGCGGATGCTGCTGAGCCGCTACAAGTGGGACGAGGCGAAAGCCGAGGCCCGGGCGCTGCTGAAGGGCAACCCTGAACTCGCGGCCGCGTGGATCATCCTCGCGGAAGCTCACGACGGCCTGGATGAACACGCGGAAGCGCAGGAGGCGTATCGAAAAGCGCTGCGGTTCGGCCCGGATGAGCCGCTCTACCGGCTCGCGGCCGCGCGGCACTATGCCCAGCGTCCCGACGGACAACTCAGCGCGCAGCGCTATTTCCAGGAAGCCCTGGAGCTGGACCCCCAGTGCAGCGACGCGTATGAGGGGCTCCTCGACTCGTACATTCGCGAAGGCAAGATCGAGTTGACGAAGGAACTGTGGCGCGAGATGCAGTCGCGGTCGCTTCCGGACGACGTGCTCCGGCGCGCGGGCACGACCGTCCGCTTCTTTGAAACCGGAAAACTCTTCTCGCCCGAGCACGTCGTCGAGTTGCAGCGCCAGTACGCGGATCATCCGACGGACGCGTCCGTTTCGCGCCGCCTCGCGGAGGCGCTGGCCGGTCTGGGGCGGACCGACGAGGCGCGGAAGATCTGCGACGAGGCCCTGGCCCACTGGCCGGAAGATTACGAACTCCTGATGACGCAGGCGGAACTTTGCTTCCGGGAGATTCAGTACGACCGCGCGGCGTCCCGACTCGAAGACCTGGTGAAGCGGTTCCCGAACCGGGAGATCGTGCTGCGCCGGCTCGCGATGGCGTACCGGTACGATTTCCGCACAGCCGAATGCCGCGCGGTGCTCCGCCGCCTCGCGGATCGTCCGGACCAGCCCAGGAACAACCCCGATCGGACGCTTCTCTACCGTTCCTACCTTGAATTCGGCGAATTCGACGAGGCGAACCGCCTGCTCGATGAATTGCTGAAGGACACGCCCGACGACCCGATTCTGCTGGCGCAGAAGCTGGACAACCTCGTGACCGCCAAACGCGGCGACGAGGCGTTTGCGATCGTATCGAAGCGGCTGGCCGATGCGCCCGACGACGAATCGGTGCGAGAGCTGTACCTGAGCACCGCCGCGACGGTCGGGCGCTTCACCGAAGGCGAGGAGAAGGTCCGCGAGTGGCTGAAGAACGACGAGAACGCCTACTACGCGGAGAAGCTCGTCGACCTGCTGATGCGAGCCAGGAAGCTCGACGACGCACTCGCGGCGGCCAGGAAATTCCCGGACACGAGCTGGCCGCTCTCGATGCGGCGTCGGCTGCTCCTGGCCCGCGTCGACCGGGCGATGGGCAAGGTGTCGGATGCGATTTCCCAGTTCGACGGGATCGCGGAAAGCCGCGCCATCGGCTCGGATCAGCAGGTGGCGCTCCAGCGCGAAACGCTGCTGGCGCTCTGCGACGACGGGCAATTCGACGCGGCGCTGGCCCGCTGCGACAAGTGGCTCAAGGACGCGGGCGGCACGCCCGAGGCGCGCTTCGTCTATCTGCGGTTCAAGTCGTTCGTGCTCCAGGCGGCGGGTCGCGACGAGGAGTACCTGGAGAACCTCGAATCGCTGTGGACGCTCTCGCCCAATGACCCCACGTACAACAACGACCTCGGCTACGCCTGGGTCGATGCCGGCCGCAATCTCGACCGCGCGCTGCCCATGATCCGCAAGGCCGTGTCAGTCGAGCCGATGATCCACGCCTATCTCGACAGCCTCGGCTGGGCCTACTACAAGTCCGGCGATTTCGCGACCGCACGCAAGTACCTCGAGCGCGCCTCGAAGCTCTTCACCGGGCACGATCCGGATGTGCTGGACCACCTCGGCGACGCGGAATGGCGGCTCGGCGAGAAGGACTCGGCGGTGAATCGCTGGCGCGAGGCGCGCAAGCTGCTCGAGGAAGCCCCGGAATCCGAGAAACTCCCGCCGGACCAGGTCAGGCTGCTCGCGTCCGTCCGGGCCAAGCTGAGCGCCGTCGAGAACCGGCAGCCGCCGCCGGTCGCGGCCGTGGTGGAAGCGAAAGCCGGGGCCGACCGATGAAGACGCCGACGCAGGTCGCTCGCGAGGTCGTGCTCGAGGAGGTCGCCGCGCTTCAGCAGGTCGCGGCGGGCCTTGGCGACACGTTTGAGCAGGTGATCGAGCTGCTGCTCATTCCCGGCACGCAGGTGCTGCTGAGCGGCATCGGCAAGAGCGGCAACATCGCCCAGAAAATCGCCGCGTCGCTCGCGAGCACCGGGACCCCCGCGACGTTCATGCACCCCGTCGAGGCGCTGCATGGCGACCTCGGCAACGTCAGCGAGCGGCACGTGCTCATCGCGCTCTCCCGCAGCGGCAATACCGAGGAGCTGATCCGGTTCGCGACGCATTTTCGCCGGCTCGGCGGACCGGTCGTCGCGATGACGCAGGGACGCGAGTCGCGCCTCGCCGAGCTCAGCCGTTTTGCGCTCCTCCTGCCCGATCTGCCCGAGGCGGGGCCGTACGGACTCGCCCCCACGACAAGCTGCATGATGCAGCTCGCCATGGGCGACGCCCTCACGATGGCGCTCTTCCAGGCCCGCGGTTTCTCGCCCGAGGACTTCGCCCGCTATCACCCCGAGGGCACGCTCGGCCGCCGCCTGCTGCTCCGCGCGGAAGATCTCATGGTCGCGCGCGAGCGGCTCCCCGTCGTCACCGTCGACGCGGGCGTCCAGCCGCTGCTGCTGGAAATGAGCGGCAAGGGCCTCGGCCTCGCGATCCTGGTCGAGCGCGACGGCCGCCTCTTCGGCACCTTCACCGACGGCGATCTGCGCCGCCTCTGCGAACGCGTCGCGAACTGGCACGACCTGAAAGCCCGCGACGCCCACGCCCGCAGCCGCCGCTCGCCGGGGACGCCGCCCGTTCCCGTTTCGACTGTCCGCCCCGGACGCCCGGCCGTCGATTGCCTCCAGATCATGCGCGACGCGCAGATCAGCAGCCTCATCGTTACCGACGATCACGATCGGCCGGTCGGCGTGCTGCGCCTGTTCGATCTGATCGCGGCCGGGCTCTAAACTGTCGCTCGCGGGGAGAGTCACGTGCCGTTCGTCGCGGGGATCGATGAAGCAGGGTACGGTCCGTCGCTCGGGCCGCTGGCCGTGGGCTGCACGGTCTGGCGGGTCGACTCGCGCCGGCTCGACGCGGATTTCTGGTCGCTGCTGGGCGACACGCTCGCCCGCGCGGGCACGAAGACCGACTGGAAGCTCATCGTCGACGATTCCAAAAGCGCGTTCGACCGCAAGGCGGGCATCGGCACGCTCGAACGGACGGTGCTGGCCTTCGCCCACGACGCGGGCCTTCGCACGGACACGCTCGCAAACCTGCTCGCGGACGTCGGCGCGGCCGGCGTGCAGGCCGACGGCGTGCCGTGGTATCGCGACCTCAACACCCCGCTGCCGCTCGACCCGCTGCGTTCGAAATACCAGGCGGTGGCCGACCGCCTCAGCCTGTCGATGGACGAAGCCGGCGTGCGCTGCGTCGGTCTGCGAGCGGAAGTGGTCAACGAGGTGCGGTACAACCGGCGCATCGGCGTGACGCGAAACAAGGGCGCGGTGCTCGTCGAGCAGGTGCTGCGGCTGATTGCCCACGCCGGCGATCTGGCGGGGCGCAGCGACCTGATCGTTCACGTCGACCGCCTGGGCGGCCGCGAGGACTACCGCGGCCTCCTGGCCGACGCATTCCCCGACCGGCACGTGCACATCCTGGAGCAGTCCGAGGACGTGAGCCGCTACCGCCTGAGCACGCAGGAGACCGACTGGTACATCGACTTCAGCATCGACGCGGACAAGCGACGTCTGCCGGTCGCCCTGGCAAGCATGGTCGCCAAGTACCTGCGCGAGGCGCTCATGGAGCGTTTCAACGCGTTCTGGCGCGGATTGATGCCGAGCCTCGCGGCGACGGCCGGCTACTACACCGATGCCCAGCGCTTTCTCAAGGACATCCACCCCGTGCTGGACCGCGCCGGGCTGCGGCCGGAGCAGTTCGTGCGGAGCCGGTAGAGGCTTGCCGCCGCGCGTAGAATGATCACGAACCCAGGGCCGGGAGGACTCGTCACCTTGCATCATCGCGCGCTTCG
Organism: Planctomycetota bacterium; assembly: GCA_045863555.1. Classification (GTDB taxonomy): domain Bacteria; phylum Planctomycetota; class Phycisphaerae; order UBA1845; family Fen-1342; genus JACRLV01. Next base: position 117,237 of record BTUU01000017.1, on the reverse strand, counting down.
CCTGCTTCTGCTGCTGATACCCTGTGCGACGGCCGCCGCGGCCCGTGCGGATGTGCCCCCCGGCTGGTCTCCGGCGCTGGCCGATGCATTCGCCGCCTACGACGAGGGCCGCTTCACCCAGGCGCTGGCCGAGGCGCGGACGCTCGTCAGCGCGCCGGACGACCGCCTGAGTCTCGATGCCGAGGCCCTGGCTTCGATGGCGACCATCCGCGGTGAGAGCCGCACCGAGTGGGTCGACGGCCGCGGCCGGCTGACCCGGCTCATCTTCGGCGCGCCGCAGCTCGGCGAGCGGCCCGATCTGCGCCTCGCCCTCGGTCTCGGACATCTGGCGCTGAACGAATCCGCGGCCGCGCTGGACAATCTCGCTCTCGCGGAAGACGGGTTCGCCCGCCAGGAGCGCCCCGCGGCGCGGCTGGAGGCCCTCGCGGCGCAGGCGGAGGCGTGGGCGATCCACAACGAGTGGTCGATGACGCCCGCACAATTCAACGAGCCCGTTCCGGCGGGCATCCCCGCGGCCAACGCCGTGCGCGAGCGGCGGATTCGCGACCTGCGCGCCGTCGCCGAGACGCTTCCGGCGTCCGAGCAGACGCTGGCGAAGATCGACGTCGCGCTGGGCACGCTCCTTCTCGGCGCGGGCGACCGGCGCGACGAGGCGCTTGCGCTGCTGCGCCCCGTGGCGGCGCTCGCCCCCGTCGATCGGACGGTTGCCCGGGCGAACCTGCTGCTCGCCGATGACCTCGCCGCGACCGGCGCGATCGAGGCCGCGGCGGAACACTACGAGCGCGTCGCCCGCGCTCCCGTCGGTGACCTGACGGTTGCGGCCGAGCGCGGCCTGCGGGCCCTGCGCGAACCTCGCTTTGAGATCGACATCCCGCAGCGCGTGCGGGCGGAGCACGCGGCGGGCGTCGTGATTCGCGCGGCGAACGTCGCGGCCGCCGCCGTCGAAATCCGCCGCGTTGATTTTCCCGCCTGGCTCGAATCGCAGCGCGGCCAATTCTCCGAATCGCTGCTTCCAGAAGAGGGCGCGGTCGCCGCGAACGGCGCGCTCCCACCCGGCGCCGGCGAGCGCGAGCGCGCACTGAGAATCGACGACGCGCTCTCCGCCGGAAGCTACGTGATCATCGCGCGCGGACGCGATGCGGCCGGGCGCGAGGTCGTGTCAAAGCGCCTGCTCGTGGTCGATTCGCTCGACGCGGCCGTTTTCACCGGCCGCGATGCCGGTCTGCTGCTGGTCGGCGGTTCGGGAGAGGCGGAGGCGCGCTTCTGGATGCACGGAGCGCTCTCCCCGATCGTGCTCGCGGTGCGCGGCGGTGTCGCCGCCTTCCCGCTGCCGCCGGAGTCGCGCCTGCTTCGCGATCGCCGCTGGACCTGCGTCGTCCGCCGCGGCGAAACGCTCGCGGTCTGCCGCGGCGTCATCCCCGGCGGCGTCGAGCGGGCGGGCCTGCCGCCGGGCGTGCTCCTGAGTCTGTCGCCCGCCGCGCCGCGCGTCGGCGAGGAGATCGTCATCGCGGGCGCCGTTCCGCTGGCGGCCCGGCCCGACCGCCGATCCGCCGCAACGTCGCTGGAGATCGCTCTCGTCGATCCGGCGGAGCGCGTGGTCGCGGAGAGCCGCGCCCCGGTTGATGAGCGAGGTTTCTTTTTCACGCGCATCCGCGCCACGCCGGAGATGGCGGGCAAGACGATTCAGGCGATCGTCCGCGCCTCCGGTCAGACGCTCGACCAGCTCTATCGCAGGGCCGGCGTGGCCGTCGAGCCGCTCGATGATCCCACGGTCCGCGCGGTCGTCCAGATGCCGCCGCACCTGGCGCGGCTCCTCGGTCCCGTGCCCCTCCGGCTGCGCACCGAGTGGATCGGCGGCGGGCCCGTCGGCGGACAGCCCATCGAACTCGTCACAAACGCGTCGCGCTGGCCGACGGAATCGCAGCCGCAGTTCGCCGCCCGCCCGGTATCGCGCCGCGAGAAGATGCCCGTCGAGGGCCGCCGCGATCTGGCCACGAATGTCGGAGCGCTCGGTCTTCCCGAGGGCCCCAAGTCCGTCCTGCTGCGGCTCACCTCGTTCAATCCCGATCGCCGCCCGGCCGTGGCGGAGGCGCCGGTCATGATCGCGCCGCAGCCGCTGCACGCGTGGGTGGAAGTCGATGCGGAGCGCCCGATCGTCGGCATGCCGACGCATCTCTCGCTGGGCTGGTTCGACGCGGCCGGCGTGGTCGCCGGCCCCCCGCGCGTGGAAATCGCAGGCCCGGACGGCCGCCGGCGCGAGCTCGCGATCTACGAAAGCGCCGCCGGACTGCGCACCGCCGAATGGATCCCCGCGATCCCGGGACGGCACCGTGCCACGCTGACGTTCGACGGCGTCTCCGATTCAGCGGGAACCTTCGCGCGCGAAATCACCGTCGGCGCACCCGCCGATCGGCCCGTCGAGTCTCTCGTCTCTCTCCGCGCCGTGCGGCAGGGGGGGAGCGATTCCGTTCGCGTGACCGCATCGAGCGAGTCGCCTCAGTCGCTTTTTGTCATCGCGGCGGGCCTCGATCCCCTCGGCGGCGCCCGCGTCGACGTCGGACCAGCCGATGGTGAAGCCTCCATCGACCTGGCCGCCCCCGCGCCCGCGGGCCGTCCGATTCGCGTATACGCCGTCCGATTCGACGATGGTCGGCCGCGGATCGTCGCCGGCTGCGATGTCGAGCTCGCGCCCGAGCCGGCGCTCACGCTCACCGAGACGTCCTCCGAGACGATCCTCGGCGGAGTCAAGAACTTCAAGGTCAGCCTCGACGGCGCGGACCTGCGCGGGGCCACGGTCGTCTCACGGCTCATGCCCATCGAGCCGCCCGGCCGCCACCTGTGGACGCCGCCGGAGACCTCGCCCGATCGCAGCGGCGGCGTGCCGCGGCTGCGCGTCGACGGTGCATCCTTCGCGGGCGGTCCCGGCGACGGCGGACCGGTTCTCACCCCCGCCGCGGCCGAGCCGTTCGACTCGGCGACCGTGCTGCACCTCGCCGCAAGTGCCGCGATCTGGGCGGACGCGGCGCTCGCGGGCGGCGAGGTCACCGTCAGCCCCGCAATCCCCTCGCGCCAGGGGCGTTTTCGGCTCGAAGTCATCGCCGCCCGCGCGGATGGCTCGCTCGCCCGCGGCGCGCATCTGATCGACACGCGCCGCAGCGCCGAACTCACGCTCGAATTCCCGCCCTCCGTCGAGGTGGGCGACCGCATGTTCGGCCTCGTGCGGATCGACCATCGCGGCGACTCGCCCCTGGCGACGTCGCTGGCCTTCAAGCCTCCCGCCGGCCTGCGGATCATCCGCGCGCTCGACGCCTCGGGCCGGGCGCTCGCCGACGCCGACGGTGCATTCACAGTCGCCATCGAACCGCGCTCCGCGACCCGGATCGCGGTTGAATTCGAAGTCGCCGCGCCGCTGCGCGGGACGCTTCGGGTCGAACTCACGACCCCCGACGGCCGTGTCCCGGCCGCGACCGTCATCCGCACCCCCGTCGATGCAGCGGCCGCCGGCCCATCGCCGACGGAAGAGCGCATCCGCGTTCAGCGGCGGCTCTATCGACTCGAACGGCCCATCGAGTGGGCGCAAATCGAAGACGACGCGTCCGAGCCCCAGAGCGAGGTCGACCGGATGCCGGAGTACAACCGCATACCGCTGTCGGCGGACCTCCCCGTTCCGGCCGGCACGCCGATCCTCGTGGAAGAAACGATCGCGTTTCCGCGGTTCGCCGGCACGCTTGACTGGCAGCAGCGCATCCCGGCCAACTGCGTGACGCTCGCCGACGCACCGCGCGATTTCGCCGTCGTCGGAAAGCTCGAGCAGCGGCGCGTCGGATCGCTGCACTACTCCGCACCCCTCGCCGATACCGCCGAACGCGTGCACAGTTACATCATCGTGCCCACGCGGGCGGGCGTGTGTCGCTTCCCCGCCCCCACGGTGCGCAGCGGCCGGACGCGCGTTCCCGTCGAGCTCTCCCCGTCGGACGAGACCATCGCGACGGTCCAATAAAAAGGCGGCAGCAACTCGGCCAGGGTTGGGCTGGGCACACCAACGTGGCTGCGAGCGCTGCCGCACGTCCGCTTGCGACGATCCGCGTAGTTCTTGCGCGAGACGACTATCCCGAGATTTCAATCCGGATTCGCGTATTGCAAGTACGCTGGATTTTATCCGCTCCGCGGTGTCGCGTTGCCGCCGATTTCCAGGTCGCTAGAATGCGATTCACAAGATTTCTGTGCAGTTTCTGCACGCGCGGAACCAGAATTGCTGTCCGTCTCCCGGCTCGCCGCGCCACTTCACGCGTTCGCTCCGACGCTGCGCGGCCACCTCAAACACCCCGGGAGGGCGGTCATGCACGAACCACTTCGCACTCCGCTCCAGCGCGGCCTCTTCATCGCCGCACTGCTGGTGGGCACGCTCCTGATCAACGTACCGGCCGCGTCCGGCCGGCAGACGTACCGGCGGAACTTCTTCACCGCCTATCCGCAGGCCGTCGGCACCCGGCTGGACGTGCTGAACGGCAGCCAGCACTGCGGCGTCTGCCACTACAACTTCAACGGCGGGGGTGCGCGAAATCCCTACGGCCTTGCGGTAGAAGCCACACCCAACCGCTCGTCGAGCGAGATCCTGGCCCTCGGCGGAATCGACTCGGACGGCGACGGCTTCGCCAGCGTCATCGAGATCCTCGATCCCCAGGGCCTCTACGCGAACATCCCGACCTTCCCCGGCCTCACCGCCGGCAACGTCGGCCAGGCGACGAACGTGAACCTCGCGCTGATCACGAATTATCTGACGCCGGAAGCGGGTGCGGACGTCACGCCGCCGACCGTCACCGTGACTTTCCCGACTGCCGGTGTCCAGTTGGGCAGCTCGCTCCCCCAGACGATCCAGTGGACGGCGACGGACAACAGCGGAACCGTCGCCATCGTCCACGTCTACGCCTCCTACGACGGCGGCGTCGTGTACGACCCGATCGGCCTCGGCCTCGAGAACACCGGCGAACTCGTCTGGTTCGTTCCGAATCGACCGACCACGCAGGCGCGCATTCGCGTCGAGGCCCTCGACCCCACGGGAAACGTGGGCACGGGGCTGAGTCCGTTCTTCACCATCACATCCACCGCCGTCGGCCGCGTACCGACGACCCTCCGCGATTTCGACCTGCCGGGCACGCAGCCCCTCGGCGCGGCTCCCCTGAACAAGCCGTCAGACTGTCGGTTCTGCCACGGCGACTATGACGAGGCGGTCGAGCCGGCGTTCAACTGGCGCGGCAATCTGATGGCGCACGCGTCGATCGATCCGATCTTCCTTGCCGCGCTCGAAATCGCCAACCACGACGCCCCGGAGTCCGGCGATCTCTGCCTCCGCTGCCACATGAACCGCGGCTGGCTCGCCGGACGCTCCACGCCGACCGACGGATCGCAACTCCACTCCGCCGACCTGATCGGCGTGAGCTGCGATCTCTGCCACCGCATGGTCGACCCGATCTACGAGGCGGGCGTCAGTCCCACGGAGGACCAGGCGATTCTCGCCGCGCTCCACGACGTCCCGACGACGTTCGGCTCAGGCCAGTTCGTCATCGATCCCGATGCCGGCGTCCGGCGCGGCCCGTTCAACGACCCCGTCGCGCCGCACGCAACGCTCTACTCGCCTTTCCACCGCGAGGCCGCCCTCTGCGGAACCTGCCACGACGTCTCCAACCCCGTCTTCGAGCGCCAGCCCGACGGGAGCTATCTGCCCGGCCCTCTGAACGCGAAGGCGACGATGTTCGGCGCGCACCAGATCGGTCCCGTCGAGCGAACCTACAGCGAGTGGTTCTACAGCGCCTACAACACGCCCCAGGGCGTCTACAACCCCGTCATGGGCGGAAACCGCGAGTACGTCGCGTCCTGCCAGGACTGCCACATGCGGGCCGTGACCGGCGCGGGCTGCTACCTGCCCGAAGCGCCGATCCGCAGCGACCTGCCGCTCCACGACATGACCGGCGGAAGCGTCTGGCTCCCGACCGTGCTCGGACTTCTCGAACCGAATATCGACACCTACGCGCTCTCCGTCGGCGCGGAGCGGGCCCGCTTCATGCTTCAGAACGCCGCCCGACTCGACCTCGAAGTCGACGGCGCGAACCTCGAAGTGAAGGTCACGAACCTGACCGGCCACAAGCTGCCCACGGGCTATCCCGAGGGCCGCCGCATGTGGCTCCAGGTCCGGTTCTACGATTCCGTCGGCGCGCTGGTCGGTGAATCCGGCCGCTGGGACGCTGATACCGGCGACCTCACGCACGACGCGGCCCTGAAGGTCTACGAGTCGATCCCCGTGATCGGCGAGAACATCGCCGCGGTTGTCGGCCTGCCCGCCGGCACCGAGTTCCACTTCGCGCTCAACAACGCGATCGCCAAGGACAACCGCATCCCGCCGCTCGGATTCTCCAACGCGGCCTACGCCGCGGTCGGCGCTGCGCCGGTCGGCGCGACCTACGCCGACGGCCAGAACTGGGACGAGACCGTCTACGCGATTCCCGAGGCGGCGGTCCGGGCCGAGGTCGCGCTGGTCTACCAGTCCATCAGCAAGGAATTCGTCGAGTTCCTGCGCGACAACGGCAGCACCGGCGGGCCGGGGCAGATGCTCTACGATCTCTGGGACGCCAACGGCAAGTGCCCGCCGGAGGAGATGGCCGCTGCCGCGGTCGAAGTGAACCAGTGCCCGGCGGACCTCGACGGCAACGGATCGGTCGACCTGACGGACCTGGCGATGCTGCTCAGTCACTACGGAATGCCGAGCGGAGCGGGGCACGGCGACGGTGATCTCGACGGCGACGGCGACGTCGACCTGACGGATCTCTCGACGCTGCTGTCACAGTTTGGCACGGCCTGCTGAGAACAGCGGAGCGCGGCGCAGTCAACGGGGCTGCGCCGCGGCCGCCGGCGTTTCAAGCGGCAGGCAATCCCGCACGTCGTCGCCGCATTCCGGGCACAGCGGCCCGGGCGATCCCGTGAGGTTGTAGCCGCACTTCGCGCACTTGCCGCGCGGCGGGCGGTAGCGGTTCAGCCGGAAGACCAGCGTGACGACCGGCAGCAGGATGCAGCACAGATAGAGGCTGAAATTGAGCGAGGCGAAGACATACGCTTCGATCGAGCCGTTCTTGGACCGGGCACGCTCAAGGCTCGGATAGGCCGACAGCATCTTCCAGCAGATCGCCGCGGCCAGCAGCAACCAGATGCACGCCCAGACCCGTTTGGGCACGCGCACCCGGTCAAACAACCAGCCCAGCCCGAACATTGTCGCCCCACCGATCGCCACGACGAAGGGGAAGGCTGCCTGCACGCTGCTGAGGCTCGGGAGGAAGAAGAGCGGCCAGAATCCGACGATGGCGCTGCCGAGCAGCATCCCGTATTCGTCGCCGGGGTTCGCCATCGACCCGAGCGTGGCCGCACCCCAGATCACGGGCAGGGCGGTGCGAAACCAGGGTCGCACGGGCTTGAGCCGCAGCGGCAGGGCATCCATCGGGTGGAGTTTATCCGGACCGGGGGGTGAGTGGAATTCGGACCCGGCGTGTCATTCGTCAGCGCGGCTGGAATGTCGCCGACGACGAGTGCGGCCGCCACCGTGACCAGCAGTCGCGCGTGCATTAGCGCGCCCCCTCCAGCCGGATATCCTCCGGCACCGGAAAGTACTGGCCCATCGGCTCGAACAGTTTGTGCACCTCGGGCCGGAAGACGTCGCCGATCAGCACCTCGGTCACGTTGTTCTTGAACTCGGGGTGCGCGCGGATGAATTTGCCGAACGAAAAATCCGGCGAGTAGAACGCGTACACCATCTTCCGCACGGCCTGCACGCCCGCGTAGAACGGGTCTCCCCAGACGCTGAGCCGCGCCGCCGACGTGTCGCCGGCCGTCAGCGCGTCGTGGATCGCGTCTCCCGCGAGTTCCCCGCTCTTCAGCGCCAGCCAGACGCCCGAGGAGTACATCGGGTCGAGGAACGTGAACGCATCGCCCACCAGCACCCAGCCGTCGCCCGCGCAGACCTTCGAGTTGTACGAGTAGTCGCTGATCACGTGCACCGGCGAGACGCGTTCGGCGTTCTCCAGCCGCTTGGCCACGGTCGTGCAGCGCTGGATCTCCTCGTCGAGCACCTTCTCCGGGCTGCCGCGGTTCTTCAGCAAATAGTCGATCTCGGCCACGACGCCGATCGAGACGATGTCGTTGGGCAGCGGGATATACCAGAACCACCCGGCCACGCCCGGCACGGCCAGCACCAGCGTCGCGCCCTCGTCGCGGGCCCCGGGGTCGCGATACGCACCTTTGTAGTGTGCAAAAACGCCCGCCTTGCGCAATTCCGGGTCCGGCTGGCGGATTTTGTACCGCCGCGAGAGCATCGCATTCGTGCCCGTCGCATCCACGACGACCTTCGCGGGCACTTCGACCGTCGTGCCGTCCTCACGTTGGACCACGACGCCCTTTACGCGCGGCAGGCTCGATGCTCCCGCGCCGTCATTCCCCGATGGGTGGGGTGGGCATTCTGCCCGCCCTGTGTTGCTGGCACTCGGCTCCTCGAGAATGTCGACCACGTTGCATTTGCGCCAGACCGTCGCCCCGCGCTCCTCGGCGTTCTCCAGCATCATCTGGTCAAACTCGCTCCGCAGCACCTGCCACGTCTGCGAGCATTCGTGCGGGTTCAGGTCGTCAAAATAGAACGGCGCGGACTCCTTGCCGCTCGCGGTGACGAATTTCACGCTGTATTTCTTGACGAAGTGGCTCTTCCTGAGCTTCTCGAGCATGCCGATCCGCTTGAAGACCCAGTACGTCTCGGGCATCAGCGACTCGCCGATGTGAAACCGCGGAAAGTCCGCCCGCTCGACCACCAGCGTCCGCCGCCCGTGCCCCCCGAGAACCGCGGCCGCGGTCGAGCCCGCCGGCCCGCCGCCGATGACGACAACGTCGTACCCCTGCACCTTCTCCACGATCGGCTCCTTCCCGGCATCGAAGAATTCGTAGCAGCACGTCCGGGTTTTCGGTCCGCCCCAACCGCCGCCCCCTCACCCGCCGACAGTGGAGGATGATAGCGTCCGACAGACCTGGGCGAGAATTGAAACTCGCTGGCGCTCCAGGCGGCGGAGGACCGTAATACCGAGCGAAAACAGCACAACCGAACTCGGCTCCGGAACCTCCGTGTACCACACCGCCCAGTCGATGCCCTGGAAAAACACGGCGTCAAAGCTGGCGTTGACCGTGCCGGGCACGCCTTCATTCGTGCGGCTTTCGAGAACAATCGGTCCCGTGGCGGCACCCGGATCACCGACGTGAAACGCCTCCAACAGCGGGTGGTTTGCCAACAACGTGGACACGTCGATCGCGATCCGTGCGACCGCGCCGTCGACGCTCGGCGACGTAGAATTGGGCGGCGGCGACGGAAACCACGCGGCATTAAACTCCGTATCCGTCGCCCGTTCGATCGGCGCCGTCGGACTGAAGCGGCCCGCGACTTGCGCTCCGCTGGTGACGTACCGATTCTCGGCATCGCGCTCGCGCGGCTGCGACACGAACGTAACAAACCGATCGGCGGTCCCCGGGCTCAGCAGGGTTTCGATGTGCGGCGTGTTGGGATCGTCCGGTACGGCGCTGTATCGAATCGTGACGCCGTCGAGCAGCCCCGCGGGCGTCACAAACGCACGCATCCCGCCCGCTGTCCAGACGTCATCGCGACTCATGTCGATCAACTCATCGACGCAGAGAATCCCCGGCGGCGGCTGAGCACCATCGTCGGAGGAATCGAGCAGATCGACCATCGTTGTGACGCTTGAATAGACCCGCACTGCCGCGCCCAGCGCAAACAGGCTTAGAGCGAGCGTCGTTCTCATCGGAGTTACCCTCGAAGGCGCTGGATGCGGCGGAAGACCACGATGCCCAGCGATAGGAAGACTGCCGAACTCGGTTCGGGAATCTCCGTGTACCACACTGCCCAGTCAGTGCCGTTAGGGGTTGGAGTGTCAAAACCGACATTGATCGTACCGTCCACGCCTTCATCCGTACTGCTCTCGACTAGGATCGGACCGGTCGCGGAGCGTGGCGGCCCCACATGGAAAGCCTCGAACAGCGGGTGGCGACTCAGGAACATAGACGCATCGATGGCGACGCGTGCAACCGCACCATCGACGCTTGGCGATCCCGGCCCCTCGGGCGGCGAGGCATACCATGCCGCGTTAAGTTCCGTCTCGGACGCCGTTTCGAACAAACCGGATGGCATGAATGCGCCCGCGATCGCCGCGCCGCCGTCCGTGTACCGTACGTCATCGTCGCGCCCGCGCGGCTTGGTCAGAAACGTGACGAATCGCTCGTCGGGACTGGGGTTCAGAAGATACTCGCGATGCGGCGTGTTCGGATCATCCGGAATAGCGCTGTACCTGATCGTGATCCCCTCGGCGAGCCCCATCGGCGTCACGAACGCACGCATTCCTCCCGCCGTCCAAACGTCACCTGCCGCATCGATCAGCACGTCAACGCAGAGGATGCCGGGCGGAGGCTGAGCGCCGCCGTCGGATGGGTCGAGCAGGTCAACGCTCGTCCAAATACCGCCGAACCCCGGTTGTGTTGCAACTAACGCGACAAGAAGCAGCCAAGGCGTGAGTTTCATGGTGATTCGCCTCCTGAGAGCCGAGCCTCCTGAAACAGGGTTCTCCCATCAAGTATACCGTACCCCCCGATGCTCCCGCTCAAAAAACCGCGGCAGCAGCTCATCCACCCGCAGCAGCGCCGCCCGCGAAAGCGTCAGCCGATCCCCCTCAATCGTCGCATCATCCGCCTTCACGAGCGCCTCCAGCCCCTCCGCAAACTCCGCCCGCGGGTCGACGCCGAATTTCGCGCGAAAGTACGCCAGATCCAGCCGCCCGAGCTTCATTTGCAGCACGAACTCGCGAATCAGCCGCTGGCGCGCCGTCACCGGCAGCGCCCGCGCGATCGGCAGCTCGCCCGCATCGATCTTCGGCAGGTACCCCTCCCACTTGTCCTCGTTCTGAAAATGCACGCCGCCGATGTGCGAAAACGACGCCACGCCCGTGCCCAGCATGTCCCCCCCGCGCCACAGCGCATCCCGATAGACAAACGCGCTGTCCGGCCCCGGCTTCACCAGCGTGTACCCGCTCGACACCACGTAGCCCTGCGACTCAAACAGCGCGAACGCCTCGCCCACCCAGCGCCGCTTCGTCGCCCAGTCGGCCACCAGCGCCTCGCCGCGATCCCGCTGCTCCTTCGAGAACGTCGTATTGAACGGCAGCTCCATCTGGTAGATCGTCACGCTGTCCGGCTCCATCGCCAGCGTCTTCTCCACCGCCGCCTTCCACTTCCCCTCCGTCTCGCCCACCATCCCCGCGATCAGGTCGACGTTGATCTGCCGAAAGCCCACCTCGCGCGCCCACGCATACGCGACGCCGATCTCCTTCGACCGGTGCGCCCGCCCGTTCGCCTCGAGAATCTCGTCGTCCCAGTGCTCGATGCCCAGGCTCAGCCGCGTCACGCCGATCGACTTGATCGTCTCCAGCTTGCTCTGCTTCAGCGTCCCCGGCTCGCACTCGAACGTCACCTCGCGGGCCGCGTCCCAGCGCCAGTGCCGGTTGATCCGCTCCACCAGCCGCGATAGCTGGTCATTGCTCAGAAACGACGGCGTCCCCCCGCCGAAGTAAACGAAATCGAACTCCCGCCCGGCCAGCCGCGGCCGCCCCTTGTACAGGGCGATCTCGCGGGCCAGCGCATCCATGTAGTCGTCGACCTCGCTCGCGTTTTTGTCGGTGTACACGCGGAAATAGCAGAATTTGCACCGTTTCCGGCAAAACGGGATGTGCATGTACAGCCCGAGCGGCGGCCGCCCCTCAGGCGCCTCGATCGGCTGCTCCAGCACGTCCAGCGCGGCCGGGATCTGCTCGCGCGTCCAGAGCGAGAAGGGGGGGTAATTCGCGACGAAATAGCTCCCGACCTCGGTCCTGGCCTCGGGTTTGACGACATCCAGCTCCATGCACGAGCCCTCCGGGTTGCAGCTCAGCCGATGCGCCGGAGTAGACCGACGGCGGGCGCCGAACAATCAGATGATAGCACGAAGGGCGTCCGATTCAGCCCTTCCGCCCGGCCCGAAATGCGGCGAGGCCCGGCGCCGAAGCAAAGATAGATAAAACCCGGCCCCCCCCCCCCGGGACCCGGGGGGCCACCCCCCACCGCC
>BTUU01000017.1:0-105040 GCA_045863555.1 Planctomycetota bacterium | reverse complement strand
TCCGTTCCCCCCCTCCCCCCCGCCCCCAAGGGGGGGGGGCCCGGCCGCTACCAAATCTTCCTACCGAGCCGGGCCTCACCGCCGGTGTCCGTCGGTCGCAGCGCCTACGTCGCCGCGACCGGCAGGATCGCCTTGATCTTTTCGCCGAGCTGCTGCGGCGTGAACGGCTTGATGAGATAGTCGTTCACGCCCGCGCGGATCGCTTCGATCACGCGCGTCTTCTCCGCCTCGGTCGTCACCATGATGATCGGCGTCTTGTTGCCCTCGCCGCGCAGCGCCCTGACCGTGTCAATCCCCGTGAGCCGGGGCATGTTCCAGTCGAGCAGGATCACGTCGAACGGTGCCGCCTTCGTCGCCGCGAGCGCTTCCTCGCCGTCGCCGGCTTCGACGTAGTCCGTGATGCCGATTTCCGCGAGCGACTTGATCACGATGCGGCGGAACGTCATCGAATCATCCACCACGAGTGCTTTCATCGCCTTGCTTCCTTACTTCAGGTCTTCGCTGAACGTGACTTCCATCGCGAAATCGCCCGCGGACGACGTGAACGGTACCTCGAGCCACGCCGCCTTCGCGGGATACCGGACCTTGTAGCCGCGCCCCTCGATCACGCTTGGAAGGCCGAGTTGCGGCGCCGGGCTGAGCTCGAACTTCGCCTTCGCCGATCCCGCCACCATGTTCGCCAGCTCCGAAATCGCGTCGATGACCTCGTCGTTCGACTCGGTGTAGTGCGTGCCGAGAAACCTGCCCGCGAGCTGAAGCGCCGTCTCCATCGGAAAACGCAGCGCCACCACCCCGCTCGCCCCGCCCGAAATCCCGACGATCGACGTCAGCATCCGCGGGTCCGTCTCCTTCGGCTCCTGCGCGATGCGGACCCGCTCCCGCTTCGGCGAAATGTTCAGCATCGTCTCGAAGACGGCGCAGACACTCTCGATAAACGGGTTGATGTACTTGACGTTCAACGCGCGTCCCCCGCGGCCAGTGCCTGTATGCAGCCGACCGTTGTTGATTCGGCTGCCCGGCCTCGCCACTTGAAGACGCCGTCCCCGCACTCCCCCGGGCGAATTTCGCACGCCCGCCCCGCGCGCACGATCCTCCGCACCCGCCCCGCGCGCGTTTATCGGCGCTTGAACTGCTTCTCCAGCTCGCGCAGCGAAAAGTGCAGCGTCGTCGGCCGACCGTGCGGACAGTGGCTGCTCCGCTCCGCCGTCTCACGCCGCGCGAGCAGCGCCGCGATCTCCTCCCCCGTCAGCGGGTCGCCCGCCTTCACCGCCGCCTTGCACGCCATCATGTCCAGGAGTTCGTGCAGCAGCGTGTCGGCCGCGGGTCTTGCGCCCTGCTCGGAAAGCCGGTCGAGCAGGTCGCGCACGAACGACTCGCGGTCCAGCCGTCCGAGAAACGATGGAAATGCGTGCAGCGTCACCGAGCCCGGCCCGCTCGCCGTGAGGTCGATCCCCAGCCGCCCCAGCATCGCGGCGTGCGTCTCCAGCGCCTCCAGACGCTCCGCCGGGACGCGAATCACATCCGGCAGCAGCAGCCGCTGCGATTCCAGCGACCGATCGGCGATCCGCTGCTTGAGTTCCTCATACAGGATCCGCTCGTGCAGCGCATGCTGGTCGATCAGCATCAGCCCGTCCGCCGTCTCCGCGACGAGATACGTATTGTGAAGCTGAATCGCCCGCGGCGCCGCCGCCCCCGCCGCCGTCGGATGCTCGATCGCCGCCGCAGCGGGGCTCGCGTCAGCGGGCCCCGCCGGCTCCGGTTCCGCCTCGCGCGCTCGCGCTCCAAACGGCGGCGGCTCCGGAAACGCCAGCGGGATCGCCGGGGCGGCCGGCGCGGCGAGTTGCAGCGCCCGATCGCGGTCGATCCGCGTCGCACCCGTGCCCCCGGTCGAGTAGGGCCGCGATTCGGCCGCCGGCTCCGGCTGCCCCGGCGAACGCGTGAAAAATTCGACCATCGCCGCCTTCACGCGGTCGCGGTACGCATCGCCGCCGGGCGCGCGCAGCCGGTGGTCGAGGTTCGTCGCCAGGAACTTCTCGCGCAGCGTGGCCAGCACCTGGCCGTGCATGTAGTTCGAATCGCGCCACCGCACCTCGATCTTCGTCGGGTGCACGTTGACGTCCACCGCGGCCGGGTCGATCGAGATGAACAGGAACGTCATCGGATAGCGCGACGGGTCGATCAGGCTGCGATACGCCTCCTTGATCGCGTGGCCGACGAATTTGTCGCGGACATACCGGCCGTTGACGAAGACGTATTCCCACTTGTTGCTGGCGCGGCCCTCGGCGGGCGGGGCGACGTACCCGCGGACGGTCACCGCGTCGCTCGCCCGTTCGACCGGGATGAGCACATCGGCCACTTCCGGGCCGAACAGGTCGCGGATGCGCTGGAGCGGGTCGGCCGCCGCGCGCAGGTCGTGGACGCGGCGCTCGTTGTGCCGCAGCGAGAACTCGACGCCCGGGTGCGCAAGCGCGATGCGGGCGAACTGTTCGCTGATGTGGCCCATCTCCGTCGACGGCGTCTTCATGAATTTGCGGCGCGCGGGCACCGCGTAGAAAAGATCGCGGACCTCGACGGTCGTCCCCGGCGGGGCGGCGCAGGGGCTCGGCCCGGAGATCTCGCCCCCCTCGACGCGGATCGCATGCCCGACGTCGCTGCCCCGCGTGCGCGACGTGATCGTGAGCCGCGAGACGGACCCGATCGACGCCAGCGCCTCGCCGCGGAAGCCCATCGTCAGGATGTTGAAGAGGTCGTCGTCCGCGTGGATCTTGCTCGTCGCGTGCGGGTGAATGGACAGCCGCAGATCGTCGGGCTCCATCCCCACGCCGTCATCCGCGACCGAGATCAGCTCGCGCCCGCCGTCGAGGATCGCGACGTCGATCCGCGTCGCCCCCGCGTCCAGCGCGTTCTCGACCAGCTCCTTGACGACGCTCGCCGGCCGCTCGACGCACTCGCCCGCGGCGATGCGGTTCACCAGCGTCTGCGAAAGCACGCGAATGACGGCCATCGATCCTCTCTCCCGGCCGCGGCTTCGCGACGCAGGCCCGGGCAGACCGTAGACGGCGAGCGCCGCGGGGGCAAGCGGGGGGTTGTCAATAGCGCGGGTTCGCGGCCGCGGCCGGCGCGGGGGTCGCGAGCCGAACAGACGCGGTTCTCCAGGGCAGTTCCCACGGCCCGATGACCGGCCGCACGCGGCACGCGGACGCGACGCGGAGTGTCGATCGTGCTGTCGTGGTGAATTCTGGCGGTGACTGCGGCGAGCGGGCGGGATCTGCGGTCGGGGGGCAGGCGGCGACAGATTCGGAAACGGCCGGCGCCGGACGAATTGACGCTGTCACGAGGCGGCGCACGTCATGGCCCTATTCGGCGCGGGCCTCGTTTGATGGACATGCGCGACGCTTTGCGCGTTCGATCTCGGCTCCGCATTCGGGACATCGCCCGGATTCATTGCCGGTCAGGTCGTAGCCGCATTGGTCGCAGCCCATCGGGCCGGAAGGCGAACCGCAGAAGTAGAGAATCGTCCAGGAGACGAACCCGAGCACCGCCGCGAGACTCCAGAGAGGAACGCGAAGACTGAACCCACGGCCGAACCCCACGGACGGAAACAACGTCAGATCAAATCGCGGCGATCGACGAACCCACGCCTCGGGTTGCGTAATGAACCCCTTGCACACGCAGGACGCGTCGTCCTTCGACGCCCCGAAAATGACCGTACCGTCAAGCAGGTGAATTTCAACGCCAGGCGTCCAGGCTCCCATCCACCATACGTGCGATGCGACCGCGGCCACCGCAACCGCGATCGCCGCTCCGGCCGTTAGCTTGCCAATCCGCCGCATCGCGCACTTTCACAAGCCGTGCCGCATTCGGGACATCGCCCGGACATATTGCCCGTCAGGTCGTATCCGCATACATCGCAGCCCGTCGGGTCGGAAGGCGAACCGCAGAAGGACGGCCAAGGCCGCCGACAACGCTTTTTCCGCGCGGCAAGCGGCGTCGAGTTCGGACACCGCACCCGCGAGAGCACTGCTCATAGAGCAATGGCACACATCGTCGCACGCTCACCTAGCAGCGCCACCACGCCTCCTTCTCATGGACAGATTGTGCCGAATTGCGCCAGAAGAGTCGACAGGTCTGAAAGATCGACGTCGCCGTCATCGTCAACGTCGCCATCGGGGAATTCTGCTCCACTCGGCGTACCAAAGTTCGATAGCAGCCTCGCGAGGTCATCGAGCCCTACGACTTGGTCGCCGGTGAGATCGCCTATGCACTCGCATTCATCCGGAATGCCGTTTTGATTCACGTCCGCTGTTGTGCCCGCGCTGATGTCGCATGTATCGAGTCGGCCGTTGCCGTTGCAGTCGGCTCCATCGTTCTCGAGGTCGCATGAATCCGGAATCCCGTTCTGGTCACAGTCATCGGCCCCCTCGGCGATTTCGCACGAGTCAATGATCTGGTTGTCGTTACAATCCTGCGCAGTTCCGTCTGCAATTTCCTGCCAATCCGGAACTTGGTTTGAATCGCAATCGGAGTATGACTCAAACACGTAGGCGATCCCTGCCCAGAGACGGTTCCCCTCCGAATAGTGGACATCGGTGACGATTGCGTGATTTGGCGCTATGCCGACCCGCATCTGCCAACCCTGGGAAGGCGCCGGGACGAACTGAAGCCGCGATTCTTCGACCCACCCTGCGCCGGTGTTCATGAACACATAGGCACTCGCAGTCTCAGGGTAGGAACCCTCGCCGCCCCCAACAAGTACACGCTCTGCCGAGGAGCTGATGCAGTTGCCGAGTTGCGTTCCGTCGGTTGCATCCGAAGCGATGAGTATCTGGGTCTCCTCCCAATGTCCTGCGATGAACTCGAACACACGGACCGAACCGCAGTCAACGAGCCCTCCGTAAATGTCGTTTGGGCATGTAACGAGCAATGCGTCACCACTGAACGCGACGCCGTATGCACCGAAGTGTTCGCGGGAAGCTGGGTCGGAACTGACGAGCTCGACTTCGGGCATCCACGCCGCTCCGCCGCGCCGGAAGATGGTGACGCTCCCAGCAAGCGGAATGTCATCCGAATCGAAGCATCCGACGGCAATAGCATCCAGGTTGATCGAGAGAGTCGAGCCAAAGTACTCGGTTTCACCGGGAGCGTCGTCTAGGAGTCGAGCAACCCGAACCCAATCGTCGCCAACGCGCTCGTAGATGTATGCGGCACCAGCACCTTCCCGATTGCCAACTCGCGTTGACGGCGCACCAATGACAAGATAGTCGGGACTCGCGGCGATCGCTCGGCCGAACCCATACACGTCAACCGGACTACCGGGTGGCTCATCAGGGACGATGGTTGCAGTTAGGTGATTCCAGGAGCCGGCCTGCAGTTGATATTCTAGGACCCTTCCGACGCCACCGGGATCGCCGACATAGAGCCTGTCACCGGAAACACGAAGGTGATGTTGATTCAGATAGGCGAACGCGATCGGAACGACCTCTCGCAGGGTTGGCGCGCCGTTCGTGGTCTCGTAGACATAGACACCGTTCGTGCTCGAAATAAAGAGCCACCCGTCTGTTGCGGCGACGGCAGTGCCAAAATAGTCGTATTCAGAAGGTCCGTCGGCTGTCAGCGTGCCAGACTGCCCCCAAACGTCAGCCAGAGCGTCCGGTCCGAAGGCGGCGACGAAAAATATGACTATTGCAAGATAGGTCCGCATCGATAATCTCCCCTCAGGAGTCCATTTGACATTCTACCCAAGGTGTTCTGGCGAATCTACGGCTCGGCGGGTTGCCGGGTACTAAAAGTGCCGTGCCCGCCCGACCGGCATACTAGCCCGCCCCTCGCCCCCGCCGCGCCCCACCCGTCATCGACGAATCGATTTCTCCGCTTGACGAAAGCGGCCGGCCGGATCGCAATGCCTCGCCGCGGGGGGGGGGGCGCCTAAAGCAGGTCGAATTGCTCAAACGTTCCGTAGATCCAAGACAAGGGCAGGTTCCTTCAAGGCATGCCGGAGTAGCGCCTTGGCGGCGGACAAGAGAAACGTGTTCGCAATAGTGGAGTTCTTCAGCGGCCGCAACTTGCCCTCCTTGAAATCAAGGGTTCCACCGTGGGCGATCTTGCTCCGGTATGCGTAAAGTGATTTCCACAGAGAGCACGAATCGAGCCCGCCTGTGAAGACCGAATAATCAAGTGGACTATCAAATCGCCGCTCCAATAGTGGGAATTTCGCGGACAACTGGTGCGTCAACGAATCGTATCGTCCTTGTGGATTATGCGTCATCAGGCGCTCCAGCGTCATGAATAATCCAAGTGGATAGAGCACATGGTGACGGTCGATTGCCGTTGTTAGTCGAAACAGATCGACGGCTTTCGGAATCTCGGGGTGAGACGACTCGACCAAGGCCAGTTGACGATCCAGGTCTTGAATCAACGAGATCCAGTCTGCGGTCACGACGTTTCTCGTTTCGACGATAGGGGACAGGTTCCCAAGCCACGGACGCCCAATCGTGGTGTGCTTCCAGATTTGCCCGCCGACCATCATCACCGAAAGGTCCATCTCGATTTCGGTAAGCCTCGCTGCTTGTTCGATGGCCAAGAATCCACCGGTCAGTCCACCCACCCCCGCAGGGCGGACGCGCTCAACCACCAACATCGCTTCTGGCCACACCCGCGGGATTAGATCATCGCCAATGACGTTGCCCGGGCTAGACTTGAGCAGCGACAATTCCTCCTCGGATGCCGGACGCAGCATGTGGCCTGGAATCAACTCCGCGGGGAGGTCGCATGCCACGGATAGATGATTGGCTACGAGGGCACGCACCGGAATCTTACCCGCCTTGGCTCCTTCGATGAATTCTGATGTGTCTAGCTCACTCACGGTCGCTCCTTCCGGTTGGGGACGGGTGGCGCTGTTTCATTCCGAGTCACTCCCACGGTGCCCCTGCTCTGCGAGCACTGTTTTCGCCGCGCGGGTAGGCTCACGCTCGTGCGGATCGTCCATCGCCGGCGGACGATCTCGCAACCCCTTCCAGAACCGCGCGCTCGGTCATTCCGAGCTTCGGCGTGGCAGCGCGCCGAGTTGCCCGGGGCGTCTCCGATGACGAGCTTGCAGTTGTACCAGTTGCCGTCGCTCGTGCCGCGTCGCGACCACGCTCGTATTCACCGTCGAGATCGTCCCGTCGTCCTGCCGCGTCAGCAGTCGCGACTCGCCGTCCGACGACCGCACCTCCAGCGCCAGCCAGTGGCGCGGATCCAGGTAGCGAGGCATTATCCCCATCCGCCGCCGCCGCGCCCACAAAAAGCTTACCGCCCGCCCCCACTTTCCGCGCCGAAATTGGCCCGCTACCGACCACGATCGCCCGATGGAACGAACGCCGGCGCCTCTGCTCTTCATCTGCGAAAATCTGTGTCTATCTGCGGACGTTCTCTTCGAACCTCTGCCGGCCGCATGCCGAGTGACCCCATTCGCATCAGAATCCGCCAATTCCCACCCGCGTACCGCAACTCCGCCCCCAACCCCGCCCGCCGCTCCGCAGCGCCCCTAGAATTGCTACAAATGCCGCCCACCCCACGCACCGCCGCTGCCCTCGCCCCCTCTGGGCCACGGCCGCCCTTTGCCTTCTTCCCTTCCCACCTTCCCACGTTCCCACCATCCCACCCCCGCGATCCGCGGAAACGTCTGATAACCAACATTGCCAACCCGGCACACACGCAGAAAAAAGTTTGGCAACCTTCGGCCAGTTCGCTCCAAACGCGGTTCCGCCCAACCCGAACCCCCGTTCAACGTCCTGATAAATTAGATACCCAACCCAGCACACACAGAGAAAGAAGTTTGGGCGCCTTGGGCGCATTCGCTGGAAACGCGGTTTCGGGCCGAAACCCGAACGCTGTTCACGAGACGTGCGACGTATTCCGGTCCCCGCCCGCTTCCGCTACAGTGCTCGCCGACCCGATGGACACTTTTATCACCCAACACCTGAAAGGCGTCTCGCGGACCTACGCGATCGTCATCCCCATGCTGCCCCGCGGCCTCGACGAGGCCGTCGGCCTGGCCTACCTCCTCATGCGCATCGTCGACACCCTCGAGGACGCCCCGCAGCTCGACGACGGCCGCCGCCGGCCCTGCCTCCGACACTTCGACCGCGTCCTCGCCGGAGCCGACGAGCCGCTCGACGAGGCCACCCTCCGCCCCCTGGGCGAACTGGCGGCCGAGCGGGCCCTGATGCACGACACGGCGGAAGTCCTGCGGCGCATCAACGCCCTCCCGCCCGCCGACGCGGCCGCGGCGAAAACGTGCGCCCGGAAGATGATCGGCGGCGTGCTGGACATGCTCGATCGCAGCGAGCAGCGGGCACAGCCCTACCCGGCCGTGCGCGATTCGGCCGAGCTGCGCGAGTACTGTTATTACGTCGCGGGCGTCGTCGGCGAGATGCTCTGCGAGATGATGGCCGACCACCTGAAGGCCCCGGCGCTGCTGCGGCTGCGGAACGTCGCCGTCGAGCTCGGCATCGGCCTCCAGCTCGTGAACATCCTCAAGGACGCGATGAAGGACTCGAAGCACGGCCGGCGCTACCTGCCGACGGCGGACGACGGCCGCGTCTCGGCGGGGGAGATCTACCGGACGGTGCTGGTCGAGGCCCGCAAGAGCCTGGAAAAGGGGGCCGAGTTCGTGCTCGCCCTGCCCGCGACGGCGTGGCAACTCCGCTCCTTCTGCGGCCTGCCCATCGCGTGGGGCGCCATGACGCTCGCCCGCTTCGAGAAGCTGGCCGGCGCGGCGAAAATCGACCGCACGGCGATTCAGCAATCCATCGAGAAGTTCACCGCGGTCGCGACCGACGACCACGCCCTCCGCTCCTGGTTCCAGCGCCTGCTGCACCCCCGTGGAAACATGGAGCCGGCGTAAACAGGACCGAAGCGCGAAAACTGAAGAGTGAAGTGCGGAGAGCGGAGCGCGAAGAGCGGCGTCGATTCGCGGAATTCGCCGCGCCTGCTATCGATCCGTTGCCGCCTGCGAACTCGCGGGGCTTGCCGCGATCGACCTCGCGAGCGCGACCCACGGTGACTCCGCGTTGTCTCGAACAAACGCGTCGACCAGCGCCCGCGCCTCCTCGCCGCGTTGCATCGCCATCAGCAGCGCCGCCCGCACGACATCCGCCTCCGGCCCGCGCTCGTCCCGTTTCTGCATGCCGAACAGCGTCCGTTCCGCCCGCGCCAGCTCATTCGCCTTCACCAGCGCCGGCCCCTCGGCCGCCTTGCGCACCCAGTCCACCGCCTCGTCGACGCGACCCGCCTTCAGCGACAGCATCATCCGTGCCAGCATCGCGAACCGGTCGCCGGGATTCTTCTCCAGCAGTTCCGCGATCCACTGCTCCGTCTCCGCCGCATCCGCACACGCCGCCGACCAGACGAAGAACGAGCGGTACCCGACCGTCTCCGGATCGAGCCGCACCGCGTCGCGCCACGCGACCATCGCGTCTTCCATCGCGCCCCGCTGCATGCACACCTCGCTGAAGATGCGCAGGATCTCATAGTTCGTCGGCTCGCGCGACAGCAGGATGCGGCAGACGCGATCTGCTTCGTCCCAGTGCTCGCTCCGTGCGTGATACAGCGCGATCACCGTCGCCGCGTCGAAGTTCTCCGGGTTTTCGAGCAGCACGCCCTGCGCGATCTCAAACCCGCGCACGCCCTGCCCCGCCAGCACCTCCGCCCGCGCCAGCCGGACGCGCGTCAGCGCCCGCCCCCGGCCCGTCGCCATCGCCCGCCGCAGCCGTTCGAGCGCCGCCGCCGGCTGATCGAAGACCATCAGCAGCGATGAGCCCAGTTCCGTCAGCACGTCCGCCCGGAACTGCGGGTCTTCCGGCAGGTTTCGTTCGAGCTGGAGCAGGGCCTGCAACTCGCTCCGCCAGTCGCCGATCGCCTGGTACGTCTGCGCCAGCCGGTACAGCGTCATCGGTGCGTGCGGGCTCAGCGTCTCGGCCGCCCGCGCCTGATCCAGCGATTCGCGGAACATGCGGTTCTTGAAGTACTGCCACGACAGTCGCCGCCGGGCCGCGGCCTGATCTTCCGAACCGGCGAAATAGGCACTGCCCGCGTCGATCGCAGCGGCTGCCTCGTGCAGCTTCGCCAAGAAACGCTGCTCCGCGTCCGCAGGGCTCCAGTCCGCCGGCCGAGCCTCCGGGTAGTCGCGGGCGTGCGAGTGGGCCATGGCGACGAACTCGCGGAGCCGCGGATCGTTCGCATCGCGCGCCAGCGCCCGCTCGGCCCGCGCCAGCATGTCGCGGGCGTCGAGCACGTTGAAGAAGCTCTCGAACGCGAGCAGCGCGGCGACCAGCGCGAGGATCCCCACCAGCGACCGCGCCACGCTCGCCGCCGCGCGCCGCCGCTCGGCCAGCACAGCGAGCCCGCCGATCACGCCGATGAGCAGCCCGGCCAGCGGCAGGTAGAGGTATCGATCCTGCGCCGCCGCGGCCCGCGCGCCGACCACGCCGAGTACCGGCAGCAGCGTCACGGCGAACCAGGCGAGTCCCACAGACGTGATCCGGCTCATCCGGCCGCGGGCGCAGGCGACGATCGCGCCGAGGATGACGACAGCCGCGACGAGACCCAGCCACGTCCGCCAGTATCCCCAGCCGGTGTCGATATCGGGCGGGTACCACGTCGAGAGCCGGATCGGAGCGAAGGCATGCTCGCAGTAGATGGCGAGCGCGACGAGGCTGCGCGAGACCGGATCACCGAAGAGGCCGACGCCGGTGTCCTCGAGGAGTCCGGCGGCGCGGGTGCTGGAGATGTTGATCCACGCGAACAGCGCACAGAGGACGAGCGTCGCATACACGCGCGGGGAGCGCAGGGCCGGTCCACTGCCGCGCCACGCCGCTTCCAGCGCGAACACGACGAGGAACCACGCCGGAATGACCTTGCTCATCATCGCCAGCGCGACGCACGCGAACATGCCGATCGTCGCCGCGAGGTGCTTCGATTCCAGGGCGCGACGGTGAAGCAGAATGGATGCCAGCGCGAAACCGAACGACAGCAGGTGTGTCCGCCCCATATCCGCGGCGTAGGCCGGTGCGAGCGCGGGATGCACCGCCCAGATCAAGGCAATGCCGAAGCCCAGCAGCGTCGCCGTCCCGCCCGCGAGCCCCAGGATCGTCTGGAGGAGCAGGGCCGCGACCGCCCAGAGGAGCAGCGCGTTGGCCGCGTGGAGCAGCACGTCGACGAGGCGGATCGACCAGACCGACGCCTCGCCGCCGCCGAGTTCCCACTGGATCGCGTACGTCGCCAGCGGCACGGGCTGATAGAGGTCTTCGTGGGCGTGCGTAAAGAGACGGGCGACCCGGGCGGGCAGCGTCGCCTTTCCGTCGGCGCCGGTCACTTCCGGGTTGTTGACGATGAAGATCCGCTCGTCGCCCTGAAGCCACGTCGAGCCCAGGCCGGGCGATCCGACCCAACCCACGAGCAACAGCAAGAATGCCGCGCCGGCGATTCGATACCGTCGCGTCGAGTTCGGGCCCGTGGTTGCGGCCGGGTCGGAAGTGCCTTCGTTCATTCCAAACTTATCCCGCGCCGCCGCGCACGTAGCAAGGGCCGGCCGATGGATGCCGGGGCGTCAAACCAGCGACGGCAGAGGCCGCGGCGCAGGGTCCGGCGCGGCGTGGGGCAGGAGCACCCAGAAAGTCGCCCCCTTGCCCGGTTCGCTCACGACGCCGATCTGCCCGCCCAGCAGACTGGTCAGTTCCTTTGAGATCGCAAGGCCCAGGCCGGTGCCGGCGTGTTCGCGCGTGGTCGATGCGTCGATCTGGCGGAATTTGTCGAAGATCATCGCCTGGTGCTCCGGATCGATGCCGGGCCCGGTGTCTTGGACGCTGAGGCGGACGAATTCGGCTTCGCGGCGGGCAAAGACCATGACGCGGCCGCCCTCCGGCGTGAACTTGATCGCGTTGGAGAGGAGGTTGAAAAGGATCTGCCGCAGCCGGCCGCGATCGGTGATCAGAATGGGCAGATTCTCGTCGGCCTCGAACGTGAGCGTCAGGTTTTTCTTGTCGGCGAGGGGCCGCATGAAGTCAAGCAGCGCCGAACAGGCCTCGTCGACGCGCACCGTCACCAGCTTCAACTCGACCTTGCCGGCCTCGATCTTCGCCAGGTCGAGCAGGTCGTTGATGATCTCCAGCAGAATGCGGCCGGAGATCAGGATGTTCTCGATGTAGCGGTTGGTCTTGGCGCCGTCGGCCGTCGGCGGGGCGTCGCGGAGGAGCTCGGCGAATCCGATGATGCTGGTGAGCGGCGTGCGAAGCTCGTGGGTGACGTTGGCGAGAAACTCGCCCTTCACGCGGTTGGCTTCGTAGAGCGAGACATTCGTCTCGGCCATTTCGCCGAGCTTGACGTCGAGGAGCTTGTTGGCTTTTCGGAGTTCGTCCTGCGAAGCCCGGAGCCGTTCGAGCATGGTGTTCAGCGTGTCGGAGAGCTGCTGGAATTCGTCGCCGGTGTCGACGGCCGAGCGCACGGTCAGATCGCCTTCGGTCACGCGCAGCGCCACTTCGCGCAGCTCCTCGATCGGCGAGAGGATGAACCTCTGCACGATGACGTAGAACACGAGAATCGCCAGAATGCCCGCGAGACCGCCGGCGGCGAACATCGCCAGCCGGTTGGCGAGCAACTGCTCCTCAAGCTGCCGGGTCGGCACGTCCACGGCGATCATGCCGACGAGCTCGTTTTCGCGGAAGACGCGGCGGGCGCTCCGGGCCTCGTCGTGACAGGTCATGCAGCTTTTCGTGGCCCGCACGGAGTGGGCGTACCGGAAGTGTCGGCCGTCCGGCTCAATCCGCGAGGCATAGTAATACTCGCGCGACGGCTGGCGGAGAAACCGGCGAAAGGCGGTCGCGAGGAAGTCATCGCCGAACTGGTTGACGATCGAGTCTTCGTCGTCGAGTTTCGGCGTGAACGGGATGAAGGTCGGCGGCCGGGCGTCGTCGAGCGAGAGCAGCCCGACGTCGCGACCGTGCACGTCGCCGGTCCGGTCGGGCGAACCCAGCACGCGGCGGAAATGCTCATCCGCCATGCGCTGTGCTTCGCGGAAGGGCTGTTCGAGAACGAGCGCCTCCATCAGGTTCCACGGCACGTAGAGCGCCGCCCCGACGATCAGCAGCACCGCGCAGCCGAAGAGGATGCGGTATTTGACCGAAAGCGAAATGCGGATAAGTCGCATTCCCGGGCCTCGCGCCGCGGATCAGCCGGTGACATGCGTGATCTCACGGAACATCGAAGTATACGGCGGCGCGGAGGAGAAGCACGCCCGGAAGCGCGGCGGCAATCGGCGACGACCGGTCGGCGGCGGTCAGAAATCGAGTCGCGTGAAATAGTAGAAGATGAACGCCGACAGCCCGATCGAGATCGCCGCGGCGCTGAGGAAAAACCCGAGCCAGGAAAGCCTCGATCGCTTGTTGCGCGAGTGCCCGGCGCTCGAGAACCCGACGAAGAACCCGATCGTCCCCAGCAGGCACGCGGCGGCGACGCCGGCGAGCATCACCGGAAACGCCCTGCCATTTCGGGGCATGTAGACCGTCCACGCTTCCTTATCGAGCTTCAGGTAGATCAGCGCGAGCGTCCCGAGGGCGGCCGCGAGCGCGACGCACGCGCAGACAATGCTGTACATCGCCTGCTTCTCGTATGTGTTCAGCTTGGCCGCAGCCACTTTGCTCTCCCGAATTCGAGACTCACTATCAGTATCGGCATTCCCCGGCCCGCGCCAAGAGGCCCGGTACACCTCGCCCGGCGCCCAAATACATCCCTCCGGGGGGCAGTCGCCTACTCCTCCTCGACCGGCTCCTCGTCCGCCGGGCGGTCGCCCGGCGTGACGACCGTCACCGGGGCGATTTTCTCCAGATCCGCCTTGACCTGGGCGGCCGGACCGACCACCACCACCACCATCTTGTCCGGCTGGACAGCCAGGCTTGCCAGCTCCACGCACTGGTCCCTGGTCGTGGCCGAAACCGTCTTCAGCAGCTTCTCGAAGTAATCTCGCGGCAGTTTCTCGAGTTCCAGCATCCACAGGTCGCCGGCGACCGCCTGCGGCGTCTCGCGGTCGCCCGCGAAACTGCCGAGGATGTAGCTCTTGGTGCCGCCCAGTTCCTCGTCGGTTGGAGGCTCGCTCTTGAGGCGGCCCAGTTCGTCGAAGATGGCCTGGACGGCCTGCGCGGTGGTTTCGAGCTTCGAGAATGTCCGGATACTGAACTGGCCCGCGAAACGGCTGGCGCTCCACCCGCCGCTCGCCCCGTATGTCAGCCCTTTTTTCACGCGGATCGTCTCATTCAGCCGGCTGTTGAAGGCGCCGCCGAAATAGCTGCTGACGACGCGGCTGGTGTAGTACTCCGGCGCGCTGCGCGTGAAGCCGATGTGCGCAGCGCGGATCTGGCACTGCACGCCCGGCTTGTCGACGAGGTAGATGTGCGTGCCGGCGGGTTCGGGAATCTCCGGCAGCTGCACCGTCGGCGGCTCGTCACCCTCGGCCTTCCAGTCGCCGAAGTGCTTCCCTGCGAGCGCGACGGCGGTCGCCTTGTCGATGTCGCCGGCGAAAATGAGCGTGCCCGAATCCGGGCGGATGAACCGGCGGTACCACGCCGCGAAGTCGCCCGGCTCCAGCGCCTCGACGTCCGAGGGCTCGCCCACGGCCGTTCGCGCGTAGGGATGCTCACCGTAGAGCCGCCGTCGCAGCTCCCGATCCGCCACGTAGCCGTGCTCAGCGGCGGAGATCGTGAGCTGGGTCAATACCTGCTTTCGGCTCTTCTCGAATTCTTCCTCGGGGAACGTCGGCCGGCGCACCACTTCGGCCATCAGCGTCATTCCGCGCTCGAGTTGATCCGTCAGACAGCCGAGCACGATGTTGCTTGCGTCCAGATTCGCCGAAGCGCCGAGCGAGATGGCGTACGTGTCCAGTTCGGTCGCGAGTTTCTCATCGGTGTAATTCTGCGTGCCCTTGGTGAGCAGGTTCATCGCCATCGACGCGACGCCCGGCTTCGACTCCGTCCAGGCCCCGGCCCGCAGGCCGAGTTGCACCGTGACGTACGGCACCTCCGAGTTCCGCACGACGATGATCTTGAGGCCGTTCTCCAGCGTTTCGGTCTCGAATTCGGGTGTGACCTTGAAATCGATCGGACCCGCGACCGGCGCCGTTGTGGGGAACCCCGTCGGGCGCTCGAGGCCCTGTCGGCCGGGCGGCGGGGGCTCTGTTTCGGGCGTGGCCGTGATCTGCGCGGATTCTTCCGCCGATTTCTTGCCTCCCAGCAGGGTGCCGAGGAGATTCCGTTCGACGGTTACCGTGTAGGAGCGGTTCGGGTCGAGATATCGGTTCGCGACCGTCAGCAGGTCGTCGGCGGAGATCTTCCGAATCAGTTCCATTTCCCGGTTGACGCGCGACAGATCGCCCTGAACGACCGCCGCTTCACCGAGCGCCTGGGCCTTGCTCTCCACAGTCAGGTTCTGCGTGATGAGGCCGTTGAGCATCTCGTTCCTGGCCTTCAGCAGTTCGTCGCCCGTCACCGGCTCCTTGCGAATCCGCTCGATCTCCTCGTTGATCGCAGCGAGCACCTTTTCCGGATCGCCTCCGAGCGGCGACAGGACAGCGCCCGCCCCGATCAGCCCATCCTGCTCCAGGGAGAACGCGGCCGCGCCGGCCACCATCGCGGTCTGCTCGTTCGCGACCAGCCGCCGGTAAAGGCGGCTGCTTTCGCCGCCGCCGAGGATGGAGCCAAGCATCTGGAGCGGGATCAGGTCGTCGTGGCCCGCGGGCACGGTGCGAAACGCGACGGCGACGATGGGGGCGGGGGCGTTCTCGGCCTTGATCGTCGTGCGAAAGGGCTGCTCGATCGCCGGCTCGGTCACGGTCACGCGGGACGGGGCGTCGTACCGGGGAATCCAGCCGAAGTACTTCTGCACCAGTTTCTGCGCGTCCTCGTGCTTGACCGCACCGACGATCACGAGCGTGGCGTTGTTCGGGACGTAGAACTTCGTCCAGAAGTCGCGCAGCTCGCCCACCGACGCCGCCCGCAGGTGGGCGATGTTCCCGATCGGCAGCCAGCGATAGGGGTGCACTTTCAGCATCTGCGGGAGCAGTTTCTCCGGCACAGTTCCGTACGGGCGGTTCAGGCCGAGGCGCCGCTCTTCTTCGACGACCTTTCGCTCCGTGTCGAATGCGGTCTGGTCAATCTTCAGAAAGGTCATCCGCTCGGCTTCGAGCCAGAGTGCGAGTTCAAGCTGATTCGCGGGCAGCGTCTGGACGTAGACGGTCTGATCGAAGGCGGTGTACGCGTTGCAGTCGCCGCCGGACTTGCGGATCAGGTCGAAATGGTCGGTCGGCCCGAGCCGGTCGGTTCCGCGGAACATCATGTGCTCGAACATGTGCGCGAAACCCTGCCGCTCCGGGTTTTCGTCCTTCGAGCCTACGTGATACCACAGGTGCACGGCGACGATCGGGCAGGAGAAATCCTCGAGCGTCACGACGCGCAGACCGTTCTCGAGCGTGGTCTCGCGGTAGGCAAAGAGCTTTTCGCCCGCCGGGGCGATCGAGCAGAGGTGCAGCAGCGCCGCGATCAGACAGCATCTCATCAGGAACATGGAACTCACCCGTGGTTTCGCTGCGCCGGGCCGCTTGGGCCGGCGAATTTCTACAGAACTCTCGCGGATATCGTCCGGCGTCGGGTGCGTCGCGTCAAACTGCCCTGGATTCCAGAGTCACGAGGACTCGAGCGCGCCCACGGCCCCGCGAAGTTCGCGTTCGGTGGCCGACTCCGGCGGAAGCGTCGAGACGACCGTGCGGAATTTTCCGCACTCCGAGCGCGGGATGTGATCGACGAACTGGAATTCGATCGCGAGCGCTTCGCCGCAGCGGTTGCGAAACTCTCGCAGGAGGGCGTGCTCGTCGTCCGGTCCCCACGCCGGTAACCGCACGATCCGAACGACGATCCGCTGGATCTCGTCCTGGACGATCTGAACTTCGCGGGCACCGGGAGCCCACTCGAAAACCTGGTTCATGCCCACCACCATCCGCCCGTCGGGGGTGCGCACATAATCGACCGTGCGGCCGTCGAAGTGCCGGATCATCCGGCTCTGACGCCCGCAGGAGCAGTTCCGGTCGCTGGTTTCGACGAGGTCGCCGAAGTCGTAGCGCAGCAGGGGCATTGCAGGATTGGCGAAACCGGTGGCGACGATTCGATGGCCCGGGCCCTCCTCGCGATCGAGATACTCGATCAGGCCGAACTCGTAGTCCTCGTGATAATGGCCGCGCTCGCACTGCGAGATGTTCGCGCAGCATTCCGCCGCGCCGTACTGATCCGTGACGGGCACGCCGAAGACGGCCGAGAGGGTTCTCCGAAATCCCGGCAGCAGCGCCTCCGCGCCGCTGACGATGTACTTGGGGCGGTTGGTCGGGCGCAGTCCGTGATCGCGGATGAAGTTCGCGAGCACCACCATAGCCGACGGATAGCCGGTGTAGAAATCAAAGTCGGTGCGATTGAGCCAGTCGACGATTGCGGGCATGTAGCGCGGCGCGAAATGATAGGTCGAGACGTAGGTCTGGTTGAACGCGTGGTTCTTCCGCCAGAATGGGGGGCGCTCCTGCGAAATCGGGACCGGCTGCCGCGCGCCGAACGTGAGGAAAGGGTCTCCGACGCGCAGGCCGAACCTCGCCCGGTGACGCCACCAGATCGCCCACTGAAACGCCTGGGCCTCGACGGAAGAGTACATCATGAGCGGAGTGCCGGTGGTGCCCGAGGTCAGAATCGCCGCCAGCTTGCGCCGATCGAACGCCCGCGAGAAGAACCGCGCTTGATGCTCTCGGAGGACGTGCTTGTTGATCACCGGCAGCTTTGGAAGATCGGCCGCGGAGCGGATGTCATCGGGACGCAAATGCAGACCGTCGAACAGGTCCCGGTAGTAGGGGACCGTGTCGTAGCAGTGCCTGACCATCACCTGCAGCTGTGCCTCCTGGTAGGCTCGGATTTCATCGGTCGAAGCCCACTCGCTCTCGCGAAGCCAGGCCAGCTTTTCCCGAAAGGCCGGTCCGTAGCGCTGTCGCCGCAGGCGGTAGCCAAGGATAGAGAAGGCCAGGTTCTGAAGAGGAACCGGTAGCGCGGCGTAGGCGCGCTGGAGGAGTCCGCGGTCCATCTTGCTCAACCCCGTTTCTGTACGAACGGGGGAGCCCTGCCGCTCACGGCTGTGCGATGCCATCCGGCGGCCTACGGGGCCATGGGCGAGTCGTGTCGGCGCCCCGGAACGACCTTTTCACCGGCGGGCAGCTCAGGCGTTTTTTGCGGCGTACTCCCTCACCGTCCAGGTGATGTTTCCCCCGGTTCGCCCAAGCGCAGCATATCCAGTCGGCCGTCCCTGCGAAAGCCTAATTTGGCACAGCCGTGAATTTTCGCGTTCCTGCGGCGGTAGGGGGGCCGGCTTTCGGAATTCCGGGGATAACGTGGGAATACCGGGGCGGGCCGCCCGTGCACATTACGCAGCGCTTTCCCGGTACCACCACGCGAGAACGGCCGCGCCGAGGATGATGCGGTAGACGACGAACAGCGTGAATCGCTGCGTCCGAACGAAGCGGAGGAAGCCCGCCACGACGATGAGCGCGACGACGAACGCCGTCCCCGTACCGACAAGCGTCAACCCGATGCCGTCGGCGGTCAGCTCGTGGCGATGGGACCAGAGCGTCTTCACCGACGCGGCCAGCATCGTCGGGATCGCGAGATAGAACGAGAATTCCGTTGCGACGCGCGGCGTCAGGCCGAGGGCCATGCCGCCCATGATCGTCGCCCCGGCCCGCGAGATCCCCGACCACATGCTCAGGCACTGGATCACGCCGATCAGCGCCGCCTGTTTCAGGCTGATCTGCTCGACTTCCATTTCGCCGGGCCGCCGACACCAGCGGTCGATGGCCGCCATGACGAGCGCTCCGACGATGAGTCCGACGGCGACCATGGGCGGGTTTTCGAGATACTCCTCGGCGAGGTCCTTGACGAGCAGGGCGATGACGACGGTCGGGATCATCGCCGCGACCAGCTTCGTCACGATATGGTCGCGCCACTCGCGCGACGGCGGATGAAAGGTCTTCTGCCAGAGGACGCGCCACGTCAGCACGACCACGGCCGCGATC
The DNA here is from genome assembly GCA_045863555.1 of Planctomycetota bacterium. Classification (GTDB taxonomy): domain Bacteria; phylum Planctomycetota; class Phycisphaerae; order UBA1845; family Fen-1342; genus JACRLV01. The sequence goes on along the minus strand of BTUU01000017.1, from coordinate 85,917 downwards.
GCGCCGAGTTGGCTTACCCAGAGCAGCACATTCCACGGCGGCCTGGTCTCGTCCACGCCGAGCAGGGGCGCGGCGATGATCATGTGTCCCGTGCTGCTGATGGGCAGGAACTCGGTCAACCCCTCGATCACGCCGAGAATGATCGCGTTGATGTAGTCTTGCACGCAGGCTCCGCTTCAGGTTCCGCTCGTCGCCACGCCCAGCCACGCGGCCAGCGGCGTCGTTCTCCAGGCGAGCTGCCCGAGCACGTTCGCATAGACGCCCGCGACCACGTCATCGCAGAAGATCCCCCAGCCGGCGGGCCAGCGGCGGTCGATGATGTTCGCGGGCGGCGGTTTGAGCACGTCCATCAGTCGGAAGAGGAAGAACTGCCCCCCGAGAAGGCAGGCGAATCCCCACCAGCCCGCGCCGATCGCCGGCGGCAGCGCGAGGAGGGCAACCCACTGCCCCGCAAACTCGTCGAGCACGAACGGCTTGGGGTCTTTGCGTCCCCACCGCTCGATCGCCCACGCGCCCCAGCGGACCGACAGCACGCCTGCCAGCAGCACGGCCGGCAGGTTGATCAGCAGGTCGAAGAGCTGCGGCCCGATGCCCGCAGCCGCTGCGCCCAGCCATGCGCCCGCATAGAGCACGATCGCCGCGAGCGATCCCCACGAGCCGGATGCGAACGGCGCGTAGCCGCTGCCCAGCACGGTCAGGAAGATCTCGCGCTCCCAGCGCCCCGGCGTCCCGCTCACGCCGACACCCTGTCGGCCCGCGCTGGGGCCGCGGCGGAAGACCGGGTTGGCGGCTGCGGGGCGGCGGGTGTATCGCCGGCCAGCGCCCCCCGCGAGAGCAGAAACGCCTCCGCCCGCTTCAGGTACGCGATGATCGAGAGCGCCGTGACGATGACCGTGATCCAGATGCACGTAACCCGGAGCCACGCGAGCTTTTCCGGGTACCACGCCAGGACGCCCAGGATCACGCAGACGGTCGCGAACTGAAAGAAGCTTTTGAACTTGCCGACCCAGTTGGCGGCGAAGTCGACCCCGTGCGACTCGCTGAACGATCGGATCGCCGCCACGAGCAATTCACGGAGCAGAATCAGCGTCGCCATCCACGCCTCGACGCCCGTCACGTTCACGCCGGCCGAGTTCACGAAATGCGAGCTGGCGAAGAAGACGAACGCCCCGCAGACCATCACCTTGTCGACGACGGGGTCGACCACTCGACCGAACGATGTCACCTGCTTCCAGGTCCGGGCCAGGTAGCCATCGACGATATCCGTCACGGCGGCGACGAGGTACAGCCAGAAGCATGCGTCCAGCAGCCACTGCCGGCCGGCGTTTCCGGTCGAGTAGAGGGTGAGCATGGCAAAGAAGATGATGGTCAGGGCCAGCCGGGCGAGCGTAATCTGATTCGGAATGTTGATACGGATCATTCGCTCCGCCCGACGGTTGAGGCCACAGTGTAGCTTTCGGCCGGCGGCCGGGAAAGCCGCACGGGCGCCTCCCGGTTCGCGTTTCCATTCGCTTCAACCGACCCCCGGCCCCCGTTTCGGACGTTCGTCGGAACCGGTTTCGGGCCACGGGCTTAGGGCGCAATTTTTATTGCATTCGGCCTGGAAACGTGCTACGCTCATGTTGAACGGGAGATGGCTGAGCGCCCCGTTTATCGCTGTAAAACGCTCTCATATTCGTTCATAACTCGTTTCGTAGCAGTCTCAGCCGGAATTGGGGTTCGACAGCGGGCCAGTCGCGTGGGGCGCCGGCGCGCGAGAACCGTATTCGCGCGGAGAGCGCGGCCAAGGGTGAGTTGTGAGCGACATCAAGTGTGAATGCACGACCTGCGGAGCGAAGTATCGCCTGCCCGCCGAGTATCAGGGCCGCAGCGCCCGGTGCAAAAAGTGCGGGAACAAATTCCAGGTTCCGGCGCAGGAAAAATCGCTCGAGGACAGCGTGCTGGACTGGCTCAAGGAGCCCGACGGGGCTGACGAAGAGGTCGTTGAACAGCCCCGCGTCATCAGCATGCCCAAGAAGACGGATGTGGATTCGTCAGACCCCGGCGTGAAGCGCGGACCCATTCGCCTGAAGTCCAATTCCGGTACGCCCGAAGCGCACTAGCCGCCGCTTGACGCAAGCCGCCATTCCCACCGACCATGGCGGTTATGTGGACCTGTCTTGCCGCTCTCAGCGGCTTCATCGCCGTCGCCGCCGGTGCGTTCGGAGATCACGGTCTCCGCGGGAAAATCAGCGACGAGATGCTGCGCGTCTGGAATGTCGCCGCGCATTATCAACTGACGCACTCCATCGTCATGGCCGCTCTGTCGCTGGCGGCGGGGGACCGTTCTCCGCGTCTGAAGACGGCGTGTCTCGCGTGCTTCCTCGCGGGGGTGGGCATCTTCAGCGGTTCGCTCTATGTGCTGGCGCTGACCGAAGTGAAGATCCTGGGCGCGATCACGCCCATCGGCGGTATCGGGATGCTCGCCGGTTGGGCGCTCCTGGCCGCGTACGGCGTCCGCTGCTCACGTCAGATGCCGGGTTGAGACGCCCGTCCAGCGTGCCGCGAGGTACTCGGCCACGAGCCGCCGGTGACAATGCTCCGCCGTCTTCTCGCTGCATAACAGGCAGCCGCGGTCGGCGAGTTCGGGCGCGAGGACCGTTTCGATCTTCCGCGCGGTGATGAGCTCGATGAACCTGCGCTCATACTCGGCCCAGTCACCCTTCCGCTTCTTGTACTGGTCGAGCATCTCCTGTGTCGGCGCGAGTTCCGGAACGTGCAGGTAATCGATGTCGCCGATCGCCCTCAGAAAATAGCGCAGGTCCTCCTTTTTGGAATATCCCGCGAGCTGCGACGTGTTGTTGAGCCGGACGTCGATCACCCGCCGCACGCCCGCCTCGCGGAGCAGCGTGAAGAAGCGCTCCGCGGGCGTTTCGCCGAAGCCGATCGTAAAGAGCTGCACGCTCACGGCGCCTCCTCCGACGCGACCGCGTCGCTCTCGCTCTCGGTGTACGCGATCCGCTCCGCCTGGAGGTCGTACGCCTGCTCGATCAATTCGGCCCGCGTGCAGAACAGGTTCTCCGGCGCGAGGCCGACCGCGTCGAGCAAGCGGAGTTCCAGCTGCGCAGTCGATTCGAGTGACCCGTCTTCGCGGATGTGCGAGATTTCCAGCTCCCCGCGCAGCTCGCGGCACACGAGAATCGCGCGATGACACGTCAACGGGTCCTTTTCGGCGCACAGGAGCGCGATCCGGTGCGATGCAAGCCCGCGGCGGACGCGTTCGAGCCCCTCCCGAAAACTGGGCAGCGGCCGGATCAGCTCATACCGCGCCTGTCCCTCGCGATACGCCGCCCGCTCGTCGCGCCGCGCTCCGAGTTCTTTTCCGAGATAGACGTACTGCACGCCCGCGTTTCGCAGCGCCGCGGCCAGCGTTTCCCGATTGAACTGCGGGTACATGCGGCTGTACGGCTGCGACCTTACATCGGCGATCGCCGTCACCGCGTGCTTGCCCAACAGCCGCAAGAATGCGTCCAGGTCATGCGCGGAGTGTCCGATGGTCAGCAGCGTCGGCCTCGCCTCGCCCATTCACGCACCGTCCAGCCGGGTCATTGGATTTCCAGCACCGTCGCGACGACCTTGTAATGATAGCCGTGGAACAGCGGCGTCAGGCTGACGCACACCAGGCACCGGTCACCGAAGGCCGGCCTGACAACCGCCGGCGGCTGCCCCGGCTGCGGCTCGGCCCGACACCATCGGTCCAGGAACACCGGATCGGTTACATTCATCTCGTACTCGACCCCACGGTATTCGAACTTCGCCCGCGGCCGCCGCAGCGGTGCAGGCTCGAATCGGCTGATCCGCGACGTGAGTTCCACGCGAAAACGCGCGGGGCGAATCAGGTAAAGCGACTGGTGTCCGGGGCGGCTCAGCACGAAACCCGTGCACGCCCGATCCACGTGCGTGCGCGTTTCCAGCCACAAATCCTCGGGGTGTTCCTCCAGATCGACGAGCGCCCCACGCTCGAACCGTCCGGCGCGCCGCCACGCGACCCCCGGGTCGATCCGCCAGTCTTCCGGGTGGACGGCGTCGTCGGCGTATTCCCGCAGCGGGACGTCGATGAAATCCAGCACGCGCACCGGGAAGCCGTCGGCCACCTTCATCTCGTGCGGCCGCAGTTCGCCCTCGCCGGTTTCGCCGATCGGGCGCAGCCAGCGTCCGATGCATCCATCGGCGGCGACTTCGCGGCCGGCGACGCAGCGTTCGTGATTCTTGTACGAGTGGGCGAGTACGAGCAGCCGGCGAAAGAGGGGCATCAGCGGTCCCCGCAGGCGACGGACGGCGGGGCCGGCGCCGGAATTCGACGCGACTTCGACTATCGCGAATCCACGGTCGGCCGCGCAACGCCCACGGGAACCTACGACGATCGTCGAGCGCCGTCAATGGTCGGGCTGGAAAAACGCGGCGGTTCTTGGAATAATCGGATCTGTCATGGGCTCACCTCTTCACGGGTCAAACGGGCTTGCGGCGGATGATCTCGCGGACCGCCTGCTGCGCTTCTCCGAGGCGCATCGGGCGTTCACGGGCTCGCTGGTTCCGCCGCGGCTGCGATCGGTCATCAGCGCGGACGATGTTCTCCAGGAGACGTGGATCGAGGCGTTTCGCAGCGCCGGGACGTTCCGCGAGACGGATGCGACGTCGTTCGATCGCTGGATCCGGACTCTCATCTCGCACCGGGCCGCCAGCGCCATCCGCCTGGCGACGCGGCTCAAGCGCGGGGGCGGCTTCCGGCGCGTCGAGTGGAACGATGCGAAGTCGGTGTGCAGCCTGTTCGAGTTCCTCGCGATCGAGGGTTGCCGCAGCCCCAGCAGCGACGTTGCGCTCCGGGATGCGTCGGAGGCGGTGCGCGTCAGCATGGCGCGGCTATCCGAAGAGCGGCGCCGGGCGATCGAACTGGTCGTCCTCGGCGGGAAGTCGAACGCGGAGGCCGGCGCGATCATGGGCCGCAGCGCCGAGAGCGTCCGAGGGCTCGTCTACCACGGCTGCATTCAGCTTCGCCAGTATCTGGGTTCTGCGAGCCGCTACCTGAGCGGCGCCTCGCCCCGGCGGGCCGCCGACCCGCCGAAGGAGGCCAAATGACCGCCGAAGCGGCAAAGAGGCATTCCGCCGCGTCCGTCGAGGCGGCGCGAGACGCCACGCGCGAGGCCATTCTCGCCGCCGCGGAGAGCGCCCGCCGGCAGTCGGGACCCGCCGACGCGGAGGCGCTGGAGCGGCTCCGCGGGCTTCTTCCCGAATACGAGATCCTGGGCGAGGTTCACCGCGGCGGGCAGGGCGTGGTCTACCGCGCGTATCAGCGGGCCGCGCAGCGGACAGTCGCGATCAAGGTGCAGTACGCCGGCGTATTCGCCGCGCCGGATCGCAGCCGGTTTCAGCGGGAGGTCGTGCAGCTCGCGAGCCTCCACCATCCGAACATCGTGACGCTCTTCGATGCGGGCGTGCTCGACGCGACCTGCTGGTTCTCGATGGAGTACGTCGAGGGCGTTCCCATCGATGATTACTGCCTGCTGGGGGCGCCGTCCTGTCGCGACATCGTTGCGCTGTTCCTTCAGGTCGTGAAGGCGGTGCAGCACGCGCACCTGCGCGGCGTCGTGCACCGCGACATCAAGCCCGCCAACATTCTGGTCGATACGGACGGCGTCCCCCGGATTCTCGACTTCGGCCTCGCCAAGCTCTCGATCCCGGAGTCCGCGGGCGACGCCTTTGTCTCGACGCCCGGCATCATCGTCGGCACGCTCGCCTACATGAGCCCGGAGCAGGCCCGCGGGTCGGCCGTCGTCGACGCCCGTTCCGATATCTATTCGCTCGGCGTCGTGCTCTTCGAATTGCTCACCGGGGAGCGGCCCCATGCGGTCGACCCGCTCGACGACGCGTACCGCACAACGCTTGAATCGACGCCCGCGCGCAGCGCCCGCGCTGTGACGCTCGCACACCGGCGGGCGGGCGATTCCGGCCGGATCGTCGATCGCGATCTCGATGCGATCGTCTCGATGGCCCTGCGAATCCGTCCCGAGGACCGATACCAGTCGGCCGACGCCCTCACGCTCGAACTGGAGCGCTATCTGCGCGGGGACGCCGTCGAGGCGCGTCGAAATTCGCGCCACTATCTTCTCCGGCAGTTCATCCGCCGCTATCGCTGGATTCTCGGCGCGGCCGCTGGCTACGCGCTGATTCTCACGGCCGCCGTGATCGGCCTGCTCTACGCCTGGCGCGCCGCCGACACGGCCCGTCGCACCGCGCAGGCCGGCCTCGCGATGAGCGGACACACGAGGATGGGTGCCGTTGCCCGCGACGGCGCGCGGGTTGATCAGGCGATCCAACTCTTCGACGAGGCGCGCCGCCTGGGCGAATCCGTGCCGGCCGGCGACCCGATCGTCAGCGTCATGCTCCACACGGCGTATGTCGGGCTCAGCACGACGTATATCCGGGATGCGAAGCTCGATCGCGCAATCGAGTTCGGGCGGCGCGCGGTTGATTTTGCGGAAGAGATTCTGCGCGAAATCCCCGGCGATCCTGAGTGGACGCGCAGGCTCGCGATCTCGCAATCGTCGCTCGGCCGCGTCCATCTCACGCGTTCCGAGCACCCGCAGGCGCTCGAACTGCTACTCGCCGCCGAGCGGAATCTGACGCTGGCTCACGAGGGCGAGATCGCACGGGAAGATACGACCAATCTTGTCGGCATGTATACGAGCACCGGCCGCGTATACCTGAAGCTGGGTCGCCCGGCGGACGCGATGCGCGCCTTGCGGCGTGGCGAGGAACTGGCTTCGGCCGAGTATGAGAAGACCGAGGAGCCGAGCTTCCAGTGCCTTCTGGATTGGGCCGCGTCTGCGCACTCAATGGCCGTAGGGAGCTTCGAGACGAATGACCGCGAGGGCATGGTAAGCTGGCTCAAACAGGCGGAGTATCGTGTGGTCGTGGCGATAAGCCACCCTGCGGCGAAGGAACAGGTCGCCGCTGTGGAGCGTCTGGAGGCCGCGATCACCGATGCGAAGCGGCGAATCACGAAGAAGCTGGCGACGCCGCCGGATTGAGCGGCGGCGTCGCCGGGGTCGCCCAGGGCGGAGGAGGCACCTCGCTGGCGATCCGCGGTGCAGGTTGCTTCTCTCGATCGACTACCTCACGCGCGCCGGCAGGTCCTCGTTGTCGACCCACATCGACTCTCCAGCTCCCTGTGATCGCGGCTCGGGTTCGCCTTGATACTCGAGTTTCCACCAGAACCCCGGCAGCAAGATCGAGGTCGGTTCACGTCCTGAGAGACTGTATAGGAGCGGCGGACCGTTTTCGCCTTCCGGCGCGGCGGTCCCCGCGATCGGCGGCAGCGCAGCGAATTCGCCGGCCTCGGGCTGGAGCGGATCATCATGCTTGATCGACCAGTCCGCAATCTTCGGTGTCGGCGCGTGCTGCCAGGTCCACCCGGTCGCAGCCTCGTGAAAACCGGCGCGGACAATGCTCCACATGACCGTTCCGCCGTCGCGTCCGATCGGCGCGACGTCCACCGTAATGGTCCACTCGATCGGAGAATTCTCGTCGTCGCGCGTCGCGTGGATCCGGTACTCGATTCGCTGCGGCGGCGGCAGCACAGAATCCGTGGACGGGCTCGGCAACACAAACAGGGGCGACAGGAACAGAAGCGTGAGGGCATGCATGGGATTTCTCCCGGCGCGCGACCGCCCCACGCGGAGCCCCGCGGGACTCCGTCGAACGCCTGATTGAGTTGCTGGGCTTGTCTCGGCCGCCGAGGGCCGTGGGGCCGGTCGTCGTCGGCGCTACGTCGTTGTTGGTCTATTGCCAAAGACGCGAAAGGCGCTCAAAACGACGGACATTTATGCAAGATCACGCAGAGACAAGACCGGCGCGGATGGCGACGAGCACGGCCTGGCGCCCGTTCGTGATGTTGAGCTTGCGGTAGATGCGCGTTCGGCGGGAATCGGCGGTCTTGTAGCTGATGGAGAGTGCCGTGGCGGCTGACTGGAGCGTCGAGCCGCGGGCGATCTGTTCGAAGAGGCGCTGTTCCTGCGTCGTCAGGACGTCGAGCGGCGATGCGGGCCGTCCCTTCGGCCTGGTGCGCCGCATCGCGTTGCTGAACCAGGCCGCGCGGATCACGCGCCCGATCTCATCGATCGACAGCGTCAGCGAAATGGAGCCCAGGCCGGCCGGGCAGGATTGTCCTGCGTCGGACGGCGCAGGCGGGTACGGCTCGATGGCCAGCGCGCGGCCGGCGAGCGACGGGGGCATGGCAGCGTCCGAGTCTGCGATTAACGCCGCCAGGAGGTGGATCGGAATGAGCGCGATGCGCGGCGGTCGGCGCGCGGCCTCGGCCGCCGCCTCGTGAATCGGAAGCCTCCGGATGCAGCGCCCGCAGACTCGTTCCGCAACCTGCGTCAGCGCCCGGTCGAGGAGCGGGGAATCGGTGACGACCCACACCTCGGGTGCGAGATCAGTCGATTTCGAATTGTGCCGTTTCTCCTGCAAGTGGATCCCGTAAGGTCATCAGTGCCGTTCGCGGCCGACGCGCTCACGGATTTTGTTTTTTTCCGAATTGGAGCGGTGTTGATCGGTGCGCGCCGGTCCGGGGAGCCGGAATCGGCGGGGGGGCACCCTGCGGAAGGGGTCCAGAAGCGCCTCCCGGGACCGGCGAAGTCTCCGGGCCGCGCCCGGCTCCTCAGATTCCGCTGGTCTGCGCCGCGAGTCCGAAGAAGCGAATTGCGTTGGCCGTCGTTCGGGCGGCGAGGGCGTCGAATGACTCACCGCGCAGGTCGGCGAGGAAACGCGCGGTGTGGGCGACGAAGGCCGGCTCGCAGGGCCGGATCTTCCGGACCGGCGCCGGCGAAAGGTAGGGCGCGTCAGTCTCGATCATGAACCGATCGGCCGGCGCGATCCGGGCGGCCGCGCGAATCGTCTCGGCGTTCGAAAACGTCACGACGCCGGTGAAGGAGACCCACCAGCCGGAATCGAAAATCCGCCGCGCGAGTTCGGCGTCGCCGGAGAAGCAGTGGAAGACGACCCGATCGCGCAGTTGCGGGTACTCGTCGAGGATATCGCATACCCGCGGCTCCGACTCGCGGGCATGGATGATGACCGGGCGTCCGACATCGCACGCGAGGGCCAGCTGCGCGCGGAACACCCGCTCCTGAACGTCGCGCGGCGCGAAGTCGTAATGGAAATCGAGCCCGGTCTCGCCCACGGCGACGAGCCGCCGCGCATCAACTTCCGCCCAGCGTCCCGCGTGCAGATCGCGCAGCGCGCCGAATTCGCCCTCGCTGATCCTGCCCGCCTCGTGCGGATGCACGCCGGCGGCCAGGGAGATCATCGGGCGCTCGCGCATCAGGTCGACCGCGCGTCGCGCATCCGCGGGGGTAGTGGCGACCGTGATCATCCGTTCCACGCCGCTCGCCGCGGCGCGCACGATTACGGCATCAATCTGCGGTGCAAGCTGGTCGTAGGTCAGGTGGCAGTGGGTGTCGATGAGCATGAGCGAACCGTGACGCTGATATCAGGGTAACAGGGTGACAAGGTAACAAGGTGACAACGTAACAAAGTGACGCTGCGACAGGAGGCCCGGCGCCGGCCTCCACTCCGTCCATTTTTCACCTTGTCACATTGTTACCTTGCCACCCTATTCCGCATTCTGGACCTGCTCCTTGAGCCGGTCGATCGCGCCCTTGATCTCGATCGTACAGCGCGCGATCTCGACGTCGCCCGCCTTGGAGCCGATCGTATTCGCCTCGCGCAGCATCTCCTGCGTGATGAAGTCGAGCTTTCGGCCCGCGGGCTCGGGGCTGTCGATCGCCGCCGCGAACTGCTCCAGGTGCGATCCGAGCCGCGAGATTTCCTCGCTGATGTCGCTGCGTTCGGCGTAGATTGCGACTTCCTTCAACAGGTCGGTCTCGGCCAGGACGACGTTGCTTTCGGCAATGAGCTGCTGCACCCGCGTCATCAGCCGCCGCCGGTATTCGTCAACCACGAGCGGCGCGCGGACCCGGATCGCGGCCAGATTGTCGCTCACCGTTGCGCAGTTCTTCAGCAGGTCCGACGCGAGCGACCGGCCCTCGACCGCGCGCATCGCCGTCAGCTTGTCGATGGCCTCCTCGACGAGCCCATGCACGAGTTGTTCGGCCCGCCCGCGCTGGTCATCGCTCAACTCGTGCGGCTGGCAGACTCCCGGCAGCGTCGCCAGCGTCGCCAGGTCGATGCGCACGTGCGGATCGCCGGCGACGGACCGGAGCTGCGTGAGGTAATGGCGCACCGCCGCGACATTGATGTCCTGGGCCGCGGATTCGCTCAGGTCGCGGGTGAAGAGGCGGAGCGTGAGGCTGCCGCGCGATACCTTTCGTCGAAGCAGCTGCTCGATTGCCGCCTCCATGAAGGCGAATTCTTCCGGCAACCGGATCGATGCCTTGAAATACCGGTTGTTGACGCTGCGGAGTTCGACGTGATAGAGGTGCGCCGCATCCTCGCGCTGCGCCTCGCCAAAGCCGGTCATCGACACGATCATCGGCGCAACCTCATGGGAACGGCCGCGGTCCGCGGCACTCGATCAGCCGTTGCCGTCCGCGGGGGCAGTCGCGGGCGGCGTCTGTGGTGCCGTCTCGCCCGTCGCCGGCGTCGCCGAATCCGCGGCCGGCGCCGTCGCGGGGGTCGGGGTCGGGCTGGCTGTCGGACCGGACGCGGGCGTCGTGGCCGGCGGAACAGCGGGTGTCGTGGTCGGCGGCAGCGAAGGCGGGGGCGTCGGCATGTCCGCGGAGTCGGGGGGGACCGCCGTTGAGTTGTTTGCCGGAGCGGCCGTGCGGAACGTCGAGGCGGGGGGGGTGAAGATGAACAGGTTCAGAATGACCGCGGCCAGGAGGAACACGCCGGCGAGGCCGATTGTCGCCCAAGTCAGCACGTCACCCGTCTTTGCCCCGAACGCCGTGTTTCCGCCCGCGCCGCCGAAAGCGCCGGCCAGGCCGACGCCCTTGCCGCGCTGCAGCAGGATCACGAGCATGAGCAGGATCGCGAGGAACGCGAAGAAAACGGAGAAGAGAATGTGATACCAGGCCGCGAGGATCATGAATCCGCCCACTGACTGCGAGAAAACCGGCCGGCGCTGACGCCCGAGCGTCAGGCCGGAGCGAATCAGGGAGTATACGGTAGGGGGGCGGAGGCTGCCAGCGGGCGGTGAAAATGACGCGATTTCGCGGATTCCCAGCGGGTTCTGACGAAAATCCGGGATCCGCGAGGGGGAGGCTGACGCGGCCCGGGTTTTGTGACAAGCTGACACCCACCTTGACCCCCGTGATACGCTTCCCGGAAAGGTCCGTCGACACCCCTCAGGGAGGAGGCACGCCATGGCCGACAGTCGAAAGCCGGACGACGCGAATGGAACGACGACGCCCGCCGGCGGCGCGGCCTCCGGCAGCGCGGGTCCGAACGGCGCTGCCACCGGCGGGGGGACGCCGCGCGGGCCGAAGGCATCCGCGGCGCTGCTGGACCGCGAGCCGCCGCATGATTTCGACGCCGAACGAGCCGTGCTGGGGTCGATGCTCCTGGACGCCGGCGCCATCAGCGAGGCGATCACCACGCTCCGCGACGCCGGCTCCGCCGCGTTCTGGTCCGAGAAGCACCGCCAGCTCTTCGAGCTCATTGTCGATCTCTGGAACGTCAACAAGGCCATCGACGGCGTCATCATCCGGAATGAACTCGTCCGCCGCGGCCAGTTTGACGCACTGGGCGGCTACGACTTCCTGGCCGATCTCGTCGGGAGCGTCCCGTCGGCGCACCGTGTTCGCGACTACGCCACGATCGTCCGCGAAAAGTCGCTCCTGCGCGCGCTGATCAGCGCGGCGGGGCAGGCGCTTGACGAGGCGTATCAGGACCGGATGCCCGCGCAGCGCATCCTCGACAACGCCTCGAAGTACATATTTGAAGTCACCGAGCGCGGCGTCAGCAGTGCGGCCCAGGCGCTCCCCAGCCTGATCGACGACGTTTTCGCGAAAATCCAGGATCTCGACGGCTCGATCCTCACCGGCGAGCCGACCGGCTACTTCGCGCTCGACGAACTTACCTGCGGTTTTCAGCCCTCCGAACTGATCATCATCGCGGGCCGCCCGTCGATGGGGAAAACGGCCCTGGGTCTGAACATCGCCGAGCACATGGCCCTGGTGGAGGGCCGCCCGGTGCTCTTCTTCTCGCTGGAAATGAGCTGCCAGCAGGTCGCCCAGCGCATCTTGTGCAGCCGCGCCCGCGTCGATTCGCAAAAGCTCCGCCGCGGCCGGCTTGACGGGCGAGATTTCGAGCGGCTCCAGCACGTCGCAGGCGAAATTCGGGATAAGCCCCTGCTGGTCGACGATACCTCGAGCCTGACGATCCTCGAATTGCGCGCCCGCGCGCGAATCGCCGCCCGAAAGCACGATATTCGCGCGATTTTCGTCGACTACCTGCAGCTCATGAGCGTTCCCGGCTCCGAAAGCCGTCAGCTCGAGGTTGCGGAGGTCTCGCGCGGGCTCAAGGCGCTGGCCAAGGAGCTGCGCGTGCCGGTGATCGCGATGGCCCAGCTCAACCGCAAGCCGGCCGACCGCGGCGGCAACCGGCCGATGATGAGCGACCTGCGCGAATCCGGCGCGATCGAGCAGGACGCCGACGTCATCGCGCTGCTGCACCGGGAGAGCTATTACGCCAAGCCCGACGAGGGCGGCGGCGGCGAGGAGGACAACAAGGCCGAGCTGATCATCGCCAAGCAGCGCAACGGCCCGGTCGACACGGTCGAGCTGCACTTCAACCGCCAGTCGACGCGTTTCGAGAACCCGCACAGCGGCGGGGGCTACGGGGAAACGTACGAGGCGCAGTACGGCGGGCGGGAGGTGGAGTTTCCGTAGTGGACAACCAATGGGACCGACCGCCGCCAAAGCGTTGGAGCCCTGGCATTGCTCATTCGTCGCACGAGGCGACGGCATTTTTCGCGGGCCCCCGAGGGATACCACGCGTGCGTGCGAAATGGGGGAAGCCCCGCGTCGGCGGGCCTCCGGTTACTCCACCTGCTCGATCTGCAGCAGCCGCTCCTTCCGCCACAGCCCGCCGCCGTACCCGGTCAGCTTCCCGTTCGAGCCAATCACCCGGTGACACGGAATCACGATCGCAAGCCGGTTGTCGCCGTTCGCGGCCGCGACCGCGCGGACGGCCGTTGCCCGGCCGATCACCCGCGCGATTTCCGCATAGCTCCGAGTCTCGCCGTGCGGGATCTCCCGCAGCGCGGCCCAAACACGCTCCTGGAACGGTGTGCCGCTCGTGACCAGCGGCGTCTCGAATTCGCACCGATGCCCCGCGAAATACTCGCCGAGCTCGCGCTCAAGCTGCGAAATCACCGCATGATCGCCCGCGACGATCGGCCGCCGCACGCGCTCCCGCACGCGCCCGATATTCGTTGCCAGCATCCGACGGTCGACAAATTCGAGCAGGTGCAGCCCGTCATCCCCCGCGACGGCCAGCATCGACCCCAGCGGTGTGCTCAGCCAGCGTGCGACGAGCGGCATCAACCCGCGCCGGGCCGCGTCGCCCGGCGTTGTGCCGAAGAGCTCCTGCACGGCCTTGCGAAGGCCGCTCTCAGAGTCGAACCCGCTCGACGCGACGGCATCGCCCATCTCTCCGTCGTGCCGCAACACGCGCAGGGCGAGCCCGACGCGCTGCGCGCGGGCGAGGCACTGGAGCGTCGCACCGAATTGTCCCTTGAAAAAACGGGATGCGGTTGATGGATGTACGCCGACTGCACGGATGTCGTCTGACGTCAGCACGTTGAGTGGCTCCTCAATGAGTCGTTCCACGAGCCGCCGGGCCCAGCGCGGCGCCGCGATGGGGGGATCGAGCGGCCGGCAGCGCTTGCACGGCCGGAACCCGCGCAGCAGTGCGTCACGCGGCGTGGTGAAGAATTCGCAGTTTTGCCGGGCCGGCGCCCGCGCGGGACACCCCGGCCGGCAGAAGACGCCGGTGGTTCGCACGCCGACAAAAAAGGCCCCCGCCAGCGCCGCATCGCGGCGGCAGACGGCCGAATACATGGCGTCGGTCGACAGGGAGCTTGGGCCCGGGGCGGCCCTCTTTGGATTGATCAACGTCCTCATACCCGGCAGTGTCCACGGACCTGTGCCGGCAATCTACAGCGCCGTTGACGTCAATCTCGGAATTCCGATGAACCCGTGCGTCGACTCGCAGGGATGTCGCGACCGCCAAGCGCCGGAATCCGCCGGCCGATTCGGTCCGCTTTCGAGGAGTTTTCGGGCCTCGCGGCCGGAGCCGATCCCGTTGCCAAGGGTTCGATGCCCGAAATTACCGGCGGAAACCGCGTTCGCGCGAGTCCGATGTCGTGTTGTAACTCCCGCAGTGGTTGACTTTTGCGATCGGCGGGTATTTGATTCAGTGAGGTGCGACGAGCGCACGGCTTTCCGCCGAAAGTTGCACCTGAAGGGATCGGGCACGTCAACGCGGTTACTGGGCTGCGCGTTCGTAGAGAGCGAAAGGTGATCTATGTCCCGACTGCTCCTCGGAGGGGCGGGTCTCATCGTCGCATGTCTCGTGGCCGCACCGGCCGCGGCACAGATCGACGCGAATTTTGAATCTCCCGCGTACGGCGGGTCGGCGGCGGGCGTCCCCCTCGCCGGCCAGCAGGCCTTTTTCGTGCCGACGGGCACGCTCATCGGCGGCGACTGCTTCACCTACGCGGAGAATGACCTCGGCATCGTTACGAATCCCAATGGCGGCGCGCAGTTCGGCGCGTGCATCCGCCGGTCCGCCGATTTCGCGCGCATCGAGCACCCGATTGGCTTCACCGGCGGCTGCTGGCAATTCGACGTCGATTTCAACGTCGAGTACGTCGGCGCGCTGCCCACGACCAATTACGCCGGCTCGATCTCCTTCCAGCCCTTCCCGGGCGCGGGCTCGATCGTCCTGCTGATGTACTGGGACAACACCCAGACGGCCGAGACGTTCACCATCCGCGTCGTCGGCCACGACGGCGCGGGAAACATCCCGTTCGCGGCCGGGCTGCCTGTGCCCAGCGCGGCCTTTCGCAATCTCCAGGCGAACCGCTGGTATCACCTGACCCTGAACCTGGAACTCGACTCCGTGAACGCGCTGACGGCGCTGGTGATCTCCGACATCGAATCGGGCGATCCTCCGACGCCCTTCACGCCCGACCCGCTCACCGGTTATTACCTTGGCGGCGGCGATCGATCGGACGGCGCGCCGACGGGGCTCCGGTTCTACGCCGGCGGTGGTTTTCCCGGCGACCATGCGTCGGGTAACGTGCTCGCCTTCGACAACGTGCGTCTGGCGTTGATCGAGGCCGTCGCGTGCCTTGCGGACGTAAACTTCGACAACCAGGTCAGTCTTCAGGATTTCGCGATCCTGCTGAGCAATTTCGGCCGTCTCGTCGGCGCAACGTATCAGATGGGGAACTTCGACTGTGACCAGGACGTCGACATGATCGACTTCGCGGTCATGCAGCGTGAGTTCGGAACTGTGTGCGGAGTTGAATAGTTCTCCGGCGACCCCCGGGGACAGCCGCGATCTCGATCAAGGAACAGCGATCATGCGAACGTGGAAGATCACGAAGAACATCGGACTTGTGGGCTGCTCCATCGCTGCGATGTCGGGCATGGCGTGCAACCCCGGCGCGGCGTTCTTCCTCCAGGACTACGGCCGCGACCTGCTCTTCGGCGCCGGCGCGACGCTCGCCGCCTTCTACGCCGTCGGCCAGGCCAACAGCGCGCAGGACGCGGCCGCGGCCGCGCAGGATGCCGCAAATGCGGCCCAGAATGCAGCCAACGCGGCGCAGGACGCCGCACAATCTGCCCAGGGTGCCCCCGGTACGCCGGGAGAAACAGGAGCGACGGGGCCGGCGGGACCGGCGGGAGCACCTGGTGCGGACGGCGCGCCTGGCCCAGCGGGGGAACAGGGCCCTCCCGGTGCGGCCGGCGCGCCAGGCGCGGACGGAGCGAACGGCACGAACGGTGCGCCCGGCGCGCAGGGTCCGCAGGGCGAGCCGGGGCCGGCGTTCTTCAGCGTGTTCGTCAACCAGTTCTTCCGGCCGCCGGTTGCCTTTGACAGCAGCGGCGCGCCGCAGGGCGGCGGCGACGCGGGTGATGCACCTGACTTCACGGGTGCGATCGGCTGGCGCGTGATCATGCCCAACCGCTACGCCGCCGGGAATCCGATCACCATGCGTCTCTTCATCGATGCCGATTACACGCTCGAAGAAGGGCGCGCGACCGAGTGTGAGCAGTTCCGCATCGCCTTCGCGCGGATGCGAAACGGCGCGCCGGCCGAGGCCTACGGCCCAGAGCAGTTTCTGCTCCTGGACGTGCCGCCGAACGACGGCCAGGTCTTTCTCGTCGTTGACGTTCCGATCAACAGCGCCGGCGGGCTGAACCTGCCCAATGACCTTGCTGCGGGGCAGATGCTCGGCGTGGGAATGGAGTGGAGCGACGGGGAGTGCGTGCAGTTCGGCCGCGACTACCGCCTGTTCGGCGTCGAGTTCTTCGAGACGACGCCGGGTTCGGAAGTGTTGAGCGGTGCGACCATCAGCGCGACGCAGCCGGAGTGCATCTGCGGCGGCGGTGACAAATAAGACTCGCGACGGCGGGAGCGAGCACACCCACGGGCTGCGCGGCTTCGAGCGGCGCAGCCCGTGGTGCTTTCATGGATGGGTGATGGGGAGCGCCCGATGACCGGTCGGTTTCCGACCGCACCCTCTTCGCCACGGATCTGCGACCCGTCGTGAACCGCCGCCGAGCGCGGCGCCAATCCTCGCGGGCGTGCCTGTGTTGATACCTGTGCCGGTATCCTGTCCTGGTGCCTGTCGTAGTACCTGCCCTGGTACCTGTGCCGGTGCTTGTGCCGGTGCCTCTTCAGGTGCATTCAAGGTCCCGCGGCGGGAAGCTCTCCGTTGTGCCTCGACCGGAACCGGCTTCGGTCGCACGGCAGCTGCGCTGTCAGGACTATTGTGGCCGGCGCACCAGGCGGCCGATCGACGTCGCCTGGCACGCGCTGGCTCGCGAAAGGAAAAAACGCGCCCGATTGGATTCGAACCAACGACCTGCGGTTTAGGAAACCGCTGCTCTATCCTGCTGAGCTACGGGCGCAACTTCTTATTCTAAAAGCACTTGCATCGATTTTAGCGACAAGCCAAAAACGGTGACGACAACCTTGACGACAACCGCAGAGGTATCTACGCTCGAATGAAACGCAGCCAAGCGGTTCGAACATCGGGCGGAGGCCGTCATGGTAAAACGCTCTCGTCGCAAGCCTAAGAAACCCCATCCGACCTTCCCGCTGACTGCTCATCCGAACGGTCAGTGGTGCAAGAAGATCCTCGGAAAGCTCCACTTCTTCGGTGTCTGGGCCGACCCCGACACCGCCCATCAGAATTATCTCCGCATTGCGGAGGATTTGCACGTGGGCCGTGAACCTTCGTCCGCCGCAACCGAGGAGCTGACGATCAAGGGGATGGGGAATCAGTTTCTGATGCACCAGATGCAGCGCGTCGAGACCGGCCAGATTGGCACGCGCTGGTTCGAGGATTGCCGTCGGGTGGTTCGGCATTTCGCGCGATCGGTCGGCCCGGCCCGGCCGGTAGCGAGTCTGAATGCCGATGACTTCCTTCAGTACCGGCGCCTGATCGCAAAGCAAGGCATCGGCGGCAAGAAGGCGCTGGGAGTGCATGGGATCACGCACACGGTTGTCGCGATTCAGACCATGTTCAAATGGGCGGTCCAGGCGGGACTCATCGAGCAGCTACCGCGATTCGGCGTCGCGTTTGCGAAACCCTCCGCCGCTGATGTTCGTCGAAGCAGAGCCGAGCGCGAGCGACGGGTCGGCAAACGGCTCTTTACGGCAGAGCAGATTCGGTCGCTGCTCACCGCCGCGAGCCCGCAACTGAAACCCGCCATTCTCCTCGGAATCAACGGCGGGTTCGGCAATACGGACTGTTCGGCGCTTCCGGTTGCCGCTGTCGATCTGAAAGGCGGAGTGATCGACTTTGAGCGCCCCAAAACAGCCGTACGACGCGTGGTTCCCCTGTGGCCGGAGACGATCGATGCGATTCAGGTTGTTCTGGACGGCTTGATGCCAAAGGCGGCGACACCGGAGGCGCGGGAGCTCGTGTTCCGGAGCGAACGCGGCTTTGCGCTGGTACGACAGATCGTTCGCCGCGAAGGCGACGAAATCAAGAAGGTGACGTATATGGACCGCCTCAGCGACTGGTTCGACGCGCTTCTGAAGGAATTGAAACTCAAGCGCTTCGGCCTCGGCTTCTACTCCCTGCGGCACACGTTTCGAACGTGGGCGGACGAGGCCGGTGATCAGCACGCGATTCACCGCATCATGGGACACAGCATCCCCGGCATGAGCGGCGTGTACATCGAAGAGATCAGCATTGAACGGCTACGGCGGGTTGTGAACGTTGTGCGGTCACGGCTCTGGCCGCAGGTCGAGACTGCGGGTGGGCAACTTCGAGTCGTTACTGGATGAAGTCGATGGTCGACTCGGAGACCGAGCGGCTGCGTCGCACCTTGGGTGGTGCGGCGTGGAGTTTCACCGAGGACTTGAGGAACGCGTCGACCCAGTCGCGGTGTATGCGAAAACGCCGGCGACGTCCCCGGCCGGCGACGCCGGTGACTTCGGCGGCCTGGAGTCGCCCGCAGGCGATGAGACGTTCGACCGAGTCGCGCGACAATTTGAGTTCGTCGGCCACTTCATCGACGGTCAGCCAGTCCGGGCGTGCCGACGTCGTCCCCGCCCGAAGCGCTGCGAGGTGCGCTTCGATCTGCTGCAGCACTTGCAGCAGATCTTCGGTGGTCGGAGTTGTCGGTGCCGGATTGTGCATGGCGTTTTTGGACTCTCGTCCAGTCGTCGTTCCCGTTACTGGAACTCGCGGAAGATCTGCAGGCCGACCAAATGCTTCAGGCGCGCGCGGAGAAGCACCGGACCTCCGAACTCGCGGGCGAGCGACGGCGTGCGCTCGTCGATTAGTTCGGCGACGCGGCGGCAGTTCCGCTGCGAGAGTTCAACGGCGCTGCACGCCAGGTCGCTGAAGCTGCGGTCTTCGCACGACAGCAGCGCCACCGTGATCGCGAGTAGTTCCGGCTCGTTCGGCGGGCGTATCGGCTGGTCGGCGGTAGCGACCGCCGTCTTGGTCAAGTCGTAGAGCACCATTCCAGGTCCTCCGTTGTTCTTATGTTCGCACACGAGCGAACATTGCAAACAAAAAAACACGGCCTATCCGCTGCCATTCTCCGGGGCGACTACGGGCGGAATCGGCTTGGGGATCAGGTCGTGAAAATGCCGCGTCGGAATCAGCGTTCGCGGGTCGTTGCCGATGAGCTGCAGACTGTGCGCTCGAATCAGCGCGGCCGTCTTCGAGACGGCGAAACGACGGCTGATGGCCGGCACGAAGATGTTCTGCCACAGCTTGAACGACCCGTTCGTCGGCATCATCAACTCGATCAGGCACTCCTGTGGGTCGGCGCCAACGCCTTGCGCGATCGCGATCACCTCGCGCTCGAAGAGGTTGACGGGCATCAGGAACGCCGCGGCGAAGCGATCCGCCTCGCGTTCGAGTTCGTCGTCGAAGATGATCTCCGGTTCGTCGTAGTCGTTGAACTGGTCGCGGATGTGCTCGTGGAGCACGAAGTGGGCCAGTTCGTGGGCACAGGTAAATCGGTACCGGCCTTCGTTGAAGAGGGCATTCTCCGAGATGAGGATTTCGCGGTCGCGCAGGTAGGCCGCGCCGAGCACGCGGGGGCCGATATGCGACAGGTCCGCGATTCCGAAGCGGATGTTGAAGGCCGTTTCGATCCAACGATCGACCGGGATCGGGAGCGGAGTTTCACGAAGTCCGAGCTTGTGGACGCAGTAGGCGAGCGAGCGTCGCGCCTTCCGCTCGATCAGCTTGCCGCCGCTGGCGGGCTCGAAAAGCTTGCCGTACTCGTACCGTCGCCCGGCCATCAGTCGCCCTTGCCCTTCTTCCCGGTGGCGAGCTTCCTGGCCGCGTCGATCAGCGCATCCCACTGCGACGGCGTGAACTTGCGGGCGGAGCGGAGCAGCTCAGGAACTTTGGCGGCGGCGGTTGCATCCTGGCTGGCGATTTCCTCGACGATTTCGTCCGGCTTGCTCCAGGCGGAGCGGAGCTCCGCTTCGGCGATCTCGTAGGCGCGGGCAATCTTGACGAGGAGAGTCTCGGACGGGCTACGGTTGCCATGCTCGATGTCGGTCAGATGAGCCGGGGCCGTGCCGAGCTGGCGGGCCATTTCGCGCAGGCCCTTGCCGAGCACCTCGGTCCGCTGGCGGCGCAACAGGGCGCCGATTTCGTCGCTGCTTCTCGGTTTCCGGGCCACGGGTCTCTCCGTTCAGTGTTCGCATACATAGTAACAGCTAGCGGGCTTCGGTCAAGGGAATTTGATCCATTTTCTGGCCGGTCGCGGGACAGAGGACGCGCGGGCGGCACCGCTGGACCTGGAACCGGTGGGGTCTGCTATCCCGCGACGATTATCGAATGAGAAAGCGTGACATGCGTGAAAAACTGCGCTATGGTCGCTCCGCGAGACAGTGTTTGTTTCGCGATCGTCAGAATCATGCGAACGCGTGGCCTGGCGTCTGAATCTGGGATCGGACAACCGGTAAACCTGACTACCAATCAGGCTAAGGAGGCGGAGTTCATCACCCGCCATGTTCGAGTGCTCGTAGCGCTGGATGCCAGGAGACTGGCTCGTCCAGTGCGAGGGAGGCTCGGCAGAGTAATCCCAAGCTTTTGGAGTAATCCTGCCGTTCGATCCCATTGAAATCACAGGCGAATCGCTCGCACCGTCCTGAGCCTTTGCGAAAGCGAGGGCTGCCGCGGCGCGAGCGCATTTGCCGGTTGGCGGGCGATCCTGCCCGCAAAATCCAATTCGAAAATGGGCGACCGGGACACACTCGCGCGCGAGCGCGAGCCGGGCCAGCCAAAGTGGGTGATGCCGCCGTACGGCGGCTAATCCCCCTGTGGGGTTCGGGCCAACCTTCGAGCGCATGCTCGGAGACGGCCCGTTCAACGCCAGCCCAGGCAGGGAGTTCGTCGGCAGCGATGCCGGCGACCGGGGCGATGATAAGCCTCGGCGTTCCACGCAAGCCGTGGACGGTGAAAAGCTCAACTGCGAAAGGCGGGATAACCGCTTCTGGGTGAGTTTGATCGGAGACGGTGCCAAACCGCGATAGAAAGACCTGCGCTGAGGGTAAGGGGAGCTTCTAGATTCGTACCCCGAAATCGTCCGCATTTGCGGGCGTAAACATGCTCGTCGGCGGAAGCCGGCGGGTGATCAGCGTTGTGAACACAACGTGCGGGAGAGACGCACGCGGCGGTTCCAGGTCAAGCGACGTGACCGATCAGACGGAGACTGGTTCTAACCGGGGAAGGATTCTGGCGGCCGGGGTGATGCCCGGTGCCCGCGACTTATCGCGCGGGTGCTTGAAAAGCCGGAGTCTGGGAGCGGGGCCTGAGTAGGAGCACGCGGAAGCGTGGCGGCAGAGCGGCAAGGCAGTCGCGATGCTGTTCGTGCATCTACGGGTGGTGCCGGATGCGTGAACGAGGACGAAAGGGCCGACGAGCATTTCCCATGTTTGCAGACGTGTCGGTGCGGCGCCGGGGCAGGGCAGTCCTGCCCCGGCCCGCTATCGGCGGGTCGGAAGACAGCCAATGCGGTCAAACGAGGACCGTCGGAAGACGGCCGTCGTTTGGCAGCGGAATGACGATGCACAGGCGAGGTGTATCCGCAGGTGCATCGAGGTTGCTTGGCCGCAACCGCCATGATTCCGAGCCGATTGTGTTGTTCTGCGACGTGAGTCGAGTTCGCGAAAGAATTCGTCGTGTTGGCGCAGCAACCGCAAGCGTCGGGATCGTGTTTTGGTACTGGACGCAACTGCAATAGATGAATCTAGCCGCATGGTGCGGACGGATGCCGGTCGCGGGAAGCGGGTCGACGAGCGGACGGGAACGCCGGCAACGGCGGAACCAGAAGCGAAGTCGAGTTCGCGATGGCGGGGACGCGATGACATTTCGGCCGTGCTGATGTGGCGGCGGATGCAGAAGGCGCAGTGCGCCCAGCGTGTGGCGGTTGCCGGGCGGGTTTCACGGAAGGAGGAGGTTTTGCACGACGGGCCGGTGACGCGGGTGCCCGCGGGTTTGGCGTGCGTGAGGGGGTGAGCTTCGAGCGAAGGGAGGTGATTCGCATGGGTTGGTGGCGCACGGGAACCGGCGGCGTCATCGGCGACGGGCCGGCCGACATCATCGAGGAGTTCGATGAACGGTGCTGGCCAGAGCCGAGCACGATTCCCCCGGACGTGCGGGCACGCATCGTGGCGTGTTATCGGGAGGATTTTGGTCGGGAACCGACTGCGCAGGAGCTACGAGAACTGCTGGAGTTCTGCGGGCCGGGTCCGGAGAAGGATTGAAGCTCGAACGAAAGGAGGCAACACGGCTTTGCGGGGTTGTGCCAGAACAACCCGCTCATTTTGAACAGGAGGGACAATCGCATGGAGTATCGTTGCCTCGCCACGTCGGTCGAGGGGTTCGTGCAGCAGCTTGCCGTCGCGTACATCACGCACGGGTACTGGTTCTATGTGACCGGCACCATCCCGGAAGGGAAGGATCCGGCCGCCGTCGATACCAAGCTCATTGACCGCTATGGCATCGCTATCTCGAAGTGGGCGCGCTGCCGGCGGAAGAAGCAGGGCTTGGCGAACATGCAGTACCTGCGGCACGACCGGTTCTTCGTGCTGCTCGCGACAAAGGGACGACACGAGTTTTTCGAGCGGGAGCGGGCGTCTATCCACGATGTCCGCCGGAAGTCGATCAGGTTCGCGGGCTACAGCATCGGCTGCCGCAAGGGGCGCGATGGACGGTGGCACGTTTGTGTTCGGCTTGCGGCACACGTCACCGGAGACGTAGAGGTCTACCTGCGTGAGCAGACATCACGGCGTTGTGCGAATAAGGTCTTGCGGGAATTGAGCGCATTCGCCCCGATACGATGGCAATTGCTGAAGGCGCTTCAAACCGCCGAGAACGAGCGCCGACGCGGAATAGCGAGATTATAGCGGGAACACCCGGTGCGCTGTGCCATCCGACACAAGTAGCTCATCGACCTTGTCGAAGGCCGGAGTGCGCGTACTCCCATTCGCGTCAGCTTCCTGAAAATCATTCCAGCGAGCGATGTGCAACTGTGTATCGAGGAGCGTGACGTCCGTGGTTTCGCCCGGGCGTCCCTCATCGAGCCCGACGTCGAACCGAAGTCCCCCGCGATCCGTGAGAACGTAGCGTGCATGGAAGGTCTCTCCTCCAGCACGCTGAGCCCATCTCACTATTCGAAGCCGAGTCTCGCCGCAGAAGAGCCGCCCCAGTCGCGAGCGGCATTGTTGCTCCCAATGTACCGTACTGCCGCTCCGCAAATTCGAACAGTGGAGCTCCAAGCGCCGAACGACCCTTCCCACCTCGCGAATCAGCGACTGAAACACATGACGAAACCTCGGGATCTGCGGATCAAAATATGGATCTACTATCAGGAGCTCCCTACTGCAGCGAATAAGGGGAGCTGCGGCCGCTGTCAGCGCGTGCGCCGTGCGGGGAACCCGGGTCTCTCGACTTACCGACCAGAGCCGATCCGTCTCGTCAAGCTCGGACGCGATGCGAACAGTCGGGCAGTTATCGGGGTTGACCGTGGCAATGATCGCACGGAAGGGGTCGGAGCCCTGCTGTTGACGCACGGCGTTCGGAAGCCAAGCCTGCGCAGGATCGTACACGCGGATTGGCCGTGTTAGCTTGCAGTTAAATGACTCCTGCTGAAGTCGTTCCTCGATTCGCTTTTTCTCCATATCGCCAGCACCGGAGAAGGCGTCATAAACCAGTTTCTTCCACGATTTTGGAAACTGAGCAATGAGGCGACCGTTCTCTACGCCGAACTTTTCGGTGAGATAACGAAACTGCTCCCATGTCGCGAGGGTCGCGGGCTCCAATGCGAACTCGTGCACCATCAAAAGAGTTCCTGAGCACGCTCCTCGAAAAACCCCTTCGGCCAACGGTCAACGAACTCGCCGGATGCATCGACCCGGAGACGCGTTGCCTGCGTCGCGCCGTCAACTGCTTCAATGTACCAGACCGCAACGTCGTCAGGCGATAGAACATGCTGGACGTGGTCAAGTCCGCTGTCTCCGGTATCGCGGATGCGCCGCAAGATCCGAAGGAGTAGATGTTCGCTGTGCGTTTCGACGAGGCGCGTCACACCGTTGACACCTAGTCCGAACGCAATGAGATCCCCGAGCCCGACTTGAATCGCCGGATGAACATGAAGTTCCGGTTGCTCGACGGCGATCACTCCGCTCGTTGGCTCCAGCATCGCTACGACCACGGGAACCAGCTGTGAGATGCCTTCGCCAACATCGAACGGCTGGTACTGAACGCCCGTAGCCTCGTCCATTAGAACGATCTTGCGACGCACGGGGATTTGCCAAAGATGGTCGCGGAAATCAGCGAGATCGAGATCGTCAAATGCATGTCCGCCAGCCAATCTTGCGAATATAGGGTCGTCTATCGCTATCTCCCGATATTCTCGCCTGGTGAGACTAACACCCGCTCCAAGGTGATCTGAGCGACTAAGCCAGTCGCTCACGAGCGCAAGAAACGACGTGTTTTGCTGATACAGGGCATCCCATGCTGCCAGTCCGCTGGCCCATCGGGTCGCGTCGCCCACGTGCTGAGCATCGTGCGAGCGAAGCGGTTTCTCCCGCAGTGGTCCCAGGTATCGAGTCGATCCGAGTGCCTGAGTCAGCAGTTCCCCTGGTCCAACCAGAAGTTGAGTCAGCAATGTCGCGAACTGCTTGGCCGCCTTCATCATCTTTGATTGTGAAGACTGGACGGCCTGTCCTTCGGGATCGGCGGCGGCCTCTGTGTTTTCCGCTCGCAGGGGAAGCGCGGGTTCGAGGACCGCTCCCCATGTTGGGAGTGCATCATCCAAGCCCGCCAATCCCCAGCCGGGGGATGGCTGGACATCCGCTTCGTCGATGCCGAGTGCTTTGCTCACCAACCTGTGGAGAACCCCGAATGCGAGATATGGGGGAGGGCCCTTAAGTAGCCCCAGCTCGCCTGCTTTTCCATGCAGAATGACGAGATTGGAATGAAGGTCTTGCAATTCCTTGTTAGCAGCTGCTTGCTCGTCGCCCTGCTCTTGCAGGAGAGGGTGGTTCCAATTGAGCTCGGCAAGAACCGTCGCGCGGCGCCCAGCGTCAGTTTCGAGCGCGGCAAATTGCACTCCATTCAATTCGACCGAATAACGCGCGACGATCGCTGTTTGAGCTTGCTGATCCCAAGCGACCTGTATCTCGACCGCGGCGCGCTCGACTTGGTCTGCGTGACCCTCATCAAGTATGGAGAAGGCGGCTTCCTGTTCGCCGTACCGTGGCAGGCTGTGCGCGCTTAGGTTCAGCTCAAAACGCATCGCGACGCGGCGTTTTAGATCGCGACCATGAACGAAGCTGCGGAACCCGCCGAGGTCAATGAATTCACCGCCGAATACCGTGCGCTGGGCGTCGCAGTTGTGCCGTTGAAGAACTTCAAGCGCATAATGCAGTGCGTGAATAATCGTGCTCTTTCCGGAGCTGTTGGCCCCGAACAGGAGCGTGATCGGCGCCAACTCGATCCGCTGGCGCGGGCCGATGCCCTTGAAGTTCTCGATTTCAATCGCTGTGATCAACGTCCAGTCTCCGGTGTCGGCTATCCAACCGCGGCGGGCAGTGCCCCGATCGAATTCGGTTTGGATGATTCCGGCAACTCCAAGGCCTCGATACGCGGCAGCGAACCGCCAATGATCCCCTGAAGGTCGCCGTAAACGCAAGCCAACCCGCCGAGCGCCTGGTCGATCTGCTTCTCGCGCGCCGCCCAAACTCGTTGCGTCGCGACCTTCTCCTTCTCCAGCGTCTGCTGCATTCCGACCAGCGGCTCCAGCATACCGACGATGCGGTTCTTGAACTCGACTCCCGTCAGGTACTCGTACGTTGCCTCCATCTTGCCGTGCTGACCCTCCAGGGCGCGGCGGGCATTGGCAGCTTCGAGCATACCGGCCCGGATCGACTTCGCCAGTGCAATCGCGCAGGCCCGACTGGTTACCCAGACCCCTTCGACGGTCTCGACATGCGTAACCCCCGGCGGAAGCACTTCGCTGACAATGATGGCCACCGCAGCGCCGGCTTGCCGTTGATCCTCGCGGGCCTTTCGGAGCCAATCGGACGCCCAGTTCTTGGCGCGCTTGGCTTCCCAGAGGATTGTGCCGGCTCCGGCGCCATTCGACGCGAGTACGTGCTGCAGAATATCCGCGCCATGCACGCCCTTGCGAACCTCCTCGATGCGGTCGCTCCGAAATGCGTCGGCGAGCATCTCTTCGATGACCAACTCCAGCGTCTCCCCCTGAGCCTGCTGGGACCCCTGCTCAGCGCGGCGCTTCAGGTCGTCGATCTGTTTGCGAAGCGTCTCGTTCTTCTCCTGCTCGTCGCGCAGCTTCAGCCCGAACTCCTCGCCGGCCTGATTCCGGGCAGCGTCGCGAATCTGCTGCCGCTCGGCGTCCAGCTTGCGGTCGATTTCGAGCTGCATCTGCTCGGCCCGCTCTTCCAGCTCTCGCTGACGCTTACGTAGCGCAAGCTCCTGTTCGTTCGCAGTTTTGAGTCGGTCGCGAAGGCCGGCCAGTTCCTCATCCCGCTCGCGAACCTGAGTTGCAAGCTCGCCGGCCGCCTTCCGCCGTCCCTCCTCGATCAGAATCTGGCGGTCGGCAGCAACCTGCTGTCGCGCCTTCTCTTGTATCTCTTCTCGTTCGGTCTGAAGCGTCTGCTCACGCTCTTCTAATTCGCGCTGGCGCTTGCGGAGCGCGAGCTCCTGATCATTCGCGGCCTTTAGCCGGTCGCGCAGGCCGGCAAGTTCCTCGTCGCGTTCGCGAACCTGTGTCGCAAGCTCGTCGGCGGCCTTCTTGCGACCCTCTTCAATCAGCTTCTGCCGCTCGGCTGCGAGCTGCTGCTGTGCTTGCTGGGCCAGTTGATCGCGCTCGGCCGCGAAGGCCGCTTCGCGCGCCTGAATCTCGCGTTCTTTCTTACGCCACGCGACTTCCTGGTCTGCGGCGGTCTTGAGCTTGGCCTGGGCCTCGTGAAGCTGCTCGTCGCGGTCGCGCAGCTCCACCCCCAGGTCGGCGGTGGCCTTGTCGCGTGCCTCGGCCACCAGTTTCTTTCGCTCAGCGTCCAGACGCTGACGAACCTGCTCATCAATCGCGGCGCTCTGCTTCTCCAACGCGGTTCGGTCCGCGGCCAGCTTGGCGGCCTGGTCGGACAGGCGCGTGCGCTCCGGCGCCAGCTCGGCGTCGAGCTCGCTCCGCAGCCGATCGCGAAGCTGGCTGGTCATCACCTCGGTGATTTCGATCGGGGCCTGGCACTTCGGGCAATTGAGAGTCGCGGTCATCGTTTCCTCACTGTCTGGTTGTGCCAGCCGTTATTGCACGTCGCGTGCCACGGGGAACACTGCCGAAACGCAATCGCCCAGTGGTCTTCCGATCGATTCGAGCACAAGCATGTTTGTGAAACCACACGCCTCGTTGTATCGGCCTTGCCTCAGATGTAGTGCTTGAACGGAAGGGGTGGAACTGTTCCATCCAAGGGGCCGGCTGTGAGGATCTCGCCGACCGCCCTAGCGAACTTTAGAGTGACCGGCGCACCATCTGCAAAAACGCACGAGTTGTAATTCAACTTCGTGAGGGCCAAAACGTCGCGCACGACAGTTTCGATGTCGGCCTCGCCACGACACACGTCAATAAACAAGGGATTCGGCACTTCAAGGCCCGGATAGCTGCGCAACCTCGGCACGAACCCCCGCGTCCAAAGCGAGGCCATTCTCTCGCCGATCCGGAACCAATTCCCTCGCAGTACTGGAAAGGCGGAGCGGCGGAACACCTTTAGGTCTTCATCGTCGCGAATTCTGACACCAACAACGCGCGTGTTGCCGCCTGCACCGTCAAGAAACCCTGCCCATTCATCATTTTCAAAACGAACACGGCCATGAATAAACACTTCATCCGGCGGGTCGCCATCGAACCGGTCAGCGTAGGAGTCGATGCACATCCGTATCACTTCAGTCGCGGCCTCGCGGGAGAGATGAAAGAGCCCTCGTTTCCCGCGATACCACGGGCCGACAGCGCCCTTGAAAACGACGCCGTCGCCCGAATCGAGAAACATCTGCGCGGCACAGCACGCCGTGCGTGGGTCACGGTGCTTCTCATCTTGCTTAAAGACCAAACCCACGTAGCACACGCCAGGCCGAGCGGCACCGAGTTTCCACGGGCGGCCGCCTGACTTGTAGAAAGCCGCTGTCGAGATTGTCCAGGCAATCGCCGACTCCATGCCGTCAAGCTTCCGTGTCGGCTCGCCATTCGAGTCGAGGAAGTCCCGATGGGCGATGGTTGTTTCCCTAATGATCTGCGTGGGAGCATTGTGAGAAAGCAGCCGCGCCTTAAGCTGATGGTGGAAGTTCAGCTCGTATTCGTACGGCTTGGCAAGCTTGTTTTCCTCCTCGAACAACAGCGGGGCAGCGACGATGGCCTTCGCTTCCGATCGCGTTAAGCGAGCGTCGGCCTTGACTCGGTCGCTCGCCTCAACGTAAGACCGTGGTCGGCAATTCTGATAGACGTACTCCGGGATGGCAACGCACCATATGTCCGGCCTGGCTTCTTCGCGTCTAAGGCAGTCAATAATGCGTTCGGAGTACGCGTTCACTGTGTTGAAAACACGCTGATGCGGATCATCGAGAAACGCGACTTTGGCCAGTTCCTTTTCTGGCACGATGAGCCGTTGCACCGGTCTGTTAGACCAGGGAATCTCGAACGCCGCGTGAAACCCGGGGTATGGGGGGCGCGCGAGATCGGGCCCGCGAGCGATTCGCGGCTGTTTCCGGCCATAACGAGCTGGCTCGGAATCGACAACGCGCCTGTTAATGCCGGACACCCAACGCTCAACGCGATGAAGGCTGTCTTCCGGCCCGATTAGCCCCCATCGAATACCGTACGGCTTTCCCTCGTCGAGAGGGCCGAACAACGTCAACCCATCCCTCGGGTCCTCGACGGCTTGGTTGTGTCGGAAAAGGAGGTCGGGTTCCTTAATGTATCGCAGTTCAGGCATCGGTCGAACCTCCGTTGTCTGTCTCATCGTCCTGCTCAAGCGCCGGCTCGATGTTTTCAAACACGACTTCGTTCAACTCCGCATGACGAGCGAAACCGTCACGGTATGAGATTCTGGCTTCGAAGGGCACCGGCGTGGTTGAAATCAGGATGCTCTGACTAGACGCGACCGGCAGCGCGATGTGCGGTTTCGCGTCTGCGATCCATGACATTGCCGCTAGCAGTCGGTCTCGCCAATCATCGTTCCACCAGTTACCTCCGAGACTGCGGCGTGCGGTATGCAACCGCTTCGGAGAGTCCCAGATTGTCTTCCCGTCGTTAGAAAAAAAGATGTGACCATTCAGGATGAGAACGGGCATTGGAAAGAGGCGCGCGTCGGCACTGAGGCCATAGTGCCAGTATCGGCGCATCTGTTTCTGGGAAGCTGCACTCCACACCGTCTTGTGCCCGACAAGACCGCGGGAGCCGGAAAAGCCGTCCGGAAGTTCGAAAGACACTCGGGCCGTCTCATAAAGTCCCCTCGAGAAATACGATGCGGAACGACGGCGGGCGAGGGACTTTCGTGGCAGGCCGCGCTGGATCATGGCGCGATCCCACCCGAGCCTCAGCAGGTGAACAACGCTGTCGCGAAACTGTCGAGCTGTAAGCGGTAGGTCGGTGCCGTTCGAACTCAAGGCATAATTCAGCAGGATCTGATGAGAGCGGCCAAAGAGATCGCCGAAATCCGACCGCGGGGCGAAAGAGACGGTGTAATCACCGATTCGATGCGCGGGTTGGTCCAACTCCCAGGCGCTTCCCTTCCAAGTGGCGTGAGCGCTCAGCTCGTGAATGAAAATGGCGGTTGGCAGCGCCTCAATCGGAAACCAGTTCGAAAGATGTGTGTCCTGCGATTGGACCAGCAGTTCGTTTCCCGCATGCGAACCCTGCCACCATTGCGTGACAGCACTCGGGGTAAAGCGAGGGTCTGTAGGTACGCTGTCCTGGGCGAGTTTCTCCAGCAGCTTTGCCAACCCTGTCGCCCAGCTCTGCGAAAAGTCGATGGCGTTCTTGCGGCGGATCTCGATGTTGATATCGCCGTAGGGCAAGTCATCGACCCGAAGGGGTATCACGAAATCTGTCAGCTTATCCCGTCGCTCGATGCCAAGCGCAAGATTGAGCTCGTTCAGCGCGCCGTCTTTAACGTTTGAGTTCCGAGAAAGCACGAAGAGAAGCTTCGCCGTGCGATCCCGGATCGCCTTCTCAATATCTCGCCAGAACGTCTCACCGCCCAACAGTTTCGTGAGATCGCACCAGACCGGATATCCCTCGCGGGCAAGGCGCAGCGCGAGCCACTGTGTGAAAACGTTGTCCTCTGGATTCGCGTGACTGATGAAGAGCATGTTCCGCGCCGGGTTCAGCTCCCACGCGTGTTCACTAGGAGGGGCTGCGCTCGATTCGGATATCGCACGCTTCATCGGAGCACTCACAATCAAATCGCCGTCGCATCGGTTCGCCGGTATATGGCGCGACCACTAAACGGTGGGTGGTTCCCGATTTGGCGCGCATCGAGGTCGTTGCGTGCGTTGAATCGCCAGGGCTTAACTTGGCCGTCAACCGGATCCGGTCCAATCGCGTAATGGGTCCAATCCTCGTTTCCAAATTGCTTTTCGAGCTGCTCCCGCGCTTCTTCTGGCGTCATGTGTGGTCCTTTCTGTCTGGCTCGGGGGTCAGAGCTCCCCCCGAAACGCCCGTTGGACGAGCGAGTTGAAAAGGTCGTCGACTTCTCGCATTGAAATCTTATCGCGCCGCTGCATCTTGCGGACTTCGTCCGCTTTTGTCACGAAGCGTTTTTGGTCGTCAATCGGCACACGGGGGACAGGCAGTGCGCGGAGCTGCGTCATGTTGATGGACGCGAGGTTTGATGTCTTCTTGGCGCAGCGCAGGAAGTACGCGCGCGCGCCCGTCGTGCGGATGTAGTTGGCGAAAAAGAGCGGCATCAGCTTGCGGCGATTGCAGCGAACGCGGAACACGTGGTTTTGATGAATGCAGTCGGGAACATCGTGCTCCCAGATTGCACCGCGGCCGAGCTTGTCGAAGTCGCCGCCTTCGGTCATGAGCACGTCGCCGTGTTCAAGCCGTAGAGCCTCAACATCTTGCGGGAGCACGTCGATGGTCTTGATTTCAGTCAGGTCGAGGTAACCATCCTGGACGTTGGCAACGCGGATGTACGGGACGACGACGGTGTCCTGACCGTTGAAGCGGCGGCCCTTCGTCACGCCCGACGCAATGTCGGTCAACTCCTTCTCGCCGAGTCGAGCCATCTCGGTCTGCGGCATTCGCAGCCACTTGCCGAACATGCCGTAGAACAGGCTTGGGATGAGTTGGTCGGTGAGGCGGGCGGCTTCGTGGCGGCGGCGGCGGATGGCGTCCGTCTTGTCCAGAATCGCCGCGATCCGTTTCTGCTCCGCCAGGCTCCGCTTCGGGTCGTGCGGGTACGGCAGGGGAACGGGCATCTCTTCGAGGTCAGCCTTGCGGATGGCAGGGAAAGTCGAACCTGTTCCGCGACTGGCAAGCCACGTTTTGTTGGACTCGATGGCATGAGAGAGATAACGGATGTCGGCGTGTCCGTTACGAGGTCGAATGCCAGCGACCCCACGTCCGAGGCAGTACTGTCGGTCAGCCCAATTGAGGTCACCAATAGTTGCTCGAACGCAGATGATCAGATCTCCCGGCTCGGCGACTGCCAGCGGCGAGGTCGTGAACTTCTTCGGTATTGGGTGGATGTCGCCGTAATCGCCCGCTCCCGCGATCATCGGCATACCGTCGCCATCGGAGTTGTAGGTCTCTCCGGGAGGCGCCGTGCCCATCGTGATAACCGCGAGGTTGTTGAGCGGAACGGGCGTCACTTCAGCATTCCCTCCAGAGCGCGCAGGTCCGCGCCTTCCTGCTCATTCAACTTCTGCAGCCGCTTCAAGATTGCCTTCGGCGGGTCGTACTTAGGCTCTTCGTAGACCGTCTCCTTGTAGCGGTTGATCGACAGATCGTAGTTCGCCTCGCGGATGTCGGCGAGGGGAACGAAGAACGCCTTGTCCTTGCGGTCGGTGTCCTTCTTCGGGTTGCGCTTCGGCCAGCGGGCGCGGCAGTCGTCGATGTCCTGGAAGTCGGTCGGACCGCCGATCTTGTCGCGCTTGTCGTCGAGTGTGAAGCCGTCGGCCTGCACGTCGTAGAACCAGACGTTTTCCGTCTTGCCGCCCTTGGTGAACAGCAGCACGGCGGTCGAGACGCCGGCATAGGGCTTGAAGACGCCGGCCGGGAGCTTGATGACGGCGTCGAGCTGGTTGTCGTCGACCAGGAGCTGCCGCAGGGCGCGGTGGGCGGTGGACGAGCCGAAGAGCACGCCGTCGGGCACGATCACGCCGCAGCGGCCGCCGAGCTTGAGCATGCGGAGCATGAGCACGAGGAAGAGCAGCTCGGTCTTGCGGGTCTTGACCTTGCCTGTGAGGGAGGAATGCACGTCGGAATGGTCGAGACTGCCCTTGAACGGCGGGTTGGCGAGGATCAGGTTGAAGAAGTCGCCGGCGGCGCGCTTGGTGACTGGGTCGGTGCTGTCCGGGAAGGAGTTCGAGAGCGTGTCCTGATAGCGGATACTCGGATTCTCGACGCCGTGGAGCATCATATTCATGCAGGCGATGCGGAGCATGGTGGCGTCGAAGTCGAAGCCGAAGAACATGTCATTCTGGATGTGCTTCTTGAATGGCTCCAGCAGGTCGCCGGTGTAGATGACGGCGGGTTTGCCGTCTTCGCCGAGGACGGGGCGGCCGTCGTCGTCGGTCTGCTTGAGGGTGCCTTCCTTCGAGGAGTGCGTGCGGAGCAGGTACTCCATGGCGGCGACGAGGAAGCCGCCGGTGCCGCAGGCGGGGTCGCCGATTTTCCAATCGGGCTGGGGCTCCAGAAGATCGACCATGAGGCGGATGATGTGCCGCGGCGTGCGGAACTGGCCGTTGATGCCGGCGGTGGTGAGCTTGCTGAGCAAGTATTCGTACAGGTCGCCCTTGGTGTCGCCGCGGTCGAGTGGGAGCTTGTCGATCATGTTGACCGCGGAGACGAGCAGGCTGGGCTTCTGGATCATGAGCTGGGCGTCGGCCATGTAGCGGCCGAAGGTGGTGCGCTCGCCGTTGCCGCGCTCGCCCATCTTGCGGAAGAGGGTGAATACTTCGTCGCGGACTAGGGGGAGCATCTGCTCGCCGCCGAGGTTCTTGAAGTTGCGCCAGCGACGCGGGTCGTCCGGGCCGTCGAAGGCTGTATGGGGCTTCTGGCCGGTGCGGGCGGCCTTCTTCTCCTCGCGGGCGGCCGCGAGGTCGAGCAGGCGCGAGAACATGAGGAACGAGATCTGTTCGATGACCGTGAGCGGGTTGGTGATGCCGCCGGTCCAGAACTCGGTCCAGAGCTTGTCGATGTCGTTGCGGAGCTTGCCGGTAATCATGCGCTGGCGCCTCCTTGCGGCCGGGGCGGCGAGAATTTGTTGAGGATGTCGAGCAACTCCTGCACCGTGCGCTCGTCGGGAAAGACACCGTCGAGGCCTTCGGTATGGAGCGTCGTGAACGGGTCTTCGTAGAGGCGCTCGACCGTGATCGCGCCGTAACGCGCGATGTGGTTCTGGAGCATGTCGAGGAAGCGAATCTGCGTCGAATTCAGGGCCGGGTGCGTCTGGACGAACTGCTCGAAGCGCTGGCGGACAGCCTGGCCGTCGAGGCCGATGATGGCGCGGATGGCCTGGTCGAGGTGGCCGGCGGTCTCGGGGTAGTAGTCGAGCAGGTCATTGAGATCGAGGGCCGGGTCCTGCGCTAAGACGAGGGCTGCGAGCGACTGGATTTCGTCAGCCGTGACGGCTTCGCCGGCGCGGATTCGCTTCAGGATTGGGTTATCGGCGAAAAGGTCGTCAAGAACCGATTGCACGCGCTGACGATACGCGGCCAGGGCGAGGCCTTCGAGCTGGACCCTGTGCGGCTTCCGTTCGATGAGAGCATCGTCCTCGGCGATGTCGATCACCTTCGGCGTGAACGCGGAGCCAGTCGAGGGCGTGCGGTACTGCATGACGCCGCGAAGCTCGGTGCGGGCGCGGTCGAGGTCGAAGATCGTCGCGTTCGTCCAGAAGTTCGGGTTACGCACTTCGTTGATGGCAGCCGCCTTGGCCCGGACCTGGCTGAGGTTCATCTGAAGCTGTTCGATCTGATTTCGCAGGTCGTCGCCGAAGTCGGCGTAGCGGCTTGCTGCTTCGAGCTTGGCGACCTGGGCCTGGCAGATCCGCAGGTCGAACTGGTGAGCAGCTTCGTGGCCGACGATATTGCGCCACTGCATCAGCGGGGCGATGTCCTGGCGCAGGACGTTCTTCGTCACGGCGTCGAACTGCTTGAGGATTTCGTCGCGCTGGGCGTTCTTGACCTGCTTCCACTTCTCGCGGATCGAAACGGAGCGTTCGGGCAGGTCGCCGATGTCCTGCTTGAGCAGCGAGAGCGCGAGGTCGAACGCGGCGGTGTCCTGCTTTTCGAGGGCGACCTCGGCGAGGCGAATGCGCTGCTCGAAAAGGCGCTGAAGCAGTGACTTCGGAGGACTGATGTCGGCCGGCTTGTACTTCTCCTCGAAGAAGTCGAAGTTCCCCCAATGGTCGAAGATGAGGAAGTGCGTCTTGTCGCGCCCGGGGCCGAAGAGGTTTTCACACAAGCGCGTGCCACGGCCGATCATCTGCCAGAATTTCACGTACGAGTAGACCGGCTTGGCAAAGACGAGATTGACGATCTCGGGCACGTCGATTCCGGTGTCCAGCATGTCCACGGAGGTCGCAATCGTAAGGTCGGGGTTTGTGCCTACGCCCTTGAAGTCGTCGATGAGGTCCTCCGCGCGTGGGTCGTAGTTGTCGATGACGCGGCAGAAGTTCCCGCCGTACTGCGGGTACATCTCGTCGAATAGATTCTGGAGCAGCACGGCGTGATTGTGGTTGCGGGCGAAGATGATCGTCTTGCCGACACGCGTGCCGGTCGCGTCACGGATGCCGCGTTCCATGAGGTTGCGGAGAATCTGGCGGTTCGTGTCCTTGTTGAATACGGCTTTATCCACCTGCTGCTGCTCGAACTCGATCTGCTGGGGCTCGGCTTCCTGCTCTTCAAGCTGCTGCTTTTGGGCAGCGTCAAGCTGCGAGTACTTGATCCCGCGACGCAGGAAGTCGGTCGTGTGCTCCTCAACCTGGAACGGGACGAGGTACTTCTGGGCGACCGCGTCTTCCAGGCCGTAGTAGGCGGTGGGGTCGTCATCCTCGCGACCGAAGAGGGTGTAAGTGTTGTGCGAGACGAGATGCCGCGGCGTCGCCGTCAGGCCGACCTGAAGGGCGTCGAAGTAGAGCAGCAGGTCGCGGTAGCGGTTGTAGATGCTGCGGTGCGACTCGTCCGAAATGACGACGTCGAAGAAGCCGACATCGAAACTCTCGTAGCACTTCATCATGGCCGAGTACGTGGCCAAGTAGATCCGCTTGTCGCGATCCTGCGAAGTCGTCGCCGTTACAAATGTGCGGGGCTCGCCGTGAAGAAACTGCTTAAAGACGTTCGCGGCTTGCTTGCGCAGCTCGCGGCGATCGCACAGGAACAAGATCCGGCGTGCCCGCTTCGCTCGGATAATCGCTTCGCAGAGCGAAACGGCGACGCGCGTCTTGCCGGTGCCCGTCGCCTGGACGATCAGGGCCTTGCGTCGCTTGTTGGCGAACGACTCGATGACGCGCTTGACGGCTTCGACTTGGTAGAGACGGCCGGCGATGGAGGCA
Source organism: Planctomycetota bacterium (assembly GCA_045863555.1). Taxonomy (GTDB): domain Bacteria; phylum Planctomycetota; class Phycisphaerae; order UBA1845; family Fen-1342; genus JACRLV01. The sequence goes on along the minus strand of BTUU01000017.1, from coordinate 49,899 downwards.
CTAGGCGCGACCTCGGCTGGAATCAGGGGATGCTGTCGTCGAAAGTATGCGTACTCAAGGCTGTCCTTCGAGTAGAAGCCGAAGACCTTTCGCGGCGGCTCGCCTTCGGAGTCGTGCCAAACCCAAATATCGAAGCCGTTCGTGTAGAAGATGATGGGCCGCTGACCGTACTTCTGTTCGCAGCCGTCGGCGTAGCACTTGGCCTGCGTGCGACCCTGATCGGCGTCCTTCGCGGTCTTCTTGGCTTCGATGACGGCCAGCGGCCTGCCATCGTCGCCGAGAAGGGCATAATCGGCATAGCCGATGCCGGACGTGGTTGGCTGGTTTGGTAGCTCCAGCTCTTGCGCGACAGTCGCCGTGTTCCTTGCGCTGCGCCCCACGTCCCAGCCGGCCGATACGAGCATTTCGTCGATCAAGCGCCGGCGCGTAGTGGTTTCGTCGAAGTTCAGTTCGTCGGCAGCGGCCTGGCCGCGCGCGAGCGCCTGCTGAAGATCGGCAGAGGTCGCTTGCGCGGTCTGGGCGGCCGCGCGGGTAGCTTCCAGCTCAGCGAGGAGCCGCTGCATCTCAACCTCTTGCGCAGCGAGCTTTTCCAGAACAGCGCGTTTTTCGCGCTGCAACCTCGATTTTGAGTCATCAGCTGCCGCCGTCGGTTCGGCGAATTGCGGACAGTCATCCTGTCGGCCGCCTCCGAACGCGACGAACAACCAGCGGCCGAGTTCGAATGCTTCTCGGAGCAACCAGCGAGCAGATTGACCGGAGGTAGCCTCTCCATGCGCGGCTTTGTTCCCGTGGATGCGTAGGGCATGGAGCTTGGCGACGACGACGCGCGGAACGCTGGCCTCGAACGAAGCGTCGTTCAGCTTCTCGTTGAGATTGGCTTGGAATGTTGGGCGAGGTAGACGCGCCGCCGACCACACGAACTCGACGATCTGCTCTGCGAAAGCGCGCAGCTTGACCGCGGCGCTGGCGGGATCAGATCCCACGTACTGCTCAGCAAAACCGCCGAGCAGTGCCAGCTCCTTCCAATTCGTCCGCAGGAACTCGAAGTTGAGCGACTTCATGGCCTCCAGCCCGCGGAACGTTCGCGGGAGCTCCCGTTCGAACGGACGACGCCGTTCGATCATCTGGGATGCGTTCGAAACTCGGCCGAGCGGTGTGTTCACGCTCGGTCCTTAGCAACGTCCGTGCCATTCGCGCACCGACGTCTCGATTCCTCAAGTCCGGCTCTTCGACCATGTTACTTTCAACCGCTTGAGCTGGGCGTCAAGCGTCTGGTAGTTCTTCATTCCGAGCAGGGCCGCGGCGCGCGTCTTAACCCCGTCTGCCTGTTTCATGGCGAGCCACAAATACTGCCGCTGAATCTCCTCTAAGTGTTTTTCGAGACAGAAGTTATCGTCGATCGACTCAGGTGCCAGGGTTGCCGGTGATTTGCCCGGTGAAGTCGCGAGTGCCGCAGCGATTTCGATACGGTCGATGGCGTCGCCTCCAGCGAGCGTTACCGCCTGGAGCAGCACGTTGTAAAGCTGCCGTACGTTGCCGGGCCAGCCCTGGCGACGAACAAACGCCATTGCACTGGTAGAAATGGATTTGTCTCGAAAGCCCGGCTCGTGAGCGCGAAACTCTGCGTTGATCCTCGTCAGCAAGTGGCCGGTGATCAGCGGGATGTCGGTGGGTCGCTCGCGGAGCGGCGGGAGGCGAACCGACACGACCGCAAGCCGGTAATAGAGATCCTCGCGAAAGCTGCTCGCCGCAACATCCGAGACTAGGTCGCGATTCGTCGCCGCGACGATTCGCACGTCGCACATGGAATCCTGAGTCGCGCCGACGGCTCGGAAGCCGCGAGCACATGGCCCTGAACCTGCCGGTGGCTCAAGCACGCGGAGCAGCTTAACCTGCATCGCCGGATCGCACTCACCGATCTCGTCGAGAAACAGCGTCCCTCCGTCTGCCTGGTCAAACGCGCCGGGCTTGTCGCGTACTGCCCCCGTAAACGCTCCCTTGGCGTACCCGAACAACTCTGATTCGAGAAGCTCGCGGGGGATGGCAGCGCAGTTTATCGCGACGAAGGGACCGGAGCGTCGAGGGCTCGCAGCATGTATCGCGCGCGCGAACATCTCCTTACCAGTGCCACTCTCGCCGAGGACTAGGACCGGAACGTGGCGAACCGCAGCACGTTGTGCACGCCCGACTGCCAGACGAATTGCCGTACTGTCGCCGATTATCGTCTTGAAGCCCTCGACCTGCCCGGGGCTTTGGGCGGCGAGATGCTGAAGGTGTAAGTCTGGCGCTTTCAGTAATTCCGGCACGAAATCGACCGTAATGTCGAACGGAATATCAGTCGTCCAAGCGCGACCTTGGTGGGTTTGGTAGAAGGTGGCCGGGTATCGAGTCTTGCCGAGCAGAATCCAAATCGCCGCCATCGCCGGCGTCCCGGGACTGAGGTGGAGGTTTAGCTCAACGCCGCTTGCCCGGCCATTGACGATTGACCCAAGCACGGTTTCGGCGGCGGCGAAGATTTCGCCGTAATGCGTGGGGTCTTTCAGCGATACGGCATGGACCTTGGCCGCGTGTCCGAACCATTTGCAGTACCCCGTCACCCATCGCTTCTCGTAGTTTGCGAGGATATGAACCTCGTCAAACGACTGCACGTCGAGGAGGGTTTTGAGAGGCCCGGGCGAGTCGGCGCGGCCTTGCCCGAGTGTGCCGATGAGTGCATTCCGGTCCCCTTCGGGCAGTGACGCGGCAAAGGCACGCAAGTCCGCGTGACCGACCCAGGACACGAGCACGGTCGTTGGCATCTACCAAAATCCTTGTGAACGGCACAACGAGAATGGTACCGCGGATTTGGCGGGCGTCAAACCGGCTTGTTAGCGCGCCTGTCTCGGATGCATCGCGGTGGGCTTGATCCACCATAACAGCTAGGACGGCTTCTACTTCGGAGGACTATGGGAACGCTTGTTCAGCTCCAGTTTGATTGGTGCGCCACGGCGCCGCCTCCTGAGGCGGCCCACCCCCCCGGGCACGGCACAGCGAAACCGACGGGCCGACCGGCCCGTGCCGAGTCAACAACGGAACTGGTTGCGAGCGGTACCGTCGATAGGCCGGCACTGGCCATCGAGCTGCTCGTAAGGACGGTCGCAATGGTCCTGAAATCCACTGATTCCGCGCTCGCCAACCGGGAGCTAAACCATCTTGCCAGAAGGACGTTCGGCAGCGCGGCGGCTCATTCTCGTGACATTTACGACACGGCCGAAGCGGGGATGAACATCCACATCGGCCGCACAGGTGTTGATCTCGGGGACGTACCGGGATCGATCGACTGGCTCATCCAATTGCAGGACCGTATGCCGTGGCAGACTCGGCGCGACGCGACGCAAGTCGAGTTTCAACAATTCAGCACACCGCCAGCTGAAGCGTTGCTGGTCGTGAGTGCGGCGGGAATCTGCTCCGGGATGGCTGTCCTGGAACCGAGTGCGGGGACGGGGAATATTGCCGTCCTGGCCCGACTCAGGGGCGCGAGCGTAGATACGAACGAAATCGACGAGCGTCGGCGGATGTTGCTGGAGCTTCAGGGATTCACACCGACGGTGTTCGACGCGGAGCGGCTCGATAATTTGCTACCGCCCGATCGCTTCTACGACGCCGTCGTCATGAACCCGCCGTTCTCGGCGACTGGCGGGCGGGTCAAGGGGCACAACACGGCCTTTGGTGCGAGACACATCGAACAGGCGATGTTGCGGCTCAAGACCGGCGGTCGCCTCGTGGCGATCGTGGGTCGCGGCATGGCCCTCGACCGTCCGAAGTTCCGAGCGTGGTGGGCCGAAATCGAAGGGCGTTTCCGAGTTCGAGCGAACATCGGCATCGACGGCGCGGTCTACGCAAAGTTCGGAACCACGTTCAACCATCAGATTATTGTGATCGACAACGACGGGCCGACCGAAATCGAAACAGACATCGTGACCGGCCGCGGACTGACGCTCCATCAAGCGTGGGACCGGCTGAAGGACATTGCGGAGGAGGACGTTTTTGGAAGAATACACAGGCTCCATTCAAACACTGCGGGCAACCGGCCTACGGGGGATGGCGCGATCGGCGTGTCCCCCCGAAACCGGTTCGCTCTTGTAACGGATTCCGCACTTCCGGACGGGGAAGGGAGCCGATTCGCCAGCGACGTCGAGCGAGTTCATCTCGACGAGCGGCTAAATTCGGTGATATCGCTCGATCGCGGCGCGTTCGCAAGCGACGGCGAGGGCTCTCACGTCGACGCGGGGGTCGGGACTTCCGAGCCTGCCAGAGGACGTGATGAAGTTGCGGATCTGGGGTCCGAGGTGGTGAGAACCAACCTCGGACCGAATGGCGTTGAGGTAGTCGGCAAGCAGGAGCGTGGCCCACCGATCGCGCTCAACGTCGAAGATGGCTCGGTTTACGCCGCGTATCGCGTTCAGAAAGCTGTTGTCGCAGGTTCCGAACCACATCCTGCTAACGTAGTCGAGTCGGTGGCGATGGCGTCGGTTGAGCCGCCGGACCCGACCTATCAACACCAGTTGCCTGCCGATGTGATCCGCGAGGGCCGCATCTCGGACATTCAGATTGAGGACGTGGTCTACGCGGGACAGGCGGCGGAAACGTTGTTGCCGGACGGCTCGCGACGGGGACATTGGAATGGTGACGGCACGGGCATCGGCAAAGGCCGCGAGATTTACGCGTTCATGTTCGAACTGTATCAGCGTGGGCAGACGAAGCACGTGCATATGTCCGCGTCGCATCAACTCGTGGCTGACGCCGAGCGTGACCGTAGCGCCGTCGGCCTACCGCTTCCCATGGTCCACCAGGCTCGCTTCAAGACCGCCAACCGAGTGACCATTCGGGAGGGCGTGTTCTTCACGACGTACACGATGCTCAGCATGGATTTCGACGGCGACCGGCAGCGGTTCAAGCAACTCACGGAGTGGCTCGGACCAGATTTCGAGGGCGTGATCGCGTTTGACGAGGCCCACCTGATGAAGAATGCTGCGGCGACGCCGCACGGCGGCAAGGCCACGGTTGACGAAGGCACGCTTCGCGGCAACATGGGCATCACGCTGCAACGGCTCTTTCCGCGTGCCCGCGTGCGCTATTTCAGCGCAACCGGCGCGACCGAAGCTAGGCACATGGCGCCGTACGAACGGCTGGGCCTGTGGGGCGAGGGCGCTCCGTTCCCCGATTTCGCCGCCTTCCTGGTGGCGATGGAACGCGGCGGTGTGGCCGCGATGGAGATGCTCTGCCGCGACCTGAAGAGCGTCGGCACGTACCTCTCGAGAACGATCAGCTACGGCCCGACTCGCCGACCGGACGGCATGGTCGTGCCCGAGAGTGCGGTCGAATACGAACCGCTGGTGCACCGCATGACGGGCGACGAGCGCCGCCAGTACGACCAGATCGCGGACCTGTGGGCCGAACTCCTCACGGCGTTCGAGCGTGGCGAGCAGACCGCCCGCCAGAAACGCAACGCCCACCGTTACGCGCAGTTCTACGCCGCACAGCAGCGTTTCTTCCTGCAACTCATGCTTGCCTACGCGCTGCCGGATGTGATACCGGCGATCGACCGCGACCTGGCGGCCGGCCGGTCGGTGGTGCTGAGTCTCTTCAACACCGGCGAGGCCCAGGCGGATCGCAAGGTCCGCGATGCCCGCGCCCAGGGTGTCGAACTAAGCGAGCTGGACGCGACGCCGCGCGAGATGATCGTGCAGCTCATCGAGACACAGTTCCCGCTCTACCAGTATCGCGAGCAGACCGACCCGGTCACCGGCAATGTCGTGAGCGTGCGTGTCGAGGACGCGGCCGGCAACCCCGAGATCAACCGCGAGAACCTCCGCCGTCAGCAGGAACTGCTCGACAAGGTGGCGGATCTAGACATCCCGCACAATCCGCTCGACGCACTGGTCAGCCATTTCGGAGTCGGCCAGGTGGCCGAAATCAGCGGCCGAACACACCGTTGGGAGCGTGGCAAGTACGTCCGCCGCAAGCTGCAAGGCGTGCCGCGGCGGCAGTTGAACGAGTACGAGACGCGGCTGTTTCAACGCGGACACAAGCGTGTGGCGGTGATCTCCGGCGCCGGCTCCACCGGCATCAGCGTTCATGCCGACATGATGGCCAGCAATCAGCAGCGGCGCGTGTTCTATGCCTTCCAGCTCTCCTGGTCGGCCGACCAGCAGATGCAGGCGTTCGGACGCGTGCATCGGTCGAACCAGACCTCGGCGCCGATCATCCGGCTGGCACTGCTCGACTTGGCGGGTCAGAAGCGCCTCGTCAACGCGGTCTCGAAGCGGCTCGCCGCGCTGGGGGCGCTGACGAAGGGCGAGCGGCACTCGCTATCGAGCGACCTCTTCCGGCCGGAGGATGTGACCGACGAGTACGGCAAGGCCGCGCTCACCCGGCTCTACCGCGAAATCGAACTGAATCGGCACGCCGAGGCAGGCATCGGCCTGCGCGACCTCGACCGCATGGGCGTGCTCAACAAAGAAAAGACCGCAGTCCGCGACAACTACGCCCGCAACGTCGAGCAGTTCCTGAACCGCATCATGGTGCTGCACGTCGAGAAGCAGAACCGCATCTTCGAGTTGTTCTTCGAGCGATACGGGCAGGCCGTTGACGCGGCCAAGCGGGCAGGCGCGTTCGATTTTGGCGTCGAAGAACTGCGGGCTCGCAATCTCCGCGCCGTCGCCGAAGCGCAAGTGCTCTACATTCATGAAGCCTCGGGCGCACGGACGCTGCTGCACGAACTGGAAGGCGACGTTGACGTTGAGCGGATCCCGTTCGCCCTCGCGCTCGGCTCGCACTCGGATGAGGGCTTCTATCGCAACCGGCGAAGCGGGCGGATTTACGCGGTGGCGCCGCACTTGGAGACCCGGCCGGATGAGGTATTGCTGACGAGTGTTAAAGCCGGGCGACGCTCGCTGGAACGATCAGAGCTGGGGCAGAAGTACGAGCCGGTCGAGCGTGAGGATGCGCGTGCCTGGTGGGACCGGGCATACCAGTCCACGCCGGCCACGGAAGTTCGGCGATTTCACATTCTCAGCGGGGCCATCTTCCCGATTTACGACAAGATCATGGGCGCGTCGGGCATTCAGAGCCTGAAGATCGCCCGCGCTATTCTGGCCGACGGCCGCGCGCTCGTCGGTCTGAATCTCAGTCCGACCGACGTTCCGAACGTAAAGCAACGGCTCGGCATCTGGATGCCGTTGGCACAGGCATCCCCCACGGAGGTCCTCTTTCTGCTCGAAGGCGGCGGTGTGATCGAACTCGACAACGGCTGGCTGATAAAACACTCACGACTAGCGGGCGACGACATCGTCGAATTGGTTCTGAACGGCGTGGCCGCCAACCGGAGTGAGCTGGAGGGCTACGGACTGAGCGAGGAAATTGTCCACTTCAAGCGGCGCTGGTTCGTGTTGGTGGAAGACGCGCAACCTGCCATCACAAAGCTACTTGCGCGACGGCGGCCGGTTCGCGACCTGACCGCCGACGGGGCAGCGGGGCCGCCGGGAGATATCGACCTCGATTGAGGGTGGCCGCGGCAGCGACGCAAACCGGAAAGCCCATTGCAGCCCATGCAGCCGCGCCGGTACGATGAATCTCGCCAATCTGGCTCAATTCCTGTGCGCTCGAACCGGGCGTTCGGCGCATAATCGTATCGACGGGGACGCGTCCCCCCTGCCGGAGACAGGATATGCGCGAACATGACCAGACCGAGATTCAGTCGCATCGCGACGCCGAAACCGCCTGGCCATTGCTGCCGCTCGACACGGGCTCATCTCTCGTGAGCCGCCGGATGCCGTATGGATTGTCGTTCAACAGGACGATCTTGGGCGGCATTGCAATTGCCTGCCTGGTAGGGGCCCCCGGTCCTGCGAGGGCTAACGATGGTTGTGGCACAGAGCTTTCCCAACAGGCCATCCCCATTCTCCAGCAACACCTCGCCTCTGGCGTTTACGACCCACCGGCAATGCCCCGGGGAACGCAGTTCGTTCGTTTGACGCTTCATGTCGTGCGACGCTCGGACGGTACGGGCGGACTAAGCGACGCTCGACTACTCCAAGCGCTCGACGATGCCAATGTGGCATTTTCTAGCAGTGGAGTTACATTCTGCTGGGATGGCGCGACGGACTATATTGACAGCGATGCGTTCTTCTCAATCACGACATGGGCCGAGCTGGACGCCGTGCGCGCCGTTAATTCCGTTCCGGATACGGTGAACATCTACTTCGTTGACTCACTGCAGACCGAGGGCGGCACTTGGTGCGGCTATTCGTCGTTCACATGGAGTCCCGTCCAGGGAATCGTCATGGCCAACGACTGCACCGGAACGCCGGCGGATCCTTCGACGTTTCCGCACGAACTTGGCCATTACTTCGATCTGCTGCACACGCACGAGACCGCCATGGGCGCGGAGTGCGTCGACGGGTCGAATTGCTCTACCGCGGGCGACTTGCTGTGCGACACCCCGGCCGATCCGCTTCTTGGCGCGAATAACGTGAACGCGATATGCGAATACACAGGTTCCGAGACGGACCCGTGCGCCAATGCCTTCTATCAACCAGACTCCAGGAACTTGATGTCATATTCGCGGCACACGTGTCGGCAGATTTTCTCACCTCAACAGAACCTGCGCATGCAGGCGACACTGACCAACCTGCGTCCGGAGCTAGCGCAAGCTAGCTGCTCGCCCCCCTGTTTTGGTGATGTCAATGGTGACCGCGTTGTGGACCTGTCCGATCTTACTGTGCTGCTCGCGCACTTCGGAACGCCGAGCGGGGCATCGCGCGCCGACGGCGACCTCGACGGAGACGGTGATGTCGATTTGAGCGACCTCTCGCTCTTGTTGGGACATTTCGGCGAGTCGTGCGCGATCACCCCGCCCGTCGGAATGGTGACTATTCCCGCCGGCGAGTTCCTGATGGGTAATTCGTTCGCCGCGGGAGAGGGTGACGCGGACGAACTACCCCGGCACGCGGTTTACGTCGATGCGTTCTACATGGACGTCTTCGAGGTGACGAACGCCCAGTATGCCGCGGTGCTGAACTGGGCACGTGCCCAGGGCAACCAGATCACGGTCACGAATGGCGTCGTGTACAAGTACAACAGCGGCACGAGCTACCCGTACTGCGATACGACAACCAGCTCGTCGTACAGCCGAATTACTTGGAACGGCAGCACGTTCGGCGTGGTCGCGGGCAAGGAACAGCACCCGATGGTGCGGGTGAGCTGGTACGGAGCCGCAGCGTACGCCAACTGGCGCAGCGCGATGGCCGGCAAGCCGCTGTGCTACAACCTCTCGACCTGGGCGTGCAACTTCGACGTGGCAGGATTCCGGCTGCCGACGGAGGCGGAGTGGGAGAAGGCCGCCCGCGGCGGTGCCGCCGGCCGGCGTTTCCCGTGGGGCGACCAGGACACGATCCAGCACGCGCGGTGCAACTATTACAGTTCGACCAGCTATTCGTACGACACCAGCCCGACGCGCGGCTATCACCCGCTGTGGGTCAACGGGAGCAACTACCCGTTCACGAGCCCCGTGGGGTTCTTCAACGGATCGCTGCGCTACAGGGCGGACTGGGGCTGGCCTGGCTCGGCGACCAGCTACCAGACGGCGAACGGGGCGAACGGCTACGGTCTGCACGACACGGCCGGCAACGTGTGGGAGTGGTGTAATGACTGGTACGGAAGCACCTACTACAGTAGCAGCCCCTACAGCAATCCGACAGGTCCGATCAGCGGTACGTACCGTGTCTTGCGCGGCGGCAGTTGGTACGGCACTGCGCTCGGCCGCCGCGTGGCGAATCGCCTCAACTACACGCCCGCCAACCGCTCCTACATCAACGGTTTTCGGTGTGCCTCGGGGACTCCGTAATGCTCTGCCCTTTTGCCCTTTTGTCCTTGGTTCCCTTTTCCCTTCGCGGCCCGAAGGGCCGCGCGCGATTTGAAAAATGGCCCGTGACGAACTGCTCGTGATTGACCGGACGTACGAACTGCTCAAGTGGTACCTCGGCCACCTGGCGAAGTTCCCGCGCTCGCAACGCTACGGGCTGGGCCAGCGGATCGAACTGCGGTCGAGATTTCAGATCGGGAGCGAACCTCGGCTCAGATCGCAATCCGCTCGACGATGTTCCGCGTGATTTCCCGCCGACGACGGTCGTAGAGCCGCGTGGTGCGGGGATCGGCGTGACCGGCAAGCTGCTGCACGTCCTCGAGTGGCACTCCCTGTTCAAGCAAATTGGTAATTGTGGTGGCGCGAAACGAATGGCACGAGAGCGCATCCGCCGGCAGGTCCGCGCGGCGCAGCCGGCGTTTGACCATCCTCAGGATATCACCGGCGTGCATCGGATTCCGGTTGTTCGCACCGTTGCCCCGCCGAAGCGTCAGGAACAGGGATTCCGTGGACGCGGCGTCCCCCACGGCCGCGAGATACTCGCGGACAAAGCCCTCCAGGTCGTGGCGCGCCGGAATGACGCGCTCCTTGCCGCCTTTTTCCTGGAACCGGAAAAGCCACTGCCGCCCGTCCGTGAAAAAATCGCGCCGCCGCAGTTTGGCGACGGCGCCGACACGAACGGCCGTGTAGATCAGCACGCCGATGATGGCCCGGTCGCGCAGCCCGACGAGCGAACCGACGTCGATTCGGGCGAGCAGATGCCGCGCCTGGGCAACGCTGAGCGCAGGCGTGCGTCCTTCGATCACGCTGTGTCGCGGTCCGCGGACGGAGGCGGCCGGATTGAGGGGCACTGCGTGCCGGACCACCAGGTGATCGAAGAAATGCCGTAGCGCCGCCAGGTGCAGCTTGCGCGTCGGCTTGGAAAGCGGCAGGCCGTCGCGGGTCGTGATTGAGCCGAGATACTCGCCGATCAGCCACGGGCTGACCTGGGCGAGCGGAACATCGCGCCGTCGGCACCAATCGAGCAGCCGTTCCACGGCGCGACGGTAGGCGCGGCGCGTGTGCGGATTCTCAATCGACGCCTGAAACAACTCCTGGTACGCGAAACAGGCGTTCGTTCCGGCGTTCATGATGATCGCCGGCAGCTCTCTCGATTCGATTGCCAAAACGGCGTGTGATTTCGCAGTGTTGCCCTCGTCCATGTGTACCTGGATATGCGTGATAACGTCCTTTATCACGCCTGTCGGCGCTCTGTCGAGGGGAATTCTGAATCGCTGCGAGTGGGCCGTCGAACGGCGTTTGAGGGGGAATCAGAAGCTGAACGGATGGCGGGCGTTGTCGCCGAATGGCGAACGCAGAATGCGGTGGGGGGGTGCGGTTCCTACGGCACAGGTGGCGCGCGGGGCCGGCAATGCTGATTCAGTGTTCGATATTCCATGATTTCAATTTGGGTGAGAGGCCCGGTGGTGCAGAGTCTCTCAACCTTCAAACGTAATACATTTCCTCGTACCGCGAAACCTCGCTTCAGACCGCCAGCGCGAGCAGCGCACCGGCCCGTTCGTCCGCTTCCGTCCGTTCGCCGGCGTTCCTGATCTTGCCGGCCAGGCGGGTGAGCGCATCGACCACGTTAAAGATTGTGAACCGTCCGCTCGCGCGGGCCAGTTCCAGTGCTTCCTTGGCGACGCTGCGCGGGATGCCCTGCTTGGCCAGCAGCTTCATCACTTCGTCGCTGTCGCTGCCGAGCGTGGTCTCCATCGCTTTGCCGATCGTTTTCACGAATCCGTCGCGGCGCTGGTCGCGTTTTGCGACCAGGTTGGCGATCAGACGCCGCACCTCACCCAGGCACTCGTGCACGTTGGCCGTGTGCTTGCGGGTGAAGTCGATGACTTCGACCGCGTCCCAGACGATGTGATTCTGGCAGACGGCCTGGAACCAGAAGGTCTGCATGCCGACCGACCGCTTGCCGACCTCCGAGTTCCACAGGAAGAACCCCGGCGCGAACGCCTCGCCGTTGATCTCCGCCCATCCGAGCGGGTCGATCAGAAAGACGAACATGTCCTGCTCGCCGCAGTACAGTCCCGTGCCGCCGTTTGCGGCCGTTTGCGGCGGCTGAAAGTCGGTCGCGAACTCGCGCACGACGTTCAGCAGGTCCACGTTGTGCAGCCGCGTGTAGGCTGTGCCATGAATCGAGCGGATCGCATCATCCTGCGTGAGCAATTGCAGCGGCTTGTCGCCGCTCGGCATCGTCTCGCGGAAGATCTGCGCCGCCGTGCCGGCCGAGACGCGATTGACAGTCTCCTTGCTCACACCGGCCAGCCGGCAGAGCTGGCCGAAGCTCCAGTCGTTGAGCGAGAACTCACCGTCGTTGCCGACGGTGACGCGGAACCGGCCGCCGTGCGGCGCCGGCTGCATCGACTGCGGCGGGTGCCAGCGGTCGATCGAGTTCGTGCGCGTCGCGTGGCAGTGGTCGTACAGCGATTGCACCGAATCGAACCGTTCATCCGGCCCGCGCCGGAAAAGCTCGTCGGACGCCCGTGTCAATGTCTCCATGCGGAATCTCCTTGTAGTTGTGTTCCAGTCGTGAATGAAAAGAACCAGATCAAACCGTGAAATGCACCACCGGCCTCTCGGCGCACGCACGCGGCGTCCGTCAAGAGTCGGCGTCGTCCTCTACCCGAATGTGGCGCCGCAGAGCGAAGGAAAAATGCAGCTCGACGGTGCGGTGTAACGGGAATGGGTGCACGCCGGGTGCTTCCGGCATTTGCTCAGTATGAGCCTGCTCGTCGGCCGAGTGGCGCTGCAGCACGCGCGCGGCGCGGAGTCGAGTCTGAGACCGCGCACCTGCGTGAACCCATTTCCCGGGGGCATCCTGCCACAGATCGCGACCCGAATGCAAACTGTGTTTTATGCACAGTCAAACTTTGTCTCGATCCGGCACCGAAGCCGGCGATCGGAGGCTCCGTTGACCGAGCCGCGATTCGAGCCAGCGGATTCGACCGAGGCCGAGGCGGATGTGGTTGTATTTGAGCGCCAGGGCCGAGGCCCGCGCCAGATCATCGTTGCCGCCATACGCGATTTCCCGGTCGAAGCGGCTCAGGGCCTCGGCGCCACGGGCGATGATGTTCTCGTAGCGACCGCGGTCATCGGCCAACTGAAGGCGTTCTCGCTCCAGCATTTCACGCATTTTCTGGAGACGTTTGGCCGGGCTGCGCGGCAAGTCGCGCTCCAGCCAGCGGCCGGCTTCGTCGCAGGGAGGTATCTGCTCAAACGGTATCGGGGGCCTGTTGTCGCCGGCCGGATAATAGTGCCAAGGGTGATCCGGTCCGTATCCGCCGCGGCGGTGGGCGCCGCCTGCGACCTCGGCCCGCACCCATTCATCGAGTCGGCGGGTGGCTTCCAGTCCGAAGCCCTCCTCGAACGCGGCCAGCGCGTCGGAGTAGCTGGTTTCGATGTGCTGAAGCTCCGCTGCGTGCCGATCGGCGGCCTTCGCCACGGCGTCTGCGTCCCGATAGCTGCGACCGGTCTCTGGAGCCGTTCCGGTACGAATGGCATGGCGGAGTGCGTCGGCCTCACTGAGAAGACCGATCAGTTCATTCGCGTGTTCATGGACCAGCGCGGCCACCTGCTCGGTGTCGGGCTCGATGGGGCCGCTGGATTCAAGTCCGAAGACACCCGCGGCCACGGCTGCGGGCAAGGGCGTGGGGATGGGTGGTCCGGTGTCGATGCTCGGAGTTCCGAGCATCTCCAGCGCACCCGCGTTCGAAAGGGTCGGCGTCGATTCCGACTCCGGCGCAATCTCGTCAGAAGTTCCGAGAGGCTGCTCGGCAGAAAACTGCGCGTCAGGCAGTGCCCGTTGCTCCGGGCTTCGATCCCACAATGACAGTTGCTGCGTTTTTGCCATTCGATGCTTCTCACGCCGCGTCGGCGGCGGCCTCCGCATCTGTTATGGCGTGGCTCGCACCGGCGGTGCGCTATTCGGTGAAATCGCTTGTACCGGCCTGCCGCGGCGTCCAGCGGAGCGCCGGCAGCGTGTACTGCCGCGGGTCGTCGAACGCTATCTCGGGGCTGTGATACGAAAGCAGCACGAGGTCTTCGGCCGGCGCGCTGAACGTGTGCAGGAGGTCGCGCGTGAAGACGAGCACGTCGCCCACGCGCACCGGCATTGACCGGATATCCGCAGATGAGAACGCGCGCCACGGCTCCTGCGACCACCAGAACCGCCCCGCTCCTGCGAGCACGGCGATGAAACGGTCGGAGTGCTCATGTACGTGCAGCGGCAGGTCGAGCGTGCCAGCCGAAAAGCTCAGTTTCGCCAGGCCGTCGTCGCGGCCGGGTCCGAAGAGGTCGCGGCCGGACCAGAGCGCGCCAGCGATCGACGCCGTCTCTTCGAATGGCGAATGCAGCTCGATGTCATATTCGGCGTCGACCTGCTCCAGGAGCGTTTCGAGGTCACTCGTGACTCGAGACAATCGCGCATCGCCGGCCAGGAATGCCGGACTGTGTAGGCGGCCCAAGCGAATGTCGGCCTGGACTGACGCGAGCACGCGCTGGCCGAGGTCGAATATCTGCGGCAAGGCGCCGGACCAGGATGGCCGGGACCGGCCCGGCTCGCCGCACAGCACGCGGAAGCCAAAATCCGCGGCCACTGCCGAATTTACCATGAGAATCCGCCTTTCCCCGTTCGGACTACGGGCCGGAAGTGCGCCGCATCTCCGGCAGTCTTCGTTGCATCTCAATCAGTGTGTCATTCCATGACGAACCCTTCCTCCTCTGCAGGCCGTCCCCGCCGACGAATCACTTCGATCGGCGCGACCGGGCGTGTGTGCTGATCGAGGAGTATCGCGCGCTCTACGCGCTTCTCGCCCTCCGGCTGACGGTCGTCGATCAGCGTGTTCCGTTCGTCGGCGGCGTGCTTCTCGCAGTGCTGAGCGGCCTGTCTGCATTGCCGGTTCCTTCGCAAGCGGTCCTGCTGGTAGCCATGCCCATCGTGCTGGCCTGGCTGCTGCGACTGACTGTGGCCCACGCACGGTCCAAAGAGGACGTGCTGCGGCGAATCGACGAAATCGAACGGCACGTCAATCTCCTCGCCGGCGAGGAACTGCTCGCGTTCCAGTCGCGGCATCCGAATCGCCGCGACACCGTCGCCGGCCGAACGGGGATGGGCGCGGTCTCGTCGGTGCTGGCGCTCTGCCTGGCCGGAGTGCTCGGTTGCGTCGTACTCACGATGCATCAACTGCACCTTCCTGAGCCCTTCGCGCCGCTGTACGTCGCCTACGCCGGCGTGGCGACCGCGGACCTGATTTATCTGGCGCTGCGTGTGCACCGCTACCGCTACGAAAAGGGCCCGGTCCCGGCCGGCCCGGTCTCCCGCGTGTTCAAGGAGAACAGCGCGCTATGATCCGCGTGGCCATCTGTACATATTATAGATAGCGTCAGTTTCGGGATCGTCAAGCACTGTCTGGAAGAAATCCGCACACAGCGTAAGCTGTCTGGCCATGAGCAAGCGGCGGCACAATCTGCAGATTGCATTTGGAGCGCGGGTGCGGGAACTACGGCTCCGCGCGAATTTGAAGCAACGTGAACTGGCCGAGCGGTGCGGCAAGGGCTTCGCGATGCAGCGCATCGGTCAGATCGAGCGGGGCGAGATGAATGTCACGCTCCAGACCATCGCGGGCCTGGCCCACGGCCTGCGCTGCGACCCGATCGAGCTGTTCCTCTTCCCCTCCACGAAATCCGCCGCCGACGTCCCGCTTCAGGATGCGCGCCTGGCGGATCTGTGGCGCGCAGCGGACGACGCGGAGCGGGCCAAACTGCTTCGCATCCTGGGCGAACTTCTATCCTGACGGTTGATCCGCACGCCGCGCCGGTTCGTCCGCTTGATTCCCCCGGCGCTGTCCATCAGGGCTGCAGCAGCTTCAGTTCCACGAGTGTCGGCCCGAGTTCGCGCAGCAGATCGCGCGCTTTCTTCAACTCCTCCATCTGTTCGGGCGTCAGTCGCTTGAGCAGCAGACCGCCGGGCGCATTTCCCGGCGCCGCCATGCTGAAGTGCGGGCGATCGTTGTCGCGATTGGAGCCCACCCACCACAGCTTGTGCAGGGCTCGGTCGTCCGTGCCCAGGGCGCCGCAGTCGCTCAGCGCCTTCCAGGACATGGCCATCTTGTCGAGGCCCCGCCGGCCGCTGGGCTGCCAGTACCCGTCGCTGATGAACGGGGCCAGCGCGGTGCGCACCGTCGGATCCTGGCATTTGGCCTGCAGCTCCTTCTTCCGGGTTGCGTCGTCGATCGACTTGGCGCCGAGTTCGGCTTCCTTGTCGCGTGCCCGGCGCTCCGCTTCGGCCAGCAGTTTCTGGCGCTCCACCTCTGCCAGCGCTTCCTTCACTTGCTGCTCGGCCTCCATCTGCTTTCGGGCCTGTTCCACCGCGCGCATTTCCGCATCGATCCGCATGCGTTCGACTTCGGCCCGCAGCTCGTTCAGCACCCGGTCGCGCTCCGCGAGTGCGCGCTGCAGTTCGGCCGTCCGGGCCGCTTCCGCCACCGCTGCCGCACCCTCCTTTCGACCCTGCTCTTCTCCGGCGAGGCGGGCCTCTGCGAACGACTTCTCCCGGGCGGCGGCGTCCTCGCGCAGCCGCACTTCCAGTGTCGGCTCTTTCGCGAGGTCGAGTTCCTTCGGCGCCGCCGCGATGACGGAGTCGATCCAGGCCTTCTTCGAGTTGAGCGCCGCCAGCCGCTCCCGACTCCAGTACAGCGTCTCATCGACTTCGCGGAGCGTCTCGTCTTTGGGCGCGAAGCCTACGGCATCGCGCTTCAGTTCCAGTTCAAGTCCGTCTACGAGCGACTTGATCGCCGCCTCCCGGCCGCGAATCTCCTCTGCGGACACAATCGGCTGCTCGATGAGCCGCGCGAAATCGAAGAACGCCGACCGGTCATGGCCAAAGCGCTTGCCGTCGTCGTTTGTCATCAGCGCGCGGAGTCGCTCGCTGAATTGCTTTTCGCTCCTTGCCAGCGATTCGACGAGCTTCTTCGTCTCACGGGCGCGCTCGGTGAACTGCATCACGATCCGGCGCATGCGCTCGGCGACCTCTTCGCGCTGCCGTCGCGCCTGCTCCGCCTCGCGCGCGAGCTCTTCGGTCGTCTTCGACGGCCCGTCCTGCCAGGACGCGAACGCCGGCAGCAGCCCGGCGTACAGCGGGATGATCATTACCCAGGCGACTTTCCGACGGATCGTGCATTGGCTCATGGCGAATCACTCCCAGTGTCTTTCAGCAATTTTTCAAGTCGGTCTGCTTCAAGCATTTCGCGGATGTGCGTCAGGTTGGCCTGCTGCAGCGCGAGCTGCTTCCCGCGCGCCGCGAGATCGCGATTGATGCGTTCAATCGGCGCAAGGTCGGACGCGCTCAACGGCGGCTCCGTCAGCCGCTGCCGCGCGGTCTGAAGCACAGCCTGATCCTGCGCGGGGTCGCGCGTGGCGGCGCGTTCTTCGAGCAGCGCATCCCAGGCTTGGCGAACGGACTCGTGGCGGATGAGCGACAGATCGAGGGCGCGCGGCCGCGGTGTGTCGCGCGTCGCCGCGGTCAAAGGAAAGCCCGTGAGCCGCTCGAAGCCGGCGTACACCGCGCTTCGGTCCTTCTCGACGGTGGCGAGCTGCTGTTCCGCGAGTGCAACCGCGTCACCGAGCTGCTGCCGCAGTTCCACCTGGCGGCGCTGGGCCGTGTACTCCGACCAGCTGCTCCAGCCCCAACCGGCCAGCAAGACCGCCGTCACGAGCAGTGCCGGAGCAGCGAGCTTTCGAAGCCGCCGGCGCAGTGCGAAGGGATCCTGGCCCGGACGCGCGGCCTGCTCCGCGGCTCGCTGCACCCGG
Organism: Planctomycetota bacterium; assembly: GCA_045863555.1. GTDB lineage: Bacteria > Planctomycetota > Phycisphaerae > UBA1845 > Fen-1342 > JACRLV01. The sequence goes on along the minus strand of BTUU01000017.1, from coordinate 32,138 downwards.
ACGGCCTCGGGCTCAGGCTGCGTCGGTTGCCAGACGTAGTACAGGCCGTCGGTCCGGTAGCGGTCCTCGAAGAAGAATATCTGCCACAAAGTGCAGACTCTCCGGAACTCACGAACGTCCTCCGGCGCAATTAGGAGCGTCCGGTCTTCGCGGCACGCCGCGAGTGTTTCGACGTACCCGCTGCGATCCCCGGGTGTGCCGAGCTGCGCGAAGGCGTCCCGGATTCGCCGGGGGACGGCGTTCTCGTCGAATCCGTGCGCCGCGACCACTTCCGCGTAGCGCTGGCGGATCTGCTCGGTCGTGGCGTCCTCGGCGACGCCGAGAATCTCGAATGCGGTCTGGTAGCCGTGGTTCATGACCCTGAGTCACCGCGTACCTGTACTCATACGGACTGGGAATTTCGCCAGCCGAAACCAGATTCTTCGCGCCGCCCGAACGGCGCGGCTATAATACGCACGATAGATTGTTTCACAAAGTGCTGGCCTCCGCACTCAAATCCCGAGGCGTCATCTGACCAGCGCGCGATTTCTCTAGCGGCTGGTCGGCGACTTGTGGCACCCGGGTCGTAACAATCGGGTGCGCCGCTCTTGGAGAACTGGTTGTCGGCCTGCTCTTGCTGAGGCGTCGTGGTCAATTCGGACTGCGAAGGTCTGATCAAGCGCGGGAATTCCCCCGCCTTATTTAACGGAGGAACTATGACACACAGTACGTATGCGGAACGGAAAATCCGGTTCGCGTCCACGAGAGCGGACTCCAAGGCGACCGAGTGGCGTGCGTTGGGAAGCCTGACCGTATCGGGTCCCGGCTTCAAATCGCCCGTCACGCTGCGCGGCCCTTACATGGTCACGCTGCACGAGAGCACGGAACCGGGTGAACTTCGCCATGCAGAGGTACGATTCCTTGAATCGCTCCAATGCAGGTGTTGGAAAGAGGTTCTACGTCCGGTTTTGCTCGCGGGTTGGTTGCTGGCGGCGTTTTGGTTAGGTGCGGCGATGACTCGACACCTCGAAACGCTCGTCCGCGTCTTCCTTGGGGCGTAGGTTTTTTGGGTGGGGTTGCTTCGTGCAGCCTCACCCTCCTTTTTTCACGGGATAAGGAATTCAAACGCCGCGCCCGCCCCCAGGGCCGCCGCGAGCAGCGCGAACCGCGCCGCCCGGCCCAGAGTCGGCGCGAACAGACGCCCGAGAATCCAATCGTCCGCGAACCGGGAATATCGATCGATTTTCATGCCCGATCGATAGCACAGCCGGCGGGTGAAAAACAAGCTTGATTCCGGCCGCGCCACTCGGTAACTTGGGCGGACTTACAGAAACGCGTGCACTCCACGATGCCGACCATTCCAAACAGGCAGCCGTGGGGCCGACTCAGACAACGAGAACATGGGTCGCACGCCTAGGTAACGGATCCCTGAGGGGGTCCGTTATCTTTTGACGGCCGCCCGTTCGGGCCGCGTTCCGCCCCGTGCTGCCGGAGAAGCGATTCGAGCAGGGCCACGTGGTCCGGCCGCAGCAGATTATCGCGGGGATCGAGCGGTATTTCGGCCGCGGTGATCAGCTCCGCGAGCCGTTCGACGCTGATGCCCCAGCGGCTGGCCAGCACCTTCAGCTCCACGAATTCACCCAGCATCTCGCCTTGCAGGCGCTCGTAGAGCGGCGTGAGGCGCTGCTGCAGTTCGTTCCGCGCCTCGCGCGTGGCGCCCGGACGCCGGGTCGTCGAGCCGCCCCGTTCCGGACGAGCCGCGGCGGCGACTTCCTCGACCCGCTCCTCACTGACGGATGCACGTGCCCGCCGGAGATAGTCGTCATCCGTCCGTGCGCTCGGTTTCCAGGCGGTGCGGCTCATGCGTTCGTACTCATCCCGGGACACCGGGTGAATTCCCTGCAGGAGGGTCGGCGTCGCGCCGGTCGGCGTAATGCCGTCGTCGCCGCGCTTGACGTGAATGAGCGAGAGCAGCTTGCCGCGGTGAAGGTCCGTGATGACGTCCTCACGCAGCCCCGGAACATATTTGTCTTCCCACGACTTCGACTCGGATTTGGTTGTGCTCTCACTCCTGCCGGTCGAGTGGTTGGTGCTCGTCGTGTTGCCGCGGTCGTTCGAAGCGCCTGACGAAACCGAAACCCCATCCGGGCCGATGGTCTCGCCCGCGGAGTCGCCGGATCCGGATGAATACGATACCGAGCGACCCGTGCCGGTCGTCGTTCCTTCCGTCTTGCTTTCGCTGGTCGCGCCGCCCTCCGTCCGTTCAAGGACTCTGCCCGAGACCATCTGCAGCAGTTTGAAGACACGCGGATCTTCAAGCGTCAGAAACTGCTTGAAGCTGCAGTTCTCGAAAAGAATCCCGTAGAGGTCGCCATCGCGCGTCTCCAGCGCGCTCGACGACTGGTGGGCGAGGATGAATCCAATGCCCGCCGACCGCGCGTCCTCCAGCATCTCCACGACGTTGCGGGCCGCGAGCCGCTGGAATTCGTCGATGATCACGAACGCCTGCCGCGGGACGCGCCGCTTGTAGCGGTCTGTCGCCGCTTTGAGCAGCGAGAAAAGCATCAGCTTGCCGACGTCGCGGCTGAGCAGGTACGTCCCGCGCGAATCGACGTGGACATAGAGGATCTCGCCGTCGGAAAGAAAGCGTTCGAAGTCGAGCTGCTGTTCCGGATCGAGCCGCTCCGAGTCGACGTTGACGTGCAGGGCGTACTGTAGGGCGCTGATGGCGCTGTACAGCCCGCGGGCGTCCTTGTTGCCGCCGTCGGCCGAGGTCTCGGCCCGCACATCATCGATCAAGCGGCGGAAGGTATTGGGGTCCTTGCGGTGCATGATGTCCATCAGCAACGCCCGCTGCTCGGCCGTGAAGAAGTCCGAGCCGTAGCCTTCCGGATAGACGAGCGAGAACGCCTTGATCAGCATCTCGGCGCGTTCCATTCGGTTCGGCGTGGCGCGCATCATGATGAACGGGTCGAACTGCATGCTCTCGAACGTCGGATCGGTCGAGTAGAACCGGAACCGGCGGTTCTGTTCGTGGGCCACGCGCTCAGCGTAGGCGCGCAGAAAACTGTCGCCGCCGGGTTTCAGGTCGAGGATCATCACCGGCGTGCGCTCCACCTCGCCCCGGACCATCCAGTCATGCGGCTCCGCCAGTTGCGCGAGCAGCTGCGCCAGCGCGTGCGAGGTCTTGCCAGTGCCTGTTCCACCGAGGACATACCCGTGCCGCTGCAGCACTTCCCGCGGCACAAACAGCGGCGCGACGCCGGGATGACGGTAGCCGACGAACAACTCGCGCAGCTGGGGCCCGCCACAGCGGCGGCGCAGCTCCATGATGCGTTCGAATTCGGATAACGAGTCGCCCGGAAGGAGTTCGCTGACGCGTTTGTTCTCCAGAAGCTTCCAGGCGCCGGCGCCGAGGCGGTGCCAGACCTCCTCTGGGCTCATCCGGGCTGCACCGTTGGCGCCGCCAAAGCTCACGCGGCGGCCGGCTCCGGTCGCGCCGCCGAAATCAGCCGACCGCACCCGCTCGGAGTGGTCCGATGCGTCCTGAAAACTGACCCGCTTGGGTTTTTTACGCCAGAACACTCAGCGCCTCCGACAACTCGTGCAGCCCCGGTACAACTTCGACGTTCACGCTCGCAAAGTGACTCAGCCGGTGACCGTCGACCCGCTCCTCGTCGATCGCGGCGTTAAGCCGGGCGGCCCGTTCGCGTTCATGGACGAGAATCGCCAATCCCAGGACACCGTTGATCAGCCACGGCCGCAGCGTTTCCTGGCCCCAGAGCGAGCGGATTCGTTTCGCGGCCATGCGGGCCGCCTCGGTCGGCGGCGTCGCAGCGCCCGGTGCGTAGATGGACTCCACCCGCTTGGTGCGCGAGGTATATTCGAGACAGTAATCGTTGCCGGGCATTCGGGCGTTGCCGAAGAGCTCGGCGACTTCCTCGTTGAGCAGCCGGACGCGGCTGCGCTTCTTCAGCATGCAGTAGCTGAAGACGGCCAGATGGCGCGGCTCAGCGGCCGGTCCGGCGGCTTCTCCGGCGCGGCGTCCGGCGCCCACAGCGGCCGCCCCGCGGCGGCCGAGCACGTAGGCAACCCGGTTGCCGCCGTAGCCGGCCCGCGCCCCGATATGGTCGCTGGCCTTGAGCGCGCGAAGTCGGGCCTCGGGGTCGGCGCCTCGGCACGGTACGAAGCGGATGGCTTCGGTGAACGACAGCCGCAGGCGGGCGATGTGTCGGACGATCGCCAGGCTGCGGTCGTCAAGGTCACCAGAGCTCATAAGGCAGCCCTTCCTCGCTGCAGAATTCGTGGAACGCTTTCAATTTGACGGCGGAATAGGCGCCGCCGAGTTCGATGACGGTCCGGACGCCACGGTCTTCGATCATCGCGTCCGGCAGTCGGCGGCGATCGCCAAAACCGAGTTTGGCGAGCCGGGCTTCGGAGTACCAGACGGCCGTCGGAGACGCCCGTTGCACGAAGCGGCGGAAGTATACCGCCGTCAGGGCGATGTCGTGGCTGACTTCGCTGAGGCGGGGTATCCGCCCGCCGGATCCCCCGAAAAGGACGCCCGCACGTTCGGTGGCGATGGCCAGCGGCGTTCGCTTCAGGCCGGCCCGCCAGCGGGCCGCCAGGCGGGTGGCCAGCGTGCTGAAATCAGGGGCGGGTTCGCCGCCGCGCCAGGTACAGAGCGGGGAGTCCGGCTCGGGAGCGGGGCGGGTCATCATGTCCAGCCGGCGGATGAGCCCGGCGTTCACCAGCACGTCGAGTCGGCGGCCGGCGTTCCGTGCCGGAGCGGCGGAATCGGCGAACCAGCGTGCCCCGATCTGGGCGACGGTCGCAACGCGAACGTCCCGCGTCAGCATCCCGACGATCTCGCGGTCACGGGCGGTGAGTTCGAAGGCGTGCGCCATGCACCGTACATTATTCCCGGATCTTGGAAGGACGGAAACCCGTACGCGCAATCGCACGCAACATGCACGTTTCAATGGACTTAGCGGAGTTCAGGCGGCGGAATCAGCGTGGGTGTGAAGCCGGGGGATGTCGGGCCGGAAATCGAACGTCGAGCGGGCCAAAAAAGCCGGGACCGCCGGCTGAACCGGGGTCCCGGCAAGGGTCAGTAGTCGTCCGGGAGCAGCACGGTTGTGGCCGAGCGGTCGGCCTCCGTGATAATCCAGAACTTCGTGCCGGCGCGGTCGCCGTACACCGAGAACAGCCGCAGTGTCCGCGTGGCGGCGTAGTCATTCGCTGCGGCGTCCTCCCAGCCGCATTCACCCCAGTCCCCGCGGGAATGCCGTCCGAGGCAATCCGCGACGTCTTCGGGATGGATTGCGGCCATCGCGGCCGGCGTAATGAAGGTCCGCCCGAGGGGGAACCACGGCTCGTCGGCGGCTGAGGGGGTTCGGGTCGTTCGCTCCATCATAGGCTCCAGCCCTCCCCGCGCGGTTGCACCCCCTCACCGGGCGACTCGGGTTCCAGCTCGACCTCCGGTTCCGACCTGAGCCAGACATTGAAGTGCCAGAGTGCCGCCGCCAGGTGACACGGCCGGCCGTCGTTCAGCTCCAGCTGCCATGTCCCGGGGTGACGGACCAGGTACGCCGCGACGTACGCGACCGCCTCCTGAAACGTCGCCGGCGGGATTCGCCGGTCGAGTGCCTGCGTGTCGTCCGAGATTCCCACGAAACGGTCGATGGCGCACGGCCTCACCGCGTCGTGTCCATTCTCAAAATCCCGTCCCCGGGCCACTCTCAGCACGCGTAGCGGGCGTCGTCCGGCTTGCGCGTCGTTGTCTTTTCTGTTAGTCATGTTTTTCGTTCTCCAGTCAAAAGGCGGCCGGCCGAACCATTCGACCGGCCGCGTGGTTGTTACAACAGGCCGCTGTCCGCGATTTCCGCGGCCAGGGCGTCCACGTCATCGCCGAGCATCGCCGCGAGCGCGGTAATGCTGGCCAGACGTTCGTTCTCGGCGGGGTCGTGTACCGGACGCTTTTCCGGACACACAGGACACCTCCGAATCCATCCACCCCGCCGGCGAAACCCCTCCGGGTTCTCGTGCAAGACTTCATCGAGATCCCACGGTTCGCCGCAACGGGTGCATACCAGGTCCATATTCCTCCAGTCAGTCGGCGACCTTCTCCCATGTGTCGCGGGTTGCGGTTCGTCGGCGTGGCGGCCCGGGCGAGTCGCCCGGGTGGAGCGAACCGAACTTCTGATTCCGCATTCGGCGGATGCCCATTCTTGCGAGGACGGCCGAAGCGATATCAGGAAGTACATCCAAGGGTGTAACATAAATTTTGTACATTATGCAAGCACGAAACGCGCTGCCTTCGAAGAAATCTCCGAACGATTTCAGCCGGTTGCGGCAGCCGGGGACGAAGACTTTTCCACAGAGGGGACCCGGCGGAGGGGCCACTCAAGCCCCGCAGCCGGGGAGTCGCTGTCGAAAAGTCGGTGAGCAATCTCGGGCCAGACTCTCCGGCCTTGCGCGAAACACCGTTCTTCGGCAGGATGAGAGCCGATGAGAATCGCCGACCCCGTACACCTCTCCCATACCCAGCGTCGGACGCTGACGCGTTGGCGGCGCTGCGCAACGCATCCACGGCGTGCGCGGCGTGCGGCCATCGTCCTGCTGGCGGCTCGTGGGTGGTCGAACGATCGAATTGCCGTGGAGCTCGATACCGACGCCCACACCGTAGCTCGGTGGCGTCGTCGATTCGCAGCGCTGGGACTGGCCGGTATCGCGACCGAGCGACAGCGGACCGGTCGGCCCGCGCGTTCGGCATCCAAATGGGAACGGGAGATTCTGCGTCTGTCTGCCGGACCCAGTCAGGGCGGGGGGCGTTGGTCCACGCGGACGCTGGCGGCCCATCTCGGCATCAGCCACATGCTCGTGTCCCGCGTCTGGAAACGGGCGGGGTTCACATCGACGGAACAATGACACTCTTGCGGCCGACCGATGCAGGATGAGGTCAGGCGGCAGCGAGCCTGATTCCTGTGTGCCCGACGACGTCGCCGAGCTTCAATTCACCGGTGCTTACTTGGGGTTACTGGAATTCCGCGCACGCTGTGCGTGAATCCACTCGAACGAGTCGTTGAGGGCCTTGGCGAGCACGAGCAGGTCGTCCGTGCCGAAGCCGGAAGCCTCCTTCCACTGATCGCCGTCCTTGTAAATGCGCGCCACCGTCACGTTGTGCATGGAGCCGTTGTTCGTGGCGTTCTGCCAGATGACGGCCTTGATGCTGCCGTACCGGATTTCATGAACCGGCCGGCGTGCGTTGTCGCTCATATCAACCTCTCTTTCCGTTACCGTAGTTTCCATAGGTCGCTGCCTCCTGACATGAGGGATATGGCGGCTTGCGCGCAGCGTGTGCGCTAACGTTGTTCTGCCGTCCTCGGCCGTCCTCGTCGCAGCGCGCCCGGCCGAGGCCGTCAGGCCCCTGGCTGCGATGAGGGCGGCTGAAGGACGCGGTGCCAACCTACTGCCGGGTCGGTCCCGACTCCGAGCAGCTCGAATGCTCAGCGAATGTCCGGCCTGTAGGCGGCGATTCCGCGAATGAGCGCGGCCGTAAGCCGCTGTTCGAGTTGCTCCCGCTCCTGTTCGTATGCCGGAGCATTGCTCGGCAATGTCTGGGGTCCGAGGACGAGAGCCTCGCGTCGGATTGCCGCTGCCGCGTGATGGGCCACCATGAGCAGTGCACGAATCAGCGGACTCGCCGTCAGCCGCGCCCCGGAGGCTTCGCGGAACGTCTGAATCAGAGCATCCAACGCCGCATCCGCCTCGCGCGTCAGCAGCACCTCCCGTTTGATTGGTCGCTGACGAACACGTGCGCGAACGTGGGTGTCATCGCCTTCGTCGTCTGTGCGCGAATCGCCTCGTGTAAAGTCGTTGTTGCGGAGCGGCGCGAGTGCGCGTTCGACCGCGCCTGGGTCGAGGAGCCGTGCGACGGAACTGGAAGGGAGTGGTTGGCGGAGTGTTCGGGCCATTGCTCAACCCTCCGTACCGGCTTCGGCCGGCCGTGGCGTGCTGACGTTTGCCCGCGAAAACGGCGGCAGACGACTCGCCAGGAACGCCTCGCGGTTCCTGACCCGGTGTTCGATTTCGGCGGCGAGCCGCAGATACTGTTGCACCGCCGGGATGCGCGCGTATCCCGGCAACTGAAACAGCGTTTTTCCGCGTCCCGACGCTTCCGGGATGATCACCGCCTGCGAAATGTGCGTCTCGAAGAGCCGTGCCGGGAGCACCGCGGCGATCACCGTCTCCATCTCCGCGCGCAGCCGCGTGGCCCGCTCATCGACGTTTGTGAACACAACGCCGAGCACCTCCAGCCGCGGGTTGCGGTGGCGGCGCACGTCGGCGATGTCGTTGAACGCCTCGGTCAATCCGCCGAGCGAGAGCGGGTGCGGAAATGCCGAGAGCAGAATCCACTCCGCTGCGGAGTACGCGGCCACGGTCGTCGTCGCGCCGGCGATGGGAGCGGTGTCCAGGAAGATGAAGTCGTAAGCGCGGGCGGCATCCGCGAGCGGCCGCTCCAGCAGTTTGGTGCGGTCCGCGAACTTCGTGAGCCGCAGGTCGAGTTCCGAAAGCTGCGTTCGTGCGGGGATTAGATGAACGCCGGGGGGCAAGTGCTCAGCGACTACGAGCTGCGACAGCGATTCCGGCTCAAGCAGCAGTTCGAGCGTGCCGGCGAACCGGTTCTCGGCGACGCCGAGGTGTCGCGTGGCGCCGGCGGCCGGGTCGAGGTCGATGATCAGGCAGCGGTAGCCCCCCTGTCCGAGGGCTGCGGCCAGGTGAACCGCATTGGTGGTTTTGCCTACGCCTCCTTTCTGATTGGCCACCGTGATCGTCACCGCGCGCGTGCGTGCATTCATCTCCATCCTCCCTGAGTTCGCCCGTTGGCGGGCCGACAGGCACTCCCGTTCGCAGGCCAGCCGTTTCTCCATGCGTAACACGCGGCCGCCGCGGGCCGCAAGTCCAATCAATTCAGTGGCTGCGAACCGGTTTCAGTGCCTTGCGGTGACGGCGAAAGGTCGCAACGGGCCAACCTGCAGGCGGGGACGCGGGCGAGCGGAACTCGCTTGCGCGGGCCGCGCCGGTTGGAGTAATGTTGCTCCGCATGCGACCGAGGCCGCATCTCAAACGGTTGAGGTCGCGTAAGCAGGAGAAAGCGATGAATTGAGCAGGAAGGGGTCAGCAGGAACGGCGACGGGGGTCGCCATTCTTGCGGCTGACGGACGACATCAGCGTCGAGCACGGCAGCGGTCGATCGTGGCAACGTCACCGTAGCGCAGCTCTGCGCCGTATGTCAATCCCGTTCATGCCGAACAGTGGACGTGTATCCACGCCATCCTCCCGACTGCTCCGGGCAACGCGGACGTCCGTCGGAAGAGTCCGCCCAAACCGGGTTTGATTGAGCATGGAAGCGTTTGATCGGAACGGCGCGTTGCCGCGCCGCGGCAACGGGTCGGCGGTGCGTGGAACAGAGCGTGGAACATTCCGCAGAAGCGAGTTTGCACGGACCAAGCCGGAAGGGGGGTTCTGCTTCGTGCCCGCGATGGCGCTTATTGCAACGTGGTGGGCGTACAAGCGGGCGATCGTGAGCCTGGCCGACGTCCGGGTATGGCTGGCGATCTTCGAGGTCGTCGCGAGGCGCTGCGGCGATCGGGTAAGTCGATCCTTTTTCGGCGTGGAACACGAAATCGCCGCCCTAGTCATGATGTCGCCGGAGCATGTCGCAACGTCGCTGCGGCGACTCGAACGGACGGGCTTTCTGAGGCGGAATCGAACCGCGTTCCAGCCGTGTGTCGATGTTGACCGTCTCTCCATCGAAGAGCGCGAGGACCTTCTTTCGACTGTGCGGCAGGTTGCGAACCATCGCCGCAAGGTGCCGGTGCCGCGCCGCCTGCTGCGGCTGCTGTGCGGTGTGAAGCGTCCGGTGTTCTGGGCCACCACCGTGGGACATCTCTTGCGCTGCATGTACTACCGGAACGGGCAATGCGCGCCAGACGGTCGCTGCAAATCCTCATGGATCGCGAAGGTATTCGAAGTCGACGGCCGAAACGTCAAGTCCGCCCGCCGCGAACTCGTTGCCCGTGGCGTTCTCATCATGGACTCGACCGACCAGTGGTCGATGAACCGCTGGGGTCCACGCGTGCGATTCAATCTCGTCTGGGGCGTGCCCGTTTGCATCGACCGCCCACCACCCCCGGCGGCGAATTTGCCCCGCAAATTGCCACCCCCAAGAAAAGACCGGGAACTCGTTTCACGAATGGTGAACCAGGAACCCGCGGGCGGAGCGCTGGCGTCGAGGATCGCGCGAACCTGGCACGTCGAGGTCGACGAGCTGCGTTCGCCGCGGCGACTGCAGGCCCTCTACGAACGGTCCGCCCGATTACGTCTGTGCCGACCCGACGATGCGGCACGGCTGGCGTTCTTCGCGACGGCGGCCCGGGCGCTGCGGGTCGCGAGTACGAACCCGGCCGGATTCTTCGCCGCGCTCGTGCGCAGCGGCCACTGGGAGTACGCGACTCTTGCGGACGAGGACGCGGCCCGGCGCTGGATTCGGCAGCTCACCGCCTCCGAAGCAGTCCAATGGCTCGATTCATCGACCGGAGATTCGGTCGCAGCGGTGGTGACTGCGAGCGGTGCACCCGAGTCCGTAGCGGCCGTCCTTGGCCGCGTACTGCCAGGTACGTTTGGGATAAGCGCAGCGCGTCCCGTGGGAGGGGAGGAAGGAAGGAGGGGGAGTCCGAGGGGGAAACTTGGAACGATGGTTCCCCTTCGATCGAGCGAGGACGTTCGTCGCCATTTTGCACGCGTATCGCGGCGTAGCTCAGACGGTCCGGACGACCGATTCGGTTTTGAAGATGCCCGGAGTATTGGGGATCAAATCCCTGCTCCTGATTGGACGCCCCCGGGTTGATTCCGAGCCCGCGCTGTTCCCCGCGTCCGCAGCAATCGTTCTTGGGCGCCTTCTATCCGCGGCTAGCGCGTTGCCGACTAGGGACGTCCACGCACCTGCAACGCTGACCGCCAAGTGGATCGACGTCGTCTAGCGTTTCGAATAACGCGCCGAAATATCCCCGCATTGCGGCGGCGTCGCAGTGCCGACCGTGCCATTGACGAGGTCCGCAAATAAGAACGCTCAGTTCTCTGTCCTTGGATTGCTTCGGTCTGTGCGAACTCGGTGTTTGATTTCAGCCCTAATGCCATAAGGACTCGCGGTGCCGGCGTGGCAAGAGCGCGTAGAAAACAGGCAAGACTAGCACCGTAAGGAACGTTGACGTGATGGTGCATCCGATCACAACCGTCGAAAGGGGGCGTTGAACCTCTCCAATATCACGAGCGGCGTCCGGCTTTGGAAGGACGCGAAAGAGCCGTTGTGGGTTGTGGTGAGGTGCGAAGGGCAGCGCTTGCAAACGGTCCATACGAGCATATAATGGATACGATGGTTGCGCCACGAGTAGCTTTGTTGTGCGTTTGTCTCGTAGCGTTGCTCTGCCCGGCCATGTGTTTGGGCATGTGGTTCGCGCACGACGCAGACGCGGAGCTACCGGGGCAGCATGACGAGCAGCCATCTTGCGCCCAACACGGTTGTTTCTGTGACGGGGCGACCGTGTCGCCCCCAAAACGGGTCGATCTACAAGCGTCTGAGCTTCTAGTCGCGGCGGCTTCCCTGTTTAGTTTACAACACGTCTCGGCTACGGACTTCCTGGCGCACGCCGAGGCAATCTCGGTCGTTACGGTCCCGCCCGCATCCGAACGCGTCCTTCCCCTCCTGATTTAACCCCAATTTTCGAGCAGATCGGAAGGAGGCGTCTCGCCCTCTCGGTGGCGTTTTGCGCGCCGACCGCACTGGAACCGCGCAGCCTCTCAGACAGGTGAACGACTATGCAACAACGGATGCGCTCGGGAATCGGCGCGGCGCTCGCGCTTACCATCTTGGTAGGAAGCGGTTGTGCTACAGTTAATCCGCGACAAGACTTCGAACGGGCCAGCCAGGACGTCGAGCGCGCAACTGGCACGGCTTGGCCGGTTGCACCGGCAGACGAGGCGTCGATCGCCGGCCGCGTGACGGAGTTGCTGAGCGGCGGTCCCACGTCGAACAAGGCCGTCCAGCTCGCGCTGCTCAACAACCCCCGCCTGCGGTTCGAGCTGCTGGCAGTCGGGATAGGGCGTGCCCAGGTCATGCAGTCGGCGCTGTTCACAAATCCCGTGCTGGCGCTCTCCGTCCGCTTTCCCGACGGAGGTGGCCTGAGCAAGTTGGAGATGGGGCTGTCCCAGAATATCGCGGAACTGTGGCAAATCCCCTTGCGCATGCAAGCGGCGCAGCGTGACCTCGACCGGACGATCCTCGATGTGGCCCGCACGGCCAGCGTCACGGCATTGAAGGCCACGGCGGCCTACTTCAAGGCCGTCCGCGCGGACCGCGACGCCGAAATCGCCCGCCAGAATCTCGAAGTGACCCGGCAACTCGTCGATCTGGCGGTTGCGAGTCAGGACGCCGTCTCCGGCAGTGAGGTCGATGTGAACCTGGCCCGCGCGCGGCCGATGGAACGCCAATTGCAAACGGGCCGCGCGGAAGTGGTTACGGTCGAGTCCCGTTCCGAGCTGGCCCAATTGTGTGGCCTACAGACGCCGCCAAAGGAACTTGCGCTGGCGGAGCCGCTGCCCGAGCCGACGGCCTGGATACTCGCTGCGGATGGCGTGATCGCCGTGGTGCGCAAACACCGACAGGACGTCCGAGCGGTGCGGCAATTGGTTGATGCGGCCTGGGCCCAAGTCGGGCTGGAGAAGATGCGGTTCCTGCGATCGTTCGAAGTGGGTGTTTCGGTGGAGTGCAGCGAGCGCGGCACCCGTGGCGATCGCAACCGGCTGGCGGAGACGGCCAGGGCGTCAGCCGAGGCCGGACAGCTGACGTCGCCGTCCCTTCAGCCGCGCGAGCTACTCTCGACCGACTGGGTGGTTGGGCCAACGCTGGGCGTCGAAGTGCCGTTGTTCGATCAGAATCAGGCCCAGATTGCCAAGGCCGGGTACGAGCACCAACAGGCGCAGCAAGCCCTGGAAGCGCTAGTTCGCGATTTGGTTCAGCAGGCTTACGTGGCGCTCAAGCAGGCGCAGGTTCCCGCCGAGAACGCGCGCTTTTGCCGGGATGAATACCTGCGTCTTCAAGAACATCGCCTTCAGCTTGCGCAGGAGGCGTATCGCGTGGGCCGCACGCCCTTGCTCGCGGTGCTCGATGTGCAGCGCGGCCTACTGGAGACGCTGCCTGGTTACGTCGCCGCCCTGGCCGACGCCGGCATCGCGATCGTGGAGCTGGAGCGTGCTGCCGGCCTGCTGGCGGGCGCGCTGCTGGCCGGGCAGGCGGGTGTCGAGCCGAATGATACGATGGGCGCATACAAGGACAATTCGCGATGAAGAACGTACGCATTGGTCAGATCATCATCGGCGTGGTGCTCGGCCTCGTGCTGGGCGGCGGCGGCATCTGGTGGTTGGAACATGGGCACGCACCGTGGGCCACGGGGGGAGCTGACTCCGCACACCAGGGCGGCGTGGATGAGCACGGCCACGCCAGCGGCGAGGCCGAAGACGAACACGGGCACGAGTCTGAGGGCCACGCCGAGCCCGGCGAGGGTGAGCACGGACGTGAAGAAGGCCGCCTCGTCCTATCGGAGAAGGCCATCCGCCAGAGCGGCATCGAGGTCGCCGCGGCGAGCGGCGGGGAGTTGGAGCAGGCGCTCACGCTGCCCGGGGAAATCGTCCTGAATGCGGACAAGGTGGCGCACATCGTGCCGCGTGTAGGGGGAATCGTCCGACGGGTAGACAAGAACCTTGGCGATGACGTACAGGCGGGCGAGGTCATGGCGATCCTGGAGAGCCGCGAACTCGCTGAGGCGAAGGCGACGTACTTGGCTGGGCAGCAGCGGTTGGCGCTCGCCGAGGCCAACCTCAAGAGCGCCGCGGAGCTGCACACCAAGAAGATCATGCCGGACCTGGAGTTCCTGGCGATCAAAAAGGCCAAGGCCGAGGCCGAGATCGAGTTCCAATCCGCCGATAACAAGCTGCATGCGCTCGGCGTGGCCGAGGCTCAGCTTGAGGAAATGCCAAGGCATGCGGCCAGTTTGGCGATGTATGAACTGCGAGCACCCTTCGCGGGCACGGTCGTCGAGAAGCACTGCTCGCTCGGCGAGGTGCTCAGCGGCGAGACGGACGCGTTCGTACTCTCCGATCTGTCCACCGTCTGGGTGAAGATCACCGTCTACACGCAGGACATGGGCCGTGTGCGCGTCGGACAGGCGGTAGAGATTCGCGCGGACGGGATCGGAACGACGGCGACCGGCAACGTCTGCTACATCGCCTCGGTGGCGAACGAGGCGACGCGCACGCTCTACGCCCGCGTGGACTTGCCGAACCCTGAGCGCCAATGGCGGCCGGGCACGTTCGTGACGGCCTCCGTTGTGATCGGTCGCGAGGCGGTGCCGGTATCCGTACCTATTGACGCACTTCAACGGCTTAAGAGCGACGCTGTAGTGTTCGTGGCGGAAGGCGAGGGCTTCGAGCCGCGGATCGTCACCGTGGGTCGCATGAACGGGACGCGCGCCGAGATCACCGACGGGCTGAAGCCCGGCGAGCGGTACGTGGTCAAGGGCGCGGTCATACTGAAGGCCGAACTCGGTAAGAGCCAGGCGGTTCACGAGCACTAGTCCAACGCAAACAGGAGAAATCAGCATGAAGGAAATCAAGGCGATCATCCAGCCGCACATGCTCAGCAAAGTCATGGACGCGCTCCATGCGCTGCCCCACTTCCCAGGGGTCACGATCAGTGACTGCCTTGGCCACGGGCGCGGCCAAGGCGCCGGCGGAGAGTATGTCGCAACCGAGGAGACGATCAGCTTCGTCAAGATGACGAAGCTAGAGCTTTTCTGTGCTGATGCGCTCGGCGACGAGCTGGCCCGCGTCATCCAGAAGGCGGCGCACACGGGCAACCCCGGCGACGGTGTGATCATGATCGCGGAACTGCCGCGCATCGTGCGCATCCGCACCGGGCAGCAGCAGGACGAAGCCGTCTGATGGCGGTTACGAGGTACAGGATTGATACGTATCTCGCCCCAGTAAGGGTTACCAACCGAATGCGAGGTGCTGCATGAACCCGCGTTGCGTTCGACCGAGGCCGTGTAGGCACGACTGGCTGGTTGTGCCTCTGGTGGTTTCTGCTGCCCACGTGGCTCTCGCTCTGCAACAGGAGCCAAACGCGCTTAAATGGTCGCGCAGTGTTCCGGCGGTGATCGCCACCGCCAAGGAGACCCGGCGACCGATTCTCATGTTGGTGGAGGGGACCGAAGCGGGCCGGCGCCGCCAGCACCTGTACAGTCATAACGACATTGAGCAGCGCGAGAATACGTTGTCCGATCCACGCGTGGCGTACGCCGCCCGCATGTTTGTACCGGTCGCCGTCAACCGGACGGACCGCGCCTACGCGGGCATGTTCGTAGAACTGGGAGTCGGGCTGCACACACCCTACCGGATCCTCGTCATCAGCCCGGAGGGTGCAAAGCTCGGTGATTTTCTGATTGCACCGAATCCGGCCGACCTGGCGCGCGAGCTGGCCCGCACGATCCGCGCCTACGGCCGTAATCTGTTCGAGACTGAGTTGAAGGCCAAGCTGGATGATCCCGGGTTGCCGGCCGGTGAGTTGAAGGCTGTTCTGCAGATGGTGCGCGACTTTAGCATAGACGAGGCAGAAAACTGTGTGATTGATGTGCTGGAACGGCCGCAACTCGAGCCTGCGATTCGACGGTTGGGGTACGACGGGCTCGCCGCGGTCTCCACCGAAGGCGCCGTCGAGTTTCTACTAGATCGCTCCGCGACCGCGGAGAAGGCTGATGCACGCGCCGCGGCCGCCGCGCTGGCACAATGCACGCGCGCCGGGGCCGAGCATCTGCTCGGCACGCTCGAAAAACCGGAAGAGCGCGATCGTTTCCTGGAGGCCTACCGCGCGATTGTGCGGATCTGTGGAGTTCCCGCGCCCAAAGCGGATCGTTTCTGGCAGGGCGACAACAAGCAGGTCCAGTCAAAAGAAATCCGGCGCGTCAAGGCCTTGGCGACGGAGAGCGCGCGGAATTGGAAGGCCCGCTTCGGCGACTATCGGTAACCCATGACTCAGGCGACCTATCAAGTAACCGGGCTCGATTGTGCCGAGGAGGTCTTGGCGCTGCGCAGCGCACTCCAGCCGTTGCCGCGCGTGCGCGACCTCAAGTGTGATGTCCTTAAAGCCCGGAACAGGATCACATGCGAAGAGAATCGCATCCGCCGCAGTGACATTGAAGCCGCCGCCGCCCGCACCGGCATGCGCGCACACCCGCTGCTCGACCCTCAGGATCGCCGCGAACTTGAACTAACGCTTTGGGCACGTTGGGGCCGCACCGGCACGACCGCAATCAGCGGATTGTTCGTTCTGGAGGGTTTCCTCATGCATGGTCTGCTCGTCGGCTGGTCCGTCGCAATTGGCGGGCACGAAACAGCCATGCCCCTACTGCCGCGCATCCTCTACCTTGGGGCAGTCCTCAGCGGGGCATGGTTCATCCTGCCGAGAGCCTGGCAGGCCCAGCGTCGTACTCGGCCCGACAGGAGCCTGCTGATGACGATCGGTGTCGCAGGCGCAATCGGAATCCGTCAGTACTTCGAGGCCGCGACGGTCGCGTTCTTGTTCGCGCTGTCGCTGGCACTTGAGGCTTGGAGTGTCGGCCGCGCGCGTCGGGCGATTCGCGCGCTGCTCCAGCTCACCCCGCCCAGGGCACGGGTGATGAATACGGACGGACGCGAGCAGGAAGTCCAGGTGGACGCCGTGCCCGTCGGCGCCCGGATCGTCGTGCGCCCCGGCGAGCGCATTCCGCTCGACGGGCGCGTGGTCGCCGGGGAAAGCCACGTTAATCAGGCATCGATCACCGGCGAGTCCGCGCCGGTTGAGAAAGCCGCGGGCAGCGAAGTGTTCGCCGGATCGATTAATGGTGACGGGGCGTTGGAATTCGAGTCAACGAAGCCGGCAGGCGACACGACCCTCGTCCACAGGATCCGGCTGGTCGAAAAGGCTCAGCAAAAGCGCGCCCCGAGCGAACAGTGGGTGGACCGTTTCGCACGGTACTACACCCCGGCTGTGATGGCTTTGGCGGTGCCGGTGATGCTCGTCCCACCGCTTGTCGCCGACGGTTCCTGGCCGGGCTGCCCGCTGGAGGAGCGCGGCCAAGAGACGCCGGAAAAGCACGCACAACTGGAACAGCCGTCGGGCGCCGGAAGGGGCGTCGTCGTCGTGGGCCGTGAGGAGCACGTGTGTGGCTTCATCACCGTCGGAAACCGTGTCCGCCCGGAGGCAGCCGGAACCGTCGCAGCCCTGATAGCCGCCGGCGTCGGGCGCGTGGTGATGCTCACCGGCGAGAATAGGCCCACCGCCGAGCGCATCGGAAGCCTCACGGGCGTGGACGAATTCCGCGCGGAACTTCTGCCCGAGGCCAAAGTGGCTGCCGTCGACGAACTGGTGGCGCGCTACGGCGCGGCAGCGATGATCGGCGACGGCGTCAACGACGCGCCCGCCCTGGTGCGCGCCAACCTCGACCTCGCGATGGGTACCGTAGGATCGGACCCCGCGATCGAGACCGCCGACATCGCGCTCATGAGTGACGACTTGGCGCGCGTCCCGTGGCTCCTACGGCATTCACGCCACACGCTCGCCGTAACTCGTCAGAACGTCGTCGCCGCGCTGGCCGTGATGGTCGCGTTTGTGGCCGCGCCTCGCTCTGGGCCGCGATCGCGGCGGACATGGGCGTGTCGCTCGTTGTGGTCTTCAACGCTCTGCGCCTCCTCGGCGGGGCCTAGATAGGAGGAACGGCACATGATTGCTCGCATCCTTCAATTCGCCATCCACCAGCGTCTGCTGATGATCCTGCTCGCCATCGGCCTGGCCGCGCTGGGCGCCTGGAACTTCACGCGCCTGCCCATCGACGCGGTACCCGACATCACCAACAAGCAGGTGCAGATCAACACGGCGATTACGGGCCTGGCGCCGGTCGAGATCGAAAGGCAGGTCTCGGCCCCGATCGAGTGGGCGCTGCAGGGCATCCCGGGCGTCGAGGAAATTCGCTCGGTGTCGTTCTACGGCGTGTCACAGGTCACGGCGATCTTCCATGACGAAGTGGACCTCTACCGCGCCCGGCAGCTTGTCAGCGAGCGGCTGGCGGAGGCCAAGGAAAGCCTGCCCGACACGGTCGAGACGCCCTTTCTTGGTCCGATCTGGACCGGTCTGGGCGAGATCTACTTCTGGAGCGTGGACGCAGTCGGCCCGAAGCCTGATGGCACGCCGTACACGCCAATGGATCTGCGCACTATCCAGGATTGGATCATCAAGCCGCAACTGCGGTCCGTGCCCGGGCTGACCGAGATAAACAGCATCGGCGGCTACGAGAAACAGTACCACGTCACGCCCGACCCGATGAAGATGATTGCCTACGGCCTCAGCTTCCGCGACGTGCTGGACGCGCTGGCTGCCAACAATGCCAACGTCGGCGGCGGGTACATCGAGCATAGCGGCGAGCAGTACACAATCCGCGCGACGGGTCTCATTCAGACCATGGACGATATCCGCAACGTCAAGCTCGGCGCCCAGGACGGCGTGCCGATTTTCGTGAAGGACGTGGCTGAGGTAGGGCTGGGCAAGGAGTTGCGGACCGGCACCGGCACGGCCAACGGACACGAAGCGGTGGTCGGTACGGCCATTCTGCTGTATGGCGAAAACAGCCGCACGGTATCCCACCGCGTCACGCAGAAGTTGGCGGAAATCAACAAGACGTTGCCCGAAAACGTACAGGCGACCACGCTCTACGACCGTAGCTACCTGGTAGACGCCACTCTGCACACGGTACGGGAAAATCTGACAATCGGCGCGCTCCTAGTCATCGTGGTGCTGTTCCTTCTGTTGGGCAACATTCGGGCCGCGGTCATCGTGGCGCTTGCCATCCCGCTGTCGATGCTCTTCGCGATCACCGGAATGGTGCAGAACAAGATCAGCGGCAATTTGATGAGTCTAGGGGCCATCGACTTCGGCATCATTGTCGATGGCGCGGTCGTGATGGTCGAGAACATCATACGCCGACTCGGACAACGCCAACACGAATTGGGCCGCCGATTGACGAAGCCAGAGCGGTTTCAACTGGTCGAAGAGGCCGCGCGCGAGGTGGCCCGGCCCGTTCTCTTCGGCGTTGGCATCATCATGATCGTGTATCTGCCAGTCGTCACGCTATCGGGCGTCGAGGGCAAGATGTTCCGGCCAATGGCGCTGGTCGTCTTGCTGGCGCTGGCGGGTGCCCTGCTGCTCACCTTCACGGTCGTTCCAGCGCTTGCGGCGATTCTGTTGGGCGGCCGGGTTTCCGAAAAGGACGTCTTCCTGATTCGGTGGGCCAAGGCAATTTATCAACCCATCGTGCACTGGGCTATCCGGCTCCGCTTCGCCGTGTCGCTCGGCGCGATCGCTCTCGTCGTCGCGACGCTCCTGTTGGCCTCGCGGATGGGCAGCGAGTTTGTACCCAAGCTCGGCGAAGGCGCGCTCGCCCTCCAGCCGACCCGCATGCCGAGCATTGCTTTGACGACCAGCGTCGAAATGCAGGAGCGGGTCGAACAGGAGCTTTTGAAGGAGTTCCCGGACGAAATCGCGGCCATTTTCGCCCGCACCGGCACGTCCGAGGTTGTCACGGACGTCTGCGGCCCGGAAGTCTCCGACACCTTCATGATGCTCAAGCCGCGCGAGCACTGGAAGAAGGCCAGGACTCAGGAAGAGCTGGCCGAAGCGATGGAGAAAATCGTCAGGGATCTGCCGGGCCAGAACTACGAGTTCAGCCAGCCCATCGAGCTGCGCATGAACGAACTGATTGCGGGCGTACGTAGCGACTTGGCCGTGAAGATCTACGGCGATGATCTCGGCGTGCTTCTGGAATACGCCACCCGCGTCGCGGAGGAACTGGGACAGGTTCCCGGCGCGCAGGACCTCAAGATCGAACAACTCGCTGGCATGCCGATGATCACGATTGACATCGACCGCGGTGCAGTTGCCCGCTATGGGCTGAATGTTCAGGATGTGCAGGACGTGGTCGAGATTGCGCTCGGTGGCAGGGAGGCGGGCCGCGTGCTCGAAGGCGACCGGCGATTTGAGCTGGTGGTGCGCATGCCCGAGCGCCTACGCGGGAACATCCGGGCGATCGGCGACTTGCCGATTCCGCTGCCGAAGCGTGAATCAGAAAGCTACGCGCTGGCGAGCATTGATGGGAATACCTATCGCCGCCGCAGTGGCGAAGCGGCCGGGACCGTCCCGGCTGGCTACATTCAGCTTTCCAGCCTGGCAAAGATTGACGTGAGCGAAGGTGCCCGCATCATCCGGCGCGAGGATGGCAAGCGGCGTGCCATCGTGCAATGTAACGTGCGCGGCCGTGACCTGGGCGGGTTTGTGGCGGAGGCCCAGCGACGGATTGAGCAGAAAATCGGCAAGCTGCCGGAGGGTTACTGGCTCGGCTGGGGCGGGCAGTACGAGAACCTCGTGGCGGCGCGCGAGCGGCTCATGATTGTCGTCCCGCTCGCGCTCGGTTTGATCTTCATCCTGCTGTTCGCCACGTTCAACTCGCTGCGCCAAGCCGTACTGGTGTTCACGGGCGTCCCGCTAGCTCTCACTGGGGGCGTGCTGGCGCTTTGGATGCGCGACCTCCCCTTCTCGATCTCCGCCGGCGTGGGCTTCATCGCCCTTTCCGGCGTGGCGGTGCTGAACGGCCTGGTCATGGTCACGTTTATTAACCAGCTCCGGCGCGAAGGGCTGCCGGTGCACGAAGCCGTTACGCAGGGCAGCCTTACCCGTCTGCGGCCCGTGCTGATGACTGCGCTTGTCGCCTCGCTAGGTTTTGTGCCGATGGCGATTGCGACGGGCACCGGCGCGGAGGTCCAACGACCGCTGGCCACCGTCGTGATTGGCGGAATCATCAGCAGCACGCTACTTACGCTGATCGTGCTACCGGCCATATACGGGTGGTTTGATCGAGAGAATGCTGACGCGCACCCCGCGGCGACCGCGTGAAGATGTGCCCGCGGCTGGGGCACAATCGCATCTTCGGCTCCACATCGAGCTGTGCCGCATGCGCGGTCACCCGTGTGTAGACGCAACTAAGCACGACGACGAACGCGATCATTGGAATGCCATCCGAGCGGGCTGGTACTGTACAACAATATATCGCGCTCTCGGTGCACGGCATTCTTCGGCGGTGACCTTCCTCGCTCGCTTTGGCCGCGGCCGCTTTTGGCCGCCCTGTCTTCTGAGATGCGAAGACTTAGGCCGTTGGACGTAAACTCGCGATTCGACTTCGGCGTGACCCTTCGGATCGTTCCGCGCTGATCACCTTCGGAGTTGCGCTGGCGCAAATCTGACTCAAATCGGATCTTCGAGCGACGGCCCCCTCGTTACAAATGTGAGGCAGAGTCTCGCAGGGGTCCGCCGCCTCGCTGCCGCGCCATCAACGCGTAAAAGACTGGCAGCACGAGCAGCGTTAGGAAAGTCGACGTAACGACGCATCCGATCACAACCGTCGCCAGGGGGCGTTGAACTTCTGCGCCTACGCCGGTGTTGAACGCCATTGGCACGAAACCGAGTCCCGCTACCAGCCCCGTCATCAGAACTGGACGAATGCGGGTCATCGCGGCTTCGCGGATCGCGTCGCGCAGCGGCATTCCGCTGTTCAACAAGTCGCGCAGGAACGAGACATAAACCATGTCGCCCAGCACCGAGACGCCCGACATCGCGACGAAACCGACGCCCGCGGAAATGCTGAACGGCATGTCGCGCAGGTGCAGTGCGACCACGCCGCCGACGGCGGCCAGCGGGAGCGTCAGGAAGATACGCAGCACGTCCGTGATTCGATGGTAGGTCAGATAGAGCAGGGCGAAGATGAGCGCGAGCGCCGCGGGCACTACCAGCAACAAGCGCTGACTGCCGCGTTCGAGGTGCTCAAACTGCCCGCCGTACTGCACGAAATAGCCGGACGGGAATTCGACCTGCTCGGCGATCATACGTTGGGCGTCTGCGACCAGGCCGCCGATATCGCGGCCGCGGGCGTTGCACTGCACGATGGCGCGGCGCTTGCTCCACTCGCGATTGATCGTGGACGGCCCCTCGACGATCTTCAGATCGGCGAGGCGGGCCAGCGGAATGCGCTGGCCGGACGCAGTGGGGATCAGGAGTCGGCCGACGCGCTCCGGGTCGCCGCGATACTCGTCGGGCAGTCGCACGGTCAACGGAAATCGCACCTGTCCCTGGCGGATCTCGCCGACCGTCACGTTTCCGATTGTGGCGACGAAGTCGAGTACATCGCCGGCCGGCACACCGAAGCGGGCCAACTCATCGCGGCGGACCTTGATCTCCAGCAGCGGCTGGCCGGTCACCTGCTCGACCGTTACATCCGACGCGCCGGCGATCTGCTTGAGGACATCCTCGACCTCTCCGCTCAGCCGCTCCAGCTCCGAGAAGTCATCGCCGAAGATCTTCACGCCCAGATCGCTGCGGATGCCGGCGACCATCTCGTTGACGCGCATCTCGATCGGCTGCGTGAAAATGGTGCGCATCGCGGGCATACCCGCCAGGGTTGTTTCCATCTCTTCCACCAGCTCCGCCTGCGAGCGTCCGCGCTTCCACTGGGTCCGCGGCGTGAGCGTGATGAAAACGTCACTCAGTTCGAGGCCCATCGGGTCCGTCGCGACCTCCGCGGTCCCGGTACGCGTCCAGACGTGCTTGATCTCGTCGGGGAACTTCGATAGCAGCAGCCGTTCGAGTTGCGTGCCATAGCGGACCGATTCCTCGACCGCCACGCCTGCCAGCCGCACGGTGTTAATGACGATCGCTTCCTCCGACAGGCGCGGAATGAAGACCGTGCCGAGTCGTGTCGCCAGGAACACACCTCCGGTCAATCCGGCCAATACCACGCCGAGCACCACGAAGCGCCAGCGCAACACGAAATCGAGCATCGGTGCGTAGACCCACTTCGCGAACCGGACCAGCATCGGCTCACGCTCGCGCGGCCGCGACGGCAGGAGCAGACTGGCGAGGGCCGGCATCAGCGTCAGCGACAAGACCAGCGAGCCCAGCAACGCAAAAATCACCGTCATAGCCATCGGCCGGAACATCTTTCCTTCGATGCCTTCGAGCGTGAGAATCGGGAGGTAGACGATCAGGATAATCAGCTCGCCGAACATGGTCGGCTTGCGCACTTCGATGGCGGCGTCGCGCACCACGTCCAGCTTGGTCTGCCCGGCGGTGTTGTGGGCCAGCCGCCGCATGCTGTTCTCGATCTGAATGACCGAGCTGTCCACGATCAGACCGAAGTCGATCGCCCCCAGGCTCATCAAACTGCCCGCGATGCCCGCCTGCAACATGCAGTTTGCAGCAAAGAGCATTGACAACGGGATCGCCGCCGCGACGATCAGGCCCGCCCGCAGGTTGCCCAGGAACACGAACAGCACGGCCACGACCAGCAACGCGCCTTCGAGCAGGTTGACCTCGACAGTCTTTAGCACATGATCGACCAGCTCGGTGCGGTCGTAGACAGCCGTCAGCTCCACATCCTCCGGCAGCGTCCGCCGGACTTCCTCGATCCGCCCTTTAAGCCGCTGGGCCACGTCGCGCGTGTTCTCACCCATGAGCATGAAGCCCAGGCCCAGCACCGCGTCGCCCTGGCCGCCGTACGTCACCGCGCCTCGGCGGATCTCATGCCCTTCGACGACCTGACCCACGTCGCGCACGAAGATCGGCTTGCCGTCGCGGGCCTCGATCACCACGTCGCCGACCTGCTCCAGCGACGAAAGCTGTCCGACGCCCTGCACGAGCAGGAGCCCGCCGGCGCGCGTGATGTTCCCGCCGCCGACATTGAGATTGTTGCGCCGCAGCGCCTCGAACACGTCGAGCAGCGTGAGATCGTGCTTGAGCAGCTTCTCCGGCTCGACCACGACCTGATACTGCCGCTCCAGCCCGCCCCAACTGTTGACCTCGGCCACGCCCGGCAGGCTGCGGAGCTGCGGCTTGATGACCCAGTCCTGAATGCTGCGCAGCTCGGTGAGCGTCTTGACCTGACTGGTGAGCACGTAGTGATAGACCTCGCCCAGCCCGGTCGCGACCGGCCCCATCGTCGGCCGCGGCAGCCCCTCCGGCAGCTCAACCGCGCCGAGCCGCTCCATGATTAGCTGGCGAGCGAAATAGATGTTGGTCCCGTCTTCGAAGATCACCGTCACCTGCGAGAGGCCGAACTTCGAGGCCGAGCGGACCTCCTCCAGCCCTTTCAACCCGCTAATGGCCTGCTCCACCGGAAAGGTGATCTGCTGCTCGATTTCAAGCGGGCTGAGGGCCGGCGCGACGGTGTTGATCTGCACCTGCACCGGCGTCGTGTCGGGAAAGGCGTCCACCGGCAGATGCACGGCCGAGTACACGCCCGCGATGGCGATCGCTAGGGTGATGGCGATAACGAGGAAGCGGTGACGCAGGGACCAGGTAATGAGGGCGTTCAGCATGGCAAAGGTCTCACGGTTTCCGGGTCGAACGCGGATGTCGCGCGAGTGGGCACGGTATGGATCCGCGGCTCACAACGCGGAATCCGCTGGCCTCCGCGTAACCGGGAGAGCCGTGCGGACGTCTCGGAGCGGACTCCGAATCAGTCGGACCACGCTCCGGGTCAGTTGGAGCGTACTTCGAATCGCGCGGAGCGAGCCGCGAAAACGCTGGAGCGGTCTCCGATTCGACGGGAGAGCGCTCCGGGTCGGGCGGAGCGCACCAAATGCCGGTCGCGCCGCCCCGGCGACGATGCCCGCCCGGACCGGGCGTCATCGCCCCGTCTCGACTTCGCAGCAGCCGGCCCCGATGCTGCCTTTGAGGATCTCGGTTTTCATCAGGAAGCTGCCCGCGGTGACGATCGCCTCGCCTTCGCGCAGCCCGCGCAGCACTTCGACGTAGCCGCCGCCGCTGGCGCCCAACCGCAGCTTGCGCGGCGTGAACACATCGTCGGCCTCGCGCACGAACACAAGCTGGCAGCAGCCATCGGTCTGCACCGACTCGACCGGCACGCTCAGAACGTCGGCGTTGTCGCGCAGCATGATCCGCGCCCGGCCGAACATCCGCGCCCGCAGCCGCCCGTCCGCGTTGTCCAGTTCGGCCCGCACCGGGATCAGTCGCGTCTTGTCGTCCACCTGGCTGCTGATCCAGCTCAGACGCCCTTGAAACGAGTCGCCGGTCAGGCCGTCTACCGTGAACAGCACGGGCTGATTCTCGCGCAGCGCCGGCAGGTCGCGCTCGTAGACGCTAGCCATGAGCCAGAGGCGCGAGGTGTCGGCGAGGACGAAGAGCGTGTGCGCATCCTCGACGGCCTCGCCGGGCGCGACGTGCCGCTCGATCACGCGGCCGGCCACCGGGCTGCGCAGCTCGTAGCGGGATAGCCCCTCGTGGGAAGCCGTGCCCAGCGCGGCGATTTCCTCATCCGTCAGCCCGAGAATGTGCAGCTGCCGCTCGGCCGCGTCGAGCGCGCTGCGCGCGACGCGCAGCGCACGCTCGGCGGCGAACTGGTCTTTCTGGCGCGTGAAAGCGATCTCTTCGCGGATCGCGAGAAAGTCCGCCTCGGCCGCCGCCAGCGTGGCCCGCGCCATCTGCACGTCCTTTTCAGCGCTGATCTTCGTTTCAAAAAGCTGCGCCTCGCGCGCGGCATCCACCCGGGCGAGTTGAACCGCCGCGTGCGCCCGCAACAGCCGGGCTTTCGCTTCGCCGACCGGAACGCCTTCGAGACGCTGCTGAATCTCGCCCGGAGCGGCCTCGGAGGTCGCCGCGGCGAGCAGGCGCTGCGTCCCTTCGTAGATGGTCTGGTTGCGCGCGTGCTCGGCTTCCGCGACGCGGAAGTCCTGCTGCCGCTCGATGTACTGGCTCTTGGCCTCGCCCAGCCCGACGCTGTCGAGCACGGCCAGCACGTCACCGACCTGCACCGAATCGCCCAGGTTCGCGCGCACTTCTCGCGCGATCCCCGATACCCGCGGCGTGATGCGCGTCACGCGCGTCGCGTCGAACTCCAGTTCGGCCGACACCTCGACCGAGGCCGACATGCGCCGCGGCCGGACCGTCGTGACTTCGATGCCGGCCTGTTTCGCAATGCTCGGGTCGAGGAAGCGGATCGTCGAAGTTTCGATGAGGCAGAGCGGGTCGTTCTCGCCGCTGGTCGTCAGCCGGCCGTTGCGCTCGATCGTGACCAGCGACTCGCGGCCCTGCGTGCCGGGCGCTGCGGCTCGCGGGCGCAGCGCCTCCCATTTTTCGCGCACTTCCGGGGTGCACAGGGTGCATTGCGACTCGGGCACGCCGTGCTCTTTGCACCAGTCGTGCTCATCCTTGAACTTCTGAATCAAAGACGCATCGCAGCGCGTGCAGACCTCCTTCGGCACGCCGTGGTCGAAGCACCACTTGTCCGCCGCAACCGGCGCCGCCGCGCCCGGGTCGGAGGTCGGCTCGGCCGGCTTTTCAGTATCGGCAGGTTTCTTAGCGCCGGGCTTCAGCGCCGCCCAGCGGGCCTCGACTTCGGGATGGCACTTGAAGCACTGCGTCTCCGGCAGGTCGTGCTCCTTACACCAGTCCCCGGCCTTCTTGAACGTGTCGATCAGTGAGTCGTCGCAGCGGGTGCAGACCGATTCCGGCACGCCGTGTCCGCCGCACCAGCCCTTGTCGAGCGTGGGCTTGACTGGGCTTGTGTCGGGGCCGAACGCGGGCTTTCCGTCGGCGGCAGGTTTCGCATCGCTGACGACCGGCGCGGCGGCGGTCGGCCCATCCGACGGTGCGGCTGCGTTTCCGTGCTCGGCACTGCCCGCCTTGCCCGCCGGCTTGAGCGCCGCCCATTTCGCGGCGACTTCCGGATGGCACTTCGTACATTGCGTTTCCGGTAGCTTGTGCTCTTTGCACCAGTCACCGGCCTTCTTGAACGTTTCGATCAGCGAATCGTCGCAGCGGGTACAGACCGATTCCGGCACGCCATGCCCGCCGCACCAGCCCTTGTCGAGCGTCGGCTTAACCGGGCTGGCTTGCGGGCCGAGCGACGCCTTGGCGGGCCCGGCGCCGCCCGGGCGGCCCGATGTTTGCGAGGAATCCGATCGGTCGCAGCCGGGCAGCGCTGCGGCGATGAGCACGACAACCGGCCACGCGGCCGGATATGGAAAACGATGGCGCTTCATGGCAATCTCTCCAGAGCGGGGTCAGATCGGCGGACACAACAATGCCGGCGAGGGGCGCGCGTGCAACCGCGTCGCGCATCGGCGCGCGACGCCGCTACGCAGCGAGCGGACGGCGGATCAAATGCGCAGGGGCAGACCGGAGGCGGGGAATGGCAGATGGGGAGAATCGATCAGGCGGTCGAACGCATTGCTGACCGCCGCGTCGCCGGCGATCGCGCTGTACTGCACGGCGACGGCGTCCCACGGCTGAACGTGCGGGTCGAGGCCAGGCAGGTTCCGCGCCTCGTCGGGCTTGGCCCCGCCCTTGCAGACATCGGCGCACGAACCGCACTCGCGTGGTGGATCGCCGGAGTCGGTCGGCGGGTCGGCGGGCGACGTCTCGTGGCTCTGGCAGCAGGCGGCGGGGGCGTCTTCATGAGCGCAGCACGCCGTGAGCGTCCCCGCGCGGCACATCGCCGGGGCGACGACGAACGACCAGACCGCAGCGATGAGAATGAGACGAGGCATCTCTTCATGATAGTCCGCGGTGCGGCGGCGAGCAACCCCAGCCGGGCAGCCGCTTAACCGGTTGAGTCGCTGCAGAAACTACGGCTCGTATCAGATTCATGCCCATCCAAAGTTTGAGCGGCCAAGACGCTTTCGCCCATATTGGCGCTTCAGCCGACGCTGCCGCCATCGCACACTATCGTTGAATATGTCAACAGCTCTGCTCGTCAAGTGTCTATGAAAATGGGTCCATGCCTGACCGCGGCCGAGCCGCGGCGTCTCGGACTCGAAGCAACTGGAGGTTCATGCGATGCGGATGCATTTTGGATTCACACTGATCGCGGGGCTCGCCGTCCTTGGCGCCACATCGGCAGTCCCTGCGGCCAACGCCCAGTGTTCGAGCGGCGGCTACAGTGGATCGAGCTATCGGGGCGGCGCTTACTACGCCCCGGCGACGACGTACTACGCGCCGTCGTATTCGGCGCCGCGGTACTCCCAGCCGCAGGTCTACTACAGCCAGCCGACCTACCGCTCTTACTCGGTAAACGTCGGCATCGGGCACGGTCGGCACGTCCGCCACGGCAGCGGCTACTCGCATCATTACGATCGGCATGACCGCCGCGACCGGCATCACGATCGCGGGCATCGATCGAATCGGCGACATCACAATTAGCCCGGACCGGACATGACGACCGTAGCCGGTTCGCGCCCGCGGCGCAAATCGCCGCGGGCGGCTACTGGACAATCCACCGAATGCCGATATACTCCCAAAGATGCGATCGGGCCAAATGTCTATTCTCGTCTGCGCCATGACTTTGCTATGCCCCGTCTGGTGCATGGCCGGACAGTCGGTCCATTGCGACGAGCACGATGCGACTGTGGCAGTCACGACGGCCGCGACGTGCGGCGAGAACGGTCAACAGCCGCACCATGAGCATGACCCAAGCGGCGATCCGGATTCGCATGGCGAGCACACTTGTCTTTGCACGGGCGGTACGCCGCCGGGCGCGGCGCTTCAAATCCCGGCACTCGAACCGGCGGCGATCATCGCCGCCGACAATGTGTCCCTCGCCAATCTCGATACGACTTTTCTGCTAGTTCTCCTCCAGGCCCGCGGTCCGACGGATACTTCGTCCGACCTCCGCTGCGCGCCTCTCTTGATTTGATTCACTCCTCATTTCCGTGAGCGTTTTTGATCGCGCGGCCTGCCGCGCGGCTCGTGTCCTGCGCCGTCATTGAACGGCCGCCTGACGAAGCGCATCGTCTTAGCCATCGAAGCTCATGCGGAGAAACCCTATGCGAATCGCCTGGGCCGGGCGGGCACTGCCCGGAGTCTTTCTAGTCGTCCTGGCCGGCTGCACCAGCGTGAATCCGCGGCCGGACTATGAACGGGTCGAGCGGCACGTCGCGGAAGCCGTAGGCGAGAACGCGCTCGCACCGGCGGACGACGCGGAGGCCGTGCGTGCCTTGGTCGCCGCGCGGCTGGAGGGCGGATTATCCGCCGATGAAGCCGTGCAGGTATGCCTGCTGAACAATCCGCGCGTGCGTTCGGCTCTTCTGCGCGTCGGTATCGCCCGGGCAGAACTGGTGCAGGCCGGCCTGTTCCAGAATCCCTCGCTGTCGCTGTCGTTGCGGCTGCCCGACGGCGGCGGACTGAGCAACCTCGAACTCGGCATCGCGCAGAACATCGCGGAGCTGTGGCTGATTCCGATCCGCAAACGGGTCGCCGAGGGTGAGCTGGAGTCGGCCATTCTCGAAGTCGCGCGCGAGTTGAGCGCGGTCGCGCTGGAGGCGCGGGCGGCGTATTACTCCGCCGTGGGCCTGGGTCGCGAGAAGGATATCGTTGATGAGAATCGCGCCGTTGCCGAGCAGCTCCTGGATGCGGCCCTGGCGCGAATGCAGGCGGGGGCCGGAAGTTCGATCGATGTCAATCTCGCGCGCTCGGAGTTCATGCAAACCGAAGTAGCGCTGCGCAATGCAGCGCTTGCAGCGTTCGAGGGACGGCGATCGCTGGCCGTGCTACTCGGAATAAGGACGCCACCCGATGATCTCGTGCTAACGGATAAGCTTCCCGACCCGCCCGCCTGGACCCTGACATCGGAAAGCCTCGTCCGCACCGCCGAAGCCAATCGGTTGGACCTGCGTGCGGCGACGTACTTCGTCGATGTCGCCGCCGCTCGTGTGCAGCAGGAAAAAATGAGCGTCGTCGCAGACGTGGAAGTCGGCGTTGGATTCGAGCGCGACGCGCGCGGCCGGCGCGGCGACCGCCCGTGGCTGGCGGACACGTTGTGGGCGTCGGCTGAGGCCGGCGCGTTGACGGCGCCTTCGCTGCGGCCGCGCGAAAAACAGCCGACCGACACCATCCTCGGACCCACGCTCAGTCTCGAAGTACCGGTGTTCGACCAGAACCAGGCGCAGATCGCGAAGGTCCAGTTCATCTACGAACAGGCGCTTCTGAATCGCGAAGCGCTGCTGCTGGACGTGACGCAGGAGACCCGCGGCGCATTTCAACGGGCGCGAACGGCTTGGGATGTTGCGAATTACTACCGGGACAACTTTCTCCCACTGCTCCAGGAA
This sequence comes from Planctomycetota bacterium, assembly GCA_045863555.1. Taxonomy (GTDB): domain Bacteria; phylum Planctomycetota; class Phycisphaerae; order UBA1845; family Fen-1342; genus JACRLV01. Next base: position 1,844 of record BTUU01000017.1, on the reverse strand, counting down.
AACCTGGAGCTTTCTCGAACTGCGTATCGGGCGGGCAAGATCTCGCTGCTTTCGGTGCTGGAGGCGCAGAAACTCCTGCTTGCGTCGCGCGGCCGCTACGTCGAGTCACTGCGGAACGCCGCGGTCGCCGTAACGGATCTGGAGAAGGCGATCGGCACACCGCTCGCGCGCGTGCTGAGCGATGTTCCACCCGCGACGACGCAGCCCGCGTCCCGTCCAGCCACGGAGGTGCAACCATGAGTTTCCCGTCGTTCATCCTGCTCGTCATTCAGTTCCTGCTGGCACTGTTCCTCGGAAACCTGGCCGGATGCAGCCGCGATCCAGCGGGCGGGCAGGCGAAGACGGGTGATGCGGCGCACAGCGAGGCGCCCGCGGCCACAAACCGAGTTGATGTGCCTGAAACCGTACGGCGGAACCTCGGCATCACGTTCGCCAAGGTCGAATCGCGGCCGGTGGCGCAGACAATTCGAGTTCCTGGCCAGTTTGAACTGCTGCCGGAAGCGCGGCGCGAATATCGCACGATGCTTGCCGGTCGCGTCGAACTTCTGGTCAGGCAATACGACCGCGTCGAAGTGGGGATGCCGCTCTACCGGTTGGTATCGCCGGAGTGGCGCGACCTGCAAGCCAAGCTGACCGAGGCCGAATCCACGATCCGCCAGACCGAAGCCCGCGTTGCATCGATTCCCATACTGCTGAATGCTCACAAAGAGCACGAGGCAAGTCTGAGAACGAGCGCTGCGTTGTGGGAGAAACGGGTTGAACAGCTGGACCAGACGCGTGCATCCGGTGTCGTGACGGCGGAAGAATACACCGTCGCCCAGACGACGCTTGCGTCGCAGCGGGCGCAGTTGTCGGAGACCCTGGAAAAGGAAGCCGAACTACAGGCCTCAAGTGCGGACGCACAGGCGCAGCATGACGCTGCACACGCGCGCTTCCGGCTGCTGCTGTCGACCGCGGCTACGCTGCTCGGGACGGATGAACGTACACTCAGCGCCCCGTACGACCCGGACAACCACATTCTGACCGGACTGCATCAGCACGATCCGGCGTCCTCACAGCCCGCGCCGCAATGGCACACGATCAAGGAAGTGGAACTCCGCGCGACGGCGCCAGGTGTAGTTCAATCACTGGACCTTACCAACGGGGCGTGGGCATCCGCCGGCAGCCTCGTGCTTGCAACCATTCAGCCCGATCGGCTTCGGTTCAAAGCAATGGGTATGCAGAGTGATCTCACGCGGCTACGAGACGGCCTTTCCGCGCGCATCGTTCCGCCCAAGGGCGGGTCGGTCGATTTACAGGACACGATGGAGGCGACGCTAATCGTGGGTCTCAGCGCCGACCCGCAGGAACGAACGGTCGAGCTCGTGGCCGTGCCGTCGAAGCTCTCGCCGTGGGCTCGGAACGGCGTCAGCGCCCATCTGGAGATCATCACCGCGGGCGGTCAAAACGAACTCGCGATTCCGCTGTCGAGCGTCATTCAAGACGGCCTCGCAAAAATCGTATTCCGACGCGATCCCCGAGATCCCGACAAGGCGATCCGCATGGAGGCCGATCTCGGCGTCAACGACGGCCGCTGGGTCGTCATCAGGAGCGGGGTGCGGGAGGGCGACGAGGTCGTTCTCGACGGCGTGTACCAACTCATGATCGCCACGTCAGGAACGGTGGAAAAAGGCGGGCACTTCCACTCGGACGGCACGTTCCACGCCGGGGAGGACGAGAAGAAATGACCCAGCACACTAACCAGCCCGAAGGCGCTGCAGATCTTAACGGCGGCGGCATGCTGCAACGACTGATCGGGTTCTCACTCCGGTATTCGGGCCTGATCGTGATGATGTCTTTGCTGT
>BTUU01000016.1:0-152354 GCA_045863555.1 Planctomycetota bacterium | reverse complement strand
GAGAGTACGCCGCCTTTATTCACCCGGCCATCAACGAAATTCGGTTATATCCCTAGAATTCCGAGTAGCGGAGGTTGATTTGCTGATCGAGCTTGGTCGGGTGCAACGAGCACTTCGGCGGGAAGACGAGGCGAAGGACAGTTTCAAAGCTGCCCGACGTCTCATTCGGGACACCGACTACCGAGTAAGAGTGCGAGAAGCGTTCTACCGTCCATAGGATTACGGGAGAGCGCGCCCACCCTTAAGGCGCCGAACCCAAAATGAGATCAGGGGCTCATCTGCAATCTCTGAATGATCCTCGCTACCGCTTGATGCGTCCATCGCGCCCGGCCCTTCTTCGTCGGGACGCCGTCGGCCGTAAGCCGGTCCGCAATTTCGCGGAGCGTCTGGCCGCTCGCGCGCCATGCTCGGATGCGTGCTAGCACACACTGCTCGGCTGGATTCTCGATGAGCTGCACGCCGTCCGGTGCCAAATCCCAGCCGTACGGAATGTCGCCAGTCCGTTCGCCGTTCGCGGCTTTGTGGGCCAGGGCCGACTTCGTCCGTTCGCTCGCGAGGTCGCGTTCGAATTCGCTTAGCACGGCTAGCAGCCGGAAGACCATCTTCCCGGCCGCCGTCGTTGTATCGATCTTCTCGGTGAGGCTCACAAGGTCCGCCCCGGCTTTGTCGAGGCGCTCGGCAAGCCCATTCGTTTTCGACTGTGGCCGGCGAAACGCCGAGAACCCCGACTGTTTCGGCGATACTCAGTCCGGCGAAGTACCGGAGCTGCACGACCAGCGCGGCCTGACGGTCCTCCTTCTCCAGCCGCAGAATCAGGTCGTCGAGGCTAAGCGCGTTGCCGATTTCTTCGTCGTTGGCGAGGTCCACGCCGCCCGTGAGCCGCAGAGGTCGCCTCCCCCCACCCCGCCGCACAGCCTTTTTTTTCGGGCGATTAGAACCCGGCGCATGGCTTCGATCGCGGCCGTGAAGAATCGAGCTCGACCGATATAGTCCACGCCACGGTCGCCGACCAATCGCAACCAAACTTCATGGACCAACGCGGTTGCCTGGAGCGTGTGGCCGTGCCGCTTGCTGAGTCCCTCCGCCAGAACGCGCCGTCGAATCAGCGGCGGGACCGCACCACGTGGAGAACGTAATGCTCCGCTCATCTGATTCTGCGCAGCGTCGCTAGCAATGCAAGAGCGCGTTTCGAGAATTCGTATGCTGCCCGGACTTTCTAGTGTCAGGAGTTGACTGCGAGGGACAGGCGTGCCGCGCTGCCGGAAGATTGTTGGCGCGTCGCCGCGCATGCGAGGCGCGGGTCACCCCTTCTGTCAGTTTGCTGCACGGCTCTGGGGGCATCCATGATTTCGACCCAGCGGACGACTACTGGACGCACGCAGAACCAAAGTCCTGCAGTACTCGAGACAGGTCGTAGGTCCCGATCAGCCCATCATCATTCATGTCGCCGTCCGCATGCGTGATTTCTGTTGATCGTCCGAAGTGGCCAAGGACGATCGATAGATCCGACAGCCCGACCTTACCATCGCCATCTAGATCCGTCGGACACGGGTTTGGGCGCCGCCAGAGTACGGCCTCATGAGTTGCGCCGCGGTCGGAGCCATACCCGACCACATAGATGAACCGAGAAGTACCCCAGACTCCATATCCATACGACTCAGTGAACGTCACCGGCAACGAGGCGTGGAGGTCTTCCTTTGATCCAGCGGACCCGTGCCAGACGCTCGCGCGGCGATTCGCCGTTCCCGCTTGGACCCCAGCAAACGCCGCGTTTGCTGAAGAATACGTCGTCGCTTCCGGTGTCAGATCCACTCGCGATTCGACACTGCCCCTCCATAGAAAAGCGTGATCGATCCCGCCGATCTTCGCATAACCAACTTGCAGTCCGTTTCCGACACCGAGGGCCTTGGACTCGGTTGCTTCCGGAGGATGGAGTTCGATCCAGGACTCGGCAGATCCCCTCCAAAGGCCCGCATGGTAGGGGCCATTAACGCCGACCGTCGCATACCCTACCTGCAGATCACGGTAGATACCTAGCGCCTGCGAGTTTCTGGAACCTGGCGGTGCCAGCGAGACCCCGGAGGTGGAAGATCCATTCCACATCCGCGCAAACTCCTGCCCCCCGATGGATACGACTCCCACCTGATGAGCACCGTACACACCGCGCAGCACGGAGTTATGAAAACCTGGGGGATGGAGATCGACATAGCTGGCAGCAGAGCCATGCCACATGGTCGCGCGGAAATGACCGCCGACGAGAACCGATCCAACCTGCTCGCCTGGTCTCATCGCGTAGATAGCGGACCAGTCGCACCAGGGCGGGTGAAGATCGACTCGCGAAGCCGGGGTTCCGTGCCAGATGCTTGCGCGCCCGAAGTCTGCGATGGCATATCCGGCCTGCTCGTTGTTCGTAACACATAATGCGTCGGTTGACATGAAGTCGAGTTGAGAAAGCCGTGTTGCCGTCCACTGTGCAAGTATGAGTCTCGGTCCGAAATGAAGTAACGCAACCAACGCAATGACTTTTACCAAGACTTTGCAATTCAGCGATACGTGACGCATTTGCAACTCCACACCAGCTAATCAGGATGGACACATGAATCCGAACGCGCTCAGCATGATCGAGAGATCTGCCAGGCCGACTGCCCCGTCGGCGTCCAAGTCCCCATCTGTCCGTTGGGGAGTGTCGGTACGTCCGAAATTGCTCAGCAGGACAGACAAGTCCGATAGGCCGACTACGCCGTCGCAGTTCAGATCGCCGGTGAACTCACAGATCGATAGTGTAGCCACGGCACTCGTAGCGCTCCCGCAGTCGTTTGAAACTACGCAGTCGTAGCTGCCCGAGTCGTCAGGTGTCGAATTCACGATGTTCAGGCTTGAGTCGGTCGCGCCAGAGATGTGATTCGGTTCATTGGTCAGTTCGACACCCTCTTTTCGCCATTGATAGACGTACGGCTCCGGACCTTCTGCGCTAACAGCAAATACAGCACTTCCACCAACACATCTTGCTTGGTTCACCGGCTGTTCAACGATCGCAGGACCACATGCACGGAGTACCCACGTCGTGCGGGGCATTGTGGTCTCTTCTCCGGGAGGATGCTCAAATCCGCCGAACACAACCATTTCCCTTCGCTCGGCATCGAATACCATGGCGTGTCCGCCTCGTATCGGCGCAGGGATGGAAACGCGAGTCCATGCATTCCCGTCCCATTCCCATGTTTCGTCGCCATAGCCGCCTCCTCCGCCTCCGTAGAGGATCGTCCTGAGGCGATACGGATCAAACGCCATTCTGTGCCCGTACCGTCGCGAAGGACCTGAAACCAGTTTCTGGGTCCAACTTGCACCGTCCCATTCCCAGGTATCGTCGAGACTGCCCGCGGCACCGCCGGTCGTACCCCCGAACAGAACGGAGACATGCCGAGCTGCATCGTATGACATCGCGGTGGTGAACCGGAACGTTGGACCGGGCACGGCGTGTGCCATCCAATTGGCACCGTCCCACTCCCAGGTAATTCCATCATCTACTCCTCCCCACAGCACGATGACGCCGCGTTGCGAGTCATAGCACATCACATGCCCGAAGCGCGGTGCCGGCGCGGGGTCGCCGTCGACGCGCTCTGTCCATGCGAACCCGTCCCATTCCCAAAGGTCGTCATAATAAACAGGCCCGGGTACACCGCCGCCAAAGAGCACGACGACGCCCCGGTTTGAATCGAATACTGCGGCGGTCCCACTTCGTTCACCTGGACCAGCAACGTCATGGCCTTGCCATGTACCGCCATTCCAAATCCATGTGCTCGACCCACCGTTGTATCCGCCGTAGAGCAGAGTTTCGTGGCGTCGAGAGTCATAGGTCATTGCCGGAATCACGCGTGGTGTAGCGAGCGTGCCGCTAAGTTCCCAGTCGCTGCCGCGGGATATCCACATCTCAGGCGAGATCTCGACGTTCGAGTCTCCTCCAAAGACGACAAGTTCGCTGCGCGCGGTGTCCCATACCATTGCTGCGTCGATGCGCCCTTCCGTGGGACCGTTCACCTGGCGCTGCATCCAAATCTCTCCGTCCCATTCCCAAGTGTCATTGAACCGGCAAAAAGAGCAACCTAGAGGTTTACCGCCATACACGACGACACGGTCCCGCGTAGCGTCGTAGGCCATCGAATGGCTGTATCGTGCGGGCGGCCCCTGCACCGGAAGTAGCACCCAATGAGCCCCATCCCATTCCCAGGTTTCATCGCTGCCGGTCCAACCACCGAACATGACGACCCGGCCGCGCGTCGAGTCAAATGCCGCCGCAGCGTATGCTCGCGCCGACGGGCCAGGTCCGATATTCTCTGTCCAGATGATTCCATCCCACACCCACGTCGACGTGTCCGCTCCACCACCAAACAGAAATGTACGTCCGCGGACTGAGTCGAAAACCAATACGTGCTCTGATCGAGCCGGTGGTCCGGTCGTGGCGCGGAGGGTCCAAATCGCCCCATCCCACTCCCAAGTCTCGCCACTGAGGCCTCCGCGTGTCATTCCACCAAACAGGACCATCGAGCCGCGCATGGAGTCATATGCCATCCGGGAGAATTCCCTAGCGCTGGGACCCTCCTGCGACGCAAGCCGCCAGTATGAGCCATCCCACTCCCAGGTCTCTCGACTGAGCGGGTGATTTCCCGTCCTGCCACCAAAGAGAACGAGAACGTCCCGATCAGAGTCGAAGGCCATCGCGTGTCCGCAACGCTCCATCGGGTATGCCTGCGCCCATGCAAGTGGTTGAGCCAGCGAGGACGCTGGAGCAACCAGTCCCATCAACACTCCCAGGGTGATTCGTAACGAGCAGCAAATGCTGTGGCGACTCATTGCCGGCCCCCTTCGCGGATGATCGGGATTTCTGCTGCGAGATTGGGCTAGCACGACATATGCCACTTCCGCGGCATCTTGTCGATTTGCGTCAATTCCCACAGATAGTCCAGGTAGGCGCTAGCGCGAAATTCTAGTGGCAGGTGACCGTTGGATTAATCGTAACTACCGACTGGCGCAATACTTACGACAATTCGCCGTCACGTTGCCAACGTGAATGTCGTGGGTTCGAGCCCCATCACCCGCTCTCGTTGATCGCTCGCTCTCGTACCGCTTCCAGATCAAGCCCTCCGCCGTTGTCGGCGTCGAGCAGTTGATGATCAACCGCCGGCCTTCGTAAGACTGCGTTCGGGCGTAGCCTAACGTGATCGGATCGCTTTCGCGGCCGGACCACGGCTGGAATTTGTCTACCTCGTCGTTGATGACGATCCGGCAGGGGTCGGAGGCGAGCGACGCGGGTGAACCCGACCAGCCGAGCCGCAGGGTAAAGCCGTTGGCCAGCGTGACGTGCCGAAGCTGGATGTCGCGACTGGCATCGGTGAAGAGCTGACGCAGGCTGGGCGTGTCGCGCAATAGCGGCACGATCCGCTGGGCGACGATCTTCCGGCCGGATTGTTCGTCCGGCAGGACCAGCAGGACCGGATCGGGCTCCTGGTGCGCGTAATAGCCGACGACGTTCCGCAGGGTTTCGGAAACGCCGATCTGCGCCGCCTTGACGATCGTCAGTTCCTCGACGGCGCGGTTGGCACAGAGGTCCATCAGCCCGGCGAGGTACGGGGCATGATCATTCCGCCAGGGGCCGGGACGTGCGGACTGCATGCGGGTGAGCACGCGGTGCTTCTCGGCCTAGGCGCTGGGACAAAGCCGCTCGGTCGGCCGCAGCGCGGCGCGTTCGGCGGGCAGCCAGCATTCGCAAATCGCGGCCACTGCAGGAATTATAACGCGAGAGAATTCCATCTGGTTATCTCGATAGCGATTCGGTATCGTGGACAAAAGGAGGAGCCTGGAATGTCAACCCGCAGCGTCAATTACCCATGCCGGATATGTATGTCGTTGTTCATTGGAGGCGCAACAGCTCCCGTGATCGCTCAGCTGGCTGACTCGCCGTGGCCGAGTTACGGCGGGGATGCGCGCAATAGTCATCAAAGCGCGTTTCTTGGGCCTTCAACAGCTCCTACCCAGCTATGGAGCGTTCCGACCACGAGTACATATAGTCCGATCTTCCAGCCGATCATCACATCCGACGGTGGAATTGTATTCTCCATCAATAACTGGGCCGGTTCGATCGATCGGATGGTCGTGCTGAATCGTAATGGATCGATACGGTGGACATATCAAGAGCACGGAATCGGAAACTGGGCATCGACCGACGTCCTTGGGCGAGTATATGTAGGGACCGAACGCTTCGGGGGGTCGTTGCGCGCGATGGGCAGCCAGAACGGAACCCAGGTATTCAACCGCACGCTTGGCGCAAACGCAATAATGCAGGCTGGAGCTACGGTCCACCCAAATGGTTCGATACTCCTCGGCCATCAAGAGACTGCTCCGCGCGTTTATTCGTGTGACGCGCAAGGGAACCTTAACTGGTCGATGGTTGGTGGCGGCTACAACGTCGAACCCGCAGTGAGCCCGGCGGGTGATATCATTGTCGCCGGTGACGCCATACGGTCCTACTCACCGAGCGGTTCCCTTCTATGGGAGTTCGACGCGCCTGACAGTGAATTTCCGCCGGGAACACAGCAGTTCTTCACGCCCGCTATCAGCACCGACAACCACGTCTATGTCGGTCAATTCGGCGCAGACCGGAGGCCGGAACGGCTGTTCTCCCTCGATCCGCAAGGCAATCTCGAGTGGTCATTCGATTCAGCGGGCGGTTCTCCGGCGATCGGCCCAGACGGGACCATCTACGCGGGCCACCACTCGCGGCTATACGCGCTGAACCCGGATGGAACTGTGCGATGGAGTTTCGATCACGGACCTCGCGGCGACCCCAGCGTTTCCGGTGAGGCACCAACTATCGACGTTGCGGGCAATATCTATCTCACGAACGCAGCGGGCATCCTCTATTCGCTGACTTCAGATGGCGAAATTCGCTGGACCTATGATCTCGCGCCGAGCTTCGGGGGCGATATCTTTCCGAGCATGCCAGTGATCGATACGGACGGCAGGCTCTATGTGGGGACCGGATACCTCCAAACGATGGTCGCCTTGGTACCCGAACCGGCCACCGTATTTGTCGTGCTACCAGTGTTAGCGTGCGTAACTCGTCGACGATTACGCGGCTGGTACCAGAAGAGACACCTCGGCATCGGCCGAGGTGTTCGGGGAGGCGGGATGTGACGGCGGCCGTTACCCCGCGTACTCGAACTGGCCGCGTTCGACCTTGCGGAACCGGGCCTCGCTGCCCTTGGCGGCGATCTCCCGGATGATCGCGGCGTAGAGCGTGGCGTGCGGCGTCTTGCCGCCTGGGCTCTCCCAAAGGCCCGCTTCGGCCATCGCGACGATCATCTCGGTGGCCTTCAGGGGCTTGGCCGCGTCCTTTAGGACCTGCGCCGCGGCATCGAGGGCGCTGATGCGCTTGAGCTTCGCGTCCGCCGCGGGCTTGGCCGCCTTCGCGGCCTTGGGTTGCTTGCCCGCCTTCGGGGTCTTGGTCGTCTTCGCCGCGCTCTTCTTGCTGCTCTTCTTCGTGGACATTTCGATCTCCTGATCGTTGGGGGCTTCCAGTCCATCGTCGCCGTCGGCGACTTCGTCCGCGTAACACTCCTGGCACCGGGGGCGGCCCAGGTACGTCAGCACCGCCGGGTGGTCGCAGCCGACGGTGGCGCATGCATCCGCATCGCCGTTCGGCTCGGTCGCATCGCGCCGCGGCGCTACGGCCCGCCGCAATCGCTGGGCGCTCTTCACGTGGATCTTGCGGCCGGTCTCGACGTTGACCGCCTCCCACCCGCCGTGCGTGCCCTCGCGCTCGATCCGTACGTGGACCCGCTTGCCGCTCACCTTGGCGACATAGGTCGCGCCAAGCTCGACGTCGTTCTTCTTCATGGGCTGCTCCTTTGCGTTGCCTCATCAGGCCCGGGTCTCAAGCGCCCGGGCGGCGCGGGGGCGGCCCCGCGTTTCGGCGGTTCAATCGTCGCTGTCGTCGTCGCTGCCGTACCGGCTCTGCACGATCGTGATCTGGAACTCGCTGCCGTCGGCCGTGCGGACCACCAAACCCGCGTCCCGCGTCAGGTAGCCACCCGCCTCGAAGGTCGTGACGCCGCATTCCGCCAGTGATCCGTCGGCGTCGATGTCTTCCTTCCAGTCGTCATCCGTGTCCCGGTCGCATCCGCCCTCGCGGCAGTCGTCGTCGCAAACGTGCCGCTCGGCGAGCTGCTCGAACACGCCTTCGAGAATCACCTGCAGGTCGTTCTTGGTCATGGCTGCGTCTCCTTCGCGTACGCCCCGTACGCACAGACACATTCAGCCATGAACGCGGCCGGGAATCCACTCGAATTCGGAGAATTCCGAGGCATTCTGGAACTGGTTAGGACGAACCGCGGGGCACGCCGAGGCTGGGCGGCGCGACAATCCCGCCCCGAGCGCATTTGTGGTACGGAAAATGCTCAGTGTCTGCAGGGCCGACCGGATGAGCTGAAATGGCGATCTTAGGCTGGTACAGGTCCCGCCCCGCCCCACCTGCGTGTTTTCACACACAAGCACCGCGCGTTCTCTCTCAACGTCTACGAACGACGTGGAAGCACATCGCTCGAAACTGGAGTACTGGGATGCGACTATCGACGCATTGCGTTTCATTCTCGCTGATTTGCCTCGCGGTAGGCTCCTCCTCTGCGGGAACGGTGTATGTAGATGGAACGATCGGGGACGATTCATGGTCAGGACTGTGCGAATCATGGGATGGTGCGGGCTGTGGACCGGTGCGCACAATTCAGGCAGGAATTGACAGCGCAGTTGACGGCGACGTCGTACTGATCGCAGACGGGGTATATACGGACATCCGCGACCGCGGCATCCAGTACTTCGGCAAGCGAATCACGGTCCGTGGCGCGAGCGGACCTGCAAACTGCATCATCGACGCGCTCGGATTGGGTCGCGGGTTCCAATTCGACAACGGCGAAACGAGTGAATCAATTCTCGAGGGAGTTACGATTCGGAACGGCTATGTCCACGACTCGCCCGGGCCGGGCGGGGCGATTCTCTGCTCCGGAGCAAGTCCGACGATCCGAAGCTGCGTCTTCCAGGCAAACCGCGGGAGTGTAAACGGCGGCGCGATCCATGTACTGACGGGGAACCCGCTGATCACAGGCTGCGCGTTCACGAATAACACGGCAGATTCCAACGGCGGTGCAATCTCGATCGGCAACGGGAACGCGACGATCCTAGACTGCACGTTCGAGGACAACCGCGCCGGCATCGACGGCGGCGCGGTGCGTCTGAACCTGGGCACCTCCGAAGTCAGAAACTGCGTATTCCGAAGGAATCAAGCCGGGGCGGCCGAGCCCGACATCGGCGGGGGTATTTCGCTTCGCAATGGCACCGCCATCGTGCGCGATTGTGAGTTTTACGAGAATTCGGCCGCGTGGGGCTGCGCTATCGGTGCGAGGGGCGGAACGATTGACGTCACCGACTGCACGCTCGAACAGCACGCGCTTCAGTCGTCCGCGACCACTTTATTCGCGATCGAAGGCCCGCACACGATTGCGCGCTGCACGCTGCGAAACAACGGCGGTGAGCCCGTATACGCAGGGGGAACCATCGAAGACTGTATTCTCGAGAATAACAGCACCGATTCGAACCTGCTCGTCACCCCATACGGGGCGGTGGTTCGACGCTGCATCGTCCGGGGGAATCGCTGCGATTCGGCCGTCTGGGGACAAATGACCATCGAAGACAGCAGCGTCACCGACAACACCGGCGGTGCCATCGGCGGCAGTATCCTGGCGCGGCGCTGCGAATTCCGCCGCAATGGCGGGGCCGGCGGACTTCTCAGCGGCCTGTTCGAGAACTGCATCTTCGAGAGTAATCCAGGCGCGGTCCAAACGGCCTCTGCGACAACCTTCCGCAACTGCATTCTGCGCGGATTCCGAAATGAGATCGCGGTCACCGGGTACGACAGCGTGCTCACGTTTGAACATTGCACGCTCATCGATGACGTCCAGATCACGCCCGACTCCCTTCTGCGAGCGTATACCGGCCGGATACGCCTGGTCGGAACGATCCTCACGCGCACCCAGCCCTCCGATGCGCGACTGGTTCTGGTGGACAACGGAGCCGTGCTCGAGGTGCAGTACAGCGCGATCGAGGGCGGCGAGGAGCGCATCGAGAGATACGGCGGCCTGATCTGGGGGCCGGGCAACATCACGCAATCACCGGGCCTGCGGCGCGGCGACCCCCACTTGCGCGCCGATTCTCCCTGCATTAACGCCGGGCCGATCGAGGCCGGTAGCCAGCCGGATCTCGATGGCGAGCCGCGCGTCGCGAGCGGCCGCAGCGACATCGGAGCGGATGAATTCACCGACATCGACGCCGACGGAATGCCTGACTGGTGGGAACGGCAGTACTTCGATTCACCGACCGCCGGCGATGCTGCGGGGGATCCCGACGGCGACTTTGTGCCCAGTGCCGCGGAGTACAACCGCTCGAGCAACCCCATTGTCGAACCGCGTACGATCTGGGTCTCGACCGCGGGCGATGATTCATACGATGGAAACGCGCGCTCGTACGACGGCATCAGCGGCCCCAAAGCCACGATCCTGGGCGCGGTGGAAGCGGCTCAGCCGTTCGAGGGCGACACCATCGTCCTACTTCCCGGAAACTATGTTGGCGCCCGAAATCGCGACATCCTGCTGTCGCAGCGCTCGATCACGATTCGGAGCGACGACCCGTCCAATCCCGATGTCGTCAGCGCAACCATCGTGGATCCGCAGGGCACCACGGCGGATCCGCACCGTGCCTTGACGCTCGGCCCCGGCATCAGCGCAGATTGCGCCATTCAAGGAATCACGTTTCGCGGTGGGATCGGCCGCACCGAGGCGTATAACGTCTATGCAGGAGCTGCCATTCATATCACGCGCGCCGACGCCCGGATCGAGAAGTGCGTTTTCCGGCAGACGGGAAATGCGCGCGGCGCGATCTCCACGTACCAGGCAAACCCGTCGATCCGCGACTGCCTCTTCACGCTTTGTGCCGGCGCCGGCTTCTATCCACAGGACAGCGGTGCGACGATCGAGAATAGCATTTTTGACGCCTGCGAATCGTACGGCGCTGAGGTGATCGGCGACGCGGAGATGCGGTTCGGAGATTGCACATTCCGGAACGGCGGGGACGGAGGCCTGGCCACGCAATCCTTGACGGGGAATTTGACGGTCGACGACTGCCAATTTGAGAACAATGGGGGGACTTTCGGTCGGAGTGCGTTGCAGCTAAGGCAGCTGTGGGAGGATGAGTCGCTGCAGATCTCTGTGCGTAGGTCGAATTTTATCAACAATCAGGCGATCAGTTCCGGAGCCGCGATTGATCTGGTCGGCCGTACGGTAACTGTCGAAATCGAAGACTGCGTTTTTGAGAACAATCGCCAGTCCCGGGAGGGAGGAGCGGTGTTCCTGACCGGCGGGCCGGTGGCCGTGAGGCGCTGCGTATTCCGTGGCAACCAAAGCCGATATTCCGGCGGCGGTGCGCTCTACGTCGGCGGGCCAGTCCTTGTTGAGGACTGCCAGTTCCTCGACAACCAGGCGAGCACGGGCGGCGCCGTCGACGGCAATGAGCTGGCCGCCGAATTCCGCCGTTGTCGGTTCGAAGGGAATAGGGCGACTCTTTCGGTTTCGAGCGGCGGCCGCGGCGGGGCCGTGAACGGTAAAGGGACTTATTCGGACTGCATCTTCGTCGGCAACACCGCGGCCGTCTCGGGCGGCGCCGCCACGTCGCTGCGAATCTCCTCTTCTCCCCAGCCGGCGATGTATTTTCGCCGCTGTACGTTCGCGAATAACCTCGCCCCCGAGGGATCCGTCTTTGAGGTCTGGGGGCGGGTCATTTTGGACCAGTGCGCGGCGGCGGCGAACATCAATACCCGCCCGGGCGCGTCCGCGAGCATCGTAGTCCGGATTGCGGGGGACGAATTGTCCGTGGATTACTCGCTAATCGAAGGTGGACAATCCGCCGTGTTTGTTGCGCCGGGAGGCATTTTCACGTGGGGCTCCAACAACCGCGAGGGCGATCCGCGCTTCGTCGATCCGATCAACGGTGACGTCCGGATCGACGCTGCATCGGCCCTGATTGATGCGGGAAGACCAGGGGTGCCCGAGACGGACATCGACGGACGCGGGTGCACCCGCTTGAACGACGGCAACGGCGACGGCGACTCGCGCGTCGATATTGGGGCGGTCGAATACAGCGGCTTTGTCGTCGATGACGATGGACCGGCGGACTACTCGACCATCCAGGCCGCGGTGGACGCCGCAGTTGACCCGTGCGGCCGCGTCATTCTCGTTCGCGATGGATCGTACAATGAGCGGATACGGTTTCCAGGTTCTGGAATTGCGCTCGTCTCCGAGCATGGACCCGATTCGACAACCGTGATCTCGCCGACGGGCGGCTCTGTGCTTGCGCTGGATTCTGTGCCCGACGCCTTCATTCGCGGCTTTACCTTTACGGGCGGGGCTGCCGAGCGTGGGGGCGGCGCGTCGATTCTGGATTCAACCGTGAGCTTGCTCGAATGCCGGTTTAATGGCAACAGCGCGACCCGCGGAGGAAATCTGTTCGCGGCTGGCTCCTCCGTTCGTCTCGATCGCTGCACCGTCGAGCACGGAGCCTCCGCCGTCGGTGGAGGCCTGTGCCTGGAGAATACCCAGGCGAGCCTGAACGCCTGTCGGCTATTCGAGAACCGGGCGACGCTTGATGGCGGCGGCGCGGCCTCTACATCCGATTCCTTATTGGTGCTATCAAACTGCCTCTTTTACGCGAACAACGCCCAGCGAGGCGGAGGGATATTCTCGGCTGGAGGTGTCATTGACGCAGTTAATTGCACGCTCTCGGCCAATGTCGCCGGCGCCGTCGTGAGCGGGGGACTCATGGCGGAGAACTCGGCGACCGAGCTGGCCAACTCCATCCTCTGGAACAATGGGGGAGCCGGTCAATTCTCCCAAGTCTATCATACGGGCGGAACAGTAGCTGTTTCATACTCATGCATTCAAGGCGGCTGGAGCGGTAGCTCGAATATCAGCACGAATCCATTGTTCCGAAATCCAGCGAATTTCGAGTTTGATCTACTGCCGAGTTCACCGTGCGCGGACGAAGGTGCGAGCTCTTTCTACGGCCTTACACCTCGCGAAGACATCGCCGGGATGCCCCGCTTTCAACGCGATCCAACAGCCTTGAGGCGAAGTCCCACTCCGCGGATCGACATCGGTGCATTCGAGCGACCGTGTGGCGTAGACCTGGACGGTGACAGAGACGTCGATATCCAAGACCTTTCGATTATGTTGATTCACTTTGGTGAAATGGGCGCTTCAATCGAAGCCGGCGACGTGAACGCCGATCATGAGGTTGATATACGAGATCTCGCATATCTACTGAGTGTGTTTGGCGACTTCTGCTGGTGAGTTGAACGTCAACTGGGAGCCGCGCCCCCCACAAACGGGCTACCCCGCGGGGCACGCGTCGCGGCTCCGTGGCATCACGGCGGTCGGAGGGAGTGACAGCAGGGCGACCGGCAACTCCGCGCCCGGCAGGCGGCTCTGGGCCATGTAGAAGTCGGCGCGTCGTGCCGGCAATGCACTCAGTCCGACAGCACCGTGAGCTCAAGGACGTCCCCGTCGCCGCGGGAAAAGTGGTTCTCCGGTGTGATCGTACCGATCAGCTCCATCCTGTGGGAGCGGATGCGGCGGCTGGACCCTCACTGCAACATCAACATGGTTCGGACCGTGCCGTACGCCAACGTGCTGGCTCAAGTCGCGACGCGCACCTGGCAGGTGAACATCTCCCGCGGCCCCGGCGAGACGATCTGGATCGAGCAGCCGAAGCTTGAGAACGCGCTGGAAATCGCCGTGCACGATGCGGAACGTATCGGGTGGGCGGTGAGGAAGCGTCCGGCGAACTTTCAGCCGCCGATCAATGAGGAGCTCTGGGCGCTCCATAACTCACGTCTGGGGCGAAGGCGACCCGGCCGTGGCGGCACCGAGTACCTGCTCCCTCTTGCCCGCCGTAGGAGCAAATCAGCATCTGAAGCTTCTGGAAAGCCGCGCGGCGGCGGCTGGAATCACGCCGCTCCGTATTTGAGCTGACGAACTTCGCCTTGCGGTTCCAGCCCACTGGCCCCTCAATGGTGGCCGTGAGGAACGAACGGCGACAGCCAGCAGTCGGCGAGGGCGGGCACGCGTTCTCCAATTGCCGCGCATTGTAGCATACCTAGAGGAGGAGCACCGGCGTATCGGCCGATGGGTATTGTGGTCTATGGAATCTGACGTTATCAGCCATACGTGGGTCTGGGCAGCATCCCTCACTATTTACATCGTATCAAGCGATCGTCACAATGGGCGTAGGAGGTTGAAATGAACATCCGCACGACCTGCTTCGCCACGTTCGCCGCGCTGTCCGCCAGTTCTTCATTCGCGGGCGATGCCTACTTCCAGGGACTCGGTTTTCTTCACGGGGCGACCTCGAGTTTCGCAAGCGACATCTCCGACGACGGAGCGTACATCGCGGGCTACGCGACGAGCGGAGGATCGCCAGTCGCGGTGCGCTGGCAAAACGGCGCGATATCGAGCCTCGGCATCTCCGGCGTATCGCGCGCGTACGGAATCTCAGGCGATGGGAACGTCGCCGTCGGGAGCATTCTCAGTGGCTCGGCGGAGACGGCGATACGATGGGAGTCGGGTACAGTCAGCGAGCTCTCTCCGGCACTCTCCACGGCTCACGGCGTCTCGAGCGACGGCTCACTCGCAGCGGGGTTTCGACGGATTTCGGGAAGTCATCGAGCGGTGGGCTGGCTGAATGGCGTCGAGAATCTTATTCCGGGCATCCCGTCCAGTGTGCCCAGCGAGGCGTGGGCCGTATCGAGCAATGCGCGCGCAGTTGTCGGCGAGATGGGACTACTGGCGGGCGGGACTGGCGCGTTTCGTTATGCCGACGGCATACTGAGCAACCTGGGAAGCCTTTCTACCGGCGCGAACAGCCGCGCCTATGCAGTTTCAGGGGATGGTTCGGTCGTGGTGGGCGGAAGTGCTAATCAACCGTTTCGCTGGTCGGAAGACGAAGGTGGTGTAATGGTCGGGCTCGGGTTCCTTCCGGGAACGACACGCGGACAAGCTTGGGGCGTTTCGGGCGACGGCAACGCAATCGTCGGTTCCTACGATACTTCATCGGGAACCAAGGCATTTCTCTGGCGCTCGGGGGGAGGTGTCGAGGACCTTCTTCAAGTGATGACGGATCTCGGAGCGAGTGTCTCGGGTTGGAACAGCCTGACGGCTACGGCGATCTCCGCCGATGGTCTGACCATCGTTGGGGCCGGCAATGGCCCCGATGGACGGTTTCAGGCCTTCATCGCGCACCTTCCTGAACCTTCGACTTGCATGCTGTTGGCCCCCGCGTTCGGCGTTCTCGTACGCCGGCGACGTTGATTCGTCGATTCGACGGGCTGTTCATCCGCATCGGATCGATCGCCGAATTGCGCCGCGGGGTGACCATGCTGATCCTCGAACGAGGCGGCGAGTTGCGAAAGGCCCGATCTTCGCTCGGGTGCTACTCTCGGCGGTTGAATTTGCAACACCTCATCAGCCGATTCGCGCACATTGCAGGTCATCGGTCTATGATCGCGCCTGCGATACCGGCCATACGGAGATTTCCCATGCGGGCATTGCTTTCGAACCTGATCGTGATCGCTGCCGCCCTGCACGCGTATGCGCGGCAAGCGCACGAAGCGCAGATTCCGGACGTCGATGAGATCATCGCCTGGTACGAGCCGTTGCCGACGATCGAAGACCTTCTCGCGCCGATGCCCGAGGCGGACGACGCGCCCTGGAAGCGGACACTGGGCGATGATGATCGCGCCCGCGTCGAGGCACTCGAGTCCGCGATGGACGAACTCGCGGATCAGGGCCGCTTCGCGGAGGCGTCGACCGCCGCACGAAAAGCGCTTGAGATTCGGATCGGGGCGCAAGGCGCAACCCATCCTGACTCGGTCGATCTCCGCGCCATGGCTGACTCGTTGCTGCGGATCAGCGAGCTGCCCGATGAGAAACGCAAGCTCGAGCACCGCGCGCGAGAGTTGGATCAGCAGTCGCTCGACGAGTACAACAAGGGCAATATACGAACCGCGCTGGAGTTGCTTGTCTCAGAGCGGGAAGCGCGCCGAGCGGGTTGCGGTGTCGATTCGTGGGGATACGCCACGAATGTTCGTGACATCGCCCAGTTCGCGTCCCAATGCGGACAAGATGAACTGGCACAGTCCGCCTTTCGGGAAGCCATACTGCGACGAAGCCGGGTTACGAACCGAATGCACCCGTCTGTTGCATCGACCATCATGGCATACGCGCTCCACCTCAATGCGATGGGTGACTTCACCCGCGCCGACAAGCTCGCTCGCATCTCGTTTCAACTGGACCGCGCGGCGGGCGGCCCGAACAGCCCGGCCGTGGCGTATACCTGCTCGCTTCTGGCCGTGATCCGAACCAACCGCAATGAAATGCCAATCGCCGACCGGCTCTTCCGGAAGGCGGTCGAAATTGCCCGAATGGACGGAAATCAGGAGGACCAGCAGTTCCCCGAGATCCTCTTCTCGGCCGGTACATTCGAGCGGATGATCGGCCGGTACCGGACGGCCGAGCTGTTTATCCGGGAGTCGCTGGTTCGCTCGCGGGCACGGTTCGGCGACGATCATCCTGCCACCGCGACCAAGTGGCGCGAGCTCGGGCAGCTGCTCGATTCCGTCGGGAACTCGGAACCGGCCGAGCGGGCGATTCGCACTGCGATTCGCGGATTCGAGCGCAGTCTCGGCCCGAACGATCAGGCCACGATTCTCTGCAAACTCCACCTGGGCACGTTCCTCGAAGGCATCGACCGGACGGATGAAGCCGAGGCGCTCGTCGCCGCCCCGGAATTTGAAGCGGCGGTTGCGAATTGCGGCGATCTGATCGCGCGGTGCGTCAGGCTGCGGCTGCTTGGACAGATCCGGCTGAGCCGCAACGACAACACCGGAGCGATCGCCGCGTTCCGGTCGGCCTGCGAGCTGCTGTCGGAAGGGTCACTCGACCGTGGCACTTACGGCGTTGCGCTCGTCGGCCTGGCCATTGCCCTTGACAGACAGGAGACTCCTGAGAGCCGCGCCGAGGCGATTCATGTCTGCGGAAAGGCGATCGAGGAACTGCGGAAGATTCAGGCGCCTGTCCTTTATGACGCCCAGATGCTGATGGGCGAGTTGCTAATGGACGATCTATCCCGGCAGGCCGAAGCCGAATCGCACATCCAGGAAGCCATCCGGCTATACGAGCATTTCGACCGGCAGGTGGGCGGAGACGAGTTAGATCAGGCGCGTGCGGCAGCCCAGAATCTCGGTGTCGGCCCATTTCCCGACCTGGCGAGAATCCGATTGAATCAGGCCGAGTCGGCGCGCGGGCCTGAGCGCGATCGCCTGCTCCTGGAGGCTTTCGAGACGATCGACCGGGGGCGAGGAAGCTCACTGCGAGGCCTCATCGGCCGGGGAGCCCAGATCAGCCAGGATTCGACGGCAGCCCCGGATGGTGTGTGGCCTGCCGAGCGGGTCGCCGACAATCTTCGTCCGACCGAGATCATGCTCCTGTACCTAGTCACGAAGACGGGCACGGATCTCCTGACGCTGGAAAACGGACCCCGCATCGCTCAATACCACCTCGCCTGGCCGGATGGAAAACCGATGTCCCGGCAGTCCATCCTCGACGCCGCCACACAACTTCGACTTTCATCTTCACAGCGGGTGGATGCAGAGCGGCTTCGGGACCTTCGCAGTGCGTTCCTTCCCGCCGGACTCGATCAGCGGCTCGTTCGGGCCTCGAATGTGTACATCGTCCCGGACCGTTCCATCTCAGACCTGCCGTTCGAGCTTCTGTTCGCGGATTCGGCAACGGGGACGACCGAAGGGCGGCCGATTCCGGTCATGACATACGGCGTATCCCCAACGTTGCTCATGCAGCTGCGATCGAGAAAATTCAGCGCGCCTCCTTCGCCAGAGGCAATACTCGTCGGCGGACCGCTCGCCCCCCAGGCGTCGAGCCGAGTGTTGCCGTCGTATGCGCGTGCATCGGACCCCGAAATCGGTACGCTCGTGATCGGGGTTGAGCCGGGCGGGATCGCGGATGCGGCGGGGTTGAAAACGGGCGACGTGCTCACGCAATATGGCGAGATTGAACTGCGAAGTGCTGCCGATCTCTCGCGCGCGATCTCGGGGTCCACCACCCCACTCGCTTCCCAATCCACCGCGGTGAATCCGACCGTTTCAGTCACCGTCTGGCGCGACGGGGCTGAACGGAGAGTCACGGTTCCAGCGGGCAGACTGGGTGTTCGCGTGTCACCGGTAATGATGCCCGACGCCCTGGCCGTTGCACGCGAACTTGAAACGCCGGTGGATCAGCGGGATCGGGTTTTCGAGTACCAGGCAATTCGCCAGACGTACGGCGACCTTCCGCGGCTTCCGGGTTCCCGAATCGAAATCAAGCTGATCGAAGGCCGATTGAATTACGGCCGGGCGATCAAGCCGGTGGTCCTGCTCGGAGATGACGCCGACCGGGAAGCGCTCGACGCCCGGGTGAAACAGCCGCGGATACTCCACTTCGCGACACACGCCATCGGCTGCGACAGATGGCGGGTCCGGGACAGCGCGCTCGTGCTGGGTTCGGAGGCCGCAGGGGATGCGGGACTGCTTCGACTAAGCGATCTCGTCCATTCGTGGAAAGGACGCCTGAATGGGACCGATCTCGTCGTCCTTAGCGGCTGCCAGACGGTGGGTAACAAGGCCACATCGCGCGATGGAATCGTCGGCCTCACATGGGGATTCCTCTACGCCGGCGCCGACAGCGTGATCGCGTCGCTCTGGAAGGTGGACGACGGCGCGACGGTACTCCTGATGGACCGCTTCTACGAGAACCTCCTGGGCCAGTTCGACGAACCGCGCGGCACGTACGCGGCCAAGACGCCGATGTCAAAGGCGCAGGCGCTCACCGAGGCGAAGATGTGGCTTCGTGCCCGCACACCCGATGCAAACCGCGCGATGCTCGCGCGACTCGGCCTGGAATCGGAGAGGCTCGCGGCTGCCCGCGGGGAAGCCGGTCCGGGAAGCGCGTCCGCCCCCGTGAATCCGACGTCCGCACCCGCCGGGAGAGTACCGACAGACGATCCGGCCACGCTCGCGGACGCCTTTGATTATTCCCATCCGCGATTCTGGGCCGGGTTCATCCTCATGGGAAACCCAGACTAGGCGGCGCTCTGCGCCGTCCGCGATCGTTACGGCGCGTCCGGAAGTTTCAGCACGCGGACGGTGCAGGGATGGTTGCGCCGCAGCTCGTCTGCAATGGCGTCGACATCCGGAACTGTGCTGCTCGGGGGAATCGGCGCACTCGGCAACGGCCGCTCCGATGCAACCACCAGCAGGGTGTGCAGCGTCTTTTTGGCGCCATTGTCGAGGATAACGCGCAAATAACCGCCGAAACTCGTTGCGGTATCCGGACCGATCTCGATCGTAATCGCCCCGTCCCGGCTCAGTTGAAGAAACTCCCCGCTCCCGTCGGCGTTGATCGCGAAAATCGAGACAAACGCAGCACGGTCGACGCGAACGCCGACCCATACATTCTCGGCCGGCTGGCCGGCGTGGCGCTCCGTTCTGAACAGATCAAGCCGGCTGCTGGCCCAATCCGCATGCAGGCCAATCGCGCGCTGCATCGGCGGCTGCCCGGCCGGCCCTGGAAAGAACACTCCGGCAAGCGCGAACGCGGCGAGCGCCGCGACGAGCAGGTTCATCCGCTGTCTGCGGCCTGTCAGCGCGATGCCGGAGCCACTCTGTTTTGCGGGCAGCCCCATCAACTCGTCGCGCAGGGCTGCGCTTTGTAAAGCATCGAACATGCGCTCGGCGGGCCGCTGTTCACCCAGCTCGCGAAGCAGTCGTTCAACCTGGTCCGGATTCATGACGGAGTACATCCTTCGAACGTAGACCCTGTATGCGAATTGCTGCTCATTCCTGAATTCCATGCGCATCCAGGCACGCAGCCAGTCGCGCGAGGGCCGCGGCCTTGCGGCCATGGACCGCTGAGGGCGCGATCTCCAGCAATTCTGCAACAGCACGCTCCGTCAGCTGGGGTGGAAAGTACAGCAGTTCGATTACCTCGCGCAAACCTGCGGGGAGAAGTTCCAGGCATCCCCTGAGTACGTCGAGCCGATCGGCTTGTGCCGCGGCTTCGGCGGGCCCAGGTGACGGTTCGATTGGCAGGTCGGATTCCAAGTCAGCTGATCTGCAGAGCTTATGGCGTTCGCGAGCCAGGCGGCCGACGCTCCGTCGCAGCTCATTGTCGCAAATCGTGCGAATCCACGCCCAGAATGCCGCTTCGGATTGGCCCCGATAGCGAAGCCGAAAGCGCCAGATGCGCACGATGACGTTCTGGCCGGTGTCCGATCTGAGGCGTGCAGGGATGCCCCTACTCGCAAGCCGGCGGCAAATGAATCGTTCGAGGCTCGGCCAAGCCATTTGAAACGATGCCCACGCAGAAGCGTGATCGGCTCGGAGGGTGCCTTGAGCCAGACGGAGAATCTCACTGTCCTTCAGCGGGTCGGCCACGGTCGGGGACAATATATCCGCTGCGAGAAAAAAAATGAGCAGACGGCGTTCACGGGGGTCCATCTCTCCAGCGAACTATTCGTCCATCATCAGAGCGTCCTGTGCTCGTTTCCAAATGGAGAGGCTACGATGCGCCAATCTCTCGTTCGACCTGCGAACAAGCTGTCGAGTGATCCCCGTCGCATGCATGAAAAACTGCCGGGCCGCGCCGCGCAGCGGCGCTGGATCGCGGCTGCGATGATTGTCGCGGTAGCGGTGCCCTGTATCGCCGATCTGCCTCTAATTACGCAGCAGCCACAGAATCGCATCGTCGGCGCCGCCGATGCGGTCACATTCTTCGTCGAAGTCCAGTCCGCCACGCCGGTTACGTATCAATGGAGCAAGGACAGCAGTCCGTTATCCGGCGAGACGGGGCCGGAATTGACGATCAACCCGGCAAGCTCGTCGGACGCCGGTAGCTACTCGGTGACCGTTACGAATGTCGACGGGTCGGTGAGCAGCGACGATGCAGCTCTGACGTATTCGTCCGCGCCGTGGACGAGTCGCGCAAGCGTCGCCTCTACAGGAGCACAAAACAACGACAATTCGAGCGATGCGGTCGTATCCGGAAACGGCCGCTATATCGCATTCGCGAGTCCTGGGGATACGCTGGTTCCGGGATTGCCCGACGACGTCGTGCGTCTCTATCGGCGGGACCGGCAGACGGGCCGGACTATGCGCGTCGACGGTGCGTCGTCATGGCAGGCGAATGGCGCGACGCTCACTGCGCGAATCAGCTCGGATTCGCGGTGGAGGGCCCTCGCGAGCGACGCGACGAACCTGGTCCCCAACGATGTGAACGGTGTTCGCGACGTATTTCTGCTCGACACAAACACGAATGTGGCAAAGTGCCTGAGCGTCGGGGCCGGCGGTCAGCCGGGCAACGCTCTGAGCGACGATCCCGCGGTGTCGTCGAACGCAGATAGGGTCGTGTTTGCTAGCGCGGCCGACAACCTCGTTACGGGCGACACGAACGGCGCGTGGGACATCTTTCTGTTCACCCGCGCGACGGGGCTTCTCGAGCGAATCAGCCTCACTTCGGGTGGTGGAGAGGCGGACGGCGACAGCTTCGATCCGACAATCTCGATGGATGGACGCCATGTCGTCTTCACCAGCGCGGCGAGCAATCTGGTTGCAGCTGATACGAATGGCGTCGCGGACGTATTCCATTACGACTCCCAAACCGGCGTGACGACCCGCGTGAGCGTCGACAGCAGCGGCGCGGAGGGCGACGGCGCGAGCGACCAGGCAGAGATCTCTCCGAACGGAGCGCAGATCACCTTCCGCAGCATGGCGACAGACCTCGTCGCGGACGACACGAATGGCCGGGCTGACATTTTTGCGCATAATCCGGCGACCGGCGCGACCGTGCTGCTCAGCCGAACTCCCGCATCGGCTCCGGCGGATGGGGACAGCTCAAATCCCTCCATTTCACTGACCGGCCGCTGGATCGCATGCGAAAGCGACGCGACCGACCTGGTGACGGGTGACACGAACGGCCTCCGCGACGTGTTCATCATCGACCGCGACATCGAAAACAACGGCGTGTTCGATGACTCGAACGCGGTGATCGTCCGTGCGAGCGTCCGGGATGGGAGCGGACAGCAGCTCAGCGCCCCGAGCGGGTCACCGCAGATCTCGTATAACGGCGCGATGGTCGCGTACGACAGCGACGCGGACAACATTGTCGACAACGACACAAACGGGACAACGGACGTCTTCCTGTTTCGACCGGCCTTTACCAGCGCGGTCCGGGTCAGCGTCGGACCGGCGGGTCAGGAGGGCAATGGCCCGAGTCATGTCACTGCAATCGACCAGCAGCATTTTGTTGCGATCGTCACGGATTCGACCACGTTCGCAGCGGCAGATTACAACGGGGTTGCGGATCTGATCGATCGCGATATCCAGTTGAACCAGACGATCCTGCGATCGCGCGGCTGGCTCGGAAATGCAAACAGCGGGTCGCCGAGCATTTCGGCGGACGGCGCACTCGTGGCCTTTGCGACCCTCGCGGACATCTTTCCAGAGGACGGACCCGGGTCCGCGATCATTCTGCACGACTTCACGAATGACACATTCGAGCTTGTCAGCACGGGTTCATCCGGGGCTGCCGCCAACGACGCCAGCTATACGCCGGCGATTTCCTCGGATGGCCGCTATGTGGCGTTTACAAGTGCGGCGACCAACCTCGTGGCCGGGATCACCGGTCTGCAGGTCTATCTGAAGGACCGCCAGACCGGCGCGGTCGAGCTGATCAGCCAGAGTACCGGCGGGACGGCCTCCTCGGATCAGGCCAACTGCCGCGGCATTTCCGGGGATGGACGTTTCGTCCTTTTCGACACCACCGCATCGAATCTGGTCGCGAACGATTCGAATGGCCGCCGCGATGCGTTCGTGCGCGACCGTCAAACGGGCCAGACGATTCTCGCGACGCTGGGAAACGGAGCAGTACAGCCGAATAGTGACTCGGTCCAGGCTGTACTCTCGGCTGACGGCCGGTATGTTGCCTTTACCACGGCCGCGACCAACCTCGACGTGCTTGACACCAACGGTCAGTCGGATGTTTACCTCCGGGACCTGCAAACGGGTTCGACTTCTTTGATCAGCGTCTCGCTGAGCGGTACGGCCGCCAGTGGCGCGCACCCCGCCCTCTCCGCGGACAGTCAGCTGGTGTTCTTCGACAGCAGCGCCACCAACCTGATCGTTTCAGACGCAAACCCCCTCGACGACGTCTATATCCGCAAGCTGGCGTACGGCGTGACGCGCGTAGTCAGCGTTAACTCTGCGGGCCAACAGGTCAGCGGGCAAAGCACGGGCGCAGCCGTCTCGGCGGATGGTCGGTTCATCGCGTTTCGTAGCACCGCAACCACGCTGGTCGGCGGGGATACGAACAACCGTGCGGACATCTTTGTTCGGGATGATGGAGGCTGCGCTCCGCCTGAGATTCTGGTCCAGCCCGTCAGCCAGGTCGTGTTCCTCGGCGATACGGTCACGTTGACTGTCGCGGCCAATGGCAGCGATCCGCTCGAATACCAGTGGCGCTACGATGGAAACGAAATCTCCGGTGCAACCGATTATCGTCTCGTCCTGAGCGAAGTCGATGAGACGGCAAGCGGCAATTACGACGTCGTCGTTTCGAACGGTTGTGGCTTGGCAATCAGCGATCCGGCCAACCTCGATGTCGAGGGGTGCCGGCCGACAACCCAGCTCGTCAGCGCGGGCCCCGGCGGCTTCCCGGTCGAGGCGATCGGCGTCGCGATCTCTGACGACGGTCGGCACGTCGTATTCTCGAGCCGCGCCGGCGTGCTCCTGCCCAACGTCGGAAGTTCGGGACAATGGCATGTCTACGCGTACGACCGGCAGACCGATGTCGTGACCTGTCTGAGCGTTCGACCAGACGGCAGCCCAAACACATCGGGTAATTCCTTCTATCCGGTCCTGTCACCCGATGGACGTTTTGCGGTTTTTCAAAGCGATTCGCGACAGCTCGTCGACGGCACGCAGAACACGGTCCGGCATGTCTATCTGCGGGATCGCGACCCGGACGAAAATGGCGTCTTTGACGAAGGCAACGGCGTCACCGAGCGGATTTCCGTCGCCAGCGACAGCTCGCTCGGCAACGACAATAGCGGCGGGATCTTCCGCCACGTTTTGTCCGCGGATGCGCGGTACGTCGCGTTTATAAGCCGAAGCGGCAACCTCGCTCCGAACGGGACGTTCGTAGACCAGGTCTATCTGCGTGATCGCCAGGCCGGTACGACGGTCCGGATCAGCGACGCGGCGGGAATGCCGGGGAACCTTGCGAGCGAGAGCGTCGCGATCGGCCCGGACGGCCAGTTTATCGCGTTTTCGAGTCTGGCGTCCAACCTCGTGACCGGTGATGTCAACAACGCGAGCGACGTCTTCCGCTTTGATGCGGCGTCGGGCCAAGTAATCCTGATCAGCGTGAATTCCAGCGGGACCCAGGGCAACGGAGCGAGCCGAAACCCGGCGATCACCGCGGACGGGGTGACCATCGCCTTCGAAAGTTCCGCGACGAACCTGGTCTCTGGCGACTCTAATGCCGCGGCCGACATCTTTTCGCACAGCGTGCAGACCGGTGCAACGACCCGGGTCAGTGTCGGGGCCGCGGGTGTGCAGGCGAACGGCGATTCCAACGCTCCGGTCATTACTCCTGACGGTGCATTTCTCGCGTTTTACTCTCGAGCGTCGAATTTGCTCACCGGCGGTGATACGAATAGCGCCTATGACGCATTCGTGCTGGACATGCAGACGGGCAGCATCTCCCGCGCGAGCGAGAGCAGCGCGGGCGCAGGTGGCAACGGCGACAGCGGAAGTGCCACCGATTACATCGCCATCTCGTCCGACGGCCGATACATCGGCTTCAACAGCGTCGCGACGAACCTGGGATCGCCTGCGGTCGGCGTTCAGTCGCGAGTCTATCTCCGTGATCAGTTTACGGCGGAGTGCGCGACGATGTCAGTCTCGGGCGCTGGTGTGCCGGCCAACGGCCTTTGTGAGTTGCCCGCGATCGATACATCGGGCAGGTGGGTCGCTTTCCGCAGCCTGGCATCCAACCTGGTGCCGGCTGACACCAACGGAGCGGGCGATATCTTCGTCCTTGACCGGACGACCGGTGAAATCGTCCGCGCCAGTACGGCCGCGGACGCAGGCCAGGCGACCGGCGGCGATTCCGGAAACCCGGCGCTCTCCGGCGACGGGCGGTATGTCGCATTCCAGAGCGCGGCGACAAACCTGGTCCCTGACGACACGAACGGCGTCCGCGACGTATTCGTGAAGTCGCTTGAGACTGGCGCCATTGCGCGGGCCAGCGTTTCGAGTGGCGGAATTCAGGGCAATAACAACAGCGGCTCGCAGCAGAATCGCGACATTGCGATTTCCAGTGAAGGGCGGTTTGTCGTCTTCGCGAGCGCCGCATCCAATCTCGTGGCCTCGGACGTGGAGGGTCGTTCCGACATTTTTGTCCACGACCGCGATCCGGACGCGAACGGCACCTTCGACGAAGGCAATGGAGTCACGGCGCGTATTTCCATCGCCCCGGACGGTTCGGGCGGAAACGGTGAGTCGTATTCGCCGCGCATCACCGGCGATGGTCGCTACGTCGCGTTTCAAAGCGATGCGTTCAACCTGCATGTGAACGCGAATCCGGGCGGGCTGATTTACCGCTTCGATCGAATGCTCGAAACGATGGAAATCGTCAGCCGGACGACGGGCGGCGAGAATCTCCACAACGTGCGGGATCCGTCCATCTCCGACGACGGCAATCTCGTCGCTTTTGCCTATCGACCGGCTCCCGACCCGCAGCAGATTCTCGTTCGCGACATGACTTCCGGCGCCGTGACTCTTGTGAGCGCCTCGGTGACCGGACAGGCCTGCAACGGCGCATGTGACTCGACGGCGATCTCCGGCGACGGGCAGTTCGTCTCGTTCGGGAGCGGCGCAACGAACCTCGTCGCAAACGACCTGAATGGCCGCTTCGATGTGTTCATCCGCGATCTCGGGGGCGGAACGACGATTCGAGCCAGCCTCGGAAACAGCGGCCAGGAGGCAACCCAGAACAGCGGCCTGCCGGCCATCTCGGGGAATGGCCACGCGGTTGCGTTTTCAACCCTCGCCCCCAACATCTTCTCGGGCGTAACGTTCACCCTCCAGCAGATCGGCCTCAATGATCGAAACGACTGCGCACCGCCGACGATCCTCCAACAGCCGAACGACGCGACCGGCGACGAAGGCACTCGTATCGATCTGGAAGTCTCCGCGGTTGCCAATCCTTCGCCGAGCTATCAGTGGCACAAGGATGGGCAGGCCGTCCCCGGCGCTACGCATCGCCGGCTCACCATTCTCAGCCTCTCACCGAACGAGGTCGGGCAGTATTCGGTGATCGTCTCGAACGCGCTCGGTTCGGTAGAGAGCTCGCCGGCGCACGTGCAGCTCAATACTCCGTGCACAGCCGATCTGAACGGGGACGATCGTGTCGATCTGGTCGATCTTGCGCAGTTGCTTAGCCACTTCGGTACTCCCAGCGGAGCGACGCTTCCTGACGGCGATATCGACGGCGACGGCGATGTCGATCTCGGCGATCTGTCAACGCTGTTGTCCAGATTCGGCATCCAGTGTTAGTCGCGACCATCCCGCGTGGCGCAGGACCCGGCGTCAATCTGCCGATGGGCCATTCGCTTCGACCTGATCCCTCGGGTTCAGAGCCGATCGCGTCCGGCCCATGGGCAGAGGGTCCACAGGCGCGAATCTGGATCATTCACCGCACTCGCGCGCCTAGTAATACGCATCCCGATTGATTCGTGCGCGCAGTTCGGCGCTTGTCAGGTATTGCGCGATAGACATGAGTAGTTCATAATGATCTCTGGGCGTTGGTCTGGAGGTCTTGTGGAGATCGTGCCGCGTTCGCCCGACGATGTTTCCCGTTTGCAGCAATTGGTGCGAAGCGAGCGGCGCGCCAAGCAGCCTGACCGCTGGCGCGTGGTGCTCCAGGCTTTGCAGGGCTTCACCGCCCCGCAGATTGCGGCCAAGCTGGATCGGTCGCGGCGGTTCGTGCAGATCTGGGTGTACCGCTATCGCGATGAGGGGTTCGACGGTCTGCAAGAGCGTCGTGACGCCGCATTCCGCGAGCGCCGCGTCGCCGTCGATGTCCTCCTTCCAGTCGTCATCCGTGTTCCGGTCGCAACCGCCTTCGCGGCAGTCGTCGTCGCAGACGTGCCGCTCGCTGAGCTGCTCAAACACGCTTTCGAGAGTCACCTGCAGGTCGTGCTTGGTCATCGCTGCGTCTCCTTCGCGTACGCCCCGTACGCACAGACACATTCAGCCATGAACGCGGAACGGAATCCACTCGAATTCGGAGAATTCCGAGACATTCTGGAACGGGGCCAGACTCGGACCTTGGTGGCGGGGTTTAGGGGGAACCGGGGCGTCCGGACGGGCTGCGGCGGCGAAAAACGCGCCAGGGCGGCCTGCAACGCGAACGGGCGGCGTCTGGCGGACGGGGGCACCCGCGAGACAATCCCCACCGCGGAGGAAGTCATGCCGCGCCGCCGCCGCCGTGTCGAACACGTCGGCGATCGCCGGCGATGCGTTTCGGCATGAAACTATTCAAGTTCGGCGTCTGACTCCGCCCGCTTTCAGCGCCGGGAGCCCTCGATCCCTGAAGTTGCGTATCTGTGGCGAGTACGACGGCTGTATAATCGCCGCGGAGTCTGAGGAAATGCCTGGGCGAAAAGGCGGCATCTGATTAGGCCAGTCATTCTTGAGGTCATTGATGACATGAACTCTCGGCCGCGCTCGGCTCCCGATGAGCCGACCTCGAAACTAGAGGAGCGCATAAAGGAACTCGGCTGCCTCTATGAAATTTCGCAGATCATCGTCGATGAAGGCGTCGCGCGCGAAGAGCGGCTGCGGAGGATCGTATCGGCCATACCTCGGGCATGGTATTTTCCAGAATCGGCCTTCGCCCGAATCACGCTCGACGGCAAAACACATGAGAGTGCCGGCTCCGGTGATGCCGGCGTCACTCACCACGCAGAACTGATCGTGGACGGTGTTCGGCGGGGTCTGGTCGAAGTCGGGTACCAGGCAAGCTTCGTTGGCGACCGGAGTACGCCGTTCCTGCCGGAAGAAGAGCGGCTTCTCGCAAACGTCGCACGGCAGATTTCGCTTTATCTCGCACGCGAGGAGGGTGCTGCGCGGCGTGCAATCCTCGAGGAGCAATTGCGGCACGCCGATCGATTGGCGACGATCGGGCAGCTCGCGGCGGGCGTGGCGCACGAGATGAACGAGCCGCTGAGCAGCGTGCTCGGACTGGCGCAGCTGTCGATCAAGGCGCCCGCCGTACCGCCGACTGTAGCCGACGATCTGCGCGAAATCGTTGCGGCGGCATTGCGCGCGCGGGAAATCGTGAAAAAACTGCTGCTCTTCGCGCGACAGACGCCGCCGCGAAAGACGCGGCTGAATTTGAACGAGATCGTCGAAGACGCGCTGTTCCTGCTCGAAGCCGGCAGCGAGAAGCCAGGAGTCCGACTGATCCGAACGCTCGCCTCCGATCTTCCCCGCGTCGAGGCTGACTCGCTACAGTTGAGACAGGTCGTCGTGAATCTGACGGTAAACGCGATGCAGGCGATCGAGAGTGATGGGACTGTCTCGGTCGAGACGAGTTCCGACGGACGGTACGTCGTCCTCTCGATTACCGATACCGGCGATGGCATGAGCCCTGAAACGCTGGGCCAGATCTTCAACCCGTTCTTCACCACGAAGGACGTCGGCGTAGGGACAGGCCTGGGACTGGCGGTCGTCCATGGAATCGTGACTGCGCACGAGGGTACGATCGAGGTTGAGAGCGCGCAGGGCAAGGGAAGCCGCTTTGCTGTCCGGCTGCCGGTCGTGGCCGACTCACCTGCGGTCGCGTGAAGGGTCATTCGATGCCGCCTCGACAGGATCGCATTCTCGTAGTCGACGACTCTGTGAGCACGCTCAACGTGATCGAGCGCAATCTCATTGCCCAAGGATTCGCGGTATCCACCGCGACGAGTGTAACGAGCGCGATCGAACTGCTCGAGGACGGCGCGTTCGACCTGGTAATTACAGACCTCCGGATGCCGAAGGTCGGCGGCTTGGATCTGATCCGCCATGTTCGCGACAATTACCCCGCTTGCGGCATCATCATGATTACAGGGTACGCCTCGATCGCCAGCGCGGTGACCGCGATACAGGCCGGAGCCGAAGACTATCTTCCGAAACCATTCACGGATGAAGAACTGTCGACGGCCGTGCGCGGAGCATTGCAGAAGGTCGGGCTGCGTCGAACGGCCCTACCGACGACCGCCGACGCGGACCCGCTCCCGACGGGCATGATCGGTGACTCTTCGGCGATGCGCCGGGTCTACGACCTGATTCGCCGGGCCGCCGGGTCGGACGCGACGGTGCTCATCAGCGGAGAGAGCGGGACCGGCAAGGAGCTCGTCGCCCGCGCCGTTCATTACGGCAGCGCGCGCGCCGCCGGGCCTTTCGTACCCGTGAATTGCGCCGGGATTCCCGAAGCGCTGGTCGAGAGTGAGCTGTTCGGCCACGTTAAGGGCGCTTTCACAAGCGCAACGTCCAACCGCTCCGGGCTCTTCGCCGCAGCGCACTCGGGGACAATTTTCCTCGACGAAGTCGGCGAGCTCGCGGTCTCCACCCAGGCGAAGCTGCTGCGCGTGCTACAGGAGCGGGAGGTGCAGATGGTCGGCGCCGACCGGGTGCGCAGGGTCGACGTCCGGGTCGTTGCCGCGACAAACAAGGATCTCGCTGCGCTCGTGGCGCGAGGAGCGTTCCGGGAGGATCTGTTCTATCGTCTGCACGTCGTCACGATCGATCTGCCGCCGCTACGGGAGCGCGGCGATGACATTCTCCTGCTATCACGGCACTTTCTGGACCGCTATGCAAAAGAGGCCGGGCGGCCGGCGCCCCGGTTGACCGAGCGGGCCATTGAGGCCCTCCGCGCCTATTCCTGGCCGGGAAATGTGCGAGAACTCCAGAATCTGCTCCAGAGGCTCGTGATCCTGACCGACGTCGATGAACTCGACGTCACTCTTCTACCGGCCGCGATGCGCTTCGCGGTTCCCGCGGCGAAGCGCCCCCTGAATCGCACGCTGGCCGAGATCGAGCGCGACCATATCGAGGCGGTGCTGGCGAGCGTCGGCGGCAACAAGACGCGGGCCGCCGCAATTCTGGGCATCAATCGAAAATCCTTACGCGAAAAGCTGAAGCCCGACGGCTCTGGTCCATCTGAGTAGTCGTTATTCGCCATTCCATCGCTACGTGAGATGCTCCGAAGAAATATGCTGGCGCGCCGCCAGCGCCGACGCGGCCAGCCGGACATCGTCGACTGTATAAAAGCAGACCGGATCCAGCGCACGCGCGGCTGCGATGACCGCGCCCGTCTGCCGTCGTCGAACCTGGATGAACAGGAGAAACACGGCCCCGTCGCGACCCGTGCCTGAAAATGCCGTGACGACATACCCGCGTTCACGTAAGGCTGAGGCCAGTGACTCACTCGTTGTGAAGACGCGCACGACCTGTTCGCCGATAGCGAACCAGCCCTCGATCGTAATGCCGACCACCGTCCCGCATGCGAAGCCCAGCGCGAATGCCAGCAGGTAGATCGGGTGGCCCAGATTTGTGATGACCTGCGCCACCACCACGACCCAGACCAGCACTTCGATAAACCCGAACGCGAAGGCAAGGGCTCGCCTGCCACGAACGATGAAGGCCGTTCGAAGCGTGCCGAGCGATACATCCGCGACTCGCGCCGCGAAGATAATCGCTGCCATCCAGAGGACCTCCAGAGTCATTCGATACTCCTTGTCGAAGTGGTTCGGCCGGCTTTCCCCTCGCCGCGTTTCTCGGCCCCTCCGACGGACTATATCGACGAAGCACGTTGTCCGCGGTCGAGGGGAATCGTCCGACCGTCACTCGCACCCCCGCGCGGCGATCGGTCCTGAACGTACCAGTGGTACGTTTGACCCCGCGCTTCCGGCGTCGATTCGATCGCGCGATTCATCGCGATCGCATGGGCGGATCGTCCTAGAGTGCGATGGATACAAGAGTTATGCGCCGACGTCCCGTTGGATGCGTAATCCCGTACGCCTGGCACGCGAAATGTAATGAGTGCTTCGACCGGCGAGCAGGGTAGGCCGGTAGGAGAATTGAGATGCCGCGAGACGATTCGTGATGCGGTGTTAGACCGATTGCGGAATGTCACGCAGCCTGTTTTGAACAAGGAAGAGCCCATGCCAACTACACAGCCGACTTCGCGCGTCCCGTCAGCGAATTCACACTCGCGAACCGAGGTCGCGCCCGGGACGCTCTCGAAAATGCGCCTCGAGCCCTTGCCGGCGCAGCCCTCCGAACGCGAACAGGGACTGTTCGACACCGTTCTGACGCAGTTCAACCAGGCAGCCGACATCGTCGGTCTGGATGCCGGCGTGCGGCGCATTCTCGAACGCCCCAAGAACGAGATCGTCGTCAACTTTCCGGTGCGCATGGATGACGGGCGGGTCGAGACGTTTGCCGGATATCGCGTTCAGCACAACGACATATTGGGGCCGTTCAAGGGCGGCTTGCGGTATCACCCGCAGGTGAACACGGATGAAGCGCGGGCGCTTGCCGCCTGGATGACATGGAAGTGCGCGGTCGCGGGCGTTCCGTTCGGCGGAGCCAAGGGAGGGATCCAGATCGACCCCACCGCACTGTCCCAGGGAGAGATCGAGCGCATCACGCGGCGATTCGTATTCGCGCTCGGCGACAATATCGGTCCGGATTACGACATTCCTGCGCCCGACGTGAATACGAACGCGCAGATCATGGCGTGGATCCTGGACACCTACCTGTCGACACGCCCCGGGCACGAACGGCAGCGCAACCTTCACGTCGTGACCGGCAAGCCGGTGGCGGCCGGCGGGAGCGCCGGCCGCGAGAAGGCGACCGGACAGGGCGTGGCGTTCGTCGTCGGCGAATGGGCGAAAGAGAATGGCGTGAGCCTGAACGGACTGACGTTTATGGTGCAGGGTTTCGGCAACGTCGGTTCATGGGCCGCGCGGCTTCTGACCCGCTGCGGCGCTCGTCTGGTAGCGGTCCAGGACGTCACGGGCGCTGTCCGAAACGACCGCGGGATCGACGCCGAGGAGTTGCTTGGGCACGTTCAACGCTTTGGCGGAGTCAACGGTTTCCCGCACGCCCAGGAGATCGAGCAGCGTGACTTCTACGA
The DNA here is from genome assembly GCA_045863555.1 of Planctomycetota bacterium. Lineage (GTDB taxonomy): Bacteria > Planctomycetota > Phycisphaerae > UBA1845 > Fen-1342 > JACRLV01. The sequence goes on along the minus strand of BTUU01000016.1, from coordinate 119,907 downwards.
GACCAGGGCCGACGTGTTCATTCCCGCGGCCCTGGAGAATCAGATCACGGCGCGGACAGCTCCCTGGCTGAACGTGCGGCTGGTCGTCGAAGCAGCCAACGGCCCTACGGATCTCGCCGGCGACGCGATTCTTGGAAGTAACGGCGTCGAGGTGCTGCCGGACATTCTCTGCAACACGGGCGGCGTCATCGTGAGCTACTTCGAGTGGCTCCAGAACAAGCGGCACGAAACATGGGACCTCGACATTGTGGATGATCGCCTGCAGAGAACGATCACCGGCGCGTTCCAGGCTCTGCGCTGCGCCGAACGCGAGTTTGTCGTCGGTTCGCGCACGGCGGCGTACATCCTGGCGCTCCAGCGGTTGGAGCGCGCTTACAAACAGCGGGGCATTTTCCCCTAGAGAGGTGACGACATGAGCAGACGCAACATCCGGATCACGGACAGGGACATGGACCGCCTGCGCGAATTGCTGCGCGTCACGAGTGATCCGTATGGCAAGGAACGACCATACCTGGAAATGCTCCGTGGAGAGCTAAACCGGGCGAAGGTCGTGGCATCCGACGATATTGAGGCCGACGTAGTCACGATGAATTCGAAGGTACGCGTGCGCGACCCTGCGAACGGCCGCAGCACGACGTTGACCCTGGTTTTTCCCGAGCACGCGGACCCGCAGACCGATCGTATCTCGGTCATCGCGCCCTTGGGGGCGGCACTGCTTGGCTATCGCGTGGGCGATCGGGTCTCGTTCCGGGTCCCGGCGGGATTGCGCGCATGCGAGATTGAAGAAGTGTTGTACCAGCCCGAGGCCGCTGGGGACACGCATCTGTAAGCGGCCCCGTGGTGCGTGAGAATTGTCGACGAGAACAAAAAAAGGAGATCACAATGGCAAGACGAAACCGAACACGGCGCGATGCGCAGGCAATCGTTTCTCCAACCGAAACCGCGGAATTCGCTGTCACTCCGTTTTGGGAGGACCGCGTGCGCGACCGCGCCTATGAGCTTTTCACCGAGCGTTGCCGAAAGGGGGAGAGCGGCGATGCACTTTCCGACTGGACCGCGGCTGAGCGTCAGATGAAAGCAATCCAAGACGAGATCGAACAGGAGGCATCCGTCGGCGACGAATTCGGAGGGACGGGCATATGAAAAGCGAGGCCCACCCGGCGGCGACGGCCGAGGCGGCGAGAAAGCGTCGTGAGCTTGCGCCGGACACCTTTCGGGCGTTTCGGGAATTCAGCGCCCAGGTCTTCAGACCCGGGGCCCTGCCGGCCAGGGTGAAGGAGCTCATCGCTGTCAGCGTCGCACACGTTACGCAGTGCCCGTACTGCATCGAAACGCACGCCCGGCGCGCGCGGAACCTCGGCGCCAGCGAGGAGGAACTGATGGAGGCGATCTGGGTTGCCGCGGAAATGCGGGCTGGCGGCGCCTTCGCGCACGCACTGATCGCGCTCAATACCGATGAGTCGGGGCACCCGGCGTCAGACCCGGCCCTGAACGGAGAAACTCATGAAGCGCAATCGGGAAAGCACGACGCGAGTAAGGGGCCGCCCCTGCCGTGATTCACTGCCGAGGACGCGCCGTCGGAGCGCAGGACGCGCATCCGCTTGCGGGTCCGTCGCTGTGCAGAGCCGCATTCGAATCAAGCGGGCGTACGAGCCCGCGAATGCCCGAGACGGGAAACGCGTGCTGGTGGACCGCTTGTGGCCGCGTGGCGTCTCGCGACGAGCCCTGAGGCTTCACCTGTGGTTGAAAGACATCGCCCCGAGCCCTGCGCTTCGGAAATGGTTCCGACATGATCCAGAACGGTGGAAAGAGTTCTGCACGCGGTATGTCAGAGAGCTTCGCGAGAAGCGAGCCGAGCTCGCAGCGCTCGAGGGCCTGGCGCGCGAGGGAGTGGTCACGCTCGTTTACGCGGCGCACGACAGGCAGCACAACCACGCGCTCGTGTTGACGAAGAACTTGGCCGCCACACTCAAGCGAAAGGAATTGTGACGCGCCACGTAACACTTGGCTGCCACCGGAGTCCATAACTTCAAGGAGATACTCATGAACGACAAAACGCTCAGCTCGATCTACCTGCCGCTCAAGATCACGTTCGGCCTGGTTCCAATCGTCGCCGGCCTCGACAAGTTCTTCGGGTTCCTGACAGACTGGAAGGCCTACCTGAGCCCGCAGATCACGAGCGCACTTCCTTTCAGCCCGGATGTGATGATGGGCGTCGTGGGCATTATCGAGATCGTCGTCGGTCTCGCGATTCTCACGCGATTCACAAGAATCGGCGCGTACGTCGCCAGCGTGTGGCTGGTGCTCATCGCTGCAAACCTGATCCTGGCGGGTGTCGTGGATGTCGCCGTCCGGGACATCGTGATGGCCGTCGCAGCGTTCGCGCTCGGACGGACGGCTGCGCTGCGCCATGCGTCGCTGATTCACGAGCCGCTGGAGCGCAATGACGACGCGACTCACGCGGCGCACGCATGACGGATTTCGTACGCGTGCGATCACGACGGAGTGCTTCAGAAGGAGACGGCGATGTATAATATGCAAGCGATTCGCGTGCTGACGCTCATGATCGTACTCACCGCGTCGATCTGGATGCTCTTGATCGCTCTCGAAGGACCGATCGCGGGCATGGCAATTGGGCTCCTGATCTCCGTGCTCTGCGCGCTGGTGACTTTAGGCTCGATACAGACGCGTCGGTACGTGCGCGGCCTGGTCGGACCAGACCCTTCGGAGAGCAAACATGAAGCGGTGGACGGATCACCTGCCGGCAGCGACCGCGGGGGACTCTCGCATCGTTGAAAGACGCCGACCCGCCGATCTGGAGGAGCGAATCGTCATCGAGCGAATGCTCAATGAGGGCTGTCCGAATACCCAGCCGATCGGGCCCGCCGGAGCCGTGGAGCCGGGGGCTCCGGTCGCCGATGCGCGTCGGGTCAAGTCGTGATTCCGCAACCTGAAAGGCGGCGCATCCCGTTCGAGGAGTCGATCGGCTGCCGGACGGTGCTTGCGCGTCTACACCGACTCGGGTTTGGTGACGGAGTCGCTCATCACCGCCGCCCGGCCACGACGGATCATGACCTCGACCGCCGGATGCCCGGCGCGCCTTTCGACCGTAATGGCGTAGACGCGCGTGCGGATTCCACGAGCCACACCGACGCGGGAGACGGGCGCCGCGGCCGGATAGGCTCTCGCGAGAACCGCAGGGACGGCAAAAAACCCAACACGCCGATGGCCGCAGGCAGCCAGCAGTGCGCTATCCTCGAACTCACCGACGACATGCGGCCGTACATCCGCGCGTTCAAAATACTGGTCGAGCGACTGCCTGAGTGCCGTCCCGGGAGTGGGTAACAGCGCCGGGGCGCCGTTCAACGATTTCGGGTACCCGCGTCGCAACTTCGTCGCCAGCGAGCGCTCGGCCATAATCCAGACGCCGCACTCAGCGAGGAGATGGCTGAAGGCGCGAACACGCACGGTGGGATCGGCCGGGCGGTCAGAGATCACCACGTCGAGGTCGTGCGCCGCGAGCGGAGGCAGGAGTTGCAGCGGCGTGCCCTCGATGCACACGATGCGGGTGGGAGGCTTCATTTCAAATACAGGCTGCAACAGCCGAAACGTGAACTGCTTTGAGAGTGCATCGTCAACCCCGACGCGGAGCTTTCGCGCCGCGGCCGGCTCGCCCCGCTTGATCACTCCGAGAAGCTCCTGCCCGAGCCCGAAGATCTCGTCCGCATAGCCCAGCGCGACGCGCCCGAGCTCGGTTAGTCGCAACGACCGTCCGATCCGGTGAAAGAGCGGGTTGCCGAGCGAATGTTCCAGCTCGCGGAGTTGCGCGGAGATGGTCGCCGGCGAGAGAAGCAACTGGCGGCAGGCGCCGGAGATGGTGCCGGCCCGCGCGACCACCCAGAAGTAGTACAGATGATGGTAATTGAGCCATTCCATTCGCTGCTCCGGGACGAGTCGACTCCCCGCCATACCACGAGAGACGCATTTCGGAAAAAGCGAATGATACACACGTAATTATCTAAATTGCAAATAGCGTCGCGATGGCTAGACTCTTGTGAGGACAGATGGCGGGAGAGGCCTGATGCAAAGGAGGTCGCACCATGCAAGTGGTCGTATACCGGCAGGGACGGCGTGCTAGCCCCGGCATCGAAGAGTCGGTTACACGATGCCTGACGCTCGCACTCGGGCGGTCCGGCCGGCGGGTTTCGCGGGCTGTAGTCCGGCTGACCAAGGTCAGGGGCGACCGATACGGATCTGCGCGGCGCTGCCGCGTCGTGGCCGAATTGGTGCCGCGAGGTCAGATCGTCGTGGAGGCGACCGAGCAGCGAGTGAGCGATGCGATCCGTCGGGCGGCTCATCGGACCGCGAGGCGGATTCACGAGCGCCGCGCTCGTCGGCGGCGCGTCGCGCGATTCGTCGCGCGGCGCCGGGCGGCGCAGGCGCCAGGCCGGGTCATTGGCCAGGAATGGAGCATCAATCCATCGATGAGGAGCGCGTCATGCCCCGCAGCCCAATCATCACGAATCAGGACATGCACCGGCTCCGCGCATGGATCGCGTACCGCCCGGCGACGAGGCGGGTGGACGCAACCGGGCTCGCAGCTCTTAAGCACAAGCTCGAGCAAGCACAGGTGGTGCCCGCTCGAAGCGTCGAGTCCGGCGTCGTGACCATGCACTCGCGCATCCGCCTGCGGGACCCTGGATCGCCGGATTGGAGCATCGTCACGCTCGTCTTCCCGGAGGATGAACGCGCCGAGCGCCGCCGGGTGTCGGTCCTGACGGAGGAGGGGCGCGCGATTCTGGGGCGGCGCGTCGGGGATACGGTCCAGTTCGACACACCGGACGGCTCGCGCCAGCTTGTGATCGACGAGATCCTTTACCAGCCCGAAGCCGCCGGGGATTCGCAGCTCTGAGCCCCGGGATTATCGGGAGGCTCAACCGACCATTTGCCTGGTCCAGCCGTCACGGGTCGGGGACGTGTGGCGTAAGTCACGCGCAGCAACCCGTGTTCGGCCGTGTGCTGAGAGCAACGCGGAACACATCCCGCTGCTTGGTCGTAGCGATATTCAGGCCAATGCGCTGTGGAGCGCTCAAAACGAACTCGCGGACGGCGGCCGGATCGCGCCATCGTCGCCGTAGGTCATCGGGTTGCACGCTCTGGGGAATGCAAGCCGTGCGAAACTGACGAATGCAAAGAACCATTTCATGTTCAACTTCTCGGATGCGGCGAGCATCCTTGAGGCGTCGCGTACGCTCATGGTTCCGCGCGGGGCCGAGCGGGTCTTTCCAGCGCTCGGTCCCGGCGAGTGCGTGTGCCGGTTGGCGCAGACGGCGTGGCCCACGCCGTTCTTGGGGGTCGCCCGCTACATTCCGCCGGACCGTTCTACAAAACCTCCCGACTACGAGCTCGGCGCGCCCGTCGCCGAGTCCAGACCCGAGAGCGCTCCGGCGGAGCGATCGGATGCTTGGCCGACACGCACTACGGGTATCGTTGAATTGGCGGGGACGAAGAACGAGCCCTCCGACGTTGCTCACAAACTGCTGAGCGCATGGGCATTGCACCCGTTCACCCCCATCGTGCATCTTCGAAGTTTGATCGGGACACTGCCCGATGCCGCCGTGGCGGAAGCGCGCGCGCAGCTCGAAGAGCTCAAGCTCGCCGATTTCAAGGACTGGCGGATCAAGAAGAAAAACCAAGGACTCACGCTGCCGACGGCAGCCGGATGGCGGTTTCTCAACCGCGCAGAGCCCAACTTGCACGGCGGCGGCGGTGTCGAGCACCGGCATGGCGAGCACTGGATAGCGAAGGTCGGATTACTGCGAGGCTTCAAGACGCATATCGAGTGGGAGGTCCCGGGCACGTCGCATCGCACTGACGCGCTGTGGCAGGGCGAGGGTTTTGCTCGGGCGTTCGAGATCATCGTCACGTGTGAGAAGAACCTCGTCGATCACGTGCGTGCGTGCCTGATTCAGTCGAGCGTGATCGATCAAGTCACGGTGATCGCGGGAACGCAGGTCGAGCTGCGCGAGCAAAAGGCAATGATCGACGCGGCGGCCGACTTGGCCGCCGTTCGTGATCGGGTTGATTACGAGTGCATCGACGCCTACCTCGACGAACTCTTCCCGGCGGCGTCGACGTCGGCGTCGGCCGGAAATCGGTGAAACGTCATCGGTGCGCAATCACGTGCTGCCGTCGGAAGCGCACAATAAAACATGACTTGCATGCGGAGAGTTTCAATGGTGAAGGTGATGGGAATCGTGTTCGGAACGTTCTTGCTGCTTTCGGTTTTGCGAATGCCGCCTCGCGATGAGCGAGGCCGACTCACGCCTGCGGATCGAACAGCGCGGGCCTACGAGAATGCGGCTGGAACGATGGTTGTTGTGAGCGTGTGGGCTGCGATGCAGCTACTGGCGCGCAAGAAGCCGTGATGCCGATGCGGGGTGGAGTGATGGCCGACGAGAGTCGCAGCACGCCGATGACACCGCCGGAGCCCGTGGTAGCGCCGGTGCCGCGACAGTGGCGGTTGCGCCGCCGGGCCTGGCTCGTTCTCGGGCTTCTTGCACTCGCGTTTCGGTATGCAGCGTGGGATTTCATCCTGCGCTTCTTGGACGTTCACGATCGTGATCGGTTTTTCGGACTCTTTGTTCTCGCTGCATGCCTGTGCGCCGCTCTGGCATGCGTAAGGGCGACGGTAAATCGGCGGTAGGAGATTGCAATGAAGACTATTGTAAATCACCAAGTGCTTGAGGTCCCTACGGCTGCTGATGGTTCGATCGATGCGGACTCGCTGCGCTTGCTCGCGCGCATTCCGTCGAATCGCGCGCTCGTGCTCCAGCAGGCTGACGGTGGCAATCGCATTGTGAATCCTGGTGAGAAGCTGTCGCTTCGTCCGGACACGGCGTTCATCGACGCGCCACTCCACACCCGGGGGTGATCCCATGCATTCGTTCAATGCCAGGCTCGCCGCCGACCTCGCCGCCGTTGCGGACGTATTGCCGATCGAGGCCACGCGCGATGGGAGATGGATGCTCGCGCGGCACTTTCCGCTGCCGCCGGGATTCAACATGGCCGCGACGCGGCTGCTCATCGGCATTCCCCCGCTCTATCCGCAGGCGCCGCCCAGTGCCGTGTATTTGGCGCCGGACGTGCGGTTTCACAACCGTCCGCTGCCGAATCTCTACCCGGGTCACGGGCCGACTCGAGAATGGGCCTGGCTTTGTCTATGGCCGCGCAGCTGGGATCCGTGCCGCGATTCACTCGTGTGTTTTCTCGACGTGATCCGGGCAGAGCTTTCAAATCACTAATTGGGGGGGCGACCGTCATGGATAGTGTTCGACAGACGCGCATCCGAATTCCCGAACCGGCGCTCACGGCGCTACGGCGCGCCTTCGCGCGCGACACAAGCCTGGAGCAGTTCGCGTTCGCAACCGCAGCGCGCTACAGCGCCCAGGGCGACGTCGTTTTGAGCGTCGAGCAGATCATCCTCCCGGAAGACGGCAATCTCGCCGAACAATCTCGTACTCGTGTGACTCCATCGCCGCACTTTCAGGCGGCAGTGTACGCGGCCGCGCTGCAGCGCCAGCGCGTGATCGTGGACATTCACACGCACACGCACGCGGGCCCCGTTTCGTTCAGCGAGATCGATCGGCGCGAGATGCAGCGCAATGCCGAGTACATCGCCGCGAACTTCCCGGATCCGATGACGCTCGCGGCTATCGTGATGGACCGCGACGGCGCGCATTTCGATGCGGTGCTGTACGACCGGGCCGCGCGGTGCTTTGTTGACGTGCCGTGTATCGACGTCATCGGGCGGCAGGTGTGCTTCGTTCATTCCACGAAGGCGATCACGACCGAGGTGTCAGACAAGGAGCGCTACGCGCGGCAGTTGCTCCTGCCGGGCTGGAATCAGATGCGCCTTGCGGATTTGCGCGTCGTTATCGTCGGGCTCGGCGGCACAGGGTCTCGCGTTCTTGAAATGCTTGTTTCGTTGGGGGTGGGGGAACGCGGGTGGATCGCACTCATCGACGGCGACCTCGTCGAGCGTTCCAACTTGCCGCGGATCCCGTACGCGACGCCTGCCGATTGCGGGCGCGCGAAGGTTGCCGTCGCGGCGGAGCACGCGCAGCGCCGCAACGCGAATGTTCGTGTCATTCCCGCACGCTGCGACGTTGCGCTCGACTGCGTCCCCGACACCATCAGAACTGCCGATGTCATTGTCTTGTGCGTGGATCGCGAGTCGAGCCGCAGCGCGGTCAATGAATTCGCGGTTCGCTACGGCAATCCCCTTACCGATGTCGGTTGCGATGTGAAAGACGTCGACGGGCGCACGATTGCCGGCGGGCAAGTCCGCACGGTCGTCCCCGGCGTGACCGCGTGCCTCTCGTGCAGCGGCGGTATCGATCCGCTCGAGCTCGCGTTCGACGCAATGCCCGAGCGGGAGTTGGCGAAGTATCGCGCCCGCGGCTACTCCGTCGGTTCAGGCCATCGCGCGGCGCCGGCGATCGCGCCGCTGAACGCGCTTGCCGCGCAGTACGGCGTGGCGTCGCTGCTCGCGCTCTTCGATGTCGGTGGCGTCGAGCCGCACGACTTCGTCTCGTTCGAACTGACGAGAGCGACGGTGTTGACGGCAGCGACGGGCATGCGCGACGACTGCCCGGTGTGCGGGACCGACGGCGTCCTCCTCCAGGGGGATGCAGAACCGACGAGCGAATCAACAGATGAAACGTCAGAGGATCGGGCGGAATCTGCGTGGATTCACGTTCCGGCCTCGGGTTTTCCTTCGTGAGAGGATGGCATTATGTCTCTGTACTTGGTTCTTGCGCAGGCGGCTCAGGCCGCTCCACCGGACGATTCGGGGTTTCCTTGGCTGAACATCCTCATCTTCGGCGGCCTTCTCCTACTCTTTATTGGCGCGGTTGCGTCGCAGGGTGCCGGGGGGCAAGCGCCGCCGGGGTTTCCGCCGTCGGTTCCTCCGACGTTTGGCGGCGGGGGGGGATCGTCGCCGCGCATTCGCATTAACGCTGATGACGTGAGCGTGCGAATCACCCCGGACAGTCAGAACCGCTAACGGCACCGGCGAGATTGGAGGCATCGCATGCCCGAAAACGTTGAATTTGTCGAGGTTCGGCCGCGCGTAGCGCGCAATCCGGGCTTCGCGGCGAACGTGATGGCGGCCGTCGAGCAGCAGTTGTTGCGCGAGCAGTGGCCAGGCGATCGCGAAGTCATTGTCCAGATCAACATCAAAATACTGGAGATCGTCATGAGCGAATCGACCGCACGGCGCCTACTCGCGGGCGTCCGGCCGGCAATGCACTAGTCGTCGTCGCGAGCGACTTGGAATGCGAACGCCGCGCGCGGGGCTGGTCTGAACGGCCGGTCCTGCGCCGGCGCCGTGCACCGGGGTCGTATTCGATGCGGCGTCGGGCTAATCGCGCTCACGGACGCGCTGTTGTACGGGTCGACGCCTCCATTCGTGAACTGACGTTGACCGCAACGCCGGCGACCGGTGGGCGTCTCCTCGTTCAGCGGCCGTGCGTTGACGAGACCTGGCACAATCCGCAGGACAGCGACCGATCATGCCAAAGGCAGCGCCCCGTCGGTCATCGGCAGGGTTCCTACGGTATTACTGCGACGCGATGGTGATCCGTCATGCGCGCCGCATTCCTCGCCGACACCCGATCCGCGGCCGCAGGCCGCCGTGCGTCACAAGCTTCGTTAGGGCGATGCCACGCGCGACGCTTTCGAAAAGGAACCTCACGACCTTCTTAGGCCCAGCTCGACGGCCGGCGTTCGGTGCTCGAGCAATCATTTAAGTCAATGCGAAATTCATGAAAGGAGCTTACACCATGAAAGAATCAGTACACGAATCTCGACGGCCGAAAAGCGCCGCCGGCGTTCCGGACACTGCTCCGGCAGTTGATCTTTCCGTGTTCGACGAGGCATACCGTGCTTCGACACCTCCTGAGTACGACGAGATTCCCGATGGCCGCTACGAAGTGGAAATCGCGAGTCTCTCGATCGGAACCTCACGTGCAAAAGATCCCATGCTCACATGGGACCTGGTCATCACGGCGGGGCCCTACGCGCGGCGCCACATCTTCAAGAACTCCGTTGTCACGAACGCGTCACTGCCGTACGTGAAGAAGGAACTTCTGCTGGTCGGCCTCAAGCTTGATGGTCTGAGCGAGCTTGCTTCGCATTTGAACGAAGTTGCGGGCGTTGTGCTTGAGGTCACGAAGCGAACGGATGGCGAGTACACGAACATCTATCTGAACAAGCGGCTCTCCAAGACGTAATCGACACTCAAGAACTGAGGGTTGATCGAGCACTGGGGGGGCGTGCGAGTTCCTTGCTCGCCGCCCCCCCAAACGCCCCGCGTTACCGCGCGATGGCGTTCTTCGCGCGGGCGGGACTCCTATGCGGCTCTCGCCGATGAGCGCATGAACTGCGGGTTCCTTTGCGAAGAGCTCGAATCATGAGGAACGTTGAACAACGCGCGCGGATTCGAGTCGTGGATTCGTACGAGCGCTTCCATCGGCACCTGAACGCCTGGGTAGGCGGTGAGATTCAGCATTTGCTGGTTGTCGGGCCGGGGGGGACGGGAAAGTCTCGCTCGGCGCACGCAATACTGGCGAATCGCTGCCATCATGTGTTCAAGGGGCGGCAGACGCCGTTCTTTCTCTACAGCCAGGTGTGTGATCATCCGGATCGGCCGATTGTGCTCGATAATATCGCGGCGCTGCTGCGCGACGCAGTCTGTCGCGATTTGATGAAGCAGCTCACCGAGCTTGGCGAGCGTGTGGTTCGTTGGGATTCGACGACGAGCAAGCTTGACGGGCGTCCGACGTCGTTTCGGTGCACGGCGCCAGTGCTCATCATCGCTAATTCGATCCCCGACCGGGACGCGGACCTCGAGGCGATTTTGGATCGGGTGGACGCAATCTGCTTTGCACCGCGCAAGGCCGAAGTGATCGCTCGCATGCGGGAGTTGTTTCCGGCAGAACCCGATCAAAATCTGATCACGCTCATCGAGGAGCTTCCCGTGCTGCCGAGCCTGCGAACGCTCGTGAAGGCGCGCGCCTGGCGTGATTCGAGCAAGCTCGACCTGATCGAGGAACTGTATTCGGAGTGCGGCGTTCCCGAACCAATTCGGATTCTGCTGGAGATCATGGAAAGCGCGCCGGCAGCAGAGCACTGCGATCGCTATGTTGCGCGAACCGGACTCACCGATCGCACGTTCCGCCGGCATCGAGCCATCGCCGAGGAACTGATCGAGTGCCGCAAACGGGCAGATGCGTGTCCGAATGGCCATTCACCCCCGTCAAGAGCCGCCGGAATAGCGGATGAGACCCCCTCGAGTTCAAAAGGACAGTGACCCGGCCGTCTCAGCTCTCAGGGCTTCGGGTGGTTACGCCGGAGCGAATTGGGCGCCGGCAGAGAGTCAGACCGCGATGATGTTATTGGAACGGACGGCGGTGCCTGACGTATTCTCCTCGCTCATGGGCGAGCGTCACATCCTGCACGTCGACATGGACGCCTTCTACGCGGCGGTCGAGCAGCGCGACCGGCCCGAGTTGCGTGGCAGGCCGATCCTGGTGGGCGGCAGCCCGCAGGGCCGCGGCGTCGTGGCCACCGCGAGCTACGAGGCGCGGCCGTTTGGCTGTCATAGCGCGATGCCGATGGCGGCCGCGCTGCGCTTGTGCCCGCAGGCGATCGTCGTCACGCCACGTTTTGAGCGCTATGCCGCGGTGTCGCGGCAGGTGTTTGAGATTCTGGAGTCGTTTACGCCGCTCGTGGAGCCGCTGTCGATCGACGAGGCGTTCCTGGACGTGACCGGGTCGATCGGGCTCTTTGGCCCGCCGCCCGAGATCGCCCGGAAACTCAAGCGTCGCATTGTGGACGAGACTGGCCTGACGGCTTCGGTCGGCGTTGCGCCGAACAAATTTGTAGCCAAGCTGGCCAGCGACCTGCAAAAGCCGGACGGGCTGGTCGTCGTTAGCCAAAGCGGCGTGCAGGCGTTTTTGGATCCGCTACCGATCACGCGGCTCTGGGGCGTGGGGAAGGCGACGCTGCCGCGGTTTGAAGCGCTGGGCGTTCGAACGTTTGGCGACGCGCGCCGCCTGCCCGAAGCGCGGTTGCGCGAGTGTTTCGGTGATGCGGGAGGCCATTTTGCTGCGCTGGTGCGGGGGGTCGACGATCGCGCGGTCGTTCCCGATCGCGAGAGCAAGGGGATCAGCCAGGAAGTGACGTTTGCCGTGGATGTGGGTGACCTGGAGCAGCTTCGGGCGGTCTTGCTCGATCAGCTCGAGCACGTCGCGCGTCGGCTGCGTGCCGAGCGCCGCTTGGCGCGTACGGTCAAGCTTAAACTTCGCACGCCGGCGTTCGTGACGCTCTCGCGTCAGGCTACGCTGGACGGGCCGACCGACCGCACGGATGTGCTTTGGGCGGCCGCGGCGGGCTTGTTCGAGGTTTGGTCGCGGGTTGAGCCCTCGGCGCTGCGCCTGATCGGCGTCGGCGTGGGGCACCTCTCGGATGATGTCGGCCGCCAGTTCTCGCTGTTCGAGCAAAGCGACGCGCGTCGTCGGCAGTTGGATCGGACGCTCGACGCGATTCGTGAGCGTTTCGGCGATCGAGCGATCACGCGCGGCCGCGTTGGGGACCGAGGCGACCGAGCGGAGTCGCCGCCGCAGTCGTAGCCAGCGTGTTTCGCCGGCAGGGCGCGCTCAGATGTCGCTGATGGCCGTGAGGATCTCGGAGGCCGTGCGTTGGATTCGCGCGAGCGAGCGGCTGAGCGCGATGCGGTCGCCGTTGTAGTGCAAGATGTAATCCGCGCTCGTGGCTCCGGATTCGAGGCCGATGCCCCGGCAGACGACGAACGCGACCGCTTCGGCCTCGAGCTCGCGCAGCTGCTTTCCCCCGGCGTTGAGGCGCGCGCTTCGATCGTGAAGCAACTCATGTGTGAGCTCATGCCCGAGGGTGCTGTACTCCTCTGCAGGCGTCATGTTCGGCAGCAGGATGATTTTGCCGCAGGTCGATACGCCGCGCGCTGGTGCGATTGCACTGCTGTATTCGAGGGCGATGTGTTTGTCTGCGGCGAATCGTTTGAGGCGCTCAAGAAACCGTCCCGGATCGCCTCCTACGCGAGGTGGCTCGGGGAGCGGCGCGCCAATAGTCTGTTCGACGCCAAAAACATAGGCGGTACGAAATCCGGCTACATCGCGATCGGCCTGCTCGCGGGCGCTCGCCTCATCCGCGTCGGTCTTGGCTTCTTGCGCGGATTGAAGAGAGCGACGAGGAATCGGAGCCAATATCGCTATTCCGCGCTCACCACGCATGATCGATCGTCCCAGTCGTTTCCAGGTCGAGTAGCTCGCAACTTGTTCGGTATGAGCTCGTTGGTTGCGGATGAGCATGATGTTCCGTGGGCTGTACGTGTGGAATCTGCTCATTGCCGCGAGGTACCTCTTGAATGGTTCGCTTTGACCGCGCTCGAGCGCCTCTGCCAGGTCGTTGAGTGCGGTGGTTGCGATGTGTCGTGCTTGATGGACTTCCATGTTCTGCCTCCGAGGTGGGTTCCTCGGCCACGATGGAACCCACGAATCTCGAAACGCAGCTCCAGATTTGTGGCGCGCCGGTGAGAAATCAGCCCCACGTCGCTCGCACGAGCCGCTTCGCGGTCAAACTACTCCTGAAGGCTCGCCGGCACGCGACGCGAGATTCGAACTGGCGCGCTGAAGAGCGAGATTCGTACGGGAGCGCGCGATGATCAGAAACCAGCAGTCGCAGGCGGAACAACGCCCTGCACGCAACCAAGATGGAACGCCGGCAGCAGAGAACGGAGCCCACGCTCATCGCGAACCCGCCCCTCCACTGGCACTGCGCCCCAAGGACGCGGCAAAGGTGCTGGGCATCAGCCCCCGCCTGCTCTGGTCCCTCACAAACCGGAACGAGATCCCGCATGTACGACTCGGAAGAGCACTGCTCTACCCGATCAACGAACTCCGACAGTGGCTCGCAGAACAAGCGACGCGATCGAGTCATTCGCGATGAACTGAACGAACAGGCACGGGCATGTACGGAACGCACGCATTGCGCACCGGCACGCATGCAGGATATCCTTAGCTCGGAACTCGGCCGGCAGACAACCGAAAGCACGGTGACTCATGGCACATCGACAACGTCATAAGGGCTCTGGCACGCTCTATCGCCGTGGCGGCTCCGGCCCCTTCATCGTCCGCTGGTTTGATCACACGGGTCGCCGCCGTGAAGCATCGACTCGCTGCACCGACCGGGCGGCCGCCGAGCGCATCCTCGCGAAGAAAATCGCGGACGCGTCGCTTCGTCGCGACGGTGTGATTGATGCGCGCGGCGACGGATTCCACAACGCGGAACGTCGGGGCATCGGTGACCACGTCAATGACTGGATCGTCACGCTTTCCGCGAAACGAGTCTCAGAGCAACAGCTTGTCAGCCTCCAGAGTCGGGTAACGGCGATCTTCGCGGCGATCGGCGCAGATCGACTCAGCGCGATCTCAGCGTCGGCGGTCCAATCGGCCATCGGCTCGCTACACAAAGACGGCCGATCGCTCCAGACATGTCAGCATTACCTGCGCGCTGTGAAACAGTTCAGCCGCTGGCTGCACCGGGACGGCCGAATTCGGGAGGATGTGCTTGCGCATCTCGCGGGCTTCAATACCGCTACGGATCGTCGATATGAGCGGCGGGCGTTTTCGGCGCAGGAACTGACCGCGCTCTTCACGGCGGCAGAAATCGGTCCACCCTGGCGCGGTCTGACCGGGCCCGCCCGCGCCGTCTTGTATCGCGTAGCGGTGGGGACTGGATTCCGAGCCGGCGAGCTTGCGAGCTTGAGGTCGCGAGACTTCGACCTCGACGCGAATTCGCCGCGGATCATCCTGAGCGCGTCCCACTCCAAACGCCGGCGGGAAAACTCCCAGCCGATTCGACGTGATCTTGCGGACTTGCTCAAGGCGTTTCTGAAGGGTCGGGCCCCCGACACCTGTGTCTGGCCGGGAAGCTGGCACAAGAGAGCCGCCGCGATGCTCCAATTGGACCTGCGACGCGCGAAGGCCGCGTACATCCGAGAAACGACCAGCCTCCCGGAGCGTCGAGCTCGTCGTGCCGATGAACACCTCCGGGAAGTGGATGCCGTGGGCCGGGTGGGGGATTTCCACGCCCTCCGTGCCACATACATCACGATGCTGGTGCAAAGCGGCGCATCCCCGAAGGTCGCTCAGGCTCTCGCCCGGCACTCGACGCCTCTCCTGACGCTAGGGGTCTATGCGAAGCTGGGCGTGCACGACCTTACCGGGGCACTGGAATCGCTCGCCCCGTTGGAGCCTCCGGTGCCGGTCCGAGCCACCGGAACGGACGGTGCAGTCGGCCAATCCGACAAAAATAACCACCGCCTATTCCCCCGACAGTTGAGGCGCGAAACAGGTCGAAACGGTGCAGGGCGGTGCGACTCGGGCGGCGATGGACCCGCGGTCGGCGATGCGCGGAATCGCCGTGAAAACGGGGCGAATTCGCGGGAAACAAGCGGAAAACGGAAAGGGGGGGATTCGAACCCCCGGTGGCGGGTAATTCCGCCACGACGGTTTAGCAAACCGTTGCCTTAAGCCTCTCGGCCACCTTTCCAGATTGGGCATCGGACGCGCTGTCCGAGACCCGGCGCGGCCGCCCGTGAAGATCGCGGGCGCGACGCGGCAACCTCGGAATGATACCTTGGCGGGCAGCGGCCGCAAACGGGGGACGCGTGACGGATCGGGCGGGGCCTTGGCGGCGGATAGCGCGGGGGATCGGGCGATCGCGCCGATGCGTGAGGGGGCAAACGGGTGGGCGAGTGGGCGGGAGGCCGGCGCGAGGCATTGGCCGGCGCGGGCCAATACAATGGTGAACGGGCCGAACGGGGCGAGATTGGATCGGGCCGGAGCGCATCCGGCGAGGAGAATTGACGATGTCGAACCTGGTTGGACAGGCGATTGCGACGGCGGGGAAGATGGTACCGATGTACGGCGAGCGGCTGCTCGCGGGGGTCGACGCGAAGGTTTTCGCGCGGTTCGCGACGGTCGGCGGCAAGGTGGTTCCGTCGAATCACCCTGCCTGGGCGTACGGCCACCTCGCCCTCTACCCCGCACGGGTGATGGAGCATCTCGGGCGCGAGGCCGGCGCGGCGCGGGTCCCGGCGGGTTGGGAGGCGCTGTTCAAGAACGGGGTCGAGTGCCGCGATGATCCGGAGGGCCGCATCTATCCGCCGATGGCGGAGGTAGTGAAGTTTTTCCAAGCGTCGTATGGGGCGGCGATCGGGGCGCTGGCGGAGGCGGACGACGCGGCGCTGGCGGGGCCGAACCCGACGGAAGGGCGGATGCGGGAGCTGTTTCCCACGCTGGGGTCGATGCTGCTGTTCTACATGAGCGGCCATCCGCAGATTCATCTCGGGCAGGTGAGCGCCTGGCGGCGGATGATGGGTCTTCCGCCGGCATAGGGGTGCGCGAACCGCGGTTCCGAAGGGGCAGCCCGGCAGCGCGGGTCTTGCCGTGCGGGTGCGGGCCCTGTGAGGTCCTATAAATAGTCGATTTCCGGCGAATGCGCCCAAGGTGGCCAAACTTCCTTCTTCGTGTGTGCCGGGTTGGGCATCTAAGTTATCAGACCGTTGAACGGGGATTCGTGGCGAGCGGAACCGCGTTTTCAGCGAGTTGGCCGAAGGCTGCCAAACTTTTTTCCGCGCGTGTGCCGGGTTGGCAATGTTGGTTATCAGACGTTCCCGCGAAACGCGGGAGTGGGAAAGTGGGAACGCGGGAAGGTGGGAAGGGAAGACGGCCGAGGGCGGCCGTGGCGCAGCGGGGGCGGGGGCAGCGGCGGCGGGTGGCGTGGGCGGCATTTGTAGCAATTCTAGACTGGCAGCGGCGCGGCGGGCGGGGAACGGGCGTGAATTGCGGCCGGCGGGCGGGGATTGGCGGGGAATGCGATGATCCACAGAGGGCATGAAGGCACAGAAAAGACGCAGAAGCCGGTGCGGCTGATTCGCGGACGGGGGCGGAGGGGTGGGTTGCGTGAAGTTGTGGCCGGTTGGCTACCGGCGCAGCGGGTTCTGAGCGACGACGGCTACACACTCGCCTCGGGCGACAGCCAAGCCCGCCGCGATTGAGCGTGCGTGCTAACCAGATATCCTCGCGGCCAACCCAGCTTACTCGCGCGCACCTTGGCCGTTCGCCAGCGCGGCGCGGATCGACTCGGCTTGCGCGCGAAACGCGGCCGACTCGCTCTCCCGGTTCGTTGCGGATAGCGCCTCGGCCAGACTATCGCAAACGGATGCCACGAAGGGATCGGTTTCGCCGAGCACTGCCCGGTAGATCGCCAGCGACTCGCGGAGCAACGTCTCCCCTTCTTCGTGGCAGCCGCGCGACACGAGCAGCCGGCCCAGTCGATGCGCCGCCCAGGCGACGTTGTCGTGGTGGTCGCCGAGCAGCCGGCGCAGCGCTTCGAGCGCGCTCCGCAATTCGATCTCCGCTTCCTCCGGGCGGTTCATTTCCACGAGCACCTTTCCCAGGTTTACGCGGGCCTCGGCGCTCGCACGTTCGGGCGCTTCGCTCGCGCTGAGCCGCCGCAAGACCTCGCGGAAGGCGGCTTCGGCCGCGTCGAAACGGCTGAGGTTCATCTCGGCGCAGCCGACGGCGTGAAGCGATGCGATCGAGTCGACGTGATTCTCGCCGAGCAGTTTTTCACGCATGTCGCGGGCGGCGCGGTAGGCTTCAATGGCCTTGACGAACAGCTGCCGGTTTGAGAAGACTGTACCGAGGTGATGAAGGCTCGTCGCTATATCTACGTGCGGCTCGGCGAGCGCAGCGCGCCGAATTCTCAGCGCCTCGCGGAACAGCGGTTCCGCGTCGGCGTATCGGGAGCGGTCCTGCAGGACGCCCGCGAGACGATCCATACTTGTGGCCGCGGATAGGCTTTCCGGACCGCTGTGGCGGACGCGCAGGTCAAGCGACCGGCGAAGGCAGGATTCGGCCGGGTCGTACAGCCCGAGCATCTGATACGCTCTACCGATGGCGTCGATCGCCGCGGCGAGTGCTTCAGGAGAGTCGGCTAGCTGTTGCTCGATCATCTGCACGGATCCGGAGAGCATCTGCTCGCGCAGCGGGAGATCGACCGCACGGCCCACCTGCGATACCTGCACCAGAGTCTGCTCGAGCACCGCCTGCACGCGCTCGGCACGCTCGCGCTGTGCGGCCTCGAGACTTGCCGTTTCGCCAACCTGTGAGAGCAGCGTCCCCTGCTGCGTATAGAGCGCGTAGAGCCAGACGATCGAGGTCACGGCGAGGGCAAGGAATGCAGCCGCGATCGCCGCAGCACCACGGTGCCTTTGGAGCGCCTTGCGCAGCCGGTACCACCGGACGTGGCCGCGGGCCTCGACGGCCTGGCCGCTGGTGTACCTGCGCAGGTCGGCGCGAAACGCCTCGACCGTTGGATAGCGCTGGTCAGGGGATTTCGCGAGCGCCCGGAGCACAATGGCTTCGAGGTCAGCATCGACATGCGGGACGATGGAGGAGGGTCGGGTCGGTTCCCGGTCCCGGATCGCATCAAACAGCGCAGCGATTCCGTGCTCATCGTGAAACGGCGGCCGATCGGTGATGAACTCGTAGAGTAGTCCGCCCAGCGCGTAGACATCGGTTCGCACATCGACATCGTCGTTGCGGCCCTGCACCTGCTCCGGCGCCGCGTAGATCGGAGTTCCGAGGAAATCGCCGGCGGCCGTCAGACGCGAACAGTCGTCTGTCGCTCCCAGCCGCTTGGCCAGCCCGAAGTCGAGCACATGCGGTTCGCCGGCGGCGTCGACGAGCACGTTCGACGGCTTTAAGTCACGGTGAAGCACGCCTCGGCCGTGGGCGTGCTCGATCGCGTCACAGATTTTCTCGAATACTACGAGTCGCTCTGCGAGTGGCCGACCGTCGGAGCGGGAGGATTCGCGCATCCAGCGGTCGACGGAGAGTCCGTCAATCCACTCCATCGCCAGGACAGGCTGGCCCTCGATCACCTCGAGTCCGTAGACGGTCACGATATTCGGATGGCGGAGCGAACTCGCGGCCGCCATCTCGCGTTCGAAGCGGAGCCGCGTCGCGTTCGAAGCGACGGCGCCATCCAGAAGTCGCTTCAGGGCGACGATGCGCTGCGTATGGGGCTGGATCGCGCGGTAGACGATTGCCTGAGCTCCGCGACGGGGCGGGCCGAGAAGCTCGTACGCACCCAGGCGACTGGTCGACGGCCCCAGGGCGAGCCGCACCTCGGCCAGCCACGCATCGTCGCTGAGCAGGGCATCGGGAGCCGCGGAGGAAGCGCTATCCGACCCGTTCATTAATCCTCCTCAGCGATTTGGGCAGCGACGAGCTCGGCCATGCGGGCCCGGATGCGCTGCCGCACCTTGCGGACCGCTTCGGTGGTCATGGCAAGGCGCACGGCGACCGCCTCGGTCGACTCGCCGGCGATCAGGCGCTCGAAGATTTCGATGCTCCGCGGGTCGAACGTCCGGCGGAGGGTCTCCATCGCCAACCGGTAGTGGTGGTTCATCCACTCCCGCTGCCACTCGGGATCCGGTTCGTCGACCCCGATCCGATCCTCGACCTCCTCTATCTGTACCTCTGCGGCACGATCAACTGGACGCTTCCGCCAAGTCCGGACGCAATTTCGCACGACCGCACCCAAATAATCTCGGAAGCGGCCGCGGTTCTGCTGGTAATCGAATGAGCGAAGGTAGCGCGCGAGCCGGATCAGGACGTTCTGGCGCACATCCTCGGCGTCGCAGAGCTGCAGTCCCTGGGTGAGCGCGTAACGGAGGATTAACTCGCCGTACCGGTGCTGGAATTCGTGCCACGCGGCATCATCTGCTGCGTCCCGCACGCGCACGAGTAGCGAGATCCGCGTCGAATGGGATTCCATCGGGCCCTTCTCGAACGCCCATTCCATGATAACACGCCCGCCGGCCGGCCCGGATCGCCGGAAATCCAGAAGATTCTCAATTCCAGTGTCCAGCATCGTCGCCCCGGGCATGTAGGTCCTTTCGAGCGCACCACTGGCGCACCGTGATGGTCGCGCCGACAAACGCAAGGAGACAATCATGCACCGCTTCGTATTCATGCTCAGCGTCATGCTCGCAGCCGGGAGGTGCGCTTTCGCGCTGGGCCAGGGGACGACGATTGATTTCGACGATTTTCCCGTCGGAACGAACATCACGAATCAGTACGAGGGAGTGACGTTCTCGATTCCGCAGCCCGACAGTTGCAGCGGCGTGGTGCTCGAACCCGTGATCGTAAACCCGGCGGGCGGCACGGCATCGCCCACGCGCGGTCTGAGCGTCGAGCAGGGCTGCCCCGATCAGAGCATCGACTGGCTCGTCATGACGTTCGACGTCGGTCACGGCGAGGTTTCGTTCATGCTGGGCGACGTTGCGGGCAATTACAACGTGAGCGCATTTGACGTGCCGCTGGGAGGCATACCCATCTCAGTGGACACGATCACGCTCAACGGCGGCGGGTTCCTGGGCGCATTCCGGTACGTTCGGATCACGCGGGCACAATCCGACATCCGCCGCATCGAGATTCGAGGGACGGCCAGCCAATTCGAGGTCATTGACGATCTCTACTTTGATTGTGTCGACACCAGTGCCCCCGTCGCCGCGATCACCGCGCCGGGAGTCGGCGACTGTGTGTGCAATGGCACCGACATCATCGGAACGGCCAATGACCCTGCCGGTCTCGAACGCTGGATGCTGCACCGCCGCGGGCGCAACGCGCTCACGTGGACATTGATCGCTCAGAGCACAAGCGCAGTCGTCAACGGCCGCCTTGCCACGTGGACGACGACCGCGGGCGATGGCGACTACACGTTGCGGTTGCGCGTGATCAACCGATGCGGGTTACAGACGGAGGTGTTCCACGACGTGTACCTCGACCGGGCGCTGAACAACCTGGAGCTTCGCGCCCCCACTGCCAATCAGATCGTCGGGGGAATCGTCTGTGCGGATGGGTCGGCGGGCGATCGGTGTCCGGGGAGCTTTTTGCTGCAGTATCGTCCCGCGGCGGGCGCGTGGCTCCCGTGGGAGCAGATCGAGCCGCCGTGGGTTCAAAACGATCCGCTCGGGTCGTGGAATACGCGAGCCGGCGCGGAAGGGCCGCACGAAGTCATGCTTACCGCGACGGACGGCTGTGGAAACTCGGCCACAACCGGTCCCATCCCGGTCATCGTCGACAATACGGCTCCGCTCGCGATGATCACATCGCCGCTGCCCTGCGCGGGACTGGGGCACGGCGTCGTTCAGATTCGCGGGACCGTTCAAGACACCCATCTCGAAGGCTGGACGCTGGAATTTTCGGGGGCGCATCTGCGCGACTGGATTCCACTCGCACAGGGAGCGGGAAATGTCGCAAACGCGGTGCTGGCCAACTGGGACACGACGAACCTGCCGGACTGCGCGTACGCACTGCGGCTCGTCGCGACGGACCGGGCGGTTGTCGATTGCGGCGGCAGCCGCAACCGGGCAGAGGATGTGGTCACGGTTGACGTCGGCGGTCCGGAATGCGTGGGTGATGTCAATGGCGACGGGCAGATCGACCTTACCGATCTCGCGATGCTGCTGGCGCGGTTTGGCGGGGCGTGTCAGTAAAACAACGCTGGCTGGTCCAGACCGAAAGTGGTTTCGATTTCGCGCGTGCGCCCTGCTCTGTGAGGTCACAGGGCAGCGGCGTACGGGCGATTACACCCGAAACGTAACCGTCGCCTTTTCCGCCTTCAGCTTCTTCGCCTGGGCTTCGTAGCCCTTTTTTCCCATGAGCGCGTAGGTGTAGTCCTTGCCGAGCTGGACGGCCGGCTGGTCGTAGGGGTCGATGTTCAGGAGGGCGCCGGCGAGGGTGGTGGCGGCTTCCCAGAGCATGATGAACTGGCCGACCGTGGATGCGTCGACCGTCGGAAAGCGGATGGTCATGGTCGGGCGCTTGCTGGCCGCGAGGGCGATTTCTGTGGCGCGTTTCTCGGCGTTGAGGAGCTTTGCGAAGGATGCGCCCTGCAAATACGCCGTGGCCTCGGGCGTCGGGGGGAGGCCGGGTGTGCGGCCCTTCGGCAGCTTTACGTCCGTCGCGAACTTTTCGACCTCGAGGAAGATGAAGACCTTGTCGTTCGGGCCTTCGCGGTAGAGCTGCACCTGCGAATGCTGGTCGGTCGCGCCGAGAGCGCGGATCGGCGTCGGGCCGATGACGACCGGGCGGCCTTCCAGATCGCGGCATTTGCCGAGAGATTCCGCCCAGAGCTGACAATACCAGTCGGCGAGGTCCTTGAGCTGGTAGCTGTAGGGCATGAGCACGTGCATCCGCTTTCCGCGGGTGTAGAACGCGTGCAGCAGGAGCGCGAGCATGGCCGCGGGGTTCTTTCGCACGACCGGCTGGGCTACGCGGCGGCTCATCTCGGCCGCGCCGGCCAGCAGCTTCTTCACGTCGACGCCGCACATCGCCGCGGAGAAGACGCCGACGGCCGAGAGGACGGAGAAGCGACCGCCGACGCCGGGCGGGACGGGGAGGGTCTCGAAGCCCTCGCGGTCGGCCTGGTCGCGGAGTGTGCCGCTTTCCGGGTCGGTGGTGACGATCAGCCGCTTCGGCAGGGCCTTCGCGCCGAGCTTGCGGGCGAGGAGGTCGCGGATGGTCATGAACGCGGCCGCGGTTTCGGCCGTCTCGCCGGATTTGCTGATGACGTTGAAGAGCGTCTTTTTGAGCGAGGGGCCGATGACGTCGAGCATGGCGGCGAACTGGACGGGGTCGACGTTGTCCATGACGAAGAGGCGCGGGCCGCCGCGTTTCGCCGCCGGGAGCAGGTTGTAGTACGGGGCGTTCAAGGCGGTCTGGAGGGCGATGTTGCCCAGCGCGGAGCCGCCGATGCCGAGGACGACGAGGTTCTCGATGCCCGGGCGGCGGCGCCTGGCGGCCGCGAGGACGGTTTTGAGCATCGCGGCGTCGGTGGGCAGGTTGCGGTAGCGGTGCTTGCCGCCGGATCGCTCGGATTCCACCTTTTTGACGATCGCGGAGACGGCCGTCGCGGCGCGTTCGATTTCGCCGATGGCGAGGCCGTGTTCGGGGCCGATGACGGTGTCGAGGACGCGGGCGTAGTCGAGGCAGATGGCGCTGGGCATGCGGACGCTCCGGGGCGGCGCTGCGGGGCGTCACTGCACCGCAGCGATGAGGGAATGGCTATCCGGCGATCATCTTCTCGTACGCGGAGGCGTCCATGAGCTTGTCGAGCGGCGAGGTGTCGGCGACTTCGAGCTTGACCATCCAGCCTTCGCCCTGGGCGTCGGTGTTGACGAGTTCGGGGTGGTCGGCGAGCTTCGCGTTCGTCTCGATGACGGTGCCGGCGACGGCCGAGTAGAGGTCGCTGGTGGCTTTCACACTCTCGACCTCGCCGAAGCTCTTTCCGGCCTCGATCTTCTTGCCGACGGCGGGCAGCGAGACGTAGGTGATGTCGGTGAGTTCATCCGCGGCGAACTTGGTGATGCCGATGGTGACGGTCTTTCCGGAGACGCGGAACCACTCGTGGGTCTGCGTGTAGCGGCAATCCTTCGCGACGGCCATTGTCCACTCTCCTAAGGCGCGCTG
This sequence comes from Planctomycetota bacterium, assembly GCA_045863555.1. Lineage (GTDB taxonomy): Bacteria > Planctomycetota > Phycisphaerae > UBA1845 > Fen-1342 > JACRLV01. The sequence continues at coordinate 96,256 of BTUU01000016.1, read as the reverse complement.
CGGCGCGGCGTGCGTTTGCGGTCGAAACGAGCGGCCATTCTACGATGACGCGGCGCGGCGGGGTAGCGCGGTAAAGGCGGCCCGGCGCACTGAGTGCGCCGGGCCGGGCGGGCCTTCAGGTTTCATCGAGCCGGGTGGACGGTTCTAGCGGCGACGTCGCAGGAACGTCACGATCCCGCCGAGGGCGAGCAGGCCGGCGGAGGAGGGTTCCGGCACGAGCACGCCGATGTTCACGCCGACGCCGTCGCCGGCCGTCTGGGCGAAACGCACGGTCAGCGAGTTGGTCGCGTCGTCGATGCGCACGAGGCCGAGGCCCGTGTTCCACCACGGGTCCGCGCCGCCCCAGCCGGTCTGCGAATTCTGCATCGAGAAGGTGCCCGGGCCGCCGGTGTACTGCGTGGCGCCCCAGTTGCCGTTGATGTAGTCGCCGAGGAACGTGCCGTTCTGCTGCACGGTCGCGGTCGAGATACAGTCCTGCGGATTCTCGCCGGGGTTCGCGTTGCGGCGGCCGAGGCCCTGGACGCCGAGAATGATCTGACCCGCGGGGACGGTTCCCGGGAAGGTGTAGGTCACCTGCCAGCCGGTGTTGAGGATGCCGGAGAACGCCCAGTTCGTGCGGGCGAATTCTTCGTGGTTGTTCCACGTGTACGTGTCGCTGCCGTAGTTGACCGAGCCCGTGACGAGCGCGCCGACGGCGGAACGGGCGTCGACGAGATCGGGGTCGGTCGCGTAGGTCATCTGCACCTGGCCGACGCCGGGGAGGTTGTACGTGCCGCTGGTCGGCGGCGCGCTGCCGAAGGCGGTCGGCGCCATCTGGAGCCAGTCGATCTGGTAGGTCGAGGCCGCGGCGACGGAGGCGGCGGCGATGGCGAGGCCGGCGGACACAGCGAAACGGTTCAGGCGAGCGTTCATGGCCAATCTCCCGAGGTTCGAGCCCTGCACAGCGCCGCGACACCGCGGCGCCCAACCGGAACCGGCGAGAGGCATCACACTCGAGCCCGCTCGTGTTCCACCATCCAACCGCTCGGGAAACGCGAATCTCCAGGCGCCGCCGCAAGTTTTTTCGAGCGGCGGCTCCGTCGCCCGGCGCGCGGGCTGGGCGTAGAATCCGCCCCCGACGCAGCGCGACGCGGGCGCGGCCGGAGCATGCCGCGGCGGAGCGCATCGGAAAATCAAGTCGCTGTCTGAAAGGTCTGCATGAGCGCGATCTTCATGAGCGTGCTGCTCGTCGTCGGTCTCGGCCTCTTCGCCCGGACGGCGCAGCGCCGCTGGAAACTGATGCTGGCCGCGAAGGCGCCGGCCGCGCGGTTCGACGAACCGGGGCGGCGCATCGGCCAGGTGATGCGCTTCGTCTTCGGACAGGCGCGCATGTTCCGCTACGGCGCGGCCGGCGTGGCGCATGCGTTCATCTTCGCGGGCTTCGTCGTGCTGGCGCTGCGGACGGTGATCCTCGTCGCCCGCGGGTTTACGGGGTACACGCCGGCGGATCTGCTGAACCTGGGCTTCGGCGTGCACGAGGGGGCGGGGTTCGGGTTCTGGCTGTTCGACGACGACGACGTGCTCGGGCAGATCTACCTGTTCGTGAAGGACGTGATCAGCGTCTTCGTCATCGTCGGCGTGTGCTACTTCCTCTACACGCGGCTGGTGACGCGGCCGCGGCGGATGGAGCTGAGCACCGAGGGCGTGGTGATTCTGCTGATGATCCTCGGGCTGATGCTGGCGGACCTGGCGTATGAATCGACGATGCTGGTGATTGAGAACGCGTCGAGCCGGATGAACTTTGACGCGAGGGTGCCCGCGGCGTCGACGCTGGCGATGCTGATCAACGGCTGGAATCCGCTCGTGCTGACGCTGCTGCATCATGCGGGGTTCTGGGCGCACACGATCATCGTGCTGGCGTTTCTGAATTTCCTGCCCTTTGGCAAGCATTTTCACATTCTGACGATTATTCCGCAGGTCTACTTCAGCAATCCGCAGCCGCGCGGCCGGCTCAGCCCGGTGCCGGATATCGAGGGGCGGATCGAACGCGGCGAGACGCTGGGCGTGAAGGCGGCGAAGGATTTCAGCTGGAAGAGCGTGCTGGATTTCTATTCGTGCACGGAATGCGGCCGGTGCTCGGACCACTGTCCGGCGTTCAATACGGGCAAGCTGCTGTCGCCGAAGCACCTGAGCATGACGCTGCGGGATCACATGTATGCGAATGAGAAGGCGCTCGTTTCCGGGGGGGACTCTGCTACGCTGGTCGGCCCGGATGGTACGAAAATCGAGGGCGACGGCGCGGATGGCGGACTCATTCCCGTCTGGGTGAATCCGGAAATCGTCTGGGCGTGCACGACGTGCGGGGCGTGCGAGCAGGAGTGTCCGGTTTTCATTTCGTATGTCGACAAGATCGTCGACATGCGGCGGCACCTGGTCATGGAGCGGGGCGAGTTTCCGGATCAGCTTCAGAACGCGTTTCGCGGACTTGAGACCGTCGGCAATCCGTACAGCTTCGCGAACGAGCAGCGGGCGGAGTGGGCCGAGGGGCTGGACATTCCGCTGCGCGGCGAGAAACCCGACGCGGAAGTGCTATTCTGGGTCGGCTGCTCGCCCTCATTCGACGACCGGGCCCGCAAGATCGCCCGGGCGACCGCGACGCTGCTCAAGCTGGCCGGCGTGGACTTTGCCATCCTCGGCCCTGAGGAGCGCTGCACCGGCGACCCGGCGCGGCGGGCGGGAAATGAGTACCTCTACCAGATGTTCGCGCAGGGCAACGTCGAGACGCTCAACGGCTACAGCGTGAAGAAGATCGTCACGACGTGTCCGCACTGCTTCAACGCACTCAAGAACGAGTACCCCGACTTCGGCGGAAACTACGAGGTGATCCACCACACCGAGTTCTTGCTCGGCCTCGTCCGCGCGGGCAAGCTGCGGCCGGAGCATCATGTGCTCGGCAGCGTCGTTTATCACGACTCGTGCTACCTCGGCCGGTACAACGACGTGTATGACCCGCCGCGTGAGCTGCTCCAGGCGATCCCCGGCGTGACGCTGGTCGAGGCCCGCGAATCGCGCGACCGGGGCATGTGCTGCGGCGCGGGCGGGGCGCAGATGTGGAAGGAAGAGGAGCACACGCGCCGGCCGGGCAGCCGCGAGGGCGACGGGAAGGTGAACCACGCGCGGACGCGGCAACTGCTGCGGGTGCTGCCGTCGCCGGCGCCTGCGGGGACGACGAATGGCGCGGGTTCGGCAAATGGCGCCGCGCGGACGGTCGCGTCGGCGTGTCCGTTCTGCATGACGATGCTGCGGGATGGGTTGCGCGACCAGGGGCACGAGGATGTCGCGCAGCTCGACGTGGCGGAGATTCTGCTGAAGTCGGTCGAGGGCACGAGGACGGCGGTGAGTTCGTAGCGTTTCCCTGTGCGATTCGGCGGACGGCGCGGGGCACAGAGTCGGTTCGGCCGCGCTGGTTTATAGTGAAGCCGAAATCTCGAATTCGCATGAGATCCGGCAATAGCTCGGGTCGCGCATCGTTATATCGTCGGGTGAATCATGCGCATTCAGTATGCCCTGGCTCGCACCGTGGCCGCGTTGATTCTGGTCTCGAACCTGGAGTCCACGATTCAGTGGATAGCGAAGCTGGGTTATTCCCAGTTGCTTTGGCGCTTGATAACCGGTGAGATGAAACCCGCCGGGCAGACTCCCGGTGAAAGATTCTGGACGGTTCTCAGCTTCGCGGACTTAAGTCTCTACACACCGGTAGCGCTGACGCTCGCAGCGTTGATGATCGCCCGACCTGCTCGCTTCAGACCGCTCCTGATTTTTTTCCTTCTGTGGACAGTGATACATGAAATCGTCTATCACGCGCTCGAGTTCGACGGCTACTCGTCGATCGCCGGTTGGGACATCCCGTATCTCACTTACTACATCGGCATCGCTCTGCTTCCACCGGCGCTCATGGGCACTGCGGCCTGCTTCTACGGTCGCGCCGCGAGCGTTTGGAATCCGGTTATTGGCGGCCGGTCCGGGCTACGGCTGATCAGCATTGTGTTTCTCCTGGCGATGTTCTTCCGACAGCCCCTGATTTGGAACGGAATACTCAACGGGTTCTCGTTCGACTTCTCGCGATACTCGCGTTACGACTGGTGGAGCCTCGCGGGCAGTATTGGCCTGTGCTTCGGGTTGCTCGGTCTCGTCGCACGCTGGCCCCCGTGGATTTCCCTGGGGGCCCCGATCCTGATCGCTGCAGGTTCGCTCGCGTCGAACTTGGATCTTAATCCTACTAACACGCCGCGTTCGATCGGCGGCCGCGTGGCGGAAATCGCAGGCCCGCTGTTCTTGGCAGTGATCTGGACGCTCTGGCGGCGATGGGAGCCCCTCGATTTCTGCCGAAAGTGCGGATACTCGCTAAAGGAGATCCCCAGCGAGAACTGTCCTGAGTGCGGCCAGGTCCGTGTACGTACAGGCTAGTCGAACCGTGTTCCCGAACCGGACTTGAGGGCATCCACCCTCAGTACCTTGGAGTACCGATGTCTGAGGTGCTGGAGCAAAGTCGGTTGATCCGAATGACGCGTGGTGAACGGGTGGTTCGACGCGCCGCGGCGGCCTGTATGTGCCTAGTCGAAGTTGGGCCCTGCCTTCGCGCGGTTTCGTGGCCTGAGATGTTCGAAAGGCACTGGCGAATCCTCGGTGGGGCCTCGGCCGAGCAAGTGGTGCCCGGTGTTGTGGCGTACTTGGCCCATTCGACAGCCGCCGTATCCGTTCCGCTGGCGGTGCTGCTCGCGCTGATATCGCTCATCCGTACGCAGCTCCTGATTCCGATCCTGGGTTGCCTCGTCACTCTGAGGGTGATGAGCGGGCTGGCACTCCTGTTCTTGACTGCCAACGATCCCGACGGATTCGCCTACGAAACGCTCCAAGACTGGCTGCCGGATCTTGCGTTCTTCAGTTCCGAATTGGCGACGACGCTCTGTGTAACGGTATGGGCCGCGATCTGGCGGGCGTTCTTTTTTCGACCGACGCCGGGCAAGCACTCGGACTGGTTGGCTCTGTCCTTTTGCGGAGCCGTCCTCTTCGGCCTGGCCGCGAGAGAGAGCCTATATGATCTGACGGGTGTCTGGTACTCCGTGCTGCACGGATTCCCGGCCACATTCCGAGTGCAGCTTAGCATTGCCTGGGTGGGCGCTGCCCTCGTCACGATCCTGCTCTTGCCGTTTCGGTGGCTGCGGTTCCCCGCGCTAGGCGCTACGGCCATCGTGGGGTTTTTCTATGTGTGGACGGACTCTCGATCTATGCCGCTGATGGACGCGCTGGCCAGGTTCGTCGATCCAGCGATCGTCGTGGTCCTGCTCATCGGAATGCTCGCATATTGCCGGTACAGACACTCCCTCCGAACGATGTGCGCGTATTGTGGCTATCAAGTTGAACAGACTCGCCCTCGGCCGTGTCCGGAGTGTGGCGCGCCGACGGGCGGCGAGACCGATCGGCATTGAAGCAGCTGCGTGCCGGCCTGCCATTCCTCGAGTTGAAGCTTGTCGGCCCTGAGGAATTCGACGATTACGTGGATATCATCTTCGTAACCGATCGGATGGGCGTGCCCAAGGGCATGGTTGAGGTGCTGCTGTGAGCCTGAGTAACGAGCGCGAACTCGCGAATACGCGTGTCAAGCTGGCCCGTCTGGTAGCGCGCCTCGAATCGCTCGAGCGCGAGACGGGCGGCGACGAGGAGCTGCGGGACATGACCGTGGAATCGGTCCGGCGAACGATCAACCAATTCAAAAAGGAGATCGCTCGCTACGAGGCGGTCCATCCCGCGACGGCCCGCTGATCTACAGGGATGCCCCGAAGGCCGCCCTACCAAACGCCTTCCAGAATTGTGATACGCTCCCGATCATGACCAGCCAATTCGAACTCGGCCGGCGCTTTCGCTCGCTCCACGACTCCGGCCACGGCATCTTCGTCATTCCGAATCCCTGGGACGGCGCTTCCGCGCGGATGCTCGCGTCGCTGGGGTTCAAGGCGCTTGCGACGTCCAGCAGTGCGTCGGCCGCGACGCTGGGGTATCGGGATGGGTGTATCGGCCGTGAGGAGGCGCTTGCGCATGTGCGGCTGATCGCCGGGGCGACGGATTTGCCGGTGTCGGCGGATTTAGAGAACGGATTTGGAGACGCGCCCGAGGAAGTCGCCGAGGCGGTTCGGGCCGTCGCGGAGGCCGGGGCGGTCGGGTGTTCGATCGAGGATTCGTGGCGCGGGCATGTCGGCGGCCTGTATGACTTTGATCTCGCGGTCCGGCGGATCGAGGCCGCGGCTGACGCCGCGCGGGCGCTGGCGTTTCCGTTCACGCTGACCGCGCGGACGGAAGAATTCCTCGCCGGCGGCTCGAATCTCGACGAGACGATCCGGCGGCTGCGGGCGTTTGAGGCGGCCGGGGCGGATGTGCTGTTCGCCCCCGGCCTGCGCGACCTCGGTACCGTGCGGGCGGTCTGCGCCGCGGTCTCGAAGCCGGTCAACTACATGATCGGCATGAAGGGCGCGTCCTTCTCGCTCGCGCAGCTTCGGGACGCGGGCGTGCGGCGCGTCAGCCTCTCCACGGCGCTCTTCCGCAGCGCCATGGCCGGCCTCCACGAAGCCGCCCGCGAGGCGGCGGCGGGGACGTTTGAGTTTGCGGAGCGGGCGATGGATTCGAAGGTGATCGCGGGGATGCTGCGAAGCGAGATTCAGCGAGAACGTCGACGTGAACCCGATTGACGTCATTTGTGCCTTATTACTAGGCCCGAGTGAGCGGCGGACGAACGGCGGCGTAGAATGCAGAGGGTCGCAGACGTACTGACCGGAGCGTGCGCATGTCCGTGGCTTGGGTGGTGATGCTCCTGAATTGCCTGGGTACGGAATCGTTGATTCCGCGCGGCCAGCTTTCGTTCGCGCCTGACAATACGCTATACGTGTTTCACCGGCGCAGCACGACCGTCGTGTCTCCCCGCGGGGATACCCGCGACGTACGGCTGCCCGCTTGGGTGGCTGAGCTCAACTGGACCGGGACGCGCCAGCTATCCCCCGATGGCCAGAGATTCCTGATCGCGGGTCCCGCTTTCGTGGGTTTGTACGCATTTGATGACGGAGTGGTCGGCGACGCCGTCTGGCGCGGCAAAGGTCCGGTCACGACGGCGGCGTTTTCGCCTGATGGCAGAGCGATCGCGCTCGGAAGAATGGACGGCACTGTCGATCTCGTGGATGCAGCAACGGGCGATCGCCAGGACTGCTATCGTGCGATGTACCAGGCAGAGTCGTCGATGAATCCAAACTCCGCGGTCGGGATCGGCGACATCGGTGGTCTCACCTGGTCCCCGGGAGGTCGCTACCTCGTCGCGTGGAAAAACTATGGTGGTTCGTGTTCGCTGATCGATCTGAAGGAGGACTGCGAGTTTCGATTCGCGCCCGCCACGATCTTCCCACGGTTCGCGTTCTCGACGGACGAGCAAACTCTCTATTCGTTTGTCGGCCGATCGGGCGCCGCCGCCGCAACGAGCACGACCGACGCTGGGTCACAGTGGCTCCCGCTCCCCGAGTCGTGGGTGGGCGCCGGCACCGCGGTAGCGCTCGCGCCCCGGAAAAATCTGCTGGTGGTCGCCGGCGAAATCAACATCGAAGTTTGGGACCTTGTCCGCAGCGCGTGCCTCGATTTGATTGGCGCGCATTCTGGAGGCAGTATGCCGGACGTCATCGCGATATCGCCGGATGAAACTCGGTTCGCTGTCAGTCGGGCAGGTCGAATCGAGGTCTATCCTCTTCCGCCGACCGACTGATTTATCGGGTCGATCGAGCGGGCGATGGATTCGAAGGTGATCGCGGCGGTGCTCCGAAGCGCGCCAGACGTCTGATTCACAATTCCCGCCAGCACCCGCCAATACGCAGCAAGCGCCGCCAGCCGCGCTCCGCCGCGCGCCGCCAGCGCCGGGCGCGCCGACAATTCTGGCGTGAAGACCTCATCCGACAGCGCGTTCACTCCGCCCGCCCTGATGGGCCGCCGCATTCCGCGGTGCGACCGTGAACGGCCATTTCAAGATGCTCAAAATGGATTGTACTTGACTTTCAGGAAGCCCATTGTCGGCAAGGGAATCGTGTTATTATTGGAAGATGCGCAAAACGAGTGTACACACACGATGAGCATCTTGAGCACCTTGCTTGCGCCGGCGCTATCACGCTCGCGAATGGGCGCGCGTATTCACCAAGAATCTTCAGGGACACGCCGCCCCGAAACCGCCCAGCAGCGTCGCCAGGTCGGAAAGGTCCACGTCTGCGTCGCCGTCGAAGTCGCCGTCTCCGCGCGACGCGTCCGTGCGGCCGAAGTTGCTCAGCAGCACCGCGAGGTCGGAGAGGTCCACGTCGCCGTCATCGTCCGTGTCGCCCGGGCACGGCTCGCTGCCGCCGCCAAGATTCGCGATCCACGCCTCCGACGCGCCGTTGTGCCGGCCGATGCCGGAGATCGTCCGGCCGTCGGCCGTGATCGCGGCTGAGCTGACGAGCGTCCAGCCGGTGAGGTCGATGCCCAGCGTCGGCAGGTACAGGTTCAGGTCGACGAGCCCCGTCGCCTCGCTCCAGAGCAGCGCCCGCTCCGTGCCCGCGACGTCGCCATACGCCGAGCCGACGACGATCGAGCCGTCGTCGCTCACGGCATACGCGGCCGCGTGGGCTCGGCCGGGGAGCGTGCCGAGGCTGACCATGCCGCCGGCCGCGGTCCAGCGAAACGCGCGGTCATTCGTGAAGTCGACGCCGCTGAAGCCCACAACGACCGATCCGTCGGCGCTGACGCCGTACGCGTACGAATACGCATCGCCCGCGAGCATGCCGAGCCCCTGCGGCACGCCATGGACCCAGCGGCACGCCTGGTCGCCGAGGTTCGACGGGCTGTAGCCGACGATGACCGAGCCGTCGGCACTCACGCCGTACGCGGCCGAGAAGCCGCTCGCGAGCGTGGGCAGCTCGACCATGCCCGTGGTGCTCGTCCAGCGAAACGCGGCCGCGATGCCGGAGAAGAAGTCGCGGCTGTCTCCCACGACGGTGAGCCCGTCGCGACTGACGCCCTGGGCGTATGAGTGCATCGCCCCCGGCAGGACGCCGAGGTCCTCGAGCCCCCCCGCCTCGGTCCAGCGGAAGGCGCTGTCGCTGCCGCCGATGGCGCCGCTGTAGCCGACGATGACCGAGCCGTCGCCGCTGGCGCCGTAGCCGAAGGAGTACGTATCGCCGAGCAGCGTGCTGAGGCTGACCATGCCGCCGCCCGGCGTCCAGCGAACCGCCCGGTGGCCGCTGGGAGTTCCGCAGTAGCCCGCGGCCGCGGAGCCGTCGGCGCTGATCCAGATGTTCGAGTCGGACCCGCCGGGCAGGTAGCCGAGGCCGGTGAAGCTCTGGGCGCAGGCCGGGGCGGCGACGGCGAGCAACGCGGCAAGGCAGGCCGCGCGGGCGGCTGCGCGGCCGAGGCATACGGTTGGCGCGGAAACGCCGAGCCGGGGGTGAACACACTGTTGCATGGGGAGGATCCTCTTCTTTCGCTTCCGGGGGCCATTATAGAGAGCCGGATGGCCCGGCCGCGAGAGGAAAATCCGGCGCGGCGTTCGGTCAATCCCGGAGGAGCGCCCCGAGGTTTTCGTCGGCGAGCAGATCGTCGACGCGGACCGGTCGGCCGTCGAGCGTCGCGGATTGCGAGATGAGGCGGACGCCGTGGCTGTAGTCGACGTAGGTGTCGACGTGGACGAGGCTGAGCGGCTGAATCGGACGGCCGTCGGGGTAGTGCCAGCCGTAGATCGCGACGCGGCCGGGCTTCTCCTGCGAGCGCGGGGTGAGGACGAGGTCCTTCTTGCAGCCGGCGATGAAAACCGAGCCGAGCGGCCGCTCGCGCGGGATCACGCCGTCGGCGTCGTAGTAGCGGGCGGCGGCGACCTGGCCGTCGATCATGGCGCTGTGCTGCGCGAAGGTCGCGATTTCCGTCCGGGCCTGCGTGAGCGGTTTGGGCTCGAGCCGGAGACGTGCGGCGGCGTGGATGGCGTCGACCATTCGCGGTGTGGGAAGCGTGCAGTCGAGGGCGCGGGCGATGCGCCAGGCCGTCTGCGGCGACATGGGGATGCGCACGGGATCGTCGCGGCCGATGGCGAGGTAGTCAGGGGTGACGTGGATCAGGATCGAGCGGCGGCGGCCGCTGCGATCTTCGCCGGCGATGAGGACGGGGACGAGCGAAGTGAGGCAGGGCGGCACATTTCCCGACAGAATCTCGGATTCGATGCGCTGCTGTTGTTGTGCGAAGGGGAGACTGGCGATCGAGGTCATGAATTCGCGGCCGGTGGGTTGGGCGGGCGAGGTTGCGGGCGTCTTGGTCGGGACGCTGCCGGGCAGGGGCAGAATCGCCGACGCGTAGGCACGCGACGGCTCTGACTGGGTCGGAATGTCATCCGGGCGTACGCCTGCGACACCCAGGAGGAAGCCCGCGTAGTCGCCGACGAGCCAGGTGTGGAGGATCTTGTTTTCGGGGTTTCGGTGGACGATGAACTGCGCGCGATCCTGGAATGCGGACCACCGGTCGAACGCCGAGTCGAACGGGGCCGGGCCGTTGACGTCGGTCGCGGTTTTGAAATGCGTGATCATCCGCTGGGTCGCGCGCCAGGTTCCGCCGGTCGGACCGACGACTTTCTTTCCGTCGAGCTGGATCTCGCGATCGTCGTAGGCGAGGACAACGAGGTGGTTCGCCTGGCTGGCGCGCAGCCATGCGATGAGCTTTTCGCCGTGGTGCTCGTCGTCGGAGTAGCTGTAGTTCGAGTCGAGATGGACGATGCGCGTCACTTCGGGGGGAATCGCGTCGGCGGCGTTGATGAACCCGGTGATGAAGCTGCCGCCGCCGCTGTGGGCCGCGAGCGTGATCGTCCGATGCGCCGGGTCGTGCGGAACGAGCCGGGGCAGATCGCCGACCAGGTCGCGGATGCGGCGGGCGTTGTCGGTATGGGCCGCGCGCCACGCGGGCCAGGAGCGCTGATCGGCTTCGACGAGGATGAGAACGATGTTGCGGTCGGGGAGCATGAGCCGCAATCGGCGCACCTGCGCACCGATGTGCTGGATCGAATAGTGCCAGTCGAGGCCCTCGCGCGGGGCGCAGCCGAGGGTCTGCTCGATCGAGTTGCCGTTGGGAAGGGCGTAGAAGATGAAATCCGTCGGCCGCGAGGGGGCGTGGTCGATCGAGGCGTTGATCCAGGCGCGGATTTCGGGGGCGACGCGGAGGACGAGTTGCTGCTGGGGCTGCGACGGGACGTCGATGAAACCGGCGATGCGGGTCGATCTCACCGGGGCACAGCCGACGAGCGCGGCCGCGATCAACACGCAAAGCCGGCTCCCCAGGCGAATGAGGCGGAGGCGTTTCAAGCGGCTGCTCATGAAGCTCACGCAGAGGCGCGGGGGCACAGAGAAGAGAAACCAGCCGTGCCGCTTCCAGCCTCCGCGCCTCTGCGCCTCTGTGTGCGACTACTTGCACGCCAGGGCAATGCCGTCACGCGGGCGCGGCGTCCGTGCCGGGCGGCATCAGGGCTGCGGCAGGAGCTTTTCCTCGACGACGTCGTACCCCGGAGGAGGTTCGATCCTGAACTCGCTCGCGCCGACGCCCGCCTTCAGATCGACGTCGCTGAATTCGACCGTCTGGTAAGAATTGACGGCACCGGTCGGGTCGAACTTGGCCGCGCGGACCTTAATGGGGAGGCCGGCCAGATCACCCTCCTGGGCGATCCAGAATTCGACCGTCTCGTAACTTTGGCGCGTTCTGGTTCCTTCTCGCGGCGTCAGCTTGATGTGGTCGGTTTTCTCCGGGTCTTTCTTGCCCGTCGGGAGCAGGGCGACGTCGAATTCCTTGAGGATGTCCGCCTTCTTCTGGCCGAAGGGAACCGGGAATGCGCCCTCGCCGAGCTTGAAGGGGTCGGTCTTGTCGCCGGGGCCGCGAATCTGGCGGCGGGTCACGGTTTTCGTGATGGATTGGAGCTCGATGTACCACTCGCCGTCGAAGAGGTGCTCTTCGTTGAGCGGCTTGGCCTCATCGCCTTCGATCTTCCGGTTGAAGCGGACCTTGAATTTCGCAACGGGCTTTTCGGCGCGGTACCAGATTTCGCCGATCTTGCGTTCCCGATCTTCGGTGACGACGAAGACCGTTTCCCAGACGCACTTCGCGTGGAGATCGGTGATCTCGCGCTGTTCCAGCCGGGTGAGGATCTTGTCGATCACGGGGTCGAGCGCCGGTTCATTTGCCGCGGGCCGCGCCGGAGCGGTTGTCGTCTGGGTCGCCGGTGGCTTGTCGGCGGGCGACTGCGGCTGCGTGGTCTGGCAGGCGGTCGTCGTGCTGGCGGCGACGATGAGAGAGGCTATGATCCGGTTGATTTTGGCCGGCGCCCAAATCCGCTTCATACGCGTACTCCACGGGTCCGTGACGGATGGTATGTCGACAGGCGGTGTGTCACAAACGCCGCCCGGATAGCAGACGCTCTGCATGCTGAGTTTCTTCTACAATCTGCTCTACGGCCTGGCCGCACTTGTCGGCTGGCCGTGGCTTATCTGGCGGCGAATCCGGCGCGGGCCGGGGAGCCTGGCGCTGGGCGAGCGGTTCGGTCACGTGCCGCCGAGACCGGTTTCGGCCCATTGCATCTGGATCCACGGGGTTTCGCTGGGCGAGATCAACGCGACGCGGACGCTGGTGAGCACGATCCACCGGCGATCGCCCGCGACGACGGTTGTGGTCAGCAGCACGACGCGAACGGGGCTCGATCGGGCCCGGGAGCTGTTCCCGCGGCTGGTCGTGTTTCGCTTCCCGCTCGATTTTTCGTGGATGATCCGGCGGACGCTGCGCGCCGTACGGCCGTCCGTGATCGTGCTGATGGAGCTTGAGGTCTGGCCGAACCTGATCGAGGTGGCGACGCGGGCGGGGATCCCGGTCGTGATCGCCAATGGGCGGATCACGTCGGAGCGGAGCATGCGGAATTTCCAGCGGCCGGTGCTGCGGAGCGTGGCCGGGCGGATGTTCCGGCAGCTTCGCTGGGTCGGGGCGCAGGACGAGACGTATGCGGAGCGATTTCGAGCCCTCGGTGTTCCGGGCGATCGTGTCGAAGTAAGCGGATCGCTCAAATACGACTCGGCCGAGGTGTCGGATTTCATCGAGGGGCAGGACAAGCTGGCGACGGAGCTGACGCTCGATCCGCGGCGGCCGATCTGGGTGTGCGGGAGCACGGGGCCGGGCGAGGAAGCGATCCTGCTGGATGCGTACTCGCGGCTGGTGCAGCGGCATGCGGGGCTTCAGCTCGTGCTGGTGCCGCGGAAGCCGGAGCGGTTTGCGGAGGTGAGCGATCTGGTGGTGGCCCGGGGGTTTGCGTGCCTGCACCGGAGCGGAAAACCGCCGCGGGTCCCGCCGACGGTGGCCGAGCCGGTCGCGGTGTTCCTGGGTGACACGATGGGGGAGTTGCGGAAGTTCTACAGCCTGGCGTCGATCGTTTTCGTCGGCCGGACGCTGGTTCCGATGGGCGGTTCGGACCTGATGGAGGTAGCGGCGCTGGCCAAGCCGATCCTCGTGGGGCCGCACACGGAGAATTTCGCGGAGGCGGCGGCGCTGCTTCGGTCGGCGGGCGCGGTCCGGGTGGTCGGGGACGCCGGGGCGCTTGAGGCGGGGGTGGATGAGCTGCTGCGCGACGCGGAAATTCGACGGCGGATGGGCGACGCGGGACGAGCGGCGGTCGTGTCACGGCAGGGGGCGACGGAGCGGACGGTGGACGTGCTCTTCCGTGCGGCGAAGATTTCGGATTAATGATTCGTTTAGATGGAAAACTCGGCGGAGATCGGCGAGAGTTAAAATGGCGAAGGGGGGCAGGCGATCATCCCTTCCGAACTGACCGCCTGCCGCCCACCCCTTCGCCTCCTCCGGAGGCAACGGTGGATAAGACCCCCAAGATGTACGGATGACTTCTTCGATCGCGCCCCAGGACAATGGATGTCCTCGATGTGAGCCATAATAGCTAGCACGGGCGCACCATGCAACCGGGAATCGAGACGAAATGTCGTCAAATGCGCGGCCGCGACCGAGGCGCGGTCCGCGGGTATAGTTCTGTGAGGAGTGTCGGCATGAAACTGGGCACAACCGGGCGACGCCTTTCCGTCGGGCTGCTTGCTGCAAGTCTCGTCTGCGGTTGCGCTTCCACGCCGAACAGCCGGTACGCCGAGAGGCGCTTCAACGAGCGGATCCGGGGCATGGGGCGGACGCTGGACGCATACGCGGAGAGCGAGTCGAAGCGGCCGGGATACCTGGCCCGGGACTTCACCTTCATCGGCGAGGATATCGCGAACGACGCGCGCCAATTCGACCGCGATCTGCGCTGGTGGGATCGGCAGCTCCGCAACGAGTTCACGCGGTTTGCGGCGCGGCAGCCCGACTACTGGCGGGAGGCGGCGCGGATCTTCGGCGGCAAGCCGGAGCGGATCGAACGCAATGCGATCGACCTGTTTTATTGACAGCTTCCTGACAGGCGGGGGGAAGCGCGGCCGGACGGGGCAGCGCGGCGTGCATCGCGGCACATCGCCCAATATCGTCGGACGGGGATTCTGCTACACTTCGATTTTGAACGGTGGCCGGCCGGCCGGCCCTTCGGCGAGGGCGCGGCCGGGACGGGCCGTTCGAAACCGCCGGGTGGTTCATGCCCGCACGCGTTCTGGACGTGGGAAATTGTGACCCGGATCACTTCGCGATCCGGACGATGCTCGTCCGCCATTTCGACGTGGAGGTCGAGCGGGTGATGTTTGTTTCCGAAGCCGAAGTGGCCCTTAGCCGGCGGGCGTATGACCTGGTGCTCGTGAACCGGCGAATCTTCGCGGACGACAGCGACGGACTGACGCTGGTGCATTCGGTTCAGCAGCGGCCTGCGCCGCGCCCCCCGGTGATGCTGGTGAGTAATTTCCCGGATGCGCAGGATGCGGCCGTGGCGGCCGGCGCCGCACGCGGATTTGGGAAGGCGGGGCTGGCGGATGAGCGGACGCTCGTGCGGCTGGCTGAGTACCTGCCGCCGCGGACGACGCACTCGCGCGAGTAGCCCGGGGAGAGATTCAGTGGCGACGGCCGTACAACGCTTTTACCGCTATCACGCGTATGTATACGACAGCACGCGCTGGATGATTCTGCACGGGCGGCGACGGGCGGTGGAAAAGATGCAGCTTCGGCCGGAGAGCGAGGTGCTGGAGGTCGGGTGCGGGACGGGCCTGAATTTCCGGTTTGTGCTGGAGGCGCTGGACGCGGGGCGCGGTCGGCTGGTGGGGCTCGATTTTTCGGCTGATATGCTGCGGCAGGCGGAGAAGCGGGTCGCGGGCAAGCAGTGGCGGAATGTGGAGCTCGTCCAGGGCGACGCGACGGCGATGCAGCTCGGGCGGAAGTTCGACGGCATTCTCTTCGCCTACAGCCTGACGATGATCCCGGACTGGCCGAAGGCGATCGACTGCGCGAAGGCGCACCTGAAGCCGGGCGGGCGGCTGGTCGTGCTCGACTTCGGGCCGTTTCAGGGCTGGGGGCCGCTGGGGCCGGTGATGCGGGCGTGGCTGCGGGCGAACCACGTGGAGACGACGCGGCCGTACGTGGATCGGCTGCGGGAGGCGTTTCCGGATCTCGACGTGAGCTACTGGATGGGCGGGTACAACTTTACGGCGGTCGGGCGGGGGTCTTGAACCGCCGCAGGGACATTGTTCGGGCGGTTTGAGGTGCGGCGATGGTGGAAGTGGTGGATATGAACGTGCCGGTGAAGCGCTCGCTGATGGAGCGTTTCGTCTTCCACGGCATCGTGTTCAACATGTCGTGGGAAGACCCGGAGATGGACCGGCGGGCGTTCAAGCTGACGGACGAGGACACGGTTATCTCGATCACGTCGGCCGGGTGCAACCCGCTGAATTTTCTCTGCCAGACGCCGAGGAAGCTGATCTCGATCGACCTGAACCCGGCCCAGAACGCGATCCTCGATCTGAAACTCGCGGCGATCGCGACGCTGGACCACGGGACGTTCTTCGACATCTTCGCGGCCCGGAATCCGGGCGTCGTGACGAAGGTGTACCGGCGTCATCTGCGGCCGGAGCTCTCGCCGCGGTCGGTCGAGTTCTGGGACAAGAACCTGTGGATGGTGGCGCGGAACCTGTACGACTTCGGCAAGATGGGCATCGCGGTGCGGATCGTGCGGAACGTGCTTCCGCTGCTGGGGCTGAGCCCGAAGCGGACCGAGGAGTTTTTCGAGCTGCGCTCGCTGGAAGAGCAGCAGAAGTGGTACGACAAGTACGTTGCGAAAAAGCTCTGGGGGCCGGTGACGAAGTGGCTGTGCGAGCAGAGCTGGTTCATGTATCTGTGCGGCGTGCACCCGTCGCAGCTCGGGCTGGTCGACGGTCGGCACGGGATCTATGAATTCGTTCGCGAGCGGATCGAATACGCGCTGACGAAGGTGCCGATCTACGACAATTATTTCCTGAGCGTCACGACGACGGGCAAGTTCCGCGGGCTGCGCGTGCCCCCCTACCTGCTGCCGGAGAATTTCGAGACGCTGCGGGCGAATCTGGACCGCGTGCGGATCGTAAACGGCTGGCTGGGGCCGTACCTGGACACGCTGCCGCCGGGGTCGATCAACAAGTTCAACCTGCTCGACATCATGGACTGGATGGTTGACCGGCCGGAGACGTTTGAAGCGATGTGGCGATCGATCCTGCGGGCGGCGGCGCCGGGGGCGACGCTCATTTACCGGTCGGGGAGCTATCGATTTGATCCGCCGGCGTGGGCGCTGGAGAAGCTGGAGCCGCACACGGAGCTGGCGGCGGAATTGTTCGCGACGGACCGGTCGGCGACATATGGGAGCTTCTACATTTTCAGTGTGCCGGAGCCGGTGGCGGAGATGGCGCTGGCGTGATCGCGAGAAGCTTTGTGCTGCGGAACCGCGGCCTCCCGCCCACAAGTGGGTAGAATAATTGCCGTGTTCGAATTTGGTGTCTGTCCAGGAGTCATTCATGGCCTGGATTCCCCTACTTGCGCTTCTTCTGCTCTCAGCAGCGCCGAACGGTGAGAGGCACGACCCCTATCAAAGCACGGTATCCCGGGCCATAGCGATTGCGGGCACGAAGGAGGACTTCGCGCGCGAGTATTTCTGTTGGTCACCCCCCGCTCTCGACGCGTACTCCCCCCGACACGATGGGCTCCCGGATTACAGTGAACCGATTCCGGACCTGGATTTCGCTGCCCACAACTTTGGGCTTGGGAATAGGACGATCCGGGAAGAGCCGCAGGTGCCAACCTCGCGATCGGTAATCGCCGAGGTCATACAGTTCGGCGCGCACCCCATCGATCGAATCGGGAGCTTCGGACGAGAACTGACGACTCGGCTGATCAGTTCTCTAGACAATACTGCACAATGGCTTCGAGAGATTGAGCGACAGACCAGGAAGCGCTCCCGCAAAAGCTCGCAGGGGCACTTAGGTCCGGCAATTGCAATGACTCACGCCGAATCGGATTCGAGTGGCCCGCCCTCGACAGCCGCGCGATTGACGGACATACGATGGGCCATCAGACAAACAGTCTCGGAGGCGGCTACGCATCCCGATCTCGAGCCGCTGCCTGTCTTGCTGGGACGGTGGGAACCGTCGAACGAAGATTTCTACTGCGGCTACCCGGCGCAATTGACGTTCGGTTTTCACACACCGAAGCGCATCGACGCCGGACTTCGCTGGTGCTTCGATTGCGGAGCGTGGCAGCCGTGCGACTGCCCAAGCTCGACGGCTATCCCTGAACTCCGATCCCTGATCGACGGGGAATTGCGCGTAAACGGGTTCCGTGATCTTCAGGATGAATTGGCAAGGATCAGGGCGAAACTCGACGCATTGCGGGAAGCGAGGGAAAGGACGACGTATGGCGTTCGCGCGAACTCGCCATCCGCAACGCGCGACCGAATTGTGTCGGCATTCGGGATCCTCATTCCCGATTCCGCCGGTTGGCCTACGGTACTGCGATATTTCGCGAAACCGCTGCCGGGGGCATCGCTTCCGAAAGCGGCTGGCGATCTGTCGACCGTCCAGACCGAGTTCGGAAGCTCTCCGTGACTGGCGGCGTCGCTGTGGTTCGAAGCCGCGTGAGACTCCACCCGAGGCGCCGATGACGAATCCGACTGCAATCTTCGTTGGGATAGCGGCTGGAATGGCCGCTGCTGCCGGATGTGACAGCCGGGACCAGACACGGTCGCGGTCGGTTCTTGACGTCGCGATAGAGTTTCGATCGTGGGATCGCGTTTCGGATCAGGCGCGGATGGCGCCGACGGATTGCGGGTTTGGCCCACCCGTCGGAGTGCAGATGAGCGAAAGCGACGATGCACCCTCGCACGGCCGCAAGCTCTATCACCTCTACGCGAGGCATTCGCAGGAATACACGTGGCTGGGATTCGAGATCCCGCCGGGGTCGCCGAAAACGGTGCAGCCGTCGGGCCAGACGCTCGTCAAGGAGTCGTTCGAAGCGGTGACGACGAGCGCGCCGGCCAAGATTGACAACGGTGCTCTGCTCACGCACGAGTACCCGGTTGATCATGCCCTGCTTGATGGCCAGTGGTATCGCACGGGCGAGGCCAAGGGGCTCTTCGTCATGACGTACCTGGGCGCTGATGCGCCCGAAACCGACGCCGGATGGATCTATGCGACCGTCGAGCCCGGCGGCGAGAAGATCCGGGAGATCGGACTGATTGAGTCGTGCATGAAGTGTCATCAGCGGGCGCCGCACGGCCGACTCTTCGGCATGCCGCGAAGCCGGAGCGCGAGCCGCGCGGCACAGCCCTGAGTTTGCCAGTCCACTTGCGGTGGCCGGCGATCCGGGCGGCGAACGCGGTCGCGCTGCGCCACAGCCCGTACCACCAGAGGCATGCGTGAGACAGAGAGCCTGGAGATTCCTCGCCGAGTGCCTGCTTCTGGCCGTCGTCTGCGCCGCTGCGTATTCGAATTCCTTCGCCGTGCCCTTCGTCTTCGACGACCTCGACAGCATCGTCAACAATCCGAATATCCGCGACCTCTCCGATCTGCGGGCCGTGGTCACGCCGCCGGATGGGAGCGATGTCACCGTGGCCGGGCGGCCCGTTGCGGCGCTGAGCCTGGCGCTGAATTATGCCATCAGCGGCCTCGATGTCTGGAGCTACCACGTTTTCAACCTCGCCGTGCACGTCGCGGCCGCGATCGTGCTGCTGGCGCTCGCGCGGACGCTGCTCGGGCGGGTGGGCTTCGCGGAACCGGCGGCGCGGGGCATCGCGCTGGCCGTCGCGCTGCTGTGGGCGCTGCATCCGCTTCAGACGATGTCGGTGACGTACGTCGTGCAGCGCGTCGAATCGATGGTCGGGCTCTGCTACCTGCTGACGCTGCTGGCGTTTGCCCGCGGGTGCGAGGGCGGGCGGCGGGGCTGGTTTGTCCTCGCGGCCGTGGCGTGCTGCGTGGGCGTGGGCGTGAAGGAAGTGATCGTGACTGCGCCGGTGGCCGTGTGGCTGATGGACCGGGCGTTTTACGCGGGGTCGTTCGCGGGGGCGCTGCGGCGACGGTGGGCGGCGTATGCCGGGCTGGGAGTGAGCTGGGTGCTCATCGGGGTGTCGCTGCCGGGGAGCAGCCGCATCGGCATGGCGGGCGAGGCGCTGGCCGCGTTCGGGCCGTGGGATCATGCACGGATTCAGTGCGTCGCGATTCCCAGATATGTGCAGCTTGCGCTCTGGCCGGCGGGGCTGACGTTCGACTATGGCGGGCCGTACCTGGGGGCGCGGCTGACGGAGCCGGCGGTGAAGTTCTATGCCGGGGCCGTTGTGCCGGCGGCGCTGCTGGGGGCGACGGTGTGGCTGGTCGTGAGGCGGCCGCGGCTCGGGTTTGTGGCGGCGGCGGCGTTTCTGGTGCTGGCGCCGAGTTCGAGCGTCGTCCCCCTGCCGCTGGAGACGATGGCGGAGCATCGGATGTACCTCCCGCTGGCGGCCGTGGCGGTGTTCGTCGTACTGGGCGTGCGAGCGCTGCTTTGTCGGGTGCCGACGAGTGCGCGGCATGGGGCGGCGGTCGGACTTGCGGCGGTGGCGGCGGTTTCGCTGGGAGTGGGGACGTGGCAGCGGAATCGGGTCTATGCGAGTGAACTGACGCTGTGGCAGGACACGGTGGCCAAGCGGCCGGACAACGCCCGGGCGCGGACGAGCCTGGCGATCGCGCTGTATCGCGGGGGCTCGGCGGAGGCGGCGCTGGCGGAGGCGCGGGCGGCGGCCGGGGCTGCGCCGGGGTACAGCTATGCGCAGTACACGCTGGCGGTGCTCGCGGCGACTGCGGGGCGCGTTGACGAGGCGGTTGCGGCGTATGAGGCGGCGATCGATGCGGCTGCGGACATGACGGCGGCGTACCAGGGACTGTCGGAGCTGCTGTTTCAGCGCGGGCAGGCGGAGCGGGCGGTGCAGGTCGCGCGGGATGCGGCGGTACACGCGGGGGGCGACCCGGGGGCGTCGATCCTGCTGGCGCGGACGCTGCTGCGCGTGGGCGATGCGACGGGCGCGCTGGCCGCGGCTCGGGCGGCGCTGGAGGCTGCGCCGGAGGATCCGCGGGCGAGCAACCTGACCGGGCGGGCGCTCCTGGAACTGGGGCGGCCGGGGGAGCCGGTTGCGCACTTCGAGCGGGTGCTGGCGCTTCAGCCGGATTTTCCGGGGGCGCGGGAGAAGCTGGACCAGGCGCGGCGGGCGGCGGGACGGTGAGGCGGATCCGTAATCCTCACGGGGAATCGAGCGCCTGGGCGCGTTCACGAAGCAGGCGGCGTGCCTGGCAGGCAGCGCGGAGGGCGCGGTGGATTGCGTAGGCCGTGGTTGCCCAGGCGCCCAGCGCGGCGAGCATCGCGGCAACGCGGATCACATCGCTTCCGGTAATGACAGCGAGCGGGATCAGCAATAGCGCGATGACCGGCAGCCAGCGGTACGCCGGGCCCAGCGGGTGGCCGTTGAGCGGCTCTCGAACCGCGAGTTCACTGGCCCAGGCCATTGCAAAGTAAAAGAATGCGGCGAGCGTCAGGAGTCCGAGGAAGAGCATGGCGAGGGATTGCGCGATCGACGCGTACACCAAGAGTCCGAGCGTCGCGCCGTGTGAGAGGCGGGTGAGGAAACGAAACTCGTCAAGCCGGCCGAACGGGCGGAGCGCCGCGTCGGCTGGGGTGCAGACCCAGACGCTGACGGTGAGCACGAGCAACGAAGCGAAAACGGTGCAGAGCGGCGCGTACTCCCAACCGCCAACCGGCAGCCCCGAAAGAGGACTGGCCAATCCCAACCAGAAGCCCGCCATCGGCAGCAAATAGGCGATGCCAAGGCCGAGCCAGCCCGCGAGAGCCAGATAGAGTCCGGCTCTCACTCGGCCGAGGCAGCGGGCCGGCAGTTGAGTGAGATCGGGCGGGGCGCGAAGTGAATCGAGGATTGAGTGGCCGCATTCGGGGCATGCGCCGTCGTCGGGCAGGCCGCGGAGCAGATAACCGCACCCACGGCAGAAGGCGTCGGTCTCGGCGTGCGGCGGTTCAGGCGACAAGCCACACCTCGAATCGACGTTAGGGTGCCGCATACAAAGACAAACCCGGCCGCGGGGGCCGGGTTTGGTGTGGGTCATGATCGACAGTGACGTCGCGCCGATTCATCGGCTGCCCCGCTTATACCGGCGGCAGCTCGAAGATCGTCTGCGTCTTGACCACGGTCCGCTCCTGGGGGAAGGAGTGGAAGGCGTGGATGTGGAACTGGCCGTCCCACGCCTCGTGGTCGATGTAGGAGAACGGCGACATCTCGCCGTCAGCCCACTGGTCGAACGAGCAGTACCAGCCGCGCTTCTGCGCGTGCTTGACCAGATCGAAGTGGACGCTCTTGAAGAGCGGCTCGTCCATGGTCTCGACCTGGCTGGAGATCATGTAATGCCAGCCGTCGGGCGACCGGCGCTCGAGGTCGCGCTCGCCCTTCATGCGGAAGCGGGTCAGGACGCCGCGGGACGGCAGCATCTCGCTGTCGACGCTGATGAGCTCGGTCAGCGAGCGCTGGCCGCTGGTCACCGTGACGACGTGCGAGAGGCCGACGAACCAGATGTCGGCGTGATAGCGAACCTGATTCACTCGATAGTTCGCGTAGTGCCGGAAGAGCTCCGGGTGCAGAGGACGATCGAAGAGAATGAGGTTCAGGTCGGCCGACGAAATCAGCGAGCTGCCCAGCTCCAGCTTTCGAGCCAATTCCTCGGGCCGCTTGCCCACCTTTTCACTCATGGAAGCCACCACCTTCAGCAAAAACACCAAGTCTGTAGATTATACAACGAACTCGCGCGCCATTCACCGGAATTTCATGCGTTTCCGGGCAATTTGCGCGCCTTTTTGATCGATACGATGCCATTCGCGCTCGCGTTCGATCGAATTCGCTCAATCCGGTGCGGCGGACCGCTTCAGCCGAGCCGCCGCAGAAGACCAAAGTCGTAGATGCCCGTGTCGTGGCCGTCGTTCCAGCGGATCCGCAGGGCGTAGTGGCCGACGAGTTCCGCGGAGGCCGCCGTCGCGAAATCCGATTCGCTCGACCGGACGCTCAGAATCGCGAGCGGGTTGCGCTCGCGCTCCTCCCGGGCCGCTCTGCACGTCGCGCATGGACAGTTTCGTCGCAGCTCGACGAGGGGAATCACGCTTTCGTGCCCGTCGGTCCAGCGAATCCGAAGATCGCTCGACTTCCGGAGCTCGATATCCGCCGGATGAGCGGGCGCCGCGCCTGACATACCCGACATCATCCGCTAGTCCCGGCTGTTTTCGCCGAGCACTTCCATCACTCGCGGGCCTCCCTGCCCGCCGGGGGGCGACACGGCTACGGCCGGGCCGCGGATCCGAATCTACGCGCCAGCAATCGTGGCCGACGCGACGGCCGGTGCGACCGCAGCCGCCTTCTTCGAGCGCTGCTTGACGACCTTCTGCTCCGCGGCCGGGGGCTCGCCGAGCGTCTCGAAAAACGAACCCAGGTTGCGGAGTTTTTCGTAGCGCCGCTTGAGCAGCGTGTCGAGCTTGACGCGTTTGAGTTCCTTGAGCGACCGGACGATCCAGGCCTCAACACTCGCTGCGGCGGCCGCCGGATCCCGGTGCGCGCCGCCGAGGGGCTCCTCGATGATCGAGTCGATCAGGTTGAGGCGCTTGAGCTCGCGCGGCGTCAGCTTGAGGGCGTTGGCCGCCCTTGCGGCGTGCTCGCCCGATTTCCACAGGATCGCCGCGCAGCCCTCGGGGCTGATGACCGAGTAGTAGGCGTGCTCCATGACCGCGACCTGATCCGCGACGGCGATACCCAACGCGCCGCCGCTGCCGCCCTCGCCGATCACGCACGCGATTACCGGCGTACGGAGGCGGGACATCTCCATCAGGTTGTACGCGATCGCGTAGGCGATCCCGCGTTCTTCCGATTCGACGCCCGGAAAAGCGCCGGGCGTATCGACCAGCGCGACGACCGGAACGCCGAATTTCTCGGCGAGGCGCATGCAGCGCATCGCCTTGCGATAGCCCTCCGGGTGGGCGCAGCCGAAGTTGACTTCGATGCGCTCCTTGGTTTCGCGGCCTTTCTGGTGGCCGAGCAGCATGACGCGCTGGCCGCCCAGACGGGCGAAACCGCAGACGAGTGCGTGGTCATCGCCGTAAAAACGGTCGCCGTGGAGCTCGCAGAAGTCCTTGCAGAGCATGCGGATGTAATCGCGCAGGAGCGGCCGCTTGGGATGGCGGGCGACCTGGACGGTCTCCCAAGGCGTCAGATTCGAATAGGCCTGCACGAGCGTCTTGGTCAACTGCTCGCGGATGGCTCGGACGGCCTCGGAATAGTCGCGGCCGGTCTCGGCCTGGCTGGCTTCCAGCCTCTGGATCTCCTGCTCCATCTTGGCGATGGGCTTTTCAAATTCCAACAGGTTCTTGAATCCGACACCAGCGTCTGAAGCACTGGGTGCGCTCATTGAGTTTCCTCTCAAAACCCCAAACCGCAGCCGGGACATCCCTGCCGCCGGCCCCAACCGGAGACAGACTCTAAACAGATCGCTAACCAGAATGCAAGGAGAATTTTCACGTGAACGGGCGCGCGAATTGCCCCACATCGGGGCAAGTTCGGGCCCGCCATCGTGACTGTAATCCTTTTCACCTACGGATGTTACAGTTCAACGCGCGGGGCGGTTGCGGGGCGATTTTCCGTTCC
The DNA here is from genome assembly GCA_045863555.1 of Planctomycetota bacterium. GTDB lineage: Bacteria > Planctomycetota > Phycisphaerae > UBA1845 > Fen-1342 > JACRLV01. The sequence continues at coordinate 72,060 of BTUU01000016.1, read as the reverse complement.
GATAATTTCCGCATTATCGGGCCGGAAACCCGGTTTTTTTGCCGGGCGACCGGTCTTCGTTCCGCTGCTATCATACGCCCGATGTCAACCGCGTCCCTATCGAGCGTTCGATCCAACCCGGTATTTCGAATCGAGATCCGCAGCCGGGCGGCCGGGAACGACCCCCGGCTCGTCTCGCGCCTTCGGGCGGCCGGACTGGACGGGGTCGAGACCGCGTCGGCCTCGCGGTTGTTCTTCGTCGAGGGTGAGATCGATCGGACGGCGGCCGGGGAGATTGCTGAGTCGCTGCTGGTTGACCCGGTGACGGAGGCGGCGGCGACATGGAGCGAAGGGGACGCGGTCGCGCCTGAGCCGAGGGGCGCGGCGGTGGAGGTGCATCTTCGGCCGGGGGTGATGGACCCGGTTGCGGCGAGCACGCTGGCGGAGCTGAAGGCCGAGGGTTACGGGGTCGAAAGTGTCCGCACCGCGTGGCGGTATCGGTTGACGGGATCGGTCCGGGCGGATGAGCTACGGTCGATCGCCGGGCGGGTTCTGGCGAATGACTGCATCGAGGAAGTGGTCATCGGAACCGCGGGTGTGCGGCCGACGCCGCGGCCGCGGGTGGCTGCGTTTGAACTTCGGCATGTGGCGATCCGAACGCTGGACGAGTCGGAGCTGACGGAACTGTCGCGGCGCGGGCATCTCTTCCTGAACACGGAGGAGATGAGGACGATTCAGGCGCATTATCAGACACTTGGCCACGATCCGACGGACCTCGAACTGGAGACGATCGCCCAGACGTGGTCGGAGCACTGCGTTCACAAGACGCTGAAGAGCCGCACGCTGTACCAGGGCGCGCCGCTGCCCGATCCGTCGACCGGGCGAGCGCAAGGCGACGGCGGACGAGTCGAAATCCGCTTTGAGAACCTGCTGAAGGAAACGATCGCGCGGGCGACGACGGAGCTGATCGCGGAGCGGCGCGGGCCGGAGTGCCTTTCTGTTTTCAAGGATAACGCGGGGGTCATCGGATTCGACGACAAGTGGGCCGTGGCGTTCAAGGTCGAAACGCACAACCGGCCGTCGGCGATCGAACCGTTCGGCGGTGCGGCCACGGGCATCGGCGGGTGCATCCGCGATGTGCTCGGTTGCGGGCTCGGGGCGATGCCGATCGCGAATACGGACGTTTTCTGCGTCGCGCCGGGCGACTGGCCGGAGGGGGCGCTGCCGCGCGGGGTGCTGCACCCGGCGCGGGTGCTGAGGGGTGTCGTGGACGGCGTGGGCGAGTATGGGAACCGGATGGGGATTCCCACGATCAACGGCGCGGTGCATTTCGATCCACGGTACCTGGGCAACCCGCTCGTCTTCTGCGGGTGCGTCGGGCTGATTCCGCGGGAAAAGATCGAGAAGCAGGCGCGGGCGGGCGACCTGATCCTGGTCATCGGCGGCCGGACGGGGCGCGACGGCATTCATGGGGCGACGTTTTCTTCCGCAGAGCTGACCGACACGCACGCGGACGAGTTTTCGCACGCGGTGCAGATCGGCAACGCGATCGAGGAAAAGCGCGTTCTTGATGCGGTGATTCGAGCGCGCGACGCGGCCGGCGGCTGCCTGTATACCGCGATCACGGATTGCGGTGCGGGCGGGCTGAGCAGCGCGGTCGGGGAGATGGGCGAGACGGTCGGGGCGCAGGTCGAGCTTGAATCCGTGCCGCTGAAGTATGCGGGGCTTCGGTACGACGAGATCTGGATCAGCGAGGCGCAGGAGCGGATGGTGCTGGCGGTTCCGCGCGACCGGCTGGATCGGTTCCTCGCGGTGATGCGCGAGGAGGAGGTCGAGGCGACGGTCATCGGGCGGTTCGGCTGCACGACGGCGACGGGCGAGCCGCGGCTGGAGGTTCGCTACCAGGACAAGGTGGTCGGCGACGTCGCGATGGCGTTCCTGCATCATGGCCTGCCGCGGACGGAGCGGCGCGGGGAGTGGAGTCCGGCGCAGACGCCGTCGCCCGCGCCCGCGAATGCCCGGGGCGATGCGTCGGCGGGGTCAAACGGCGCTCGGGCGGCCGTCGGAGAACGCGGCGGACGGGCGGTCTCTTCGCTGGTGGACACGCTCATTGCAGCGCTGGCCCGCCCCACCGTCGCGTCGAAAGAGCCGATCATCCGGCGGTACGACCACGAGGTGCAGGGCGGGAGCGTGATCAAATCGCTGGTCGGGCGCGGCAACGGCCCGGCCGACGCGGCGGTGCTGCGGCCGCGGCTTGATTCGCGACGCGGGATCGCGGTCGGGTGCGGGCTGGCGCCGCAGCTTTCGGACATCGATCCATATTGGATGGCGATCGCGGCGATCGACGAAGCGCTCTGCAATGTTCTCGCGGTGGGCGGCGATCCGGCGGCGACGGCGATGCTCGACAATTTCTGCTGGGGACGATGCGATGATCCGCGGCAGATGGGCGGGCTAGTTCGCACGTGCGTCGCGTGCTATGACGCGGCGAAGGCGTTCGGCGTGCCGTTCATCTCGGGGAAGGATTCGCTGAACAATGAGTTTGCGTTGGATGCGGGGGATATCGAGCGGCTGATCGGGGAGGTCGAGGCGCGATTCGCTGAACCGACCGGGTGGGGTTATCCGCAATCAGTTGACGGTGCGTCTCTCTCGGCGGGCATTGTCGAGCGCATCCGGCGAACCGGCCGGCTGTCGATTCCGGGGACGTTGCTGATCAGCGCGGTGAGTCTCGTGCCTGATGTGCGGCGGTGCATCACGCCGGATCTGAAGGCGGCGGGCGGCGAGCTGCTGCTGATCGGCGGGTTGCCGGTGACCGGTTTTGCACTTGCGGATGCGCAGCGGATTCGCGAGGCGGTCTACGCGGAGATGCAGGCGGGGACGATCCGGGCGTGCCATGATGCGACGGGCGGGTGGCTGCCGGCGCTGGCGGAGATGTGCATCGCCGGCGACCGGGGGGCGACGCTGGGCGACGGCGTAGATTTTTCGGATGAGTTTGAGCCGCGGTGTGCGGCGTTTGTGGTGGAGACGGGGGCGGAACGGACGGTCGAGATTCTCGGTCGTCTGGCCAGGTTGCGCGTCGCGGCGCGCCGAGTCGGAACGGTCTCCGACGAGTCTGAGCTTCGAATGGCGGGGGCCTCCGTTTCGGTCGTGGGGTTGCGGGCCGCGTGGAGCGGCACTCGTTAGACCGACTGCTTCCTGCGGCGCTCGATCACGACTCGGCCGCCGCGCTCGACCTCGATGAAGAGATCGAAGCCGTTGAGAAGCGTCATTCCGATCATCGCCGCGCCGTCAGCGGAAAACGTCTCCGCACGTTTCACCTGTCCGTCCCACCTGATCTGCGCACGATAAAGCGGGAGCGAGACTTCGGACCCGTCGCCGAGCGTCGCGACGGCCGAACCGCGGCGCGCGAAGCCCAGCGACGAAATGACTTCAGCGGGTAATGCGACGAAACCGTTGAACCCGGTGTCGATCACCGCATCGAGGGTTCTCGAGGCGTCATGTGGCGAGAGGACCTCGAGCGGAACGACGGCCTCGCGGCGCGCTGTCACAACTCCCGTGATCATGAATCGCTTGGCGTAATCGTGCCGAGTGTGTATGCGGATGTGAATCCAATCCGGTGGATGTAATAGAGCGCGTCGGCGTGCCGCTGGTCGAGCTTGTCGATCGCGTCGATCGCCGCATCGGCGACCTCGTAGTCGCCACTGTCGATGTCGATCGCGACAAATCGACCGTTCTGCACGGGCTCAACCAGGGACCGTATCCGCGAGTCGTAGATGGCGCGACCGCGGCGGACGACTTCGGCGTCGCTCAGTGTCGTATCGGCCACTTGGACGGGCTCCTTCTCGCGGTCACATGATCATAGCAATTATGAGCTTCCGAATTCAATCCAGCCAGTCGCGATCTTTGAGCTTTCGCGGCGCGTATTCGCGGGTGATATAGCGGAAATCGCCCTTGCTGGCGAAGACTTCCAGCTCCAGCTTCACGCCGAGCGAGAGCATGTGCTTGATTTCCTTCTGCCAGGGTTTGCTCTGGAACCAGGGGTATTCGAGGATTTCCTTGGCGCGGCGAATGTCCTCGTCCTTGAGGGGCATCGGGATCTGCTTGGGAATGTCGAATCGGTCGGCGTCGTAGCTGCTCATGCCGATGAAGCGGGCAGCCGGGATCGCCATGCGCTGGCTCTCGAAAGCGAGGTTGATCGAGCCCTGCTTGACGACGCTGTAGATGTAATAGCCCCACGGGTCGTTGTCGACGAGAACGTACACGGGCAGCTTCAGCTCATTGTGCATCCGGTGCATGAGTCGACGCACGGCGCGCGGCGGCTGGCCGGCGCCGTGAATGAGCATGCACTTGTATTTCTCCCAGAAGCGATCCTGATTGAATCGGTTGAACTGACCGCCTTTTTCGACAAGCAGGACGAACTCCGCGTTGCACTTCTTGAACTGAATCACGTTGGATTCGACGACTCCCGGGACACCCCAGCCGCCCGAGCCCTGACGGGTCAGGTCGATGGTATCCCCGTTGTCGACGATGGTCATCGGGCCGACCATGTTGCCGCGCGGCTCGGCATGAACGCCCAGCTCCTCGCGCAGCGCATCCACGGTCACTTCGACGTCTTCGATGATTGGATCCGATTCTTCCTGTTCAAAGAAGATCAGCTCCTTGCTGCCGCGAACCGGCATCTTCAGGCTGTAGAAGACCTCGCGCAGACTGGTCGTGATGTCGTCGTCGATCAGAAGCTTGCATTTCTCCGCCACACGCAGCGTCTGCATGAACTTCTTCGCCTGGCTGCCCTCGCCGCCGCGGCGGCCCAGGAGGCTGAAGAAGCTGCGCTTCTGGCGGGCGTCGAGCATCTCGATGATGCCGCGCTTCTCGTTGAAGCGCACGTTGCTGAGCGTGCGTGAGGGGATTTCGACGAACGGGTCGGTCTTCTTGTTGATCGTCGTGATGATCTGCGCGGCCATCTTCTTGATGCGGTCCGCCGCGCCCGCCCGATCGGCCCGGGTCTTTTTCGTAGTTTTTCCGGCCATGCGGCCCTCCGTGGCGTTCTCAAGCCCGCCGGGAGAGTACGGTTTCGGCCCGTGGTTGGGAAGTCGCCGCGGCGGGCGTGTCGCCGGGGTCGGGGTCGGCTACGTGAAACGTCGCGGGACGCGGCGCCGTGGAATCCTCCCCTACCGGGCGTGGAAGATCCGCTGGGTGGTGCCGTCGGAGCCGACCCGCGCGGTCACGCTCGCGCCGCAGCGCGGGCAGCGGCCGACGTAGCGATCGGCGCCGGGAGCTCGATAGATCCGGACATAGACGCCGCAGCAGTCGAAATGCACGCCGATGTAGGGCCGCGGACCGTCGGATCGGGCGGGTGACTGGTGTCCAGGCTGGTCGTCGTACACGTCCATGAGAATGCGGCGCGCAGGGCCTCACAGGCTCTATCGGCAAAGTCGATTCGACCCGATAATAGCGCGGGGGTCGTATTCCGCACCGCCGCAGGGTGTTGCGAGAGCGCCGCCGCAACCGAGCACCGGGACAGAGCCGCCGCGACAGCCGTGTATCTCGCCGCGCGGGTCTTATGGACGGAGTCAGCCCGCGCAGATGTTCATCGTTGTCGTCATCGTCCTCTGGCTGGTGCTCCTTTTCCCTGACGGGATCTTCCCGGCCGTTACATCGCCGAGGGGAGTGCTCGCGTGCGTCACCGCGGCCGTGCTGGCGCCGCCGGCGCTGGGGATGGTCGCGGCGCGGCGGGCGCTGCGGCTGCTGGAATCGCTGCCATCCGACCCGAACCCTGGTCAGAATGCGTACGCCTTCGGGCTCGATCTTGTGAAATACTCGCTCGTCGGGCTGCACGGCGGTGTGCTGCTGCTGACCGGGTGGCCGGCGCTGTGCGAAAACGTGCCGCGCGCGCTCGACTGGCCGGGGGTCGCGGGCACGCTCGCGACCATTCCGTTCATTGTGTCGCTCATCCTGGTGTGGATCTCGATCTACCCGGCCGAGCGGGCGATCCGGCAGATTGCGCTGGAGCAGAGGCTGTTTCGCCGCGAGCCGGCGCACCCGGTGTGGTCGCTGCGCGAATTCCTGGCGTTCGGCATCCGGCACCACCTGCTGATCGCGCTGATCGCGATCATCCTGCTGCTGGTCGTGCGTGACTCGATCGAGGAGCACCGCGTGTGGCTGCGGGCGACGATCCGCAGCGAGCATGCGGCGGACCTGATCATCGGCGCGGCGCAGCTCCTCCTGCTCATCATCTGGCCCGGCCTGCTGCCGCTGGTCTGGGACACTCGGCCGCTGCCGGCGGGACCGCTGCGCGACCGGCTGATGCGGCTGTGCGGACTGCTGGGCGTGCGGTTTCGGGAGATTCTCGTGTGGCGCTCGGGGGGGATGATCACGAACGCGCTGGTGGCGGGCGTCGTGGGGCCGATGCGTTACATGCTGGTGACCGACGGGCTGCTGGAGCGGATGGAGGACGAGAAGATCGAGGCGGTCGTCGGGCATGAATCGGGGCACGTCAAGCGGCTGCACCTGTGGTATTTTTTGCTGTTCGCGTTCACGTCGAGCTGCGTGGTCGCGATCGCCTACCCCTTCCTCCGGCATAGCCACGTGGCGCTCTACACGGGCGGCGCGGTCGTCGGGGTGCTGCTGCTGATCCAGTGGTGGCCGATCTTCGGGTGGATCGCGCACCAGTTCGAGCGGCAGGCGGATATCTTCGGCGTGCGGGCGCTGGCGGCGGGCGGGCTGGCCTGTCACGCGCCGTGTCCGCTGCACCGGCCGGACGGGTTCGCATCGACGCCGGGTCGAGCACCGGCGGAGGAGCGGGCGGTGAGCGGTGCGCTGTGTCCGACGGCGGCGCATCTGTACGCAAACATGCTGCACGACGTGGCGCGGCTGAACGGGATTCCGCCGGAGGAGAGCGACTGGCAGCATCCGTCGATCTCGGACCGGGCGCGGATGGTGGAGGCGCTGGCGCAGGATCCGCGGGCGGTGGAGCGGTTCGAGGCGCGGGTGACGGCGATCCAGCGGGGGATCGCGGTTGCGGCGGTGGTCGGCGTGATCGGGGCGTCGATCAGCCTGCGGGTGTGGACCATTTTCGGCATCTGACCAGACGGATTATCCACAGAGGGCATAGAAGACACAGAAATATGCACAGAAAAACAACAACAAGAAATTGATCGGCCTCTTGTTCTGCGTACTCTGTGTTTTCTGTGGATAAAATTTCTACGGCCCGACCACCGGGTTGGACAGGACGCCGATGCCGTCGATTTCGATCTCGATCTTGTCGCCGCTTTTCAGGAACACCGGCGGGGTGCGGGCCATGCCGACGCCCTCGGGCGTGCCGGTGAGGATGAGCGTGCCCGGCAGCAGCGTGAACTGGTGCGAGACATAGCTGACGAGCTTGCGGCACGAGTGGATCATGTCGCGCGTGTTCGCGTCCTGCATGACCTGACCGTTGAGCCGGCTGCGGATCGCGCAGGCGTCGGGGTCGAGGACGTCGACAGTGACGAGCCAAGGCCCGAGCGGACAGAACGTATCGAACCCCTTGGCGCGGGACCACTGCTTGTCGTTCCGCTGGCAGTCGCGGGCGGAGACGTCGTTGGCGCAGGTGAACCCGAGGACATACGCGAGCGCCTCGTATTCCGAGACGTCGCGGGCCGTGCGGCCGATCACGATCGCTAGTTCGGCCTCGAAGTCGACTTCGCTCGGCGCGGCCGCGGGGATGCGGATCGCGTCACCCGGCGCCAGGACCGTCGTCGTCGGCTTGATGAAGATGAGCGGCTGCTCGGGGACGCGTGAGCCGGTTTCAGCGGCGTGGGCGCGGTAGTTGCGGCCGATGGCGAAGATGTTCGGCGGCTCGACGGGCGGGAGAAAGCGCTTGATGGCGACGACGTCGGTCGAGATCTCGTGCGGACCGAAGAGGTCGCCGTGGATCGGGCGCGCGGTGCGGTCGTCGATCAACTGGCCGCACAGGATTCGCTGGTCGGGAGTGACGAAGCGGGCGATTCGCACAAACGGCTCCTCACGCGGCCTATCTGGTGACCGGCCGAATTGTAATCAGTCGCGCTGGCCGCGCGGAAAGGCCTCCGGGGCGTAGCGATAGGCGAGCAGGCGGCACCAGTAGCAGTACCGCTCGTTGTCGTACTGCCGGGCGCCCTCGACGAACGACTGACCGGCTGCAGCGGCGTCGTCGCGGCCCAGCTCGAGCAAACCGCGGAGGAACCAGGCGGCCGCGAGGCGCTGCTGCGTCTGCTCGCGGCGGAGGGTCTTTGCGGCGGCGACGAGGTCGGGCCAGTCGCGCCGGCCGGCGACGTATTCGACGAGATTGCGGGTCCAGGACGGATCCCATCCCGGCGGCAGCGGCGGTCCGAACGGCTCCACGGGCAGGTTCGACGGCGTGCCGACAACGCCTGAGAGCACGGCCAGCATGATGCGGAGTTCTACCGGAAGATCATCGGGCTTCCCGATTTCTTCCAACTCGGCGTCGAAGACGGTCTTTGCGGCCGCCCGGCCGGTCCGGGCGAAGGAAATCAGGGTCCGCAGGAGGGCGGCTTCGGCCCGGGCTTCGGGATTGGAGTCGATCGCCAGTCGCAGAGCCACGAGTTCTTCCGCGGCGTCAAAGTCCCGGAGTGCGAAGCGGACCCGGAGTTCGTAGCTGAATCGCTCGGCCTTGTCGCCGGGGCCCATGCTGACGCCCGGGGCGTCGAGGCGACGAAACGCGGCGAGCGCGGCGGAATAGCGGCCGCGGCTCTCCAGGGCCTGACCCTCGGCGATCGGGCCGCGGGGGCTGGACGGATCGACCTTTCGCGCGTCTTCGGCGGCGGAGACGGCCTCATCGAACGCCCGGGCAGCGTCTTCCGGCCGGTTCACGGAGCCGTAGATCTCACCGGCGAGCGTATGACAGCGTGCCAGGTAGTATCGCGGCCAGGGCGAGCGGGGCTGGAGCATTGCGGCGTTGGTCAGGCGCAGCTTGGCCTTCTCGTAGTACTTGAGGTCGCGGTAGTAGTACAAGCAGTAGTTCATCGCCCGCGCCTGGTGCAGCATCGCGTGGACGAAGCCGTCGCGGGAATCGATCGCGCGGTCGAAGATCGTGATCGCGCGTTCGGGGTCATCCGGCAGGATCGCCATCCCCAGGTAGAAGAATCCTTCCGCGGAAGGCGCGCCGCCCAGCGACTCCACCTGGCGGATGCAGTCGGCCGCCTGGGCCGACGTCGCCGGGCGCCGGGCGTAGGCCCATGCGAGCAGGCAGAGCACATCCGCGTTCTCGGGTTCGGCTTTCCGCAGGCGCAGGAGCGTGTCGACGGCCTTTGGCGTATCGCGGCGGATGTCGAGAAATGCGCCGAGCAGGGCCCTGCGCCGGCGATCGCCGCCCCATTGCGCCGCCCAGCCCAGGGCCGCTTCGGCCTCGGCGTGCGCCCGCGAATCGGCGAGCAGCACGTCGAACGCCCGGTCGATCTTCTCGTTTGCGGCGGCGTTCAGGAGTTTCCACGCGACGCCGCCCGTCGCGACCAGGAAGAGGGTGGCGAGCAGCGCCGCCGAACGATATGGATTGCGGCGGATCCACCGGACGGAGCGTCCGAGCGGGCCGATGCGGCGGCTCTGGATCGGGAAGTCGTCTGCGAAACGGCGCAGATCGCGGGCCATTTCAGCGGCCGACGCGAATCTTGCGGCCGGTGATTTCTCCATCGCCCGCAGGCAGATGGTCTCCAGATCGGCCGGAACGCGGGAATCGAGCGCTCGCGGGGCCCGCGGCTCCTTGTTGAGAATGCAGTCGATGAGCTGCGAGTAGGTCTCGGCCTTGAACGGTCGCTCGCGGGTCAGCAGTTCGTAGAGCGTGACGCCGAGTGCGTAGACGTCGGTGCGGGCGTCGATCTTCGAGCCGGCCCGGACCTGTTCCGGGGCCATGTAGGCGGGGGTACCGAGCATCTCGTGGGTGCGGGTGAGGCCCGGCTCGTCGAGGATGCGGGCGAGGCCGAAGTCGGTGACGTGCAGCCGGTCATCGGCGCCGAGCAGCAGATTCTGCGGCTTGATGTCGCGGTGGACGATGCCGTGGGAATGGGCGTGGGCGAGTGCGTCGGCAACCTCCGCGATCAGCCGGGCGATGCGCTTGAAATCGCGCGACGGGCCGCGCGCGCGGAGCATCGTCGCGACGGCCGAGTTCAATACGGCTGACTCGCTGAGTTTGATCGTCGCCGCGGCGGTGCTGGTCGACGCGGATTTCTCGAAGCTGCGGTCCTCGCGCATGACGCGGTCGAGCGACTGGCCCTCGATGCACTCCATTGCATAGAAGAACTGGCCATTTTCGCAGCCCTGGGCGTAAACCGGGACGATGTTGGTATGGTGGAGGCGGGCGGCGGCCTTGGCTTCCTTCGTGAATCGTTCGACGGCGCGAGGGTCATCGGCGCTGAGCCCGGCGAGCACCTTGAGCGCCACTTCGCGGTTCAGCGAGATCTGGCGCGCCCGATAGACGACGCCCATTCCGCCGCGGCCGATCTCGCCGAGGATCTCGAAATCGCCGATGCGGCTCGGGGGGGCGGCGGGGGCCGAGGGAGCGTGTGCACTCGCGGTCACCCACGCCGCGCGTTCGACGGATCGGGCGGCACTCAGGTCGCCGACGAGGGCGCGAAGCTTGCGATACTCGATGTCGCAGGCTGGACACTCGCCGAAGTGGCGGCGCAGTTCGGCGGCTTGAAGCGGTTCGAGATGCCCCTCGGCCAGGTCGAGGAACAGCCCCCGCGCGGTCTCGCAGTTCATGCCGTGCCCGAATCGTCCGACAGGTCCAGTTTCTCGCGCAGCAGCTGCATCGCCTTGCTCAGGCGGGCCTTGGTCCCCGCGAGCGAGAGGCCGACCGCCTCGGCGATCTCCTCGCGCGGCAGGTCCTGGAAGTAGCGCATGATGACGACGCTGCGCAACTCCTCGTCCATTTCGTTCAGCACTGTCAGGATCTTTGCCGCCCGGTCGAGTTTCAGCGCCTTGCCCGCGGGCGTGGTCAGGGGGTCGACGGCATTGTCGAAGCTGGGCTGCGCCCGACGAGGACCCCGGGCGTCCGGACGGGTTTCATCGTGCCGACGGCGATGCATGTCGATGCAGCGCCGCCGGGCGATCTGGTAGAGCCAGCCGCGGATGCTGACCTGCGGGAGCGACTCGGCCTCGAGGCGGCAACAGGTCGCGAGCACGTCCTGCACCGCGTCTTCGGCGGCGGCCGCGTCCGCGAGCATGCGGCGGCAGAAGAGGCGCAGTTCCGAACCGTAGCGTTTCTCGATTGCGGCGACGGCCTCGCGATCGCCGGCGCGCAGACGCGTGAGAAGCTTCGACTCATCCTGGCTGAGTTGTGTCGCGGAGAATGCCTGCTCGGACATGGCGGCCTCCCTTCAGGCCCCGTGTGCGCGAGGGTACCGCCGCGCGGCGCGCCTCACAACCGAGAAGCGGCGATGACGGGGGCGGGTGGGCCGATGCGCAAAGTGCGGGGCTCCGCGGTGATCAGCCGGGAGCCCCGCGATGTAGTCGCACCACCCGTTGGGGGAGCCTCGGCGGCGCGAACCTACAGGACCGCCGAAAAAGCGAGGGCCGGCCCAAGAAAGGCCGGCCCTCAAGTCCGTCTGTCCTCGCTTCCTTCCTTTCGGCTCCCCTAGAAAGAAGGGACAAACCCAAAGGTGCTTCCTCCCGTTCCTTTTGGCTCCCCGGAAAGGAAGGGTGCACTCCACGCGAGTCTAGGCGCGCTGGGGTCCGAGTTTCCACTCGCCGGCCGAAAAAATCTGGACTTTCACGCAACTGACCGCCATCGCGTGAGTTACGAGCGCGGTTTTAGGGCGGGAATCCGGGTGCCCGTACCGCTACAATGGCCGATCCGCGGGGAGGTGAGAATGCTCATTCGTTATCTACTGGCACCGGCGCTGGCGGCGGGGATTGCGGCCTCTGCACCCGGCCAGATTCGCGTCGTCAGCTACAACGTCGCCGGGTTGAACGGCAACCTGACGGCGCTGCAGGACGTTTTTGATGCGCTCATGGTTGACGACAAGCCGGGGTTCGCGACCGCGCCGGCGATACTCGTGTTTCAGGAGACGCAGACAGCCGACACCAATCCGATTCTGTCGATGCTCAACGCGGCTGCACCGTCCGGCGTCACATACGTCCGCGCGACATTTACGAGTTCATCGGGGGAGGACTCCGCGTCGGGCGCGCAGGCGCTCTACTACCGGCAGGGCGTGGTTTTCGAGGACCCGGCCGGTCATCAGGACATCCCCACGGGCGCGGGGCGGAACGCGGATCGGTGGTTGCTTCGGCTGGCGGGTTACACATCTCCCGCGGCCCGCATCTACGTTTACAGTTGCCATTTCAAGGCGGGAAACACGGCTTCCGACGAAACGGACCGCGCCGCCGGCGCGACGGCGCTCCGGAACAACGCGTCCTCGCTGCCGGCGGGGTCGAACATCGTCTACGTCGGCGACTTCAACGTCTATCAAAACACGGAGCAGGCGTACCTGATTCTCACCGCGGCCGGCTCGGCGCGTGGGAATGACCCGTATGGGACGGGTTCGTGGGCGGTTCCGCCGTCGTCGAACGCGGTCAAGCATACGCAGTCGCCCTGCGCGACGGGCTGCTCGCTCGTCAGCGGCGGGATGGATGACCGATTCGATCTTCAGCTTTCGAGCGACTCGCTGGTCGACGGCGAGGGGCTGTCGCGGATGACTACGTATCGCGCATTCGGGAACGACGGCAACCACTACAACCTCGACATCAACGCGGGAAACAACACCTATTACCCCGCCGACATCCCGCGCTCGAACGCGCTCGCGGCGGCGCTGCGAACCGCTTCCGATCACATCCCGGTCGTTTCGGAGTACCAGATTCCCGCGGTGATGGCGGCGACGTTGCCGGCCGAATTCGGACGGGTGATCCGCAATGCGCCGGTGACGGTGACGCTGGAGGTTTCGAACGCGGCCGCGGCGACAATCCCCACGGGCGCAGACGAACTTGATTTCAGCGCGACGGCCTCAGGCGGGCTCTCGGGCGTCGGTTCCGGGACGGCGATGGCGCTCGGCCCGGCCGTGCAGCGGGCGTTTTCGGTGAATACGAGCGCGGCGGGGCCTGTCACGGGCTCGGTGCTCGTGACCACGACCAGCGAAGCGGCGGAGAACGCATCGATTCTGCTCCCGACATCAGGCACCGTGATCCTTCCCGCAAACCCCTCGTTTTCTTCGGTGGCTGACGAGGATGCGCGGACGGTCCGTCGCGTTTTCGCGCTCGGCAGCGGGATCGTGTCGGTGTTGATGGACATCTACAACTACGGCTGGAGCCCCGCGCAGGCCGCGCTCGACCTCGACGGCGTGGACGATCTTGCGGCTCCGTTTACTTCCGCAACGGCGCCGCAGGCGGGGATCACTTCCGGGGCGGGAGTCGCAACGGTCACGCTGAATACGGACGAGGCGAGCGCCGGTCTCTACACCGACACGTTCACCGTGACGACGAGCGACGAGAACATCCCGGGTGCGGGCGTGCACCCGATGTCGGCGACGCTCACCGTCCGCGTGCGGCGCCTGCCGGGCGATGTCGATAATGACTGTGACGTTGAACTGAGCGACCTGACGATGCTGCTCGCGGCGTACGGCGCGTGCGGCGGGCAGGCCGGTTTCCCCTGGGAAGCGGACATCGACAACTCGGGCTGCATCGATTTGGGGGACCTTTCTGCGCTTCTCGCCGATTTTGGCCGCGCCTGTCCGTGATCCTACCTTAAAAGAAGTGTGCGAAACCGCGCGGTCGGGATCGGCCGTTCGGCGGGCTGCCGCCGCGTGCCGCCTGTCCGCCGTAAGTTCTTTATTTATCGATAGATAAGAGCACGTCCGGACCCGGCGACCGGGCGGGCCCGCGGCGCGGCGTGGAATCGGATTCGTCCGGCGCGTGTGTGACTTTGCGCAGTCATCGAACGTAACTGTGTGACTTCACGCATGGCATTGATAATGAAAGACGGTTTTTTCCTATTGACCCGCCGGGGTCGGACGGCTAGGGTGAGAATTGAAGCTCTTCTTCTGGTCACGGTCGTGGCCAGCCATCGGTCGTACGGGGAGGGACAACTCAATTTCACCTGATTTCCGGTAGTCATTTCCGGAGTTACGTCAACTCCGGGACCCACCATCATCCGTTTCGCGGAAAGGGGAAGTTCGATGACACAGAGTTCTTTGTTTACACGCCTCCTGTGTACAGGAGCCGTGGGGCTCTTCGGCCTGACAGCGTTTGGCGGTGACCAGACGCCGGCCGCAAAGAGCTCGGGGCCGCAGCTGAGCCCCAACCCCATCAGCACCAGCGCCAGCGCAGCGGGTGCGATGCAGGTGTCGAAGTCGCGGCTGGAAAAAGTTCCGGCGGGTCCGGCGGTGAAGGCGCCGGTCGATCACACCACGGCGGCGTCGCAGGGCGGCGGTCCCGCGCCGCGCGATGTCAACGACAACTGCGCGGATGCGATTCAGATCAACTGCGGTGACACGATCACCGGCAACACCGCCGGCAACACGACCGACGGTGTTTGGCCCTGCGCCGGCGGCGGCGGCGCCGAGCAGTGGTACACCATCGTGGCCGGCGATCCGGTTCTCATCGTCGACCTTTGCGGCTCGTCGTATGACACGGCCGTCATGGTCCTCGACGGCTGCGGCGGCACGGTCCTGGGCTGCAATGATGACTTCTGCGGCCTCCAGTCAACGCTGACCCTCAGCGGCCTGACGGTCGGCAACACGTACTGGATCGCGGTTGGCGGCTACGCCGGGAATACGGGTGCGTTCAGCATGACCGTCACGTGCGGTACGCCGACGTGCCCGGGCTCGGAAGCCCAGCCGGGCGATATTGAAGAGAACGAGGGCGGCGACTGCGGCCCCGACTTCTTCAACGGCGGCTGCAACAGCAGTCCGCCGGTGTTCAGCCCGCTCGCCTGCGGCCAGTCTGTTCACGGCACCTCGGGCACGAACGACGCGCTCGGCTATCGCGACACCGACTGGTGGCTGATTAATGTTCCGGCTCCGGGTGCGATCATGAGCTGGACCGTCACGGCGAATTTCCCGGTGCTGATCGGCTTCATTCCCCAGCCGTGTCCGCAGTCGTCGTTCATCACCGGCACGGCGGTTACGGCACCGGCCTGCACGGAAGTGACCTCGACGACGGTGTGCCTGCCTCCGGGGCAGTATGTCGCGTTCGTGGCTCCGAGCACGTTTACCGGCGTCCCGTGCGGCGCGGAGTATCGCGGCACGCTCACGTGCACGCCGTGCGAACCTCCGCCGGGTCCGGAGAACAACGCCTGCGCGGATGCGATCGGCATCAACTGCGGCGACACGGTGACCGGCGATACGACCAACAGCACGACGGACGGCGCCTGGCCGTGCGCGGCCGGCGGCAGCGATCTCTGGTACAGCTTCGTGGCGGCTGATCCCGTCGCGATCATCAGCCTCTGCGGTTCGAGCTACGACACCGCCGTCATGGTTCTCGACGGCTGCGGAGGGACGGTTCTCGGCTGCAATGACGACTTCTGCGGGCTGCAGTCGCAGCTCACCGTCAGCGGCCTGACCGTCGGCAACACGTACTGGATCGCCGTCGGCGGCTTCGCCAGCGGGACAGGCGCATTCACGATGACGCTCACCTGCGGCATCCCGCCGTGTCCGGGTTCCGATGCCCAGCCCGGCGATATCGAAGAGAACGAGGGCGGCGACTGCGGTCCCGACTTCTTCAACGGCGGCTGCAACAGCAATCCGCCGGTGTTCAGCCCGATCGCGTGCGGCCAGTCGGTGCACGGCACGTCGGGCACGAATGAGGGCCTCGGCTATCGCGACACCGACTGGTGGCTGTTTGAAGTCACCGGCACGGGCGCGATCGTCAACTGGACGGTTACGGCCAACTTCCCGGTCCTGATCGGCTTCATTGCGCAGCCCTGCCCGCAGTCGTCGTTCATCCCCGGCACCAACTTCACGGCGCCGACCTGCACTGAACTGACGTCGACGACGGCGTGTCTGCCGCCTGGGCAGTATGTCGCGTTCGTGGCACCGAGCAGCTTCACGGGCGTCCCCTGCGGCGCTGAGTATCGCGGCACGCTGACGTGCACGCCGTGTGAACCGCCTCCGGGCCCTGAGAATGACGCCTGCGCGGATGCCATCGGCATCAACTGCGGCGACACCGTCACCGGCGACACGACGGGTGCAACGACGGACGGCGGCTGGCCGTGCGCGGCCGGCGGCAGCGACCTCTGGTACAGCTTCGTGGCGGCCGACACCGTCGCGACACTCGACCTGTGCGCTTCGTCGTATGACACGGCCGTCATGGTCCTCGATGGCTGCGGCGGCACGGTCCTCGGCTGCAACGACGACTTCTGCGGCCTGCAATCGACGCTGTCGGTCGGCGGCCTCACGGTCGGCCAGACCTACTACGTCGCGGTGGGCGGCTTCGCCGCAGGGACGGGTGCATTCTCGATGACCCTCACGTGCGGCATCCCGGTATGCGAGGGATCGGATCCCCAGCCGGGCGACATCGAAGAGAACGAAGGCGGCGATTGCGGCGCCGACTTCTTCAACGGCGGCTGCAACAGCGTTCCGCCGGTGTTCAGCCCGATCGCGTGCGGTCAGTCGGTGCACGGCACGTCCGGCACGAACGACGCCATCGGCTATCGCGACACCGACTGGTGGCTGTTCGACGTGACTGAACCGAACACCGTCGTGACGTGGACCGTTACGGGCAACTTCCCGACGCTGATCGGCTTCGTCGGCCAGCCGTGCCCGCAGACGGCGTTCCTGACGTTCGCAACCGCCCCGACCTGCACACCCGTCAGCGTCACACTGACGCTTCAGCCGGGGCAGTACGTGGCGTTTGTGGCGCCGAGCACGTTTACCGGCGTGATCTGCGGCGCGGAGTATCGCGGCACGCTGACCGCCGATCCGTGCGAAGAGCCCTGCCTGGGCGACCTCGACAACGACGGCGATCGCGACATCACCGATCTCGCGATCCTGCTCAGCCAGTTCGGGTCGACCGGCGGAACGTTCGCGGGCGACATCGACGGCGACGGCGATGTCGACATCGGCGACCTGGCCCAGCTGCTGTCGGTCTTTGGCGTGCCGTGCTAAACGGCTCTCCGAGGCTGACGCCGGGTCGGTGACCCGGTTCGAGGTTCGATCACATCCGGCCACCCGCGGCGGTGCAACCGTCGCGGGTGGCTCTTGTTTTTTGGGCTGACCCTCGCCGACCTGACGGCGTCGACGGGGGATTCCGGTCGTGCGATGCGAGGGATTATGGGTTGGTGAGTTCCGCCGGGATCGGCGGGATTGACGTGCGCTGACCCAGCGGCCTAGGCTAGGTCAAGTCCGGGTGTTCAAGGGTCGATTCTGCATTTTCGTTATTGGACGTGGCCCTTTTCCGGCCTGGAAGCGTCGCTTTGGAGCGGCGCGCAGTTTTTCTATTGACCCGGAGAGGGCGTGCCGTTAGCCTCAATGCCTAGATCACGTTCGGGCTGCAGTTTTCGTACCGTACGTCTCTCGTTCGATCCGGAGGGTGACTCGATCGGGACAGTCGGATCCATCAGTCATTTCCGGGATTGCGTCAATCCCGGAAAGTCCCACCATCATCCCATTTCTCGGAAAGGGGAAGCATCGATGACACAGAGTTCTTTGTTTACACGCCTCCTGTGTACAGGAGCCGTGGGGCTCTTCGGCCTGACCGCGTTTAGCAGCGACCAGACGCCGTCGGCGAAGAGTTCGGGGGCTCAGACGAGTCCCAACCCGATCAGCCTCAGCGCGAGCGCTGCGGGCGCCATGCAGGTGAGCAAGGGCGAAAAGGTTGATCCGCAGACCGCGCAGAAGGCGGCGATCATCGCCAAGAACGCGACGCGCGGCCCGAGCGGCCCCGCCCCGCGCGGCACCAATGACGATTGCGCCAGCGCCATCCAGATCGCCTGCGGCGACACGATCAGCGGCGATACGACCGGTGCGACGACCGACGGCGCCTGGCCGTGCGCGGCCGGCGGCAGCGAAATCTGGTACAGCTTCACGGCTGCTGACCCGGTTGCGATCATCGACCTGTGCGGTTCGTCGTACGACACCGCGGTCATGCTTCTTGACGGCTGCGGTGGCGCGGTACTCGGCTGCAACGATGACTTCTGCGGCCTCCAGTCGACGCTTTCCGTGAGCGGTCTGACCGTCGGCAACACGTACCTGATCGCCGTCGGCGGCTTCGCCAGCGGGACGGGCGGGTTCACGATGACCGTGACCTGCGGCATTCCGCCGTCGTGCACGCCGGCTCAGCCTGGCGACATCGAAGAGAATGAGCCGTTCGGCGGCTGCGCGACCGATTACATCGACGCGTTCAACGGCGGCTGCAACAGCAACCCGCCGGCGTTCAGCCCGATCAACTGCGGCGACACGGTTCACGGCGAGAGCGGCACGTTCACGTCGTTCGGCCTCGGCTACCGCGACACCGACTGGTGGCTGGTCAACGTCGGCGGCTCGGGCGCAATTCTGAGCTGGACGGTCACGGCCGACTTCCCGGTTCTGATCGGCTTCGTGGCTCAGCCCTGCCCGCAGACCGCGTTCATCACCGGTACGCCGGTGACGGCGCCCGCGTGCGTGGAAGTGACCTCGACCACGGCGTGCCTGCCGCCTGGGCAGTACGTCGCGTTCGTGGCGCCGAGCACCTTCGCCGGCGTCGTCTGCGGCTCGCAGTACCGCGGCACGCTCACGTGCACGCCGTGCGAACCTCCGCCGGCCCCCGCGAACGACAACTGCGGCAGCGCCATCCAGATCGCCTGCGGCGACACGGTCAACGCGGACACGACCAACTCGACGACGGACGGCGCCTGGCCGTGCGCGGCGGGCGGCAGTGACATCTGGTACAGCTTCACGGCCGCCGATCCGGTCGCGATCCTCGACCTGTGCGCGTCGTCGTACGACACGGCGGTCATGGTGCTCGATACCTGCGGCGGCACGGTCATCGGCTGCAACGACGACTTCTGCGGCCTGCAGTCGACGCTGACCGTCAGCGGTCTGACCGTCGGCAACACGTACCTGATCGCGGTCGGCGGCTTCGCCAGCAATCAGGGTGCGTTCAGCATGACGCTGACGTGCGGTCTGCCGCCTTCGTGCGCCCCGGCTCAGCCTGGCGACATCGAAGAGAATGAGCCGTTCGGCGGCTGCGCGACCGATTACATCGACGCGTTCAACGGCGGCTGCAACAGCAACCCGCCGGCGTTCAGCCCGATCAACTGCGGCGACACGGTTCACGGCGAGAGCGGCACGTTCACGTCGTTCGGCCTCGGCTACCGCGACACCGACTGGTGGCTGTTCTCGGTTGGTGGTACGGGCGCGATCGTCAGCTGGACGGTCACGGCCGACTTCCCGGTTCTCATCGGCTTTATCGCTCAGCCCTGCCCGCAGACCGCGTTCATCACCGGCACCCCGGTGACGGCGCCTGCGTGCGTGGAAGTGACCTCGACGACGGCGTGTCTGCCTCCTGGCGACTACGTCGCGTTCGTGGCGCCGAGCAGCTTCGCCGGCGTTCCGTGCGGCTCGCAGTATCGCGGCACGCTCACGTGCACGCCGTGCGAACCTCCGCCGGCTCCGGTGAACAACAACTGCGCGGATGCCATCCAGGTCAACTGCGGCGACACGATCACCGGCGACACGACCAACAGCACGACGGACGGCGCCTGGCCGTGCGCGGCTGGCGGCAGCGACATCTGGTACGAATACGTTGCGGCGGGCAGCGACCTCACGCTGGATCTCTGCGGCTCGTCGTACGACACGGCCGTCATGGTTCTCGACGGCTGCGGCGGCACGGTCATCGGTTGCAACGATGACTTCTGCGGTCTCCAGTCGACGCTGACCCTCACAGGCCTGACGATCGGCAACACGTACCTGATCGCCGTCGGCGGATTCGCCAGCGGCCAGGGCGCGTTCACGATGACGCTTTCGGGTTGTGCGGCGACCGGCGCGTGCTGCGTGAATGACAGCTGCACGGTCACCACGCAGGCGAACTGCGTGGCGCAGGGCGGCTCGTACCAGGGCGACGGGACCAACTGCGGTACCGCCTCCTACGTCGCGACGACCTGCAACGAACCGCTGGAAGACATCAGCTCGACCGGCACGGATTCGGGCATCCAGTGCGACGATTGCGGCGTGGTTGTGAACCTGCCGTTCACGTTCAACTTCTTCGGCGTCGGCTACACCTCGGTCGGCATCGCGTCGAACGGTTACCTGAACTTCGGTGGCGGTATCATCACCGACTTCTCGAACGACCCGATTCCGAGCACGTTCACGCCGAACAACATCGTCTGCCCGTTCTGGGACGACTTCAACCTCAACCTGCTGACGACCGACGCGATCTACTACGAGGCGCGCACCTCGCCGGATCGCTTCATCGTGCAGTGGAACGGCGTCCGCCACTTCGGCGCGGCGACGGGTGAGAACACGTTCCAGGCGATCCTCTACTCGAGCGGCGACATCGATTTCCGTTACGGAGCGATGGACACGACGTTCGTCAACACCGGCACGATCGGCGTTGAGAACGGCGACGGCACGGTCGGTCTCCAGCTCGGCGCTTCGCCGAACGATCCGGGCACGAGCAACTCGTGCATCGCGATCACGTTCGAGAGCACCGGCGATCCGTGCGGCCAGACGTGCCTCGGCGACCTGGACAACGACGGCGATCGCGATATCGCAGATCTCGCGATCCTGCTGAGCCAGTTCGGTTCGAGCGGCGGCTCGTTCACGGGCGACATCGATGGCGACGGCGACGTCGACATCGGTGACCTGGCCCAGCTCCTGTCGGTCTTCGGCGTGCCGTGCTAAGCGGCTCGACGAATCCGAAGCCGGGTCGCTGACCCGGTTTGGAGTCCGGTAGTACAACTCGCCACCCGCGGCGGCCTCGGCCGACCGCGGGTGGCGTTTTTTCTGCGATTCATGCCTCGAACACGGGCCGTGCGAGATTGGAAGGCGCCCGCTCCTGCGGCAGGCTGGGGGCCGCGGTGCCGGTCTACCGCTCGAATCGCTCCCTTTGCAGGCTCAAAATTCCATTGACATTTCAGAATTGCGTGTATAGGCTGCACATTCGTCCTTGGTCTCACTGTTTCGGTTTCGGCCGTGTTCGCGGGGGGAGGGTCGGCGGCGTTTTGTCCGACCCTTTTCGGGGCGTTGCGGTGTTTGCGGACTGAGAGATTTGGGCGTCATTTCTAACGGACTTGTTCGGGCCGTCGTGATTTTCGTTTGAAACTTGCGTTACGTCGTGTTGTGAGGGCACGTAGATCGTGTCTGCATGGCCGGGGTTGCGTCAACTCCGGTTTCATTCACATCATTCCATACTTCGGAAAGGGGATGTTCGATGACACAGAGTTCTTTGTTTACACGGCTCCTGTGTACAGGCGCCGTGGGGCTCTTCGGCCTGACCGCGTTTGGCAGCGACCAGACGCCGTCGGCGCAGAGCTCGGGGGCTCAGACGAGCCCCAACCCGATCAGCCTCAGCGCCAGCGCAGCCGGCGCGATGCAGGTGAGCAAGGGCGAAAAGGTTGATCCGCAGACGGCGGACAAGGCGGCGGTTCTGGCGAAGGCGGCGACCCGCGGACCCGGTGGTCCCGCCCCGCGCGGCACCAATGACGATTGCGCCAGCGCCATCCAGATCGCCTGCGGCGACACGATCACCGGCGACACGACCGGTGCGACGACCGACGGCGCCTGGCCGTGCGCGGCCGGCGGCAGCGAGATCTGGTACAGCTTTACCGCGGCTGACCCGGTCGTGATCCTGGATCTCTGCGGTTCGTCGTACGACACCGCGGTCATGGTCCTCGACACGTGCGGCGGCACGGTTCTCGGCTGCAACGATGACTTCTGCGGCCTCCAGTCGACGCTTTCTGTCAGCGGTCTGACTGTCGGCAACACGTACCTGGTTGCGGTCGGCGGCTTTGCCAGCGGCACGGGCGCGTTCACGATGACCGTGACCTGCGGTATTCCGCCGTCGTGCACGCCGGCTCAGCCCGGCGACATCGAAGAGAACGAGCCGTTCGGCGGCTGCGCGACCGATTACATCGACGCGTTCAACGGCGGCTGCAACAGCAACCCGCCGGCGTTCAGCCCGATCAACTGCGGCGACACGGTTCACGGCGAGAGCGGCACGTTCACGTCGTTCGGCCTCGGCTACCGCGACACCGACTGGTGGCTGGTCAACGTCGGCGGCTCGGGCGCAATTCTGAGCTGGACGGTCACGGCCGACTTCCCGGTTCTGATCGGCTTCGTGGCTCAGCCCTGCCCGCAGACCGCGTTCATCACCGGTACGCCGGTGACGGCGCCCGCGTGCGTGGAAGTGACCTCGACCACGGCGTGCCTGCCGCCTGGGCAGTACGTCGCGTTCGTGGCGCCGAGCACCTTCGCCGGCGTCGTCTGCGGCTCGCAGTACCGCGGCACGCTCACGTGCACGCCGTGCGAACCTCCGCCGGCCCCCGCGAACGACAACTGCGGCAGCGCCATCCAGATCGCCTGCGGCGACACGGTCAACGCGGACACGACCAACTCGACGACGGACGGCGCCTGGCCGTGCGCGGCGGGCGGCAGTGACATCTGGTACAGCTTCACGGCCGCCGATCCGGTCGCGATCCTCGACCTGTGCGCGTCGTCGTACGACACGGCGGTCATGGTGCTCGATACCTGCGGCGGCACGGTCATCGGCTGCAACGACGACTTCTGCGGCCTGCAGTCGACGCTGACCGTCAGCGGTCTGACCGTCGGCAACACGTACCTGATCGCGGTCGGCGGCTTCGCCAGCAATCAGGGTGCGTTCAGCATGACGCTGACGTGCGGTCTGCCGCCTTCGTGCGCCCCGGCTCAGCCTGGCGACATCGAAGAGAATGAGCCGTTCGGCGGCTGCGCGACCGATTACATCGACGCGTTCAACGGCGGCTGCAACAGCAACCCGCCGGCGTTCAGCCCGATCAACTGCGGCGACACGGTTCACGGCGAGAGCGGCACGTTCACGTCGTTCGGCCTCGGCTACCGCGACACCGACTGGTGGCTGGTCAACGTCGGCGGCTCGGGCGCAATTCTGAGCTGGACGGTCACGGCCGACTTCCCGGTTCTGATCGGCTTCGTGGCTCAGCCCTGTCCGCAGACCGCGTTCATCACCGGCACGCCGGTGACAGCGCCTGCGTGCGTGGAGGTGACCTCGACCACGGCGTGCCTGCCGCCCGGGCAGTACGTCGCGTTCGTGGCGCCGAGCAGCTTCGCCGGCGTTCCGTGCGGCTCGCAGTACCGCGGCACGCTCACGTGCACGCCGTGCGAACCGCCTCCTCCGCCGCCGAACAACAACTGCGCGGATGCGATCACGGTCACCTGCGGCCAGACGATCACCGGCTCGACGGTCGATTCCACCACGGACGGCGCCTGGCCGTGCGCGGCGGGCGGCAGCGACATCTGGTATGAGTACGTTGCCGAATCGGCGTCGGTCACGCTGAACCTCTGCGGTTCGAGCTATGACACGGCCGTCATGGTTCTGGACGGCTGCGGCGGTGCGGTGCTTGGCTGCAACGATGACTTCTGCGGTCTGCAGTCGACCCTCACGGTCGGCGGCCTGACCGTGGGCAACACGTACCTGATCGCGGTCGGCGGGTTCGCCAGCGGCCAGGGTTCGTTCACGATGACGCTCGAAGGCTGCGCCCCGACGGGCGCCTGCTGCGTCGACACGGCGTGCACGGTCACCACGCAGGCGAACTGCGTGGCGCAGGGCGGCGTCTACCAGGGTGACGGCACGGGTTGCGGCGGCGGCAGCTATGCGGCCACCACCTGCAACGACGCGCTCGAAGACATCAGCACGACGGGCACGCTGTCGGCCGCGACCGCGGGTTGCGACGACTGCGGCGAAGTCGTAGCGCTGCCGTGGGCGTTCAACTTCTTCGGCACGAGCTACACGTCGGTCGGCTTCTCGTCGAACGGGTACCTGAACTTCGGTGGCGGTATCCTGACCGACTTCTCGAATGATCCGATTCCGACGACGTTCACGCCGAACAACATCGTCTGCCCGTTCTGGGACGACTTCAATCTGGCGCTTCTGACGACGGACGGCATCTACTACGAGGCCCGGACGTCGCCGGACCGGTTCATCGTCCAGTGGAACGGCGTGCGCCACTTCGGCTCGAGCGTGGGCGTCAACACGTTCCAGGCGATCCTGTACTCGAACGGCGACATCGACTTCCGTTACGGTGCGATGTCGACGGAGTTCGTCAACACCGGCACGATCGGCGTTGAGAACAGCGACGGCACGATCGGCCTGCAGCTTGGCGCTTCGCCGAACGATCCGGGCACGAGCAACTCGTGCATCTCGATCACGTTCGAGAGCACCGGGAACCCGTGCGAACAGGGTTGCGTGGGCGACCTCGACAACGACGGCGATCGCGACATCAGCGATCTCGCGATCCTGCTCAGCCAGTTCGGTTCGACCGGAGGAACGTTCGCGGGCGATATCGACGGTGATGGTGACGTCGATATCAGCGATCTCGCGCAGCTCCTGTCGGTGTTCGGCGTGCCGTGCTAATCGGCTCGTCGGCTCCGACGCCGGGTTGGTGACGCGGCCCGGATTCCGGTAGCACAACCGGCCACCCGCGATGGTCCCCCCATCGCGGGTGGCGTTGTTTTGTCGTGGCGCAGACACGGCCGGTTCCCGCGTGCGCCGGGGGTCCGATCGGCGGGCAGGGCCAAAGTCCCTTCGAGCCGGAGCACGGCTCCTCGGCGGCAGCTCGCGCCGGGAGCGCGATCTTCCGTGCGGTCCACGATCGCGCTGCCGCGCTACCGGCCGTTGAATTTCCTGGCCATCTGCTCGGCGCACTTCTGGAAGACTGTCGGCGGGAGGCCGTGGCCGGCGCCGGGGATGACCTCGACGTGGGCGTCGCTGCCGAGGCGCTGGAGGGCGTCGCGGAGCCGGAAGAAGGCGCCTTCGAGATGGAACGTGTCGACGTCGCCGCAGAAGAGATGGAGCTTGCCCTTCAGTTTCGGGCCCAGCGTCGGCCAGGTTGATTCGACGATCAGACGGATATCGTATTTTTTCCAGGCTTCGGCGATTTTCGGGTCGAGCCGGCCGGTCTTGCGGTCCCAGAGCGGTACCGGCCGGCCATCGGGACCGCGGGGGCCGAAGACGGCGTCGAAGGACTGGATCTGGCCGCCGCGGCCGACGACGGCCTCCATGTCGTCGAACGTGCGGCAGGTGAGGACCGTGCCCATGTCGCCGCGTGAGATCGGGCGCGGCTTTCCATCGGGCAGCGTGTAGTAATTCTGCTTCGGGTCGTAGATGTCGAGCGTCTGGAAGGCGTGAAAGTCGACGGGGTCGGGCGAGAGCGACCAGACGCCGCCGAAAAAGTCGGGATAGGTCACCTGGAGCCAGAGGCTGGACCAGCCGCCGGAGGAGTGGCCGGTGACGAAGCGGGCCCGGGGCTCGGGGATGAGGCGGAAGCGTTTTTCGAGTTCGGGAATCAGCTCTCGAATGAGGGATTCGCCGCGCGGGCCGTTGTTGGCGGAATCGGCGAAAACGTGATGGCCGGTCGGGCAGTCGGGATCGAGGAAGACGACGGCGGCGTCGAGGCCCTGCGAGGCGAAGAAGCCGGGGCCCATGTATCGGAGCATGCCCGCAGCATCGCGGATCGTGCCGCCGAAGCCGGGGATCATGTAGACGGTCGGGTAGCGCCGGTCGGCCGCCTCTTCATAGCCCTCGGGCAGCGCGATCGCGGCCATGATCTCGATGTCGCGCTTATAGAATCGGCTGAGCAAGTCGCTCTTGAGCTTGACGTACTTGATGTCGTCACTGTCCTCGAGCGGGCGCTGGCGGACGGTTTTGCTGATTCGCAACTCGATGGCGGCGGGCGCGGCCGGGTCGTGCTGGAGCGTCGTGACGTCGCTGTAGCCGTTTCCGGGCGCGTCGATGACGTGGTGGGACCAGCCGTTGAGGTCGATGACGGCCTGGAGGCGGTATTTTCCCGCGGGAAGCTCGGCGAGGGGCCCGGGAAAACCGAGGGCCTTTCCGGCGTCGAATTCGAGCGGCGTGTCGGGTTTCCAATCGCGGACCTCGAGCGAGTAGAAGGGCTCGGTGCCGAACCAGCTCGGCCCGCGACGGGGTTCGCCGCCGCGCTGGGTGGTCATGATGAAGACGCGGCCGGTGTAGGGCGTCGCGCTGACGGCTGCGTCGAAGCGGACGGTGATCCGCGGGGCGTCTGCGGCCGCGGCGATCGTCAGGAGAAAAGGGAGGGCGATTGCGGCGAGCGTGCGGTTGCGCGGCATGCGAATTCCTCTTGCGCCGCGGAGCGTGGCTCGTCGGCGCGCGGCGGGTCGCCGATCGAACGGGCGGGAGTGTACCGGGAAGCTGCGGGTACGCGCATTCCGCGGGTGTGCCCGCTGCTATTGCGGGCGATATCAAGGTGATCAGGATGCTCACTGCGTGTGTGCGCTGAATTTGATCAGCTTCCAATAAAAACGGCTCTGGCGGCACGCCCGGACATTCCGGAAGGTCCGGGGTTTTTTCATTTTGATCATCTTCCCGGCGTCGAGGGCAGTTGGCCGCGTCCATCCATGCCTGATTCTTGACTATGGACGGACATTCGGCCGGGTGCCCGGCGGAAATGAGCGGGTCTGGCACATTTGCGCGGCGGTTGTTGGAATCTGCGTCGGGATGCGGCCGTGCCCGTGAAACAACTGTCGTCCGAAGGCACCTGCGCCGCGGGGGCGGCCGCGAGATTCAACGGCGGCGGCGGCTGGTGGCGCGGATCGCGGCGAGCGGGATCAGGAGGCTGACCCAGCCGAGCAGGCCGAGGTTCCCACAGGAAGCGCAGCGGCGGGCGATGACGTCGGGATTGTCGAGCGCGCTTTCGTCCGGATCATCGGGCAGTGGCGAATCGGGATTGTCCGCGTTCGAACCGCCACCGCCGGTGGAACCTCCGCTATCGGGTGCAGTGCCGCCGGAAGCGCCCCCGCCGGAACCGCCGTCCGACGAGCCGCCACCGTCGCCCGGAGGTTTCGAACCGCCCCCGCCGGTGTCGCCCGAGCCGCCGCCTGAACCACCGCCATCCGCGGGAGGAACCGGGTGCAACGCCAGTCCCAGTGGAATGCCGGGGAGCGAGCCGCCCGACCTGACATCGAACGGCGCGCCGGGGGTCGTCGTCACGTAACCGCTGGGACCGATGACGAGAAGCGTCCCGGCGGTGTCGTCCGGAAACGTCAGCAGAAACGTGCCGTCCGCGGGCGTGACCACGCGGGGTTCGTGGGCGTTGAGCGCGGCGTCGCCGTTCAAGTCGGCGAAGACCACGGCCTGAGCGAGGCCGGCTTCGGACCCGGTGAGCGAGCCGCTGAAATCGGCGTCATTGAAGACGAGGCCGGAGACGCTGCCGCCCGCGACGAGGCGGAGCCCGAGGCGAACATTCTCGACCACCTGTTCGATCTCAAGAGGAACCAGCGCGTCGGGGGTTGAGGGGGCGTGGCCGGCGAAGGGCAGCGCGGCGAGGCGATACTCCGCGGGGATCAGGTCGGGGAATTCGAAAGCGCCGTCGGCATCGGCCACCCGGCCCCAGGCGGTCGCAGGCAGACCGTCGATCGACAACGCGACGGCGGCGAAGGGCTGCGGCGGTTCGTCCGGCTGGCGGACGCCGTCGCCGTTGCGATCGAGGAAGACGAGGCCGCGGATCGTTCCGCCGGGTCGCATGCGCTCGAAGCCGATGAAATCGACGTCGCGGCGATCGGCGAATGAGTAGCGGATGTGGCCGACGCCGGGGGATGCAACGACGGGATCGGCCGCACCGGCCGTGATGACGTCGATTCGGTCGCCGTCGAAAAGCGGACCGGGCGCGGGGTCGACATCGACGAGACGAATGGCGGCGGTCGCGGAAGGGGAGACGTGGATGTCGTCCCTGCCGGCGCCGAGGCGCACTTCGAGGTCCGCGATGTTGGCGTATTCGAGCCAGCCGCCGGGGGGGAAGAACGCGTCATCGACGCCGAGGCCGAGGCGCGTGGAGCTGACGGTAAGCGTCTTTGCGACTGTCTCGCCGGAGTCGACGACGGTGAGGCGATTTGAGCCCGGGCCACCGTCGATCGCGAGGGGGCTCGTGATGCCGCGAAGGGTGGCGGCCGAATCTCCGATTGCGATTTCGTCGTCGCCGCCGCCGCACTCGACCACGACGCTGCCGGCGGCGATGCCAGGCGGGAGCGAATCGATGAGGAAACTGTCTGCGCCCGCGCCGGCGAGGATGCGGAGGTCCTCGACGTCGTCGTCGGGGAGGTCGATGCGGAGTTGCGCGGCCGCCAGGGAACGCGAAACCCCGCCTGCGTCGATCTGGTAGGCGACGGCGTCTGCGCCAGGCCGTTCGTCGACGAGCGTGAGGCCGTCGGCCCCGGCGCCGCCGCGTACGTCGATGGGAGTGGTGAGGGCGTCGAGGGCATTGGTGAGGTCGGCGAGAACGATGACATCGGCGCCCGCGCCGCCGTCGACGACCACGCGGTCGCTGACGCCCGCGGTTGACTCGACCGTGAGGATGTCGGCGGCCGAGCCGCATCGGAGCGTCACGGTCCGGATGGTGTCATACTCGATCCGGACGGAGCCGCCGAACAGGTGCTCGATGGCGCGGTCCGCAATGGTGCAGACGCCGGCGAGCGTGGCCGCGGCGTCATCGACGACGAGATCGACGAGCTGAGAGACGCCGGCGATGCGGATGATGACGGCGTCGCTGGGGCTGAGCCACTGGATGCCAAGGCGAGCGGAGTCGAAGTCGAAGTCGCTGGCGAAACCGGGATCGCCCGCGGTGAATCGGTTGTGGCGGAGGCGGCCGGTGGCGGGGTCGAGGCGAATGGTGAGCAGGTCGGCGGTGCCGGCGGCGGCGAATTCTGCGGAGGAGCCGGCGAGCGAGGCGGAAAAGTCGGCCCGGGCCGGCGCGCAGAGCGACGGCGCAACGCAGAATGCGGCAAAGAGTGGTTTGCCCAGCCGGCCCATGTCGTCTAACCGCCGATGCGTCGGGGAGACGCCGCCCAAGATTCGTCTACCCAACAGGATACGCGAAAACGGGTCGGAATCGCATCCAAAATTCGTGTCGGGCGACTGAATCGGGGGAATCGGCGCGACCTGATTCGCGGGGCGGCGGCGAATAGGGCCCATAATTCCGCGAATAGGATCGGTGAAATCGTGAACGGACCGGGAAACCGAGAATTGAGAAGCCCTTCTGCGGCGAATACACTCCGGGCGATGCACTCGAACGACGGTTCTCCCGCGCCGACTGCCGGCGGCGGTGATTCTCCCCGGACGGAGGGTCCCCCGGCCGCACCGGCGGTTGTCTCGACCCGCACGCTGACGAAGGTTTACGACAGTTCGGGGCACCGAGTGCTGGCGCTGGACGGGGTGTCGCTGAGCGTCCCGCGGGGCCGTTTCCTGGCGATCATGGGTTCATCCGGCTCCGGCAAGAGCACGCTGCTGCACACGGTGGGCGGTCTCACGCCGCCGACGAGCGGCCAGGTGATCGTCGAGGGGCAGGACCTGAGCGCGATGTCCGATACGGCGCGGACGATCTTCCGGCGGCGGCGGATGGGCGTGATCTTCCAGGATTTCAACCTGCTGCCGACGCTGACGGCGGCGGAGAATGTCGCGCTGCCGCGGCTGGTCGACGGCGACGGGCTCGCGAACGTGCGCGAGCGGGTGCACGAACTTCTGCGGACGGTGCACCTCGAACACCGGGCGGAGCATCGGCCGGACGCGATGTCGGGCGGAGAGCAGCAGCGGGTGGCGATCGCGCGGGCGCTGCTGAATGACCCGGCGATCATTCTGGCGGATGAGCCGACGGGCAACCTTGACTCGAAGCAGTCGCTGGAGATCTGGAAGCTGCTGCTGCGGGTGGCGCGCGAGCACGGGACGACCGTGCTGATGGTGACGCACGAAGCGGCGGGCGCGGCGTTCGCCGACGAAGTGGTCGTGCTGAAGGACGGGAAGATCATCGGGACCCTCGAACCGCGGAGTTCAGGCGATGCGGCACTGGTCGCAACTGGCTACCAGGAACTGGCAGGGTAGGCGGCTCCGCACGCTGGGCGCCGTCGTCGCCATCGCCCTCGGCACGGCCGCGGTCGTGTGGGTGACGTGCTGCTACGAGTCGATCCGCCGGACGGTGATGGACTGGGCGAGCGGGTACGTGGGGAACGCGCACGTCATGGTGAGTTCGCCGCTGGGGCGGATGGGGCAGATTCCGGAACGGCTGCTGCCGAAGCTCGCGGACATGCCGAACGTCGCGGCGGCAGCGCCGACGCTGATCCAGCGGCTGCACGCGGTTGGCTGGCCGGCGGATTCGCCGGGAGAGCGTCCGAAGCGGTGGGATGACTCGACGCCGGAGGTGGATTTCTACGGGATCGACCTGGCGGTGGAGCCGCTGCTGCGCGACCACGCGGCGAAGCTGCGGGAGGGGCGGATGATCACGCCGGAGGACCGGCTGGCGGTGATCATCGACATGGGGGCGAAGGAAGAACTGAAGATCAAGGTGGGCGACAGCCTGCTGGTGTGGAACGACATCCTGGAAACGCCGTTCGAGGTGAAGGTGGTCGGGATGTTCGAGCGGCGGCGGCTGGTGAACTACCAGAAGCCGCTGGCGTTCATGAACCTTCAGCCGCTCCAGGAGATGCGGTCGAAGTCGAACCTGGTCACGTCGATCGAGCTGATGCTCAAGAACGCGGGGCGTGACGACGTCATCCGCGCGGTGAGCCAGGCGCGGGTGCATGCGCGGAGCATCGGGGCGAACGCGAATGTCCGCAGCGCTGAACAGCGGATGAAGCAGATCGAGACGGCACAGGATCAACAGCAGCTTGTGCTCGTGCTGCTCAGCAGCGTGGCGATGCTGACGGCGCTGTTCATCATCCTGAGCACGCTGAGCATGGGCATGGTCGAGCGGATCGTGCAGCTTGGGCTGCTGCGCTGCATCGGCGTGACGCGGTGGCAGCTCGCGGCGCTGGTGCTATTTGAGGTGATGCCGCTGGGCGTGCTGGGGATCGTGGCCGGCGTGCCGGTGGGGCTGGGGCTGGCGGCGCTGACGGTCGTGCTGGTGCCGGAGTACGTGGGTTCGTTCGCGGTGAGCTGGACGGGCATCGGGCAGGCGGTGGCGGCGGGATTGCTGACGACGCTGCTGGCGGCGGTGCTGCCGGCGATCGCGGCGCTGCGCGTATCGCCGATGGAGGCGGCGCGGCCGCGGGCGCGTCGGCCGGCGAGTTTTCTGCTGGTGCTGGTGGCGGTTCTGGCGCTGGCGGTGCTTGGGGGCCAGGTTTCGCTGATGCTGGAGATCGAGCGAGCGCCGGGTTTTGTGCAGGTGGCGTCGCTGGGCGTGGTGCTGCTGTATCTCGGATACGCGATGCTGGCGCCGATCATCGTCCGGGCGATCGGAGCGCCGGCGGTGATTGCGGCGGCGGCGATGATGCGGGTGCGGGCGCGGCTGCTCCAGGACCAGGTGGGGCACGCGGTGTGGCGTTCGGCGGGGATCTGCTGCGGGCTGATGGTCGGGCTGTCGCTGATCGTGGGGATTCTGGTCGTGAACGAGAGCGTGACGACGGGCTGGCAGTTTCCGAAAAAATTTCCGGAGGCGTTCGTGTGGACGCCGGAGCGGGTGAATCCGCCGGGGGCGAATGACGTGATCGCGGCGGTTCCGGGGGTGCGGGACCACGTGATCGCGAACCTGCTGAACGTGTCGGTCGAGGAGCAGCTCGGGTTTCTGTCGCCGGCGATCTCGATGACTTGGTTTCTGGGATGCGACCCGGACCAGTTCCTGGGCGCGATCGGCGTGGAGTTCGTGGAGGGCGACGAGAAGACGGCGCGGGAGAAGCTGCGTGAGGGCGGGCACATTTTGATCGCGGAGGATTTCTCGCGGTCGCGGAACAAGCACGTCGGCGACGAGGTGAAGATCTACTACGGCACGACGGCGATGCGGCGATTCAAGGTCGCGGGGGTAATCCAGTCGCCGGCGCTCGATATCGCCGCGAGTTATTTTCAGGCGCACACGGAGTACAACGTCGTGGCGGCGGGCTCGGTGATGGGGACGCTGCGCGACCTGAAGCAGACGTTCGGGATCGAAGGGCTCGCACTGGTGCTGCTGAATCTCGACCTGAAGGCTGAGGCGGCGCCGGCGGACTGGCCGCCGCGGGGCTTGACCGAGGACCAGAAGAAGGAAGCAGGGCTCAAGGCGCTGCACTACGACGATCGGTATCCGCTGGATGTGCGCTGGCGGCAGTATCGCGAGAGCAACGTGCTGCGGGCGGTGCGGACGGCGATCGGAGCGCCGAAGGCGAATTTCGGGACGGTCCGCGAGTTGAAAGATGACATCGACCGGCAGTTGACGGACATGACGCGGCTGATGACGGCGGTTCCGAGCGTGGCCCTGATCGTCGCGGCGATCGGCGTGGCGAATCTGATGACGGCGAACGTGGCTTCGCGGACGCGGCAGCTCGCGATCATGCGGGCGGTCGGAGCGACGCGGGGGATGATCCTGCGGATGATCATCGGCGAGGCGCTGGTGCTGGGGCTGCTGGGGACGGGACTGGGGCTGGCGCTGGGCGTGCACCTGGCGACAAATATCACGGCGCTGATCGACCGGATGTGGGGTCTGCAAATGGACATCACGCTGCCGTGGCCGTTCCTGGGGATGTGCGCGCTGCTGACCGTGGGGTTGTGCGTGGTGGCGGGGATTTTTCCGGCGCGGCATGCGTCGCGGTCGAATGTGGTGGATGCGTTGCACGTGCGGTAGCCGGGGACGGGTCGAGGGGCCGATGCGGCTGATTCTTGCAGTTGGGTTTCTCGCTGCGGCCGGCGCCGGATTCATGGTCTGGCGCGCGGCGGCGCGGCTGTCTGAACCGCTACCGACGGCGGTACACGCGGGTGGAACGCACCGGCCGGCTGCGCTCGGTGATTCGGCTGACGTCGCCCCGGCGAGCCGGGCGGCCGATCCCGGAGAAGCACCGGGGCGGCCGACTCCATCGCCGGAGATGCGTGGACCGATTGCCGTGGCGACGCGGACGGTTGAGCCACCCCGGCCGGCACCGGGCGAGGTCCGCTGGGTGCGAGGGAGCGACGAGCGGCCGACGGGCGGGCGGACGCGGGTTGAGGCGGTGCGGGAGGCGTTTCTGCGCGATCCGGCGGACGGGGCACGGCTGGCCGAGGCCGTGAGCGCGGCGACGGAGGCGGAGGCGTGGGCGGAGCTGGTCGATGTTCTGTCGCGGGCGGTGGATGCCGCGCCGGAGAACCTGGAGCGGCGGTTTGATCTGGCGGCGGCGCAGATGCGGCTGCGTCTCTGGAACCTGGCGATCGATCAGCTTCAGGTCGTGGTCGCGGCCCGGCCGGAGGATCGGCGGGCGGCGTACAACCTCGCCGTGGCGCTGAGCGCGGCGGGACGGCTGCACGAGGCGCGGGAGGCGTGGGACCGGGTTGTAGGGCTCGGGGCGGATGCGGACACGCTGGCGCGGCGGGCTGAGGTGCAGATGGACCTCGGCAACTGGCACGACGCCGCGGTCAACCTTACGGCCGCCCGGGAACTGGATCCGGGGTCGGCGGAGATTGCGCTGAATCTCGCGACGGCGCTGGAGCGGTCGTCACGCTTCGTCGAGGCGGAGGCGATCCTCGCGGAGTTCATCGAGAGGCAGCCGCAGCATGTGCCTGCGATGATGAGGCTTGCGCAACTCATCTGGCGGAATTACGAACTCAGGCTCCCGTCCGCTGAGAATGTGGTCGACCGAGGCGCAACCGCGGCGCTGCTCTGCGGGCGAATTCTCGCGGTGCAGCCCAGCCACGCGGAGGCGAAGGCGCTGCGCGACCGGATTGAAGAGGCGCTGGCGCACTGGTGCCCGCCGCGCGACATGACGGACGCTGATCTCAAGCGCATTCGCGAGCGGATCGCCGAACTGGAGAAAGAGGCGCGGAGAGGCGAGCGGTAACGGGCCTGCTACCCGACGCGATTCCGGCGCATGCGGGAGCGACCGGGAATTTATCCGGGACGAGATGCGGCCGTCGCTTGCGCGTCGGCTGCGATCGGGGACGATGAATACACTCTCCGACGCCGCGGCGAGGGGTTTGCCGCGCCGTCGGGAGAATTTCATGATTACGCTCCGCCGCTCGGGCGACCGCGGCCACTTCGATCACGGCTGGCTGAAGACCTGGCACACGTTCTCGTTCGCCGATTATCGCGACCCGCGGCACATCCACTTCCGCACGCTGCGGGTCATCAATGAGGACATCGTGCAGCCGGGCATGGGCTTCGGGACGCATCCGCACCGCGACATGGAGATCATCACGTACGTGCTCGAGGGGGAGCTGGAGCATCGCGACAGCATGGGCAACGGCTCGATCATCCGGCCGGGCGAGGTGCAGTACATGTCGGCGGGGAGCGGCGTGACGCACTCGGAGTTCAATCCGTCGAAGACGAACCCGGTGCACCTGATGCAGATCTGGATTTTTCCGAGCGCCAAGGGTCTGCCGCCGCGGTATGAGCAGCGGCAGTTTCCGCCGCTGAGCAACACGGGGCGGATGACGCTGCTCGCGAGCGGCGACGGGCGGGATGGGTCGATCGAGATCCGGCAGGATGCGCGGCTCGCGGCCGCGGCGCTCCGGGCGGGCGGCGTGGCGCGGTATGAGTTTGATGCGGGGCGCAGCGGGTGGCTCCAGGTGCTGCGCGGGGAGCTGGGGCTGAACGGAGAGACGCTGTCGGCGGGCGACGGGGCGGCGATCGAAGATGTGACTACGATCGACCTGGCGGCGAAGCGCGAGTCGCAGGTGCTGCTCTTCGACCTGGCGTAGGCGGTCGCGGCGGCGGCACGAATTTCGGGGTACATTGGCTCTTCCGGATCGCGCGCGGAAGGCGGCTGCGATCCGCCGAGGATCCGAATGGCCGCGAAATTTTCGCTCGATCAGCGCCGCGCCGGCGTGCTGCTTCATCCGACGTCGCTCCCCGGGCCGCTCGGCAGCGGTGACCTCGGCCGCAGTGCGCGCGAATTCGTCGATTGGCTCGCGAGCGCGGGAATGGGCTGGTGGCAGATGCTGCCGGTCGTACCCGTCGGACCGGGGAATTCGCCCTACAGCTCGACATCGGCGTTCGCGGGCACGGCCCTGCTGATCGACCTGGGGGCGCTCGTGCGTGACGGGCTGCTGACGCGCGAGGAGGTTCGGCCGCCACCGGGGATGCGGCCGGAGCGGGTGCGATATCCCTCGGTTGAGCGGTTCCGGCTGTCGCGGTTGCGAATGGCGCAGCGGCGATTCTCACGCGAGGCCGAATCGGGGCGGCTCGCTGCGTTCGAGGAGTTTCGCACGGAGCAGGCCGGCTGGCTGGATGACTACACGCTCTTTCGGGCGCTGGCGACGCGCTTCAAGACGACGAAGTGGCACCAGTGGCCGGGCGAATTCCGGCGGCGGGGGCGCGCGGCGATGGCCCGCGCGCGGCAGGAACTCGCGGCCGAGATTGAGTTTCACGCGTTCGTGCAGTTCCAATTCGAGCGGCAGTGGTCCGCGCTGCGGGCGTACGCGGGGCAGCGGGGCGTCGGGCTCATGGGCGACGTGCCGATCTTCGTGGCGGGCGAGTCGTCGGATGTCTGGGCGAACCAGGAGCTGTTTCGGCTGGACGCGGCCGGCCGGGCGCGGGAGGTTTCGGGCTGTCCGCCGGACAGTTTCAGCGACACGGGCCAGCTCTGGGGGCATCCGCTGTTTGCGTGGCCGGCGCACGAGAAAAGCGGATTCCGGTGGTGGATTGCGCGGTTTCGGCGGACGCTGGCGCTGTTTGACGCGGTGCGGATCGACCATTTTCTGGGCTTTTACCAGCACTGGGTGGTGAGCGGGCGGGCGAAGACGGCGCAGCATGGGCATTATGAGGAATCGCCGGGGCAGGCGCTGTTTCGGGCGGTGCACGCGGCGATTCGCCGGCCGCAGATCGTGGCCGAGGATCTGGGGAACGTGGTGCAAGGGGCCGTCGAGCTGCGCGACGCGCTGGGCTATCCGGGGATGCGGATTCTCCAGAATGCGTTCTGGGAGGGAGCGCGGTTCGATCAGCCGCACAACTATCCGCGGAACTGCGTTGCGTACACGGGGACGCACGACAACGAGACGGCGCTGGGGTGGTTCAAGGGGCTGGACGGGCGGCGCGGGGCGGACGGTCTGACGACGCGGGCGCGGGCGCTGCGGTATCTGAACGCGCGGCCGGGCGAGATCGGCGAGGCGATGATCCGGGCGCTGTACGCTTCTCCGGCGAATACGGTGATCGTGCCGATGCAGGACATCCTCGGGCTGGACAATCGCGGGCGGATGAATACGCCGGCGACGGCGCGGGGGAACTGGGAGTGGCGGATGAAGCCGGGGGCGGCGACGGGGCGGCACGCGAAACGGCTGCGGGAGCTGGCGGAGACGTATGAGCGGAAGAAATGATGAATGATGAATGCAGAACAAATACAATACAACCCGCACCACGAGGCATAGCGAACGCTCGCGTTTATGTGTCGCGGCTCGAAGAGCGAGGCCGCTTCGTTCATTCGTTCTGCATCCTGCGTTCTTTACTCTGCATTGAATTTGGAGCTGTCGATGAGTTTGCCGAAGATTCTGCGTGAGTTGCTTGCTCTTCCGACTGCGCCGTTCGTTGAGGCGGCGGTCATGGGGTACGTGAAGAGCGCGTGCACGGCGCTGCCGGGCGTGAAGGTGACGCGTGACCGCTGGGGCAATCTGCTGGCGCGATATCGCCATCAGCCGCCGAAGGTGTCGCCGCTGGTTTTCACGGCGCACACGGATCATCCGGGTTTTGCGGCGCTGGAGATGACCGATCGAAAGACGCTCCGGGCGGCGTTTCGCGGCTGGGTGGAGCCGGAGTACTTCCTGGGGACGCGCGTGCGGTTCTGGAGCGGCGGCGAGTGGGTGAAGGGCCGCATTGCTGAGGTGACGAAGACGGCGAAGCTGTACCGGATGATCGGGCGGACGGCGCGGCCGGAGGAGGTCGCGGTGCGGGTTTCTGCGCCGGTCGAGGCGGGTTCGCCGGGGATGTGGGATCTGCCGGAGCCGGCTCTGGATCGTCGCGGGCTTGTGCATGCGCGCGGCTGCGACGACATCGCGGGCTGCGCGGCGATGATTGCACTGCTGGAGCGGCTGGCGAAGAAGCGGGCGCGGGCGGACGTGTATTGCCTGTTTACGCGGGCGGAGGAAGTCGGGTTTGTGGGGGCGATCGGGGCGGCGAAAATCGGGACGATTCCGCGCAAGCTGCCGATCATCGCGATTGAAACGAGCAAAACGCTGCCAAACGCCCGGATCGGCGACGGGCCGATCCTGCGGGTCGGCGACAAATCGAGCGTCTTCACGCCGGAGGTGACGGCGTTCTGCAACCGCGTCGCGGTGGAGCTGGCCGAGCGGAAGAAGTCGTTCCGCTATCAGCGCAAGCTGATGGACGGCGGGACGTGCGAGTCGACGGCGTATTACGCGTACGGCTATGCGGCCACGGGAATGTGCGTGGCGCTGGGCAACTACCACAACATGGACACGGAGCGGAAGAAGATCGCGAGCGAGCATATCAGCCTCGCCGACTGGACGGGCATGGTGGACTGGTTTGAGGCAATGGTGCTCGACAAGAAGGGGTATGGCGCGGACGGCGGCGAGACGCGAAAGGGACTCGACAAGCGGTTTGCGGATTACGAGCGGTTGCTCTGAGGATCGCTGACGCTCTCCGTCTGCGGCGAGGGCAGAAGGCTCACGCAGAGACGCGGAGGCGCAGAGAAAAATCCGTGATGATTATGAAGATTGACGATACACGATGCGGCCGGCCTTGATGACCATTCGCACGCGGTTGCGGCCGGGCGTGTACATCCAGTCGCTCACATCCGCCGCGTCGAGGATGGTCAGGTCGGCGGCGTAGCCGGGCTTCATCGCTCCCAGTCGCGCCTGTTCGCCGATTGCCGCCGCGGCGTTGGCCGTGCAGGCGACAAGCGCTTCCATCGGCAGCAGCCGGAGCTGGCAGCAGGCGATGTTCATGACGAGCGGGAGCGACTCGATGTGGCTGGAGCCGGGGTTGCAGTCGGTCGCGAGCGCCAGCGGCACATCCGCATTCATGATCTTGCGTGCGTCGGCGTGATGGATGCCGAGGAAGAAGGACGTGCCGGGGAGGACGACGGCGATCGTCCCCCCCGCCTTCAGCGCCGCGATGCCGCCGTCGTCGATCGTTTCCAGATGATCGGCCGAGATGGCGCGGAGCTCGCCGGCGAGGCGCGAGGCGCCGACCTGCGCGAGCTCGTCCGCGTGCATCTTCGGGCGCAGGCCGGCCTTCACGCCGGCTTCGAGCACGCGGCGGGCCTGGGGGACGTCGAATGCGCCGCGATCGCAGAAAACATCGCAGAATCGCGCGAGTTTCTCATCGGCGATGAACTCCAACAGCTCTGCGTCGGCGATCACATCGAGAAACGCATCCGCCCGGCCATCGAATTCTGCCGGGATGGCGTGCGCGCCGAGATAGGTCGCGACCAGCTCGATCGGCTGCTTTTTTCCGAGGAGTCTGACCGCGCAAAGTTGGCTTAGCTCATCGTCAGGTGACAGTCCGTAGCCGCTCTTGCACTCGCAGGTGGTTACCCCTTCGGCGAGCATTCGGGCGAGACGGGGGAGGTTTTCGGCAACGAGCTCGTCTATGCTCGCCGCGCGGACCGCGGCTGTGCTGACGCGGATGCCGCCCCCGGACTGCATGATCGAGAGGTAGGTTTCACCGCCGATTCGCCGGACGAACTCGCCGCGCCGCTCCCCCGCAAACGGGATGTGCGTGTGGCAGTCGATGAGACCGGGAATGACGCAGCCGCAGGCGGCGTCAAGATGTTCACCATCGCTGGTGGCTTCCGCGGGCAGTTCCGCACGCGGGCCGACCCACTCGATGCGCCCGTTGCGGAGCCAGAGCGCGGCGTCTCGAAGCTCGGCCACGTTGCGCATCCGGAGGCCGGGCACGGGGCCGGGCGGGACGAGCGGCAGGTAGCCGATGTTCTCGATGATCACGGGGCGGCTCCGCTTCGGGGGGGGCTATCCGGTTCCGGATGCGGCCCCTTCTGCAGGAACATCGATGCGGCGAAGAGGGCCGCGACGGCCGCGGCGAAGACCATCGGCGGGAGAATCTGGTAGAGCGTGGAGACGACCAGGATGGCCAGGAGGAAGAGGATGTTTACGATCGTGAGCGCGAGGAACCGGCCGGCGGCGATTGCGGCGTCGAGGAGCAGGAGGCTCAGCACGCCGGACTGGATGAGCAGGATCGAGTAGCTGGTGCTGAGGGTCTGCATCGCCCCCCAGGCGGTCATTTTCAGCGGCCCGAAGTACTCGACGTGATTCTGCATGGTGGTGACGACCGCCTTCTCGGCGTCGTTCGCCGGGCCGGCGAGGGCCTTTACGACTGCCAGGGCGTGGGCGAGGCCGAAGAGGAGCAGGCCGTAGCAGCCGAAGACGAAGAGTCGGCGACCGGGGACGGCTTTCGGCATTGCACAAACGCTCCTGCCGCACAGCCGGGGGCGGCTGGGCTGCCTTTCGGACCTGTGGCGGGCGGCGCCCACGCTTTGCGGAGTTTACCCGGCGGTTGCGTCGGATGCCGTGGCCGTGTCGCCGATGCGGAAGACGCCGCCGCAAATGACGCGGCCGTAGACACCGGCGCGGCAGTCTGGCTTGAGGGCGTCCTTGAGGCCGGGGAGGAACTGATCCATGAGTCCGCAGGGCCGGGTCTCGTTGATGACCTGGACTTCGACCTCGCCGAATCGAAGGAGCTTGCCGATCAGGTGGGCGAGGGATTCGGCCTCGATGAGCACGTTGGCGCGGCGCGTGTGCCACGGGAGGTTGGCGTTCAGTTCGCCCATGACCTGACGCCAGTGGGCGGTGGCGAGGAAGGTGATGCCGCGGTCGGGCGAGGGCTTCACGCCGCCGACGAGGCCGCCGTCGACTTCGGCAACGGCTTCCTCGACTTCGCGCATCGGGCCGGACTCGGCGGTTTTGATGGCGATGGCCCGGATTTTACCGACGGATGCGTCACTCATGGCGTCGGACCTCTTCAACATTGGCTACATTGCCGCGGCGGCCGGCTTGCGGTCCGGCGGCAGCGGCGCGTGGCCAGCTGCTTTCACCTGGTCGAGGTACCACTTCACGGTCATCGGCACGCCGACGTCGTAGGTCACCGTCGACTTCCAGCCGAGGACGCGGCGGGCCTTTTCGGCCGGGAAGTAGGAGCGGCGGCCCATGAGCCAGACGGCGTAGCGGGTGATGAACGGCGGCTTCTTCCACTTGAACATGTGGCCGAGGCATTCGAGCACGAAGCCGACGAAATAGCCGATGCGATAGGGCACGTGCACCTTCGGCGGCGGGCAGCCGATCGCCTTGGCCAGGATGTCGAAGTACTGCTTCTGCGTGATGTCGCCGTCGTTCGAGACGTTGAACGCCTCGCCGATCGCCTGGGGGCTGTCGACGGCGAGGATCGAGGCCTCGGCGATGTTGCCGGCGTAGCAGACGTTCAGGCGGTTGTCGCCGGGGCCGAGGATGCGGGCCTTGCCTTCGCGGAGGATGCGGACGAGCCGGGCGATCGTCGTGCGATCGCGCGGGCCGTAGATCCACGAGGGGCGGATGATCGTCGCCTGGAGGCGGCCGGACTTCTGGGCTTCCCAGACGAGCTTTTCCGCCTCGACCTTCGAGCGCGTGTAATAGGCCCACTTGTACATGCCGAAGCCGAGGCCGAAGCTCTCGTCGACCTCGCCTTCCTTCGTGTGGTAGCCGTAGACGCTGATCGAGCTGATGTGCAGGAAGCGGCGGACCTTGGCTGCGACGGCCGCGTCGATGAGATTGCGCGTGCCGTCGATCGTGATCCGCTGGAACTCTTCCCACGGGCCCCAGTCGCCGACGCGGGCGGCGGCGTGGTAGACGACTTCGACGCCCTCGCAGGCTTTCTTGAGCGACGCGGGGTCGGTGACGTCGCCTTCCGCGAACTCGACGCCCTGGGTTTCGAGCCAGGAGCGGTCGCTGCCGCGGCGGATGAGCACGCGGACGGGGCGATTCCGCCGTCGAAGCTGCTCGACAATGTGACTTCCGAGAAGGCCGGTCGCTCCGGTCACCAGGTTCATGCTCTCTCCGTGTACCACTGCCCCGCGGCGGCGCTGCATCGGGTGGCCCAGCCCACCGTCCGACGCCACAGTGTAGTCGGACCTGCGCGATGTGCCACACCTCGCCGGGTGTTACACTCTTGCCAAAATTCACGGTTGCCAGAGGTTTGCCATGCGTTCGTTCATCGATGTCGCCCCCGATTCCGACTTTCCGATCCAGAACCTGCCCTATGGCGTCTTCAGCACGCCCGACCAGGAAAAACCGCGAATCGGCGTCAGAATCGGCGATTTTGTGCTGGATCTTCGCGTGATTGAGCATCGCGGCCTGTTCAAGAGCGTTTTCGGCGACGAGCACGTGCTGTGCAAATGGTCGCTGAACAAGTTCATGTCGAAGGGGCGGCCGGCATGGCGGGCGGTGCGGAAAATCCTCTCCGATCTCCTCTGCGGCGACTCGCCGACGCTGCGCGATGACGCGGGGCTGCGGGCCGAAGCGCTAATTTCGGTCGATCGGGTGACGATGCATCTGCCCGCGGAGATCGGCGATTACACCGATTTCTACTCGTCGCGCGAACATGCGACCAACGTGGGCATCATGATGCGCGGCAAGGACAACGCGCTTCAGCCGAACTGGCTCTGGCTGCCGGTCGGATATCACGGCCGGGCCAGTTCGATCATTCCCAGCGGCGGCGACGTCCGCCGGCCGCGGGGGCAGACGAAGGCGGACGACGCGGCTGCGCCGACGTTCGGCCCGAGCCGGCTGGTGGATTTCGAGCTGGAGACCGGGTTCTTCGTGGGACCGGGCAACGATCTGGGACGGTCGGTCGAGATCGGATCGGCCGAGGAGCACATTTTCGGGATGGTGCTGGTGAATGACTGGTCGGCGCGGGACATCCAGAAGTGGGAATACGTGCCGCTCGGGCCGTTTCTGGCGAAGAACTTTGCGACGACTATCTCGCCGTGGGTGGTGACGCTCGACGCGCTGGAGCCTTTCCGCTGCGCGGGCCCGGTGCAGGAGCCGGCCCCGCTCGACTATCTGCGCCCGCCATCGCCGCGCGGCACGTTCGACATTCAGCTCGAGGTTGCGATCCAGAGTGCGAAGATGGCTGAGCCGCACGTGATCTGCCGCTCGAATTTCCGGCACCTGTATTGGAGCATGGCCCAGCAGCTTGCGCATCACACGGTGACCGGGTGCAACCTGCGCCCCGGCGACCTGCTCGCGAGCGGGACGATCAGCGGCCCGACGCCGGATTCGGCGGGGAGCCTGCTGGAGCTGACGTGGCGGGGTGAACGCCCGCTCACGCTGCCCGGCGGCGAGCAGCGGAAGTTCATCGCGGACGGGGATCGGATCGTGATGCGCGGCTGGGCGCAGGGCGATGGCTATCGGGTCGGGTTCGGCGAGTGCAGCGGCCGGATCGTCCCTGCGGAATGACGCCGGTCTGCCGTTTGGTTCCGGCGGTGCAGCGGCTATAGTTGGCGGATCATGTGCAAATCTGGCCGAATCGCCGCGTATTTTGGATGCGGCATCGTTTTGTTCGCGGGTATGGCCGCCGGCTGCAAGAGCGGCAAGGCCGAGAGCAGCGCCGCGCCGCCGGACGCGAGCCGTCCCGTGCTGAAGACGGAAGCGGAACTCGCGGCCGAGCGTGAACAGCGGATTCGTGCCGGGGAGGTTACGCCGACGGACGCGCCGATCGTAGCGGCGGAACGGGCGCGTTTTGACGCGGCTCGGCCGACGAATGTGGTTCCACCGCCGATCCAGTCGGAAGCGAGCGCGATGCGGGGCGACATTCTGATGGTGAACCGGGAGGTGATCTCGGTCGCTCA
Source organism: Planctomycetota bacterium (assembly GCA_045863555.1). Classification (GTDB taxonomy): domain Bacteria; phylum Planctomycetota; class Phycisphaerae; order UBA1845; family Fen-1342; genus JACRLV01. The sequence continues at coordinate 29,245 of BTUU01000016.1, read as the reverse complement.
GGTTCTGTATCCGCTGCGGGAGCAGATTCTGGAGGCGCGGAAGAACCGGACGGCGGAGGGCGTGCGCGAGGCGGTTGAGCGGATCGTGCGGACGAGCACGCAGCAGGAGGTCGGCGGGCTGCTGGTTTATGAGAAGGGGATGGCGAAGCTGGAAGAGGCGCAGGTGAAGGCGCTGGACACGGCGGTGGATACGGAATTCAACCAGCGGGTGGCGCGATTTTTCGACGGAAGCACGGCGCGGCTGCTGGCGGAGCTGGATCGATACGGGCTGACGAAGGCACAATTCAAGGAGATGCTGAAGCGGCAGATCGTGGTTCGAAGCTACACGCGCGACCTGCTCATGCCGAAGATCCAGATCCGGCGCGAGGAGCTTTACGAGGCGTATGAGGCGAGCCTGGCGCGGTATCGGACGCCCGCGGCCCGCGAGTTGCTGGTGATCGAAGCGCCGTTCGACAAGTTTCTCGATGAGGGAACGACGTGGGAATCCGCGTCGCCGGGTCAGAAGGCGCAGGCGCGGCTGGCGGCGATGCGGCACATCCGTGCGGCGGCGGAGGCGGTCGCGGGCGGGCGTGACTTCGGGGAGGCGGCGCTGGAATTCTCGAAGGGGATGGGCGCGGACCGGGGCGGTTCGTGGGGGATGATCGGCGTGCCGCTCCAGGCGCCGCTCGATGCTATTTCCAAACCGATTTTCGAGTTTTCGGAGGGGCAGGTCAGCGAGCCGATCGAGACGGAGAGCGGCTGGTACCTGGTCAAGTGCGGGCGGGTCGACGCGCCGCAGACGCGAAGCTTCCAGGAGGCGCAGGACGAGATCCGGGATCGGCTGCGCGATGAGAAATTCAACCGGCTGGCGGCAGAGTACGTCGTGAAACTGGCGCGTGAGGCGACGATCACGTCACTGGACGAATTCGTTCGACAGGCGATTCAACGGGCAATCGACCGCGACTGGCCGCGGCCCGCGATCGACGCGGCGGCGGTCGGTCCCCAACCCTAGCGGGCTGATTCGGCCTGCATTCCGCGAAGACGATGCAACGTGCAGCAGTGGGCCGCGCCCGCGGGGGGGGGCGCCGCCGTGCGCACGGCTCATTCCGCGATCCGATCATGGGGTCGCGGGGGTGAGCGTGCCGGAGCCGGAAAACTGCTGCGCGTTCTGCGTCGTCAGGCCGGGATTGGCGGGGTTCTGCGTGACGAGCGAGAAATCGAAATCGCCGGTGAGAACGAGGTTGAGATTCGCGCCGTCGGGGCGGAGTTCGAATGTCTGGGTCGAGGTTCCGTTGATGACCTCGGCGTTTCCGCCGCGGCGGCTTGAGAATTCGACGCTCACGGTGAGGAGTATCCGCTGTTCATCCACGTCGTAGCTTGAAAGGGTGACCGTCTCGCTGAGGTGTGACGTGTTGGTGAACATTTGCGTGTCGTCCACGTCGCCGACCTCGGTTACCGCGGCCCCCTCCACCCAGCCGAACCACCAGCCGGAGGGTCCGAAAGGCCGGATCGAGACGAGGCGTCCCTGGTCGAATTCGATCCAGACGCGGACGGCCTGCGATTGCGCCTCCTGGGCGACGCCGTCGATCTGGCGCTGAAACGTGCCGGTGATTTCGCCGGCGAAGGTGCCGGTGGTCGTCAGCGGGGCCGGATCGTCGGGCGCATTGGAGTTGTCGGGTTCATTCGAATTCGCGGGCGCGTTTTCGTTCGCGGGCGTGTTCGGATCGTCCCAGGGATCGCACGGCGGACAGCCGGCGATGAGGAGGATCGAGAGGGCGGCGACGAGCACGGGCAGGGAACGAAGCATGGCGGGTCTCCGGAAAAACCTCCCCTTCGACCCACACTTAGGATTATAGCCGCGGCGGCGAGTCGCTCAGAGGTCTTCGGGCCGGCAATTGCATTTTGGGGAATCTTGCGCAACTGGGCGAATTTCTGACGGCCGGGCGCGCGAAATCACGCGATGACGGATGGCGACGTGCGGGACGCCCGACGAGCGGCTCCCAACACCGGCTCGGTCCCCTGTCGCCGGAGCGCAGGCTCGGCCCCCTGTTGGGCCGTGGAGAACTGCGATGACTCGGATCCAAACGATGACGTTCGGTGGCTGCGACATTCGCACGCGCTGGTCTGCGGGAATTGCCGCATGCGTCCTGGCGATCGCGCCGGCGTCGGCCGACATCTGGGGGCCGGTGAACGCGACGCCCTGGTACCGCCAGGAGCAGGCGAATTACTGCGGGCCCGCGACCGCGCGGATGATCCTCAACTCGACGCCGGTCAGCGGCCGGGACCGGACGCAGGATCAGCTCTGGACCACGATCCGCGCGAACAACACGGAGGGCGAGGCGTACGCGACGGACCCAAACGGTCTGCGGGCGGCGATCGTCGCGAATGATACGCGGAGCAGCCCGGCGGACCGGTGGCGGATCGACGTGCAGAACGGCGCGGACGTCGCGAAGGCGGTCGGGAAGCTGGCGTACACGGCGGAGGTTTTCGGCACGCCGTCGGCATCGCTGATTTTTCGCGGCGATCACTGGGTCGCGGTCACGGGTGTTGAGACGAGTGCGCGGCCGAGCACTGGAAATTTCACGGTGCAGAACGTGTACATCAACGATCCGAACCTGGCGATGAAGGCGGGGAAGAAACAGAAGGTCTCGTACGAAACGTGGAAGAAGAGCTACCAGACGGGCAGCCGCTGGGGCACGACGTGGAACGGCAAGCTGGCCAGCGTCGTCGACCCCGATCCCGCGCCGGCGGAGGTCGGCGAACCGACGCGGCCCGCACCCGGTGCACCGCTCTCCGAGGCGGAAGCGCTCGCGGCGGCGACGGCGATGATCGGCGCGGAAGACCTCTACTCGGCGTTTTCCGGCCTGACTGCGAGCGATGCGGACGAAGTGGCGATCAGCCACACGGATGACATCGGCTGGTGGATCGGGTTTGCGGATTCATCGGACCAGATCCGGGCGGGGATTCTGATCGACGCCGATCAGCATGATTTTCTCCTGGCGGGATGGGGTGCGGACGTCGGCGAGGGCTATTCGTGGGGGCAGCGGGCGCAGAACTGGCCGTACTACGGCTCGCAGTCGCCGACGAACGCGGGGACGGGCTTTGACGACATGTTCTGGATCGCGACGGTTCCGGAGCCGGCGTCGCTGGTGCTTCTGGCGCTGGGCGTGATTCCGATGGTGCGGCGCCGGCACTGACGCGCGGCTCGCCACGGCACGGGGCGATTGAAACTTGTCTGGGCACCCGCCTCGCGTCGGTCACCCGCGCGGGGCGGGGGTTTTTCGTCTGGGCGCGAATTCGTGGCCGACGCGCGGAAATTTCTCACACATTTGGACTGATTCGGCGTCTTTGACGAAGGCGCCCCACCGGCTGATCATCCGAACCGGACGCGGAGGCGTGCGCGGGAGGCCGGGATGGCGGTTCGGTTCGTGCTGGGGCGATCGGGCGCAGGCAAGACGCATCATTGCGTCGAGTCGCTGCTGCGCGCGATCGCGGCTGAACCGCGAGACGCCACGGGCTGCCTGCTCATCGTTCCGGAACAGGCGACGTTTCAGATGGAGCGGGAACTCGCACGGCGATCGCCGACCGGCGGCTTCGCCGGGGCGGAGGTGCTGAGCTTCTCGCGGCTCGCGACGCGCGTCTTTGAGGTGACCGGCGGTGAGCCGCGCATTCTCTCGCGGCAGACGCGGACGCTGGCGCTCCGATCGATCGCGACGCGCATGCCGGAGACCGTGGCGGCGTTCGGGGCGGCCGCGCGGAGCGAGGGCTTCTTCTCCAAGCTGGACAAGGTCATCGATGAACTGCTGCGCGAGGCGGTCAAGCCCGAGGACCTGGCCCGCGCGGCGGCCCGGCTCGAACGTCCGGCCGCGCGGCGGCGCGCCGCGGCCATAGCATCGGTCTACTCACTCTACCTCCAGTGGCTCGGCCCGGAGAGGGCTGACCCGGCGTTTCGACTCGCGCTGCTGCGCGAGCGGTTGTTCGCGAGTCCGCGGCTGGCCGGGGCCCGAATCTGGGTTGACGGATTCGCGGGCTTCACGGGGCAGGAGGTGGAGACGCTGGTCGCGCTGGGGCGGCTGGCGGCGCGGATGGAAATCACGCTGCTGTGCGAGCCCGCGGCCGCGCCGCAGCCGGCGTCCGACCCGTTTGACCTGTTCCGTCGAACCGGTGAGACGTGGCAGACGCTGATGCGCCGGTTCGCGGATGAGAACATCGGCACGGAGCCGCCGCTCCGGCTGGACCCCGCGACACCGCCGCGGTTTGGAAAAGCCCCGGCACTGGCGTGGCTGGAGCGGGCGCTGACGGGAACGCCGATGCCGATCGAGCTTGCGCCGGCGGCGGCGGACGCCATTCGCGTTGTCCGCTGCGACACACACCTGGATGAACTGCGCAGCGCGGCAGCGGCGATCCGGCGGCAGGTGCTCGAATCGGGCGGCGAACTGCGATTTCGAGATTGTGCCGTGATCGTCCGCGACCTGCGGCCGCTGGTTTACGACATCGCCGACGTTTTTGAGGAATACGGCGTCCCCTACTTTCTGGATGACCGTCGGCCGGTAGCCGCGCACGCCCTGGCGCGACTGGCGACTGCGCTGCTGGAAGCGGCGCGGAGCGATCTGTCGACGACCGCCGGGCTGCGACTGCTGCGGACGCAGGTCCTGCCCGGGCGGCGTGAGGACCTGGAGGACCTGGAGCAGTTGCTGCTTCAGTCGGAGATTCGGGGGTCGGCGCGCTGGATGGATGAGTCGTGGCCGGAGGAACATCGCTGCGGGAAATCCGTCGGCGAGCTGCGGCGGCGGATTGCGCGGGCCGTGTTGGCGGTGCGAAGGCTGCTGGCGCCGACGGAATCGCCGACCGGCCGCGACTGGGGCCGGGCGCTGTTTGCGGCGCTGGAATTGCTGGCGGCGCCGCGGAAGATCGCGGCGTGGATCGAGGAGTCGCGCGAGCGCGGCGACTTTGACGCGAGCGAACAGCACCGGCTGGTGTGGGAGTCGCTGTGCGAGTTTTTCGATGACGTTGATTCGGTGCTGGTCGACGCGCCGCTGTCGATTGATGAGTTTGCGGCAGTTCTGACGTCGGCGCTCGACGAGATGTCATTCGGCGTTGCGCCGGCGACGCTGGACCAGGTGCTGGTCGGGTCGATTGATCGGAGCCGGCACCCCGAACTGCGGCGGGTGTGGCTCGTGGCGATGAATGAGGGGATCTTTCCCGCGCCGCCGGCCGAGGATGCGCTGCTTCTGCCCGATGAGCGCACGGCGCTGACGGCGGCGGGTCTGGCCGCGCCGAAGTCGAACCGGGACGACGTCTACGGCGAGCGGCTGCTGGGGTACATCGCAATGACGCGCGCGTCGGAGCGACTGACGCTGAGCTTCGCCGCGCGCGGGGATGATGACGCAGAGCTTTTTCCGTCGCCGCTGGTCGACGAGGCGATTCGGGCCTTTGGCGATCGGGCAATCCGGGTTTCGAAGGCGGGCGACGGGGCGCGGCTGCCCGAAGCGCCGGTTGTACCCGCTGAATTCGGGCGGAGAGCGCTGCGCAGCGGACAGGGGCCCGAGCGCGGATTGTGGCGGTCGCTTGAAGGGCGCCTGCGGGCACGGCCGGAATTCGCACCGGCGGTGGAGTTTCTGTTCCGGGGAAAAACGTACGCAAACATCGCCGGCGACCTGGAAGCGACGCTGCGCGACGACGGATTTCTGTGGGTCGGTTCGCCGTCGGAGCTCGAATCGTACGTGCAGTGCCCGTTTCAGCATCTGGCCCGCTACCGGCTCAAGCTGACGTCGCGCCGCGGACCGGAGCCGGTCGAATGGGCCCTCGGCACCGCGGCTCACGCGATCCTGGCGGACGTGAATTCGGCCGCGAGCGCGCGTGACGCCGGGCGGATGACGGACGACGAATGGACGGCGCTGCTTCGGAGCGCGATCAGCCGCTGGCGGGAGCGTGAGCTCGAATCGGTGGGGCGCACGGAGCACGCCCGATTTCTGGCATCGGCGCTGGAGCCGTTTCTCGATGACGTGGTGCGGGTTCACGCGGCGCGGTGGCGCCTGGGCCATTTCCGGCCGATCGCCGCGGAACGGCGCTTCGGCCGGGATGAGAATGGCGCGCCGACGACGCCCGCGGCGCTCGAGACGAAAGCGGGACGGGTGGGGCTGCGCGGGAGCATCGACCGGGTGGATGCGTGGGACGACGGGAGCGTGCGCCGGCTGCTCATCTACGATTACAAGCCGACGGCGCGGGCGATTCGCGGGAGGTTCCTGACCGGCCACAGGCTCCAGGCGATCGCGTATTCGCTCGTCGCGCGCGAGCTGTTCACCGAGCGTGGAAAACACGTGGAGTGGGCCGGGGCGCTGATCGCGCCGCTCTACCCCGAATCCGCGGTTCTCGACCGCGGGTATGTGGCCGGGTTCGACGAAGCCGGGCGGCGGATGATGATGTACCGGCCGGTCGGGATCTTCGACGAGGTCATCTGGCCGGGGCTGCATCCGGGGCTGGAGGAGGGCGGAAAATCCCCGGTCGCGGCGATCACGCGACAGAAGAACGGCCGCATCGCCGGGGATGTCGTGCCGCGCGGGGAACTCGACGCGTACGGCGAGGCGGCGCGGGAGACGATCGCGGAGGCGGCGAAGGGCATCCGCGACGGGCGCGTGGCGATCGAGCCGCTGATCGAGAAGCGGACGCTGGCGTGCCGGAGCTGCGACTACCAGCGGCTGTGCCGGTTTGAGCCGATTTTCAATGACGCGCGGGTGGCGGAGGTGCGACTGCCGCAGATCAACTATGAGGCCCCACCACCGGAGGACCCCCCGCCGACCCCGGCTGAACCGCCCGCGAAACCCCGCCGTCGCCGGAGTCCGCCATGACGCCGACGGACCGACAGCGCGCGGCGATCGAGACGGACGGGCTGGCATTGCTCGTGTCTGCGTCGGCCGGCTCGGGCAAGACCGAGGTGATGGCGCGACGCTGCATCCGGCTGCTGGCGCAGGGGTCGCCGCGGATCCGAGTCGATCAACTGCTGGTCGTCACGTTCACGCGTGCGGCCGCGGCGGAGCTGCGGGCGCGCATCGGTCGGATGCTGCGCGAGGAAGCGGCCCGCGCGACGGGTGAGACGCGGGGGCACCTGCGGCTTCAGGCGGCGCTGCTGGATACGGCGGAGATCGGCACGTTCGATGCGTGGTGTGGGCGGCTCGTGCGCGACAATTTTCACGCGGCAGAGATTGATCCGGCGTATGCGGTACTGAGCCCGGAGCAGGCGGGGCTGCTGCGCGAGCGCGTCCTCGAGGAGCTGCTGGAGTCGCTGTACGCGGGCACCGTGCCGCTCTCGGGGCCGATGCAGGAATGGGTGCGGCGGCACGTGCGGCCGAGCGATGAGTTTCTGCGGGAGGCGATCCGGGCGACCAGCGCGCACTTTGACCACCTGATCGACGCGGAGTCGTGGGTGGCGCGACAGCGCGAGGCGGCGCGGCTGGATGATGACGCGACGGCGACGGCGGCGCGGGGGATCCTGGCGGACGCGGTTCGGCGGGAGTGCCGATTTCAACTGGCGGAGCTTCCGGCGGTCATCGAGCGGATGGCGAGCGAGCCCGGGCGGGCGGTGGTGGCGGATTATCGCGAGGCGCTGCTCAGCCTCGAACGGGCGCTGGCCGCGCCGGCATCGATCGAGACGGCGGTTGGCATGCTCGAAGGTCGGCTGGGGCTTCGCAAACCGCGCGTGGAAGAGCCGGACAAGTCGACGATCCAGGAACTGCGGAAGCGCTGGCTCCAGGGCCGTTTTGACGCGTGGAGCCGGGAGGTCATTGCGGGCATCCTCGCGACGGCGGGAGAGGCGCGGCGCTGGGTCGGGCTGCTGGTCGAGCTCGCGATGCGGTATCGCGACGCGCTGCGTGCGGAAAAGAGCCGCCGCGCCGCGTATGAGTTCGGCGACATTCAACGGGCGGCGCTGCGGCTGCTGGGCCGGCCCGGGAAGAGCGGCGTTCTGGAGCCGACGGAGCTGGCACTGGCGCTGCGGGGGCGGTACGAGCACATCCTCGTCGACGAATACCAGGATACGAGCCCGGTGCAGGCCGAGCTGGTGCGGCTGATCGCGCGGCACGAACCGGGGCGCGGCAATCGGTTCCTGGTCGGGGACCTGAAGCAGAGCATCTACGGTTTTCGCGAGGCGGAGCCGCGGCTGTTCGCGGAACTCGCGGAGGCCATGCGCGGCGGGCGCGTCGAGGGGCGCGTGCTGCCGCTGGCGGACAATTTTCGGGCGCACACGGGCGTGCTTGAGCCGCTGAATGCGTGGTTTGAGCGGCTTTTCGATTCGCAGCTCGGGGGGACGCGCTACGATGCGGATGCGCGGCTCGTGGCGATGCGGGCGGAGATCGCGAACCCGACGCTGGACGGCGCGCCGCGCGTGGAAGTGCACATTGTCGATACCCGCGCGGAAGCAAGCGGTGAGAAAGGCGAGGAGACGGGCGAGGCCTCGAACGGCGACGAACCACGACAGGGCGATGGGGGTGAGATGCCGCTCGAACGCATCGAGCGCGAGGCCCTGATCGCGGCCGGCCGGCTTCAGGCGCTGATAAACGGGGGCGCGCGGGTGCCCGAGCGCGGCGCGGATGGCGAATTGCGGCTGCGACCGCTGCGGTGGAGCGACATCGTCATCCTCCTGCGATCGGCGCGCGGGAACGCGGCCCTGCTTGCGGCGGCGCTGCGGCACGAGGGGATACCCTGTGCCGCGATCGGGCGCGAGTCGATGCTTGACTGCGTCGAGGTGGGCGACCTGCGGACGATTCTCACGCTGCTGAGGTGCCGGCGGCAGGACCTGGCGCTGGCCGCGTATCTGCGCTCGCCGCTCGTCGGGCTGACGGTGGGCGAGCTGATGCAGATCCGCGCGGCGGCGGAGCACGGCGATTTCTTTGAACGGCTCACGGCGTTCCAGAATTCGGATGGCGATCGTGGACTTCGCATGCGAATCGCGGCCGCGCTGGGGAGGATCGATCGCTGGCGCGAGGCGAGCCGAACGCGCGGATTGCCGGAGCTGGTCGCGATGATTCTGCGCGAGGGCGGGTTCTACTCGTTTGCCGAGGCGCTGCCGGGAGGACAGCACCGCGTGGCGATGCTGCGCGCGGTCGAGCGCTATGCGCGCGAGTGCGGCGACGCGGGGTTGCACGACCCGGCCGAGTTTGCGGATCACCTGGACGAGCTCGAACTCGAAGGTTTCTCGCCCGCGGGCGGCTCGGCGCCGGACGGGGACGTCGTGCGGATCATGACGATCCACGCGGCGAAGGGGCTCGAATTTCCCGTGGTGCTGCTGCTGGGCGCCGGGGCGGAGTTTTCACGGCGCGGGCGGCACGGCGCGGTGCTCCTCGACGAATCGCTCGGCGTCGGGCTGTCGTTCTTCGACTATCCCGATCGGCGTGATGTCGTGTCGGCGGCGTACCCCGTGCTGCGGCAGTCGGCCGAGGCGCGGGAACTCGAAGAGGAAATGCGGCTGCTCTACGTCGCGGCGACGCGCGCCCGCGAGCGGCTCGTCATCATTGGGCATGGCGACGGCGAGCGGTACGCGGCGATGAAACTGCGCTTCGAGGATGGGAGCGCGCCTTCGCTGCTCGACCGGTTGACCGCGCGGTCCATGCTCGAATGGGTCCTTCTGGCGGCGGCCGCGACGGGCGAGAAGGGCGTTCTCGTCGAGACGCACGACGGTTCGCTGCGGCCGCGCGAAATTCAGACGAATCGCGATGCCGATGAGCCCCTGCCGTCGCTGGACGACGCCGAGCTTGCGTGGCTCGACGCGGCCGAGCGGCTGCTGACGGCGGAGCCGGACCTGCGGCTCGCCCGGACGGCGGCGGCCGTGTCCGTCAGCGCTGCGAAGCGGGCTGCCGATCCGTCGTCGTGGCGGGCGGAGGCCACTGCGCCGCTGGCGCTGCCCGCGTTTGCCGAGCAATCGGGGGCGACCGACGGGCGGCCGCTGGGGACGGCGGTGCATCGGTTCTTCCAGCTTTGCGACATCCGGCGGTTCGACTCGGAAGGCGCGGTCGCGGCGGAGATCGACCGATTGCGCCTGTCCGCCGCGCTGCCGGCCGAAGAAGCTGGGCTGATTCCCGTCGCCGACGTGGCGTGGTTCGGCGGGACGGACCTCGCGCGGGCGATCGTCGCGTCGGCCGCGACGCTGGAACGGGAGCTGCCGTTCGTGGCCGCCCTGCCGACGGCCGACCGGCGCGACTTCGTGCTCTTGCGCGGGAAGGTCGACTGCCTGTTTGACACGCCGGCGGGGCTCGTATTCGTCGATTACAAGACGGACCGGTGCCGAGACGACGCGGATTTCGCCGCGCGCGTCGCGATGTACACGCGGCAGATTCAGCTTTACGCGCGATCGATCTCGACCATCCGGGGGCGTCCGGTCGCGTCGGCGCACCTGGTCTTTCTCCGCCACCGCTGCATCCACGCGGCGGACACTTCGCCGAGCGTGCTCGCGACAGTGAGCGCCGAGGCGGCCGGGCTCGCTCCGGTGACAAACGACGAGTGAGCCGCGATACTCTCGCCGGGGACGGCAGGCCGGGAGGCTGCGCGGCGATGATCTCGAAAGCAGCGGTGGTCGGGGCGGGTGCGATGGGCACGATCTGTGCGCAGATCCTGGCCACGAACGGCGCTTCGGTCGACCTGCTCTGCCGCCGGCGCGACGCGGCCGACGAGATGCGCATGACGCGCGAGAACCGGCGCTACCTGCCCGGCATCCGGCTGCCCGATCCGATCCGCCCCACCGGCGACGCGGCGGCCGCGCTCGCGAACGCGGAACTCGTCATCTCCGCGGTCCCGTGCCAGCATCTGCGGGGCGTCTGGCCGTCGATCGGAAGGCTGGTCGAAGCGGATGCGGCGATCTGCAGCGTGACGAAGGGCATCGAGTCGAACACGCTCGCCCTGCCGACGCAGATCATCCGCCAGTTCGCGCCGAACCACGCGGTGGCCGTGCTCTCGGGTCCGACGATTGCGCCGGAGGTGGCGAAGTGCCTGCCCGCGACCGTAGTCGTCGCCGGGAGCCCCCCGGTCACGGCGGAGCTCGTACAGCAGGCCATGACGACGTCGTGGTTCCGCGTGTACACGAACCCTGATCTGCTCGGCGTGGAACTTGGCGGGGCGCTGAAGAATGTGATCGCGCTCGCGGCGGGAATCCTCGACGGCCTGCACGCCGGTGACAATGCCAAGGCGGCGCTGCTCACGCGCGGTCTCGCGGAGATCACGCGGCTCGCGGTCGCGATGGGGGCGTATCCTGAGACGCTGATGGGGCTGGCGGGGGTCGGCGACCTGGTCACGACCTGCGTGTCGCCGCTCGGGCGCAACCGGACGGCCGGGCAGCGGATCGCGAGCGGCGAGACGATCGCGGACATCACGCGCGAGGGGGCGTCGGTGGTCGAGGGCATTCCGACGACGGGGGCGGCGCTGGCGCTGGCGGCGCGGCTGGGGGTGGAGATGCCGATCACGCAGGCGGTCTCGGACGTGCTCCACGGCCGGAAGACTCCGCTGGGGGCGATCACGGAGCTGATGAACCGTCCGCCGAAGGCGGAGGGGACCCGGCCGTGACGTCCAACTCATAACCATCGAATCGACAAGCATTTACACAGAGGTCGCGAACGACGCTTGCGACCGGGGTCGCGGCATGCTACATTCCTCGGCTCGGAATTTGCGTCCGCGACGGAGTTTGCGCCATGAACATCGCCCCCGGGTCGAAGATCGTGCTCGAAATCGTGAAGAACCCCACCAGCGAGGGGGCCCGCAAGACGCTTGTGCGTCTGGCGCGGAAGGACCCGACGGTCGTGCGGCACCACCGCAAGCAGCAGCAGAAGCGGCCGTCGTGGGAAGAGTGGCGCCGCGGTGCGATGACGTGGCATCACCAGATGAAGAGCCGTCCGGCGGTTTCGATCACGCGCGGTGCGAAGTACAACATCACGGCGACGGTTGACGTGCTGCGCGACCTGGCGAGCGTTGAGCGGTTTGTGAAAATCGGCTGAGCGAGCCGCTGAAGCCAAAACAACTCCGCCCGGGGACGGCGCTGCCTTCCCGGGCGGTTTCGTTTTGCGCGGACCCGATGCGGAGACCGGGATTCTGATCAGAATTGAACGCCGACGAAGGGTTTCACCGCGAGGGCGGCGAGGATCGACACGATGAAGAACGTGAGCCACCAGGGGACGGTGAGGCCGAAGATCGGCGTCTCGCGCGGCGGGTAGCTGATCGAGATCGACTGGATCGGCGAATCGGCGGCGAAGGCGGGCTCGCCGGGGTAGAGCAGGCGGTCCCAGAAGCCGGGTCCGGCGCGGCGCGGGCTGGCGAATTTCAGATCGGCCGACTTGTCATCGATGACGAGCGCCTTTTCGACGGTCATGCCGTCCACCGGGAACTGGACTGTCCCGCGAACCGGGCGGTCGGCCGTGATCCGCCAGACGATGCGGTGCGCGGCGGGCTCGCGGACGCGGGCGTTGAGCGTCACGCCGTCGGGGCAGACGGGCTGGATGCCGGAGAGCCGATCCCAGGCGTCCGGGTGAAGCTGCACTTCCAGGAGCGCCGCCTCATTCAGCGGCGAAAGGGAGCGCGGGAGCGGGCGGAACTCGTAGTACATCGCCAGGTGCGCGAGCAGCAGCGTAAATGGCACAATCAGGACGAGAAGCGGCGGGAGCGATAGCAGGAGCCGCATCCCTGACGCCGCGAGCAGGCTGCCCTGCGCCCGGAGCGTGTTCCGCGGATCGTCGCTGAAGAGGCGCATGGCCAGGAGGCTGGCGCGGACGCGGTCGGCGACGCGCCGGAGGGCGTTCTGGTTCGAGGTGTAGCGGAAGGCGACGGCCGCGAGGACGCCTGAAACGGCCGCGACGAGGCAGAGCCCGACCCACGCGGGCAGCGCCGAGAAGGGCGCGAGCACGGCGGCGACGACGGACGCGATGATGGCGTTGAGGGCGTTCACTCGATGTAGCCCAGTCCTCGGAGGCGCTCCTCCAGCTTGCCCTGGTCCTCGTTTTCGGGGCCTTCGAGGCGGGCGAGTTCCTTTTCGATCATGTTGACGACGAATTCATCGACGGACGAGTAGCCGGCCTTCTCGGCCATGGCCCTGGCCCGGTCGTAGAGCGCCTTGTCGAGCTTGATCCTGGGTCCGAACATTTCAGTTCCTGTCGTTTTCCATGGGGCGGGCCCGGTCCACCCCTCGCATCAGTTCGCCTCGGCGGCGACGGTGGGCGGAGCCCACGCTACGTTCGCGATTCGCCGCTACTCCCATAACGCCCGCCCCTTCATCGCATCCGGCGCCGGAACGCCGAACGTCTTCAGAATCGTCGGGGCGATGTCGATGAGGGACGGATCTTCGAGACTGATCTTTCGATTGCTCAGCACGACGCCGGGGACCAGATACTCGGCGATGCAGTGGTCGCCGCTCCAGCGTTCGCGGTTGTCTTCGATCAGGCGGTTGACGAGGATCCCGCCGCCGGCATCGCGGCGATGGTCGCGGATGTTGCCCGTCGTCGTCGCCCAGCTCGCGCGGTAGTTCTCCGCGTAGCCCACGAGCAGATCGGGAGCGATATCGGGATCGGCGCCGGGGTAGTAGTCATCGGTGATGTACATCTTCGAGATCACCGGTTCATTGCCGCGGTCCGTGTCGCGGATCGCCAGCAGCTTGGCCGAGATTTCGTCCATCAGCTTCCGGCGCTCGGCCGGCGTCACGATGCCCTCCGGCTCGCGCCCGGCGACGTTGATGTAGATCGAGTTGATCCCGATCGCGTACGCCTTCGTCCGGCTCCAGTCGACGTATGTCAGGTACGTCCGGCCGGCGTTCGGCTTTTCGACCAGGTAGCCCTCGTCGCGCAGCCAGGTGTTCACGTTCAGCCCGCGGCGGAACGAGGAGAACCCGTGGTCGGACATGATCATCAGCACGTCGTCGGCATCGAGCACGGCCAGGGCCTCGCCGACGCGAACGTCCATTTCCCGGTACGTGTCCTCGATCACGTGGGCGTAGCGATCGCCCTGCTCGGGGATGCGGCCGGGGTGGTCGGGGTCGATGTCGCGCCAGAAGACGTGCGAGAGCTGGTCGGTGTGGCCGAAGTAGAAGAACAGGAAACCCTCGTCGAACGCGGCCAGCGCGTCCTGGTACTGCCGCGTGCGCTCGCCGGTGAGATGGCGGACCATCTCGAGAAATTCGTCCTCGTTCAGGGCGTCGGCGCGCAGGGCTTTCGTGTCCTCGGGAATCCCCGTGGTGAAGTAACGCCCCGCGGTTTCGGCGATGGCCCTGGAGAATCCCGCGGGGGCGCTGATCGGCTGTGCGGGGTTCATCGGGTCGATGTTGACGGCCGTGGCGTAGACTTCCAGATTCGGGTGGACGGCGCGGAGGTAGAACCGGACCATGCCCGGGATCCGCGTCGGCAGGCCGAGCGAGGCGAGCGTTGATTCGATCGTCAGGTCGGCCTGCAATTCCAGCGGGACCCATTCGCTCCACTCGCCCTTGCGGAGCAGGATGGTTGAGCCGCTCGTGCGAATTGTCGCCGTGTCATCCTCCGGATCGCGGGAGAACGTGACATCGCAGAAGGTGCGCGGCGTCTCGTCGATCGGCTGCTCGCGGCCGTCGTACTTGACGAGGACGCGCTCGCGCAGGGGCGAGACCGGACCCTTGAGCCGGCCGGTGGCGCGGTGGTCGATCACGTCGAGGCGCACGTAGCGGACGCCTTCGCGGTCGAGCTCTTCTTCGAGCATGTCTTCCATGAAGGACGTTGCGGTGCCGTAATCGCCGTTGATATCCGGCGTGCCCATGCCGCAGAGGCAGCGGAACAGGTTCTTTCCGCGAGACGGCGGCGGCGGATAGTTCGCCGGGACGCGGTAGATGACGGTTTTTACGCCGGCGGCGGTCAGGCCGTCCCAGAACGTTGGGCCGCGCCGAAGCGAGATGATCTCGCTGCCGCCGAGCGGCATCTGCCAGTTCGTGAACGGGACGGGGATCGCAGACGGCAGGACCGACGAGTACCAGTGCTGGACGGGCTTGATGTCGGAGGTTGAGAGGTAGGGTTCGACGACGAGGCCGGAGCCGGGGGTGGGCTTGAGCCGACGGTGGATGAAGTCGTAGATCTCGTGCTCGCCGGGGTCGGCGCCGCTGATGAAATTCGACCAGGCGACGGGGCTCTGGGGCGGCATGCTCGTGCCGAGGCGTTTGAAGACGCCGGAGTCGGCGACGCGCTTGAAATTCGGGAGCTTGCCCGCGTCCATCATCGTCTGGAGCAGTTTTGGATCGAGACCGTCCATGCCGAGGATGAGCATCTTCATGCCGGGTTTGGGGGTCGCGGGCGCGAAGCGGCCGTCGTCCGAGCACCCCGCAAGGCCGGCGTACAGCAACAGCGTGCTCAGCAAGACCAGGGTTCTCACGCGGCCGTCTCCTCGGTCACGAGCGACTTTCCATCCATGTAGCCGGGTCTGGCGACGCCGAAGAGTTCGAGGACGGTCGGCGCGAGGTCGATGATGCTGGCATCGGTCGTTTTCAGGCGGAGATTGCTGAAGAGCACGCCCGGCACGAGCGCGGGGTGGACGCAGTGGTCGCCGCTCCAGGCCTTGAGATTGTCGGCGAAGACGCGCGGGCCGCATTTGCCGATCGAGCTGTCCCACGCGACGCGATAGCCGACGTTGTAGCCGACGACGACATCGGGGCCGTTCTCGGTGTAGGGGCCCTTGTAGACGGTTCGGCCCGCGACGGCCTCGTGGACCGCGACGGCCTCTTCGAGCGGGTCCTTCAGGCCGGTGAGCTTGCGGCAGAGTTCATCGACCAGGGCGGCGTGGTCGGCCGGGGCGACGATGCCGTCGCGTTCGCGGCCTTTCAGATTCACGTAGATGCCCGCGAGACCGACGGCGTAGGCGCGCGTTTTCGACCAGTCGATGTCGGCCAGGTAGGGCGACGCGCCGGTCGCGTCGGGCTTGAGGGCGAGGTAGCCGTTGTCGCGGAGCCACGCGTTCAGGTCGACGCCGCGGCGGAAGGGCTTGAAGCCGTGGTCGGACATGACGAACAGCGCGGTGTCCTTGTCCTTTTCGAGGGCTTTCATCACGCGGCCGACGAGGGCATCCATGCGGATGTACATGTCGCGAATCGTGTGGCGGTGCGAGGCGCGCTGGTCAGGCGAGAGGGCGGGGTGCTTGTCGTCGATGAAGCGCCAGAACATGTGCTGGATTCGGTCGGGGCCGTCGAAGACGCAGGTCACGAGGCCGCGGCGGACGCGCGAGAGGGCGTCGAAGAACATCTTCTCGCGCTCGTCGTGGATTGCGTAGGCCTGTTCGAGGAAGCCATCCTCGCTCAGGACGCGTTCGCTCAGCGACCACGTGTCTTCGGCGAGGCCGAGCGTCGAGTACTGGCCCTGCTGGCGGGCCAGGTAGCTGGAATAGACGAGCGGATACGAGATCGGCATGACCGGCTTGTCGGGGTCGATCTGGATCGGCGTGCAGTAGAGCTCGAACTTCGGCGTGAGCTGTTTGAGCACGAATCGGCACGTGCCGCGGACCTTGACGCCAGGGGCGGCGGAGAACGCGATGCGCACCCACTCGCTGTGATGGCCGAGCGGCAGGTGGACCTTCTGGCCGTCAACGTGCAGCACGCCGCCGCCTCCCTCGCCGGGCGTTACGCGGAAGGGGAGGCGCAGTTCGCGATGGTCGGTGCGGAGCGAATTCGCGGGGCCGCGGAGGTAGGACGTGATGGCGTCGCCGTCGCGCTGGACGAGGATGCGGTCGCCGCCGACGTCGCCGTCGCCGGTGTTTCCGGCCTGGCCCACCTCTGCATAGAACGAGAACATGCCCTGCGTGCCGCGGAGGTCGGGCACGCACATCGCCGAGAGCTGGACGCCGCGGAAACGGTCGGGCGGGAAGGTGATCGGGACGCGCAGGATCGCGGAGAAGATGCCGGCCTCACCGAGGACGGTCCAGAACGGCTTGCTCTTGCGCAGCGCGGACATTTCCGGCTTGCTGAGGGGCACGACGAACGAAAAAAGCTTCATGGTCCGCTTGGGCTCGCGGATGCGCACCGACGAGATCGTCGGGCGATAGTCGGCCGTGCGGGCGATGAAATCGAAGATGTTGTGCTTGCCGGGGTTCGCGCCGGTGCTGAAGGAGGACCACGCGACCGGCGAAAGCGGCGGCCAGGTTGTGCCGAGGCGCTGAAAAGAGCCGATTTCGCGAAGTCTGGCGAGATTTGGCAGCAGGCCGGCGGCGAGGAACTCCTCAGTCAGCGATGGCTCGAGGCCGTCGAGACCGACGATGACGACGCGCTTGGCCTTCGCCTTCGCGAAACGCCGGCGGCCTGCGATGGCCCGCCAGATCATGCGCACCGGCAGCGAGATGAGCATGAAGAGTCCGGTCAGGATCGCGAGGAAGACCGCGAAGCAGGAGCCGAGCAGCGCGACGCCGGCGCCGGGTCCGATGTACGCCTGGTCACTCGCTGACGTGGCGTGGTCGAGTTGCGTCCGCGCCCAGATGACGCCGGCGCAGTAGATGAGCCAGGCGAGCAGCAGCCAGCGCCGCGAGGGGGAGATCGACGGCGTGACCGGAATCCGGAACGGGTCGTCGGGATGCTCGGGGGCACGGGGCGGCTTCACGGCCTTGTCTTTCCGTTGGTGGGCGCGGGCTGGGAGCCGGGCTGCGACGCGGGGGCGGTCGCGGGTCCATCGGAGTCACCGCGCTGATGGCCCTCGCCGCCGTAGGGAACGCCGATGGGGCCGCGAAGTGTGTCTGGCGCGGTCTTCAGGTTGATGATCACGCCGGGCTTGGCCGACTTGTTCGCTTCGCGCTGCTGCACCAGCTTCTGATACATCGCGTCGGCGATCTTCTGCTTGGCGTCGGCGACGTTCGTCGTTTCGCCGGGATCGGACTTGAGGTCGTACAGCTCGACCGTCTTTACGAAACCATTTGCGCGGATCGTCGAAACGATGAGCTTCCAGTCGCCCTCGACAACCGCCTCGATTTCGATATCTTCGCGTTTTGCGGCTTCCGAGTAGATCAGCGGCTTGGGCACGTCGGCCGCACCCTGCATCGCCTTCACCAGCGACACGCCCTGGGCAAACGTGCCCTCTTTCGAGATCGCGAGCATCTCCAGCAGCGTCGGCGTGATGTCCATCGTCCGCACGGCTGCGCCGACGCGCTTGCCCGCGGGCACGATCTTGGGCCAGCGCACCACGAGCGGGACGTGCAGCGTTGTCTGGTATTGCTCCAGACCGTGTTCCCAGTAGAGGTGCTCGGCGAAGGATTCGCCATGGTCGGAGACGAGCACGACCAGGGCGTCTTCCCAGAGGCCGCGCGATTTGAGACCGGCGATCAGCTCGGCGATGTACTCGTCCTGTTCCTGCACGCACGCGTTGTAGCCGGCCAACCAGTACTCGCGGTACATGTTCAGCCGGTCGTAGCGCGTCGGGTCGCTGCCCACGGGGGGCGTGCGGCGGAGGTAGTTCTTCGGCAGGAGGGCTTCCTGGGCGCGGGCTGGGAGAGGCTGTTTCGCCGTGTCGGCCTCCACGGCGGCAAGCAGCGGATCGACGAGGCGGGCCGGGGCATCGTACGGACCGTGGCAGTCCATGTAGTGCAGGTACAGGAAGAATGGCCTGGCGGCGTCGCGCGGGGCGGCCGTCTTGCCGTCGAGCCAGGCGAACGCCTGCTCGTTGGCCCGCGAGCCTTCGTTGCCCGCGCCGTTCTCCAGCACGCCGCCGAAGAAGAAGTGGAACCCCTGTCCGAAGCCGAATTCGGCCTGGATGAACGGGTTCATCACGCACGCGGCCGTTTCGTAGCCGTTGTCGTAGAGGATTTCGGGCAGCGTCGCGAACGAGTCGGCGAGCGCGGCGACCAGGATGTCCTTGCCGGCTTTCAGGTCCAGGCGGTTCTTGTCGACTTCCTTGTAGTCGAGGGCTTTGTGCACGCTGGGGTAGTAGCCGGTGAAGATCGAGGCGATCGAGGGCAGCGTCCACGACGCGGCGCTCTGGCAGCGCTCGAACAGAACGCCCTCGGCCGCGAGCGCGTCCATCACGGGTGTGAAGCCGCCTTTGCTTCCGTACGCACCGAGGCGGTCGGGCCGGAGGGTATCGACCATGATGAAGATGACGTTCGGCTTGCGAGCGCCGTCGGGAAGTACGATTGGCGGCGCGGAGTCGGCGGGCGGGCGGTCACAGCCGCCGAGCGGGGCGAGAATGCAGGAAGTCAGCAGCAGCGCAAAAAGAGCAGCTCGCATCGGCCTCATCTTAGCGGAATCCCTGCCCTCTTATCGGCAGGCGGACGCGCGTGTCCGCACGGGATTGCCGGGGAATGATAGCGGTCGGTGAAGACGAAACGGGTCGTACCGCGAGAAAAAACGGCATTCGGCTGCAATTTTCCGGGGCGGCGGCGAACGTCACTCAACGTCGAGCGCGCGGCGCGAGCGGGTCATCGCCAGCGAACCGATCGTGACGGCGGCGGCGGACTTGAGGGCCAGATCGACGCCGGCGAAAGGCAGAAAACCGAGCGCGATGACCGTGCCGAACGACTGACCGGACCAGATCCAGAGCCACGCGAGGCCGCACGCGAAAATGACCGCGTGGCCGGCGAGGACGGCCGCGACGAGTCGCGCGAGCTGCGTGCCGCTCGACGCGGACGGCCGGGCGAGGGCTGCGATCACGGGCTGCGCGAGCACGAAGCCCGCGAGGTAGCCGAGCGTCGAGCCGCCGGTCGCAGCGAACAACAGGTAGCCGGTCATGCCGAGCGTGAGATACGCGGCCATGCTGACCGTCGCGAGCCGGCCGCCCAGGAGGATCCCGGCGAGGATGACGACGAGGGTCTGGAGCGTCGCGGGTACGGGGGTTCCAGGAAGCGGGATGCGCACGAGCGTCGCGAGCGCGGTGAGCGCGACGAAGGTGCATACCGCCGTGATCCGGAGTGCATTCCGGCGGGCAGTATTCGGGACGACGGAGACGACGTTCGAGATCGAGTCTGCGTTGAACATGCGGCGGATCTTAGTTCCCGCCCGCCGTCGCGCCAACGCGGGCGGACTGCTCGCGGAGGAAGGCGACCGCCCGCGCCTCCGCCCAGTAGGTTGCCCGGCGGGGCGTCGGTCCCTCCACGAACCCGAGGTGGCCTCCGTGACTCGTCAACACGGGGGTCAGGCACGGGTTGGCGGCGGCGATCACGTGCGGAAAGACATGGGCGGGGATATAGGGGTCATCCGCGGCGGCCAGCAGGAGCGTCGGCACGCGGATTCCGCCGAGGAGCGGCCCGCTGCTGCATTTTTCGTAGTAGTCCGCTGCGTCGCGAAAGCCGTGGAGCGGCGCGGTGACGCAGTCGTCGAAATCGACGATCGTCCGGCAGGCGCGGACGCGCCGCATGTCGAAGAGGTTTCCGAACTGGCGCTGCTTGATCTCCGCCTTTTCGACCAGGGTGCGAAGGAAATAGCGCGAATAGCGACCGAACAGACAGCGGTCGATGGTGCGGGCGCAGGTCGCGAGATCGTACGGGGCGGCGACGACGGCCGCGGCGCGGATCGGCACGGCCCCGCCCAGGTCGCCGAGCCACTTCGCCAGCACATTGCCGCCGAGCGAGAAGCCGATGGCCAGGAGCGGCTCCCGTGGCCGTGCGCCGAGCAGGTATCGCACTACGAAATCGAGATCGGTCGTCTCGCCGGAGTGATAGGTCCGCCGGGCGCGGTTGATCCGTCCCCCGCAGGCGCGAAACTCGAGCACGGTCGAGTTCCACCCCGCGGCCGCGAGTTTTTCGACGGTGCCGAGCACATAAATTGAATCGGCCGACCCTTCGAGGCCATGCAGGATCAGGACGGTCGGGTTTCCGTCGGCGACGCGATGATGCCAGAGCCAGACGGCGTCGCCGTCGGGCGTGGGGAGCAGCTCGGGGGCGAGAAGGACGTCGGGCCGGCGCCGGCCGAACGCCGCGAAGAGCGTCTGCGCATGCGGGCCCGGCAGCCAGGGAGCGGGTTCATAATCATGGAATTCATCGATCATCGGCTGATATT
The DNA here is from genome assembly GCA_045863555.1 of Planctomycetota bacterium. Lineage (GTDB taxonomy): Bacteria > Planctomycetota > Phycisphaerae > UBA1845 > Fen-1342 > JACRLV01. Next base: position 8,322 of record BTUU01000016.1, on the reverse strand, counting down.
CGGCTTTCGCGCGGTTCGCCTCCGGACGGCTGATCCTGCTCCGGCACCCTGCTTACCGCCGGGAGCGGTCATTTGCCAGCCGGTGAGGTTTTACCCGTCGGACCGGGACGGGGCAGAGACGCGCGGCGCGGCGAGACGGGCGCAGGTCACGCCGGCGAAACCAAATTCACCGTGGGCCACGCGCCCGTTGCGCGTTCCAATCGTTGTGTGATTCTGGAGCGGGCGCGTGTCCGGCCGCGAGGTATGATTCCCGAGCCGGGCTATCCGATCCGCCTGGCGCTGTGGGGCGCTATTCTGAAACCCCTGGAGGTGTGTGCATGAATCCGATCGCAAGACTGACCCGCGGCGCGACGCTGCTCGCCGCATGCCTGCTGATCGCCGGCGTGATTCCGGCCGCCGACGCGGGCAAGAAGGTGCTGCGCATGAAGCTCGACGGCGAGATCGCCGAGACGCCGTCGGAGGATGCGGCGGTGCTGTCGCTCCTGACCGGCGGAGGCAAGCCGCGTTCGCTGTATGAGTGGATCGACGAACTCGACAAGGTCGCGAACGATCCGGAATTCGCCGGCGTGGTGATGATCCTCGATGAGCCGTCGATCGGGCTCGTCCATGTCGAGGAGCTGACCCGCTCGCTCAACGCCGTCCGGGCCAAGGGCAAGCGCGTTCTGGCGTTCCTGGATGCCGCGGGGAATTCGACGTATCCGCTGGCCGCGGCCGCCGACCACATCTCGCTGGCGGAGAACGGCGACCTGACGATCGTCGGCCTGCACGCGGAAGCGGAGTACTACCGGGGCCTGCTGGACAAGTTGGGTCTCGAAATGGACATGCTCCACTGCGGGGCGTACAAGTCGGCGCTCGAGCCGTTCGTCCGGACCGAGCCGAGCAAGGAAGCCCGCGAGAACATCGACTGGCTGCTGACCGGCATCTACGACCGGTGGATCCAGCTGATGGCGGACGGGCGGAAGCAGTCGATCGACGAGATCAAGGCGGCGGTCGACCAGGCGCCGATCCTGGGGGCGCAGGCGCTCAAACTGAAGCTGATCGACGCGGTTGAGTCGTTCGACGAGTTCTCGCAGCGGGTGCGCAAGGAGTTCGGCAGCGACGTTGAGGTGGTCAAGAAGTACAAGAGCGACGACGGCTTTGAACTTGACATGAACAACCCCTTCGCGATCTTCCAGAAGTTGAACGAGATGATGGAAGAGGCCGCAAGCAGCAAGGAAGAGACCGGCATCGCGATCATCTATCTCGAAGGAGGCATCACCACGGGCAAGAGCTCCGTCGATTTCCTCTCCGGCGGGCGCAGCGTCGGAAGCACGACGTTCCGCGCGGCGTTCGACGAGGCGACGGAGAACGACGCGATCAAGGCCGTCGTGCTGCGGGTGAATTCGCCCGGCGGCTCGGCGCTCGCCAGCGACATCATCTGGAAGGCGGCGACGCGCTGCGCCAAGAAGAAGCCGCTGATCGTCAGCATGGGCGGTGTCGCGGGCTCGGGGGGCTACTATGTCGCGATCCCGGGCGACACGATCTTTGCCGAGGAATCGACGATCACGGCGTCGATCGGCGTCGTCGGCGGAAAGATGATCTGGAAGGGGCTGTGGCAGGACAAGCTCGGCATCAACACCGTCGAGTTCAACCGCGGCAAGAACGCCGGACTGATGAGCACCATGAGCAAGTGGACCGACGCCGAGCGGGCCTTCATGATGAAGTACATGGACTCGATCTACGAGCAGTTCAAGGGCCGCATCAAGACGTCGCGCGGCGAACGCATCAAGGGCGATCTCGAATCGATGGCCGGCGGACGCGTCTTCACGGGCAAGCAGGCGCTGGAACGCGGGCTGGTTGACAAGATCGGCGGGCTTCAGGATGCGGTGCGGCTGGCGGCGAAGAAGGCCGGGCTGGACACGAAGGACCTGAAGATCCACAACCTGCCGCGTGAAAAGGACTTCGCGGATGTACTGCGCGAGATCTTCGGCGAAGAGAGCAAGGACGAATACGAGATTCGCACGGAGATCCGGGCGAGCCTCGACAGCGTCCTCGGCGGGCTCGCGCCGACGCTGCGGACGGTGGCTCCGGAGCGTTTCCGGGCGCTGAGCCGGGCGTTTGAGCAGCTCATGGTGCTCGATCGCGAGCATGTGAGCTGCTACATGCCGCTCGAACTTCGAATCCGCTGAGCCTCTCCAGACCGTTTGAAATCGCAATCGGCCGGCCGGGACTCTTCCGGCCGGCCGATTGTCGTATGCAGTTGATCGCGGCATCTCAGCGCTGCGTGTTACCGCTGCGTCTGGGCCTGATGGCTCACGATCAGATTCCGGTACGCGGGGATGTGATTGCCGAGCAGCTCCGCGAGCGGCGCGGGGCCGTCGCCGCTGCGCCAGTCACGCTTCAGCTCGCACGCCACCGCGAACCAGTTGGTGATGATCGCACCCGCGTGGGCCATGCGCGTGATCGCCGCGTCGCGGACGGCCGTGTTGAAGGTTCCGCTCGCATCGACGACCACGAAGACTTCGAAGCCTTCATCCAGCGCCGAGAGCACGGGGAAGGCGACGCATACATCCGTGACCACGCCGGCGATGATGATCTGCTTGCGGCCGGTGGCCTTCACGGCCTTGACGAAGTCCTCGTTATCCCAGGCGTTGATCTGGCCCGGCCGAGCGATATAGGGGGCGTCGGGGAAGAGCTGGCGGAGTTCGGGCATGAGCGGGCCGTTGGGGCCGGTCTCGGCGCTGGTCGTCAGGATCGTCGGCAGCTTGAAGAGCTTGCCGGTGTTTGCGAGGGCGAGGACGTTGTTCTTGAACTCGTCGGGACCGAAGTCCTGCACGAGCGAGAGCAGGCCGGCCTGGTGGTCGACGAGCAGGAGGACGGCCTGATCGGCGGAGAGCTTGGCGCGGCTGTTCGAGGTGGTCTGGACGCGGGTCGTGCCTGCGCCGGCGGACTGGGCGAGGGCGCGATCGCGCGGAGATTCGCCGGCGGTGAAGAAGTATGCCAGCGCGGCGAGGGCGAGCGCGGCGACGGCGGGGAGTTTCCAGGCGCGGGTTTCGACGGTCGGTGCGGCATTCATGGATCGGCTCCTGAGTCGCTCCGGGAATCCGGATGTTGTGAATTGGCGCGGATGTCGATCCGCGGCCCGAACGTGTCAGATGATATCCACATCGTCGCGGCCGTCGCCCGCATTGCGGCGGCGCGATATAGTCCGGTTTGCGCCGGCGGGCGAATCGCGGGCGGGAACCACGAATCGAGAGCAGCACGATGACAGACGCAGAACTCGGAGCGGCACTGAAGAAGGCCGCGTACCTCGAAGGCGACTTTACGCTGCGCAGCGGCAAGAAGAGCCGCTATTACCTCGACAAGTACCTCTTCGAGACGGAGCCGGCGCTGCTGCGCGAGCTGGCCAAGCGGTTTGCGAAGTTCGTGACGCCGGAGGTGAAGCGGATCGCCGGGGCGGAGCTGGGGGCGGTGGCGCTGGCCGCGGCGACGTCGCTGGAGACGGGGCTGCCGTTCGTGATCGTGCGGAACAGCAAGAAGGTCGACTACGGCACGGGCAAGCTGATCGAGGGGCGGATCGAGTCGGGTGACCACGTGCTGCTCGTTGAGGACATCGCGACGTCCGGCGGGCAGGCGCTGGAGGCGGTGAAGACGCTGGCGAGCCACGGGGCGGTCGTGACGGGCATCGTCGCGGTGATCGACCGGCTGGAGGGCGCGCGGGCGAACATCGAAGGCGCGGGGCACAAGTTTTCATCGATCTTCACGTCGCAATCGCTGGGCGTGGGCACTCCGCCGGGCTGATGTCGGGGCGACACGCCTCACGAGCGGGAACGGATCCCGCGCGGCGGCGCGAAGGCGTTGATCGAACCAAAATTCACTTGAGCCTGATCGGTTTACCGTGCGCCGGGCCGGTGGTGCGCCGCGGAGCGAATTCGCTTCGGCGTTGACGTGACACTTGGCGAACGGGGAAAATTTCCGCGTGCGGCGGGCGAGGTGCGCGCGGCCGTGCCGGCCCCCCTTCCGGTCTGAATCATCATTCGAGGTGACGCCATGCGTACGCAGCGACTTGCCGTTTCCGTCGCGCTGGTTGCGATGGGCGGGTGCACGATCGAATCGCCGCTCGACCCCGCGAGCATCAGCGGAGACATCACCGACTTCTTCAACCAGGTTGCCCGCGAGATCGAGAACGCGGTGAAGAACCCGCTTGATCAAAAGCTCTACCCCACGCTGCTCGGCGGGGACAGCGAGAGCATTTACTACGCGACGAACCTGGGCGATATCCGCGTCACTTTCGACGGTCCGTCGAACGACTGGGTGTTCCCCGGAATCGTCGGGCCGAGCAACCTCTACGTCTACCAGGGCGGCGAGCGGCGCCTGGCCCGGCCGCTGGTGCCGGCGGGAGCGCTCTCGCGGATGGCGTTCGACGGCGACTCGCTCGCGTTCGTGCTTTCGCGCAACATCGGCACGCCGGAATTCGCGGAGAGCGTGATCGTCAGCCGCGCGGCATTCGCCAACCTCACGCTGCTCGATGCACCGCTTGCGGACGGTGCATTCGTGACGCGGCTCGCGATCAGCGGCGAGCGCGTGGCCGTGCTGCTCGACGGGGCGAGTGATGCGGCGGCGGACCGCGTGCGGCTTTTCGATCTGCGCGATCCGGGAGCCCCCGACGAATTTGCCGCGGGCCGCATCGGCGGACTGGTGCTCGGCGGAGACCGGATGGCGTACCTGGCGGACGACGCACGGATCGTGCTCGTCGAGCTGGTGATCGGTTCGACGGTCGAGATTCCCGCGGCGGGAGCGCTGGATCTGACGCTGGCGAACAATCACGTCGTCTGGACGGTCGCGGGTTCGAGCGGGTCGTCGGCCGTCTATGCGTATTCGATCCCGGATGGCGTCACGAGGATCTGGGCCGACGCGGTTCCGGGCCGGCTCGCCGGGGCGACGGACGATCACTTCATCACCGAGACGACGGAGATCGGGTCGAACGGGCGGACGTTTCGCGTCGTGGTCCGGCGATACGAGGTCGCGGGCGGCTCGCGGATCCTGGCGGATTTTCGCGATGACGGACTCGCGGGGCAGACCATGGTCCTTGGAAACCGCGCGGTCTTCGTGAACGCCGACGGCAAGATCGTCGTCGTGCCGTTTGACGGCAGCGGGCGGTTCAATTTCCGGCCCTACTGAGCGTTTCACATTCGGCCGAAGCCGGCGGCGATTTCCGTCGCCGCCGGACGCGTGAACACGTGAACACGTGAACACGTGAAAAGGTGAAAACGTGAAAACAGGCAGGCGCCGGCAGCGGTACACTGCGCGGTGAAAGGAGCCTGCCATGCCTACCGTCGGCGTCATTCTCAGCGGTTGCGGTTTTCTGGACGGGGCCGAGATTCATGAATCGGTGCTGACGCTGCTTGCGCTGGACCAGCGCGGGGCGAAGGCGGTGTGCTGTGCGCCCAAGGGCGAGTTCGACGTCGTTGACCATACGACGCACAAGCCCGCCGGCGAGAAGCGATCCATCCTGCGCGAGTCGGCCCGCATCTGCCGCGGCGACATCCGCGACGTCGCGGCCGTGAAGGCGGGCGAGTTGGACGCGCTGCTGCTGCCGGGCGGGTTTGGGGCGGCGAAGAATTTGTGCAACTTCGCGTCGGCCGGGGCGGACTGCGCGGTGCAGCCGGATGTGGAGAAGCTGGTCGGGGACATGCTGACCGCGCGGAAGCCGGTCGGGGCGATCTGCATCGCGCCGGCGCTGCTGGCGCGGATCGCGGGCAAGCGGGGCATCCACGCGACGGTGACGATCGGCAGCGACGCGGGGACGGCCGCGGCGATCGAGAAGACGGGGTGTACGCACCAGGCGTGCAAGGTGACGGACTTCGTGGTCGACGCGGAGCATCGGTTGGTGACGACGCCGGCGTACATGCTGGGGCCGGGGCCTGCGGCGGTTTTTGAGGGGATTCGCGGGCTGGTGGACCGCGTGCTGGCGATGTGCGGGCGGTAGAACGCGGGGGCGGCGCGGCGATCTGGGGAAGCGCCGCGGTGCGGGTTTTTGGCAATGTGGAGAAGCCGGCGGCGGGTGAATCGACATTTCAATGCGGGCGCTGTTTTCTAGGATTGCTACCGAAACCGGTTTTCCAGAGCGCCGGCCGAAGGGTGCCAACGTTTCAATTCTGTGTGTGCCGGTTTGGCAACCTTGGCTATCGGACGTAGTGCGGGCGCGGCGGGTGTGAATCCGGGGAAGGGGCCGGGGCGGGGCGGAGTAGCAAGCGTGGCAAGGTGAGGGGCGGGCGCGGGGAACGGGAGCGGGTTTCATACCCGGAGTATTGGGCGGCGCTGCGGGCGCGGCGGGCTTTCGGCGGAGATTCGGCAGGGTTGGCGGAATTTGGCGGGCGGGAGCGGATTCTGGCGGCGCAGTCGGGAAGAGAGAATGATCCACAGATGAGCACCGATGGGCACAGATGAAGAGCGATGGGGCGGGGTGACGCCGTTCGGTCAGTTGGGGAAGACGTGTGCCGCTGAGCCGTGCTTTTGGAGGGTGGACCGTTCGTCGAATTCGGGGTCGCTCTCCCGGGCGGCGGCGGGCGAGATGGGACGCTCGCGGCGGCGGCGTGCCTCGCGAGGGCACGGGCAGGTTGAAACGGCCCAACCTGCCCATGACACCCCGTAAAAGTCGCCGCCGACACAGGAATCGGTGACGTTGCCGTCGGCGTCGTACAGCAGGTTCTGGCTGGTGACGAGGCTGCTGGCGGTTTCGACGATCGCGCGGCGTTGCCGGGGGCCGGCGGCGGGGAGCGGGCCTGGCGGCCGTCGAGTAACCGCCTGCTGGCGCAGCGGGTTCTGATGCGTGGTCTGGGCGCCCGTGCCCGTCGTGTACGTGTCGCGGTTGCCGATGTTGTAGTAGGCATACACGCGGGGGGTTCCCGTGGTCTCCGTGCCGCTGCCGACGGTCGTGCCGTCACGGCGAGTGACACCGGTCAACACCACTGTGCGATTCATAAACCCACGGATGCATCAGTTTGTTTAGATTGAATAAGGCGCTTCAATGTGAGAATCGCTCTGCTCCGACTCTTACGCCATATCGTTTCAAATTGTCTCGCGGCCATTACCGTATGCGCCAATGAAATAAGGGAACGCTTGAGACCAGTCGCGCGATGGTCCTTGGCGATCGATTCGGCGATGTCGAGAAAAGGGATTACGTCACACAATCCTTCCCCTCCATGCAGGGAGGCTCGTATACCTTTTGAAATCGATCTAACCGCCATTCCGTGATCGTGACACTTTATCGCAGTGCGAGCAATGACTATATTTACATACATATGTTGCAACCTCGTTCCGTCTGGAGGGAATCTCTGTCGCCCAACAATATCCAGTAGTCTCTGAGGCTCATTATGGAGCGCGAACCTTTCGAGCTCGAGTAGCATACATTCCCACTTCAATTTATTCGCGGCCTCTCGTGACACCCGGGCTGTCGGTCCGATGCAGCTACGTAGAATTGTCAGGGCGCCAACTGCTCGGTGGCGATTACCTTTGTCGATATTCAGAAAGTGGACGGCCGCGGTTGCAGCACCGATGAAGCCGTCGAGACAAGATCGCACTTCATCGTTCTTATGGTCGTCGCGATCCGCATTTCGTTTCATAGTCCCAGTCCGTTGGCTCGCCGTTAGGATCGGCATTCCAAGGTAGTTCGCAATCCCATACGCCGTTAATTTCGCATCTCCTATAGCAATCTTTGCATGTACTGTTACGAGTGTCTCTGAATGTCACTCCGACGTGTGCGATGCACCATGCCTGCAATCGACGGCACTGGTTACGCGAGAACTTCCGGCCCGGACGGGGCCTGTAATTGCCTTTCCGATCGCGAGTGAGTTGCTTCGTCGGCTTTTTCACGCCGCAAGAATTGCAGGATGCTCCCTCGACAAAGTTCTTATACAAATTGAGAGGATTGATATCAGTGCGATCTTCGAGATAGGCCTCGACACAATCCCAGAAGCACTCATGTACTCCGTAGGTTGGCGTCGCGGCCTCCGCACATCCCCATAGACAACCCGCGATCCCTCCCCCATAATCGGCTAACAGTGAGCCGTAACAAATAATGCACGCCCAGCTAATATCGCCTAATGGATCAAAGTCGTTCACGGGGTTGTTGAGGGTGGCGGTATAGAGACATGCTCCCCCCAACTCGTCAAGGGGATCCCGGCTCATCCACCTTCCGAGCCGCGGGTCGTAGTAGCGGTAGCCCCAGTAGCCGAGGCCGGTTTCGTCGTCCCAGGGTTTAGTGCTGAAGCGGTAGGTGTTGGCGGTGGCGTACGAGCCGCTCGAAACCGTCGCGTTGCCGTAGGCGTCGTACTCGTACTT
>BTUU01000015.1:0-156059 GCA_045863555.1 Planctomycetota bacterium | reverse complement strand
TCTCGCTTGCACGCGCAGGATTCAACGCTGCACGCACGGCGCGCAACATTGCACGCGACGCGTGCAATGTTCGATGCGCTGCGTGCGCGGTCGGACGATGGGCGTAAAAGGTTGTGCGGCGGACGTGAAAGCTGGAGCGTCGCTGATTCAACCTTGCGGCCGCGGCGTAGCAGGATGCGCCGCCTCCCCAATCGTTGAAGGAACGGCGTGAGATCCCATTTGCGAGGAACTGTACACGCGAACTTGTGCCCCCCTCCCGTGCTATGATTTGAAGCGATGGATGCATTTCGGATTCAAGAATTGCGTGTCGGACGTCCGCTGGCGATCTGCCTGGTGCTCGGGGGGATCACCGCGCTGGCGTACGCGTTGGTGCTCGCTCTCGATGAGATTCCGGATGTCCGCTCGTGCTCTCGTCGTTTGGGAATAAAGTACCTTCCAATCGCCACGGAAGCGGTGGTTGCATACGCGTGGGCTCTGCCGGTACAGAGCGCGATCCAGCTGGTGGTCGCAGTCTGGGCGCTCTTCCGACCTCGTATGACTCTTCTGGTCGTGGCGTTGCTGCTGTTGATCGCAGCCTGGACACTGAATGCGGCTGCGGCGTATTCGCTGACGATGCCTTTCCGATGGCCTCCTTTTACCCTTACTAATCAGTAGACTCTCGGTGAGATTAGTTGGTATTTGGTATGGTAGGTCGCACGAAGCACTATTCCGTGCCCGCGATCAAAGGCGTGCAAGGTTCGAAGCGCTGCGTGCGCGGCTAGACGGCGGGCGTGAAGGTTGTGCGTGGGACGTGAAAGCTGGAGCGACGCGGATTCGACCTTGCAGCGGCGGCGGAACCCGATGGCGAGGCGGAACCGGCCTGCCGCATTCGGGGCAGCGCCCGCTTTCGTTTCCCCGAAGATCGTACCCACATTTCACACAACAACCCCGCGATCGGCGGCGGATGCGGCGAACCGGACCGATCAGCAAGAGTACTGATGGAACCACGAAAAGCACTGTGCCGACAGTCCAGAGCATTACGTCGTCCGCGTAGAAAAAGACGTAACGCTCTGAGACGAACCCGAGCGGGTTATCTGATGGATTTAGATTCGTATGCGACGTCCAGTTCGAGATCGAGTACTCGATACAAAGGCGCAGGCGCTCTCCTGGCGTATCGATCAGCCAGCATTCGCATTCAATCACCGGCTCGAACGAAGAGCGGTACCAATGAAGCCCGAGCGAGCTCTTCTGTGTTACGATCGTGAGAGCCGCAGCGGTGGAATCGAATTCCCATTTCTTGTACGCGTCGCTGGCAAAAACGAGCCGGAACGCCAGTAGCGCGAATCCAACGAGCGTCAGTAGCCACAGCGTGGCGATGAGCAGGATTCGAGCGAGCGCCGAGCATAGGGAGAGGAGTTTTTCTTGCCGCACGTGAACCCCTCGGGAACTGGCGACTGATGGCGGCCGCGGCGCCATGGAAGAACGGAAGGCGTCCACGCCCGCAGATACCGTGCGGTCAAGATAGTACGCTCGCGAACGGACGCGATCACGCGGCACGAACCGCCTGCTGGCGCAGCGGGTTCTGACGGGCTCAGACGTCGAGGAACTCAATCGTCCCCGGATCCGGCACCAGCCCCGCCGCCGCGCCTTCCGCGAGTAGGCGCTGCACCGCTTCGCGGCCGCGCGGGCCGTAGTCGAGCGTCCAGTTGTTGACGTACATGCCGACGAACTTGTCGGCGAGTTGCTCATCCAGGCCGCGGCCGAAGCGGAGGGCGTAGCGGACGGCCTCTTCGCGGTGGGCGAGGCTGTAGTGGATGCTGTCCTTCATCACCGCCGTGATCTCGCGGCAGACCTGATCGCCGAGGTCGCGGCGGACGACGTTGCCGCCGAGCGGGAGCGGCAGGCCGGTGCGCTCCATCCACCAGCGGCCGAGGTCGACGACCAGGTGCAGGCCGTCCTTCTCGTAGGTGAGCTGGCCCTCGTGGATGATCAGGCCGGCGTCGACGCGGCCGTGCTTCACGTCCGCGGGGATGCGGTCGAACATCGTGATCTTGGGGATGAACGCACCCTCGCGGGTCGTGCCGTTCTTGCCCTTGCCGAGCAGGAGCTGCATCGCCAGGTAGGCGGTGGTCATCAGGCCGGGCACGGCGATCGTCCGGCCCCGGAGGTTCTCGACCTTCATCGGCGTGCGCGTCACGATCATCGGGCCGTAGTTGTCGCCCATGCTGCACCCGCAGGCGGTGAGCTGGTACTTGTCCTTGACGTACGGGTAGGCGTGCAGGCTGATCGCGGTCATCTCATATTCGCCGCGCATCGCCCGGTCGTTCAGCGACTGGATGTCTTCGAGGATGTGCTCGAAAGTGTGGCCGCGGGCGTCGACGGCGCCGATCGAGAGGCCGTAGAACATGAAGGCGTCGTCGGGGTCGGGACTGTGGGCGATGCGAATGTGCATGAAAGCGAAGACTCCATCCTGGGTGCTCGGGCCGTTTCGGGTGCCATGCCCACGGCTGTTCGCGTGAGCGTGCGCGGGCAGCCCACTCTGTTTCGGGTGCCATGCCCACGGCTGTTCGCGTGGGCATGCGCGGGCAGCCCACTCTACGAGGCTGCATGCTTACGCGGAGTACCGCGAAAGCATGCCACCCTGTTCAATCGTCGCGGTTCGTCAGCCGCAGCCAGCGCGGCCGCAGGCGATCGCGAAGCGGTTCGGTCATGGTCAGGCCCATGCGGCGCGTCTGCGTCGGAAAGTCGATTCGCCGGACCGTCGCCGCCTCGATCGTGCGCCGCCGGCGTCGGCCAAGCAGCGTCGCGATCGCCCCAACGATCAGCGCGAACAGGGAGATCAGACGGCGGATCGTGGCCGGTGAAAGCCGAACGGATGCCGCGCCCCCCTGCCCCCGCCGAATCACCGCTGCACCGCCATCCGCACGCCGCTGAGCACTTCATCCGCTGCGCGCGCGGTCCGGCTCGCCCGGCTCCAGAGCTGCCGTCGGGCGAGGATGACCTTCTGTTCCTGAAGATAGTTCGTCACGTGACTGATGCCGCCTTCCACGGTCGCCCCGCCGGCGTAGCCGTGGTCGTGCAGCCAGGCACTGATGTCGTCGTCGTATTCCGAGGGGAAGACGAGGGCGGTCAGATAGCGCTTGAACGGCTGCGCGCCGGTGCGGTCGGTCAGGTGGGCATAGCCGCGGGCGGGGAAATCGGTCGTTTCCGCGAGTTCGACGAGGCGCACGTAGTCATCGCGGGCCTCGCCGAGCGTGTCGCGGTAGAAGAACATGCCGCTTTCGAGCTGCCAGCGGTCGGAGGAGACGCCGCGGAGCTCGAAACCGCCGTCGGGCGTGGCCCGCTGGATGCGGTAGACCTTGCCGTCGCGGTAGCGCGGGTCTTCGAGGAGGATTGCGACCTCTTCGGCCGTGTAGCCGACGGCCGTCCATTCGCCGAAATCGAAGACGTAGAGCCCGCGATACCTGCCGGGCTCAGCCACACGGGCAACATTCATCCTTGGCGACCTCCGCACATCGAATCGGGGATTATAGCGAATGCGGGCAGGGGTGCGAATCATGGAGCCAACCCGCCGCGCTTCCGAATGACGCACGCCGTGGTATCGTCCGCGCCTATGTCAGCGGTACGGAACGAGCAATCCGAGATCATTCGGGGCGGCGCGCTCTGCCACCGTTGCCGTTACCCGATCCGTGGCCTGCCGCGGGAGGGTCGTTGCCCGGAATGTGGGGAGGAGGTCGCGGGATCGGCGTACTGGCTTCGGCCGACGCCGCCGATCATGGCATACCAGCTTGTCATCGGCCTTTTTGCCCTCCGAGTCGCAGTCATCCTGCTTTCGGCATTTCCAGCGGCACTGACGTACACGCTGGTGACGCTGACCTTTTTTGCGGGCCGAGGGAACGAGCCAATCATCGAGTCCGTCATGAATCTCGGAACGGCGCTGAGCGCTGTGGGCGCGCCGCTGTTCATTCTTGGTGTGTTTGGCTGCACACCGCCCATTCCGTGGGTTGAGTCGATCGCGCGGGCGCGGCGAATCCGTCGGGCTGTCCGAAGCCTTGCCCTGATTCTCATAGTCTGTGCGATCGCGTCTCCTCTCTATTTCGGAACGCTGCTTGCGCCCTGGAGCACTTTTCATCTATTCTACAGCGTCGCCGTCGTTGCTTCGGTCGCTCTGCTTGTCGCACTAACACCGCTGTGGCTGCGCGAACTCGCGCGCGTCGCGACGCGGAGGCGAAAACCACGGGCGTGGATTCTCGCCGCCGTCCTCGCCCCGGCGTGCGTCTTTGCAGGCCTTTTTTGCGTAGACCAGAACTTCCGAACCATTGGGGCCATCGTGTTCCTCGTACTGGCAGCTGCGTCACTTCTCGCAACCTCCTACGCAACACGGTGCGATCGGTATTTCCGCCGCCTGCAGCATTCCGACCGCTGCCCGCCCCGTAATGATGCGATTCGATCATCGGATCTGGACGCCTCAACAGAGTGCTTGACCGAACGGGAGTCCCCATGAACGCAAAGCCTCCCGCCGTCGTGCTGCTCTCGGGTGGTCTGGACAGCGCTACCGTGCTCGCGATCGCCCGCGCGGAGGGCTTCGCTCCGATCGCGCTGAGCTTTCGCTACGGCCAGCGGCACGCGGTGGAGCTGGAAGCGGCGGCGGCGATGGCGAAGGCGCAGGGCGTGGCCGAGCATCGCATCGTGGAGATCGACCTGAGGGCATTCGGCGGGTCGGCGCTGACGGCGGATATTCCCGTGCCGCTGGATGGCGCGGCCGGAGGACCCTCGGCGATCCCGATCACGTATGTCCCGGCACGGAACACGATTTTCCTAAGCTTCGCGCTGGCCCTCGCCGAAGTGCGCGGCGCGGCGGACATCTTTATCGGCGTCAACGCCGTGGATTACAGCGGATATCCCGACTGCCGGCCGGAGTACATCGCGGCGTACGAGCGGATGGCGGGGCTGGCGACGCGGGCGGGCGTCGAAGGCGCGCCGGTTCGCGTGCATGCCCCCCTGCTGTACATGGCGAAGGATCAGATCATCCGCCGCGGACTCGAACTGGGCGTCGATTATTCGCTCACGCGGAGCTGCTACGCCCCGGACGCGGGCGGGCGGGCGTGCGGGCGGTGCGAAAGCTGCCGGCTGCGGCTGGCGGCGTTCAAACGGCTGGGGATGACTGATCCGGCCGAATACACAACGTGACGTCGCGGGACGTCGGTGCCGTGGGTCAGCGCGGTATCGGCAGGCTCGCGAGATAGCTCCGGATGCGCTGCTCGATTTTGTCGCGGACGCGGCGGAAGACGGCCATCTTTGCCGACTCGTCGCCGGTCGTCGCGGGCGGATCGTCGAAGGGCCAGTGTTCGCGGGCGCGGACATTCGTGAGCACCGGGCAAGCGCCGTCACCACAAACGGTGACGACCAGGTCGAATGGCTGGTCGGCGAAGATCGCCACGGATTTCGGACGGGCCGCCGAAATGTCGATGCCCCGCTCGGCCAGTACGGCGACCGTAAGAGGATGCACGGACGTCACGGGCTCGGACCCGGCACTGAACACCTCCCAGGCGTCGCCGGCAATTTCGCGCCATAGCGCTTCGGCCATCTGCGATCGGCAGGAATTTCCGACGCAGAGGATGATCACGCGTTTTTTCGGCGCCGTGCTCATGCGCAGCAGCCGTCCGCGCAGCACGCCGCGCCGCCCCTGGTCGCCGTGACCTCGAGGCTGGTCACGAAATCAGCCGCGGTCGTGCCGGCCGGAAGTTTCGCGGCGATTTTCGCGAAAAGCGGATCGTCGGCGTTGATCATGGATGCGATGTAGTCGGACTTCTCGTTCAGGTGGATCTCAGTGAGGCCGGCGTCGCGGGCAAAGCGCGCGATGTCGCTGACGAGCGACGCGCCGGCGATGCAGCCGACGAGCGCCTCGACATCCTTCGCAACATTCGCAGGGAGCGGGCGACGGAGCGCGAGATCGGAGATCGCGACGCGGCCGCCGGGCTTCAGGACGCGAGCGATTTCGCGCCAGACCTGCGGCTTGTCCGGCGAGAGATTCAGAACACAGTTTGAGATCACGACGTCGACGCTGGCGTCGGCGATCGGGAGATACTCGATCTCGCCGAGGCGAAACTCGACGTTATCGAAGCCGCTGACGTCGCGATAGGCCGCGAGATTGCCGCGGGCCTTGCTGATCATGGCGGGCGTCATGTCCACGCCGATCACGCGGCCGGTCGGACCGACCTTGCGCCCGGCGATGAAGGCGTCGAAGCCGCCGCCGCTGCCGAGATCGAGCACGACTTCACCCGGCGCGAGCGCGGCCAGCGCGGTGGGATTGCCGCAGGAGAGGCCGAGATTCGCGCCCTGCGGCAGAGCCGCGAGTTCGTCATCGGCATAACCGACGGCGCGGGCGATGTCGTCGGACGTCAGCGTCGTCGGTCCGCAGCAGGCCCCGGCGGCACCGCCTGTTCCGCAGCAGCTGGCGGCTGTATCCGTGTTCGGAGCGGTCCAGCCGCCGCGCTGGGCGATCGTGGCGTAGCCCTCGCGAACGGTCTGGCGGATCCTGTCCTGATCCGCCGCGGACACTGCGGAATTCACTCGGTCTGGCGTTGTCGGCAACATAAAACCTCCGGCTTGATGGTGACGATCCGCCGCAGTCGGCGGGCGTCCTGGATACCTGTTTCGGTGGCCATGATGGAATCGATCGCCCACGTGAGCGCGCCGCCGATCGCGGCATCGTCCGTGGGACGGTTCAGTCGGTAGTGGACCCAGCGGCCGTCTTTGCGGCTGAGGATGAGTTTCGCCCCGGCGAGGATCGCGAGGTGCTTCGAGATCGTGGAGGGGGCGAGGTCGATCAATTCGATGATCTGGCAGACGCACAGTTCGCCATCGCGGAGGGCGGCGAGGATGCGCAGCCGCCCTTCGTCGGCCAGGGCCTTGGCGATCATTACGGGGTCAGTCAGGGTCGTCGCGGCGGTCATTTCGTCACTTGGCGAATTATAGAACTCACCTCGCGGAAAGGCAAGTGGCGTGTGCCGGACGACAGTGAATCTCGCGAATGGAATCCGGCGGTTCGAGGTACCGTCCGCTCCCCCCCACCACTGGCGTCATGGGTTCGGATTGACGGGCAAGCGGCGAACCACCGCCTGCGCGAAATAACGCCAGTTCGGTCGACTCTCCTGCCGAAAATGGATAGAGTAATGCGTTCGGGCGGAGCGTGTTTCGGGGGCTAGCGTCGCGGTGGCCCCGTCCGACGCCGCTGTTTCATGCGCGAAGGTCGCAAAAAAGAAGTCATGAACCAAAGCGTCCTGGACCGGTTCGACGCCGCCAGCCTGGCGTTTGTCGAGGAGATGTTCCAGCAATTCCAGCGCGATCCGGCGCTGCTCTCGGCCGACTGGCGACAGTACTTCGAGGGGATGCTCAACGGTTCGGCAGGCCGGTCCGTGCAGATCGGGCCGAGTTTCCGGCCGTCCAGCATCTTCAATCCCCCGCACACGAACGGATCGAACGGCTCTGCCGCGACCGCCGCGACCAAACCGCACTCGGGGGACGCGTCGGCGATTCAGCACCGCGTGGACGGACTGATCCGCAACTACCGGATGAGCGGCCACCGGATGGCCGCCGTGAACCCGCTTTCACCGCCGAGCCAGACGCTTCCGCCGGACCTCGATCCGAAGACCTACGGTTTTTCCGAGGCGGATTTCGACCGGATCGTATCGACCGAGCTGATCGCGGGGCCGAACCGGCGGACGCTGCGCGAAATTCTGGCGGTCATGTTCAACACGTACTGCCGATCGATCGGCGTGCAGTACATGCACATCGACGACCTGCGGATGCGCGAATGGCTTCAGCAGCGGATGGAGAGCACGGAGAACCACATTCGCCTGACGCGCCAGGAGCAGCTTCGGATTCTCATGAAGCTGACCGACGCGTACATCTTCGAGCAATTCCTGCGCAAGAAATATGGCCAGAAAAAGTCCTTCTCGCTGATGGGCGGCGAAAGCCTGATCCCCCTGCTCGACATGGCCATCGAAAAGGCCGGCGCGCAGGGCGTGGAGCAGGTTGTTCTCGCGATGGCTCATCGCGGACGGCTCAATGTGCTCGCGAACATCCTCGACAAGCGGCCGTTCGAGATCTTCGCGGAATTCGAGGATAAATTCGGCGAAGCCCAGATGGGCCGGGGAGATGTGAAATACCACCTCGGTCACAACGCCGAGCGGAAAATCGGCGATCGGAGCATGCACCTGTCGCTGTGCTTCAACCCGAGCCACCTGGAGTACGTGAATCCGGTTGCGATGGGCCGGACCCGCGCCAAGCAGGACCGATTCTTCCCCGAAGATCGGCGGCGCGGCCTATGCATCATGATCCACGGCGACGCGGCGTTCGCGGGGGAGGGCGTGACGCAGGAAACGCTGAATCTCAGCCGCCTGCCCGGCTACGCGGTGGGCGGGACGCTGCACATCATCGTGAATAACCAGATCGGCTTCACGACCGGCGCGGACCAGGCGCGCTCGAGCCTCTACTCGAGCAGCGTCGCACGAATGATGGACATCCCCATCTTCCACGTAAACGGCGAGGATCCCGAAGCGGTTGCGCAGGTGATCCAGCTCGCGATGGAATTTCGTCAGGAATTCCAGCAGGACGCCGTGGTTGAGATGTGGTGCTACCGCACGCTCGGACACAACGAGGCCGACGAGCCGCGCTACACACAGCCGAAGATGTACCGCGACATCGACGAGCGGAAGAGCGTCCGCGAGGGCTACCTCGACCACCTGCTGAAGCTCGGCGGCGTGACGCGCGAAGAGGCCGACGTCATGGTCCGCGTCCGGCGTGAGCACCTGGAGCGGGATCTCGCGCGGGCCCAGACCGAGAACACCAACCCGCCCTACGTCGCCCCCGGCAAGGTCTGGGAGGATTATTCGGGCGGGCTTGAGTCCAGCGTGCCCGACCTCGACACCGGCGTACCAATCGACCGGCTGAAGGAGCTGCTCGCAGCGCAACTGCGATTTCCCGACGGTTTTCAGGTCCATCCGAAGCTGGAGCGGCTGTTTCTGGCGGACCGCGGGCGCATGGCCGCCGGCGAGATCGGCCTTGACTGGTCAGCGTGCGAGTCGCTCGCGTTCGCGACGGCCGCCACCGAGGGAGTCCGCGTGCGGATGACCGGCCAGGACGTCGAACGGGGCACCTTCTCGCACCGGCATGCCGTCTTCCATGACCACCAGACCGACGGGAAGTACTGTCCGCTTCAGCATCTCGCGCCGAACCAGGCAACAATCGAAATCGTAAACAGCCCGCTCTCAGAAATCGGCGTGATGGGCTTCGAGTACGGGTACAGCCTCGATTCTCCGGATGCGCTCGTGCTGTGGGAGGCGCAGTTCGGCGACTTCGCGAACGTGAGCCAGGTCATCATCGACCAGTTCATCGCGTCGGCCGAGGAGAAGTGGAACCGACTGAGCGGTCTGGTCCTGCTGCTGCCGCATGGCATGGAGGGTATGGGCCCCGAGCACAGCAGCGCCCGCCTTGAGCGATTCCTGGCGCTGTGTGCGTCGGACAATCTCCAGGTGATCTATCCGTCGACGCCGGGGCAGTATTTCCACGCCCTGCGGCGTCAGGCGATCCGCAGGTGGCGCAAACCGTTGATCGTCATGACGCCGAAGAGCCTGCTTCGCGACAGAATCACGCACTTCGAGGACATCGGCCCCGGGACGCGTTTCCAGCGCGTCATCGGCGACACGATGCCCATCAAAGGCCGGAAGATCAGCCGCGTACTGCTCTGCGCGGGGAAGATCTATTTCGAACTGGAGGCGAAGCGCCGCGAGGCCCGGCGCGATGACGTCGCCATCGTCCGAATCGAGCAGCTTTATCCGTGGCCGGTCGAAGCGCTCCGAAACGCGCTCGCCGACGTGCCCGACGGCGTGCCCGCGATCTGGGTGCAGGAAGAACCGCTGAATATGGGCGCCTGGCGATCGCTTTTCACCTATTTCGGTGCGAATCTACTCGATCGACATCCGTTTTCGGTCGTTT
Organism: Planctomycetota bacterium; assembly: GCA_045863555.1. Taxonomy (GTDB): domain Bacteria; phylum Planctomycetota; class Phycisphaerae; order UBA1845; family Fen-1342; genus JACRLV01. The sequence goes on along the minus strand of BTUU01000015.1, from coordinate 146,081 downwards.
GCCGGCCTCCGGCCGCGAGCCCGGCGACCGGATCGGGCGCGAGCCACGAACTGGAGCAGGCCGAGGTCATTTCCGAAGCGTTCGGCTCGGCGCCCAGGCGGCCGCGACAAAGGACCTGATGCCGGATGCATCGTTTCGGCGTGGTCTTCGACCGGCTGTTCGCCCGCCACGACACGGGTTTCGGCCATCCGGAACGGCCGGGCCGGCTTGACCCGGTCGAAGCCGCGTTGGAGCATGCTCATGCCTTCGCCGCGAGCGCCCGCATCGCCCCGACGCCGATCGACACGGAACTCGTAACGCGCGTCCACACCACCGAGTACATAGCCCGCGTTGAGCAGGCCTGCCGCGAAGGCCGGCCGTCGATCGACGAGGAAGACTGCGCGATCTGTCCGGAGAGCTTCGAGATCGCGCGGCTCGGGGCCGGCGCGGTCGTCGAGGCGGCATCGCGCATCGCCGCGGACGAGATTGAGAAGGCCTTTTGCGCCGTTCGCCCGCCCGGTCATCACGCCGAGCGCGACCGTTCGATGGGATTCTGCCTGCTGGCCAATGTCGCGCTGGCCGCCGAGGCCGTCCGCGCGCGGTTCGGCCTCACGCGAATTCTGATCCTCGACTGGGACGTGCATCACGGCAACGGAACACAGCACATCTTCGAAGCCGATCCCGGCGTGCTGTTCATCAGCCTGCACGGCCATCCCGATACGCTCTACCCCGGCACCGGGTACGCGCACGAGACGGGTACCGGCCCGGGTGAGGGGTACACGCTGAATCTGCCGATGAGTCCGGGCGCGACGGACGTTGCGTATCGCAGAGCGTTTGAGCAATCCATCGAGCCCCGCGTGGCCGAATTTGAGCCCGAATTTGTCATCATCTCCGCCGGGTTCGACGCGCACCGCGACGATCCGCTCGGCAATCTCGCGCTGACCGACGATGCGTATGCGTGGATGACGAGCCGCGCGGTCGCGATGGCGAGGGGATCGGCGAAGGGCCGGCTGCTGAGCGTCCTCGAGGGCGGCTACAACCTCCAGGTGCTGCGCCGCTGCGTCGAGGAGCATGTCCGAATTCTCGAACAGGCATCCTGACTGTGGTTTCGATCACGGGGCAGGCTGGGTCGCTGCCGGCGTCGATCTCGACTCGTCGTAAAGTCGCCTCTCGTCGCGCAGGGCCGCGCGCAGGTTCTCGTGCTTTTCAAGATCTTCGAAGTCGTAGCGGCGCATCTCATCGAGCACCTGATCGACCGTCCAGCCGTCGCGGTGAATCCGCCACATCCCGCAGGCCAGGCCGGTACGATTCGAGCCGGCCGCGCAATGCACGAGAATCGGCCCAGTGTCGTCACGAAGAAGGACCTCGCGTATCCGATCGCGTGCCTCGGGCGTACTCGACCCATCGCCGCGCAGCGGGATGTTCAGCCAGGTCAGGCCGAGCCGCTGGGCCGCCTGCAGCTCGGCGACGCTTTCAGGCGCGGATGGATCAAGCAGCGAGAGGACCGTGCGGACGCCCTTCTCGCGAACGACGTTTTCAAGTTGAGTGGGGGAGACTTCGCCGCTGCGGTAGAGTCGGCCGGCCTCGACGACGCCGAAGCGCTTGGGCAGACGCGTCGCCTCGTGCCAGGCCCACCCGCCCGCCGCGGCGGCGAGCGCGAGCGCCGCGACGATCAGCACTGGACGCAGGGGGCCGGAAACTCGGCGCGGCTTGCTCATACGGAGGATGGTAGCACACCGCCGGCGCGACGACGGCCTCGACCGCGGCCCCGGGGATTCGAGCCCGTGATGGCCCGGTTTGCAAGCCTCAGCGCGTCGCGGCTGCCCGGCTCACGGCCGTGATCGTCGCCGGCCCGCCGGTCGGGGCCTGCCACTCTCGAAACAGGCTCACGGCCTGGCCGAAGATCGCGATCGCCAGCACCGCGAGCCCCGCGGCGGCCAGGGGCAACCAGAGTGTGCTCGCAGTCTTTTCCGTCTTTCGCCGCGGACGCCGGCGCGGCGTGCGGGGGCGACGCGCTTTCATCGTCCGAGCCCCATCGCGACCGCGACTGCGAGCCCGCCGACGGCGAATAGAACGATCGCCACGGTGATCGCGCACGCGACGATGACGCGGCGGTTCTGGAGGCGGATGAACGCCTTCAGCGTATCGTGGTGCCGCTCGTCGACGGCGTTCAGCCGGTGCAGGGTTTCAACCTGCGCCTCGCCGGAACTGCGCAACGAGTCGATCGCGACGCCGAAACGCTCCAGCGACTCGACCATTCGTGCGTCGCTTGCCTCGGCCGCTTCGAATCGCTTCGCGACGAAGCGAACTGCCTCCGCATTTGCCTGGAGCGACGCGGGCAGTTCCTGCGCGGCCGCGAGAAGGCCGGCGGTGTTTTGACCGGCCGTCTCGACGTGCTTCGAAAGCGTCTCGACGGCCCGCGCCTGGACATGCTGGGCCTCGGCCATGCGATCGAGCGTGGAGGCGACGTGGCGGATGGCGGTGTTGAGCTGCTCGGCGCGACGGTCCTGCGCTTCGAAATGCGCGCTCATCGTACCGACCAGCTCCGCGACGCGCGCCTGGCGCTCCTCCAGTTCGCGGGCCTCGCGTTCGCGCCGGCCGCGCCAGTTGAAGAAGCCGGCGACCCCGCCGGAGGACGGCGCGTCACGATCGACGGAGCCGTTTCGGGCGAGCATCGGTACAGAATTCTGCGAAAGCGGCTCGTCGGCCCCGACGGGAGCGCCGCGAAACGCAGCGCCGAGCCGATTCCAGAACGAGGTCTGCGACATGCGTGCACCTCCTTGTGCGTCGAAACCCGCGGAGAGTCTAGTCGAGAACGCGACGATTACCAAGGCCCGCGTGGGCGGAAAATGGCGCTGGTTTGCGTTGCGGGAATCGGCCGCGGGAACGATGATCCGGGAATGTCGCCCAATCGCAGACTCTCGCGGCGCCAGGTGCTCCGTTCCGCGGCCGCCACCGCCCCCTTCTTCATCGCCCCGGCTGCCCTGGGACGCTGCGGCTTCCGGCCGCCGTCGGAGCGAATCAACCTCGGCCTGATCGGCGTGCGGAACATGGGCGGCTACCACCTGAGCACGCTGCTGGGCAACTCTGACGTGCAGATTGTCGCCGTCTGCGACGTGATGGCGGCGACGCGCGAGAGTGCGCGGAAAAAGACGAATGAGCACTACGCGGCCAAGCGCGACACAAGCGACTTCGTCGGCTGCGAGGCGTACAACGAATTCGAGAAGGTGCTCGAACGCGCGGACGTCGACGCGGTGGTGATCGCGACGCCGGATCACTGGCATGCGGCGATCGCAATCGCGGCGTGCGCCGCGGGAAAGGATGTCTACTGCGAAAAACCCCTTTCGCTGACGGTGGGCGAAGCCGGGGAGATGGTCCGGGCAGCGCGACGCTATGGCCGCGTGTTTCAGACGGGCAGCCAGCAGCGATCGAGCGGCGAGTTCCTCCAGGCGTGCGAGATCATCCGTAACGGGCTGATCGGAGATGTGAAGCGCGTGCACGTCGAGATCGGACCCACATCGCAGCACGTCGTCCTGGCGGAGGAGCCGATCCCGGCGGGGCTTGACTATGACCGCTGGCTGGGGCCCGCCCCGCTTGCGCCGTACAACGTCACGCGCTGCGGGCAGGATTTCGTCAGTGGCTGGCGGCGGATCCGGGACTATTCGGGCGGCAAACTCACGGACTGGGGCGCTCACCACTTCGACATCGTGCAGTGGGCCCTGGGAATGGACGAAAGCGGCCCTATCGAGTTCATCCCGCCGCCGACGCCCCCCACGGGCCGGCCGAAGCCGCCGCCGATCATCAACGGGCCGGGAGCCTCGCCGCTGGAGCCTTCCTGGGGAATGACGATCCGCTATGCCGGCGGCGTCGAGATCATCAAGGACGGCTTGAACGGCCTGCGCTTCGAAGGGACGCAGGGGGTGGTCGAGGTCAATCGCGGCTTTCTTCGCACCGAACCGGCGTCGCTGAAGAACCACCGCTTCGGCCCGCGTGACGTCCGCCTCTACGCAAGCCGGAATCACCATCAGAACTGGATCGAGTGCATTCGCTCGCGGGCGAGGCCGATCACCGATGTGGCGATCGGTGCCCGATCGGTGACCGTGTGCCATCTCGCCAACATCGCTCTGTGGCTCGATCGGATGATCCGCTGGGATCCTGTGAAAGAGGAGATCATCGGCGATCCTCAGGCGGCCCGCTGGCTGGACCGGCCCCGCCGCGCGCCGTATGGGCTGTTCGGCCCGAGTCTCGTGTAGCAGCAGGTCAATCGGGCGCGATCGCCAGGCGACGAAGACCGAGGATGGTCTCGACCTCGCCGAGCGGAACGCCGGTCTTTTCTGCGACGGCCGGAGCCGCTGCGCCGGCGTCGAACAGCTCGTAGATCGCGGCGAATCGGGCGTCCGGCTCGACGGGTCTGGTCGCCCTCGCGACGATGGACGCCGTCGGCGCCCCGAGCACGGGCGAGGAGACGGAACGCGACGGGCTCTCGGTACGCGGCGGCGTTTGAACCAGCGTCGAATGCGATCGCGCCGCGGCTGGGTCAAATGGCGGTGACTGGTGAAATTCTGACAGGCGAGCGTCGATCCGCGCTTCGACGACCTCGAGGTCTCGAAGACGCGAGGCGATCCGGTCATCGAGCCGCGCGGTCGCGCTCTCCACTTCGGCGAGCAGCTCTTCGAGCGAGCGGCGAACCGCTTCGGCCTCGCGACGGCCTGCGCGAGTCTCGACGGTCGCGCGCCGCAGATCGCCCGTGCGGTGCTGCCAGCGACGGAGCAGGACGACCGCGCCGGCCACTGCACAGAGCGCCAGCAGTGCGGTGAGCGGGCCTTCGATTCCGCTGGTCAGCCAGTTGAGCATCGACGCCTGTTTCTGATCGAGGCGACCGTCCTTGAGCCGCCCTACCGCGCGTACGCCCGCAGCGCCGCCTGCCGGACCTCTTCGAGCCCGACATGCGCCCGCCGCGCGGCCGCTGCGCAGTCCTCGTACTCCGGTGCGACGTGAACCACGGTTTCGCCTCGCCGCCCGAGTTTCACGCGAATTTCGCCGTACGGCGTGGCGACCGTCGCGTGGGATCGCGCAAGTTTCGTGCGGGAAAGGCTGCTTCGCCGGACGCCGAACGTCGGCGAGTGCGTCAGCAGCAGTTCCTCGAACTGCGCGGCCCGCTCAGATTCACAGAGAACGGTCAGCAGCACTCCCGGCCGCCCCTTCTTCATGATGATCGGCACGCAATAGGCGTCGAGTGCACCCGCAACAAGGGCGTTTTCGAGCGCGAACGCGACCGCCTGGCCGGCGGCGTCGTCGACCTGGGCTTCGAGCTGCGCGACGACATCGTGCTCGAATTCACCGGCCGTCACCGCAGAATCGCCGACCAGCACGCGGAAGATGTTCGGACGCGTTTTCCCCTCGCGGGAGCCGCTCCCGACCCCGACCGCGGCCAGCGTCATCGCCGGCGGCGGACCAAAGGAGGACGCAAGCGTCGTCGCGATCGCGACGCCCGTCGGCGTCGCCAACTCGCCGGGTTCGTCGCAGGCGGCGATTGCCGCGCCGCGCAGAAGCTGCGCGGTGGCCGGCGCCGGCACGGGCATCACGCCATGATCGCAGTTGACCGTTCCCGAGCCGGTCGGGATCGGCGAACAGACGACGTCATCGACTCCGAGTTCCGCGAGGCCGACGCAGGCGCAGACGATGTCGACGATCGCATCCGCGGCGCCGACCTCGTGGAAATGGACCTTCTCGACGGTGGTCTGGTGCACGAGCGCCTCGGCCTCGGCGAGGCGCGTGAAGATGCGCATCGCCTGGTCACTGACGCGCGGCGGCAGGGGTGCGGCGTCGATGATCTTCGCGATGTGCGAGAGGTGGCGATGTTTGCGCGGCGCCGCCGGGTCGACGTCGACGCGCACGTAATTCGCGGAGATGCCGTGGCGCTTCACCCGCTCGACGCGCAGCGTCACCTCGGTCAGCCCGAGGGCGCGGATGGTTTCGTGAAAACGCGCGACCGGCGCGCCCGCGTCAAGCAGCGCTGCGAGCAGCATGTCCCCGGCGATTCCAGAGAAGCAGTCGAAATATGCGAGTCGCATCGCCACCTCATACACATGGATGATCCACCTCCGTGATGTTACCCGACATCCATCGCACGCAGGCGAGCAAGCGCGTATGATGCAAAGCCGGGATCGGCCATCTCGCGGGAAGGAGGCAGACTTCCATGTGGTCATTCGGAGCGATGTGCGACGAGTTCTGCATCAGCACGCGCCTCTTTCTCAAGCTCGATCTGCATCCTTCGCGCGAGGCTTCGCTGCACTTCTTCGAGCAGATCCGCCGCTCGTTTCCGACGATGACGCGCATGCGGCGGCGCGAGGACGGCGGGCTGCTGCTCGACGAGGAGGAAGACCAGGGCGAGGGGCGGCGCTTCCTGCGCACCGACCCCACCTCGATCCGCTTCGGCGTGCACGACCCGCGCAATCCCGCGGCGATCGAGCTGCTCGCGCGGCGCGTCTTCGACCTTGCACCCGCGGCGCTCAGCCTCAGCGACCTCGACTACGATTACATGGACGTGCTTTTTGCGTTTGATCTCGAGTATCGCGGCAACCACGATGAGCTGATCGCCGAGACCTTCTTTGCGAATCATCCGTTCCAGCGGGCCCTGCTCGATGACGCGTCAACAGTCATCGAGTGCCAGCCGTTCATGGGGGCGTCGCTCGGCGAGGGCTGCGACCGTCAGCTATACCTCGAGGTCCGCGGCCGGACGTCGGCGTACGAGGTGCGCACGGGCGAATTCGACGCCGCGCCCCTCAGCGTGAATCTCACCGCCCGCCGGTACTGGTCCGGCGCCGGAGCAACGCCGCAGGACGTTCATAGTGAATTACTGACGCATGCCACGCAGTCCGTCCAGCAGCGCATCGTCCCGCAGATCGTGCAACCGCTCGCCGCGGCGATCGCCAGCCGCCGCTGAAGTGTGGCTTGCGCGCCGCTGACGGCTATGATCCCCTGGGCGGCGCAGCAGCGCGGCCGCATTTCACGTCAAAGGGGAATCCATGACCGCCAAGGATGTCTTCAAGTCCAATATCGAACTGACGCACGGGATTACCAAGGGTTATCTCTCCGATCTGTCCGATGCCGATCTGATGGTCCGCCCGTGTCCGGCCGCGAACCACATCGCGTGGCAGCTCGGGCACCTGATCGGCTCAGCACACCGCTTTCTCTCGCTGATTGGCCATGCCGTCCCGAAACTGCCGGACGGATTCGCCGAGAAGCACACCAAGGAAAAGGCGAGCAGCGACGATCCGCGGAAATTTCACACCAAGGCCGAATACCTCGCGCTGATGCAGGCCATCAACGATGCCGCCGTCGTTGCGATCGACAAGACGCCCGAAGCGGATCTCGACAAGCCGGGCCCGGTCGAGACCCGCGAGTATGCCCCGACCGTCGGATCGGTGCTGAATCTGATCGCGCTGCACGAGATGATGCACAGCGGGCAATTCGTGGCGACGCGGCGGAAACTGGGCAAACCAGTGCTTTTCTGAATCCGGGCCCGCCGCTCAGGGCGCCGCACGACGGGGCGGCTCTCCGGATGCCGGCTGGGCGGCAAGGCTGCGATAGTACGCGTCGAGCGCCGCGCGCAGAGCGGGCGAGATCTTCTGCTCGCGGGGCGGGACCGCCCGCTCGAGCAGGTCCTTCTGGAGCGATGTGTCGCCGCTGCTGACGCTGACGCCATCGGCGAGGCCTGCGCCGCGTTGCACGGCCGTTTCGCCGAGCGAGGCGCGGCTGCGCCACCGCTTCAGATCGTTGATGACGCCCGACTGCCTGGCAGAGGCGGCGAGTCGCTTCAACTCGGTGAGGAAGGCCCGCTTCTTCTCAATCGGCCATGGAAGATCCTGGAGCGCTTCCTCGCTGAGTTCATCGGCCCGCTCCAGCAGGTCGAGCGTATTGACCAGTTCGCTGCGCGGCTGAACGTCGCCCCCCGGCGCCGGCTCCGCCGCGCGCTTCGGCTGATCGAGGGGCCTCTCGCCGGAATGCTCAGTTTTGTCGCCGGGACTGGGCGTGTCGGCGGGCTTCGGCGCTGTCCCGGGCATCTCCGGCGCGTCGGCCGAGGCCGACCGCGCTCCGGGATCGTTCATCTCCGGCAGATCGGGTTCCGGCGCGGGCGGGTTCTCACCCTCCACCTTGCCCTCAGGCGACGGGGCGACCACGGGCTTCTCACCCGGTTCAGGCTGGCCGGGATCGCCCTCGTTCGGCTCCGATTCCGGTGCGTTCGGCTGCGAGTCTGATTTCTGATCCCCCTTCGGCTCTGCGTCGTTTTGTGGAGTCGGCTCGCCCGGGGGACCTTCCGATGGCTGATTCTGCGGCGGCGGCGACGCGCCTTCGCCCGGGGGCGCGGGCTGCGATTCCGCCGGCGGCGGCGTGGGTGACGGCGCTGGCTTCGGCTCCGCGGGGTCGGCCTGAGGCTGCGCCGGCTCCGGTGACGCATCATTGGGCTTCACCGGCTGCGAGGCGGGCGGTTCGGCCTGCGTCTGCGGTTTCGGGGCATCTTCGGGAAGCGTTTTCCCGGAGGGCTCGGCGGCCGTGGGCTCCTCCCCCGGCGGGGGCGAGTTCTGCCGCTCGGCCGAACGATCGAGGGCCTCCTTCGCTTCTTTCGCCGCGTCGCCGTTCTTTTCGACGAATCGCTTCAACTCGTTTTCGAACGCGGGTTCCTCCCCGCCGCCAGAACCCTCGCCTCCGCCTTCGCCGTTGCCGTCGCCAAGACCACCCTCCTTGTCGTCACTCTCGCCGCCCGCCAGGTCCCCGCCGCTTGCCGCGTTGGGCTCTCCCGACTGCTCCTCCGCTTCTCCGCCATTGGCCGACGGGTCAGGAATTCCGCCTTCGCCGCCGGTGTCCGCCGACTCGCCCTTGGGTGAATCGGAATAAGACCCGCCCGGTTCGCCGCCCGCGCCGCCTGGATTATCCCCCGCACCGTCGCCTGATGCGTCGCCACTGTTTCCCTGGCCGGTTCCGCGCGGCCGCTGTCCCACGGCCGCGTTCTCCCCCGGGTCGCCATTCGGCGGGGCGACCTTCGTCGTCGCCGGAATAACAGGCGGCGCGAGTTTCGACCGTGTGACGACGATCGGCGCCGTCGCGCTGGTCTGCGGCGCGGGCGAGTCGTCATGAAGCCGACGGGTATCGCGGGCTTCGAACCAGATCCTGGCGCTCTCACCGGGGGCCAGATCGAGGTCACTTGTCGCGACGCCGACTGTTACCCCCTCATTCGGGGGTGGTGCCGCCCCGGCCAGCAACTCGCGACGCTGCACTCCGCGGCCTACGCGTTCCATCGCCAGCGTCACGGACGCGAGGCGGACATCGTCGCTCGCGGTCGCCTTTACCCACGCGACACGGGTCACATCGACCGGACGAGCATCAGCCTCTGCGGGATCGGGCAGCGGGTCCGCGAGCGCGATGCGCGGCGGCTGGTCGGCGCGGACAGAGATCCGATGCGGCGGCGGATCGGGATATGGTCGCCCGGTCGCATCCGAGAATTCGAGCCAGTAATCGCCGCCCTCGATGAGCAGCATCGACGCGCTCGCCCCGTCACGCCGCTCGCCGGCCAGGTTCATGCGGGTGCGCGATTCCGTCTCGCCCCGAAGCACGAAGACAGGGCCGCGAATCTCCGTATTCGCCCGAAACGAAAACTCAGCCCGCGTCCCCGCCCAGACCGTGATGTCCGGGGAATTCGCAATTTCCTCCGGTTCATTCACGTACGCTGGCGGGGTGAGCCGGATCTGCATCGAGACGACATCGGGCCGGGGGAGCACCGGAATCGTGCCGCGAATCGCCGCGTCGCCCGCGCGGGCGCGGTAGATGATTTCCCGGCTGACTTCGTTCGCTGCCAGCATTACGCATCGAAGATCAGCGTCCGCCGGCCCGGGGCGCGGATCCGCAGCGGTCGAAACCGATTCAGCCGTGCGCTTGAGGACAACGGCGGCGTCGAACGAATTGTCCGCGAGGAGCTCAACCTCAAGTACGCCCGCATCGCGGCCTTCGATCGCAAAGATGAGCCTAGCCGGTTCGCCGACGTGCAGCGACTCTCGCGGGGCAGGAGACACCAGCCGGATGCGCGTCGCCGAGGGAACGTCCACCGATGCGCCGAAGAGCCGTTCGATCGAGGTGAAAATCGGCTTGGGCGTCAGCACACCGAAAAGGACCCACGCGCCCGTGACCGCGGCGATCGCGACAAGCGGCGCTGGAGACCGCCGAACCGCCTCGACGTCGCCGGAGGGCTCCGCAAGCTCGCGCGCGGCCTGTGAAATCGCCGCGTCGCCGGCGTACGCGCCGGAACGATCGTGCTGCACGAGCAGCCAGTTCACGACGACGTTGTTCGCGACGCCCCGCGACCGCTCGAGCCATCGGGCCACGAAGACCGGGTTGAGCCGGCGAACCGCGACCAGGAGGGCCCAGCCGCAGAGCCCCGTCGCCACAAACCCGAGGAATCCGCCCAGTGTGCGGATCACCGGGATCGGCAACCCGCCGTGCAACGTATGGTCAAGCATCACGACGGCGAGGATCGCAGCGAGGAGGGTCACGATGGCGGATACAAGCCGTCGGCCGACCTCACCGAGCTTGAGCCGGAACCGGAAGCGATCGAACTCAGCCGCCAGCAGCGAGCGCGGCGCGTCCATCTCTGCTTGTCTCAACGGAGTTTCGGCCATTGCGTTCGCCTCGGGCGGCTGCCGGCTGCGGGCACTTCTCCCGTTGCGAGGATTGTAACTCAATTCCTCGCGCGGCGGCGAAAATCCGTCCGAACCGGCCCGCAGAAGCAAATCCCGGACGGGTGTTCACGGGGGGAATCAGCTCCCGGTTCCGCCTGAACCAGCGGCTCTGACCGGCACGTGCGTTATCCGCCCGAAGAGGGGTCGCCCGGCCAGTGCGGTCACGAAGCCGTAGAGCGTAAGGACGGCGAGCATGCCCAGCGCGAACAATGAACTGTCCGCGTACCACGCGTCCCATTCGGCCGTGATCGGATAGCTGTCGAGCACGATCTGATAGAAGAGGGCGAGAATGAGCGCGAGCAATCCGAATCGGATGAGGACAAAGAGCAGGGCCGCGACCAGGACGCCGAAATATCCGAGGTCAACGTACGCGCGCTCACCGACGCGGATGGCGAAGATCGCGGCGGTTGCGGTCACGAGGAGATAGAAGACGAGCAGCGCCACCCACCGCTTGCGAAACGCGACGAGCAGCAGCAGCAGCAGCACGAGCATGTAGAGCGGTTGAAACAGGGCGTTCGTCGCGATCTGCAGCATTTCGGCGATTTCGAATCGGAGGCCGAGCAGCGTCTGCATCGACACTCCCGTCGGGCGCGGCGGCGGACCTCCGAACCAGCCCGGGCCAAAGTGCCGAACGACCGTGAGAATTACCGCGACGATTCCGAAAAGTCCGCCGATGAGAATGTCGCGCCCCACCAGCGGATCCCGCACGTGGCCTCGAAGCAGGCGGCTCCACGCAATGAGCATGTCGGGCCAGATTCGTCGAAGCTGCGGCTCGAGCGCGATATAGAGCACCCAGCACATGCCCGCGACGAGAATGGCCCGCCCGCCTCCCCGCATCAGCACGGCCAGTTCCGCGTTTACATCCAGCGTGTGATTCGCGACGAGCAGCCACCCGCCCATCAAGCACGTACCGACGAACGCGCTGATGCGGACAGCTCCGCGCCGGTCGCCGCGGCCGAGGTGCAAATTCCGGCGGGCAAGAACCACGGCCCCCACCGCACACGCGAGGAGGACGATCGGTTTCAGGGCCATCGCCAGCGTGAATAGAGCGTCGCTTTCAGGCGAGATCGCCGGCGGCATGCCCGCCCATTCCGGCGCGGAACGCAGATAAACGAGGCGTCCGTTGCGCGCGCCGATCTCGATGCGCATCGCGGTGGCCGGTATGTCGGGATAGCTTCCGCGCCAGGCAGCGCGCTGGTCGCAGTAGACCGGCGGTACCCACGCAAAGGAATCGACCTCGGTCCTCAGCTTTGGCGCCTCCGCCTCTTCGAGAAGCCGCGTCCAATCCGGCACGGGCTGCGACTCCGAGCGCACCTCGCGCGTTTGCGGGACGACGACGAGCCCGAGGAGACGCCCCTTTGGCGAGAGTCGCACGAGCGTCATGCCCGGCAGATTGAGCGGTGGATCAACCTCGCTCACCGGCCCGAACTCGTTCACAAGCAGCGGCTCGGGCGATTCCCGGTACCAGAATTCCATCGCGGACGGCGCTGAGGCGCTGAGCACGGCCCACCGGAACGGACTCCGGTTGGCCTCCTCGATGCGTTCCAGCCACTCCTGGTTGACCGTGAATCCGAAGGCGGAGTATTCGCCGCGCTCGGTCGTGACATACCGCTTGAGGATCTCGCGGGCCCGGTCGATGAGCACCGGGGGGCTCTTGTCCAGCGGCGTGTTGGCGTGGAGGCGAAACTGGTCATTCAGCCAGGGGAAACCGAGGATGGCGGCGAGGATCACGATCAGGCTTGCGACGCAGACGCTCGGCGGCATCCCTTCGGCATGGGCGGACGCCGCGACCAGCTCCGGCGACGGCGTCTCACCGGCCGCCAGCGCCGCGGCCAGCGGATCGCCGCCCGGCAGCGCCGCCGCGACGGCGAGCACGGACGCCGGCCGGTCGCGCGGATCGCGCTCCAGGCAGCGCAACAGGACGCGCTCGACCGCCGGATCGAACCCGTCGATGAAGCTGCCGGGGCTCGTTGGAATGCGATCGGCGTGCATGCGTTTGAGTTCGTCGACGGTCGTCGCGTCGAACGCCTTCCGGCCGGTAAAGGCTTCATAGAGCACGAGGCCGAGCGAATAGATGTCGCTTTGCATTGAGACTTCGCGGCCCAGGAGCTGCTCGGGCGCCATATAGGCGGGGGTCCCGGCGCGGATTTCAGCGCCTGCGGGATCGTCCTGAAGCGCAGCGAGCCCGAAATCGGTGATTCGAACGCCGCCCCGGCCGTCGATCATGACGTTCGCGGGCTTCATATCGCGATGGAGAATTCCCCGCTCGTGGGCGGCGTGCATTCCGGCGCAGAGCTGCAGGGCAATCTGGATCGCCTTGTCGCGAGGCAGCGCCCCGATCCGCCGAATCAGGGACGCGAGGTCCTCCCCATCGACGTACTCCATCGTGATGTACTGAAGGCCTTCGGACTCCGCGATGTCGAATACCCGGCAGACGTTCGGATGGGAGACCTGCCGGGCCAGGCGGACCTCGTTGAGGAACCGCTCGAGTCGATTCGGGTTTTTTGCGAGCTTCGCCGGAAGAAACTTCAGGGCCACGGACTGGCCGAGTTTCAGGTCGTCCGCGCGGTAGACCTCCCCCATGCCGCCGCGGCCGAGGCGCCCGACGATTCGATATCGTTCGTCGATGATCGTGCCCGGAACGAACTGGCCGTGATCGATCGCCGCGGAGGAGGAACCGATCCCCGCCGCTCCGGAATCGGTCAGCAGCGAGCTGCCGGCGAGCGAAGTCGCCTGCGGCGGGGGCAGCGTGATCCCACACGCCGGGCAGTACCGGGCGTCAGACGGCATGTCGGCTTTGCAGCTCGGGCACGAATCCATGCGGTCTTGAATGCTCGACAGCTCCCCAAACGCCCCCGCTCCCATCATACCGCCCCCTCCCGAAATCGGCCCGCCCCACGGCTTGCGAACGCAGATTGACGAGTGAAATTCACGATTCCTCCAGCCGCATGCGGCGGCCGGGCGTCATCCAGGAGCCTGCTGGGATCGACGCGAAAGCGATCACGGGCGAAGGGAACCACGCAGCCGACCACCGCTGCGGACCACCAGAGGAGCACTGAGATGTTCAAGACCACGATGAGCGCGTTCGGCTGGATTCGGGGGCTCGGGATCGGCCTCCGCCGCGCGGGGATTGCGGCAACCGTGTCATGCGTTCTTTCCGGCGGCGCGGTCATGGCCAACACCGTGTATGTCTTCAACGGCGGGAATAACAACCAGGGGAAAGCCAATGACATCTTCAACGGGGCGTGCCAGGGCTGGATCTTCACAAACCTAGGCCTGCTCGGGCCCAACGGCGAGTACCCGACGGTCGACGGCGACAATCTGAAGCAGGGCGACACCGTCGTCGGCCGCGTCATTCGCAATGCCGACGGCACGATCATCGGCTATGAGAACGCCGACGGGAGCATGAAGGCGTTCAATGTCGATATCACCACCACCGCATACGCCTGGGGCCAGGTCAGCGATGACGGCACATTTGTCATCGCCAAGCACGGCATCCGCGGCGGCGGCGGCATCACGCTCGACGGCGGCCGCGCGTACGACGGCTTCACGGACGGCGACCGGCCGGGGCCGGGGACGGGCCGCGGACTGAGCGGCGGCGCCTACCCCCTGCCGCCCCGTCCGGACGCCGACATCCACCTGTGGGCGAACAGCTGCTACTCGGACCGGCAGCCCCCGCAGGACCCGGACCCCGATCGCGAGAAGCCGGTCACGGGCTCGGGCGACGACGTCCCCGGCGTCGGATCGACGGACGGTTATGAAGACGTGACGACAAAGAGCGTGAGCTATGTCGTCGACGGCGAAACGCAGGAAGCGATCGACGCCGCGGTTGCGAAGCTCGAGGAGTGCGCGAGGAAGGCGGGCTTCAAAAAGAAGGACGGCAGCGGGGACATTGCGGCGTGGATCGCGAACCAGCCGATGCCCGATCAGCACCGCAAGGCCACGGAGTGCATCGCCGGAACCGGCGGGACGATCGCGATTTCCTACGCCAAGGCGCCCTGCGGCGACGCGGCCGGTGCGTGCGACTACATCCCGCTCATGGCCGGTACCCTGCTCCCAGAGACCATTTTTGAGACGTACCAGCCGTCGCCGGACCATCACCGCATCACGTTTCTGGCGGATTCGTTCAGCCTGCCGCTCGGCGAGGCCGTGCAGGTCGGGCCGGCGTCGATCCCGATCGAAATCCTGCCGATGGGCCTGGCCCCCGCCACCTACCCGGTGATCGTGCGCCGCTACGGCCTCGAACCGCAGGTGCAGTTCAACAATCCCGTCCAGCTTCAGGTGACGGTGAATCCGGAAGACATGCCGCAGTTCGTCGGCGTATTCGAACTGCGCGAAGACGGGACGATGCTGCCGGTTCCGTGGAATTTCTTCGACCCCGGCAGTGATCCATTCATCGGCTGGCCGGTTTTTCACGACGGCGTGTACGTCCCGCTCATGCAGGTGCCCGTTGACCCGCCCTGCCCGGGCGACATCAGCGGCGACGGCGTTGTCGACCTGCTCGATCTCTCGCTGCTGCTCTCACAGTTCGGCCAGACCGGCAACGGGCTGACCGCCGACTTGAACGGCGACGGCGCGGTCGACCTGACCGACCTGTCGATAATGCTGAGCAACTACGGGGTGAACTGCTGATCCTTGAGGGAAGAGAGCTTCTCACCGCGATCCGGCCGCGTCTCCGCGCGGCCGGATCCGCTGTTTCTATCGGCGGGCGGGACTAACCGGAAAAAAGCGAAACGGCGCGCGGGTGACCGCGCGCCGCTTCGCGACAATGCGTCGAACCGGAGGCGACTTACTTCTTCGCCTCTCCCTTGGCGGCGCCGCACGAACCGCAGCACTTGCCGTCCGTCGCGGTGCAGGCTTCGCCGGTTTTGGCGCACTTGCCGTCGGCCGTCTTGGCGCACTTGGCGTCGCCGTTCATGTCGGCCGAGGTGTTGTCATTCGAGCAGCCCAGCGAGAACACAGCGGCGATGCCGCAAACCAGGAACAGCGCACGAAGCTTCGCGAACATGCAGGTCTCCTTTTCGACGCACCAGCGTCTCTCTCCATGCGGGCGACCGATCGCCCGCTCATTTCACCTTGGAATGCGCGCCTGACAATCGCTCGGCGGCGCTTTTCTCGCGCGGCGCGTTGCGGACGCAGTTTTCGTACAGATCCATCAGCTTCCGCGTGATCGGTCCGACCACGCCGTTTCCGATCGGCCGCTTGTCGATCATGTTGACCGGAATCACCTGGGCGCCGGTGCCGGTGAGGAAGCACTCGTCCGCGGCGTACAGATCGCAGCGCACGAGGTCCTTTTCGATCGCCTCGATCCCCGCTTCCCGGGCCAGTCGAATGATGGTCGCGCGCGTGATTCCTTCGAGGATGCCCGCGGACGTCGGCGGCGTCAAAAGCTGGCCATGCCGGACGATGAAGACGTTGTCGCCGGTCGCCTCGGCCACGTAGCCCATGTGATTGAGCATGATCGCCTCCGCCACTCCGGCGTCGTGCGCTTCGAGCTTGCCGAGGATGTTATTCAGGTAGTTGAGCGACTTGATGCGCGGCGGGGTCGCGTTCGAGTGATTCCGCGTCACGGAACTGACGATCACCGGCATGCCTTTTTCGTACAACTCCGGCGGGTACATCTTGATGGTGCCCGCGATGATGTAAAGCTGCGGCTTCCAGGTCCTGAGCGGCGAGATGCCGAGCACGCCCACGCCGCGCGTCGCCACCATGCGAATGTACGCGTCCTGGTCCGGCCGGAGCCGGCCGTTGGCTTCGAGCGTGTCGTCCATCGCCTTGTCGATCTGCTCGAAGGTGTACGGGAGCGTCAGGCGGATCGCCTTCGCCGACTCGAAGAAGCGATGCAGGTGCGCCTCGCGCTCGAAGATCCGCCCGCTGTAGCTGCGGATGCCCTCGAAGATCCCGTCCCCGTAGAGCAGGCCGTGGTCAAA
Organism: Planctomycetota bacterium; assembly: GCA_045863555.1. Taxonomy (GTDB): domain Bacteria; phylum Planctomycetota; class Phycisphaerae; order UBA1845; family Fen-1342; genus JACRLV01. The sequence goes on along the minus strand of BTUU01000015.1, from coordinate 129,439 downwards.
GACGCTGACCTTCGCCTCCGCAACCGGGACGATCTTGCCGTCGAGCCATATTTTCAGGTTCGGATCGGGGTCGTAGTTTTCGCCTCCGAACCACGTAGAACCGGTCGACATGTCGCACCTCCGTAGCTGCCTGGACGGATCGCCCCGAGGCCATCGGTGAGGATAGTTGCCCCGCACGGGCCTTTCAAGCCGCACGGGACCGGCTGCGCTGTGCAACCCACGGCAATCCCACTACGATTCCCACCGATCCGAGGTTCGACATGAGCGATCCCGCGCAGCCGCAGTTTCTGCTGACTATCGACCTCGAGGACTGGTACCAGACGTTCGGTGATCTTTTCGGCGGCTCGAGCGACGTTCGGCCGGACGTCATGCAGCGGCAGCTCGATCGGATCATGGACCTTCTGGGCCGACATCGGCTCCGCGCGACGTTCTTCGTGCTGGGAAAATCGTTCGAAAAACACCCCCACTTCGTCAAGCGCGTCGCCGACGCCGGTCACGAGATCGCTACGCACGGCTGGGGCCACGAGCCGCTTCCGAAAATCGGGCTGGAGGCGTTTCGGAAGGACCTGCGCCGGTCCATGGACTGGCTATCCGATCTCACGGGCCGGCCCGTCCTGGGCTATCGCGCGCCGATTTTCAGCGTCCGCGAGCAGGAACTCGAGCAGTTTTACGACATCTGCTTCGAAGAAGGCCTGCGCTACGATTCGAGCGTCTTCCCGTTCCCCGGACGGCGCTACGGTATCCCCTCGGCCGCGCGAGAACCGCGGGTGGTCCGCAACTCCGCGGGCCGCCGCCTTGTCGAGATGCCGCTGGCGACCGTGAATTGGGCCGGCCGGCGCTGGCCGGTCGCCGGCGGCGTGCAGTGGCGACTGCTGCCGCGAGCCGCTCTTTCCGGCGCGTTCCGTCGGCTGGCGGCCGAGGGCGTCCCCGGCACGACGTATTTCCACCCTTACGAATTCGACCCGCGCTGGCTGAATTTTGCGCGGGCGGCGGGATGGTCGTTCGGGTCCGTGAAACGCTGGTTCTTCCAGAGCGTGCTGCGCTTCACGCTTTATCGGAAGGTCGACCGGCTCGCGGGCCAGTTTCGCTTCGGAGCCGTGGAAGATTACCTCCGCGGTGCGGGACTACTGTAAACTCGATGGTGCCCGCGAGTGGTGCGGGTCGATCAGGGCGACGATGTCGCGGCCGGGTCGGAGTGAGAGAGGCGGCAAGCGGCCCGTCGAACCGGGGTTGGACGAAGATGACCACCAGGCACACGCAGCAGGTCACCGAGTTCTTCGACACGAATGTCGCAGCGTACGACGCGTTCTATGAACCGCCGTCAGCGCTGGCCCGCTGGTTCAACCGCACATTCCGCAAGGATGTCTACCGCCGCCGCGACATGGTCATCGAACTGGCCCAGCGTTTCAATTGCCGCACGGTCCTCGACGTCGGCTGCGGCAGCGCTCGAAACTCGATCTGGTGGCTCCGCCACGGCATCGAGTTCGTCCACGGCGTCGACATCTCGGCCGAGATGATCGAGGAAGCGCACCGACTTGCGCGGGAGGCGGGGGTCGCGGACCGCTGCAAGTTCGAAGTCCTCGACTTCATGAACTGGCAGGGCGCCGAGCGGTTCGACCTCGTCGCGGCCTGCGGCGTGTTCGATTACGTCGAGAAACCGACGCCCTTCCTCGCGCACATGGCCCGCTTCGCAAACCGCGTCATCTACGGCAGCTTTCCGGGCTGGACGCTCGTTCGCTCGCCGCTCCGGAAGATCCGCTACAAGCTCCAGGGCTGCCCCACGCATTTCTATCGCGAAGCTGAGATCCGAAAGATCTTCGGCGAAGTCGGCTTCGGCCGGCTGGATATGCGAAAGAACGACAGCGGGCGGCTGGTCTGGGCGGCGAAGTCGGGCGCGGATTGATCCGCGCCGAATGGACGAAGACGGATCGTCGACACACGCGGCCGGCTATCGCAGTCTCATGCCGCACGCCCGGCAGATTTCATCGCTTCGATCAATGAGGTTCCTGCAGCGCGGGCAGCGCGGGGCCGTCGCCAGTTCGATCTGCTGGCGCTGCGCGAACGCCCGCCCCACCGCGCCGAACAACAGGCAACTCGCGAGCAGCACCACCAGCATCGGAACGCTGCTCGATTCCCCCGGCAGCGCGGGCGGCGCGGCCGGGCGCGTCGCCGGTTGCGTGCTGCGCGTGGGGATCGACGTCGGACCGGCCACGCTCGAAACGGGCAACTGAATCGCAAAGAAGTAGCCGGCGAGGCACACGGCTGCGAGCGTCGCCGAAATCGCAATCGCCCGAGGCATCGCCGTCGTGAGGGCTCCGTTCACGTAGCTGAGCAGCCCAGGCACGATCCAGAGCGCGCAGGCGCCGTCGGCTGTCCCGGCCCAGCCGCAAAAACCGGCGATCAGCCCCGAGAGGCCGGGAATCACGCGATGTCGCAACCAGTCAGGCAATTGCGTCCAGATTATTCGGTTCAGAGAACTCGGGCCGAAACACACCGAACGCAGATGAGGCAGCGCCCCGCAGTCTGCACTCGCTTCTACGCTCGCCTCGCCGACACAATCACCGGCGGGTCCGTCGGCGTCGATTTTTCCCGGCCGCCGACTGGAACTTCCTTGATGCGATCGACGACTTCCATGCCCTCCACAACCCGTCCGAAGACGCAGTAGCCCCAGCCATCCTGTCCCGGATGCGTAAGGAAGTCGTTATCCTTGACGTTGATGAAAAACTGCGACGTCGCCGAGTGCGGATCGGACGTTCGCGCCATCGCGATCGTCCCGCGCTCGTTCGGCAGGCCGTTTTTCGCCTCGTTCTTGATCGCCGGGTGAAGTTTCCGCGGCGAGCCATCGGCCGCCTGTCCGCCGCCCTGGATCATGAACGACGAGATGATCCGGTGGAAGATCGTGCCGTCGTAAAAGCCATCGTCGACGTAGCGCAGGAAATTGCCCACCGTGCCCGGCGCCTTCTCCTCGTCGAGTTCGACCACGAACGCGCCCCACGACTCGCCCTTCACGGCAATCTCCATCTTCACGCGCGGCATCGCCACGATCTCACCTCTTTCCTTCGGCCCGGTCTACGCCGGGTGGCCCGGGCGATGCTGCCCGGTCAACTGATGGTACATTTCATCCGGCAGCCCCATCGGCTGTCCATCCCGGCCGACCAGCACCAGCGTCGACGCAGCCTCCGTCAACAGCTCGGACCCGCGGCGCAGCTCGTACCGGTGATCGACGCGAACCGGCGTCATCCGCTCGGTCCGCGTCACCAGCCGCAGCACATCATCGAAGCGCGCCGGCTTGCGATAGCGGCACTCCAGCTTTGCCACGACGTAGAACATCCCCATCCGCTCCATGTCGGCGTAGCACAATCCGCCCGCCCGCAGCAGTTCCGTCCGCCCCATCTCGAAGTAGACGAAGTACTGCGCATGGTGCAGGTAGCCCATCGCATCCGTTTCGGCGTACCGAACACGGATCTCGATTTCGTGCGATTCGACCGGCTTTCCCGGAGCGTCCGCCATCGCCTCAGAAACTAGCGGGCCGCCGCGGTCAACGCAAATTGCGCTATCTTCCGGCCGGATCTACTGGCCGATGCAGTACAGGCTCTTCCGCCCGCGCAGGTAGAGCATGTCATCCACGGCCACCGGCGATGAATCGAAACTGTCGTCCAGTTCGTTCGTCGCCACGACCTTGAACTCCGGGCCGAGCTTGAGAACCAGCGACTTGCCATTCCGGCCGATCAGGTACACGTGCCCAGCCGCCTCGATCGGCGACGCATAGGCGCCGTTGATCGCATCCAGCCGTTCGGGGCCGAACTTCTTCTCACCCGTCTTCGCGTCAAGGCACGTCAGGATCGGCCGGTTCACGTCATAGAAATAAAGCAGGCCGCCGGCCAGCAGCGGGCTGGGCACGTAGGGTGTGTTCGCCTCGTACGTCCAGACGATCGCGTCCTTCGAGTTGCTGATGTCGCCCTTGGCTGCCGCGAGCTTGATCGCCTTCGCGGCCGCACCGCGGAAGCCGCTCACAGCGATGAGCAGGCCGTCAGCGTATACCGGCGAGGGAATGACATTCTGCGTGAGGCCGCCGCACTCCCAGATCTGCTTTCCGGTCTTGAGTTCGTAGCCGATGATCTTGTTCGTGCCTGACGCGATCACCTGCATCGTGCCGCCGACCTCCACGATCAGCGGTGTGCTCCACGTCGTGGGTTCGTCGCGCGGTACGCGCCACAGTTCATCGCCGGTTTTCTTGTTGAATGCGGCGATGAAGTCTTCGCCCTCGTGGTCCCACGTGACAACGAGCGTATCACCGTGCAGCGCCGGCGACGCCCCCTCGCCGAAGTTGTTGCGCGTGCGCATCTGGCCGAAATCCTTCTGCCAGATGATCTTGCCGTTCATATCGAGACAGTGCAGGCCGCGGGAGCCGAAGTAGGCGATGATGTGCTCTCCATCCGTGATCGGCGACGGGGAAGCCTGCGTCGAATCCTGATGGACCGCGACGTGCGGCGTCTTCTCGCACACCGTCGTGTCCCAGACAGTTTTGCCGGTCGCCCGGTCGAGCGCCAGCACCGCGAACCGGTACTTCTCCGTCGGGGCCGGCCGCGGCCCGCGCCCACCGCCACCGCCCGGACGCGGCTCGCCCCGGCCGGGACGATCCTGGCGCGGGCGGCCCTCCGCCGGCGGATTTTGAGGCGGATTTTCCTGCTGCATCAGGGCGAGGATCGCGTCGTCAATCGACGCCCCCGGTGCGAGCGTCACGTCGATCGTGACGCCGCCGGCCGGCGCGTGTGTTTGCGGCTTTTCGGAAGCAGTCGGCTCCTTGATCGCGGTCAGCAGGTAAATCCGATCGCCCCAGACCACCGGCGTGGCCAGCCCCTCGCCGGGTATCTCGACCTTCCAGCGGACGTTCTTCGTCTCGCTCCACTCAGTCGGCGGTTTGGCGTGCGGCGCGACGCCGCTGGCCAGCGGCCCGCGCCACTGCGGCCAGTACTTGTCGCCGGGACCGTCGGCGTGGGCAAGGCCGAAGCCGCAGGCGGCCGCGGCCAGGCTGAATCGAGTGACGGTCGTCCGGAGTGCGGAGAGCGAGCGGAAAAATGTCTGCATCGGGTTGCCTCCCTCATTCGGCCGATGTGTCGGAAGCGGCCGGTTCGAGGCGACACTATACGGGCCCGATCCGGCTTCGTCGCGGTCATTTTCTGATTCTGATTTCAGGGGCGGGCGCGGGTTGGTGAGTCGACGGACGTCGCCGGACGCCCCCGATCATGAACTCTCGCGGGTTGGCGGATGCGGTGATGCCTGGACATCCTCCTCGGTCCATGTAGAAACCCGCGTGCGTCACCATCCGTGCGCACCGCCGATCAACCGTGATCCGCGCGAGCGGGCCGCGGGGCGAGGCAGAGCCCGGTGAAACGCCGCGGAGGGTATTTCGAACACCCGATGTTGCGCGATGAATCATCGTGCAGGCGTACGGGGGGGCGCTTGTCGCGGCTCAAATCCCGACGTGCTGATCTAAGGATCTATAGCGATACGCCTCGCCGCACGAAAAAGCTGTTCGATTTCGTCTTCGTGCATCGCTTCGAGCAGCACCTGCTGTTCGTCCAGCCAACTCGCCCGGCTGCCCGCCAGATCACGGATACACGCTGCTGCAACGACGGCGTGATCATCCGAATGCTGTATCGCGATCAAATCAACCGCCGGAAGGATCACGCGATCCCGCGGGTCCCAGACGGCGAGAGTCGATTCGCGACCCGCGAGTTCTCCGGTAAGGATCTCCGCCGCGGTGTAGCCATCGAGTTCATCGATCCATTGGACGCGCCGCATGCGTTCCGTGGCGCGATAGTAGAAAGGTAACTCGGATTCGACGGCATCCAGCTCAGCCAGAACGCGCGGGCCGACATACCAGCTGCGTCGCGGGCCTGCGAGTTGCATGGTTCCCTCGCGTTCGATCAATCTCCGCATTCCGGCCGCCATCGCTGACTGCCATCTCCTGGGATCGATCCTGGCGCGAAGATCGCGCGGGGGAATTCCCGATTCGCCCTCCATCCAGATTTCCGTCTCGTTGATTTCGCCGATCGCAGCCGCAAGCGTCAAGGCCACGTCAAAATCCTCACCGGCCGCGAAGGGCCGAATGGTTATTTCGAGAGCGCCCGCCTCCCAATTAACTTCGGTGCACCGCGTCGATACGAGATGACGATGCATCAGGATCGCCGCCTGGGGCCATTCGCCCCGCCCTGCTTGGAGGCGGAAGCACATATCGGGTCCGTAGACGTGCGGAATCAACTCGCGAAGAGGAGGCGGTTCAGTCAATTCGATTCGAATGTCGACGCTCATCAGCCACCAATACCCGTGGACGCCGCCATCACTCCGGACGTGGGCCGAAGCCTGCAAACGACGGAATACGCGGCCAGTGTATCGGCCGAGCGCCCCGACTGGGTGGTGAAATCTCTGCTGGAATCGACCGGGAAGTAATCGCGCGGCGGAAAGTCGCCGAGTATCCGCACTATGCGGAGCGCTGAACGAGCTGAGCGTCGAGTCCGAAATCGAATGCGGCGCGGAGCATGGTCGTGGCAACGTCGACTTCCGACTCGGGTGAGTGCAAGCGAGCCCTATTTTCATAGCGGGCGAGGATGCCGTGACGGCGGAGGCGATTAAAGGCTTCGTCGCGGGCCTGCGGAGGGAAGTTAAAGGCGGAGCCATTGCTGATCCACGCATCCTCGAACGGCTGCGTTCGCACGGTGACGACGTCTCCGGCGCGGAGAGACGCGCCGAGACCCAGGTCGATCAGACAGAGCCGCTCCCCGCAGAGCAGGTCCGTCGCGTCGATCCGCCCCCCGCCATCGCGGGGTCGGACGTCGAGGATTCGAAACCGCGCAGCGCGGACGGACTCAGCCACCGCGGCGTCCTCGGGCGTCGGGGGCGGATGGCGGGTGAGGAATCGCTGCGCGACATTCTTTCCGGCGTGGTAGACGTCGAACAGGCAGCACTCGCAGAGGGCGAGACGGGCGCCCTCGGTGCGTGCGACGATCTCGCCGCGGCGGCGGAGGCCGAGGAGGCTCGCAGCCTGATCGAGCGTCATCGGGTCGACAGACCGGAAGATTGCCGCGTTCAGCGCGCGCAGGCGGACTCGAAACGCGCGGTAGCGCTCGATGACGGGATCCGATGTCTCGGACGGTGACTCGGCCATTCGGTCTCACGATCCACGCCTGCGGAGGCGAGATCTGTTCACATCACGAGCGGACTTTGGTCTGCGGCCAAAGCCGCCGGGCACAGAGGCCCGACGCTGCTGCTCATCGTGGGCTCAGCGCATCGCCAGTTCGGCCTTCTCCTGAAGCTTTGGCAACTGTTCGCGCAGCGCTTCGGCTTGGGGCGAGTGCGGGTACTGCGTTATGACTTCATGGGCGATTCGTGCGGCGTCGCTGAATCGCTGGGCGCGGACGAGGTTTCGAATCTCCGATTCCATCTTCTGCCGCGTCTGGATTTCGGCGTTTTCGCGGAGCGTGGGCAGCTGCATACGCAGCGCCTGGGCTTCCAGCGACTTCGGCCAGCGGGCCGTAATCTGCTGGGCGAGCAGATAGGCCGAGTTCCACTCGCGCTGGTTGGTCGATTCCTGTGCCTGCGCCATCATCTTCGCCCGCTGCTCGGTTTCGATCTTCTGGCGGCTGCTGCGGACGCGCTGTGCGACTTCGTAGGCGCGCGTCGAATCCGGGTGACGCTGCATCAGCTCTTTCACGACGTCGGCGACACGATCCCACGCGCCGAGCGCGGAGAGATCGGCGATCTGCCGCTCGGCCGACTCGATGTCGTGCTGCTCCACCTGGGCCCGAAGCTGCTCGATCTGCTGCTCCAGCGAATCCCAATCCGGGAAATTCGGGAACCGCTCTCGCGCTTCCTGAACGCGATGGCGGGCTTCGATCCAGTTGTGTTCGCGGAGCAGCTGCGGAACTTCACGGCGCAGGACGCCGACGACGGCCTGGCCCTGGATCTCAAGACGCTTCTGACGTTGCTGGTCGTTGAGCAGCGAGATGTCGCGAACCTCGCGGAGGAGCACGACGAGTTCATCGAGCGTGTGGGAAGGGAAGATGTCGGCTGTGCGCGCGGGCGGCTGCGGCGCCGCGCCGGAGATCGGACCGCCGGCGAGTATCACCGATTCGACGCGCCGCAGCAGTTCCGCGAGCGCGATCAGGCCAAGCCCCGCCACGAGCCCGGCGGCCGCGAGCGCGAACGTGCGCAGCAGCGGCGTGGCCGCGGATTCCCCCTCGACAACGTTGGCGTTCGAGATTCTCCAGACTTCCCCGATGGTCCAGCCGGCCGTCGCGAGGATCGCAAGCACACCCACGACCCAAAGCAGCATCTCGACCACGCGGGTCCGGTTGAGTTCGGAGCGCTGGTCCAGTTCAGGATATTCGGACATACGCCTCGCCTCCTTTCAATCCGCGATGGGTATTATTCGCGCCCCCACTCAAAGCACAACTCCTGAGTCCCATTCAAGATGCATGAATCCCGGTCCTGGGCCGGCGCTTCGGGATAGGGCGCGGACGTGAACCATCGTCGCGTCATTCTAATCGGCAGGTTCCGGTTCGGCATCCGGCGATTGCGCGAAATCGCGCAGTCCCCGTCGGGGCGGCGAATTTCTATTCATTCAAACCGGCGGCCCGGAGGAGAGGCTCGATCAGGACGGGACGCCCGGCCGTCGCGGAGGATCGAATCGCCTCTAAAACGCAAATGGTCTCGACGCCCTCGGGGAGATCGGGCGAGTTCGGCTTGTCGAGCAGGATGGCTTCGGCGAAGGCGTCGGCGTAATTCGCGAATTCGCCGAAGTGCATGCCCTTGAGCTGGTGGCGGAAGTAATAGCCGGTCAGTTCGTGGTGGTAATCCTCGCGGATTTCCTCACCGTTGGGGCCGAGGTGGATGAACTCGAGGTCCGGGTACTTCGCGAGGCTGCTGCCCGAGTCACCCATGAGGTGGCACTCGATCATCGAGCGGGCGAGGGGCAGTTCGGTAATGCCGTAGTTGCCGAGGACGCGGCCGATGCGGCCGTCGGCAGATTTCAGATTGACGACGTAGGCGTCGAAGTTCTTCATTCCGTAGCGCCGGCCGAGCGCGGTCGTCATTCCGTGCGCGTGGACTTCGACGATGCGGCCGAGGTACCAGCGAACAAGATCGACGGGGTGCGAGAGGCCGAGGAAGGCCCAGTCGGTCGAGTCGAGGACCCACGGGCTCTTGTCGTAGTACCAGTCCATGTGATGGTTGTAGTGGGCGTCGACGATCTCGACGCGGCCGAGGTCGCCGCGTTCGACGGCGGCGCGCTGGCGGCGGAAGGGTTCGAAGAAGCGCGTGGACTGGCCGACCTGGAGGCGGCGGCCGGTTTTCTTTGCCGCGGCGAGGAGTTTTGGCGCGTCGGCGAGCGAGTGAATCATCGGCTTGGTGCAGATGACGTGCTTGCCGGCTTCGAAGGCGGCGAGGATCTGGCCGGCGTGGAGGTTGTCGGGGGTGTAGATGGCGACGATGTCGACGTCGGGGCGTTTGAGCAGCGCGTCGTAGTCGGCCGTGAGGAAGAGGTCGGGCTGCGTTTCGCGTGCGGCGGCTCGTTTTTCCTCGGACAGGTCGCAGCCGGCGACGGCGCGGCAATTCACGGTGTGCTGGAGCGCGACGAGGAGCGTGTGGCCTTCGTGGAGGCCGACGATGCCGATGCCGAGGCGCTTCGCCGGTTCGACGACCGGGGCCGGGCCGGGGCGGCGGCCGACGACGGGGCGGCCGGTGGGGAGAGTTTCGCGCTGGCTGCTCATGTTCGGGGCTCCGCTGCGTAAGCGGGTATCATCCGACGACTTTCGACGGGTGTCGAGCGGCCGCAGGGTTACAAGAACGCGATGCTGAAAGACTACGCACGCCTGCCGCCGATCGTCTACGTACTGTGCGTCGGGGCGCTGATCAACCGCGCCGGTTCGTTCATCGTGCCGTTCATGACGCTTTACCTCACGGAGACGCTTGGCTGCTCGGAGTTTTTTGCGACGCTGGCGATCGGGACGTTCGGGCTGGGGTCGATGGTGGGCTCGCTGGTCGGCGGGCAGCTTGCCGATCGCATCGGCCGCAAGCCGGTGATGATTGCCGCAGTCGCGGGCAGCGCGATGATCATCCTGCTGTTTTCGACGATTCGCGTCGCCTGGCCGGTGCCGCTGATCACGTTCACGCTTGCGCTCGTGGCGGATGCGTACCGGCCGGCGGTGTCGGCGATGCTGAGCGACATCGTGCCGCCGACGCAGCGGGCGCACGCGTTCGGGCTGACGTACGTCGCGATCAACCTGGGGTTCGCGATCGCGCCGGCGCTGGCGGGAACGCTGGCGGACTATTCGTTTACCTGGCTGTTCGTCGGCGATGCGGCGACGTCGCTGGCGTTCGCGTCGATCATTCTGTTTGCGATTCCCGAGTCACTTGGGCGCGCCTCGACGCCGGATGCGGCCATCGCCCCGGCGCACGCGGGGTTCTGGGTGTCGCTGGGCGACATGGTGCGGAATCGCGTGCTGATGACCGTGTGCACGGCCGCCTTTCTGATCGGCGTCGTGTATACGCAGGCGCTGTCAACGCTGCCGCTGCACATGAAGGCGCTGGGGCTGACGAAGCAGCAGTATGGTTACACGATCGCGTGGAACGGGGGATTGATCTTTCTGCTGCAGTTTCTCGTGACGGCGGTCGCGGTGCGATATGACCGCGGGCGAATGCTGGCGCTGGGGGCGGTTCTGACCGCGATCGGGTTTGGGCTGACCGAGTGGGCCCGCGTGCCGTGGGAGTTCATTCTGACGTTGGTGGTGTGGACGCTGGGGGAGATGATCCATGCCCCCCTGCTCTCGCCGGTGATCGCGGACATCGCGCCGGTGGAGCGGCGGGCGCGGTACATGGGGATGCTGAGCCTGAGCTTCGCGGCGGCGCATACGGTGGGTGCGCCGCTGGGCGGAGCGTGCCTGGAGCTGCTGGGGGCGAATGCGATCTGGCGATCGAGTTTTGTGATCGCGGGGGCGGCGGCGGTGCTGTACATGGTCGCGGCCCGGTCGATAGGAGTACAGCGGAGCGGAACATTGCGGAAGAGCGATTCGTAAGCCACATTTGAATCAAGCTATCGCTCCGCGTGAACGCCGGATGGCCGTCCCCGGAGTGTGATACGATCCGGAGGGAGCACAGGACGAATGAAACCGTCTGTTTATCTCGATGCGACGATTTTCGAAGACTTGTGTCGCAGCTGATCGTCACACCCGAGCAACTCCTGGAGATCGAGCCGTGATCGACATCCCAACGATCGACGAGCTACGTGAGATTCGCCGGAGGCTCGCTGAGCAAGCCGGCTACGATGCACACCGCTACGCTGATCTTCTTCGAAGCGGGAGCAACGACGAGTCGGCCAGAATAATCGACACTCCGATCGCGCCGCGCGATGAGGATTCGGATCGTACTTCGGCAGCCTAGCCCATCGGGCCGATCGACTCCCGGATGCTTGCGGACGCCGAGCGGTCCGCGCGATTACCGCATTCGGGACAAACGCCCGAGATGTTCCCGATGAGCGAGTAACCGCACGCGACGCACTGGCGGTTTGCCAAGCGAGTCGCGATCCGTTGTTTGCGGCTCATTGATTTCGACGCAGAGACGAGAAGGACGAGCGCGAGGGGAAGCCACATCGGTGCCCGGATGGCAACCTGCGGTCGCTGCGTGTAGTACTTCCAGAACGCGATTCCGTTTACGTGGGTACAGCCGCCGAGTCCGTCTCCCCCATGCTCCAGTTCCCATCCGAAATCGGTGTCGCCCACATACTCATACCATCCCCACCCGGGTGCGGGAGCCCCCTCCGCCGTCGACCAGAAGCGCGAATTGGAGACGAGGTTGCCGCAGTAGAGGGAGATGTCGACTGACCAGACTCCCGCAATGTCATCGTCGTACCCGGTAGACTGTAATCGATAGTAGGGAGTCGGCACGCAACTGAGGCCGCAGACGGCGATTGTTACGACCGTGAGGAAGACGAGCCTGACTTTCCTAGCGCGACTTCGCCGCACGCCAAGCACTCCGACCGAGAGCGGCCACACTGCCGACGAGCCACGCCAGTCCGACGGCCGCGAGCCAGAATCCGACGCCCCACCGCAGGATGGTCACCAACCATGCCGCAAACTCGCCATTCAGCAGCATCGCCAGACCACCGAGCAGGCCGATCGACCCAATGATGAGGCCGAGGATTGCGCCGCGCGGCGTCAATCCGTGGATGAGTTCGCCGAGCGTGAAGTCGCCCGCAAACGTCTGGGTGATCGTCATTTCGAAGATATTCCCGCGGGCAGACTTTGGATCCGACATCGGTTGTGTTCCTTTTTCGCGAGTGGCTCTGAGCGATTTCAGCATATTCCGCGGAAAAACGCCAGTCATTTTCAGGCGACATCGCCGCGGGAGCGGGAAAGGTTGCGCCGATACTGCCAGACCATCCAAATGAGCATCGGCGGAAGGAAGATCGCGCAGAAGACGCCGACGAACGGGCCCGTGCCGGCGGAGGCGGGATAGCGTTTGATTCCCGGGTGGGGCGCCGATTCGCCCAGCAAGTGGCCGAGCTTCGTCATCGCGGTCTCGACGGCGTCGGCCGTCGTGCCCTTGTGGAGCGAATCGAGCAGCTCGAACAGTGCCCGCGGAATCGGGTCGGCAGTCGCAGTGGCGGAGTCGGCCGCGGCGCCGTAGGTCCAGCGGGTGATCCCGGCCGGGGAGAACTCCGGGCCGTTTCCGCCGCCTTCCAGCGTCACGCGCGGCGGATTCGTGCTGAAATCGACATCGATCGACGAGGCGAGCGGTGCGGCACCGCCGGGGCGCAGTCGGGCCGGGAGGGCGAGATTTCCCGTGTACGCCCGAAGGGACTCGCCGGTTTCCCAGCCCCAGATGTGGACGGTCAGGGCGTTCCACAGCTCGGACGAGCGGCCGAGGTAGTGCGCATACGCGAGAACGCGAACGGGCTGAAATGAGGCGATGCGCTCCGAGATCGCATTGGCGGCGTAGATTGAGATCGTCGCCCAGACCCCGGCCGCGAGCAGGAGCAGGAGCCCGGCGCGAAGAGGCGGACGGCCGGGCAGAGCACTCGCGGAGGCGGCGCGCGGCGGCGGACAGAGATCGTCCACCGCACGCAGGAGGTCGATCAGCGTCGCCATCTGATCCTCGCGGCCGTCAAACTCCCGGACGGCGTACGCCGCGAGGTTGCTGCTTGGCGGCAGCGGCCCGCCCGACGCGGCGATATCCCGCAGCCGTGCGACGAGGACGAACTGGATCCACTGTTCGAACGCCATCGTGTCGCCGCCGAACGCGCGCGTGAACTGCATCTTCGCGGGCGGCAGCGGCGCGTCGCTCCAGGCGCCGAGGCGGCGGAGTTCGGCTTCGAGGCGGTCGGCAATTCCGGAAATCGCTTCAGGGCGCGACTGGCCGCTACGAGACACGTTGATCACGGTGCTGCTCCGCCTTCAGGGAACTACGTCGAAGTTCCGCCGGCCGCGGAAGCGGTAAATGCGGAAATGGCGATCGAGGGTGAAAATCTGCCGAGTATCGAGTTGCTCCGCGAGCGCAACGAGCGTCGCGTCGGCGAAGTCCATTGGGACATCGGCGTACTTCTCCATCAACTCGCAGCAGCGGCGCAAGGCGTCATAATCGATCTCCGCGAGTTCGACCCGATTCTCCGCGATCATGCCCCAAAGCTGGTTCTGGCCGTGCCAACCGAACGCCCCGCCCAGAAAGTACATCACCTCCGTCAACAGGGCGAGGGTCGTGACGAGCGGCGAATCGAGCTTGTCGATCCACTCCAGACAGCGCTTGTGGTCCTTGTCACGCCGGGCCAGCAGGGCAATCAACGGCCCGGCGTCGACGAGCGTCATCGACGCTTCTTCCGACGCAGGCCGGCCGTAAATGCCTTGCTCGAATCCCGGGCCGACCACTTCCAACCCTTCTTCGGCGGGCCGCTCAGGCTGCCGATGAACGGGGCAAGCGAGTCGCGCAGCGTCTGGCGGGGACGCGAGAGCAGATTGTCGCACTCCCTACGCACGCCGCGGCGGATGATCTCCGACGCGGACATGCCGGTCCGTTCGACGGCCTCTTCAAGCAGGGCTTCGAGTCTTTCGTCCAATCGAACGCTGTGCATCGCCGGCCTCCGTAATACAGAGTGAGTGTAGCGTATTACACTGCGGGCAGCAACGTCCATGATCACGGAATCGGCGCTCGTTGGTTTCCGGACCCGACGTCGACGCGCCGATTCGAGGGCCAGCTGCCGGCGGTTGACATGAGCGGCCGCCTCAGAACGACAGGCTCCAGACGTACCAACGGCCAAAGAGATGAACCGTCTCGAATTCCTGAGACGTTAAAGGTGGGCTACCGCTCCGGAGAAATCCGGTTTCCTGGAATCCGTGACCGCTGTCGATTCTGAAGGACACGCCCGATCCTGTTACGCATACATCAGTGACGAAGTAGATCCCGACTCGCTGGTAGTCGCGAACGGAGCCTGGATTCGCACGTTCGAGATCCGCGAAACGGTCAAACTCGGTTTGACAAAGGAAGAACGGGACGGCGGGGACGAGGTTGGTGGCCGCGACGACGCATACGGCGGCGATCGAGATCGGCACGAGAGTCCATTTGCGAACCGCAAACCGTTCGGCCGGCTCGTAAGGCGGTCGACAAGCACGTCGATAAAACGCGGCGGTGAGAAGCCAGAGCCAACGAAGCCCCGCGCCGATGAGGACGAGGCCGGCAAGGAGGTCGAGTATGAGGACGTTGGGGAGCAGCGGCGGAGGAAGGTAGCCGAGGATCAGGCAGCCGGCGATCACAGCGGTGGCATTGAGTGCTCTTCCGGGGGACCGACCCGGACTGCGCCGTGAGTCAAGGGAGTACGTTGTTTCTCGATCGCCGCGCGTGAACGATTGACCGCACTCGGGGCAGTTGCCGGAGTCGACGTGATTCAGGCAATAGCCGCAGGACCTGCAGTGAATTGAGCGCGTGAGCCGTTCCTCTGTGCCAAGGTCTGGTGAGTGATTCGCCGCCCGTATCGATCCGCCTGCCACGAGTCGAGTTGTCTGCTGTGGCGGCGTCAGTAAATCTCCGCCATCCACTCGCCGCCATGCTCGGGGTTGCCGGCCAGCCGCTGGTTCTTCACGTCTACCCACCAGTCCATCATTTCCAATGGAATCTGGCCGAGGAGCGTCTGGCGGCCCTCGGGGATGGCAAGCACTTGCGTAATGCAATACCGCCCTTGCGCCTCGATCCAGGCCGGAGCATAGATGCCGAGGGTGATCGGTCCCGCGACAGTCCGCGATTCCTTGTTCATTACGAACGAAAGCCCAAGCTGATCGACCAGCGATTTGGGCAGACAGAGAAACGTAGCGCCAGTATCGACGAGGGCGTCGACTTCGACAGTGCGAACCTGCTCTGCGGGAATCTCACCTCGCTCGGCTCGCTGCATGTCGCCGTAGTTCCTTACAAGAACCCGTACGATGACGCGTCCCACGTCGGCTCCTCGCTTCGGCTCAAGTATCCCCGTGACGACCATGATACCACCTCGATCCGCCTATTCTAACAAGGATGTTGCCTTATCCGTAGCGGCCTTTTATCGCTTCCCGATCTCCACATACTTCCGCTCCGCCGGCCCCGTGTAGCGACTCAGCGGGCGGATGATGCGGTTGTTCGTGTACTGCTCGATGAAGTGGGCCGCCCAGCCGCTGACGCGCGAGGCGACGAAGAGCGGCGTGTAGATGTCGATCGGCAGGCCCATGTAGTAATACGTCAGGCCGCACGGGTAATCGACGTTCATGTAGATCTTCCGCTGCTCGTGCATGACCTTCTGGATCGCGTAGTACACGTCCATGCGCCAGCCCTCGGCGTGCGTCTTCGCGAGCTTGGCGAGTTCCTTTTCCAGGATCCACGAGCGGTGGTCGCCGTTCTTGTAGACGCGGTGGCCGAAGCCGACGACCTTCTCCTTTTTGGCGAGTGCGTCGTCGGCCCACTTGCGGGCCTCGTCGCCGCTCTTGAAGCGGTTGATGAGGTGCATCGTCTCCTCGTTCGCGCCGCCGTGGAGCGGGCCCTTGAGCGTGCCGACGCCGGTGACCATGCCGGAATAGAGATCGCTGAGCGTGCTGGCGGTGACGCGGTTGGCGAATGTCGACGCGTTGAACTCGTGCTCGGCATAGAGGATCAGCGTCAGGTCGAGGATGCGGGCGTCGAGCGCCTTGGGCTCCGTGCCGAAGGCCAGCCAGAGCGTCTGGGCGGCGTGGGTGAGACCCGGTTTTGGCTCCACCGGCGTCTTGCCGGCAAGGAAGTGCATCCGGGCGCCGATGATGGTCGGGACGATCGCGAGGACGCGGGTGGCCTTCGCGATCAGGGCCGGCTTGTCGTCACCCTTGATCGGGCAGAAATGGGCGGCCATGGAGATGGCCGTACGGCAGACATCCATCCCCGGGGCGCTCTTGGGCATCAGGCGGATCGTCTCGATGACCTCGCGCGGCAGTGCGCGGTATTTGTCGAGAAGTGCGCGATATTGCGCCAGTTGCGACGCCGTCGGCAGCTCACCGTAGAAAAGCAGGTACGCAACCTCTTCGAAATTGCTGTGCTCGGCCAGTTCCTCGATCGCGTAGCCGCGATACATGAGGCTGTCCTGCTTGACGGCGGAGATTTCGGTCTCGCCGGCGATGATGCCTTCCAGGCCGGGACGATAAAGCTGCTCAACGGGCTGTGCCATGTGCATGACCTCCAGTTTGCGAAGTGTAGCGGATGATAGCGGTCGAGACGGGGGAGTCAGCCGCAGAAATGTCGATGATTCGGGTGTGCATCCGGGAGCGGCCGATCGACATCGACGGTGTTGCGTCGCTCCGGACCGATCACGCCTCGATTCCAAGGGCCTCACAGCCGACGACGACGTCCATCAGTTCCTCGGTAATCGCATCCTGGCGCTGGCGGAAGTAGCTGCGCTGGACGCCGGCGAGGCGCTCCTCGACGTTCTTTTCCGCGGCCTGCATGGCGCGCAGTCGGCTGACGTTCTCGGCCGCCTGCGACTCCGCGACCGCGCGGAAGAGCGACACCCAGATATGCTGGCGGGCGAGGGCGTGGAAGAGCGGCCGCCAGTCGCCGCGGAACATCGGGATGACGCGCGTCGGCCAGGGACGGGCGGCGAGCTGACGCAGCCACGCGGGGTCGAGGGGCAGCAACTGCACGACGGCGAGCAGGCTGCGGGCTTCTTCGCAGCGATGGTGCACGAGCAGGACGCGGCCGACGCCGAGGGAGGTCTCCCAGTGCTCGATCCGGGCCGCAATGTCCTGAACGAGCGAGGCGATGGCTGCGATCGACGCGGGGAGGTGCATGACATCCGCAACGTCGATGCCGCGCGACCTGAGCCGGACGGCGCAGCGCTCGCCGACGGCCAGCAGTTGCGCGAGGGGCGCGCGGCGGCGCTGCCGGGCGATGCGCTCCACGCGCCGGGCGACTTCGTCGTTAAAGGCGCCGCAGAGACCCTGGTCCGAGCCGAATGCGACCAGGCCGAGGGGTGCCGAGGACGCGGCGGCGGGGCGGATTCTCGGCCGATGCGGGCTCTGCATCGCAATCTGGAGGCCCATTTCGATCGTGCGCTCGTATTCACCGAGGGCGCTGGTCGCCTGCTCGTACTGGCGGATTCCAGCGGCCGCGAGGAGCTTCATCGTTCGCACGACCGAGCGCAGGCGGGTCACGACGTCCATGTGGCGGCGGAGTGCGTCAAGCGCCGGCATCGGCTGGGCCCTCTATCGGCGGCGCGGCCGGTGACACGGCCGGCAGGCTCTCACGCGAGACGCGGAGCAGCTCTTCACGGTCGGCATCCGTAAGGGCCGCCCCGTTTTCGATTCGATCGCACAGCGGCGCGAGGCGCTGGAGGACGGCAGAACGCACCGCCGCCTCGGCCGCGCTGACGCTCTCGACCGGCAGCGCGTCGAAGAGGCCGACATTCAGGGCGAGCAGGGCCGCGATCTGTTCGGCTGCCCGGAGAGGCGCGAGCTGCGGCTGGCGGAGGACCTCGCGGACGCGGCGGCCGCGCTCAAGCAGCGCGCGGGTGTGCGGGTCAAGGCGCGTGCCGAAGCGCGAGAATGCCTCCAGCTCCTCGAATTGGGCGTAGCTGAGGCGGAGATCGGCGGCGACGCTGCGGTACGCGGAGAGCTGCGCTTTGCCGCCGACGCGCGAGACCGACCGGCCGACGTCGACGGCCGGCAGGATGCCTTTGTGCTGGAGCGTGGGCGTCAGGAAGATCTGGCCGTCCGTGATTGAAATCAGGTTGGTCGAGATGTACGCGGAGATGTCCTGCGCTTCGGTCTCGCAGATGGGCAGCGCGGTGAGAGATCCTCCGCCGCGCTCCGGGCGCAGGTGCGTCGCGCGTTCGAGAAGCCGCGAGTGGATGTAGAACACGTCGCCGGGGAATGCCTCGCGGCCGGGCGGCCGGCGCAGCAACAGCGAGAGTTCGCGGTAGGCGCGGGCGTGACGCGTCAGGTCGTCGAAGACAATGAGCACGTCGCGTCCGCGATCGCGGAAATACTCGCCCATGGAGGTTGCGGCATAAGGAGCGATGTACTGAAGGCCGGCCGCATCCTCGCCGCCGGCGACGATGACGATCGTGTAATCGAGCGCATCGTGAGCCGTGAGCTGCTCGATGACCCGGGCGACGGAGGCACTCTGCTGGCCGACGGCGCAGTAGATGCAGATGACGCCGCGGCCGCGCTGATTGATGATCGTGTCGACAGCGATGGCGGTTTTTCCGGTCTGGCGGTCGCCCAGAATCAACTCGCGCTGCCCGCGACCGATCGGGATGAGGGCGTCAACGACCTTCAGGCCGGTCTGGAGCGGCGCGGTCACAGGAGCACGCGACATCAGCGGAGGCGACTCGCGTTCGACTTCAAGCCGTTCGGCCGCAAGCACGGGACCTTGCCGGTCGAGCGGCCGGCCCAGCGGATCGACGATGCGTCCGAGGAGAGCCTCGCCGACGGGAACATCGAGCACGCGGCCGGTTCGGCGGACACGCGCGCCGGCGGCGATGCCCGGATCTTCGTCGAGCATCACGACGCCGACGTACTCCGGATCGAGGTTGCAGGCGAATCCGAGATGATCGCCCGGGAAGCGGACGATTTCGTCGGCAGCGACACTGGGCAGGCCCTTGATCAGGGCGATCTGACGGCCGATGTGCTCGACGGTGCCGATCTCGTCGATCGCCAGTTCGACGCGGCGGCGATTGAGAGTCGCACGGGCGTCGGCCAGCGTGCGTTCGACGAGCGCGAGGGTTTCGTCTGCCTGCGGAGTCATTCGGACCTCGCCGTTTCCAGCGTGTGCGCTTCCCCCGCCGGTTCCGCCGCGTCGAGATCGGTCCGCAAGTGCTCAAGGAAGGCGTCGACGTTCCACGCGAGGCGGCGGTCGCCGGCGCTGAGTTCGATGCCGCAGACGCCTTCGGGACTCCGCTCGAATTTCGCCGCCGGGGCGTCGGGAAGCAGTTCGTGCAGGCGTCGATCGAGGCGGGTCCGCAGCTCGGGTCGAAGGTCGAACGCGGTCCGGACGGTCAGGCCGTCGACGGGATGGGCGGCGGATTCGCGCATCTGGCGAACCTGACCGGGTTCGAGCTGGTCGAGGCGAACCAGGAAGCGGTCGATCATGCTCGATTCGAGCTCCTGGGAGGCGAGATCGGTCAGGGCGCTGCGCGTGGCGGAACAGATGAGCTCGGAGAGCTGGCGACGAAATTCGACGGCGAGGGCAGCCTTGCGCTGCTCGAAGGCGTCGAGCCAGCGCTGCTGGTGGCCCTCGATCTCGATCCGGGCTTCGTCGCGGAGGCGCTGCCCCGCCGCCGCCGCCTGCGCTTCGGCTTCGGCGAGGAGGCGGCGGCGCTGGGCGTCGAATTCGGCCCGCCGGGTTTCGAGCTCGGCAGCCTGCTGCCCGGCCAGGCGAACTTTCTCGGCCGCGGTTTCGAGGCTGGCGGCGATGTCGCGCTCGCGCTCGTTCATGACCTTTACGATCGGTCGGAAGAGGAATCGCCAGAGCAGGGCCGCCAGGATCAGGAAGTTCACGACCTGCGCGGCGAATGTGAACCAGTCGATTGACATTTCAGTGTCCTGCCGCGGCCTGTCCGAGGACGTACCGCCAGAACGGGTTCGCGAAAACCAGGATCATCGAGACCACGAAGCAGTAGATCGCGAGCGACTCGATCATGGCGAGGCCGACGAAGAGCGTGCGCGTGATCGTGCTGGCCTCGTCGGGCTGCTGGGCAATCGCGCCGAGGGCGCGGGAGATGGCCCGCGCCTGGGCGATGGCCGGGGCGATCGTGCCGATCGCGATGGTCGCGGCGGCGGCGACGAGCGAACCGAGGCCGATCTGGGTGATGCTATCCATGGTGATCGTCTCCTTTCGGCGGCGCGGCGGCGGGGCTTGCGGAAGCCGGGCCGGCGGTCCCTGCACCGCGGCGGTGCTGGACCTGTGATGCCGCGGCGATGTACACGGTGCTGAGCACCGCGAAGATGTAGGCCTGGACCTGGCCGATGAGCAGTTCGAGCGACTGCATGAGGATCGGGAACACGAACGGGGCGATATAGAGCAGGATCGCGACCGCGAGCGTGCCGCTCATGACGTTGCCGAAGAGTCGCACGGCCAGGGCGATGGTGCGCGAAACGTCGCTCAGGATGTGGAACGGGAGCATGAGCGCGGTCGGTTCGGCGTAGTGTTTCAGGTATCCGCGCAGCCCGAGCGTCGAGATGCTGTAGAACGGGACCGCGACGAACGTGCACATCGCCAGGGCCGCGGTCGTCGAAAGCGAGCCGGTGGGCGGGTGGTAGGCCGGCAGGAAGGCGAAGAAGTTGAAGACGGCGATGAAGAGATAGAGCGTACCGATGAACGGCAGGTAGCGGCGCGGATCCTGGCCGCTGATTTCCTGCACCTGGCGGCGGATCAGGTCAACGACGGTTTCGAGAAAATGGCGCATGTTCGTGCGCTTCTGCGATGCGAGATTGCGCGTCACGCGCCAGGCAATAAGCGTGATGACGGCCATGCCGAGCCAGGTGTAGACGATCGTCGCATTCAGCTTCACGAAGCCGGACTGCCAGTAAACGATCTCGTCCGGGCTGATCTCCATTTTTCACGCTCCCGCGGGGCGGCCGCGCGGGCGGTCGGACCCGATCAGCCAGAGTGACACGCCGCGCGCCAGTACGAGTCCGACGAGGACGCAGACCCAGAGATCCCAGCGATCGCCGGCGAGAAGCACGAGGAGGCCGGCCAGGATCAGGAGCCGCGGCGGACCGGCAACAAGGACGAGCCAGGGCCGAACCGTGCCGCGAGCGAGCCGCGCGACGGTCGCGTGCAGGGCCCAGGCGTTCAGCTGGCCGAGCACGGCGGCGGCCAGCATCACCCATGCACTGTGCAGCGTCTCAGACATCCTGCTCCTCCTCGCCATCGTCGAACATCTCGCGGCGTTCGCGGTTGATCCAGAGCCACGCGTTCGCGCAGCCGAATGCCAAGCCGAGCAGCAGCAGCGACAGCGTCCAGGAGAAGTGCGCCGGCCAGCGGCGATCGAGCCAGGCGCCGGCGAACGCGCCGACGAGCGGCGGCGTGGCGATCGACCACCCCACCAAGCCCACCACGCCGAGACCCAGCCAGACGCTGCGGTGCCTGCGGCGCTGGCCGCGCAGGCGCTGGCGCTCCTGCGTGCCGACACTCTGAGCGAAGCGCTCGCGCGATCGCGTTTCCGAGGAATCCGAGATGGGCTTAGGCGCCCGCATGGTGTTTCAGATCCAAAAGCTGCCGCGCGAGTGCGGCTTCCAGTTTCGCAATCGTCGAACGAGCCTTCTTTTCCCGTTCGTCAAGGGTGCGAAAACGCTCCTGAACGGTCCTCCTGAGCGTCCCCAGCGGCGCCGGACCGACGAATCGGCGCGTCGAAATCACGACCGAGCGGCCGCATTTCACCAGTGTGCCGCCGTCGACGGCGTAGTAATCGTCGTGGCCGCCCGCGGCGCGAGCGGAGAGGATCCCCGGAGCGAGGGGGATGACGCAGTCGCGGTGGCGCGGCAGGAGGCGGAACGAGCCGCGCTCCGTGCAGGCACTGATCGCGGTCGCGGGGCGATCGAGGGCGACGGCGGCGGGAATGAGCACGCGGAGCGTCATGCCGCCACCTCCCCCGTCTTCGCGGCCTCGTCGATCCGGCCGAGCATGTACAGATCGCGCTCGGAATAACCGGCGAATTCGTCGCGGAGGATCCGCTCGCAGCCGTCGATCGTGCTCGCCAGGTCGACCGCCCGGCCGGGCCGGCCGGTGAACTGCTCGGTCACGTGGAACGGCTGGGTGAGGAAGCGTTCCAGCCGACGGGCGCGATGAACGATCCGCTGATCATCCTGCGAGAGCTCCTCGAGCCCGAGCATCGCGATGATGTCCTTGAGCTCCTCGTAGTTGGCGAGGGTGCTGCGCACCTGTTCGGCGACGCCGTAGTGCCGGTCGCCGACGACCTGACGGTTGAGCATCTTGGACGATGACCGGAGCGGGTCGATCGCGGGCAGCAGGCCCTGGCTGGCGCGATCCCGCGAGAGGACGACCGACGCGGAGAGGTGTCCGAAGGTGTGCGATGCGGCGGGGTCGGTAAAGTCGTCCGCGGGAACGTAGACGGCCTGGACGGAGGTGATCGAACCACTGGAGGTGCTGCAAATCCGCTCTTCGAGTTCTGCAAGCTCCGTCGCCAGCGTGGGCTGATAGCCGAGGCGCGAGGGAAGGCGGCCGAGCAGGCCCGAGACTTCCGAGCCGGCCTGGACGAAACGGTAGATATTATCGATGAGTAGCAGGACGTCGCGGCGCTGGTCGTCACGGAAATATTCGGCGATCGTCAGGGCCGTGTGGCCAACGCGGAAGCGCGCTCCGGGCTGTTCGTTCATCTGGCCGAAGACAAGCACCGCCTTGCCGAGGACGCCGACGTCGCGCAGCTCGCGGTAGAGCTCCTCGCCCTCCCGGCTGCGTTCGCCGATGCCGCAGAAAATGCTGATCCCAGCATGCCGCGCGGCCATGTTGTGAATCAGCTCCATGACGAGCACGGTCTTGCCGACGCCTGCGCCTCCGAAAAGTCCGGCCTTGCCGCCGCGCTCGAGCGGCACGAGCAGGTCGATCGCCTTGATGCCGGTTTCGAAAAACTCGGTGCGGCTCGTGCGATCGATGATCGGAATGGGCGCGCGGTGGATCGGTCGATGCGGAAGGCCCGCGAGTGAAACGCCGCCGTCGATTGCCTCACCAAACACATCCAGGACACGTCCGAGTAGCTGCTGGCCGACCGCTGATTCGAGGGAGTGTCCGGAATCCCAGACCGGGTCGCCCCGCGCGAGGCCGCGGGTGGTAGTCAGCGCGATTCCGCGCACATGGCGCTCGTCGAGGTGGGCGACGACTTCGAGGATGACGCGCTGATCGGCTCCGGCGCGGAGCGTGTGGTTGATGGAGGGGAGTGCGTGCTGAAAAGTCGCGTCGACGACACTCCCTCGCACGCCTGCGACGAGTCCGCCTGGCTCGCCGGAGAGTGCTGGAATGTGGTCTGCACGGTCCTTCATGGCGGCTCCCAGTCACGGTCGCGCGCCGAACAAGAGAGCCTTGCGGCAATCGACGTTCCATTCGCGGCAATGAACCAGCTTCACTTGAAAGCTGGTTCATCGGGCACGCGAGTTGCTAGGAGATGTCACCAGAAAGGGCTGGTGGGAAATGGACCCACTCAAGATTGAACGGCAGCGATGCAAGGGCTGCGGCCTGTGCGTGGAGTTCTGTCCGACACATCTCCTCAAACTCTCCGACGACCTCAACTCGCTCGGTTATCACGTCGCGGAACTCCCCGAACCGGAAAAATGCAACGCGTGCGCGCTGTGCGCCGAGATGTGCCCGGAAGCGGGCATGTCGGTCTACCGGAAGGTCCGCACCAAGTCGGCCTCGTCGGGCGACAAAACGAAGGGATAGCCATGCAAGCGACACTCAACGGAGTTGTGCGCGGGGCGGCACCGCCCGTGGCCGAGAAGCGAACCAGCACGCGGCGGCTGGTGAAAGGCAACGAGGCCATCGCGCTCGGCGCGGTAGCGGGCGGGTTGGACTGCTTCTTCGGGTATCCCATCACGCCGCAGAACGAGATCCCCGAGATCCTGTCCGACGTCCTGCCCCGCCTCGGCCGGGTGTTCCTCCAGGCCGAAAGCGAGGTCGCCTCGATCAACATGGTCTACGGCGCAGCCGCGGCCGGCCACCGGGCCATGACGACGAGTTCCGGCCCCGGCATCAGCCTGATGATGGAAGGCTTGAGCTACATCGCCGGGGCGCGACTCCCCTGTCTAATTGTAAATATCATGCGGGGCGGTCCGGGGCTGGGAAATATCGCTCCGTCGCAAGGGGACTATTTCCAGGCGTGCAAGGGCGGCGGCCACGGCGACTATCACAATATCGTGCTGGCCCCCTGGAACGTGCAGGAAATGTTCGATTTCCCGTCGCTGGCCTTCGATCTCTCCGAGCGTTACCGCGTGCCCGGGTTCATTCTCGCCGATGCCGTGCTCGGGGCGATGCTCGAGCCTGCGGTCGTTCCGTCGGAGTTCCCACCCGTCCCGCGGGCGGAGCGGCCATGGGCCACAACTGGGCGCGGCACGCGCGACCACAAGAACGTCGTGAACTCGCTGTGGCTCGATCCGAACGAGTTGTGCGCGCACTGCGAAGAGTTGCAGGCGGCGTATCTTGAGGCGCGGCGCGAAGTCCGCTTCGATGCGCGGCAGGTCGATGATGCGGAAATCGTCGTTATCGCCTACGGCATCTCGGCGCGGCTCGCCTACTCGGCGGTGCGCGTGCTGCGGCAGCGCGGCAAGCGGGTCGGGCTGCTGCGGCCGATCACGCTCTATCCATTCCCCACCGAGGCGATCGCGGAACTGGCGACGCGGGTGAAATCGCTGCTCGTCGTGGAACTGAGTTCCGGCCAGATGCTCGAAGACGTGCGCCTTGCCGTGGAAGGCCGCTGCCCGGTTCACTTTTTCGGGCGAATGGGCGGCGTGCTTCCCTCGCCGGAAGAACTCGAAGACGTGCTGCAGGGCTACCTGCAGGGCGGGAGGTGATCCCCATGCCGGAAACGGCCACCGATGTTCACGAAGCAGTTGCAAAGGACGCCGGGACTGTCGTCGAAACGCCGCGGGAATGCGTCATTTCGCGGCCGCATTCGATGTCCGAGAAAATGCTGCACTACTGCCCTGGCTGCACGCACGGGATCATCCACCGCCTGGTCGGCCAGATGGTGGACGAATTCGGACTCATGGACCGCACCGTGGGCGTCTGCCCAGTGGGATGCGCGGTATTTGCCTATGAGTATTTCGAATTCGACCATATCGAAGCGAGCCACGGCCGGGCACCGGCGGTCGCGACGGCGGTGAAACGCTGCGATCCGAAGCGATTCGTCTTCACTTACCAGGGCGACGGCGATCTCGCGTCGATCGGCATGGCGGAGATCGTCCACGCCGCGGCGCGGGGCGAGCGGATCACCGTTTTCTTCATCAACAACGGCACGTATGGGATGACCGGCGGCCAGATGGCGCCGACCTCGCTGATCGGCCAGAAGACGACGACGAGCCCGCGCGGGCGAGACGAACGCCTGACCGGCGCGCCGATTCACATGTGCGAGATGCTTTCGACACTGCCGGGCGTCGCATACGCGGCGCGGGTGCCCATGACGAGCCCGAAGAACGTCATCGCGGCCCGAAAATACATGCGGAAAGCGATTCAGGCGCAGCTCGACGACGTCGGATTCGGGATGATCGAGTTTCTTTCGACCTGCCCCGTTCAGTGGCACATGACGCCGATCGAGGCGATGAAATATGTCGATGAAACCGTGGTACACGCGTTTCCCACGAAAGTGTTCGTCGACAAGCTGACGCCGGCCGCGAGCGCCTCGGCGTAGCGCGGCGGCAAAGCCGGGCCGCAAGGGCGGCCGGGAGCGTTGAGATGCAACTTCAGACGCTGATCGCGGGGTTTGGCGGCCAGGGAATTCTGCTGATGGGGCAGCTTCTCGCGGAAGCCGCGATGGACGAAGGATTTCACGCGACGTGGTTCCCTTCCTACGGCCCCGAGATGCGCGGCGGGACGGCGAACTGTGCGACGATCATCGCGGACGAGGAGATCGGCGCGCCGATCTCACGGCAGTACGACGCCGTGATCGTGATGAACGAACCGTCGCAAGACCGGTTCGCGTCGATCGTCCGGCCGGGCGGACTGCTGCTCGCAAACGACGACCTGATCCCGGTGCGTTGCGCGAGAACGGACATCGAGTCCTGCTACGTCCCCGCGAGCCGGCTCGCCCGCGAGGCCGGCAACGAACGCACGGCCAATGTGGTGATCCTCGGCGCGCTGCTGGCGCTGCGGCCGTCGGTATCGCCGGCGGCGCTGGAGCGGGCAATCCAGAAACGGCTGGGTGCGAAGAAGCCGGAAGCGCTGGAAGCGAATTTCAAGGCGCTGCGCCTGGGGGCGGAGCACGTTCACGCGGCGGGAGCGCCAGTGGGTTGCAGGTGATTCAATCGGACCAGGAGACCGTACATGCGAAATATGGGTGAAATCGATCAGGCCCGCGAATGGCTGCTGCGGCATCCGCACGCAACACATCCGCGCTGGGTGCTGGAACGGGCGCTGGAATATGCCGAGGCCGTCGAACGGGCTGGCCTGTGCCTAAAATCAGTCGAAGGCGAAGACCTGTATTGCTTCCTGACGGCTGCCGACGCCCAGGCGGCCCGGCGTTCGACGCTGGTGGAAGCGACGCTGTAACCGGACGCCGCCGGCGCACAACCGCTGGCGGAGCGCGCGGCGGGGTACCGTCATGCGCGACACACAGCCGCATTCGTTCGATATCGAGGCACTGGTGGAGCGGCAGCTTCGCCAGTGGGAACTGGGTTTGTCCGCTCGTGCGCCCGACGACGCCCCCGAAGTAAATCCATTCATCGCGATCTCGCGCCAGGTGGGAGCGGGCGCGTCCGCCATCGCCGCGGGGCTCGGCGCATCTCTGGGATGGCCCGTCTTTGACCGCCAGATTCTCCAGGCGATGTCCGAAAGCGACACGCTCCGGCAGCGGCTCTATGAACAGCTCGACGAGCGCGACGCGACCTGGCTCGAGGGCATGCCGGAGAGCCTGTTGCTCACCGACCGCCCCCGAGACTACCGCACGCGCCTGACGGAGACATTGCTGGCCATCGTCCGGGTCGGACCGGCGATCCTCCTCGGGCGGGCAGCGGATCTGATCCTGCCGCATGAGTTCGGGCTGCGCGTGCGCATCGTTGCGCCGTTCGACGTGCGCGTGCAGCGGCATGCCGCCGAACAGAACATCGCCTATCCCTCGGCACGGCGCGCGGTGGCGCGGATCGACCGCGAGCGGGCCGAATTCATCCGCCGCCACTTTCGTCGCAGCGTCGACGACCCCCTGCGCTTCGATCTGATCCTCAACACCGACCGCTTCGCACCGGAGTCCGCCCGGCAGTTGATCCTTGCGGCGCTGGAGCGCTGCGATTCGGTCCGGAGCGCGGAAAAACACGCTTCACCCGTGGTCTGACGACAGTGGGCGCGTCGCGCGGCGGAGAATGCGCGGTTCGCCGCAGCGTGAAACTCCGTCGCAAACTGCACGAGTTCGCGCAGCGGCGCGGGGTGCGCGGATTTCCCCCGAGCATGCGCGATGCCGCGCATGCGCACTCGGACCGTGAAAACAGGCCTGAAAACGGCACGCGGCACAGGTGGCGAGATTCATCGTGCCCGCAGATCCGAACGGGCCGATCGGCACGCGGAATGCCGCGAAAACCGAGGTCGAAAGTCGACCGCCGGCCGACCCTGGCCTCGGCGGAAGGGACAGGACCGGCGGACCTGCTTCGCCGTCCTGGCAGAGTTCGGGCGGCGGCCGTCTCTTGAAAGGGCGGACGGCATGACTCGGCTCAAGCTGCTTCCGACGGTTCGAAAAGTCGGGCGCACCGCGCTGTTCATTCTCATCGGTTGTCCCCACCTGCTGATCCTGATCGCCGTGTGCGTCGGATTGACGATTCACGCGGTGCGGGCCTGGCTGATTCCGGGCGCGAGTGTCGGCTGGTCGCCGGGAGAACTCATCCGCGGCGTCGGCTTCCAGGTCGGGCTCATCCTCCTGGCCGCGTTTGCGATCGCGTACCTCCTCGCCCTCGTCTACGTGGGAATGAAAGGGCACGCGGGCCTCTACCGGCGCGGTTCCTGGGAGGCGGTCGGGCGGCCGTGGATCCAGGCGGTAATCACGCGGGACGGACTCCGGGAGCGCATCGACGCGCTCGCCGCCACGCACAAGCTGGTCGGGCCGGTGCGTCGCGAGGAGCCGCGGTGCAGTCCGCCCCGACGCTGGTTCTATGAGTCCGTGGCGCGGGCGGACGAACTCGATCTCGCATTCGACTACTGCGTCTACGGCCCGAAGGCGACGCTCATGCCGCCGCGCGAGACGCTGCTGCGCTACGACGCGCAGACGCGGCGGTTCGAAGCGACCGCCGTGGTGGATGCGCCGCGGATCGCGATCGTCGGCGTTCACCCGTGCGATCTTCACTCGATCGCGCTGTTGGACGACGTCTTCGCGCGGGATCAGCACGACCGGCACTATCTCGACCGACGGGCCAGCGCGCTCATCATCGGAGTGGATTGCCCGTCAACCTGCGACTCGGGGGCTTTCTGCCGCGACATGGGCTCGGACTCGGCGTCGAGCGGATTCGACATCATGCTCTATCCCCTGCCGGCGAGCGGCAACGGCAACCCGGTCGGCACGCGGAGCGCCGCGGACTATGGCGTGATCTTCGGCACGGAAGCCGGGCGAAAGTGGCTGGCGGCGGCGGAGAACGGGTCGCTGCGCGATCCGACGTTCGATGACGAGCGGCGGTTTGAGCGGTACCTCGAGCACAAGGCGACGGCGTTTCAGAAACGGCTGCGCGTCAAGCGACAGGAGCTTCCGGGCCTGCTCGCCGGCTCGTACGACTCGCTCGTCTGGGCGGCCACCGCGCTGCGGTGCTACTCGTGCGGCTCGTGCACGCTGACCTGCCCGACCTGTTACTGCTTTGACATCCAGGACGAGACGGAGCTCGCCGGCGGCAAGGGTACGCGCGAACGCACATGGGACAGCTGCATGCTGCGGGATTTTGCGCTCGTGGCGGGCGGCCACAACTTCCGCTCCAAGGCGGCGCAGCGGCTGCGGCATCGCATCTATCGCAAGGGATCGTGGATCGAGCATCGCACGGGCATGAGCGGCTGCGTGGGCTGCGCCCGGTGTACGCGCGCCTGCACGGCGCACATCAGCATTGTGGACATTTTCAACCAGCTCGCCGACGAGCGGCAGAAGACCGCAGTGGCGAGCCTGCCCGGCACTGCGCCGGCGGGAGGCGGAAATGGGCGCTGAACCGTATGAAATCCTGCTGATCGACGACGACCAGGACATGCACTTCGCGGTTCGCGCGATGCTGTCGCCGCCGCGGTACCACATCACGGCGTGCAGCACGGGCCCGGCGGGCCTCGAGGCGCTGAAGCGCAAACGGCCCGACATCGTGCTGCTCGATATCATGCTCGCGACCCCGTCGGAAGGCTTCCACCTCTGCTACGCGATCAAAGAGG
The DNA here is from genome assembly GCA_045863555.1 of Planctomycetota bacterium. Classification (GTDB taxonomy): domain Bacteria; phylum Planctomycetota; class Phycisphaerae; order UBA1845; family Fen-1342; genus JACRLV01. Next base: position 99,859 of record BTUU01000015.1, on the reverse strand, counting down.
ATCCGCAGACGCGCGACATTCCCGTGATCATGATCTCGGCGATCGGCAGCAAGATCGGCATGGATTACGCAAAGGAACTCGGCAGCGAGTACGTGCCCGCCGACGCGTTCCTCGAGAAACCGCTCGACGCCGCCGTGCTGCGCGTCGCGGTGGACAAGTTCCTCGGAATCAGGGCGTGAGATGACGCTGCGCGATGCGACAATCCGGACCGCGGCGGATCAGCAGGAAGCGTCTGAGACACTCGAACCGCTGCTCTCGGCCCGGTCCGTGCTCTGGTACATCCGGCTGCGATGGGTGTTCATCGCGACTCCGCTGGCGGGACTCGGCGTCGAGCGGCTCGTCCGCCCGGACGCCGATCGCCCGGTTGAAATCTTCATGGTCCTGGGGGCGCTTGCCCTCCTCAACGTGATCTGGTGGTTGGCCGAGCGCGCGCCGCGCGTACGAAGTTCACCCGCCATGGCGCTGCGGCTCACGCACGCGCAGATCGCGGCCGATCTGGTGATCCTGACGGCGCTCGTGCGTTTTACGGGCGGGTATGAAAGTCCGCTGACGATTTTCTACGTGTTTCACGTGGTATTCGCGGCCCTCCTGCTGCCTCCGCGCGGCGTCATCGTCCAGGCTGTCTGGACGATCGTGCTGTTTGCAGGCCTGACGGCCGGCGAGATATTTGGCATGGTGACCCCCTACCATGCACCGATCCCCATCGCGAGCGCGGTACATCATCCGCAAGGAGCGGCGTATGCCGTCGCAATGGTGGCGGCCGTGGCGGCGGGCGTGCTGGGCACGCATTATCTGACCGGGAGCATCGCCGCCCGCCTGCGACGACGCGAGGCACAGCTTGAGACCGTGAACGCTCATCTGCGAGCCTCGCAGGAAGTCATCCGCGAACTCCAGGAGCGGCGGTCGCGCTTCATGCAGACGGCGGCGCACCGGCTCAAGAGCCCGCTCGCGACGGTACAGACGCTGGCGGGACTGATCCGTGACGGGGTCGTCGCGGAATCCGAATATGCCGAGACCTATGGCTGCATCGCGCGCTGCTGCAACGAGGGGATCCTGCACGTGACCGAGTTGCTTACCCTGGCGCGCGTGCAGGACGCCGACCCGGCGAGGCACGATGAGGCGGGGGCGGATGTCGGACAACTGGTTTCGTCGCAGTGTGCGGCGCTTCAACCCGTCGCGGCGAAGCGGGGCATCCACTTCGAATGGAGCGTACCGGGCGGGGACAGTCTTGCCGCGCGAGTCGACCCTCGCGACCTGGGCGAGTGCATCGAGAACGTCCTCGACAACGGGCTCAAATACACGCCATCGGGCGGGACCGTCCATGTCGCCGTCGAGCGCGTTCCCGCCGATTCGAGCGGCGAGGCATGGATCGCGATTCGCGTCGACGATTCCGGCATCGGATTCGATGCCGATCTTCTCAGGCAATTCAACCGCGACGGAACGCCCACGTTCGACGCTTACCGGCGGGGGAACAACGCCCTGGCCGCCGGGATCACCGGCTCAGGCCTTGGCCTCGCGATCGTCGGCGCTGTCGTGGAACAGGCCGGCGGCCGGATCGAGGTCCGCTCCGAGCCGGGTCGCGGCACGAGCTTCACGCTGAAATTCCGCGCGGCCGAGACGGCCGCTGTTTCAGGGGGATCCGCCGAACGGGCCGTTGCGACGGGCCCGTCGTCGGCTTCGCCTCCCGATTCGCAGGGACGCACCGTCGAAGCGGCATGCGGCGGCGGCTCCGCTCCTGCATCAGCCCGGAGGTCCTATGCTCACTGCTGAACTCCCGCGTCCGACCGTCGCGAGCGTCTATCTGCCCGAACCGGCGGACGTCGTGGCGGTGCGTCCGGTCACGGCGCTGGAGAATCACTACACGCTGCGGCTTCGAGACCGCTCGACCCTCGGACACGCGCCGGGGCAGTTTGTTCAGGTGTCTATTTTCGGCGTCGGCGAATGCCCGATCTCGATCTGCTCGTCGCCAACCCGGCCGGAGACGTTCGAACTGACCGTGCGGCGCGTCGGCGAGGTGACGAACGCGATTCACCAGCTCCAGCCCGGGGACACGATCGGCGTGCGCGGTCCGCTGGGCCGCGGATTCGACGTTCAGGCGCTGCACGGGAGCGACATCCTGATCGTCGCGGGCGGGTGCGCACTGGCGCCGGCGCGTTCGCTGATTCACTACATCCTCGATCGGCGCGACCGTTTCGGCGAATTTCACCTGCTCTACGGCGCCCGATCCCCGGCCGAACTCCTCTTCCGCGATGAGCTTGCGACGTGGGAATCGGATTCGCGCGTTCACTGCCTTGTCACCGTGGATCGTGGCGAGGAGGGCTGGAAGGGGCGCGTGGGTGTGGTGACGCGGCTCTTTCGCGACCTCCCGCAGTTTGTGCCTTCGCGGATGCGCGTCGCCGTGATCGGCCCGCCGATCATGTTCAAGTTCGTCATGCTCGAACTTCTTGCCCGCGGAATCGCAGCCGAGAACGTGTATTGCTCGCTGGAACGGCGGATGAAGTGCGGCATCGGTAAGTGCGGTCACTGCCAGGTGAATCACCTGTACGCCTGCCTGGACGGGCCGGTGTTCAACTACGCGGAGATCGGTGTGATACGGGAGGCGATCGAATGACAACCGTCCTGGAAAGCTGCCCCGCCGGTCTGGCCGGCCATCCCGCCCGGCCGCAGACGAAAGCGCCGCCGCGAATCGCGGTCTTCAGCCTGACGGGTTGCGAAGGTTGCTCTCTGGCGATCCTGGAGCTGGAGAACGAGTTGCTGGACCTGCTCGGAGCCGTCGAGATTGTGAATTTCCGCGAGGCGATGACGGAGCGGGCATGGGACATCGACATCGGACTGGTCGACGGGGCGGTCTCGACGCCGCACGACGAGGAGGAGGCGCGACGGCTGCGCGAGTGCTGCCGGACGCTGGTCGCGATCGGTTCGTGCGCGTGCCTGGGGGGCGTGAACACGCTGAAGAACCACCAGGACAACGAGTCCGTCCGCCAATACGTCTATGGCGAGAAGGCGATTCACTTCCCGACCACACCCGCACGCCCGCTGGCCGCGGTCGTCAAGGTCGATTACGAACTCCCGGGCTGCCCGCTGGTCAAGGAGGAGTTTCTGCGCTTCGTGAAGCGCATCCTCGCGGGCCGGCCGTTCCACCTGCCCTCCTATCCCGTGTGCGTCGAGTGCAAGCGGGCGGGGAATCTCTGCCTGTACGAAAAGGGCGACATCTGCCTCGGCCCGGTGACGCGGGCGGGCTGTGACGCCATCTGTCCGCGCTACGGGGCGGCGTGCGAAGGCTGCCGCGGCATCGTCGGCGATGAAGCGCTGCAGGCCTTCGGGCGCAACGTGCGGGAGCAGTATGACGTGCCGCTCGAAGAGGTGCTGGCAAGCCTGCGGCTCTACGGAGCCTTTCAGAAGGGAGACGTGCCGTGAGCACGCCTGATCATGCCGCCGGTCTGATCGACGAGACGCCGCCCCGGCGGGAACCCGGCGACCGCGAAGTCACGATCAATGTAAAAGACATCACGCGCGTCGAGGGACACGGGAACATCGCCGTCCGCGTGTGCGACGGCGAGATCACACGCCTCGAACTTCAGATCGTCGAGAGCCCGCGCTTCTTTGAGGCGTTCCTGCGCGGCCGGCGCTACGACGAGGCCCCGCACATCGCCTGCCGCATCTGCGGCATCTGCTCGGTCGGCCACACGACGGCCGCAACGAAGGCGATCGAAGCTGCGTGCGGCATCGTGCCGAGCGAGCAGACAATTCTGCTCCGGAAGCTCATCCTGATGGGCGAAGAGCTGCAGAGCCACGTGCTGCATCTCTACTTCCTGGCGGTGCCGGATTTCGTCGGGGCCGGGTCGGTGATCCCATTGGCGAAGACCCATCCCGAGGTGGTCAAGCGGGCCCTGCGGATGAAGAAGCTCTCGAATGATCTTTGCGCGATCGTCGGCGGACGGCACATTCACCCCATCTCGTACCGCGTCGGCGGCTTCTCGAATCTGCCGCGGGAAAGCGAGCTGCGGGAGATGAAAACGCGGCTCGAAGCGGCCCGCGCGGATGTCGCCGAGACGGTCACGCTCTTCAAGGTGCTGTCGATCCCGCACTTCGAACGCCCGACCGAGTATCTCGCGCTGCGGTCTTCCCAGGACCGGGAATACGCCTTTTACGACGGCGAACTCGTCTCGACGCTGGCAGCGACGCCGACTGCCGTGGCGGACTATCGCCGGCGGGTCATCGAGGACGTCGTACCGCACTCGAGCGCGAAGCACTGCTGCTCGCCGAACGCGCCCACGTACGCCGTCGGGGCGCTCGCCCGGTTCAATGTCAATCACGACCGGCTCCGCCCGGCGGCGCGCCGGATCGCTGACGAACTGGGGCTCAAGCCGTCGTGCGGCAATCCGTTCCACAACAATACGGCTCAGCTCGTTGAAGTCGCGGAATGCCTCGAAGCCGCGATCGAACTGTGCGAAACACTGCTGACTCGCGGCCTCACCGTCGAACCGCTTGCAGCGCCGGAGCGGTTCGGCCACGGCGTGGGCGCGGCGGAAGTGCCGCGCGGCGTCCTGTTCCATGAATATGATCTGGACGGCCGTGGACGAATCCGCGAGTCGAATCTCGTAATCCCCACGGGGCAGAACCTCGCGAACATCGAGGCGGACATGCGGGCGCTGGTGCGGCAGATGCTGTCGCAAAACAAATCCAGGGACGACATCACGCTGCGTCTGGAGATGCTCGTGCGCGCATACGACCCGTGCATCTCGTGTGCGACGCACGCGCTCGACGTCGAGTGGGTGTGATCATGACCACGGAGGCGGACGCGGGTGCGGGCGCGATCGAAACGGCCGCCCCCGATGTGCTCATCATCGGCTGCGGCAGGAGCAGCCGGCGCGACGATCAGTTCGGTCTGCACGTTGCCGCACGGCTGGCGGAGGCCCCGCCTGCGGGCGTGCGCGTCCTCGCGACGGAAGCCCCGGGCGCGGATTTGCTCACGAATCTCGAGGGCATTCGGCTGCTCGTGATCGTCGACGCAGCACGTGGCGGGGAGACCGGCAGGTGGAGACGCCTGGTGTTCGCCGGCGCCGGACCGATCGACCGTGCCGGCGCGCTGCTCGACGTCGGGCTCCGCAGCCTGCACTCGTCGCACCTGATCGGCGTGGCGGAGGCGCTGCGCATCGGTGAAGAGCTGGAGATGCTGCCCCCGCAGATCTGGATCTACGCGGCCGCGGGCGAAGATTTCGGCTACGGCGAGGAGATGACCGGCCCGGTGGCGCGGGCGGCCGGCGAGGTGGTCTGGCAGATCCGCTCGGACGTCGTCGAATGGCAGGCGCGACGGGGATTGTGCCATGCATGAATTCTCGATTGCCCGCGCGCTGGTCGACCTCGCCTGCGAGCAGGCGCGATCGGCGGGCTTGTCCTCGGTCACGCGGGTGAAATGCCGCATCGGTGTGCTGCGGCAAATCGAGCCGGACATGCTCGACGATGCATTTCGCGCCGCCGGCGCCGGTACGTCGTGTGAGGCGGCGGAGCTCGCGATTGAATTGATGCCTCTCCGCGCGGCGTGTTCAAGGTGCGGCAGGGAGTTCGATATTTCCAACTGGGATTGGGACTGCCCCGACTGCGGGGCGATGGGCGAACCGATCGAAAGTGGCGGCGAACTCGAGCTGACGTTCATTCAAGGGAAACGTCTATCACCGCTGTAAGCGTTGCCGCTGCGTGACAAACGGGCGAGGGCGTCGATGGATCACATCGACGCCCTCGTAGTGATTCTCAATTATTGACCAGCAGACGCAGACGCGCTACCAGGCGAAGTGGGCGAACGCCTTGTTCGCGTCGGCCATACGGTGCACGTTTTCACGCGTGTTCATCGCATCGCCTTCGCGACGGAACGCCGCCATCAGCTCGTTGGCCAGACGCTCGGCCATCGGCCGGCCGCCCTTGCCACGGGAGGCTTCCAGTAGCCAGCGGATCGCGAGCGACTGCTGGCGCTTGGGGCCGACGGGCATGGGGACCTGGTAGTTGGCGCCGCCGACGCGCTTCGATCGAACCTCGATCGCGGGCTTCACGTTGTTGAGGGCGGTCTCAAAGATCTCGATCGCGGGGCGATCCTTGATCTTGTCCTGGATCTGGTCCATCGCGGTGTAGAAGATCTTCTGCGCGGTGGACTTCTTGCCCTGCCACATCATGCAGTTAATGAACTTGCTTGCGAGGACGCTGCCGAAGCGTGAATCGGGTTCAAGCTGCCGGACCGATGCGGTGAACTTCTTGTATGCCATGCCAGTGGTTCCGCCTTACTTCTTCTTGACCTTGACGCCGTACTTGCTGCGGCTGCGATTGCGCCGGTGGCCGAATTTGCCCTGCATCTCGGCGCCGGAGCAGTCGAGCTTGCCGCGCACGATGTGGTATCGCACGCCAGGCAGGTCGCGCACACGGCCGCCGCGGATGAGGACGATCGAGTGTTCCTGGAGATTATGGTCGATGCCGGGGATGTACGCCGTGACTTCCTTGCCGTTGGTCAGGCGAACGCGGGCGACCTTTCGCAGGGCCGAATTCGGCTTCTTGGGCGTCTGCGTCTTGACAATCAGGCAGACGCCGCGGCGCTGCGGGCACTGATCCAGGTCGCGGACCTTGGACTTGGCGACGACCTTGCTGCGCGGCCGCCGGATCAACTGGTTCATCGTCGGCATAGTCACCCATTCCCTAGCACTTGGCCTCGCGCGGTCGTCCCGCGATGAGGCGGAGAATCGGGCAGTATACCGAGGCTGCCGCGAATGCCAAGGGGGGTCGCGCCGAAATCGCCTGATCGTTCATGTCCGGCCCCCCGGCAGGCGGGCGAGAACGCCGAATTCGGGCGATTTGCAGGACCAGGCGACCCTCTGGAGGCACCCGGCGTGCCGAATTCACCACGACCGAGTCGGCCGTGCCTCCCGATGCCGCGTGGCGATACCGATCGTGATTCCGTGGGGCACGAATAAAGGTCTGATAACCGTGCAGTGGGACCCACCGAGTGGCCTACTCACGGCGTAACCGCGCACGGTCGATTTACGGCCTAGCATGATCCGGGACCTCGTCGCCAGCTCAGACTGCCCACTCGGGCTCGCACGCCGGCCGGCGGCTTTCGCATCGCGGAGGCGGCGTCCTGGCGCGGCCGCGCAGCATCTGCGGGCGTTGCTCCTCGAGCTCCCCGCGACCGTTTGGATCTATCTCGACGTCCTGACATCCGTTCTGGCCGTTGCGGTTGCGGGTTGGATGCCGATCCGCGCGGTGGTCGAACTGACGTGGGTCACGCACTTCGCGGTGTCGGTGGTCGCGTTTCCGGTAGCGCTCGCGGTCGCGGGCACGATCTGCGGGCTTTATGAGCGGCAGACGTTCATGGCGCGGAGCCGAATCGCCGTGCGGGCGGCGGCGACGTGCGTGATCGGCGTGACGCTCGCGTACGCGGTCATTTGCCTGATTCTGGGGAGACACGCCAATCCATGGCTCCCGGTTGCCGTCGGGGCGGGTTATCTCGGGGTGATGACGCCGGTTCGGATGCTCGCGCATTCAGCCGTAACGCTGACACCCGCGCGGGTGCTCTTCGTCGGCGCGGGACCGTCGATCGCGAAACTGGTCGACCTGCTGACCGAATCGCGCGACCGCCACTATGAACTGCGCGGGTACCTGAAGGTCGAGCCGAGCCAGCCGTCGCTGCAATGCACCCGGAGACTGCCGATCCTGGGAACGATCGAGTCGATCGTCGACGTCGTGCGCGATGAGAGCATCGATGAAGTCGTCGTCGACGCGGCACTCACGCATGACCCGCGTGTCGGGCAATCGATCGTGGCATGCCTGCACGAGCGGTGCCGCGTGACAGATCAGCCGAGCTTTCATGAACGGCTGCTGCGCTCGGTGCCCGTGCACGACATCACGGCACAGTGGTTCCTGGTATCGAACGTGCAGACCTCGGCGGGATACGAACTTGTCAAGCGCTTGATGGACCTGGGCGCGGCGATGATCGGCCTGCTGATCACGCTACCGCTCTGGCCGGTCATCGCCGCGGCGATCCGGGCCGAATCCGACGGGCCGGTGCTCTTTCGGCAGCGTCGCGTCGGCCTTCACGGCCGAGCGTTTACGATGCTCAAGTTCCGAACCATGCGCGTCGACGCGGAGAAGTCCGGCCCTTGCTGGGCAGCGCCGAACGATGACCGCGTCACGCGCGTGGGCCGACTGCTGCGGCGGACGCGACTCGACGAACTGCCGCAGCTGATCAACGTGATATGCGGGGAAATGACCCTTGTCGGGCCGCGGCCGGAGCGGCCGGAGTTCGTCGATCGGCTGGCGGAGCAGATTCCCCACTATCACCAGCGACACCTGATTCGCCCTGGCGTGACGGGCTGGGCGCAGATTCACTCGGGGTACGGGGCGAGCGTCGAGGAGACCCGGCAAAAGCTCTGCTACGACCTTTATTACCTGAAGCACCGCTCGATCGACATGGACTTCGCGATCCTGCTGCGGACCTGCCGCAAGTTCATGGAAGGCGCCCGGTAACGTGCCCGCACCGGTCGCCGGCCGCACGGCGATCAGTCCTTTTTCAGGAACTGCCCGATTCCCTGGCGAGATTCGCTGGTGAGGCGCATCGACGCGTTGAGATTCCGCGCCTGCTCAACGGCGTCCTTGTGGTCAAGGGCGCGGATGCGGTTCCAGAGGCCCTTGGTGTTGGCGATGGCCTGCGGGGGATAGGCGGCGAACATCGCGGCGTAGTAATCCGCCCGGGCCGACAGGTCCGCATCCGGCACGACTTCGTTCGCGAGCCGCATCTCGACCGCCCGGGCGGCACTGAGATTTTCGCCTGTGAGCAGCAGCCACTTGGCCTGCCGCTCGCCGACAAGGCGTCGCAGGTAGGTCATCACGATGGCGGCCACGAGGCCGCGCTTGATCTCCGGATAGCCGATGATGCCGGACTCGCCGCAGAGGACAATGTCGCACACGGAGATCAGGCCCGCGCCGCCGGCGACGGCCGGACCGCCGACGGCCGCGATCACGGGCTTCGAAAGATTGTCGATCGTCTCGAAGAGTTCGAGCAGGGACGAGGCGTCGTGCTCGGCCTGGTCAGCGGTCGTCGCCGCCACTTCGCGCAGGTCGAGGCCGGCACAGAATGCGGGCGGAGTCCCGGTGATGATGACGCTGCGAACGCCGGGGTCGGCGTCGGCGCGCCGGAGTTCCGCCGTGAGATCCGCGATCAGCGCGCGGGAGAGCGCATTTCGCGCCGCGGGGCGATTCAGCGTGAGGCGCAGTCCGCTTTCCGTCCGTTCCACTCGGAGGTGATCGCTCATCGTCTCTTTCCTGGCGTGGGGTCTGTGTCGTGTCGGTTCGCTCAACGAATCGACTCGCCGGTCAACTTCTCCGCCGTCACTGTATTGCTCTTGAGGTCGAAGATGATCACCGGAGAATCGACGCGGCCGGAAGTGCCAGCCTTCAGGTCCAGCGTGGTCAACTGAGCATCCGCTGTCGGCGCGCCGAGGATCCGGATCACGGCCCGCTCGCGCTCGAATTCGATCTGCTCCGCCGCGACCTCGCGGCGCGTCGAATCCTGTGAGTCGACCAGGGAAACGCCGCCCCGAGCGCCGAGGAATGCGAGGCGCATGCTTGGCTGCGCGGCGTTGAGGCCGCCCACGACCGAGGCGCCGCCGGTCTCGAAGGTGCACTCCATGCGGCTGCACGCCAGGCCGGTCATGCGGCCGCCGAGCCGCTTGAGGAATTCCTCGCTGCCCGCCTCGCGGGGGAACATCGCGCCGAGATTGGACATTTCGCGACCGGCGGCGTGGCGGAAGAGGACATTTCCGTCGAGGACGACCGAATCGCGGCGGGCGGGCCCCGCGGGGCCCATCGCGTAAATCATCGAGTTCGTACAGCGCATGGCCGTCTGGCTCGGCCCGCGCGAGACCATCGCTGAGGGGAGGCCCATCATGTCGGCCGCACCTTGCCCGGATTCTGCGGGGCGGTCGGCGGCGTCGGTCGGAAGTCGCCGGTCGATGTTGAGCAACGACGTCTCGCCGATCGTTCGGACGACGCGCTTGCGGATGTCGATGTCCATTTCGGGCGCGGCGATGGACTGATGGAGCAGAGGCTGCGGATCGCCCGGCACGAAGATCTCGCTGAGGACGCTGGCATTTCGCGCGACCAGTCGGAGAGGTTCCTTGCGGGTCGAGCCGCTGCGCTCGCCTCGATCGCCGAATGCGGCGGTGCGACGCGCCGGCCGGCTCGCCGGTGCCGTGCCTGCGGCGACGGCAGCCTCGCGCACGCGTTTCTCGGCGGCGGATACCACGGCGGTCTTCAATCCGCCGTACCAGTCGGCGAGCGTCGGGGGGCCGGCAGGCGTCTCGGACGCGACATCCTCCAGGTAGAGCGTAAGCAACTCGCCGCGCAGGGACTCGATGCCGCTGGTCGCGTTCACATTCCCAGCGAAAACGACGATGTTTCGACGGTTGTCGACGGTCAGGTCGCGGTCGCAGGTCACGCGGACGGGCTGCGGCCGCCCGGAACGCTCGCCGCGCAGGCCGCGCTCGGTACGGAACGAGAGTTCGGCACTGCCGGGGACGCGGACCATCTCATCGGAAGGCATGACCTCGATGCGGCCGCCTGCGACCACGAAGGTCTGCGCGCGGAGCCGGGCGGGCGCGGAGTCGATGCCCTCGATCGCAGCGTAGTCGAGCTGATTGCCCACGCTTCCGCGGGCGGTGAGTGTGCGGGCGCGGGCGACGATCTCGCGGCCGCGATCCGTCAGGACGACATCCCCCCGCGCGATGATCTCGCGTGGGAAGAGCGTTTTGTGCTCATCCAGGCCGAATTTCAGCTCGAGCCAGCCGGCATCGATCGCCTGCTCAGCGCGGTCGAACGGCTGGCCGATCGGAGCCAGCGGCCGCGACCACTTGGCGGCGAGCACGTCGATCCAGGCCGGCCGCGTGCTCAGACCGCCGCGAAGCCTCACCGCGCCCGACGCCTCGGCGCGATCGAGAAGCTGCTCCGTGGGCTCGTCCCCCGCGCCCGGACGGAACCACGCGTCGAGCCGATCGGCAGCGAGGGCCTGGTCACCGAGACTGACCAGAACACCGCCGACGAATGTCGCGCTTTCAAGCCGTGAACTCCCGCCCATGGCCTCGATCAGGTCGCCGCCAATGTCACTGCCGGAAACCGGGCGCGACTCTGCCGGCGACTCATCGCCGCGGAGCCGAAGCTCGGCCCAGAGTTCGGCCTTGATCGCGGTTCCTGTTTCGCCGGCGCGGTTCTTCGAACGAAGATCGACGTTGCCGATCAACTTCACCGAGTTTTTCGCGCGATCCGCGTAGATTTCATCGGCGTAGGCGTGGAGCTGTTCGCCGAGCGTGATCTCCAGCCGTTTGCTCGCCGGCGGACGGAGCCAGATGCGCCCGGTCTCGTCGTGATATTCGAACTCACCCGCGATCAGGCTGCGATCACCGAGGTCGAGGCGGACTGCACGTCCGGTCGCGCGGATGTGTCGGCGCGCCCGCTGCGGCGGCTTTTCCTCGGCGATCGGTCCGAGGCGGAGTTCGCCGTCCCAGGCGACGCGGAGCTGCGAGCGCTCCTCCTTCGGCCTGCGCGCCGGCGCCGATGAGGTCGTCGCCGGCTGGGAACCGCTTCGAAGCCGCTCGAATACGCGCCCCGCCTTCCCGCCGACGTCGAACGTGAGTTCCAACGTGTCGGCGGCGATTCCGCCCGCGCGCCGACCGCCTTCGATATGGTCGATGACCACGTTCTCGGCGAGCGTGCAGCGATAGGTCGTCAGCGGGCCGGGCGGCTGCGGCTGAGAAGCCGCCGGAGAACTCGATGGCTGGACGACCGGGGCCGAGGCCGGGCCGGATGCCGCCGCCTCGCCGCCGCCGAGGGTCATCGAGTTTCGATCGACGTAGAGCGTCAGGGACTCGCCCTGATCGATCGTGAGCGTTTCCAGACGGTTCAGCGCGGTATTCCAGACGAGCGAAAGCCCGACACCGCTGATGTCGAATGCGTCACTTGCAAGTCGCACGCCTTCGTGCGAAACCAGCCGGCCCGCCTCCAGGTCGAATTCGAGCGCGGCGAGTTCGATCGTGATCACGTCCTCGGGCCGCATGGATGCCGGTGCGCGATCGGCGGCGGATTCGCGGTCGATCACGATCCGCGCATTGCCCTCCAGGCGGCCGGAGCGAGGCTCGATGCGCCGCTCCTGGAACCCTGCGAGCCGAAGCGTGCCGGAATCCGCCTCGATGCTCGCGATCATCCCGCTGGGCATGAGGAGGCTGATGTCGGGGGACTCGACGATGAAGTCCTCATCGGTCTCGGGGACCTTCTTCCATGTCTTGCAGCGGAAGTCGCCTGTGGCGCGCTTCGACTTCGGATCGTAGATGGTGAGGCTCATGCCCTCCCCGCCGCCGATCTGCGCCTTGACCTCCGAGTTGCCGACGTTGATCGACTCCTCCGGGCGGGCTGCCTGAGCGGCGGGAATGGCGTCCGCCTCGTCGCGGAGGTCGCCGTCGGTCCCGGGCGGCGGGACCAGCACTGACTTGTAGCCGAGGAAGACCAGCACGAGAATCGCCGCGCTGACGACGAAGAACAGAGTCGTTCGGATCATTCCCACTCGTTGCCCTCAACGGCCTCAGGCTCGATCGGCGCCGACCGCGCCGTAGTGTTCCAGAACGCGCGACCATCGGCCATCCGCGCGGAGAATGTGCTCGATTGCCTCTCGCACGGCTCCCTGGCCGCCCGATCGACGCGTGACAAAACCGCACACTGCCTTCACATCCTCGACGGCGTTTGCGACCGCAATCGGGAGGCCGCAGGCCCGGAGGACCGGCAGATCAGGCAGATCATCTCCGATCATCGCCACACGCGGAAGCGAAATTGACAGCGTCGCCAGCCGGCCGGACAGGTCGGCGAGCTTGTCCTCGCTGCCCTGAAGAACGTGCCGGATGCCCAGCTCGGCCGCGCGCACGGCCACGCCGATGGACCGTTTGCCGGTGAGGAGGATGACCTCGCCACCGAGCCGCAGGTACCAGCGGATCGCAAATCCATCCTGCGTGTGAAACGCACGCGCGGGCTCCGCGTCGCCGCGAAACCAGAGACGGCCGTCCGTCAGCACGCCGTCCACATCCAACACAAGACAGTCGATCGTGGTCGAGCCCGCTTCCAATCCAAGCTCCCGGCGCGGCGCTTTTCGTCCGTGCAGTTCGACACTGATGATACTGGTTTTTTGCCGCTCGCGGCGATCTAACGGCAAAATGGAGTACCCTCTTCGCATGGCACTCGCATCGATCGACCTGGGCAACGGCACGGCGCGGATCCTCTCCGGCGGACGATTCCGACTCGACGGCGGCGCGATGTTCGGGATCATCCCCAAGGCGGTCTGGTCGCGGCAGACGGCTGCCGACACCGACAATCACATCGGCCTCGCGTGCAACTGCCTGCTCGTTGAAGGTCGTGTGGTCGGCGGCCGGCGCGTGATCATCGAAACCGGCCACGGCCCCAAACATGGGGAGAAAGACCGGCGGTTCTTCGCAATTGATCCGGGTTCGTGGCTCCTGCCCAGACTGCTGGAGGAATCCGTCGCGCCGGAGAGCGTCACCGACGTTGTGTTGACGCACCTGCACTTCGACCACGCGGGCGGGCTGACGCACGAAGTCGAGGGGCGGGTCGTCCCGACATTCCCGAACGCGGCGGTGCATGTCGATCGGACCGAGTTCGACGATGCCCGTGCAAACTACGGCGTCATGACCAACACCTACCGGGAGGAGAATTTCCTGGCCATCGACGACGCGGCGGCGTGGCGGTTCAACGACCGAGGCGGCGCCCTTCCGGAGGGCATCGAGGTGATGCCGACGCCCGGTCACACCCGCGGCCACCGGACGATCCTGATTCGCGGCTCGGAGTGCACAATTGCATTCGCCGGCGACGTGCTTCCGACCGCGCGGCACACGGGCCGGGCGTTCAACATGGCGTACGATCTTTTCCCGCTGGAAAACCGGTCGTCGAAGGGTCGCCTTCTGGAGGCGGCGGTGGCGGGCGCGTGGACGCTGGTTCTCGGGCATGAGCCCGAGACTCCGATGGTGCGCGTAATCGCCGAGAGGGAGTGGTTTCGGCTGGAGGCGGGAACTTAAGGGCGCGGAGACAGCGGAGTCCCCGCGCCCGTTGAATCATCAGGCAGCGATCCTATCAGGCCGATTCACCGCGGCGACGAGGCGAATCGCCCCGGCGGCGGAGAATCAGGTCCGCGAGGCCCTTGATGTCCTCGTCTTCGACCTGATGGAGAACGATCGACTGTTCGGTCTTGTCCATCCGGACGAACCATTCAATAAGCCGTCCGAGCAGGGACTTGATCGTCATGCCGCGATCGTCGCAGACGTTGTCGAGGTCATTCTTCGCCGACGGCGAGAGATGAACGCTGACGATGTTGGGTTTCTTCTTTGTTGCTGCACCGGATTTTGTTCGCATTGCTGGACCCCATCTTTCCTGTGACGCGAGGCACCACCCGCGACGCCCGTCGCACGCATTGCCCCTTATGAGACACGAAAAACTGACCGCTGGAAACCCGTATAACACAAGTCCAGTGTAAACGTCAATAGGACTAGAGTCCAGCATAACGCTCCTGTTTTTTCCTTGACAATTCCCGCGCACGCGGGCGCTGGCAGATCGTGCGAACCTGCCCAGGCACGGCCGCTTCGGATACACTCCGCCAGACGAAGTTCCGCCGCCAATGGGGCGGACGCGTGCGAGGGATTCAATGAGCCGAATTCGACAAATCAGCGAGTTGGGGCAGGCAATCTGGCTTGATTTCATCAGCCGCGACCTGCTGCGCAGCGGAAAACTGCGCGATCTGGTCAACCGGGGCATGACCGGCATGACGTCAAACCCGACCATCTTCCAGAAGTCGATCGCCGCCGGACGGGAATACGACGATCAGATTCGCGAACTCGCAGCTGCGCGAAAATCCACATATGAGATCTACGAAGCACTCGCCATGCAGGACATCGGCGAAGCCGCGGACCAGATTCGGTCCGTTTATAACGAGTCGCAGGCCCGCGACGGTTTTGTGAGCATCGAGGTCAACCCCCGACTGGCCGACGACTCGGACGCGACGATCGAGGAGGCCCGGCGCCTCTTCCGGTCGATCGACCGGCCGAACGTCATGATCAAGGTTCCGGCCACGCCTGCGGGCATCCCCGCGATCCGAACCCTCATCGGCGAAGGGATCAACGTCAATGTCACGCTGATCTTCTCGATCGGAGCCTATGAGAAGGTGATGGAGGCGTACATCGAAGGCCTCCGGCGGCTGCGCGAATCCGGCCGGCCGCTGGGGTTCGTGGGGTCGGTCGCGTCGTTTTTCGTGAGCCGCGTCGACACACTCATCGACGGGCTGCTGACGAAACGGATCGACGCAGGCGAGCGCGAACTCGGCACCCTCAGGGGCCAGGCCGCCATCGCCAACGCCCGCATCGCCTACGACTGCTACAAGAGCGTCTTTGAAGGTCCGCAATTCGCCGACCTCCGGGCCGCCGGAGCGCGCGTGCAGCGGCCGCTCTGGGCGAGCACCAGCACGAAGAACCCGGCCTATTCGCCGACCAAATACGTCGACGCACTGATCGGCCCCAATACCGTGAATACGGTTCCTCCCGAGACGCTCGACGCGATCGAGGATCACGCGACGCCCGCGCGGACGATCGACCTCGACGTCCAGCAGTCCTACGCCGTGATCGAAAAGCTGCGGACGGTCGGCGTGGACATGACGCGAGTGACGGATCAACTGTTGGCGGATGGTGTGCGGCTCTTTGCCGAATCGTTCGATAAGCTGCTCGGGGACCTCGAGACCAAGCGGGCGAAACACGCGCGCTGACGCCCGAATGTAGACCTCGGAGGCAATCCGCGCATTCGCGTGGTCGCGAGTACCATGCTCGGGATGAGCACTGAGTCCACCACACCGGGCGGCGCTGGCAAACTTTGCATTCGTCGGGCCCTCATCAGCGTCTGGGACAAGACGGGCATCGTCGATTTCGCCCGCGCGCTGCACGGCGAGTTCGGCGTTGAGATCATCTCCACGGGCGGCACGGCCAAGGCGCTGACCGACGCGGGCATTCCGGTCACGCTGGTCGAGACGCTCACCGGCTGCGGCGAGATGCTCGGCGGACGGGTCAAGACGCTCCATCCAGCGATCCACGCGGCGATCCTCGCAGATCGCGACAACCCCGAGCACATGCGGCAGCTTGAAGCGGCGGGGATTAAGCCGATCGACATGGTGGTCGTCAATCTCTACCCCTTCGAGAAGACGGTCGCGGACCCGAACTGCTCGTTTGAGCAGGCGATCGAGATGATCGACATCGGGGGCGTGGCGCTGCTGCGGGCGGCGGCGAAGAATCATCGGCATGTACTGGTCCCGGTGTATCGCGAGGATCTTGAAGCGCTCGTTCTCTGGTTGCGAGAGGATGCGCTGACGGACGGAGGCTGGGCGCACGTTCGAAGCGACTACGCCAACTCTGCGTTGATCGGGACGTCGATGTACGACGCTTCGATCTCGACGTGGTTGTCTGCGCATCGCAGCCCCGACCGGACGCCGTGCTTCCGACACCTCTTTCTGACTAGCTGGGGCGCGCTCCGTTACGGCGAGAACCCGCACCAATCGGTAGAGCTGCTGCAGCACATTCAAAAGGGCGGTCCGGATCTGACCGTTGCCGATCTCGATATCAACGATGACCTAATGCAACCATTTTCCGCGAACAACTTCCTCGACGCCGACGCAGCACTTGGGCTGTGCGCCGAATTGACCCGGGCGGGAGAACACCTAGATCGGACAAGCGTCGCGGTGAAAGTGACTCCATCACCGCGCGCGTGCATATTCATCAAGCACACGAACGCCTGCGGCGTCGGCGTGCATGCGGATCCGATCGAGGCTTACCGGCGGGCCTATCTGGGCGATCCGAATGCCGCGATGGGCGGGATTCTGGCGGTGAACTTCCCGGTTGATGCTTCGTTTGCCGCGATCGTCATGGAAACGTACGACCGGTTCGGAAAGCCGCTCAAGGACACCGGTGCGGCGTATGCGCCCGGAGGGTTCTTCGTCGAAGTGTGGATTGCGCCGCGATTCACCGACGACGCGGTCGCGATCGTTCGTGGGAAGTATGAGGCCGGGAAGGCGACGCCCGAGGAGGGCGAAGCGCGGGTCGAGACGCCGCCGAAGAAGAAATGGGGCGAGAATGTCCGCCTGCTCGCGGTAGACGACATGGCGGCGCCACTCGACGCGAACGAACTGCAATACCGAAGCATCGCCGGCGGGATGCTCGTCCAGTCGCCCGATCTCCCCGGGTTGAACGAGTCGGACTGGAAGGTGGTCACAAAACGCACGCCGACCGACGAGGAAATGGCCGACCTGCGACTGGCCTGGCTCATCTGCAAGCACACCAAGAGCAACGCGATTTCGCTCGTGGAGGATGGCCGGCTGATCGGAAACGGCGCGGGACAGATGAGCAGGGTGATGAGCTGTCGCGTGGCGACCTGGCTGGCCCGGGAGAATGGGCACATCCGGGAACAGGAAACGGGACTGGTCGCCGCGAGCGACGCCTTTTTCCCCTTTTCCGACGGCCCGAAACTGCTCATCGACGCCGGCGTCACCGCGATCATTCAGCCGGGCGGCAGCAAGCGAGATCAGGATACGATCGATCTCTGCGACGAGCGCGGGGTCGCGATGATCTTCACCGGGACGCGACACTTCCGGCATTAGATCCCGGGCAAGCTCGCAGTCGGAGTAATACCCAGGAAAACGAGCGCGCCGCGCGCGGGAGAACCGGCGCGAGGCACGCGACGCAATCGGTGGATCGGAGTTCGTTCCAGGCTACGGACAAGTCAGACCGAAGTTGCTCAGCAGCGCGGACAAATCGCTGATGTCGACGTCTGTATCGCCGTCGAGATCACCGTCGGCGGCGCTCGCCCCGGCCGGCATCCCGAAATGCCCGAGCAGCGTCGCCAGGTCGGTGATGTCGACGTCACCATCCCTGTCAAGGTCGCCCGTGAGGTCGCACGGCGTCCCCGTCGCACCCGCCCAGAACCCGCCAACGAGCGTGAACTGGCCGCCCGTCATCACACCGGCGTCCGGCTGACCGATGGTTCCGCCGAGGGAAAACGTCGCGCCGGCGCTGAATGTCGCCCCCCCACCGTCGATCGTGTTCCAGCTCAGGTCAAAACTCTGGGCGGCCGCCGAGGACGCGATCAGAACCACCCCAACAGCCGCAACGCATCGAATGAACGAAGACATGAAGACGCTCCTTGAGGTTCTAGAGTAATAACGCATTCGGGTCGTCCAGCCCGGTCTTTTTTTCCGGTTTTCTCGCCGGCTCCGGGCAAAATTACCCGAACCACAGCAGCGACAGTACGTTATCGCTATCCGCCGATTCGCGCCAGCCCGAGCGGGGCCGCAATACGCATTCGTGTCGAGATCGTGCCCACGAACGGGTCCGTTCCCGGTTTGAGATTGACCTTCGAGCCGGCCGTCAATTGCGCCAGTGCCATCACCACGCCGCGGAACGGATAATCGTAACTCCCGAGATAAGTGAGTTGCGGCGACCCCGGCAACACCCAGAAGCCGTCAACGGCAGCCGTCGGCCAGCTCACCTGCGCACCGAGTTCATCGTTGATCTGGGACGCCAACTGCGAGGCGTAGTTATTCCCGTCCTCGTCGTCGTTCTTCTTGTTGAACCAGATGAAGACATTCGTGCCGTCGCCGCGCTGCCAGAATCGGCAGTTAACGCCGACGAGCGCCCCGCCATGCGACCCCGACCAGTCCGGCTCGACCGGCGCGCCGATGCTCTGCGAACCGGAACCGACAAAGTACCGGTTCATGAATTCCAGCGCGGTCGCCCCGCTGATCACAAGGCCGCCCTGTCCGACGCGTGCCTCGTGATCCCAGGATCCGTAGGGCGAATCCACCAGAATCGAGCAGCGAAGGCCGCCGCACTCGTTCTGAAACACGCACCAGTTCTGGAGGCCCTCGTAATACGCCTCGCGCGCCGGCTGATCGGCCTGAAACGTGCGGCCCTGCCGCAGATCCGTGCTCGGCACCCACATCTCCGGCGTGAGGATGTTCTGTCGCAGGAATGTGATCAATCCGACACCCGAGACCTCTTCGACGATCAGGCCGGCCGCGAGATAGCCGATGTTCGAATAGTCGCTTCTCAACCCCGGCGAAAACTGGAGCGGCTGGCCGAGAATCCAGCGCATTGTATTCGTCCGGCCGGGCGGGCTCGTGACGCCCATGTCGCCGGCGATCTGGCATTCCTCGTAGGTCCAGTCGCCGACCGTGCCGCGATCCCACCCGCCCATGTGTGTCAGCAGGTGGATCACGCGCACGTCGCGAAGCCGCGAGTCCCCAAGGCCGCCCCACGGCGTGAGCGGGAGCAGGCCGCCGCCTGACTGGCCGAGATCGAACGCGAAGTCGTTGAGGTCGATCGTACCGTCGGCCGCGAGGCGCTGAATGGCCGCGCCGGTGTAGGGCTTCGTGCAACTGGCGATACGCACGAGTGCGTTTTCGGGCATCGGCTGCGATTCCGACTCGTTCAGGTATCCGAAGCCGCGCTGGTAGACGATTACGCCATTGTGCGAGATCGCCAGCAGCCCGCCGCGGATGTCGTTGGCCTGCATGAAACTCTGCATGTTCGAATCCGCCCATGCGAGCTGAGAGACCGCCCGTCCGCGGACGGGTAGCTGCGCCATCGCGGCCGTGCAGAGGGCAATCGTGGCCGTCGCAGGAATGAGATTGAGTTTCATGACTGGGCTTCCTTCGCGCTCGGGGGTCAATCGCCAATCGTCACGGTCCCGACGTTGTTCCAGACTTCAAGCCGCACCGCGCGGTCAAGCGTGACAGGAGTCGGATAGCTGCCTTGCATGATTCGCATCGTGCCGCCCTCGGTCACACCCATGAATCCTTTGAGGACGCGGTTGTAAGGCAGCGTGATCGTCCCGTTTTCCCCACCGCTCCACGCGATGTTGACATACACAAGCGACCGCACCAGGCGCAGGCAGCTCACATCTTCGCGCATCTCCGCCAGGACGGCCGGGTGAACGAATCCCAGGCGAATGTTGGCGATTCCCCCAGGGCACGTATGGCAGTAGCTCATCAGCTCGCCCTGTTGACATACGCGCGGGTGCGAGCAGTCGTAGAGCGTTCCGGCGCACGTGTCGATCGGCGGGTCGTAGCAGTGCGTGTGCGGCGAGCCGAAGTTATGGCCGATCTCGTGGGCGACGACGACGATGTCCCAGTTGTCCGCGTGAAAATTCTGCGGCGCGGGGCGCGGGAACGTGCCGGCCATGTTGCCACTCACCGAGTATGCGTCGCAGAGCACGTCGATGAAGCCGCGGCCGCCGCCGAGGTCGCGGCCGGAAAGCAGGTGGTTGACCTCGCGTGAGACGCCGACGTTGTTCGAAAAATAGTTCTCGAACTCTGGAAGCTGCTCCTGCGTGTCGTCGGCGTCGTAGGGGTCGGCGCTCGTGTTCCAGACGCGCAGGAAGTTGATGTACATTCGCGTCTGGACGTCGCGCTCGTAGATCACGTTTACGACGCCGATGAGCTCCATAACGTACGCCGCGGCATCGCCAGTTGTACTGAAGGGCGGGAGATTGCGGAATTCCCAGTCGCAGTCGATCGCCAGCCACGCGACGCGGTCGCTCGCGCCGCGCTCCTGCGGACCGCCGTCGCCCTCCGGCGCGGCGATCTGCACCGATGAGGGGCGGGGGGCGGGCCGGCCGTCGCGCGGGACGGCCGTGCAAATGAAGCTGGACGGCTGAGAACCCGCGTCGGTGCTGAAGCGCTCGAAAATGACGTGCGTGTCGAGATCGCCGGCAGCGATGCGTTCCTGAAGCGGGGCGATGATGAACTCTTCGTCTTCGCTCAGGTGCACGATGCCATTGATGCGCCCGGGCGTCACACCGAGGAAGACCCACGATCCGGGCTCGCCTTCGACTTCGCCGCGCAGCAGGTGCACTCGTGGCATCGGCAGGGGCACGTCGCCCGCGTCCGTGCCTTCGACGAGCGTTGCCCCCGGGCCGGTCACCTGGAACGAGCGCAGGGCGAGCGTGACCGATCGAGCGGCGTCCAGCGGGAATTCGTGGACGCGTATGCCGGACCCGCTGAGGCGGTCGAACGCATCCGCTTCCAGGATCGCGCGAATTCCGTATCCATCGTTGTCGCCCGCGAGCGTAAGAGGCGATTCGATGCCGGCACCCGCGCCGTCGAAAACTTCGGCCACCCCCGCGACAGCCGGTGCGGCCGGCGGGGCAATTTCGGGCATCTGCGCCGCGGCGACCAGGGTCGTCCCGGCGAGAGCGATCTTTGCGAGCATTCGTGGGCGGTTCATGGCTGATCCTCCAGTTTTCGCGTCCGCTACTGAAGATTCACGAGGACCAGGACCATGCCGCGCTCGCCCTTCGTCAGTGTCGTCATCGCCTTGCCGATGACCGCGCCGTGCGAGCGGGACGCGTCGGTCGCCGCCATCGCGTGCCCGGGCGTCTCCGAGGTCGTCAGCATGTCACCCGCGCCGATGGCCTGCTCTGTTGCGTCGCACCACACCCAGACGCGGCCGCTCAGCGCCATCGCAGGCGCGGCCTCATTTCCGGGCAGATGTCCGAGGATCGAACCCGCGAGTAGGCCGTTCGCCCCGCTAACGACACCGGCGACGCACCGGTTGTAGGCGCCCTTTGCGAGGCAGAGCTTGCCGGGGTTCGCGGCATCGATCATGAGGACCATGCCGGGCTGCGGCGTCTCGATGTCGCTGACCGGGAATTTCTCGGCCAGGTCCGCGCCGGTGATCTCCAGCACGCGCACGCGAGTCGTTCCCTGCGGTGCGATGACGACGTCGCCGCCGTCGTTGTTCAGGCTCAGCGTCGCGGCCGCGCCATTGTTGCGGGCTTCGATCTCGTTGTTGTCGATCGACATGTTCGTGCTTGCGATGCTGCCGAGAACGAGAAACCCGCCGCTTCCCAGTTCCGTGTCCGTGCCGCCCTCGACATGAAGGCGAACGGCCGGCGCCGCGCTGCCGATGCCGACGTTCCCTCCGCCGGCGACCATGTAAATATTGGTGTCCGCCTCCGGGTTCAGGTGGAGTTGCGACCAGCCGTTGATCTCGTTGCCGTCCATTGTCATGATCTGGCCAAGGAACCCGCCGGGCGACTGAATGAAGACCGTCCCATCGTTGAGCGCGGTGTTTTCCGTGCCGCCGGTAACGTGCAGCTTTACGAGCGGGTTGGTCGAGCCGATGCCGACATTTCCCGTGTTTGTCGCGTAGATGTTGTTCCCGCTGGCCGCCCAGGCGCCAGCAGCGCCGGGACCGCTCAGGGCGAAGAGCGCATACGGAATCGCCGTGAGCGGTTGGCGCGGCGTCAGAAGCGTGTAGGCGCCCGTACTCGCACCCGGACGGACCTGGATGTCGAGCCAGCGCGCGTCGCCCGAGAACGGCGACGCGCCGAAGTCGAGCTGAACCGTAAAGAGGCCGTCGCTGACGACCCGGTCGGGCAGCGTGACGCTGGAACCCACCTGGGCGCCGGCGCTCGACGCGTCGTAAAGCCGGAAAATGAAGTCATAGGGCCCGTTCGCGAGGCTGGCGCCGTCGGACAACTGTCCCTGGTACGAAAACGACGTACCCACCGGCGCCTGCGCGAGCGCGGCCGAACAGATTGCGATCGGGGCCAGACCGATCAGATTTGAAAGACGCATGGTCCGTTCCTCCAGAAAGGGTGATCAGGGAAGCGCCGGGCTCCACCCTCGGCTGGTTCCTGAATCGCGAACGCCGGGCAGCGTTGCCGCGCGAATCCAGAATCGCCCGGAAAGATCGCCATTTTTTTCGGTTAGAATGTTCGGCGGGGTTCTGGACGCCACCGTGCCGGAGATGAATGAGCTTGTCGCGAGAGGAATCACACGAGTCCAGCGGAGCCGAGCTGCTCGACCGGGCGACGGCGGGCGATAGCGCGGCCCTCGAACAGCTCCTGATTCCCTATCAGGGACGCCTCCTGAACCGCCTTGAACGCAAGCTGCCGCCGGCACTGCGCAACTTCCTCGCTCCCGAGGATCTCCTCCAGGAGACGTTCGTCGAGGTTTTTCGGCAGATTCAGCGGTTCCGGCCGCAGGGCATCGGTGCGTTCGTCCGTTGGCTGATCATGGTGACCGATGGGCGACTGATCAACGCGATCCGCCAGCATGCCACGCTGAAACGCGGCGGCGGGCGACTCGGCGTCGACCCGACGATCGACGGGAGTTCAGCCGTTCCGCTGCTGGAACTGCTTCATGTCGATTCGCAGTCGCCCAGCCGGACGTACGCCGGCCAGGAGGCGGCAACGGCAATCGCTACGGCGCTGGGTTCAATCAAGCCCGATTACCGGGACGCGGTGCGGCTTCGCTTTCTGGAAGGCCTGGAGGTGCCGGAAATCGCCCGGAAGCTCGGAAAGTCGGAATGGTCGGTTCACAAGCTGTGCAGCCGGGGCCTGCGCGAGCTGCGCGAGGTTCTGGGTGAAGAGAGCCGATTTTTCAGCCGCCGTTAGGCAGTGCGGCGGCTTGCCCGCGTTTTAGATGTCAGGGGGTTCCCGCAACTCGTCGGAGTGTCGATGTCGCCCAGGACCGACCACGAGACACGACTCAGCGCTTCTTCGACCAGCCGCTTCGACGCGATTCGGCTGCGGCGGGTGATTGCCGACTGCGCGCGCCGCCGGGCGATGGGCGAGGCGATCACAGATGAGCAAATCGTCTGTGCGAACCCGGATCTCATGCCCGCACTTGAGCGGGAGCTGAGCCTCCTGCGGATCATGCAGCGCGCAGCCTCGCACGTCGCGGATTCGCGACTCGATACCAGCGGCGGACCGCCAGAACGGCCGCTCACCCGCGTCGATGCCATACCCGGCTATGCACTGCTCCGCGAAATCCACCGCGGCGGACAGGGCGTCGTCTTCGAGGCGGAACAAACCTCCACGCGGCGGCGCGTCGCGGTCAAGCTGCTGCACCGCGGCCCGCTCGCGAGCTCCGCCGACCGCGCCCGGTTCCGGCGCGAAGTGGAACTGCTAGTCCGGCTTCAACACCCCAACATCGTCGCGGTGCACGATACAGGTCGCGTGGGCAATTCGCATTTCATCGTCATGGACCTCATCGTCGGGGAGACGCTGGACCGGTTCAGCGAGGGGCGCCGTGGCGGCCAGTGGACGCGGGAACGGCTCCGCGAGACGCTCGGGCTGTTTGCGGTCATCTGTGATGCGGTCCACGCCGCTCATCTCCGCGGGATCATCCACCGCGACCTGAAGCCGGGGAACATCCTCGTCGATTCGAGCGGCGCTCCGCACATCCTCGATTTCGGCCTCGCCAAGGACATTGCCGACGCGGGTTCGGACGTGACGGACGACGGACAGTTCGTCGGATCCATCCCCTGGGCTTCGCCCGAGCAGGTGCGCGGAAGCGGCGAAATGGACATCCGCAGCGACGTTTACTCGCTCGGCGTGGTCGCTTACCAGCTTCTTACCGGTTCGTTCCCCTACCAGGTCGCGGGCCCGATCCAGGAAATCATCAATACGATCTCCGGGCAGCCGCCGGGACAAGCGCGGTCGATCCGGCCTGAGCTCGACGCGGACATCGACACGATCCTGCTCAAATGCCTCGATAAGACCCCGGAGCGGAGGTACCAGTCGGCCGCCGCGCTCGCCGCGGACGTGCGGCACTACCTCGCCGGCGAGGCCATCGACGCGCGGCGCGATTCGACGGCGTACCTGCTTCGGCGCGCGCTGAAGCGCCACCGCGGCGCGCTTGCCGGGGCCGCCGCGGGAGTCGCACTTTTGGTGGGCGCTGCCGCCTATTACTTCAATCAGGCGCGTATTAACCAGGATCTCGCCGATCGCGAGCGACGGGCCCGGATCAGCGCCGAGGACGCCGGCGCCCGCGCGGTCGCCGCCCGATTCGAGGCGGAGTCCGAGCGCGAGACCGCCCGTTTGGCACAGGAACAGGCGCAGCTCGAGCGGGAACAATCTGTCCGTGAAGCGGAGAGAGCCCAGGCCGTTACGGCTTTCCTCGTCGAAACGCTCGGACTCGCCAATCCGGATGTGACTCAGTCGCCCACGACGACCACGGTTTCGATGCTGGAGGCGGCTGCGGCGCAGATCGATCGGCGATTCGCCGGACAACCTGCATCGGAAGCGGCGATCCGGGCGACCATCGGCAACGCGTTCGCGGCACTCGGCGAGCTTGATCTGGCCGCACAGCAGTTGGAGCGTGCGCTTGAACTTCATGAAAAGGTCCTGGCCAGCCCCCCGGAGACCGTGTACGCCGTGCTCGTTCCGGACGTCTGCGTCCTGGAAGACCTGAACGACTATCGGTGGCGAAGCCGCTGGTGGCGGCTGTATCGCAAGTTTCCGGCGCTGCTTGCAGGCGGGGACGCTGAGTTTTCCAAGCAGGTCGAGGCATTCTCGGGAATTCTGGGGAGCAGGTACCAGCCGACGGCCGGAGAAGCCGCTTATGCCGAGTTCCGCCGCGAGATCGACGCCCGGTTTTCGACCGACGATCCCCGCTGGCTCATCTTCGCAGAGCTTCTATACCAGGGCGGGACGAATCTCAGCCTGAAACAAGCGCCCAGCCTTGCCTCGCGGTACATCGCGGATGCGCTCGAACTCCAGCGCCAGTTCCTGCCCGAGACGAACACGCGGGTGATCCGGACGCTGGGAACGCTGATGACGCATCTTTTTGCGCAGGGTCGCTACGAGGAAGCGCTCTCGATCGCCGAGCGGTCGCTCGTGTCGCTGGAGAGTCTGCTGCCGCCCGACCACTGGCTTGTCACGGTCTATCAGTGCCGGAGGGCGGCGTGCCGATCCGCACTCGGCGATTTTGCCGCCGCCGAGCCGATCCTCGTAGCGGGGATGGAGCGCCTCGGCGAGATCCGCAATGCGGCCGCCTATGCCCGGGAGATGTGCGGGTACCTCGCTGAGCACTTCGAGCGGCGGGGCGAGTCGGAACTCGCGGCGGAGTGGCGAACGAAACTGCTCGAGCGGATCGCCGGCGCAGACCAGGACTTTCTCTTTCTGCACGTGATGGCGGCCTTAAAGCACGACCATCCGAGACTCTCGGAAGCGCTCTACGAATTGCGTGAAGCGGTCGCGGACGGCCGGAGCGGGCTCTCCCCGCTGATGGACAGGGTTCTCGCGACCTCGACAGCGACACCCGACCGTGAGCCGGTCCTGGCCGCGATTCTCTGCGAAGCGTTCTGGTCGCTCGGCAAGAGCGTTTACGACCGGAGCAGCAGCGTCGACGAGGACGCGCGGCGCGCGTTTGAGGAGGCGATTCAGTGCTATCGACGGTCTGACACCCTCCACCCCTACAAGGCGGCCCGCGCACTCTTCTGGCACGGCTACGCGCTCAATCGGCGCGGAAAACTGGACGCGGCTGAGACCGTTCTCCGCGAATCGCTGCCGCTTTTCGATCTTACGTCCAGCCGCCAGGCGGCAACGCAGACGTGTGTGCGCAGCGTCCTTGGAGATACGCTGTCGCGGACGGGCAGGATCGGCGAGGGAGAAGAGCTTCTTCTCGCCAGTGCGCGCGATCTGCGCGGGCACGGCAGTCCGGTCGGCGGGGACGCCATCGCCGCCATGCAGCTGCTGATTCAACACTTCGAACGGCAACGTGACATGGACCGGTACCTCGAATACACCGAGTTGGAGCTCCGTGACGTGCTGGCCACGCCCACGGCAAAGCCGTCGCTCCTCGACCGTGGAGCGTGGCGGATCGCCAAGCATGACACGTTTGGATCGGAATCCTATGAGCTCGCGCGAACAGCCGCCGAGGCCGCGGTTCAAAAGGAGCCCTCGAACAGCACCTACTGGCGCACACTGGGCGCGAGCTTCCTTCGATTGGGTCGCTCACGGGACGCCGTTGCCGCGCTGACGCGCGCCGAGGAACTTCATCTCGCGACGGGCGGGGCCCGGCAGCCGCTTGTGATCGCGCTCATGATCATGGCACACCACCAGGACGGCGACTTCGCGGCGACGAAGGAGGCCTTCCTGACGCTCCGGTCGCTCATGCAGATGCGCCAAAATCAAACGGCCGGGAATCGCACGTGGGCACGGCGCGCCGCCGAGGCGATCGGTGCGCCGCTCGAGATTCCCAGGTAGTGCGGGGCGCCGGCCGCCCGTGCTCAGCCCTTGCCCGCCGACTCTGATTTGTCCGGATGTTTCGGCGGGCTCGGCATTTCAATCGGTTTTTCACGAATGAGCTGCTGGAGGTGCTCGATCGCCTTTCTGAGCTGCGCATCCTCGCCTTTGAAGGTGGCGTGCGGCAGATTGTCGACGACGATGTCCGGCTCCACGCCGTGGCCCTCGATCAGCCACGCCCCTTCCGGGCCGTAGACGCCGTACTCCGCCGCCGTCGCGATTCCCCTGTCCACGAGGAAGTTGCTCGAACTCAGCCAGATCTCACCGCCCCAGGTCCGCGTGCCGATCACCTTTCCGAGCCCCAGCCGGCGAAAGCCCTCGCTCATCGCCTCGCCGTCCGACGCCGTCCACTCGTTGCAGAGCAGCACGATGTGTCCCCGGAACGCGTACTGCATGTTCCACGACGGCGGCTGACCCACGCGCTGACTCCACGTGAACCATGCCTTGCGCATCAGCCGGCCGAGAATCCAGCTGTCGATGTTGCCGCCGCGATTGTGCCGGACATCGATGATGAGCCCTTTGCGCGTGAAGATCGGGTAGAAGTCGCGGGCGAACGTCGAGAAATCGCCGCCCCCCATCGCCCGCAGATGCACATACCCGATGTCGCCGCCGCCCTGTTCTTCGACCAGCCGCCGCCGCGAATACTCCCAGTCGCGATAGCGCAGATCGGATTCGCGGCCGCGGTCGATCGGCGTGACGATCACGTTCCGCGCTGCACCGCCGCCGCCCGGCCGGACGTGCATCAACACCTGCCTGCCGGCCTGATTCCGAAGCACGACTCCGAGGTCGGGTACCGAAAGCGTCGCGACGCCGTTAATTGACTCGATGACGTCGCCGACCGCGACATCGACCCCCGGTCTCGAAAGCGGCGACGCATGCTGAGGCTCGTCCGGGTCATTTTCGAAAATCCGCTCGACGCGATACCCCCCCGCCCCCGGGTCGCGGGTCAGTTCCGCTCCCAGGGCGGCGTTGGATATCTTGTCCGGCCCTTCGCGCAGATCGCCGCCGCGGACGAAGATGTGCAGCGCCGAGAGCTCCGCCACCATCTGCGCCAGCACGTCGCCCAGCTCCGCCCGGCTCGCCACCCGATCGACGAGCGGCCGGTACTTCGCACGCATCGCCTTCCAGTCGACGCCGTGCATGTTCGGGTCGTAGAAATAGTCGCGTTCGAGCCGCCACGCGTCGTCGAACATCTGCCGCCACTCCTCGCGCGGAATGACGGAGAGCATCCAGCCCGCGAGGTTTAAGTCCTTCTTCGCCAGGTCGGCCGGCGCGGCGGCCGCATCGACGATGTAGAGCGATTCCGCCTTGCGAATCAGGAGCTTCTTGCCATCGCCGGACATCTCGTAGTTCCGGATATCGGCGACGACGGTCTTGACCTCGACATTCTCGTTGGTGATCGCCGCCGTCGAGAGCGACGCCGGCCCGCCGCCGATGGGTACGCTCAGCCAGAAGAGCGCCTTGTCGTTCACGCTCAGATCGACATAGTCGCCCGCCGGAATCGGAACTTCGAACAACCGTTGCGCGAGCCCGTCGCAGTCGATCGTAACCGTCGCCGCCGGCTTCTTTTCCTCACCTGATGGCGCCGTCGCCGATGCGGGCGCGCTCGCGGATGCCGGCGCGGACTGCGTCTGCGGTTCCGAGGCCGGCCCGGTCTCCGCGGTCTTCGCGGCAGTGCTTCTCTGAAGCTCATCAGCCGGCGCCCACGGGGAGCGCTGCCCTTTCCCGAGTGCCAGCATGTACAACCGCGACTTCTTGGCGAGGAACGGCTCGGGCTGATACGAACCCCACGGGCTGCTCGTGAGTGTCTCCAGGTTCCGGTCGGAGATGAAGTAAAGCCACTTGCCGTCCGGCGTCCACGCCGGGCTGTAGCTGTCGAAGCGATCGGTCGTCGCGGCGGTCGTCGTCTGATCCTCCACGTTGTACAACCCGATCGTTCGGAACATGTTGGCGGCGTGCGTGACGAAAGCAAGCCAGCGGCTGTCCGGCGACCACGCGAGGTCGAGGAACGATTCGTCGTGCTGCGACGTGGCGATCACGACGGTCTTCTTCGTCGCCAGTTCGAGCAGCACGAGCCGCTGGTTCTTGTCCGGGATCGCGACGTATTTGCCGTCCGGCGACGGAACGCCCTTCCAGCGCAGGACGACGCCGTCGCTGGTCAGCTGCTCCGCCTCGCCGACGCCGTTGGCCGGCAGTTTCCAGAGTTCGACCTCGCCGCTCCGATCCGAGAGCGCGACCAGGCTTTCTCCGTCCGGCATGAATCGGGCGTCGCGGTAGCGCACACCCTGCGTCCGCGTCACCTCGACCAGCCGCCCCTGCCGATGCGGCGCGACGAACACGCGCCCGCGAGCCGTCATGACCACGCGCGACCCGTCGGCCGACACATGCGCCGATGTCATGTATTCCAGCGGCTTCTCGACCCAGCGTTCGCGCATCTGGTCGAAATCGGAGTCGAGCGTGATCGACAGTCTGGCATTCGCGCCGGAGGACACATCCAGCAGCCACAAGTCCGCGCCTTGCTGGTAGACGATTCGTCCCTGCTCCAGCGACGGATCCTGAACCTCGTAATCCGCGTGCTTGGTGTGCTGCCGGACGTCGCTGCCGTCCGGTTTCATCGACCAGAGGTTCATCAGCCCATCGCGGTCGGACGCGAAGTAGACCCGCTCCTTCCAGTACATCGCCTGCCGGCTGGTGCCTGGGAAGTCGGCCGTCAGCGGCGTCGCCTCCGCGTCTCCGTCCGCAAACCGCCACAGATTCTGCACCGACCCGCCCTTGTAGCGCCGCGTCTGACTCCCCTGGAATCGCAGCCGCGTGAAGAAAAGCGTCTTCCCGTCGTCGCTGTACACGCCCTCCGCCGCCTGCGCGAGCGGGACGAACGTCGGCGTCGCCGCCACGGCCGCATCGGAGATGTCGAGCAGGACAAGCTGGGAGTTGGGCAGCGTCGAGTACGCTTCGGTCGAGATGATGATCTTCCCATCCGGCGTCCAGCCCTGCACGCTGTTGCGCTCGCCGGTATACGTCCGCCGCACGGGCAGGCCTCCGTCGAGGGGCATCGTGTAGACCTCCGCGGGGCCCTCGTACTCCGCGACGAAGGCCACCATCTTCCCGTCGGGCGAGATCGCCGGATTGGATTCACTGCCCGGGTGGGTCGTCAGTCGGGTTGCCACTCCGCCGCCCGCCGACGCCTGCTTCGCCGAAACCTTCCACAGATCGCCCTCGGACACGAACACCACCGTGTCCCCGTGAAGCGCCGGTTGCCGGTAGTAGCCGTTGATCCCCGCGGGCGCACTCACCGCCAGCAGGCACAGCGCAGAGACAATGGGACCGATCCGTTTCACTGCGGCAGAGATCACACCAGACTCCTTTGAAACAAACAGGCGTGTCGGAGAGCGAAGTGTAGCACGCTCCGGAATGACCCGCACGATCAGGCCAGTGCGGTCCAGACGCGGGCTGCATCCCGCAGTTCGCGTACTGCGTGCGTGCGGATGTGGTCGACTCCCTGTGCAAGCGCCCACAGCTCCGCCGCCAGGCTGGCCGCTCCACGGTCCTTCGCCGGCGGCGGCGCTTCTCGGTCGATCAGGGCGCCGATGAACGACTTGCGCGAGACGGAGATGAGCAGCTCGCAGCCAATGCGGCGAAATTCACCGAGTTTTCGAAGCACCTCGACGCTCACCAGAGGATCCACGCCCAGAAAGAAGCCCATCCCGGGATCGAGGATGACCCGCTCAAGCGCGACCCCCGCGCGCTGAAGCGTCTCGACCCGCTCTGCGAAGAAAGCCGTGATCCGCCCGACGATTTCCGCCGGCGTCGTCTCCGGACGCCCCGCCCGGCCGGCGCTCGATTGCACGCTGTGCATGACGACCACCCGTGCCGACGACGGTGCAACGACGCTGATTGCTTCTTCCGAGGCGAGGCCGTTCACGTCGTTGATCACGTCGACGCCGAGTGCCAGCATCGCAGCCATCACCGCCGGTTTCCGGGTATCGATCGATAGCCTGGCGCCAATCGGCTTGAGCGATGCTACGAGCGGTCCAAGCCGCTCGACCTCGATTTCAGCCGGCACGGCCTCCGAGTCCGGATGGGTCGATTCCGCCCCGAGATCCAGCACATCCGCCCCCTCCTCGAGCAGCCGGCGCGCATGGGCGAGGGCGTCGGCGTGAGTAAGGAACCGGCCGCCGTCGGAAAACGAGTCTCGCGTGACGTTGACGATGCCCCAGATCTTCATCAAGGTGATCTTATCACCGCCCCGCCGAGCGCAGCATTGGCGCTTGTACCGATCGCATCCCTCCACCAAGGGCGCAGAATCGACCGATGAAAAGGAAATGACCGTCCTTGCCGTCATCCTGGCCCGCGCCGGCAGCAAAGGCGTCCCGCGCAAGTGCTTGCAGCCCCTGCTCGGACGCCCGCTCATCGAGTACACACTTGACCATGCGCTCGCCGCTCGCACCGCGGCCGCCGTGGTTCTGTCGACAGACTGTGAAGAAGCTGCACAGCTCGCCCGATGCCGCGGCATCGAGACGATCGATCGCCCGCCCGCACTCGCGACCGACGAGGCCCGCATCGACGCCGCCCTCCGCCATGCCGTCGAAACGTGGGAATCCCGTCACGCCCGCCGCATCGACGCGGCCGTCCTCCTGATGGGAAACGTCCCGGTCCGGGCTCCCGGCATCATCGATCGCTGCGTCGAGCATTGGCGCGCAACCGGCTGCGACTCCGTCCGGACAGTCGCTCCCGTCGGCCGTCATCACCCCGACTGGCTCTTCCGTCTCGAAGGCGACCGGATGACTCCCTACCGGCCGAACGCCATCGCGCGGCGGCAGGATCTCGAGCCGCTCTTTGGTCTCGACGGTTCGGTCTACGTCGTGTCGCGCGCGGCCCTCGTCGCCGCGGCAGGGCCGGATGCGGACGCACAGGCATATCTGGGCAACGACCGCCGTGCGATTGCCCAGCCGAGCGCCGACACGATCGATATCGACGAGCCTGTCGACCTGGCGATCGCAGCGGCGCTTCTGCAATCCTCCACGCGTCCGGCACGGCGCCGCCCGCCGCTCGCCATCGACGGCCGCGGGATCGGTCCGCGCTGCCGCCCCTACGTCATTGCCGAGGCCGGCGTGAATCACGACGGCTCGATTGACGACGCCCTGCAACTCGTCGATGCGGCGGTCGCCGCCGGCGCGGACGCCGTGAAATTCCAGATCTTCCGCGCCGACGCCCTGACCACCGCCGACGCCCCGACGGCCGACTACCAAAAACCGGCCGGCGGCGATTCCCAGCGCGACATGCTCCGCCGCCTCGAACTCTCAGCGGCAGAGTTTCGGCGAATCCGGGACCATTGCGACGCCCGCGGGATCGACTTCATCGCCACGCCATTCAGCGAATCCGACGTGCGGACGCTCGCGGAGCTGCGGCCCGTCGCGGTCAAGATCGCCTCTACCGACTTGAACAACGTGCCGCTCCTCCGCGCAGCGCTATCACTCGAACTTCCGGTGATCGCCTCCACCGGCGCATCGACTGCCGAGGAAATCGCGAGCGCGGTCGCCCGTTTCCGACGCTGGAATGTCGATGATCGCGTGGTCATCCTTCACTGCGTCAGCGCCTACCCGACGCCGCTCGCCGACGCGAACCTGGCCGCGATCCGCACGCTCGCCGCCCGCTTCGGACTCCCGACGGGCTTCAGCGACCACACGCGCGAGACGATCACCGCGGCGCTCGCCGCGGCCGCAGGCGCGTGCGTGCTCGAAAAACACTTCACGCTCGACGGCCGCCGCAGCGGCCCTGATCATGCGATATCGCTGGAACCCTCGGAACTCGCCGAATACGTGCGTCTCGCCAGGACCGGATTTGACGCACAAGGCACGGGCGAACCCGGCCTTTGCGCGCTCGAAACGTCGGTACGGTCGGTCGCCGGCAAGAGTCTCGTCGCCGCGCGTGACCTTCCCGCGGGCACTGTGCTGAGCGCAGCCGACATCTCGGCCAAGCGCCCCGCCGGCGGGATTGCGCCCAGCCGAATTGACGAACTCATCGGGCGCGAACTCGCCCGGCCCGTTTCCGCGGATGAGCAGATCGGATGGGAGACGCTGAGGCCCTTGCCTGCGGCTGCCTCGAATCCGGTTGCTATGACACCAGGCCGATAAGCCGGTAAAGCAACTTCGCCGCGAGGAATTCCGTGACGTTGTTCGGCGGGATCGGCCGCACCTCGACCAGATCGGCGGCGACGATCGTGCGTTTCTTCGCGACGGCCGCAAGCAGGTCGGTCACCTGGTACCAGTCCAGGCCGCCGGGCTCGGGCGTGCCGGTGCCCGGCGCATAGGCGGGGTCGAAGCCGTCGATGTCGATCGTAACGTATACGTTCTCACTCAGGCCCGCGACGGCGTCATCCATCCACGTGCGCGATTCGCGGCAGACACGGGCGCTGAACACCTTTTTGCCCGCCGACTTGATGAACTTCGCCTCGTCCTTGGAGTAGTTGCGGATTCCCACCGCGACGGCGTCGACGCCGAGATCGTGCACGCGCCGCATCACGGCCGCATGGCTCCACGGCGAACCCTGGTAGCCGTCGCGCAGGTCGGCGTGGGCGTCGATCTGAAGCACGCTCAGCTTCTTGTGCTTCTCCTTCACTGCGCGGACCAGCGCAGAGCTGATTGAGTGCTCGCCCCCGAGCGTAATCAGGAACTTGCCGTCGCGGACCGGTTTTCTTGCCGCCGCGTAGATGTTTCGGAGCGTCGCCTCGGGGCCGCTCACGTCGGCCGTCACGGGGTCCAGCGTTGCGACGCCGTCTCGGAGCGACTCGCGCCCGAGCGCTTCGTCGTACAGCTCCACCTGCTGCGACGCTGAGATGATCGCCCGCGGTCCTTCGCGCGTTCCGACGGCGTAGCTCGTCGTCGAGTCGTACGGCACCGGGAGCACGGCGAAGCGGGCCTTGCGATAGTCGGTCAGGTCGTGCGGAAGGCCGAGGAAATTGTCCGGGACGATGTCTGCCATTTTCTGCCGCCATTCGAAAAGTCGGTCGCGCTGCGCCGACGGATTGGATGAGCTGCGCGGCACGCGTTCGGCGATCGCCGCAAGCATGAAGCGTCGGGAATCGCCGCTCCGGTCAGAATGGTCACGGGTCCAATCGGGAGCAAGCCTTACGGCCGAGCCACCCGCGGAGACCCCACAGCCGGGGGCGGCTGTGTCGCACAAGCACCGCTGCTCAATCGAACATGAAGACGGCGGCCGCGACGACGGTGGTCCACTGCCCGTTCTTGTCGCCTTCGGCCGTCTGGACCACGTGCTTGGTATGAACGATCTGGCCGCTCATGCGGTAGATCTCGCGGCGTTTGTCGTAGTCCTCGTTCGGGTCGAACTCGACTCCGACGGTGCTCGCGAGCATCGACGCAGCCATGTCCTCGACGAGATCGCCGCAGCGTTCCTCGGTCATGCCGAAGCCGTGATGCTCGGAGATGTAGCCGAAGCGGCCCTTCTCGGCGGGGATGGCCAGGCCGATGCCCGCACAGACGAGCCGGTTCGGCTCATTGGTGCGTTCCTCGGCGAGCACGACAAAGGTAATCTGGCCGCCCTGGATCTCCTGGAGTCCGGACTTGGCGGGAATGATCTTGCATCCCTGGGGAAAGATGCTGGAGACCTTGACCAGGTTGCACTGGGCGATGCCCGCATTTCGCAGGGCGACTTCGAACGACTGGAGGTTGTTCGGGTGCTTGCCCACACCACGGGTGAAAAACATGCGCTTGGGAACAAGCGGCGTCATGGCTCGCATAGTCCTTCCCGCGACGTGCTACCGCCGCACCATAGGTGAAATTGACCCAAACCTGCAACCGCGCCTGCCGGGTTCGGACGGCATGCCGAATAACGCGAGTCCGCCGGGCCTCGAGCTCGCGGGGGAATGATCGGACGCTGCCGGACGAGCGGCGGATTATAACACTCGCGCGCGGGGGTACAACTGATCGGCGGGCAATTCCGTCCACCGTTTTTTTGTATGACCTTTGGGACGTCGGCGCCGTGCGACCGGGAATCCTGCCGGTCCGTGGCGGATTACGGGCACGCTACAGGACGTCGCCCGGGGCGCGAGTCGCTCCTGACGGCCGGGCTTGCCCGCGCCCGGGGCAAATTGAATGATCCTCTCCGTACAGTACGCGGCGTCGATTGGGGAGCCCTCAGTTTCGCCGCCGCAACCGGATCGGTGTGATCCGGGGGGGATTTGCATCTCTGGAGCACGGGCCGACGACCGTTTCTTGCGGCGTCGGCCCGTTTTTTTCCCGAGGTTCGCAATCGGTCGAAAGCAACCGCGCCGCCGCCAGCCCAGACGACCAGATGGTCAATCTGCGGGTGGACGAACCGGGCCGCCGCGCCGAATAGCGCTGCCCGTCCTTTTTCAACTCAGACTGTCGCCAGCGGGCCCGTCGGCTCCGCGAGGCGCATCAGCAATCGGGACTTCTGGCGTTCAAAGTATTCGTCGTAGGCCGCCGCCCACTCGGCATCGGTCGCGGATTCCGAAAGGCGAAGCAGGATCGTGCCTTCCGGCGAGTACATGTTGCCGCGGAAATAGCGTCCGGGCCCGTCCTTGGCCTCGGCGAGCGTATGCGTCGCGATCATCCACTCGCGATCTCGATAGTGCAGGACGAGCAGTTCGTCTCCGTCATTCCAGAGAACAACCGGCACACCGTCACGGGCGATCCACTTGTCGATCGTCGGTTTGAAGGTCGTGCTGCGGAAGGCGCCAATGTCCGCCATGTGTCGTCTCCTGCGCGGTGCTGAACTGTCTTTGTCGCCGAAATCGAAGGGGACGCGATAATTGCGGTCCGCCTCCGAATCGTCAAGACCGAATCGTCTTAACAATCGCGACCCGGCGCGCAAGTGGCCACGCCGCAAGCGGCTAGGTCCGAAAAAAGATCGATGACGCTTTTTCGCCGACCACGTCCCCGCCTGTCAGCGCTGTCAATTACGCCGTACCCCGTGGCAACCGCCATGCCGGACTCCGTCCCGTACGGTCCGGCGCCGAAAATCCGAGCGGGGTGGCCATTCCCGCCAACCTCGGCAATAATTCTCCATGTGAGCTGAGCAGCGGAGCGAACCCATGGCAATCCGTTTCGTCGCATTCCTCCTGACGGTGGCGATCTGCGCCGAATCGCGCAGCCAATCTCCCGAGGAGCCGCCGAAGCAGCCCACCGCCGCTCCCGCCGCCGCCGCGGAAAAGCCGGTGATCCGAAAGAACCCGATCCCCGCCGTCGCTACCCTCGCATTGCGCGTCCGGGAACTCAGCCTCCAGGACATGCCGCTCGACCAAGTGATTGAGCTGCTTCGATCGATCACCTCGGCCAACATTGTGGTCCAGTGGGATCGACTCAAGGACATGGGGATCGAGCGTGACACACCGATCTCGTTTCATGTGCGAAACCTCAAGGTGAGTCAGATTCTCTGGCTGATCATGAGCCACGCGCCGCTCTCGGATGTGAAGCTCGCGTATCGGGCCGACCGCGACATGATCGTCATCTCGACCGAGCAGGCGCTCGGCAGCGAGATGATCGTGAAGCTCTACGATGTGCAGGAGCTGATCATGGCCCGCATCAGTCGGCCGACGATCGCGATCGGCCGGGTGCACGAGGTCGTGACGAGCGTCAACGCCAACGTCGCGGAAGGCGCCGTCGGATTTACGCCTGTGACGACGAACTACGGCTCGGGCGTGATCGTGGAGGGCGAGGACACCGACGGGACAACCGACCCCGAGGATGACGAGGCCCGGGCAACGGAAGGCGAGCGCGAGGAACGGATGCGCCAACTCGTCGCGCTCATTCAGCAGACGGTCGAGCCCGATTCATGGACGGTCAACGGCGGCCGGGGCGTGATTATTCCCTGGCGCGGTCACATCGTCGTGCGCAACACGATCGCGGTGCATGAACGGCTCGGGGGCCCGGTCGCCGACTGACGCGCGTCACGCGGGCCGGCGCGCGGAAGCGATGAAGTTCTTGGTGAAAATCCCCGGCCCCGGACTGCCGACCTCGATCCTGTTGGCGAGAATCCAGCGAAACCGTATCAGTTTCCAGAGGACCATGCGCACCGCCGAGGTGAAGCGATACGGCGTGGGCGCGACTTCGCGCGCTTCATAATCGGCGAATCCCGCGATGGCCAGGACCTGGCCAAGGCTCTTCGGCGTCAGGCAGAGTTCGTGAGTGAAATCGCCGTACCGGTATTCGCCGACCATTGGGCTTGCGCCGTTGGGCGTCTGGAGAATGATGCGTCCGCGCGGCCGGAGCGCCGCGAGCGCGCGCTCCGTGAAGACGAGCAGTTCATCCTTTGTCAGGTGCTCGACGACGTCGAAACCGAGGATGAGGTCGAATCGCCCCGGGTTATCGCGCAGGAAATCGAGCGCGTCGGCGACCTCGACGTGCGGGTGGATCGCCCGCGCGAGTTCCACCTGAGGCGGGCTGATGTCGAGGCCGGAGACGTTCGTGTAACCGAGCCGCGTGAAATATCGCAGCATGTTGCCCGCGCCGCAGGCGACATCGACGATCGCGGCGTCCTTCGCCGGCGGCATCCAGCCGCGCATCCAGTACTCGAACGGGCGGGACCAGTGGTCGGTCCGATTCAGTTCGAGCGGCGTTCCGAGTTGTTGTACAACGGATGAATATCGAGCCCAGAACTTTTCGCGATAGTCCATCGGTGCGCTCCGTCGAGCCACCCTAGGATACGGTCACTGGACGTGACTCGCGAATCGACTGGTTGCCTTCAGGGTCGGAATGACTTGCGGACGACAGCCAGGTCAAGGCAAAAGCCCGGGACGGCCACGCTCTCAAGACCCCGGTCAATGGGCTGCTCTTCGAGGTTGTCACCCACTCGGCGATAGAGGCGCACCACGTCCGCCGACGGATCGATCAGCCAGTACTCCGCGACGCCGAAGCGAGAATAGTCGCGGAGCTTCGTATGCGAATCGCGGTTGCGCGATTCAGGCGACACGACCTCCACAACGACGGACGGAACGAGCCGGAGCCGCTCATTCTCGGCCTGCGACGCGGCGCCGATGTAACAGATGACGTCCGGCCGATAGACAATGTCGCGGCCATCTTCGCTTGTCCCGAAGTGCACGTCGATCTCGTAGAAGCACTCTCCGAGGCCGCGCTCTTCGACATAGGTACTGAGCAACCGGAAGATCAGGCCCGAGACTCGCTGGTGGCTTACCGACGGGCTTGGCGACATGGTGACGACTCCGTCGATGAGTTCATATCGGTTTCCGTCGTCCGGCAGCCCAAAAAACTCGTCCGCGGTGACGCGCAGTCCGGAATATCCCGGAAGTATTGAAGCGAGTTGACTGTCTCGAACGACCATCTGCCTATCGCCGCCCGTCCCCGAGCTCTTGACTCTCTCTCGTCACCATGCACGCAGACTCATACCCATCAATTCCGCCCCGGCGGCAGGCCGCAGCGCTGGCCGAGGACGGCCCGGCGGACCCATTCGCCCTGTTCGTAGCTCATGCGCCGCAGGGCGACGCGCTCCTTGTTGCAGGGGCCGTTGCCGCGGATTACCGCGTAGAACTCATCCCAGTCGGGCTGGCTGAAATCCCA
Source organism: Planctomycetota bacterium (assembly GCA_045863555.1). GTDB lineage: Bacteria > Planctomycetota > Phycisphaerae > UBA1845 > Fen-1342 > JACRLV01. Next base: position 61,148 of record BTUU01000015.1, on the reverse strand, counting down.
GTGCTTGGTCTGCTCGTTGAACCGCAGCTTTTCGTCCTTTACCCAGATCGGCGAGCCGTCGGCATTGCGGATCACTTTTCCGAGGCCGAGCGGGCAGGTGGGGTTCGGCGTGGATTCCCGTTTGTACGTCTTCACGACGAGGCCGAGGTCGAGGGCGGCCGGGGCGAAGCGGTCGACGAATTTCTGGCGAAGCTCGTCATTCGTCGCGGTCTTGATCCGCCACGTCATGAACGACCCGGTCTTGACGCTCTCCTTGTCCGGCGGGCCGAAGAACATCAGGCACGGGTTCCACCAGCGGTCGAACGCCTCCTGCATCATCTGCTTCTGGCGCGGCGTGCCGCTCATCAGCGTCAGTACGGAGTCCTCGCCGACCTTGAAGTGGAAGGCTTCCTCCATGTTGATCCGCTTCATCGTTCGCACGTACGGGCCGTAACTGCCGTCGGCGAGCGTCTTCTGGTTCATGATCGCCGCGCCGTCGACGAGCCACTGGATCGCGGCGACGTCGGCCCAGGTCGGGGCGGGGTAGTTGAAGACGTTGTGGTACTTGGTCTTGCCGGTGATCAGGTCGCGCAGCATCTGGTCGCGCGGCTTGCCGAGGTCCTGCGACACGCGGTAGAGCATCTGGCCGTGGCCGACCTCGTCCTGGACCTTGGCGATGAGCGAGAGCTTGCGCTTGAGCGATGGGGCGCGGGTGATCCACTCGCCCTCGGGCAGCGCGCCGACGATCTCGCTGTTGGCGTGATGCTCGGCCATCCGCAGCATGCCGATGCGGTAGTTCTGGGGCATCCAGTCGTCGGCCTCGATCAGCTCGCCGGCGTCGATGCGGGCCTGAAACGCCGCGAGTTTCTCGGGGGATTCCTGAAGTTCCCAGTCCAGTTTGATATTGTCGCCGGCGCTCACGCTCATCGAATTCTCCCTTGCCGATGTCGCTGGATTATAACGGTTCCGAGCCGCGCCCGGCTCTTAATCGGCCGGCAGTCGTTCTTCGAACGGATATTGATACCGCTCCGCCATCGCTTTCCGAATCGCGCGGCATTTGAGGGTCTCTGGGTTCATAAGGCAGCCGAGATTTGCCAGAATGATGCGGGTCGGGCGCTCAACTGAGATCACCGCGTCCCAAGGAAAGCCCGCCAGGTCCCAATCCCGAACCTTCCTGTCCGATTCGTAGCGAAAGAACTCCGCGATCGCCTTCCGCTCGGGCTCAGGAAATAGCTCGCTGAGCGTGATCTTCAACAGGTGGTCCTTGCCGTTCCACCGGAGAAATCGACGCCAGAGAACGTCGGGAATGATGTCGGCTTCGCACCGTGAGTTGATCATCGCGAGCATGAACGCCGGCAGGTAATACCGGAAAGCCGGCGCCGTGAAGAAACTCAGTGCACACGAGTGATAGCGAAGATCGTAGGGATTATGGCCCCGCCAAGGCCTCCCGCCGAAGTACTCACCGACTCCCTCGTCGTCATACGTGTCGGTGAGATATCGCGGGTCGGGTGGCGGGGTTAGCGCGAACCCCTCCTCGATCGCTCGTTGCACTGACTGCGGTGTGCGCTCGATGCTCATGCTTCTGCCCCACGCGCCAGTCTGGACCGAATGGATGGCTTCTGGCTTTTGTTCTCGCGGGGACCCAGCGTACATGGCGCGCGGTGGAATCGCCGAACCGTCAGGATTTTCCCGAGTTTACCCCATTCAGGTGCTGCAGTTTCACGATGTGCATGTTTGATATCAGCACATGGTCGCTCGCAATCAGGTCATCTTGCTTGCCGTAAACGAGCAGGATCGACGCCCGCTTCGTCACCGCCAAGTGCTCCGGATGACGAACCGGCAATCGCTCCCCGGTCGAAAGCTGAATTTCGAAGGGCTCGAAAGTCGAGGGGTTCAGCCACTGTTTCAGCTCAAGCGGATCCATAGCGTCTCCAACAGGCTGGCGGACGCAAGCCAACTCAGCCAGGCGATTATACAGCTTTGGCGCGCCGTCTTGATGCCCCGCGCGAGTTACCCTAGCGGCGGTTCTTCGCCGAACTCCACGCCGCGGCGCGCGAACAAGTCCCGCCGAATCTCGCTGCACAGCAGGTTCTCCGGGGATTGCAGGCAGCCGAGGTTCCGTAGAATTGCACGTGTCTCGCGTTCCAACTCGAGAATCTCACTCCAGCGGAGCGATTCAGGTTGGCGAACGACCTCGGTTTCGACACGTACGTCGGACTCGTAACGAATGAACGCCGCGATGGCTGCCCGTTCCGGTTCCGTGAACAGTTCGGCCAGCGTCATGCGAAACAGGTCGCTGCTGCCGCTCCAGTCACAAAACGTCCGCCAGAGCCGATCGGGAACCGAGTCCATCGTGTCTCGGTCGTCCAGCGTCGCCAGCATGTACGCAGGAACGTAATACCGGAATGCGCTCGGTGTGAAATAGGACAACGACGCCTCAAGCCACCGAAGATCCCACGGCGTGTGATCCCACCGGTCGCGGCCGGCGAAATAATCGACGATTCCCTCGTCGTCGTATGTTGCGATCAATTGCCGGGGATCCGGCGGTGGTGTGGCCGCGAAGCCCGCCTCAATTTCGGCTCGTACGGCCTCCCGTCGCGATTCCAGGTCCGCGGCCACTGTTCTCGTCTCCCAACCGGGCCGTTCGATCATACCGGCTCGACGCGCGGCTCGCGCGTCGCGTGGGTGCGCAAATGCAAAATGAAGAATGCAGAACGGGGAATGCGCGGAAGCGGAACTGACACGGCGGCGCGGGATGACGGGACGGAGAATTCCTCGCGGGCAGCGTGTGCGCGCGAGGTGGGCGGGGTAGGGCAATGGAGGTGGCGGGAGTCGAACCCGCCGGCGCGCGACCGCGTTACTGCGGAGGCGCGCTGCCGTACGGTCGATCGAGCACGCAGGCGTTTTTCGCCGGCGTCCCACGCGACGCGAACAGCCGTCGCGTGGGCACCCTTCTACGACGATACGGCCGTCGCAAAGGGTCCCGCCTGGAGCGATCGCGGGCACGGAGGCCCGCGCCACTCAGGCGGGTCGATGACCGCCACAGTGCGGCTCATCTTTTTGATGTCTTGCAGCCGCTGGAGCTCTGAGCGGCTCGCTGCCTTCGGCCTTGCCGGGCCTGGGGTCGTGCTGCACACCACGGCGAGTTGCGTTTTTCGACGACGGTTTCCCGATCACCACTTGCGTGGCGGGTTGGAATCGGCCGCGGCTTCCGGTCCACCACTTGCGTGGTGGGTTCGGGTTGGCCGCGGTCGCCGCCGTCGACGCGCGTCGTCGCGGTCGTGCAGCCGGGCGGCTGCACAGCCTCGAATTCGCCGCCGGGTTGAGGCGCTGGTCCGGCGGCTAGCCAATCGACGCCGCGCGTGCGGCGTGCGATTCGTGCGGTCCACGGGAACGGATTCCCGCGGATGTGGTGCGAGAACGGATTCACGCACCCGCTTTTCCGCACGAGAAAGGGAGCATTTAGACGCATGCGAGCGATCGTTGGCACGATTGTCGCATCGTTGCCGATGAGGCGTCCGAAGGGTCCGCAGCGCCTCACTCGCGACGGCTTTGAGCCGACGGGAGGCCGACCTGGTGGCCGGCGAGTCCTCGCGCTGGCAGGCATTGCCTTGCGCGGCGGGTGAAATGCTGCAGGCTTCGGGCCCCTGCGAACGGAGGTACTGACGAAGCGGGCAAGATGCCCGCTCCACCCTTCGCTCGCTCGGTCACGCACTGTGTAAAGCCGGGCACCTCCGGGGAGTGCACAGTGCGGGGTGCACAGTGCACAGAAGTCCGTCAAAACGCACGTCGAACGTCGAGCGTGCGGAGCAACGTGCTTACACGGAGTACCGCGAAAGCATGTCAATCCCAAAAAACGACACACTGCGCGGCCGGGTGACGTGCGATCGCGGGGCGTCACGCCGGCGGATATCCGAGTTGAATTGTTACGCAGGATATGGGGATGGGGACGGTGGCGGCGAGGAGTGGCGGATTCTGGCGGAATCTGGGGGGATGTGGCGGCGGCTGGGCGGGGGAGATCGTCCGGGCGCGGCGGCGGCGCTCGGGTTCTCCGGGTGCGTGGCTGGACCGCGGCCGCAACTTCAGCCCGCTCCATTGAAATCGGACCGGTTCGATACTATATTCTTGGCGATGCTGTCGCTGACCAAAAAGACGGAGTACGCCCTGATCGCGCTTTGCCACCTGGCGAAGACGGAGGGGACGGTCGTTTCGGCGCGGGATATTGCCGAACGCTTCCGGGTTCGGCTTCCGCTCCTTATGAATATTCTGAAAGTGCTTAGCCAGAAAGGGCTTGTGCGCTCGGTGCGCGGGGCCGGCGGCGGCTATCAACTGGCAGACGACCCAGCCGCGATCTCGCTTTCGAGGCTGGTTGAGGCGATGGAAGGGCCGATGCGGCTGGTTCGTTGTGCGACGCCGCTGTCGGCGGACGATTCGTGCGAACTGTTGGGGACGTGCCCCGTTCGGCGGCCGGTACTTCGCGTGCACGACCATTTGCAGCGATTCCTCGGCGGCCTGAGTGTGGCCGACGTCGCGTTCGACGAGACGTACGGCGTGCTCGAAACGCCGGGTGCGGCGGTCGGCGGTTTGAAGGTACTGGCGACGTGAGACTGGAACATCCGGCGGACGTAAACGGTCCGTCGGCGACGACCTGAGGTGACGGAATGACGACGACTCGAAAGATCTACCTGGACAACAACGCGACGACGCGCGTCGACCCGCGGGTGGTCGAGGCGATGCTGCCCTTTTTCACCGAGAAGTTCGGTAACGCGGCCTCGCGCAATCACAGCTTCGGCTGGGAAGCGGAGGAAGGCGTCGAAACCGGGCGGCGGCAGATCGCCGAGGTGATCGGCGCGGACTCGAAGGAGATCATCTTCACGAGCGGCGCGACCGAGAGCAACAACATCGCCATCAAGGGCGTGGCGGCGATGTACGGCGAGAAGGGCAAGCACATCATCACGCAGGTGACCGAGCACAAGGCGGTCATCGACCCGTGCAAATACCTGGAGCAGCACGGTTTCCGCGTGACATTCCTGCCGGTCGACAAGACGGGTACGATCGATCTGAACCAGCTCAAGGACGCGATGACGCCGGACACGATCCTGGTGTCGATCATGCACGGCAACAACGAGATCGGCACGATTCAGCCGGTCGCCGAGATCGGCAAGCTCTGCAAGGAGCGGGATGTCCTCTTCCACACCGACTGCTGTCAGACGTTCGGCAAGGTGAAGATCGACGTGCAGGCGATGGGCATCGACCTGCTGAGCCTGAGCGGGCACAAGATTCACGGGCCCAAGGGCGTCGGGGCCCTGTACGTCCGCCGCAAGAAGCCGCGGGTGCGCTGCGAAGCGGTGCTGCACGGCGGCGGGCACGAGCGGGGCATGCGGAGCGGCACGCTGAACGTGCCCGGCATCGTCGGGCTTGGCAAGGCGGCGGAACTCTGCCGCGAGCATTTTGACACGGAAGTGGCCCGGCTGAAGGCCCTCCGTGACCGGCTGCTGACGAAAATCACGACGCAGCTCGACGAGGTGTATCTCAACGGGCACGCGACGAACCGCACGCCGAACAATGCGAACATTTCGTTTGCGTACGTCGAGGGCGAGAGCCTGATGATGGGGTTCGCGGATGTGGCGGTGAGCAGCGGCTCGGCTTGCACGAGTGCGTCGCTGGAGCCGAGCTATGTCCTGAAATCGCTGGGCGTTGGCGATGAACTGGCGCACAGCAGCATTCGCTTCTCGGTGAGCCGGTTCAATACCGAGGAGGAGATCGATTACGTGGCGGAGAAGGTCGTTCGCGCGGTTCGGAAGCTGCGCGAGATGAGCCCGCTGTATGAGATGGCGCAGGAAGGCGTCGATTTGTCGAAGGTGGAATGGGCGCATCACTGATGTGGATGAACTGGCTGTCAATGGCGCGAGAGTCGGTGGCGGCTGCGGGAGCTTGTCAGCGCCGCGGCTGCGCGCGATCTGCGTTGAGTCGGTCCTATTATGCCGCCTTTGCCGGCGCCACGGCTTACCTGCTGCAATCCGGCGAATCCCCTCGATCGGACCTTGGCACCTGGTCACATGACAGTTTGGGCGTCACGCTTGAATCGGTGATGCGCCGCAATCGAAGGGATCGGCAGGCACCCGAAGCTGCGGCGATGGTCCGCAGGCTCTACGCGATGCGCGTCGAAGCCGACTATTCTCCCGCGGCGACAATTGGCCCGGGTTCCGCAGTCGCAGCGATCCGTTGGGTTCGGTCGTTCCTGCTGTCTGTCTGGCCCAGGGAGCAGTGGCCATGAGCACGAATGCGGCTTCGAATCGCGAGATTGAGGCGGATGTTCAGTCCTTCCTCGACGAACTGGAATGCGGCACGTTCCGCCTTCGCGTCGTGCCGGACCATACTCGCCACGACGACGACTGGTGGTACGTGGTTGTACGCCCAGAACCGCCTGGAGCGCGTTCCGAGGAGTACGCTGATCAGCTGGTGAAAGCCGAGGAACGCTTCCGCAACGAGCGAAATCGAAATGTGCTGCTGGTGCCAACGCAGGGCCTTGACTGAAATTGATGGGAGAGCGAAATGTCCTACAGCGAAAAGATCATCGACCACTACGAGAACCCGCGCAACGTCGGGTCGCTCGACAAGAGCAGCCCGCGCGTCGGCACGGGGATCGTCGGCGCTCCGGAGTGCGGCGACGTGATGAAGCTCCAGATCCTGATCGACGACGAGCAGAACATCGTCGACGCCAAGTTCAAAACCTTCGGGTGCGGCTCGGCGATCGCGTCGAGTTCGCTCGCGACCGAGTGGCTGAAGGGCCGGCGGCTCGACCAGGCGCTGGAGATCAAAAACACCGACATCGTAAAAGAACTCGCCCTGCCGCCGGTGAAGATTCACTGCAGCGTGCTGGCCGAGGACGCGATCCGGGCGGCGGTCCGCGATCTGAAGGAAAAACTCGCGACCGGCGAGAAACAGGCCGTCGCGGCGAAGTAGCGGCCGACGATAGAGTAGCGGCGGACTCCGATGTCGGCCGTCGGTCGCAGATTGGCACTGGTGGGCTGAGCCCACCCTACGGGTCCGAGCCCGACGCGCGAGCGCGGGCGGCGCACAGCCGAGGCGGCTGTGCCGGTTGCACGCACGGCCGAAGTCGGCCGGGGCACGAATGATCGAGGAGCAAGATGAGCACGGCAACACAGGAAAGCGGCGAGGTCAAACTGGTGGTTCGCAGTCGGGCGGTCGAATCGCCCGAGGGCGGCGGCATTCACCTCTCCGAGGTGGCCGCGGGCAAGATCAAGGAGATTCTCGAGAAGGACAACCACCCCGAGACGATGTACCTGTTCGTCGGCGTCAAGGGCGGTGGGTGCAGCGGCCTGCAATACGTTCTGGATCTCCGCGACGAGATGCACGCGCCCGTGGGCGAGCTGGACGAGGTCTTCATGTCGCGGGGCATTCCGATCGTCAGCGACCTGAAGAGCTACGAAGTCGGCAACCTGGCCGGCACCCTGATCGACTATCAGGAGAGCATGATGGGCGCCGGCTTTGTGTTCAATAATCCGAACGCCAAGCACTCCTGCGGCTGCGGCAGCAGCTACTCCGCCTGATGGGTGAATCAACGTCGACGAGCAGACCCGCCGCCGCGCCGGACAAGTGCTCCAGCTGCGACCAGCCGCTGGATCTTCCGATGGTCTGTTCGAGCTGCCACACCCTCCAGCAGGCCGGGCAGCTGACGTATTTCACGCTACTCGGCCTCGAGGCGCGATTCGACGTCGACGCGGCGACGCTTCGCGAGCGGTACCTTCAGCTCATGCGCGAAATCCACCCGGACCGCGCGGGCGAGGCTCCGGCCGGCGTCGAACTGGAACGGCAGCGGCTCAGCGCCCGGGCGAACGAAGCGTTCAAGACGCTTTCGTCGCCGGTGCTCCGGGCGGAGTATCTCCTCGAACTCAGCGGCGGACAATCGGCCGCGGAGGACAAGCGCGTCCCTCCGGAACTGCTCGGGGCGACGCTGATGATCCGTGAGGAGATCGAGGAAGCGCGGGCGGCGTCGAATTCGTCGCTGCTGGCGGCCCTTGCGCGAAAGCTGACGTCCGATCGGGATCGCATCGTGCACACTGTGGGAGAGCTGGCTCGCCTGCTGCCGGGCGATGCAGCGCTTCGGAGCGAGCTGCGATTGAAACTGAACACGCTGCGCTATTACGACCGGATGATCGAACAGATCGAGAGCGACTAGGATTCAGCCCTTGCCCTCCCAACCGGACATCATTGTCGGCATCGACCTGGGAACGACGTTCTCCCTGGTCGCCGTCTGCGATGAATCCGGCCCGCGGGTCCTCACGGATGAGCGCGGGGAGGCCCGCTTTCCTTCAATCGTCTCCATCGAAGCCGCCGACGCCGGCGAACCGACCCTCCGCGTCGGCTGGCCAGCGAGGGAATCCGCCGTCGAGCATCCGCGGTCGACCATTTATTCCGTGAAGCGCCTCGTGGGCCGCAGCTATGCGGATATCGCCGACGATCTCGCGTACCTCGCGTATCGCGTCGTCCCTGGGCCGCGCGAGACGGTTGAGGTGGAAATCGACGGCCGGCGGTATTCGCCCGAGCAGATCTCCGCGATCATTCTGACGTCGCTCAAGCGCCGCGCGGAAGAGGCGCTGGGCACGGAAGTCCGGCGCGCCGTCATCACCGTTCCGGCCTATTTCGACGACGCACAGCGTCAGGCGACGCGAAATGCCGCCGCCGCCGCCGGCCTCGACGTCGTGCGCATCATCAACGAGCCGACGGCGGCCGCACTGGCGTACGGCGTCGGCCTGCGCGATCTCTCGGTCACGGCCGCTGCCGGCGCGGGCGGATCGGTTTCGCTGCCGCTCCAGCGGTGCCACGAAGAGGCGGTCCAGCCGGCGAAAGCGTCGCGAAAGAGCGAGACAGTGGCCGTCTACGATCTGGGCGGCGGGACGTTTGACGTTTCGATCCTGCGGCTCGAGGCCGGCGTCTCGCAGGTGCTCAGCACGGCCGGGGATACGCACCTGGGCGGCGACGACTTCGACCGACTGATCACGACGCTCGTGACGACCGAGGTCGCGCAGCAGTTCGGCCTGTCGATCGACTCGCCGCGGACGCGACAGGCGCTTCGAACGCTCTCGGAAAATGTGAAGATCCGTCTGTCTGATGCGGAATCGGCCGACGTCGAACTCGACCTCGGCGCTGGCCGGGTCTACCGGCGCACGATCACGCAGATCGAGTTTGAATCGCTCGCGGCTCCGCTGATCGATCGCACGATCGCGCTCGTAAGGCGGGCGATCCGCGACGCGGGCCTCATCCCCGGCCAGATCGACGAGATCGTCCTGGTCGGCGGCTCGACGCGGGTGCCGCTCGTCCGCCGCAAGGTGGCCGAGGCGATGGAGCGGACCCCGTATACGGCGTTGAATCCGGATGAAGTCGTCGCGCTCGGGGCTTCGATCCAGGCGGCGATTCTCGGCGGCGCGAAGCTCGACATGATGCTCCTCGACGTCACCCCCCTCTCGCTGGGCATCGAGACGATGGGCGGTGCGTTCGGCAAACTGATCCTTCGGAACGCGACGATCCCCTGCCGCGCCGTCGAGCGGTTCACGACGTTTGTCGACGGCCAGACGGCGATCAAGATCAACGTGCTGCAGGGCGAGCGGGAACTCGCGCGGGACTGCCGCAGCCTCGGGACGTTCGAGCTGCGCGGCATTCCGCCCATGCCGGCCGGCATTCCGAAAGTCGAGGTCGAGTTTCTCATCGACGCCAACGGCATTCTCAACGTGGCCGCCCGGGAGGAACGCAGCGGCGCGCAGGCGAGCATCCAGATCGTTCCCAATCGCGGTCTGACGCACGACGAGGTCGACCGGATGGCCCGCGAGGGCATCGCGCACGGCCGCGAGGATATTGCGGCTCATCGGCGCGTGGACCTGTGCAACCAGGTTGCGTTCGACACGCACAAGACCGAACAGATGCTGGAGCGCGTCGGAGACCGGCTCACGGCCGGGGAGCGGGAGCGGATCGTCGCGGATATCGCGGGGCTGCGGCGGCTGGCAGAGACGAGCGGCGACCTTGATGCACTGCATCGGGCGCTGGACGCGTTCGGCAGGAGTACACTGAGACTTGCGGAGATCGGTATTTCCGAGGCGCTGAAGCAGTAGGAGCGCGGCTCGATATTACGCACGGAGCGGACAATGCCAGGGCAGAATCCATATATCGCAGATTCGAACGTCGAGCTTCCCAAGAGCAAGTACAAGCTCACGATCATCGACGAAGAGAAGAAGGAGCATGTGCTCGAGATCGACCCGGCCAAGATCCCATACGAGGATCACGGCCTACCGGGGAGCATCCTCGACATCTGCATGGCCCACGGGATCGAGCTCGATCATGCCTGCGGCGGCGTCTGTGCGTGCAGCACGTGCCACGTCATCGTGAAGAAGGGCCTCGAGACGTGCAACGAGTCGACCGAGGACGAAGAGGACCAGCTCGACGACGCTTATGGGCTTACGGCTAAATCCCGCCTCGGCTGCCAGTGCGTCCCCAACGGCAAGAGCGACGTCGTGGTCGAGATTCCCTCGTGGAATCGCAACCTCGCCCGCGAGGCGCATTAGTCCATGCGAAAGGGACCCGCATCACAGACGGCGGCGACGGCCGCCGAAGTCGAGCCTGCCCCGGCGTCCGAGGAGAAGCGCTCGGGGCCGCGCCTGAATCCCCCTGTGATCATCCACGCGGACGAGGAGCTGCTCGTCGTCGACAAGCCGGCCGGCGTTCTTTCGGTTCATGGTCGCGGCAAGCACCCGATTCTCTCCGACGTGATGAAGACGCTCGGGCTCGTGCCGGCCGACCAACCATTCAGGATCGTCCACCGGATCGACCTGGAGGCGAGCGGCGTCATCGTTTTTGCCCGGACGCTGAATGCTCAGCAGAAGCTGACGGCCCAATTCGAGGCGCGAACCGTCGAGAAGAGCTATCTGGCGCTGGTGACGGGGTATGTCGCGACCGACGGCGAAGTGGACCTGCCGATCGAAGTCGACGAGGGCGCGTCGAAGGCTCGCATCGACAAGCGCCACGGGAAGCCGTCGAAGACGCGCTATCGGATCATCGAGCGCGTCGCGGGAAACACGCTGCTCGAATGCAGCCCGGAAACCGGCCGGCTGCACCAGATCCGGGTTCACATGGCCGCGATCGGCCATCCGCTCGCGGTTGATTCGATTTATTCGAGTTCCACGGCGCTGATGCTCTCGACGTTCAAGCCTGGCTACCGGGTGAGCAGCCGGCATGAGGAACGGCCGCTGATCGGCCGGCTGACGCTCCATGCGGCCCGGATCGCGTTCGATCATCCGGGTACAGGCCTGCGCGTGGCCTACGAGGCCCCCCTGCCGCGCGATTTCCGCGCGACGCTGAACCAACTGGGGCGCCTTTCCGGACCTCGCAGATAATCGCGCAAATCCCGACGCGTGCTACGGCGTGATCGTCACGTCGACTTCGTCCGTCGCCGTCGTGAGGCCGTCCACGACGGTGAGCCGGAACCGCAGCGTGGCCGTCGTGTCCGCCGGAGCGTAGAAGCGCGGCCGCGAGGAAAAACCGTCCTGGAGCACGACGGTCGGGCTGCCGCTGACCTGCCGCCAGATGAACGCCAAGCGGTCGCCATCGGCGTCCGTCGAGCCGCTGCCGTCGAGGACGACAAGCTGGTCGCCCGCGGCCGCGATATCCGCGCCCGCGGCCGCAGTCGGGGCGGTGTTCTCGCTTGCGGAGATGGAGGCGTCCTCGCTCGCCGAGGTCGCGGCGGTCTGCGGACAACCGCCGACCAGGAGTCCACCGAATCCGAGCGCAATAGCGGTCGTCCACCCAGCGTGCAGCGTCATGTTCGCATCCTCAGTCGATCGCGGTTCAGTCAGCCCGGCCGGCGCCGAGACTATTCTACGCCTATCGGCAAGGGAGGACAGCGTCATTGAGGCTCCCGTCGGCTCCGATCCGTGATATCCTCAGGGCGTCGCCCGACCGCAAGGAGAGTCGTCATGGCCAGATCGTCGCCCGCCCGGACAGCCGCCCTCATCATCCTCGGCGCAGCGATCGGCGCCGTCGTTTGCAACCCGTGGACAGCGGGTCTGCTGGAACGTCCGGCTGCTGCAACACCTGCACCGCAGGTGCGCGACGGCGACGCGATCGCGATCGTGAACGGAAAGCCGATCGGCAAGGCGGAGATGATCAAGATTCTGATGGACATCCGCGGCGTCGAGGTGCTCCAGCAGATGATCCTGCTGGAAACCGCCAGACAGGCGACCGCGGCCAAGAAGATGAAGGTCACCCCCGGCGACATCGAACGCGAGTTTCAGGAATCGCTCGATCGGATCGCGGCGGACGCGAACATCACGGGCGAGGATGCGACACCGGAGAACAAGCTCAAGGCGCTGGAGACGATGCTCACGAACAAGCGGCTGAGCATGTCGGAGTACCGCCTGGCGATCGAGCGCAACGCCCACCTGCGAAAGCTCGTCGAGAGCGATCTCAAGATCACGGACGGGACGCTGCGTGCGGAATTCGGCCGCGTCTATGGGGAGAAGCGCGTCATCCGGCACATCCAGATCCCCGTCGGCGACGACCGCCTGCTCAACGAGGCGCTCAACCAGCTTCAGGCGGGCGCCGAGTTCTCCGAAGTCGCCCGGCGGCTCAGCAAGAACCCTGAGACTGCGCCGCGCGGCGGCGAAATGGAGCCGTTCGCCTTCGACGACGCACAGATTCCCGCGGGCATGCGCGAGCAGACGTTTCTGATGAAGCCGGGCGAGGTCTCCGTGCCGATCCGCACCGATGAGATGTTCCACATCATTCGGCTCGAGCGCATCGTTGAACCGGAGTCGGCGAAATTCGAGGATGTGCGCGAGATCCTCGAGCGGTCGATCCGCACCCGCGCGATGGCCGAGCAGATGCGCAAGCTGGCGAACGAGCAATTCTCGACGGCGAAAGTGAAGGTGCTCGACGCCGAACTCAAGAGCCGGTACGAGAAGCTCGTGGCCGAGACGACGGCCGAGAACCGCTAGGGACGTTCGGCGAAGTCAGCGCCGACTCCGCGGTTTCGCCTCCGCCGTCGCCCGATGTGAAGGGCGGACGATCGAGGATGCGGTTTGCCCACTCCGGCAGATCGCCGACGGACCTCGCCGGGCCGGCCCACCTCGCATCCCGCGTGCCCGGCGGGACATCTGGGAATACCGAACAATTCCTGCGTCAACTCAACCAGCGATCGGACGAGCGGTATGGCGGTCTCGTCCGCGTGTTCATTCCGTGAGGAGGCATTATGCGCACAAATTCGGCTTCGCTGCGACGGTGGACAGTCGTTCTTGCGACGCTTCCGTTCGCGCTCGGTCTCGGCGGCTGCCCGACGAGCGGACTCGACGGCGGCGGCCTGGGCGTCGCGCCCGGCGGCGTTCAGGACATGGCCCTCGCCCGGGTGCAGATCGAAAGCGGCGTTGTTCCGTCGCCGAACACGATCACGGTCGAGGGATTCCTGCGTGAACACGACATCCCGCTGCCCGCCCCGGACGGCGCACCGGAAATCTTCGCCTCCGTCGCGGCCGCGTGGCGACACCCCTTCGACGAAGCGGCTCCGATGGGCGACCTGTATGTGGGGCTGGGAACGACGCGCGACCTCGACAGCTTTACCCGGCCCCCGCTGAATCTCGTGATCGTCGTCGACCGCAGTCAGTCGATGCTCGAGGCGCCGGACGATCCCTATCCGTACTATTATTCGCGGCAATACTATTTCCGCCCGCTGGCCCGCCTCGTGGCGAGCCGCACGCCGCCGCCGGAACCGGATTATCCGACGAAGCTCACGTGGGCCCGCAACGCGGTCAATCGGATCATCGACCAGTTGAATGACGGCGATCTTGTGACGGTCATCTCGTTCAACGCCGACCCGCAGATCGTCGTCCCCACGACCGTGCCGACAAACAAGGACTCGATCAAGGAAAAGGTCAGCAATATCCGGGCGCAGGGTAATACCGACCTGTACGCCGGTCTGAAACGCGCGTTCGAGGAAGCGGCCCGACGCCACACCGACGCCCGAAGCGACCGCGTGATCCTGTTCACCGACGCGCTCCCGACCGAGGGCCTTCAGACCTCCGGCGATTTCATTCCGCTCGTCGAGCAGTATGCCGCACAGGACGTGGGACTCACGCTCATGGGCCTCGGACAGAATTTCGGAACGGATCTCGGCCTGGCGATCTCCGCACTCCGCGGCGGCAACAGCTTCTTCATCGACTCGGAAACGCGATTGAACGATGTGACCGGTGACGAGTTCAAATTCTACGTGACGCCGGCCGCGTATGATCTATCCATCCAGGTCGTGCATGAGAGCGGACTTGCGATCCGGGACGTGTTCGGCGTCGCGGACTATGTCGGCGCGTCGAACGGTGCGTTGATCCGGGTGCCGACGCTCTTTTTCAGCCGGCGCGAGGGCGGCGGCGCAATCGTCATCCGCTTCTCGACCGCGCAGACGCCCGATTTCTCTGTGGACCAGACTGTTGGGACGCTGTCGCTGCGCTACACGCTTCCGGACGGCTCGCAGCCGTCGCAGGATGTTGCGCTGACAATCCCCGCGGGCACGTCGCCGACGGGTGAACCGCCCTACTTCTCGAATCCCTCGGCCGAGCGGGCGTCCGTGCTGCTCGACACGGCGCTGGTGCTGCAATCAGCGGCCCGGCTGTCGAGCGGGACGGGCCGGTACTCGGGCGGCGGCGAGGCGGCCGCGACGCTGCTGACCGACTTTCTCGAGTACTTCGACGCGGCGACGCTGGGCATGGCCGACAAGATCGACGATGACACCCGCAGCCTGAGCGATGAGCGGGACCTGCTGCAACGGTTCCTGTCGCTCGTGGGATCGGCCTACTGAGGCGGACAGCGCCGCGATGGATGCATGGATCGGGCGGCCGGAGTGAATCCGGCCGCCCGTTTGTGCCTGATAGCGGGGCCTGCACGCGGGCCGTGATCGGTTACTTCAGCATTCCGGCAAGGCGCTCCGTCGCGAGCCGATCGCAATCCTCGACCGACTTCGGATCGATGCGCTGGAAATCCGGCCACTGGTCGTTCTGGAGGTCAACGATCACGTAGTCCCCCCTGTTCTTGCAGACAACGAAGTGCACGGCGTGTGCGGGACCGCCCGCCGGATTGATCGCGTATTCCGCCAGGAGCGCATACTCGGTTTCCACCGGATTCACCCGGAGGTGATCGCGCAGCGCCCGGGCGAGGTCCCACAGCCGCTTCATTTCGTTGCTCGTCGGCTGGAGTTTGACGTCGATCGGTTTGTCTGTCGCCGCTGCCTGAAGGCCGATCTGCTTCGTGATCGCCTTCGCCAGCCGATCAGCGCTCGCCGCGTCGCCGCTGTCTCCGATGCGGGTCGCGAAGATGGTCAGCTTCGCGGACTTGAGCTCCTTTTTGAGCGCGGCGACGCGCTCGGCCATCTCTGCCCGCTCGGCCTTCGTCGGCGTACCCGACTTCTGGGCCCAGAGGCGGGCGAACTTGCCTTCCTCGTTTCCCTCCCCCTTCTTCCACTTGAGCTGGCCGAAGACGCGCTCGGCGACGAGAACCGAGCAGCCCATCGGGTCGGGGTCACGCGCGGCGGTCCGCTTGAAGTCCTTGTCGTCGGGTTTCTGGGAATCGACGAACACCGTTTCGCCCTTGGAGGTCGCGATCAGGAACCGTACTTCGGTGGGGCCGGTTTTCGGCTCTCCGAGGTACTCCGCGTAGAGGGCATAGTCCGTCGTTGGAGCGTTCTTCTTCAGAAAGTCACCGAAGAGCGCGGGCATGCGGTCCCACGTCGCATCCGCCGGCGGCGCGAATTCCAGTGGAGCCGACTCCAGATTCTCCATGCCCGAATGTTCGAGAACGAGGCCGAGCGCGTCGGCGACGTTGCGATCAGGCTTGCCGATCACGCGCACGGCGTAGATCGTCAGGGATGCTTTCCGGCCGGCCGCCTTGAGTGTTTCCAGTCGTTTCGCCTGGGCAGGGTCGTCGGTCGACTGTGATTGCGCCGCGCCGGCCGGGAGCAGCGTTGTCAGCGCAATCGTGGCGGCCGTGCAGAGAGCCAGGGACAACCTTCCGAACCACATGATCAATCTCCTTTTCTCGGTCGTGAGAGACCGTTAGTACTCACTTACATTTTGAACAGAAAGGAATCGCGGGGAGTTCACCGGGGATCTCCTTCGAGCAATTCGCGTCCGATCGTGGTGATGAGTCGTTGCCGCTGTTCGTCACTGAAGAGTCCGAGTTCACGGGCGATGTTCGCGACCGTTCCGAGGCCGATTGCGGCCCAGGCGGCGAGTTCACCGCCGGGGGCGTCCGGTCGGCCGCCCTGCCGCCGATGGGCCACGATCTGGGCGTGCAGGAACCGATGAAAGCGACTGAACATGCGTCGCAGGGCGTCGCGGATGTCGGGGTCGTCGATCTCGCCGAGGCCGGTGAAAATGATACGGTAGTGGCCGAATTCGCCGTGATGGAGCGATTCGTAGGCGAGCAGCTTCCGCGCGCCGCTCTCTCCATCGGCGTCCCGCGCGAGCAGCCGCATCCACGTCTGCTCGGAGAGATCGAACACGTAATCAATCGCGGCGAGGAACATGGCCTTCTTGTCCGGCCAGAGCCGGTAGAGGATGTTCTCCTGCACGCCGCAGCGCTGGGCGAGCTCGGCCGTGGTCGTCCGGCGATACCCGAGTTCCGTGAATGCGCGGGCAATGATCGGCAGGAGCTCGGTTCGTTTTTCGGCTTGCAGGCTCGCACGTCCCATGGGCCACCTTTGGCATCTGCGGACACGAATCGTAAGTGTCCACATACAGTATAACTCGCCGGACGGAGAATGCAAGCGTTTTTTTGCGGCGCGGCCCGGCGCAGGCGATCGCCCGTTGGCCGGCGGGTCGGGAAACGGCCGATACGAGATTCCAGGGCCTCCCCTGCAACGGCGGGGCGCTCGATGTTTGCGCAGATTTCGCCGGAAAATGGAGTGCGCGATGGAAACACCGTCGAAACCCAACGGAGGTCGGCCGGGTGAGTTTGGCGAACCCGCGCGGCCGGGCCTCCCTCGCCTGCTCGCAATCGGGCTGTTGATCTGCCCGATCCTCGCATGGATCGATGTGTTGCTTGGGGCGGTGCTTCCGGCCAGTGGACAAATCGGCCGGCGGGAACTCTTCATCGATCTGGCGGCCAGCCTGGCGACATTCGGCGGGCTCTACCTGCTTGGGACGGTGGCGGCCCTGCTGCTCGCGCGGGTCTTGCGCAGGTCTGTCCGGAGCTCTGTCGCCGTCCTGATCGGAATCCTCGCGGGCCTTATCGCTCTCCAGGTTTTGCGCCAGTTCTTCCAGGGCTGGCTCGCCGCAGGGCGCATCGTGCCGGGGCTGATCTGGCCGATGCTGGGCGTGGCGCTGCTCGCATTTCTGGGCCGGAGCGGCATTTTTGTGCTGCTGAATACCTCGTTTCATACGCGCCGGGGCCGGGTCCTCGCCGCGATCCCGGGTGGGGCCATTCTCGTGGGCTTTCTTGCGATTTGCCGGCCCGGGCCTGCGCCGGCGGCCGCGGCGGCGGTGCGGGACGCCTCCCCGCAGCCGCGCTGCGTCATTCTGCTGACCATCGATACGCTGCGGGCCGATCTCGTCGATCTGGACCCGCCGGGCATCAATACGCCGAACATCGCCGCCCTCGCGAAGGACAGCGTGGTCTTCGAACGGGCGATCTCCCCCGCCCCGTGGACGCTGCCGTCGTTCGCCTCCATCCACACGGGGCTCGCGCCGCGGGTTCACCAGACGCTCTCGTTCCGGTCGCGTCTGCCCGACGCCTGTCCGACGCTCGCGGAGTCACTCCGGCGGGCCGGTTACGCGACGGCCGCAATCGGGACGAACCCGTATCTCAACGCGGCGTTCGGGCTGGACCGGGGGTTCGAGCGGTACACGATGTTTCCGATTCAGCTCAGCGCAACCGTGGGCAGCGAAGCGCTCGCGGCGGCGTGGCCGAGGCAATTCGGCAGCGAAGGCGATGCCGATACGCTCACGGATCTGGCGATCGACTGGCTGGAGCAGCACCAGGGCCGACCGATGTTCCTGTGGCTGCACTATTTCGATCCCCACCTGCCGTATGAGCCGAAACCGGAGTACCTGCGCGGGCGCGAGCCGGTCGGACGCTTCGGAATGGTGGTGGGTGAGGAGGATTTGAGCAGCATCCGCGCGGGGTATCTCGCACCGACGCCGGAAGAGGCCAAGTGGCTCCGGGCGATGCAACTGGCGGAGGTGCGGTACACCGATGCGGCCATGGGACGGGCGATTGCGGCGCTCAAGCGGCTCGGCCTGTATGACGACGCGCTGATCGTCTTTGCGAGCGACCATGGCGAGGAGTTCTTCGAGCACGGCGGATTCGAGCATGGCCACACGATCTACGATGAACTGCTGCATGTGCCGCTGTTCGTGAAACTGCCCGGGCGGAGCGTAACGGGCCGGGTTTCGCAGGCGGTTTCGACGGTGAGCGTGACGCCGACGGTGCTGGAAGCGTGCGGGATGGCGAACTCGGCGGACCAGTTCTCCGCGCCCCCGCTTTCGCCGTTCTGGACTCGCGGCACGCCGGACGGCAGCACGATCGACTATGGTCCGATCATCAGCACGGGGTGCGCCTACTATGAAGATCGGGTGGCCATCCGCGCGGAGGGGTGGAAATACTCGCGTCGGTTCCTGAGCAACCAGGTCGAGCTGTTCGACCTGACGAACGACCCCGGGGAGCGTCGCTCGCTGGCCGGGGTCCGACCGGAGGACATCGAGCGGTTTGAAAAACTGCTCGCCGCGGATGACGAGCAATGCCGGGCGCTTCGGCAGCGGCTCGGCCTGACGGATCAGGTTGGCTCAGCGCCGAACGAGCAGTTGATGCGGAGCCTGCGGTCGCTGGGGTACGTGGAGTAGGCGGCAGCGCGGCGGTACCCGAAAACAGCCAGGCGGGCGGTCAGCGTTCACTGACCGCCCGCCTGTTCATTGCGGCTGACTGGAGTCGAACCAGCACGATCTTGCGATCACAAGGACCTGAACCTTGCGCGTCTGCCAATTCCGCCACAGCCGCGTTGTTCACAGGGCGGTGAGGCGTCAGGCCCCGCCGCTCCGGCGAATCGATAATGCTACACCGGCGCGCGGGAACGTCAAGTTTCGCCCGGAACGGCGAAAACCGCTGGAATTCGCGGGAACCACGGCGAAATCGGCGAGGAAGCGGAACGCCCCCCGCCCGCGCCTGCTAGAATCCGGTTTTTGCGGAGAAGCTTCGGCGTGTCGAGAAACGGAAAGGTCGTCATTGCGATGTCGGGCGGCGTGGACTCGTCCGTCGCCGCTTGCCTGCTCAGGGAGCAGGGGTATGACTGTGTCGGCGTGTTCATGCGCGTCGGCGCCAAGCAGGCGGAGGAGCCCGTCTGCGAGCTTCCGGCCACGCCGGTTACCAATCCGGCGGCCCCGCCGCGGCGGCTGCGGCACGGCTGCTGCTCGACCTCCGACGCCGCGGACGCCCGCGCGATCGCCGGCCGGCTGGGGATCCCGTTCTACGCGCTGAATTTCGAACGCGACTTCGACCAGATCATCGGGTATTTCGTGGATGAATACGCCCGGGCGCGGACGCCGAACCCGTGCGTGATGTGCAACATCCACCTGAAATTCGGCAAGCTGCTCCGCTACGCCGACATGCTCGACGCCGAGTTCGTCGCAACGGGGCACTACGCGCGGGTGCTTTGCGGCGACGATCAGCGGCCGCGGCTCGCGCGGGCCGTGAATCGGGCCAAGGATCAGTCGTACGTGCTGTTCGGGATTCGCCGCTCGGACCTGGCCCGCTGTCTCTTTCCGCTGGGGAACATCGCTGACAAGGCGGATGTCCGCCGGCTCGCGGCCGACCTGGGTCTGCGCGTCCATGACAAGCCCGACAGCCAGGAAATCTGCTTCGTCCCGAACAACGACTACCGGCAGCTCATCGCCGAGCGGCGGCCGGAGCTCCTGGAGCCCGGCGAGTACCGGGACAGCGCCGGGCGGAGCATCGGGACGCACGCGGGCATTGCGGCGTACACGATCGGCCAGCGGCACGGTCTCGGCCTGGCGGTGGGACACCCCGTCTACGTGACGAAGCTGGATGTCCTGAACAACACGGTCACCGTCGGACCGCGCGACGAGCTTTTCGCGGGCGGATTGACCGCCGATTCGATCAACTGGCTCGTCGATCCGCCGCCCGTGAACGCGCCCGCAGCGGCAACTGTCAAGATTCGGCACATGCACACGCCGGCCCCGGGAACGATTGAATTGAAACCGGACGGCGCGGTCGTCGCACGATTCGACGAACCGCAGACGGCGGTCACGCCGGGGCAGGCAGCCGTGTTTTACGCGGACGAGATCGTGCTCGGCGGCGGGTGGATTCGCGACCGGGTCTGAAGGATCGGCGCGGGCATTCTTACGGGGAAATCAACCGCCGGTCACGCGGCTCCGGCATCGGCCAAGGCCTGCTTAATCGCCGGGACGGACGTGAGGTTCGCGGCGACTTCCGGGTCGAAGCTGACGCCGAATTGCTGTTCCAGCGTCAGCAGGAGCGTCAGGTGGAGCACACTGTCCCAGCCGCCGACGCGCTCACTGGTCAGGTCCGGACGGTAGTCTTCGGCCTTCAGACCGAAGACGTCGCCGAAGATGGCCTGGAGTCTGACGTCCACGCTGTCGCCCACGTCACACCTGCTTCACTGTGATCCACGGATCGGCCGCCGCCGGCTCGGCGTCGAGCGGCAGATGATACGCGATGCGTCCGTCAGCGTCGCGGCCGGTCTCCGTGAAGCCGGCCGCGGCGAGAAAGCCGGCCGAGACCGCGTTTTTCGGCGTGGGGAGGAACTCGGCCTCACAGCGGCGGAAGCCCAGATCGCGCATGCGCCCCAGCACGAGGCGGAGGAATGAGCCCTCGATTCCGCGGCCGATGACGCGGCAGCTCATCAGGAAGGTGTGCAGGCGAATCGTCGTCCCGTCCTCGGCGGGGAGCAGCATGGCGAGGATGACGCGACCATAATCGCCGAACCGATCGCTCAAAGACGCGGTGAAGACGTGTCCCCCGTTCGCAATGATGCGTGTGATCTCCGCTTCGCTGAACCGGCGCGTCGTCAGATTGAACTGGTTTGTCTTCTGCGTGAGTTGTGCGGCGCGGGCCAGGTGCTGGGCCGGGTCGAAGGGCTCGAAGAGCATCCGGATGTCGAGTCCGCGCAGATAGGCCTCCATGTCGCCGGCCTGCGCCTTGAAGCTCTTGCGGGCCCGCTCCTGGAGGTACATCGTCGCCTTTTTCCGATCCTCGGCCGTGATCGCGAGCTTGTCGATCGCCCGGATGGACGGCAGCAGCGCCGGCAGCTTCCACGGCTGGGCGGGGACCTGGAACGAGCGGACCTGCGGCAGCCGCTCGCGCACCAGGTTGATCTCGAAATCGCTGTCGTCGATGAAGACGAAGCTGTCGAGGCCGATGTTCAGTTCTTCGGCGAGTTCCTGGAGGTTGGCGACCTTATCCTGCCAGTTCACGCGCTCGGCGGCGATGTTGTCGAGCCTGAGGATCATGCCGGGGTGCTCGTCGAAGACCCGGCGAACCTCGTCTTCGTTGTTCTTGCTGTTCAATGCGAGCAGGAATCCCATGCGGTTGAGGTCGCGGAGCTGGCGCTGAAACTCCTGGTAGCAGATGCCCGGGTAGGTTTCTCCGAGGCGGATGCCGCCGAGGCCGTCTTCGCCGATCACGCCGCCCCAGAGCGTGTTGTCGCAGTCGAGGACGATGCATTTCACCGGGGTCGAACGCGAATGCCAGATCAGGTCGGCGAGCGCCGCCGCGATCCGCGGGATCGCCCGCGCCGAGAATGGCTGCATGCTCGTCAGGAAATCGCGCGGCGACCAGAACGCCTCGCCGCCCATGTCCGCCGCGAGCGCGGCAAGGTCCAGCACGCTCAGGTTCGCCCGCCGATCGGCGATCTCCGCCAGGCCGCGATTGAATTCGTCGACGGCATAGCGGCCGCCGGCGGGCCGCTGTGCCTGGAGATTGCCGGCGACAAGGCGCGGAGGATGGGCGAGGTTCGCGGCGATGACGGTTCCCGTGAAGCGGGCGGCGAGATGGTCAATCCGGGACAGGTAATCGCGCGCCGCCGCCGCCCGAGCTTCGGCCGCGCCCGGGTCCGCCAGATCCGGCAGCACATGCTCCGCCAGGGTCAGCACGACGCAGAGTTGATGCCGGTCTGAGTAAACGAAAGAATCGGGCGTCAGGATCTCGGGCGCAATATTGCCGAGCTGGCCCAGTTCGAGCTGCGAAGCAAAACCACGCACGGCCAGGCTGGCGATGATCGCGGGACTGAGCACTTCCGCGGTGAACGAGCGCAGAACGGCCACCCGCAGCGGCGCAACGCCGGCGGCCAGCGTGCCGAGCGCCAGGTGCGACGCCACGTCGCGGGCGGCACGGGCATGGACGGCGAGCGCGTCGGCCGGCGCAGCAGCCTCGACCGCCGCCACGATCGCCATCCAGTCGCGCGGCGGCTGCGTGCTCATGATTCGTCGTCCCTGTTCGCCGCAGCGCGGGGATCGACCCGCAGGGGCCGACGCCAGCCGTTCTGCGTCGCGCGTCCGGGGCCGGCGACATTTGCGAAGGGCAGGTAGCGTTTCGTAACGATCGTGTAGGGATGGACGATCGCCCCCTTGCCGAGGCCGGCGCCGGGAAGGACGATGCAATTGAATCCGACAATCGCGTAATCTTCGATCTCGATCGGCGTATCGATGATGTGCTGAAAATCCTCGGGTGCGACGTGCGAAAGCGTGATCAATTGCCCGGGGTGCTCGGGGTGCTTCATGACGTTCGACGCGCTGTAGACGTGCACGCCCGCGCCGAGTTCCGCAAAGTCGCCGATGATCAGGCCGCCGCGGCCTGCGAGGTGAACGCGCGGTCCGAGGTGGGTGTAGTCGCCGATCTTGATGAGTCCCTTCTGGCCGAAGGCCGACTCGCCGGCGGCGAGCCGCACGTACGTGTCGAGGTGGCAGCGTGCGCCGATCTCGATGTGGGCGGGCCCCCAGATCTCGACGCCGCGATCGATCAGCGTGTCCTGGCCGAGGCGGCGGAGCTTGGCCTTCCAGTAGCAGGCGCGGATGAAATAGCCGACGGTTCCGCGAATGAAATAGACGGCCGTCGTCTCGACGAACCAGTTCACGACGGGGATCTTCGCGAGGAGCATGATCAGGCCCTGCGCGATCGCCATGAAGAACTGCGACAGACGAACCGCGATCTTCAGCAGAACCCCCGGCGCCCCCATCCTCCCCGCGACGTCGCCGCGCAGCCCGCGGAGGATGTATTCCTCGCTGAAGACGAGCCAGCCGTGCGGGATCGGCGGTTTGGGCAGCGTGTACCACGACGCTGCGATCGCCGCTGATTCCTGCTCCGGCGTCAGTTGGCGCGGCTCAACGGCCATCCGAATTCCCCGCTGACCCTGGATGACGGCCTGTTTCGCACCGCGGATCGATCTCCGTCGGTCTGCGCCAGCCGACCTGCGTCGCCCGGCCCGGCCCCGCCACGTCGGCAAAGGGCGGGTACTTGCGCGTGATGATCGAATAGGGCCGGACGATCGACCCTTTCCCCAGGTTTGTGCCCGGCAGGAGCAGACTGTTGAACCCCACCACCGCGTAGTCCGCGATTTCGATGGGCGCTTCGATGACATGCTGAAATCGTTCGGGCGCCACGTGCGAGAGCGTGATCAACTGGCCGGGCGCCTGGGGATTCAGAAACTGATTCGACGCGCTGTAAATATGGACGCCGGCGCCGAGTTCAACGAAGTCGCCGACCTTCAGACCGCCGCGCCCCGCGAGGTGGACGCGGGGGCTGAGGTGAGCGTAGTCGCCGATTTCGATGTGTCCCTTCTGGCCGAACGCCGATTCGCCCGCCGCGAGCCGGACATAGGTGTCGATGTGGCAGCGCGCCCCGATCTCGATGTTCCGCGGCCCCCAGATTTCGACCCCGCGGTCGATCAGCGTATCCTGGCCGAGCCGGCGCAGTTTCGCCTTCCAGTAACAGGCCCGCAGGAAGTAGCCGGCCGTGCCGCGCTTGAAGCAGACCGCCGCGGACTCGAGGAACAGGTTGATCACCGGCGTCAGCGCGAGGAGCATGATGAGCCCCTGGGCGATCGCCATGAGCACCTGGACAACCTTGACGGTCGCATAGAGCAGGGGTCCGGGTTTCCCCATTCGACCGGCGACGTCGCCCCGGAGTCCGCGCAGGATGTACTCCTCGCTGAATACGAGCCAGCCGGACGGAATCTCCGGCTTCGGCGGGGTATACCAACTGGCTTCAATCGCCGCCGCCTGTTGTTCCGGCGTGAGGGTCTGCGTCTGGGTCACGATCGACATGCTCTTTGCTGACTTTCCTGGCGTCTCCCGTGCCGCGTCCCGACACGGCGCAAGAACCGCGCTCCGCGCGCAGCGATGAATGTAATGACCGCCCGCCGGTTCGCAAGGCGACGCAACCGGTCAGGGCGGACCGCACTCTCCCTATCGGCAGTACGTCCCAAGCGGCGCGTTGGTGCGGCGGTCTCGTGAATCTCGTATCACGCCGCGGCAGCCGTTTTTTTGACCCGCAGCCCGGCGCGTCATACACTGGCGAATCGGAATTCAGTCCGGAAACGAGCTTACTTGAGTGAGAAACGGCGTGGTCACGCTGGAGCAGATGTGCGAGATGTTGCGCCAGTTCGGGATGAAACCCGAGCTGGAGGGCAACGGCAAACTTCAAATCTCGGCCGTGGCGACCCTCGAAGAGGCCGTCGCGGGCCAGATCTCCTTTCTGTCGAACAACAAATACGAGAAGCTGCTGGCCGCGACCCGGGCGAGCGCCGTCGTCCTCCGGCCCGGTATCTCGACGCCCGAGCACCTGCACCGAATCCGCGTTGACGATCCCTATGCGGCGATCACGGTCCTGCTGGTCAAGATCCACGGCTATCGGAAACACCGGGCGCTCGGCCGCAGTCCGGCCGCCTACGTGGACCCGTCGGCCGTCATCGGTGAGAACGCGGCCATTCACCCCGGCGCGACGATCGACGAAGGGGTGGTTATCGGGCGGAATGCCGTCATTTATCCCGGGTGCTACGTCGGTCCGCGGGTGCGCATCGGCGATGATGTGCTGCTCTATCCCAACGTGGTCATTTACGATGATTGCGTGCTGGGCAACCGGGTGACGATCCACGCGGGGAGCGTGATCGGTGAAGACGGGCTCGGGTATGCGCCCGTCGGCGATCGATGGGTGAAGATCCCGCAGATCGGCCACGTCGTGCTCGGCGACGACGTCGAAATCGGCGCGAATTGCACGATCGACCGGGCGACGCTGGGCTACACGAGCGTCGGCGCCGGCACGAAGTTCAGCAACCTCATCGCTATCGGCCACGGCACGCGGATCGGCGAGAACTGCATGTTCGTCGCCCAGGTCGGACTCGCGGGGTCGGTCAGCGTCGGGCACCATGTCACGATGGCGGGCCAGGCGGGCGTCGTGGGGCATATCCGCATCGGCGACCGCGCGACCGTCGGCGCGAAAGCCGGCGTCACGAACAGCGTGCCCGACGGCGAAACGGTCCTCGGGCAACCGGCGATTCCGATCCGGGAAATGAAGCGCCAGGTCGTGCATGTGATGAAGCTGCCCGACCTGACGCAGACCGTCAAACAGCTCGAACGACGCGTCGCCGAACTTGAGGAGCGTCTGCGCGGTCCCGCGGCCGGGTAAGCCCGCACTCCGGGCTCAGGCGTTGAAATTCCTCCGTCGCAGCAGACCCGCACCACTCAGGGCAAGCAGCCCCGCCGCCGCGGCCGGGCAGACGATCGAGCCGCCGTCATCCGGGCAGGAACCATCCGCCGCGCCGGCCCGGATCGTGTTCTGACGAATGCAGCCGGTGGTCTGAATGCACACGCTGATGCAGTCACTCTCAAAGCGACCGGTCACCTGCACGCGATCGCCGACCGAAAAACCGCCCGTGTCGTCAATGGCAAAGAGAAACCCCTTGTCGTCTTCGAAGAGGATGCACTCGACGCCGTCGACGAGCTTTCCACAGGCCGTGATCTGCTCATCGTCGCAATAGGTGATCGAGGCGACGGTGATGCAGCCATTGCCCTGCATGCAAATACTGACGCAGTCTTCGTCGCGCTCGCCGATGACGCGCACGCGATCGCCGACGACGAACTTGCCGGCGTCATCCAGCACGTAGAGTCGCCCGTCGCCCGTTTGGAAGAGCGTGCATTCGACGCCCGCCGTGAGTTCGCCGCAGAGGTCGACGGCATCCGCCCGCGCCGCCGAACCCAGCCCGCACATCCCCGCCGCCGCCAGACACAGCCAGATTCGAAACATGATCGTCTATTCTCCCATTCTCGCGGCCGCAGCGCCGCGTCAGGATGATATTTGGCGCTGCCAAGCGTCCTGGCAACTGGACGCCGCGGCGGGCCGCATCCAGGGTCACGCCGAGCGGCTACACTCCAGACGATGCCAGACGAGCGGGAGCCTGAATTTGACGTGCTTGTGATCGGCGGCGGCCACGCCGGGGCCGAGGCCGCGTGGGCGGCCGCGCGGCTCGGGGCTCGAACGGCGCTGGTGACATTTCAACGCGACGCGATCGGCCGGATGTCGTGCAACCCTGCGATCGGCGGAATCGGCAAGGGGCAGATTGTCCGCGAGATCGATGCGCTCGGCGGGCTGATGGGCCTCGTCACCGATGAGACGGGCATTCAATTTCGCATGCTCAACCGGCGGAAGGGACCAGCCGTCTGGGCGCCGCGCGCACAGGCGGACCGGGACGTCTACGCAGCGGCCGTGCGGCGTCGACTCGAAGAATGCCCGGGCCTCACGATCCTTGAAGGCGGGGTCGAGGCAATCGAGGCCGACGCCGCAGACGAGCGCCGCAGGCGGGTCGTCGGAGTCGCGCTGTCCGACGGCCGGCGGATCGCCTCGCGTGCGGTCGTCGTCACGTCGGGTACGTTTCTTCGCGCACTCATGCACTGTGGCGAAGAAAAGTCGCCGGGCGGGCGAATTGGAGAGAACGCGGCGGTTGGCCTCAGTGCCTCGCTCGCGGCACTGGGTCTGCGCCTCGGCCGGCTGAAGACTGGCACGCCGCCGCGGCTTGATCGCGCAACGATCGACTTCGCAAGCCTCGACGAGCAGCATGGGGACGCCACGCCCGCGCCGTTTTCTTTCATGACGGACCGGATTACGCAACCGCAGATCTGCTGCTGGATCACGCACACAAATGAGCGCGTGCATGACCTGATTCGGGCCAACCTGCACCGGGCCCCGATGTATTCCGGCCAGATCGAGTCAGTCGGTCCGCGCTATTGCCCGTCGATCGAAGACAAGGTCGTCCGCTTCGCCGACAAGGAGCGCCATCAGCTCTTTCTCGAACCGGAGGGCCGGACGAGCGAGCGAATCTATATCAACGGCATCAGTACCTCTCTCCCGCGTGATGTGCAGGCGGAGATCCTCGCGCTGATTCCCGGACTGGAGCACGCCCGGGTGCTCCAGTGGGGCTATGCGGTTGAGTATGACTTCGTTCCGCCCGAGCAGACCTCTGCGACACTGATGGCCAGGAACATCGACGGTCTTTTCCTCGCCGGGCAGATCAACGGGACGAGCGGCTATGAGGAAGCCGCCGGGCAGGGAATCGTCGCCGGCATCAACGCGGCGCGGTTCGTCGCGGCGACCCCGCCAATCGTTCTCGGCCGCGACCAGGCGTACATCGGCGTCATGATCGACGATCTCGTAACGCGCGGCGTGCTCGAGCCGTACCGGATGTTCACATCACGGGCGGAGCACCGGATGCATCTGCGCTACGACAACGCCGACGAACGGCTCACGCCGCTCGGACGCGAGCTTGGCCTGGTCGATGATGATCGCTGGGCCCGCTTCCAGGACAAGCGGAATGTCAAAACCCAACTGGCCGCCGTTCTCGCGGCCATGCGGCACGAGGGGAAGCCGCTCGTCGATTGGCTGAAGCGGCCGGAGGAAGACGGCGAGCGGTTTCGCGAGGGTTGCGCGGAGCTGGCGGCCGTGCCATCCGACGTCTGGGCTCGACAACTGGTCGAGATCAAGTACGCGGGTTATCTCGATCGACAGCGTCGCGCGATTGATGAATTCCGTTCACTCGAAGATCGGTCGATCCCGTCCGATTTCGACTTTGCCTCGATTCAACATCTGCGGCGGGAAGCACTGCAACGGTGGACGGAA
Organism: Planctomycetota bacterium; assembly: GCA_045863555.1. GTDB lineage: Bacteria > Planctomycetota > Phycisphaerae > UBA1845 > Fen-1342 > JACRLV01. The sequence continues at coordinate 32,981 of BTUU01000015.1, read as the reverse complement.
GTTCGTCCGATATCTGTCGGCCAGGCCGCGCGGGTATCCGGAATCCATCCAACGGACGTAACTCTATTGCTGGTAGAACTTTCCAGATAGAGGATCACGTTCCCACCGACGTTCGACCCCGCCCCTACCGCGAATAATCCGTCGGTTTCGACTTGCCCAAAACTGCGCATTCCCTGTATACTGGTTGAAGATGGGGAAGATAGAGAAAGCAGGGAAGCTGAGATGACTGAAGCGACCACCAATGACCGTTCCCGGTTGAGCAAGAGCGTCTACACGACCGGCGAGGTCGCGGAAATATGCAAGGTGAGCCAGCAGACGGTTATCCGTTGCTTCGACAACGGCCGCCTGAAGGGGTTTCGGGTTCCCGGGTCGCGTTTTCGGCGAATTCCGCGCGAGAGCCTGATCCAGTTCATGCAGGAAAACGACATCCCGCTCGAAAACCTCGACATGGGCAAAAAACGCGTGCTCGTGGTGGACGATGAGCCGGAAATCGTCGACATGCTCGTCGAATGGCTGGAGCGGGACGGTCGATTCGAGGTCGCCACCGCCTCCACAGGCTTCGACGCGGGGCTTCGGACAAAGGAATTTCACCCGGACGTGATCGTCCTGGACTATCTGCTCCCTGACATCAACGGGAACGCCGTGGTCAAGAGCATTCGCGCTGACGCGGAGTTGCAGGACGTGAAGATCATCATCGTGTCGGGCATCGTGAACCGGGAGGAAGTGCAGGGGCTCCTCGAATCCGGCGCGAACGACTTCATCAAGAAGCCGTTCATTATTTCGGACCTGGTGAAGAGGATCGCGGAATTAGTCACGGCGTAAGAGGTTCGCAGGGGCGGGAGACCGGAAGCGTGGGCGTGGCGGAACTGGAGATTGCGCGCTCGCATGTCTGCGCACTCCCACCGCCGCCGGACGTGGCGCGGCTGATCGCGTCGCTGGACGCCCGCGACCCGAAACCGGTTCTCGTGGCCGAACTCGAACTCGACGGCGGCGGCATCAAGGCGCTCGCGTTGCTCTCGGACAGCGACGCCATGTCTTCGACCGTCGAGATGGTCGAGCGTCTCCGCGGCGGCGCGGTTGCCGCGATCCTGATCCAGCGGACGCTGCGGCACTTCCTTTTGCTCGCATCCCGGCGAGAATGCAATCTGAGCCAGCTTTCTGAGTTGATCCGCCACTCGCTGGCCGTCGGAATCCTGGCCGAGCGGATCGCGCGGGCCAGCCCGAATCTGCGGGTCGCTCCGGAAACCGCGCTTCTCGCCGGAGCCCTGCATGACCTTGGAAAATTCGCCCTCGCCGTGGTCTATCCGAGGTCGTTTGAGCGGCTCCTGACGACGCGCGGCGCGGCCGGGCAAACCGGACGGATGGAGACGCGCCATCTCGGCGTCGATCACTGCGTGGCCGGTGCATGGGTCGCGGAGGCATGGTCGTTTCCGCCGGCGGTTTGCGACGCGATCCGCCTGCACGCTCTCTCGGGCGATCCGGTGCTCTCGTCGCCCGACTACCACGCGCTGGTCGCTGTCGTCCGCGCGGCGAATTCCATCGTTCAATCCTCCGAGACCGGGCCCGGCGATGCGTCAGACGGAGACGACGTCGACGCCTGCTGCACGCTGATCCATCTGCGGCGGGCCGATGTCGAGAAAGAGATGGAAGGCCTCGACGCCGAGGTCGTGCGGTGGCAGAACGCACTGGGATTCAGTCCCCCTCCCACGGCCGCAACGGTGCTGGAGTGGGCGATCGATGCCGCCATGCGGGGTGGACGCCGAACTCTTGAAACGGCGTCAAAGGCATCGACACCGGGGTTGCTGGCCGCCGCGATGAGCTGCTTCGAATCGCGAATCAACGTGCGTGGCGGGCTCGCGGCGATTGCCTCGCTCGCGCTCGAGTCTGCCGGGCATCTCTGGCCGAATGACATCCGGGCGGTTTTCGCGACCGGAGGAGGCGTCGTCGCGGCGGCGTATCGCGAATCGACGGGCCGGCACACGAGCTCGGTCTTCCCCGCCACGGACGAGTGGCGCCGATGGCTGGAATCCACCCCTGCCCGCACGCCCCTCGACGGGCGCGGCCGACAGCTCTTCGCGACCGCGGGCATGAAGACCGATGAACAGGAACTCCTCGAATTCGTCCCATTGTCGCGCGCGGGACGGAACCTGGGGGGCTTGCTGATCGCGGCCCGCGCCGGATTGGCGGCCACTTCCGTCGACGACGCGTGCGCCGGCGCATTCCTGGCTCGAATCGCGACGGCGATCGCCGATTTCGAATCTCACGGGCAGGCGCAGCGCCTGACCGACGACCTCATGGAAACCAATCGTCGGCTTCAGCGCGCCCAGGGCGAGATCCTCCGCTCCCGCGCGCTCTCGATGATCGCTGAACTGGCGGGCGGGGCAGGTCACGAGCTGAACAACCCGCTCAGCGTCATTTCCGGCCGGGCGGAACTGCTGCTCCGAGACGCGGACCCCGACAGCGAGGCGTACCGCGCGCTGCTGCAGATTCAGACGAAGGCGCATGATTGCAGCCGGATCGTCTCGCAACTGATGGACTTCGCGATCCCGCGGGCCCCGGCCTTTTCGGAGTGCTCGCCGGCGCAGGTGTTCGAGTCCATTCGTGCGGCGTGGCGCGACCGCAACCTTCCCGCGGGAATCCGCATCGAGTTCGAACTCGACCGCGCGGCCCAAGCGGTGAGCCGACGGGCGCGGGCCGACGCCGCCCAGTTAACCACGGCGACCGGAGAGCTGATTCAGAACGCGATTGACGCCATGCACGACCGTCCGGGGGCTGTGCGGATCCTCGTCCGGATGGCCAGCCGAACTTCGATCAGCGCGGAACCGGCTGCCGTCGGAGCAAACGCGCTGGAGATCGTGGTCATCGACTCGGGCTGCGGGATGAGCGCGTCGGTCCTTCAGCGCGCGTTCGACCCCTTCTTTTCGCATCGGGTCGCGGGTCGGAGCCGCGGCCTGGGTCTGCCGCGCGCATTCCGCGTCGTTGAGTCGCACGGCGGGCGCATCTGGCTCGACAGCCGTCCTGGCGAGGGAACGCAGGCGTTCATTCAGATCCCGTTTGTCGAATAAACGCCGCCAACCGGCGTGCCGCTCGAACCGAAAACGTGAGGCCGCCCGATCGCGGGCGATCAACGTCAGGTGAGGAGCACGCGTCCGCCGCGCACGGGCTCGAACCGGGCCTGGAAGAACCGGAGGTACTTCGGTTCATAGGTGAACTGAAGCCCGACGATGTTCTCCCGATTCTCGTACAACGCGATCACCGACTCCGCCGTCACGTCCATGTGGGCCTGGGTATAGACGCGGCGCGGCAGAGTCAGCCGCACCAGTTCCAACGACGGGAAGAGGTTCTTGCCCGTTTCCTTGTCGCGGCCGGCCGAAACGCCCCCGCGCTCCATCGCCCGAACGCCGGAGTCCACGTAGAGCGCCGCGGAGAGGGCCTGGGCCGGGAACTGCTCGCGCGGGATGTGCGGCAGGAAGGACTTCGCGTCGATGAAAATCCCGTGGCCGCCGATCGGCCGCACGATCGGAACGCCCGCCTCGATCAGCTTGTGGCCCAGATACTCGACCTGGCCGATTCGCGCGTGCATGTGATCGAGCTGGACCGATTCCTCGATCCCGATCGCCATCGCCTCCATGTCGCGGCCGGCCAAGCCGCCGTACGTGTGCAGGCCCTCGTACACGACGACCATGTTCCGGGCCTGCTCGGCGAGTTCGTCGTCGTTGAGCGCGAGGAAGCCGCCGATGTTGACGAGTGCGTCCTTTTTGGCCGACATCGTGCAGCCGTCCGTGCAGTCGCAGATATCGCGGAGGATCTCGGCCAGCGTCCGGTGGGCATGACCCGGCTCGCGTTCCTTGATGAAGTAGGCGTTCTCGACAGCCCGCGTCGCATCGAGATAGACCTTGATCCCGTGGCGATGGCAGAGATCGCAGGTCGCGCGGATGTTCTCGAGGCTGCACGGCTGGCCGCCGGCCATGTTCACGTTGGTTTCGAGGGACAGGTACGCGACCTTGGCCGCGCCGACCTCGGCAATGAGCCGCTCGATCTTCTTCAGGTCGCAGTTTCCCTTGAAGGGATGCTCGTTCCGCGGGTCATGGGCCTCGTCGATGACCACGTCGAAGAACTTTCCGCCCGCGAGCTCCTGGTGCATCTTCGTGGTCGTGAAGTACATGTTTCCCGGCACGACCTGCCCCGGCCGGATGCAGATCTGGCTCAAGATATGTTCCGCGCCTCGCCCCTGGTGCGTCGGGATGAGGTGCTTGTAGCCGTAGAACTTCCGCACGGTCGCTTCCAGCCGGTAGAAATTCTCTGAGCCGGCGTATGACTCGTCGCCCTGCATGAGCCCGGCCCACTGGCGGTCGCTCATCGCCGACGTGCCCGAGTCTGTGAGCAAATCGATGTAGACCATCCGGCTGGGAACCAGGAATGTATTGAAACCTGCCTCGGCGATGGCCGCCTCGCGCTCTTCGCGCGTGGTCATGCGGAGGTGTTCGACCATCTTGATCTTCCACGGCTCGGCCCAGGAACGGCGTGAGAGCATCTGCGATTCTCCGAAAAGGCGATTCACCAACCGGACCGTGAAAGCGGCCCACCCGGCGTTCGTACGGCAACTGGCGTTCCGATTCGAAGGGACCGATCGCGGCATGCTCGGCCAAGCATGCCGTCGTTTCGGGGGGCGATTCGACGGCGATTCAAGCAGGAGCGAAGCGAGGGCACCGGTACTGCGCGAATTTCCGCAGGGCGGTGCGCGATCGGACGCAAGCGATCGGATCAGATGTTCCCGTTCTGGGCACGGCGGATGGCCGCGATCAGGCGCTCATAGATCGGCCCCGGCCGCGCGACATGTTCCCAGCTCACGCGATCGAGGCGGTCGTCGACCGGAACCGTGCGGATGGTCCCCATGCCGACGAGGCGATGAAACGCGGACAGCTTGATGTGAGCCTGGTTGATCTTTCGGAGCGGGCACTCGGTGAACGTGACGTGCAGCACGCCGCTGAAGCGCATGACCCGCCGGTTCGTCAGCACGTAGAGACGGCTCGCCCATTGAAGCCCTGCGACCAGCACCCGCCCCACCGCGGCCCAGGCAAACGCCATGAAGGAGTAAGCCGAAAAGGTAGTCCACCCCTCGCGCGAAGCGAGGGCCACCAGACCCGCGAGCGCCAGACACGCGGCCACGAATCGGAAACTGACGATCGCGATGAACCAGAGCGACGGTTTGATGGAGAACTCGACGATCTCGCTACTGTCGAGGACGTCGGCCGGGATCGCGGCCGCCGCGTCGATCGCCGCCGCCGCGCCGCCGGGTTTCGCGCCCATGTGAACGGACACGAACTCCTCGCGGCGCCCGATCATCGGAGCAGCTCCGCATGCAGCACGCCGATGTGCGGGTAGTTTCGATAGTGATCGTCGAAATCCAGCCCGTACCCCACCACGAACTGATCCTCGATATCGAAGCCCACGAATTCGACCGCGAGATCGGCCGGAGCCTTGCTCGGCTTGCGAAGGAGCACGGCCGTCCGGATGCTCTCGGGCTCGAAGCGGCGGATCATCGCCTGGACCCGGCGAAGCGTCCCGCCGGTATCCAGGATGTCGTCCACTACGAGGATATGCCGCCCGCGAATATCGCCAACCGGCTCGTGGATCGTGCGGCTCTCCCCGGCCATGGTGCTTCGGCCCGGATATGTCGAAACATGGACGAGGGCGATCTTCATCTTGAGAGGCAGTTCGCGAATCAGATCGGCCAGGAAGATGATCGAGCCGCTGAGAATGGGGACGATGGTCAATCCGGGCCCGCCGGGCGTGTACGTGGCCGCGATCTGGCGGGCCATTTCGCGCACCCGGGAACGAATCGTCTGCTCGTGAATCAGAATCCGGGAGATGTCCGCGTGCATCCGCGAAGCTTACCCGAACCGTCCGCAGGGGTGAAACGCGGGTCGGGGTACCCGATCCTCGCCGGATGCACATCGGCTGACCATTCGCCGTGATCGCGGCAGACCGGCCCGATAGAAGGTGCCGCCGCGCGGGTCTGGTCGGCTTTCGGCGGCGGCCGTTTGGGTCTGCAGCGGCTGTATTGAATGCTCCTCCTGTGGACTTGCGCTCCGAGCGGACTGCGCATGCAGGGGGTATACGATGGACCCACTCGATATCGGACGGGTAATCGCCGTCGAAGGCGATGAGATCGAGGTGCAGATCGCCGTCCCCGATCTGAAACTCGACTACCACGGCAAGACGTACCGCATCGGCCGCCTCGGCACGTATGTCACGCTGCCGATGGGCCGGCGGACGCTGATCGGGTACATCACGCGCGTCGGCGTGGCCGGCGACCTCGAACCGGGGCCGAACCCCGAGACGCCGACGCGGATCACGATCCGCTGCCAGCTTCTCGGCACGGTGAACGGCGACCGCTTCTCGCGCGGCGTCAACGAATACCCCACGCTCGGCGACCCCGTCCGCCTCGGCGTCGACGAAGATTTCGAGTTGATCTTCGGGTCGTTTGACGCGCTCGCCGGCAACGGCACGGCCAAGGCGTTCTCGATGGGCCGATTCGCCATCGATACCGATTTTGAAGTGAAGGTTCTCGGCAAGGAGTTCTTTGCCAAGCACGTCGCGGTGATGGGCAACTCGGGCTCCGGTAAGAGCTGCACGACCGCGAAGATCGTGTACGAGGCGACGCGCCTGCCGCACTCGCAGGTCATCATGTTCGACATGCACGGCGAGTACCTGAAGTCGTTCAGCGACGACGCGGGGAACCCCCTGCCGAACGTGACGTACCTCTCGGACCGCAACCTCGTGCTTCCATACTGGATGATGAACTACGAGGAGTTCGAGCAACTCTTCGTCGACGCGAACGGCAACCCGGACACGGTCAACGCCCAGCGCGTCTTTCTGCGCCAGGCGTTTGAGAGGCTGAAATTTCCATCGGCCGAGGAACTCGGCCTGAAGTGGGAGTTCACGATCGACACGCCGGTGTACTACTCGCTCGATCAGCTTCGCATCTACGCGGAGAACATGAACGCCGCGCGGTATGTGACCAACACGCCGAACTACGCGTTCTCGAGGCTGCCCTTCCGGCAGCTTCCGCCGGAGGAGCAGGAGAAGCTGCTGCTGAGCCGCAAGATGGAGTTCAACCCCTCGGCGTCGGAAGGCGAAACGCCGCATGCGACCTTCAACGGCCGGCTGCTTTCGCTGCTCAATGCGATCGAAACGAAGCTGAACGACCGCCGGTACGACTTCCTGCTCCGGCCGCTGGAACAGGCCCGGCGAAACGTCGACCTGCTGAACAAATTCGACACGTCCGCGGGCGCCGGGGCCCTGAGCCGGACGGTATCGTGGGTGATCCGGCAGATGCTCGGCCGGATGGACGAGCGGAAGAACCTGACGATCGTGGATCTGTCGGGCCTGCCGTTCGACGTCATTGATACGACGGTCGCTGTGATCACGCGGGCGATCTTCGACTTCAACTTCTGGTCGCCGCCGGACGTGCGTCACCCGGTGCTGATGGTGTTCGAGGAGGCGCACAACTACCTGCCGCGGAAGCCGATCCAGGGTCGCAAGACCTTCGCGCGGAACGCGGTGGAGAAGGTCGCCAAGGAAGGGCGAAAGTACGGCGTCTCGGCGATGATCGTCAGCCAGCGGCCGAGCGAAATCAGCGAGACGGTGCTCAGCCAGTGCAACAGCATGGTGCTGATGCGGATGAACAACCCGGACGACCAGGAATACGCGGCGCGGGTCGTCAGCGACCAGTTCCGCAGCCTGATCAGCCTGCTGCCGAGCATGAAGCCGGGCGAGGGGTTCATCATCGGCGACGCGGTGCTGATGCCGATGCGGACGCTGATCGACATGCCGCCGCGCGAGCCGCAGAGCGCGAACATGGACTTCTTCGGCCTGTGGGCGAGCGGCGGAAAGGGCTGCGACGTCGATCGCATCGTCGACCGCTGGTGGCGGCAGGAACGCGGTGCAACCCGCAAGACGCCGCCGAAGCGGGCCTGCCTGATCCCGGTCGAACCCGGTGAGACGTTTGAGCCGGCGATCGATGTCGTGGACCAGGTCTGCGTGCCGTCGGCGGAGTCGCCGGTCGGCGCGGTTCCGCCGGATTCGGAGGCGCCGGTCGCGGCATCACGGTTTGAATCCGAAGCGCCGACGCCGGAGTCGCCGATGAGCTTCGCGCAGCAGAAACTCGCGGCGCTTGCGGCGATGCTCGGCGGAAAGAAGTCGGACAAGTAGCCAACCCCTGATCGGGCCGGATGCGGTTTGCTCCGGATCGCGCCGCGCTCAGAGCGAATCCACCCACGTGGCGTCGCCGCCGGACCAGATCTCGCGCTTGAACACCGGCAGATCCGCCTTCGTCATTTCGATCACCGCCCGGCAGACGTCGAACGCGGCCGCGCGATGCGGGGCGGCGACGACGATCGCGATCGAGGCTTCGCCGATCGCCAGGCGGCCGAGCCTGTGGACGGCGAGCACCTTCGAGACATCCTTTCCCGCCGAGGCCTCCGTGCAGATCCGCAGGAGATCGGATTCGGCCATCTGTTCGTAGGCCGTGTAATCGAGCGCGACGAGGTCGTGCCCGGCCGGGTTCTTTTCGGCCCGGACTACGCCTTCGAAACCGGCGATCGCGCCGTCCGCGGCGGTCGCGATCGACGCGGACAAGGTGGTCAGTCCGATCGGCTCGCGCGTGAGCCAGGCCCGGATCGTCACGGTCAGCCCCCCGACACCGGTGGAATTACGGCTACTTCGTCGCCGTCCGCGAGCTCCGCCGCCGGGTTCGCGTATTTCTGATTGACCGCGTAGCGCACGCGGCCGCGCGCGGCGGCGAGGCGGTCGCTCTGCGATTCGAGACGATCGATGAGATCGGAGAGGCGCGCGGCGGAGGTGAGCTCCAGCGTCGTCTCGGACCAGCCGAGCGCGGCGGCCGCACTGCCGAGCGCGACGACCCGTATGCGTTTCGTGCCATCCATTCCGGGAGTGTATGGTACGCCGCATGTTGATTGAACCGCTCCCCTGCTCGGCCGCGCTCAGCCACCATTGGCTGGTGCGGCGGCGCGGCGGGGAGAAGGTGCTCGACGCGATCGCGACGCTTGTGCCGGATGCGCCGGTTTACACGCTGGTGCATGATGCGGCGGGGATGGGCGATCCTGATCGGCATTCGAGCCTGCTGGGCGGGCGGCGGCATCGCGTGATCACGTCGTGGCTTCAGGCGCTGCCGGGCGTGACGCGGTACTACCCGCAACTGCTGCCGCTGCTGCCCGCGGCGGCGCGGGCGATGCACATCGGGCCGGCGCGGCTCGTGATCTGCTCGGATGCGGCGATCGCGAAGGCGATGAGCGTCGACGATGCGAGTCGGCTCGTGTGTTACTGCCACTCGCCGATGCGGTATGTCTGGGAGCCGGCGATTTCCGAGCAGTACGCCGCGACGCTGCCCGCGCCGCTTCGACCGCTGTGGCCGACGGTGTGTGCTTTCGTGCGGCGGGCGGATGCGCGGGCGGCGCGGCGGGTGGACCGGTTTGTGGCGAACTCGCGGACGGTGGCGGAGCGGATTCGGCGGTGTTACGGGCGCGAGGCGGACGTCGTCTATCCGCCGGTCGACGTGCCCGAGGAGCCGCCGCCGCCGGGGCCGCGCGAGGATTACTACCTGGCGGTCGGGCATCACGTGGCATACAAGCGGCTCGACCTGGCCGTCGAGGCGTGCGTGCGGCTCGGGCGGCGGCTCGTGGTCATCGGCGGCGGGCCGGAGGCGGCGCGGCTGCGGGAGACGCGGCCCGCGGGCGTGGAGTTTCTCGGGTTCCAGTCGGATGCGGAGGTCGTGCGGCGGTATCGGGCGGCGCGGGGGCTGCTTTTTCCCGGCGAAGAGGATTTCGGGATCGTGCCGGTCGAGGCGATGGCGCACGGGTGCCCGGTGATTGCGTATGGCCGGGGCGGGGCGACGGAGACGGTGGCCGACGGCGTGACCGGGGCGCTCTTTGCGGAGCAGGCGGTTGAAGCGGTCGTGGATGCGATCGGGCGGGCTGAGGCGACGATGTTTGACCCCCGAGCACTGCATGCGCACGCGTGGCGATTCAACATGGGGCGATTCCTTTCGGAAATCCGGTCCATCTTCGCTGATGCGGCATCGAAAGGACCGTGAACGGGATTTCAAGATGCTCAAGGTGCTCAATGTGTGTGTACACTCGTTTTGCGCTCCTTCTGATAATATCGCTGTTCTAGATTTGCTAGATAGGTGTGTGATTTTCCTCAGATCGTGAATTGAGCTTCTTCCCCCCGTCCGGCCGACTGACATCGGGCGAATGCGCATCGACGGACCTCCGATTCACGGCTGTTGACCGGCCGGGATGGTCTAGTCTTGTCGCGCCGGCGGTGTGTTGGCGGACGCGGGCGCGCCTGTGTTGCCGGTTGGCGGATTCTGGCGGGCTGTGCGCGGAATCAGGAAGACATTTAACCACAGATGGACACCGATGGACACAGATGAAATGCAGATACCGGTGCGGACATCGACGAGTGGGCTCAGCGGCGTCTGCGAAGGATCGCAGCAGCAGGGAGGACGATGACGAGGGTCGCGGGTTCGGGGATGTACCAGACGGCCCAGTTGAGGCCGCGGGGGGTCGGGTTGTCGAAGCTGACGCTGGCCGTTCCGGGGATGCCGAATTCGCCGAGATCGCTTGAAAAGATGATTGGACCGGCGGCATCCGCGACGCTCCCGGCCGCGAATGTCGCGCCAGGGTTCGCGACGAGGAGATCGGCGACGTTCAGCGCAACTCGCATGATGGCGCCATCGACGCTTGGCGATGTGGACATGGCCGGAGGATTTCTGAACCAGCCGACATTCAAATCGAAAGCCGACGCGGACGCGATGGGACCTCCGGCGCCGGCGTAACGGCCGCCGATCGCGGCACCGGCGTCCTCGTAGCGCTCGATGCTGTCGCGATCGCGCGGCCGCGTGAGAAAGGTGACGAATCGGTTCTCCACGCCTGGATTGATCAGGTAGTTCGGCTGCGGCGAGTTCGGCTCAACATCCGGAGCGTACCGAAGCGATACGCCGGCGTTGCGACCGATTGACGTGACCTCGGCACCTATTCCGGCAGCAGTCCAGGTGTCGTCGGGGCTTACGTCAATCAGGACGTCGACGGCGAGAATCCCCGGCGGTGGCTGGGTGATGCCGTCAGAGGGGTCGACGAGATCGACGGTGGTGGTGACGCTGGCGAAGGCTGAGGCGGCGGACGTCGCGCCAGCGATCAGTGATCGGAGAACTCGATGCATGCGGCACCTTCCTTTCGCTGCGCGCTATCGCGAGCGGAGCGCGACGGCGGCGATGAGGAAAATCGCGATCGGCGCGGGCTCGGGGATGTACCAGACGGCCCAGTCGAGGCCGGTGAGAGTGGGGTTGTCGTAGCTGGCGCTGACGGTGCCGAACGCACTCCCCGGCAATACGCTTTCAAAGATGATCGGCCCGGTCGCGGACTGCGGCGAACCGAGTTCGAAGAAAAAATTGGGGTCGCCGTCGAAGAGCGAACGAGCGTCGATCGTAATCCGAGCGACGAAGCCATCCACGCTGGGTGAATCCGGACCCTCCGGGGGATCGGCGAACCAGGCGACGTCGATTTCGTGTCGATTGGCGGTTGCCTGTGCGGCGTGCACATAGCCGCCGGCGATCGCGGCGCCGGCGTCGTCAAATCTGCGACTCGCGTCGCGATTGCGCGGCTTGGTCACGAACGTCGTGTAGCGATTGCTCCGCCCCGGATTCAGCAGGTGCTCGGGAAACGGCGTGTTCGGGTCGTCATGTGGCGCATAGCGAATTCCAACACCCGCGGCCTGGCCCCACGGCGTTACGCGCCCGTACAGACCGCCAACGGTCCAGACGTCGTCGGGGGCCGGGTCGACGAACATGTCAATCGCGAGAAGACCGGGTGGCGGCGGCACTTCACCAATGTACTCGTAGATATCGACTGAGACGGCGAGGTCAGCCCGTGCCGGAGCCACGGTCGACGCGACAGCGACACCCAAAATGACGAACCGAGCGGACATTTTGCACCTTTATCTCGTGCAGCGAAAAAACCGGCCCAGGAGCGCCGTCGCGCCAAAGAGCAGAAAACCCGTGCCGGGTTCGGGCACATACCAGACGGCCCAGTCGAGGCCGGTGATTCTGTGATCGTCGTAACTCGCGCTCACCGTTCCGAGATCCTGCCCCCCACCGTGTTCGCTGTGAAACACGATTGGTCCGGTGGCCTCCGACGGCCGCCCGACGACAAACACCACGTCGGGCTGTGACCCAAGGAGCAACGAAACGTCGAGCGCGAGTCGCGCGACGGCCCCATCCACGCTGGGCGACGAGGAGCTCTCGGGAGGACTGCTGAACCAAGCGACGTTCAGCTCGGTCGGCGTGGCCGTTTCGATCGCACCTCCTACGTACCGTCCTGCAACCGCGGCACCTCCGTTCGCAAATCTCCCGCTTGCGTCGCGATTCCGTGGCTTGGTGAGGAACGTCACGAAGCGGTGCTCGATGCCGGGATTGAGCAGGTAATCGGCCTGAGGCGTATTCGGATCGTCGCCTGGAGCGTACAGGAGCCGGACACCGACGGCGTCGCCTTCCGAAGTCACGAACGCACGAATTCCACCGGCCGTCCAGGTGTCGTCAGGGCTGACATCCACTATCACGTCGATCGCAATCACGCCGGTCGGCGGCGGCGTGATGCCGTCGGAGGGGTCGACGAGGTCGACGGTGGTTGTAACGGTGGCGGAGGCGGAGGCGGCGAGCGCTACGGCGGCGATCAGCGATGTGCGAAGTGGATGCATGCGACACCTTCCTTTCGCTTCGCACTATCGCGAGCGGAGCGTCACGGCGGCGATCAGGAGACACGCGAGTGGCGCGGGTTCAGGGACATACCAGACGGCCCAGTCGAGGCCGTGGACCGTTGGGTCGTCGTAGCTCACGCTGACCGTTCCCAGGCCGCCGCCCGATGGATGCTCGCTCTGGAAGATGATCGGGCCGGTCGCGTCCGCGGGCCGGCCGGTGGCGAAGGCCGCGCCCGGGTGCGAGTCGAGGAGCGCGGAGACGTCGAGTGAGATGCGGGCGATCGCGCCGTCGACGCTGGGCGGCGGTTCGGGGGCGGAGGTGAACCAGCGGACGTCGAGTTCGAGCGGGTCGGCGACGGCCACGGGGCCGCCGGTGGCGTAGGCGCCGGCGATGGCCGCGCCGGCGATGGTGTAGCGGATGTCGCCGTCGCGGAGGCGCGGGCGGGTGATGAAGGTGACGAAGCGGTTCGCCGTGCCGGGGTTGAGCAGATACTCGGGCGAGGGGTTGTTCGGCTCGTTGTCCGGGGCGTAGCGGAGCGTCACGCCCTCGGCCTGACCCAGCGGCGTGACGAGTCCGTAGAACCCGGCCGCGACCCAGCCGTCGTCGGGGGAGAGATCGGCGAGGATGTCGATGGCGATGACGCCGGGCGGGGGTTGCGTGATGCCGTCCGCGGGGTCGACGAGGTCGACGGAGAGCGAGACGCTGGCGGAGGCTGCGGTCCCTGCCGCGATCAAGGCAAGAGGAAGGATCGATCGCATGCGTATCCCCCCCTTTCAATGCATGTAGTGTAAAGCGCGAGAAACGTGCCTGGCAAGGAAAATACGGGCGGTTCGGCATGACCTTTGCTGGAGTGCCGCAGCGGTGCGGAAGACACCCGCGGGCGTGCTGCAACGGGAATCGCGAGGGCGTCGGTGGTGCGAAGTTGAAAACCGGCGGGTTGGCCGGTGCCGCACCAGCGATCGCGGGACGTGGGGCGATTGGCGAAAAGACTGGTCGGAGACCGGTCCCCGATGTTTGGGACTTCCTGAGAAAAGACCGGTCGGAGACCGGTCCCCCAATGTTCGGGGTTTCCTGAGAAAAGACCGGTCGGAGACCGGTCCCCCATCACTCGATCAAGGGGGGCGGGCACGGAGGCCCGCCCCACTCTTCATCGCATTCGCGGGCACGAGGGCCCACGCGAGTCTGCGGCTACTGCTTCGTGTAGTTGAGCTTCAGCGCGGCGTTGCCGGTGTTCTGGGCCGCGATGTCGATCTGGTAGCCCGACACGGCGACGCTGGACGCGTCCTTTTTGACGACCGTGTTGACGAAGAGCTCCTTCGGCAGCGTGACCGTAAACGTGCCGTCGGGCGAGAGCGTCGTGAGCTGGTCGCGCGAGACAACGTAGAAATTCCCATTGAAATTCGCCGGGAGCGTCGGCCAGGTCGCGCCCGCATCGATGTCGTTGATCTGCATGTGCGACGAATCCTGGAAGAAGAACTCGAAGTAGTAGTCCATGCCCGTGAGCGGCGTGCCCGTCTCGTCGACCGGCGGCTTGAACTCGAGGATGAAGTCCTTCGTGCCGTCGAAGTAGACGTCGCCCGTCGTGTAGGGGCTGAAGACGTCGGCCGAGCCGTAACCGACGAGCTGCGGGATGTTCTTGAAGACGTAGTTGATCATGCGCGTGAACTTCACGGCCGTGCCGTCCTCGAACTCGACGACGACGCCGAACGTGTCGCCGGCGTTCATCACGGCGTGGGGGATGGCGAACGCCTGCCATCGGTCGGCGCCTTCCGCGAAGCGGTAATCGAGTTCCTTCCAGTTCTGGAAGGCCTGGCCCCCACCGTCGGTCGGGACCATGACGGTGAAGTCGGCGAGGTAGTCTGGCGCGGGGAATGCGCTGAGGCGGACGCCTGTGATCTTCTTCGTGGCGCCCGGCTCGGGCACGACCTCGAAGGTTACGACCGTCTGCTCCGCGACCGCGGCGTCGATGGCCGCGTCGTCGCCGCCGTAGTAGACGGCCGAGTCGTTGCCGGAGACCTTGAGATTCGTGAAGAAATTCACGTGGAAACCGGCGTCGGGACGGATCGCGCCCTTGTCGGAGGCGTTTTCGAAGTCGTCGACGATCCCATTCCCGTCGTTGTCGGCGTCGAAGATGTCGATCAGGCCGTCGCGATCAGCATCGAGCGTCTGCGAGGCGGCGTCGGTCTTGTCGCCCTTCGCATCGTCGCCCTTGCCGAAGGTGGGAACGCCCACGGGCACGCCGTTGCCATCGAGGCGCGCGCCGACGCCCGGGTCGGCCTGCGTGCCAGCATCGCCGTCCTTTCCGGCCTCGATCGGCTGTTCCGCGGGATTGTCGGGCAGCTCGATCGTGCCGAGCGAGGCGGGGTTGAGCATCGTCACGCCGGTCGTGCCGGCGTCGTCAAGGAGGACGGGACCGGCGGCGCGGCCGTCGGGGTTCACGATCGTGAAGATGAACGTGCTGCCCTTCTCGGAATCGGGGAGCTCGAGCTTGAACTCGCCGTTTTCGTCGGTGAAGGTCGTGTAGATTTCCTGCGTCTCGTTGCTGGCCGCGACGACCATGTAGCCTGATTCGGCGTCGGTGCCTTCGCTGCGGGCACGGGCCTTGGCGGTTGCGGGCGCCGAGATCGTGCCGCTGACGGCGAAGGCGTCGTCGGTGGACGAGCCGTCGTCGTTCGTTGAACCATCGCCGGCGTCGCCGCTGCCGTCGGCGTCCGTCGTGGCACTGTCGCCTGTTGGGTTCGCCTCGGAGCCGAAGAGGCCTGCGCCGGTGAGGTTGTCGCAGGCGGCGAGCGCGAGGAGCGTCGCGGGCAGGGAGAGAACGAGCAGGAATCGCTTCATGGAATGGACCTCAGGAAATATCGGCATCGGGAGATCTGGCCGGACCATCCGGAGCCCGACGCGCCCATGCGAGGGGACTATCGGCGGATGGATGAGGCGCATTCGATTGGCGTTGGGCGGCGGCGGCGGCGGGTGAATTGGGGGCGAAAGGACATCGATTTGCGGACGTCGGGGATCCGCGGGTGCGATATTTGTCGGGCATGCCGGCACCGGCTTGCGAGGGGGCGAACCGCGAGGGAACATTCCGGCGGTGAGTGGCCGGCGTGAGCAGGCAAGAGAGGTGACGCATGACTCGGATGGCTGGATGGACGATCGCGGGGGCTGCGGTGGCGGCGGCGGTGGTGTACGCGGGGGCGCGGGGGACGGCGATTGCCGGGCAGGCTGCGCCGGGCGGGCAGGCGACGCGGCCGGCGGCGTCGAAGCCCGCCGGGCAGGTGAAGCCGACGGGGTCCGCGCCGGCGAAGGCGGATCGGGCGACGCTGGAGAAGCAGTTCGCGGAGTCGCTGCGGAACGTGGTGTTCACAGGATCGTGGCAGATGAGCGGCGACGACAGGAAGCTCGGCGCGCCGCGGAATGACCGCTACTCGATCGAGTCGGCGCACAAGGCGGACGGGGACTGGTGGGTGATCAAGGCCCGCATTCAGTATGAAGACCACGACGTGACGCTGCCGGTGCGGGTGCGGGTCGTGTGGGCGGAGGATGCGCCGGTAATCACGCTGGATGAGTTGAACCTGCCGGGGCTGGGGGTGTATTCGGCGCGGGTGATGGTCTTTCGCGGGTACTACGCGGGGACCTGGTTTGCGCCGGGGCATGGGGGCGTGATGTCGGGGCAGATTGTGGAGGCTGAGGGGGGAGAAGGGGACAAGGGAACAAGGTAACAAAGGAACAAGGGGACAAAGTAACAAGGTAACAAAGGGACAAGGGGCAAGGGGCAGGTGCCGGCCTGTTGCTTGGCGCCGGATCGTGCATCGGATCGCGGCTTCGCGGGTATGTTGGGTGATGAGGACTACCTGGCTGAATTGCGGAATCGGGCTGATTCTGGCCGTCGCTGCGGCGGCGGGCGACGGGATGGCGCTGAAGGCGATCACACTGGAGACGCTTCGGCCGGTCGCGGAGAAAGAACAAGTTGCGGCCATCGCCCACGCGGACGGCGTGCAGCGGATGGTGGTGACGACGGCGTTTGATCTTGAGGAGAAAGAACGCGCGGTGTGGCTGCTGCCGGTGCCGGGAACCGGCGATGCGGTGAAGATCGAAGTCTGGGATTATTTTCCGATTCCAGACGGCACCGACCCGGTCGCGGAGGCGCATCAGAAAATGAGTGCGCTCTTCAGCGGAATCCGCGCATTCAGTGCAATCACGATTCCATTCGAGCTGATGCCCTCGTTTAGCAGCTCACGCGGATTCGCCAGCGCACTGGTCCACTCGCAGGTCGAGAAATTCGGCGTCCACGCGGAGACGATCACGGCGACCTCTATTGCCGCGCTCGCCGAGCATCTGTCGGCCAATGAGGTTTCGGTCGATCCGTCGACACTCGCGACGCTCGAGCCCTATGTCGACGGCCGGCATGTGATTATCGCGGTCTGGGTGGCGTCGGCGGAGACTGTGCGCAAGGAGTTCGGCTCCGAGATCGATGAGCACATGCCGGCCTTTCTCCGCGACCGCCGGCCGTGCATCTATGCGGAGTTTCCAAGCGATCAGCCGTTTTTCCCGATGCGGCCGACTCGGGCGTACGGCGACGTGACGGTGCCGCTGCGGTTGTTTGTGACAGGGCTTGTACGGCCGAGCGTCGGTCCCGATCTGCTGGACGCCTTCAAGATGCGCGTCGTTATTCGCGATGCGGATGAGGATTCTCCGCGGCGGCCCGTGAAGAAGACGAAAGCGACGGCCGTGAAGGACCCACCGGCGCTGTTTCGGCCTTCGGACGCGCGCGAAATGACGATCATCACGGCCGATCTCCCGGCGACGGCGTTCACGGACGACCTGCGCTTCGAGCCGCATGCTCCGGCTTCGTACGTCCGAGCGAGAATCGTCAGCAACGGTGCGGTTTTCGCGTGGTTCCCGCTGGTCGCGCTGTTTTCGTATCTCGCGGCCGGGATCGCGGGCGTCGTTATGTTCGGACGCTGGCGGAAAACCGCGCCGCTCGGGCTTTACTTGTTCGCGACCTTCTTCGGGCTGGCGCTGTTTCTGCGTAATCATCGCCTCGCGGAGCTTTCGCCGGCGTGGAAGGATCATTCCGAGGTGAGCGTGCGGCGGCGGTTCATCGTGTGGACGGTGTTCTTCTACCTGGCGATCACGTCGGCTGTGCAGGTCTGGGCGACGGTGTGGCTCGGAATGTGAAACGCCGCGACGTGGCACCTCGCCCTCGCTAGCGCGTCGGGCTCGGATTCTCGTCGGATTTCCCGTTTACCTCCGCTCCCTTTGTAGCCTGCCCGCTGATCGGGCATAATCGCGGGCTCGGAGGTTGCATGATCGAGCCAGCGTTTTCCGTGCCGCGTACCCGCTTCGCGCCGTCGCCGACCGGCTATCTGCACATCGGCGGGGCACGGACGGCGCTGTTCAATTATCTGCTCGCTAGGAAGCTCGGCGGGAAGTTCCTGCTGCGCATCGAGGACACGGACCAGACGCGGAATATCGAGGCCGCGGATGCGAAGCTGATGGACGATCTGCGGTGGCTGGGTCTTCAGTGGGACGAGGGGCCGGAAGCGCCGGGGCTTGTGCCGTCGTACTACCAGAGCGCCCGGCTCGATCGCTACCGCGAGCACGCGCGGCAGCTTCTCGACAGCGGCAAGGCCTACTACGCCTTTGACACGAACGAGGAACTCGCGGCGATGCGGGCCGCGGCCGTGAACTCGAAGAAGGGCTTCCGCTATCCGCGGCCGGCGAGTTTTCCGTCGGACGGGGACGCGGAGAAGGCGCGGGCGGCCGGGCGGCCGGTGGTCGTGCGGCTGAAGATGCCGGACCAGGATTTCGTCGTGCACGACGACATCCTTGGGGACGTGACGTTCGGGGCGGCCGAGCTGGACGACTTCGTGATCGTCAAGAGCGACGGCTGGCCGACGTATCACTTCGCGGTGGTGGTCGACGACCAGGACATGGGCATCACGCACGTCGTGCGGGGGCAGGAGCATCTCGGAAACACGCCCAAGCACATCGGGCTGCAACTCGCGTTCGGGTATCGCACGCCGAACTACGCCCATCTGCCGCTGATCCTGACGATGGAAGGCTCAAAGATGGGCAAGCGGCGGAACAACAATGCCGTGCGGTCGGCCGTAAAGGCGGCGGAGAAGGCAGGGACGCTGGCGGAGGCGGCGGTGCGCGAGGTCGCGGGCGTGGATGCAGCGCTCCTCGCGGCGTGGCGGCGCGAGGACACGAACCTGCCGTCGGAGCCGCTGCGGCGGCTGGCGGACCGGCTGGGCGTCGCGCTGGAAGAGGTCGAGGTTCACGATTTCCGCATGAACGGGTACCTGCCCGAAGCGGTGGTGAATTTCATCGCCCTGCTGGGCTGGTCGCCGGGCGGCGATCGGGAAAAGATGACGCTGACGGAGATGTGCGAGCTTTTCGGCGTGGATCGGATCGGCAAGACGAACGCGCGTTTTGACCGCGAAAAACTGCTGAATTTCAACACGGTCGCGCTCGCGGGCGCGCCGGTCGAGCGGAAGGTCGCGGCGTTTCGGGATTACCTGAGCGTTAATCCGGCGTCGCCGCTGCGGGGGATCGACGACGCGACGATTGCGCGGCTGTTCGAAATGTCGCCGGGGCTGCGGATTCTCCGCGAAATTGAGACAAAGGCCGCGTCGATCTTCATGGCTGACGAGGCGCTGAAATTCGACCCGAAGGCGGTAAAGGACGTGTTCCTGAAGGGCGACGGTGCGGGGATCAAGGCGCTGCGGGCCGTGCGGGATACGCTGGCGGGCGTGGCGGATTGGTCGGTCGGGCCGCTGGAGACAGCGGTGCGCGGGTTTGGCGACTCGCAGGGGCTGGGGCTCGGCAAGGTGGCGCAGCCGATTCGCGTCGCGGTGACGGGCAGCATGGTGAGCCCGCCGATCTTCGACACGCTGGTGCTGCTGGGGCGGGAGCGGACGCTCAGGCGGATCGACCGGGCCCTGCGCGACGCGGCCGAGGGACGGTTGAGCTGAGGCGCGGGCGGCCGTGAACCGCCGGCGAACGGGCGGTCGCGGCAGGGCTGCGAGCCGGTACACTATCCGCCGTCAACGGGTTTGAAGGGAGTAACTGCCAATGGCCGCCGCACTGACCGTTTCCGAGGAGTCCGCCGTCAAGGTCGTGTCGTTCCATCCGGAAACCGAGCTGGACGCGAGCAACATCGGCGAGTTGGAGCAGTCGCTCTACGCGCTGGTGGAGGGTCCGACGGGTCAACGGATCGTGCTGGACATGGGCAACGTCATCTACGCGTCGTCGCGGGCGCTGGGGTGCCTGGTGACGCTGCGGCTGAAGGCGGCGCGGAGCGGCTGCGAAGTGGTGATGGCGTCGCTGCCGGGGCCGCTGGTGGACATCGTGCAGCTTACGAACCTGGACAAGCTTTACGAGATTCATCCGACGCGGGATGCGGCGGTAAAGCGGCTGACGAACGCGTAACCGCCATGACGGCACGACCGGCGTGAGAATACGCTCCTCGCTGCTCCCGTCATCGACGAATCGGCCGCTCCGCCGCCGCCTCGGCCACCGCCCCACACTCCGGACACGTCCCCGAGACATTGCCGGTGAGGTCGTACCCGCAGTTCACACATCGGCCGGGGCGCGGGTGCCGGCTGTCGAGCCACCAGAGCAGCCCTGCTGGTCCACCTGAGAGGAGCAGCGGAATCCAGAGCGGCAAAACGAATCCCCATGTCCCGGTCGTGTACTGCATGTGTGGCCAACGGCCGTAAGTGTACCAGTTCGTAGCCAGCGCGTCCCATGACGCATAGGTTGGAGGCGCGCCGGGAGGGATCTTCCGCCAGATCGGCATTGGCCTCCGCCCTGTATCTGAGCTGCCGCTCGTGAGAATGCCGCCGCCTCCGATCGCGACATTCCATTCGCGGTAATTAACCACCCAACTGAACCGCCAGTAAAGGCAATACAGCATGCTGACCAGCACGAGGCCAAATGCAGCCGTAAGCGGCCATTTGAGCAGGCGTGGCAAACTAAATCGTCGGCCTTTCATCCGCTGACCTCGCATTCAATGCCGCGCCGCACTCCGGGCAGATTCCGGAGACATTGCCGGTGAGGTCGTACCCGCAAGCGCAGAATCCGGGGCGGCGACGCTGCCGGTACCAGCGAAACGCCCTGAAAAGGGGGAAGGGTGCGAAGAGCGCGACAAGCGTCCAATACGAGATCGATAGGCTGGCGTATCCTGATCCCCCGATCAAGCCCTTGTGCCACTCGACACCCATTACCTCATTGGACACCGGCAAATTATGCCGTGCCAGGCCGGCCCCGACGATGCACGACGGGATGTGCTTCGGTCGAAGCTCGCCGCACTGGCACCTCTTTCCCATCCAGATTAGGGAAATCCCGCCGTTTCGGGCCGATGCACGACACGACCACTCTGTTGCGTCCCAGATTTCGCCGCCAATAGGCAGGCAGACGAAAAGAGACTCGTCCCCATAAAGCCACAGCGCATCTTTGACTCGCGCGACGGCGGGAGACCCGATGGAGGGGGGGCGGCGCAGATCATCGACAACGGTCAGCAATGCCAGCGCGAGCGACGCGACCGCGGCGATCGCGAGACCGACGGTCACGACAAGTGTGATTGACTTCCGGAGTCGGGCCATGCTCGACGCATTCTATGGCCCTTCGTCCGTAATAACGCATGCTTCGGTTGCCCGGGGCACCGATGCAGTGCGGCAGGGTCCGAACGCAGCGTCGTGACGCTTCCAGGGCTGCGGCGGTGCTCGGCCACTACTCCTCTTCCTCCGCCGCCATCTCCCGGTCCCGCGTGGCCTTGATTTGCTCCCACTCGTCCCGCGTAATGAGCACTTCGCGGGCCTGGCTGCCCTTGTATTCGCCGACGATGCCGCTGACGTACATCTGCTCGACGAGCCGGCTGGCGCGGCTGTAGCCGATCGTCAGGCGGCGCTGGAGCAGGCTGACCGAGCCGCGCTTGGTTTCGAGGATGATGTCGACCGCGTCGTCGAAGAGCTCGTCGCGCTCGCCGAGTTCGTCGCCCGCCTTGGGCATGCGGATGAGCTCGGGGTGGTAGTTCGGCTCGCCCTGCGTCTTCGCGTGTTTGACGACCGCCCGCAGCTCTTCGTCGCTGATGTACGTGCCCTGCGCCCGGACGAGCTTCGAGCTGCCCGGCGGCAGGAAGAGCATGTCGCCCTGGCCCATGAGCACTTCGCCGCCGTTCTGGTCGAGGACGATGCGGCTGTCGAGGCGCGAGGCGACGCGGAAGGCGATGCGGCTGGGCAGGTTGGACTTGATCAGACCCGTGACGACGTTCGCCTGCGGCCGCTGCGTGCTGACGATCAGGTGGATGCCCACCGCGCGGCTCTTCTGGGCGATGCGGCAGAGGTAGAACTCGACTTCCTTGGCGCTGGTCATCATCAGGTCGGCCAATTCGTCGATCACGATGACGATGTACGGGAGCTTGACGGGAATCTGGGCCATCTCCTCGTCGCTCTCGATGTGCATGCGCTCCTTGAGCGTCTCGCGGCCGAGCTTGTTGTACGAGCGGATGTCCTTGACGCCGGCCTCGGCGAGGAGGGCGTAGCGCTCGTCCATCTTGGTCGCGGCCCAGTCGAGGATGCCCTCGGCCTTGCTCATCTCCGTGACGATCGGGCACATCAGGTGCGGGATGTCCTTGAACATCGCCAGCTCGACCACCTTCGGGTCGACGAGGATGAGTTGCACCTCTTCGGGCGTGCGCGTGAGCAGGATCGACATGATGATGCTGGCGATGCACACGCTCTTGCCCGAGCCGGTCGTGCCCGCGATGAGCATGTGCGGCATCTTGGTCATGTCGCTGACGAGCGGCGCGCCGGACGCATCCTTGCCGAGATAAAGCGGGATCGCGAACGCGTCTGAGCGGCTGCCCGCGGCGCGGACCAGGTCCTTGAGGCGGACCTTTTCCTTGTCGAGGTTCGGGACCTCGATGCCGATCGTGTTCTTGCCCGGCAGCGGCGCGACAACGCGCACGGCGGGGGCACGCAGGGCGCGGGCAATGTCGTTCGAAAGTGACGCGATCTGGCTGACTTTGATGCCGGGTGCGAGTTTCAGCTCGAATACGGTGATCACCGGCCCGGTCTCGATCGCGACGACCTGCACTTCGAGGCGGAACTCGTTGAGCGTCGTTTCGAGGATGAGCGCCTTCTCGCGGCAGAGCTGCTCGATCTCGTCCTTGTTGACCGGGTCGGGCTCGTCGAGAACCGAGAGGCTGGGCAGCTCGAAATTGCCGATGCGCGTGGGGAATTCCAGCGCCATGGGCCGGGGGGTCGCGCGTTCCTTGGCGCTGAGGTCGATGACCTTGGGCATTGCGCGCGGCGGCGGGCCGGCGGGCGCGGGCGGGACGACCTCGTCGGTTTCGACGTCGGTTTCCGTGTGATCCGCCGTAGTATCGTCGTCGTGAACGTCGGTCGGGTCGAGGACCTTCATTGTGTCGGCCACCGCGACCGTGGTCGACGGCATCTCCTTGGCGCGGGCGGGTTCCGGTGTGCGCGGCGGCTCCGGCGCAGCGGCCGGGCCGACGGGCGGCGGCGTGGGAGCGGGCTTGGGCGCAACCTCCGATTTCGCGGCGGCGTCCGGCTTTGTCCGGGCCGTGAGTTCGCCGCTGGCCTTGCCGTTCGTCCGGGCGGCCGCGGCGGGCCGTTTGGGCTCGTCCGGGATGTCGTCGATCGCCGCCCCGGCGGTGGCGAGGCGGGCCTTCGCGCCGGCGACGCTCGTCGCGATGGCCGAGCCGGTGGCCGCGACGGCCGCGCCGGCGCTGGAGACAACCTGTGCGCCGGACCGGGCGATGATCGGGGCGGCGCGGGCGGATATGACGCCGAGCCAGCGGAAGAGGCCGATGACCGCCTGGTCCGCGGCGAGGATCAGGCCCGTGAGGAGCGCCGCGGAGAGCGTGACGATCGAGCCGATGAATTGCAGCTTCGACCGGGCGAACTCGCCGACGATGCCGCCGAGCAGGCCGCCCGGCCCGGCGACGAGGAACCGCTCGCCGACGGGCAGGACGATCGACGCGAGGGCGCTCGCGGCGGTGATGGCCGCACAGGCGCCGATGAAGCGGAGCCAGAGATCGGTGAGGCTGAGGCGGTGCGACCAGGCGACGACGGCGCCGGTGAAGAGCGCCGCCAGCAGATACGCGGAGACGCCGAGGTAGTGGAACGTGGCGTGGGCCGCGCGGGCGCCCCAGATGCCGCACCAGTTCTGCGGCGGACTGTTGTGCGGCCAGGCGCTCTGCGACGGCGGGTCGGCGGGGCTGAAGGAGAGCAGCGCCACCCACGCCAGGAGGCAGACAACGGCGGCGAGCGTGACCCGGATCACCTGAAACGCAGCGACACGCTGCTCGGAGCGCGACATGGCAGTCCCATCCGTAAGACAGACAACGTCGACAACGACGACCGCCAGTCCGTGGCGGCCAGATAAGTATAGTGAAAATGTGATAACGTGAAAACGTGAAAACGGGGCGGCGGGCGGCTCACGCGCGGGCGGATCGTGGCGTGACGTCGGCCGCCGGCCGCTTGCGGCCCCTACGTGCGTTGCACCGCTCCGAGTTGCCGGAATCAGACCAGAGATCTGACGGGCGATGAACTTCGAACCTCGGCCTGCGGAGTCTGCGGACCGCTACGTCTGGTCGCCCAGTTCATACATCCCCTGCCCCGCCCGGCGGAGCTTGCCGAAGCGGGCGAGCTCGTCCCAGACGGCGGCCGGATAGTTGCTGGGCGGCACGATCGCGACGATTAACGCGCCGCGGCCGCCGCTGCTCGTGGGTCCGTGGCCGAGGCGCGAGTCGTGGTCGAGGTTTGCCATCTTCAGGCGTTTTTTGAAGGCCTTCAGGGCGAGTTTGAGCCTGGCGGGGTCGAGGGGGTCGCCGGCGGGCTGGGGGCCGATGGAGTCGGGTTGTGAGTTGGGGGAATCGGCCTGCGAGGCCAGGGGCTGCTGGTTGCCCGAACCGGGTTGCGGCGGCTGCGGATTTGTGGACACGTTGTGGCTCCTGGCGTCGCGCTGAGGCGCTGGCGACGTGGGGCGCTATGGTACCTGAGCGCGGGCGCGGTGAGGACGGCATTTCGGACGCCCGGCTTGTTCGGGGTTGCAGGCCTGCTCAGGGCACTTCGTTCTTATCATCCGGAATACGATTCTCGCCGGGCAATCGGATGCCGCACCAGGGGCAGTAACAGATCACGTAATACGAGCCCCCGCCGTCGCGAATCGGACTCCCAAAGCGGTTTCGCTCGAGATTAGCCAGGATCGCGATATCGGGGCATTCAAATGGGTCAGTGTGTTCGGGGCAGACGCCGACTGAATAGTAGGCCAGGTGAATGCATGGATATCGGGCCGGGTCGTGGCCGGCATTCCGCACGCGGCGGGCCATATACCAGCCGCTGCATTCCTGGCACTCATGCAGATGGTCAGACCAAGCCTCGCGTTCTGGGCAATCGAAGAGGTGGGGATCGAGTTCGCGGAAGCGTTCGCAGTTCATTGATCAAACCAGGTATTCGCCCCGGATGCAGATCGCTACGCTACTCGGAAGATCCCGGAGCCAAGACGCTCGCCGCGGGCAACGGGCCGCCGGCGACGAGTTTCTTTCCGCGTGAGTCGACGCGAAGATTCAGGCCTTCCAGCGACCGTGCACCGAGAAGCTGAAGATCGCCCGGCTGCGCGAATACGACTTCGTCCGTCGTGTGGACGCCCTCGACGCGGATGATCGCGAAACCGACGCGGCGCGTGATCGTCTGGCCGTTGGCCATCTGAAACGCAACGTCCTTCTTTTCGGCGGGAATGCCGAGCCTTCGCAGGGCGTCCTCGGCCACCCAGGTGTACTCGCTGCCCGTATCGACGAGCATCTTGTCCACGCGAACGGTCTTCGAGCGGTCGAGATGGCTGCTGATTTCGCAGGCTGCGTAGAACGTTCCCAATTTTGCAGCACCTTTTTGAGCCTGGTCGCGCGACTTGGTTGTCCCGCTGCGGGGACGCCGCCGACCCGGCCGATTCTCCTTGATCATCGACTCACCACTCGTTCAATGTACTCCGTCTGCACTTTCTTCGCCTCCTCCACATCCGCCACATTATCGCTATGACACTCGTGCTTCTTGCCGCGGTGCGCCAGCAGCGCCGCCTGCTCTGGCGTCAGGCCGGGGCTTTTCGTGGCGACCTTCAGCGGCACGTACCCTTCCGCCTTGCCGCTGGCCCACTCGGTGATCTCCTTCGAGATGCGGACGCTGCACCAGTCGTGGCCGCACATGGCGCAGAAGTCGGTGTCGACCTCCAGGTCCTCGTCGTGCAGGGCCCGGGCCGTGTCGCCGTCGAAGGCGAGTTCGAAGTGTTTTGGCCAATTCAAGGCCGCGCGGGCCTTCGAGAGGTCGTCGTCCCATTGCCGGGCCGCGCGGATGCCGCGGGCGATGTCGCCGGCGTGGGCCGCGATCTTGTAGGCGATGCAGCCGGCCTTCACGTCCTCCGCCTTGGGCAGGCCCACGTGCTCCTTCGGCGTTACGTAGCAGAGCATCGCCGCGCCGGCCCGGGCGGCCTCGGTCGCGCCGATGGCGGAGGTGATGTGGTCGTAGCCGGGGAAGACGTCGGTGACGAGCGGGCCGAGGACGTAGAACGGGGCGTCGTCGCAGATCGTGCGCTGGTGCTCCATGTTCCAGGCGATCTCGTTGAGCGGCACGTGGCCGGGGCCCTCGACCATGACCTGCACGCCGGCCTCGCGGGCCCGCTGGACGAGTTCGCCGAGGACGTGCAGCTCGGCGATCTGGGCCGGGTCGCTGGCGTCGGCGAGGCAGCCGGGGCGGACGCCGTCGCCGAGCGAGTAGGTGACGTCATATTCGCGCATAATCGCGGAAATCTCGTCAAAAAGGTCGTACATCGGGTTCTGCTTGCCGTGGTGGATCATCCACTTGGCCAGCAGCGACCCGCCGCGGCTGACGAGGCCGGTGATGCGGTTGCGAATGAGCGGGATGTGCTCCTTGAGAACGCCGGCGTGGATCGTGAAGTAGTCGACGCCCTGGCGGGCCTGGTGCTCGACGACGCGGAGGATGTCGTCGTAGCTGAGGTCTTCGATCCGCTTGCCGAGGATCATGCTGTAGATCGGGACCGTGCCGACGGGGACGGTGCTGTTGTCGATGATGCGCTGGCGGCATTCGTCGAGCTTGCCGCCGGTGGAGAGGTCCATGACGGTATCCGCGCCGTAGAGAACGGCGTGGCGGAGCTTGACCAGTTCCTCGTCGGTGGAGCTGCTGACGGGCGATGCGCCCTGGTTGGCGTTGATCTTCGTGGTGATCGAGCGGCCGATGCCGGTGGGGTCGAGGCGCTTGGGGGCGCGCTGGCCGCGGCAATGTGCGGGGTCGTCGAGCCAGGCGCGTCGCTGCGGGACGGTCTGGTTGACCCAGTAGAGGGCGTCCGCGGTCGCCGTAGGGTGGCCGACGGGCGAATGATCAATGCAGAATGCAGAACGCAGAACGGAATGCGGGGACCCGTTCTTTGGATTTTCTGCCTTTGTTTCTGCATTCTGCATTCGACATTCTGCATTCGGCGTCTCCCCGCCGCTGCCCGCGAGGTGCCGCTTGTTCGCCGGGATGACGATCGCGCCGCGTGCGACGCCGTCGCGGATGAACTCGGGCGTGACGTTCTCGCGAACGGCGACGCGGGACATTTCAGGGGTGATGATGCCCTTGCGGGCGGCTTGTAGCTGGGTCATCGCATCTCTCCGTCGGGAGGATCGTCGATCCGCCCGCGATTCTGTTTTCGCTCTCGTTCGCGTATCACTTGGTGGAAATCACTTGCGCGATCCGCTCGAATTCCTCCGCCGTGAAGTCTCCGGTGAGTATCACGACACCACGGGTAATCTCTTCCTCAATGCGCGGCGCCATGAGAACCCTGCTCTCGACCACGATCGCCAGACGCTTTTTGAGGTGGTCATGCGTTGTTTGGGCGAGCTTTTCATGCGCTTCCTGGACGAACTGAATGACGACGCGGGACCTGCCGTCCTCATCGAGTTCGACTGTTGCGGTGCTGATATCCGCCCCGGTCAGGATTGGAGTATCGGCCATGTACACGGTCGACGGGGGCATTTCGACGCGCACCTCGCGGTGTCTCGGCTGAGCCGTCTCCGTCGCGAGGTAGAGGCCGAAGCTCTGAGACCCGCGCGCGGCCGTCGCCGACGTTGTAGTGGAGCCATGCCGAGGCGCCGTGGGTGCTTCCTGCTTTCGTTCGCAGCCGCACGCGAACGCGATCACGAGCACGACGGCGGACACCATCGCGCCGTGTACTCCCCACGCGCGGATGAACCCGGGCCACGCACACTCGCGAACCGCGACGCGGGACATTTCGGGGGTGATGGTGCCCTTGCGGACGGCTCGTAGCTGGGTCATTTCGTCCTTCCAATCTCGGCAATCTGAGTTCCACCTAGAGTCCGTACGAATCGCTAAACACACGCGCCTCTTCGAGCGCGTCGTCGCGAAAGATGAACCACACTCCGATCAGCCATCGCCCGGCGATGAGCGACGCCTCGTGGTTCGACTCGACGACAATACTGCCATCGTTGCGATAGACTTTGTTCCAATAGTTGTAATATGGCGTGACTATGTATATGTATCCAGATGTCGTTGTTGAAGGCAGGAGCGCGTCGACGTCGGGGCGGCTCATTCCCTTCGGGAATTTCCGGTCGACGGCTGCCTGAAGCGTCGGTTTGTTAATTTCCTGATCCCACGGAATGTCGAATACCTGACGGAGCGTCGTGTGTGGCGCGCAGCCCGAAGTCCAGAAAAGTGCGAGCGTGAACGAGCCAGCGAGAATTCCGCTACGGGTACGATGGCAAAGAGGGGTCGTCATGGCCTGTGTCCGAACTTCGACCGGCACGGCGTCGTCGATCGTCCAGCGACAAGTCGTTCAGGTTCGGGCCGCGGGGTTCTCTTTGACATCGGACCTCCCTTCGCAGGCGGCCGCTTCGGTGTTCACCACTGCTCACAGAGCAGGGGACCACGCTTCGTTCGGCACTGCTGACACAGCAGTGGCACGCCCCTCATGGCCGCCACCGCTGTTAAGCAAGCCGAACCGAAGCAGCTCGTCGCTGATCAGGTTCTAAGGGTTTCGACGGCCGTCCGTGCCGCCGATCTCATGCCCGCCGCGGCGGGCCGCCCCTGTGACGCCAGGATTGTAGGCGAGGGGCTGCGGCTTTGAAACCGCGAATTCCAGGGTTACGCCGCTTCGGACTGGCCGTCGACTCGTTCGCGTGCGGCCGCGGTGACCTCGAAGCGGACGCGGAGAATCGGGGGGCAGGCGCGGGGGATCGCGCTCCGGCGACCGCCAATTCACGACGCGCATGGACCGAGGCCGACCGTTCGGCGCGTCCCCGCTGCGCCAAAATCCGCCACGGTGCGCCAAAATTCGCGTATACTCCGCGATGCGCCGCGGCGACGCGAAAACCAGCGCCCGGCGGCGAAAAACGAACGTCTGCGCATGAGGAGAACGCCGTGGCCAACACCCCGACGAAGCAGGAACTGCTGAGCCGTCCGATCGAACATATCGACGTTTCCAAGTACGACGTGGTCAAGCTCGTGGACGCGATGCAGCACATGGCGTTCACCTCGCGCGACCTCCAGCGAGCGGCCGACATCTACGACCGGATGCTCCGCGACAAAGACTGCGGCATCATCCTGTGCCTGGCCGGCTCGCTGATTTCCGCGGGCCTCAAGAAGGTCTTCGCGGACATGGTGCGCAACCGCATGGTCGACGCGATCGTCTCGACCGGGGCGAACATCGTCGACCAGGACTTCTTCGAGGGCCTGGGCTTCCGCCATTACATCGCCGACGACCGCTTCAAGGCGGGCATGGACGACAGCCTGCTGCGCGACCTGCACATCGACCGCATCTACGATACGTTCATCGACGAGGACGATCTGCGGATCTGCGACGAGACGACGCAGAAGATCGCCGATTCGCTCGACCCGCGGCCGTACAGCTCGCGCGAGTTCATCCGCGAGATGGGCGCGTACCTCGACAAGCACGGCAAGAACCGCGACTCGATCACGCTCGCGGCGTATGAGATGGACGTGCCGATCTTCTGCCCGGCGTTCAGCGACTGCTCGGCGGGTTTCGGACTGGTGGCGCATCAGCACGCGCGGGGCGGGACGAACTGCGTGTCGCTCGACAGCGCGAAGGACTTCTACGAGCTGACGCAGCTCAAGATCAAATGCCCCACGACGGGCATCTTCATGATCGGCGGCGGCGTGCCCAAGAACTTCACGCAGGACATCGTCGTCGCGGCCGAGATCCTGGGCTTCGACGCGCCGATGCACAAATACGCGGTGCAGATCACGGTCGCGGACGTGCGCGACGGGGCGCTGTCGAGCTCGACGCTGAAAGAGGCGTCGAGCTGGGGCAAGGTGGACACGGCGTGGGAGCAGATGGTCTTCAGCGAGGCGACGCTGGCCACGCCGCTGATCGTCGGGTACGCGTACCACAAGGGTGCGTGGAAGGCGCGCAAGGAGCGGCGCTGGACGAAGCTGCTGGAGCAGACGCCGGCGACGGTGTAGCGAACAGCCGCCTGGAATTTCCGATGAACGTTGTATTGCGGCGGCGTCGCGTGGCTGACGGCTGTTGAGGGATCTGTATGACGATTGAGAAACTCAAACGCGCTCTCGAGTCGCGGCCGTTCCGTCCATTTCGGGTGAACCTCGCAGATGGGCGGTCGATCCCCATCCGTTCGCCGGAGTTCGCATTTGTTCCCCCCAAAGCCGAACGGACATTCTGGATTTGGGGCAACCGCGAGGATGATTACACGATCGTCGATCTGCTCCTCGTAACGTCGCTCGATTTTGGCAATGGCGCCGGCCACGGAACGCCGCGCCGGAAGACCGGTTAGTACCCACGCGACGAGTCATCGCTTGCGAATGAACGGAGGTGCCCCATGGCACAATTAGTCGTCCCGAACTTTGAAGACGACATCCGCAATCGCTTGCAAGAGCTTGCGGCCAGCCAGGGTCGCAGCATCGAGGAAGAGGCGCGCGAGATTCTGCGCAATGTGGTCCTGGGCCAGGCATCGCCACTAACGGGCCTCGGCTCTCGAATCGCGAGTCGCTTCGCGGGCATCGGGATCGACCGTGATATCGAGGAGTTCCGCGGCCAAGAGGTCAAGCCGCCGGACTTCGTATGACAACCGAAATCCGCTACGCAACCGGCGAAGTCGCGATGGTTGGCGATCGTGTCCTCAACGATGTCTGGAAATCTGTCGTCGAGGAGGTCATCGCCTCCGACGAAGACACTGCCAATTGGGGGCTCGACAAGCCCGGCTTGATGCTGCGATGCGAGGAAGCCGGTCTCGTATTTGAGTCCTACGGCTCGGAATGTTGGGACGCGATCGTGTTTAAAGGCCGGGCGACGGGATAGCCGCTGCGAACCCACGATCGCATCGAGGCTTGAGCATGTCGCCACTACGACTGGTCGCTGCATTCGCATTCGGCGCGCTCAGCGGCCCGGCGGCTGCGTACACCTCACTCACCATCGGGACTCTTGGCGCGGGCTTGAGCGCGTTAATGCCGCTCATCGCCGGCATCCTGCTCTCCATTGCCGTTCCGACGCTCGGGGCGCGCCAGGTTGTCGTGCTGGTGTACGCACTGAGCGGCGGCGGCGCGGTTTTCACCTGGCTGTCCGCAGACTCGAGCGACCCGGGATTGGCGTTTCTCTTCGGCGTGATCGCGGCCGCGGGGTTGTGGTTCTTCGCGACGATCGGGAGTCTCTTCCCGAGACGAGAAAAACGCGCGGCCGTCACGGGGAAATGCCGCGTCTGCGGATATGACCTATCGGGCAACCTGAGCGGGATCTGTCCCGAGTGCGGCCGTGGAACTCAGCCGCGCATTTGACTGCGTGAGGGATTCGATCGCATGTCATTGAGCCACTCGCAGCGGATCGGCGTCGCGGTCTTGGTTGGCGCGATTGGCGGCCCGGTGGTAATGTTCCTGGCCCTTGGCTTCGACTGTTTCGGCGCGATTGCAGGAGCGGCGATTCCCGTCATCGCCGGGAATTATTTATCGCGCGGTGAAGCGGGATCAGGCTGGCGGCAGCTTTACGCGCTCCTATTCGGGATCGCGGGCGGCGGAAGTTGTGTCCTAATCTGGCAGTTGACTCTTGATCCAAAAGACAGCCTCGCCGGGTTGTCCGGAGCACTCGCGCTGGGGTACTCGCTTATCGCCGGATTCGGATTATGGGTCTTCGCGGTCATTGGCACGTTCCTGCGCCGCGGTCGCGTTCCCTCGGCCGCCAATTCCTGCGCTTCCTGCGGCTACGATCTCACGGGGAATGTCAGCGGACGCTGCCCGGAATGCGGGCATCCTGGAGCCGATGCCCCGGCCAAAGTCGCAGCGAAATAGACGAGGTGCCGCCGCAATGGCGACCGACATCTTCGGAACCTACTGCCAGCGATGCGGCTATTCACTTGAAGGGCTTATCGAACACCGATGTCCCGAGTGTGGCAGGGCGTTCGATCCCGCCGACAGCCACACTTACGACACCGATTCAACGGCTCATTTACGTCGAAAACGCACCCAGTTCGTGCGGACGGTTGTGCTGCCGCTGATCATGATCCCGATCATGTGGCTGATTCTGCCAATCCCGTTCATTGGATCCGTCGCTGCAATCAGCGGAGCCGTCACCGCCGGCTTTTTCCTTTGGAGGCGGCGCTGGTTCGTCGGCGTCGCCCTGACGATTGGGTCACCGCTTTCGGTCTACTTCGGAATGGGGGTCGTCGACTACGCGAGCGCGACCGGCGTCTTGCGATACCGCGGCCTGCCGTCGACTGAGTTTCACAACATCGATCCCGAATATCGGTGCGAGCGAAGCAGCAGCGGCTGTCTGGTAAACGGAAACGAGTGGATTTTCCAAGGATCTTACAACCTGGCACTGACCACGCTGATCAAGGCGTTCGGGCCGATGCGCGGGTCATATGTCGGAGCGTACCCGACCAAAGCAGAGTGTCTTGCCGCCTTTCAGTACGCTCAGCCGCTCGAACTGGATGATCTCTTGGCAGACAAGATCCTTATTGGGAGTCAAGAGGTACGACTTGACGCCGGCGTCGGAGCAGGACTCATCGGCCGGTCGTCCTGGCAGCTCGTGGTATCGGACAGTCAATTCCGGATCAGTCTTCTCCAACAGCTCGACCCAATTGAGGCAGTGTTCGTTTGCGGCGTGCTCGTTTTGCGGATTCCTGAGCTGCCTCGCGGGC
>BTUU01000014.1:0-169572 GCA_045863555.1 Planctomycetota bacterium | reverse complement strand
CGAGAGTACGCCGCCTTTATTCACCCGGCCATCAACGAAATTCGGTTATATCCCAGGTCGCCGTCGTTGTCCGTGTCGTAGAGCGCCGCACATGACGGATTCGCCGGCGCGGCCACGTCGGTCACATATGTGAACGTCCCGTTGCCGTTGTTGCGATAAATCCGCCAGTTCGAGCCGCCGAAGCTGGAGAGAATCCAGTCTTGGTCGCCGTCGCCGTCGAGGTCGCCGACGTCGGTCGACGCCGTGTGACCCGTCGAGGGATAGACGGTCGCCGCGGAGAGGCCGCCCGCGCCGTTGCCGAGCAGCACCGCCCCGTTGGCGCTGAAGCTGTTCGCGCTGATCACGTCCATGTGGCCGTCGTTGTTCACGTCGGCCGCGTTCACGACCCAGACAGCGCCGCCGATGTTTCGCGTCGTCAGCAGCGTGAACGTGCCGTTGCCGTTGCCGCGAAGGAGCGTGCAGGTCTGGCTGCCGTTGTTGCCGACGAGGAGGTCGAGCACGCCGTCGCTGGTCATGTCGGCGGCGATGAGGCCGTACTCGCCGTTGCCGCCGCCTTCGAAGCTCGACGCCGGGGCGAAGACCCCGGTGCCGTTGTTCAGGAACCGCGAGATATTGCTCCCGCCCGAGTTCGCCGTCATTACATCCGCGTCGCCGTCGCCGTCGACATCCGCCACGGCCACACCGTGCGGATTGCCGCCGGTGGGCAGGAACTGCCCCGGGGCGAACGTGCCGTCACCGTTTCCGAGGAGGATGCAGACGTGGCTGGTGGCGGAACTGGCCACGGCGAAGTCGGCGATCCCGTCGCGGTTGAAATCGCTGGGCTCGTTCGGGCTGACTTCGTCCATCAGCGGCGCGGGCGGCAGGAGCATCGGGTCGTAGAGGCCGCTGCCGTCAGCGCGGTTGAGGAACATGCGCATGTCGGCGGAAACTTCGTTGATCGTCGCGATGTCCACCCAGCCGTCGGAGTCGAAGTCGGTCGTGATGCCGCCGTAGATGCGGGTCTGTGCGCCGTTGACGCGATTCGACATCGAGGCGATCTGCTGGAATTCGAGGCCGGCGCAGCGCGTCCGCGTCGTGAACTGCCACGAGTAGCCCGACGCCCGCAGCGACGAGCCATCGGCCCCGCGCAGCGTGTTCGCGACGAAGACCGTCACCGTCTCGCCGACCTGGAGCCGCCGGTCCGGTGTAATCGTCGCGGTCTGATCGCCGTTCGAGAAGCTGATCACGCCGACGGCCGGGCCGCTGATCCGGCCGAACGCCCAGAACGACTGGCTGGTCACGGTCGCGGTGTCGAGCGGCCGGTCGAAGTTGATGCTGATCGACGTGAAGAGGTCGACGTTGCTGGCGTTGCGAGTGGGCGAGATCGAAACGACGGAAAGCTGTGCGACCGCGCCGGGCGCGATCAGAACGAGGACCAGACAAACGAGCGTGCGCAACGAGCGCGCAAATCGAGCGGCCATGACACCCTCCCTCGGATGAACAAGTATGAACGTACAACCGACAGCGGACCTCCGGCCCGCTGCCCAGCCCAGATGTGAATTCTAACCGGCCACGGCGGCCGAAAGGCTATGGAATCTCGAAGTTCTGCGGAACGAGCGTCATGCCCTCGCTGGGCGTGTTGACGATCGAGCCTTTGGGGTACCAGTACTCGATCTCACGTGACTGGCGATCGGTCATGCGCCGGACGGAGCCGTCGAAGAACGCGCCGTTGAGCGTGCCTTGGTTGCTGTGGGCGTCGACGGGCGTATTTCCGCGAGCGCCGGCGCCATGACGGTAGGTGAGGGCGAGGTTCAGACCACCGGCGAGCGAGCCCACTGCAACAGGTTGACCATCCCAGTTGCGCGAATTCGCCCGCACGCCGTGGGATCGGCAACCCGCCCACCACCCGCTATTGGAAGTGAATGAGCCGAACTGAGTTGAACTGTGTAACACGTCGAAGTCAAGTATGAGGCTATCATCGAGATAGCGGGTTCCATCGGTCGCCATCAGCTTTCGCCCAGCGTTGCCGATCTTCTCAATCTTCGACCGGTAATTCTGGATCCGCGTCTCAAACGTGGCCGGAAGACCCAGCGCAGTAACGCGTGCGCCGTTGGGACTGACGCCAAACACGTACGGGCTCATCGCATCGGTATCTGAAAGTCCCCAGTACTGAAAACGCGACGGCATCAGGTAGCTGAGCGGATGGAACTCGGTTAGAATCTGCCGAAAGTCGGTCGCGTCAGGCACTCCCGCCAGGTTGTCGGGGTAGAAAGCGACGCCGGTCTCGAAAAGCTGGCTTGGGCAGGAATAACGGTTGATGAGGGTCCGGAATCGCTCGGCTCGGTTTTGACCGAGTTCGGTGTCATATCGGAGGATTGGCGACATCCAATCAAACGCCTGAACGGGCATGCTTCCGCTGCGCAGCACACCAAGCAAGTTCGACGGGTCCATCGTGTACGCGAGGCGAAACGTCGCACCCGACGTATTCACGCCCGGTATCCAGCCGTTATTCTCCGTGACATACGTCTGCATGCCGGTACCCATGCCGCGCAGCAGGGAGCCGCAAACCGACGTGCGCGCAGCTTCGCGGGCGTTCTGAAGACTCGGCAGAAGAATCGAGATCAGAAGCGCGATGATCGCGACCACGACCAACAACTCAATCAGCGTGAAGCCACGAGTCCGACCGAACGGAATTCGAATTTTGACCATCTCGACATCCTCTGGCAGGGTTCGCCGGCCTATGGTTTCGGGTCTTTGACCTTCAGCGTCGCGAGGTCGACCGCCTTGTTAACGTCACCCATCGCCTTGATGCCTTCCCGCCGCCTCGGAGATACATAATAGAAACCATCTTCGTGCTTTGAGACGGGGAACAGCGTGAGTTGCTTCGTCTCGGGATTCTCAAGCGGATAGATCAGTGTCTTTCCCGCAATCGGAATCTCGAACAGCTTTCCCGTTGCGACGCACACGAAGGTCGCTTCCGACGGGAGACCGCCGCGGGGGCGCGTATTTTGAAACACGAACCATCCAGCCGCCGCAAGCAGCACCACCGCGATGGCGATTTTGAGCGGTTTTCCGCGCGATTCCACGTTCAAAAACGTCCGAGTGTGAACCTAATTCGCCGACTTGCCACCGGCGACGCCGTGCAGCGTCTCCGCGCGCAGGCGATGTTATACCCATTTGCAGCCCACATTACGAGGCCCGCGCAAAGAAACTGTGAACCCGGCGGCCGGAGGCGGCCTGTTTCCGGGACGCCGAGCGAAATCCCGCGCGATTGCGCAAAATCTCGCATCCGGGTCCGGATTTGACTTGCATTTCCCCCTCGTCTGAGTATCATCCCGCCGTGACTGGTTGGAATCGACGACTGGCCAAGAAGACTGCTATTACGCGCTCTGTCCCTTTCGCCTGCTCCTACCTTTGGGCCACGAGGCCCCTTTCGATCTGACCCCGAAAGCAACCGATGGGGTCGAAACGCCCGCAACTGGAGAAAGTGAAATGGGCAAGAAACTGTATGTCGGAAATCTCGCGTATTCGGTGAGCAGTGACCAGCTCCGCGACATGTTCGCGGCGCACGGCACCGTCGAGTCCGCGCAGATCATCACCGACCGCGACACGGGTCGCAGCAAGGGCTTCGGATTCGTCGAGATGAGCTCGAACGAAGAGGCCCAGACGGCCATCAACGCCATGAACGGCCAGCAAATGGACGGCCGGGCGCTCACCGTTAACGAAGCCAAGCCGCGCGAGCCCCGCTCGGGCGGCGGCGGCGGCTACGGTGGTGGCGGCGGCGGCGGCGGCGGCGGTGGCGGCCGGGGCCGTGGCGGCTACGGCGGCGGCGGCGGTGGCGGCCGCGGCGGCTACGGCGGCGGCGGCGGTCGCGACTGGTAACCAGTTCGCGTCCCTGACTGCACGTTGAACAACAGGCGACCGACCGTATCCGCTCACGCGGTGCGGTCGGTCGCCGTTTTTGCCCCTCGGCCTCGGTGCAGTTCCGGTCACCCCGTCATGGACAGGTGACGCCGAAGACCGACAGCAGAAGCGCGAGGTCGGTCAGGCTGACGCTGGCGTCGCCGTCGATGTCGCCGTCCGCGTAGGCGGCGCTGGTCGTTCCGTAGTGCGCGAGCAACTGGGCAAGATCCTGGAGGTCGATCGCGCCGCTGCCGTTCAGATCGCCCCCGCAGTGATTGAAACGATCAAAATACGCGGTTCCAGCGCCGGAAAGATACACGGCGCCGTAGCTGTACGACCGCGGCGTGGTCGTCCGCGGCGGCAGCCAGCTCAGGCTCAGCCACGTCCCCGTCGTCACGTCGTGATCGTTGAACGGGCCCTCCCCCTCCCACAGGCCGGGCGCGTACCCTCCGCGCCGGTTGAACAGCACGAGGTCGGGCTCCCCGATCTCCCGCTGAGCGGCGGCTGCCGTCCCCGCGCCTCCGCGGGCCGTCATGTCGAACATCGAATACGTCCCTTCGCCCGCGGTCGGCCGGAAGATGTCGCCGAGATTCCACGTGTCGCCGGCGTCATAGCTGATCCGGTACTGCACGCCCACGCCGTCTGCGTAGAGCTCCGAGAAGGCGCAGATGACCGTGTCTTCGTATGCGGAAAGGGCCGTGATCGGCTTCGTCCCGGTGAACGTCGTCCGGACCACGACGTCGTCCCAGGTTGGCAGCGAGCTGGCGCTCCGCAGCACGTGAACTCGCTCGTCCGCGCCGAGATAGGACATGAACAGGAACCGGCTCGCGTAATCCGGATTCCACGTCAGATCGAGCCCGCTCGCCGCGTTGACGCCCGTCGGTGACGCCTCTGTGAAGCTCTTACCGTCGGTCGAAACATCCCAGAAGAACCGGACCGAGCCGTCGTTCTGAAGCGTCGCGACATAGATGCGGCTCTGGAAGCTGTCCGCGTTTGACGCGAGCGCGACTTCCTCGATCGTCGCCGGGGAGCTGTCCGCCAGCGCCAGATAACCGTAGTCGTGGTCGAACCAGCCCGTCGCCGTGAAGAGCCGCTCCACGCCCACAACGTCCGTCCGGTTCGCCCAGACCACGCCGACATAGATCAACTCGCCGACGATCGCCGCGTCGATGTCGAGTGCCGGCGCACCGGCAACGACCCCGGCCGTGTTGTGCCAGGTCGCGCCGCCGTCGAGCGACCAGTCGATCCACCATTCATTCGAGTAGCAGCTGTGCACGCAGAAAAGCCGGCCCGTGATGCGGTCGAAATCGAGGACGGTCTGCTTCGCGTCGCCCGAACTGGGAATCTCCCGGTCGGTTCCGCCCCAGCGCGGCTGCGGGCCGCCGTCGCGCGCGACGCGCCAGTTGATCGAGACGACCGCGAGCACGCCCGCCGATTCGAGCGCTCGAAGCTCGACCAGCGCGGACGTTGCGTCGCCCGAATTCCAGAGTTCGGCCGCGTGATCGGCCGCCGCGCGGGCGCGTGGATCGGCGTCCGCGGCGAGCCGGGGCAGGATGACCGCATTCGCCTGCTCGGCCGCATCCCACGCCGCGAGGCGGTCGGAGATCGACCGCTGCGCCTCGCGCGGGAGGGGAAGAGCAGCCAGGTCATCCAGGTCGCCGAATTCGCCGCATCCCCCGTCGAGGGCGGCGCGGCCGTCGTCACGCTCGCCCGCATGCGATGTCGGTCCGCTTGCCTGCGGCCGGAGTCCTTCGTCTGGCCCGCCGCTGCAGGTCGGCGGCTGGCCGGCCGCGATGCTCGCCGAGAGCGCGGCCGCGAGACTGATCAACCACTGTCGAAACATGTAGCACCTCCCGATGTAACGGTCCGGCGCACGGCACGGGCCTTGGATCTGAGTTCAGTCTCGGGAAGGTCCGGTGGTCCTCGGCCCGAATGGGGCCGCCAAATCCACCGAGGCTGACGGGTGAATTACGCTATTCATGATACGTCGCGGGCGGTTGCGATCCAAGCGGAAAGGGGCTGCGCAGCGTGGGGGCTACCGCCGCGAAACGGCTGTCAGCGCAGTCGCAGGAAGCCGATGGGCTCGCTGGTCGTCCCCGTGAGCGCGAGGTCGGCGAGGATGGACCCGATGACCGGCGCGAATTTGAAGCCGTGGCCGCTGAAACCGGCGGCGAAGGCGACGTTTTCGTGCTCCGGGTGCCGATCAATCACGAAATGACCGTCCTGCGACATCGTGTACATGCAGACGGAGTGCTCCACCGCCCGTGGCGTGACGCCGTGAAGCGTGCGGCGCACGAAATCTTCGACGATGTCGGCTTCGCCGGGGCGGAGCGAGCGATCGACGTGGCTCGGGTCGTCGACGACGTCGCGGCGGCCGTGGTGCAGGGCGACCTTGAGCATATTCCTCCCTGGCGACGGCATGCCGTAGAAGAACCGCTCGCCTTCGTCGACGCAAAATGCGGGGTATTCAAGACACTGCACTCGGTCTGTCCATCCAACGACCGGGTACGTCTGAAACCAGAGTTGGACACGCCGCATCACGTCGAGTTTCAGCGGTGGCAGCCGCAGCAGTGCGCCCGACCACGCGCCGGCGGTAATGATGAGTCGATTCGCAAGATAGTTTGCGGCGGAAGTCTGCACTTCGACACCGGCAGAACTGGACCGCCAATCCAGAACTGCCTCATCGCTCCGGAGCTTCGCGCCCGTCGCCTCTGCACGGCTCCACATCGCCGTGACGCACTTCTCGACCTCGAGATAGCCCGCGTCCTCCTCGAACAGCGCGGTGTGACCAGGCGAGAGACGGAACCCGGGATGGATGTAACCCCCGTCGTACGTCTCGGTGTCGCGCGACAGTCCATGTTGCAGGTCGATTCCATGTTTTTCGGCTGCCGCGAGCACGCCGCGGATGACGTCGCCCTCCGGCGGGCCAAGCATGAGCAGCCCGCTCCGGTGGAATAGCCGCGCGCCGCACGCCTCCTCAAGCTGCCCCCACATCTCATAGGCACGATTCAACAGCGGCACGTAATCCGGATGCTCGAAATACGAGCGGCGGATAATCCGCGTCTCGCCGTGCGAGCTGCCGCGATCATGACCGAGGCCGAACTGCTCGATCCCGATGACGCGCTTCCCGCGCTCGGCAAGCTGCCAGCACGCCGCCGCGCCCATCGCGCCGACGCCGAGAACGATGACATCCGCATGTTCCATGCAAGCCCAGTCTATCCCCGCGCCGCAAAACCCGCCCAATTCCGCCAATCCGCCGCAGCCGCGACGAATCGTCTCCGGCCGCGCGCCGCCGCGCGTGTTTCAGCGAAGAATCTCTCTGTCAGCACAGGGGTCTGCCATGCGCCGCCGTCGCATCGTTCATCCGCGAGCCCGCCGACGTGAACGCCCGTTTCAAGATGCTCAAAATGGAATGCCCTTGACTTTTCGCAAGCCCGCTGGCGAGCCGGGGACACCGATTTTATTGGAAGATGCTCAAATTCAGTGTACACACACCGTGAGCACCTTGATCACCTTGATTGCGCCGGCGCTATCACGCGCCCCCGCCGTTGCCGACCCGGAGCGCCGCCCGTACGATCCGGCCCATGTCGGCGACAACTGCATCTGCCAGGGAAGGCACCGTCCAGGATGTGCTGCGGCGCTTCTGGGGGTACAACACCTTGCGCCCCCTCCAGGCCGACGCCATCCAGGCCGGGGTCGATCGGCGCGATTCACTGGTCGTCCTGCCGACCGGCGGCGGCAAGTCGCTCTGCTACCAGATCCCGCCCGTCGTCGCCGACCGGACCGACGTCGTCGTCTCGCCGCTGATCTCGCTCATGAAGGACCAGGTCGACGCGCTCCGCGCTTGCGGGTACCCGGCCGACGCCCTCCACAGCGGCCTGACGCCCGACGAAACTGCGGAATCGGAACGGCGGATCGCGGCGGGGCATTCGCGGCTGGTGTTTGTCTCGCCGGAAAAGCTCTTTTCGCCGCGGTTCATCGGCCTCATGCAGCGCGCCCGCGTGTCGACGTTTGCGATCGACGAGGCGCACTGCATCAGCCAGTGGGGGCACGACTTCCGCCCCGAGTATCGCCGCCTGGGCGGCCTTAAGGAGCGTTTCCCGGAGTCCTCCGTCCACGCCTACACGGCTACCGCGACGGAGCGCGTCCGCCGCGACATCGTCGCTCAGCTCAACCTCGTCGACCCGCTCCTGCTCGTCGGCACGTTCGACCGGCCGAACCTGACCTATCGGATCGTCGCCCGCATCGACCTCGAAGCGCAGCTCCTCGACGCGATCCGCCGCCATCGCGGCGAAGCGGTCATCGTCTACTGCATCTCGCGGCGCGAGACCGAGCGCGTCGCCGAGCAGCTCGCCCGGCAGAAGATCCGCGCCCGGGCCTATCACGCGGGCATGACCGCCGACGCCCGCCGCGCGACGCACGACGCGTTTCAGAACGAGAAGATCGATGTCGTCGTCGCGACGGTCGCATTCGGCATGGGCATCGACCGCAGCGACGTGCGCGCCGTCATCCACGCCGCCATGCCGAAATCGATCGAGCACTACCAGCAGGAGACCGGCCGCGCCGGCCGCGACGGCCTGCCCGCGGAGTGTGTGCTCTTCTACTCGGCGGCGGACATGCTCCGCTGGGAATCGCTTCTGGAACGGGCCCGCGACGAAGCGTCGGAGTACGCGGAAGATCCCGAGGGTGCATTCGAGGCGGCGAAGGAACTGCTCGGGCAGATGAAGCGGCTCTGCTCGCAGCCGGCCTGCCGCCATCGGGGGCTGAGCGAGTACTTCGGCCAGCGGTATCCGAAGCCGGCGTGCGGCGCCTGCGACGTCTGCCTGGGAGAACTGCCTGACTTCGAAGAACAGACCGTCGTCGCGCAGAAGATCCTCTCCTGCGTCGCGCGCGTGCAGGAGCGCTTCGGCGCGGGCCATGTTGCCGATGTTCTCGTCGGCGGCGCCACCGAACGCATCCGCGCCCTCGGCCACGACGCGCTCAGTACGTACGGCCTGCTTCGCGACTCGACCCGCAAGGTCATCACCAACCAGATTCACCAGCTCATCGACCAGGACCTGCTCAGCCAGGTGCCGAGCGACACCGGTCTGCCGGTTCTGAAACTCAACGCACTGTCCTGGGAGGTCATGCGCGGCAAGCGACCCGTGCAATTGATGCGCGTCGTCCGCAGCCGGGCCGTGGAATCGAAAGGGGAGAGCGATTCGTGGGAAGGGGTCGATCGCGGCCTGTACGACGACCTCAAGGTGCTGCGATTCGAGATCGCCGCCCGCCGCGGCGTGTCGCCCTGGATCGTTTTCAACGAGAAGACGATCCGCGAACTCGCCCGCCGCAAGCCGCGGACCCGGGTCGAGTTTCGCGCGGTTCCGGGCGTCGGCGACCGGAAGCTCGACGACTTCGGCCACGATTTCCTCCGGCGGATCGCCGACTGGGAGCGGGCCCGCGAGCCGAAACTCGTTTGACGGTCGAGTGAACGGGATCGCGCCGATTTGCCGATAGCGAAAGGACATAGACTCCGAAGGCGACCGGGCGACGGTACGCTCGGCGTCTCGGTTCTACCCGTGAAGCATATTCAAGGCCCCTGAGGAGACCTTCGCCATGTTCTGGTCCATCATCGTCGCCCTGTTCGCATGGATCTTCGCCACGGTTCAGGCGTGGGGAACGCCGGACTAACCGGGCGGGACGAAAGATCATCCAGGAATTCGGAAAGCCCGCCCGGAGTCGATCGTTCTCCGATGCGGGCGGTTCCGCTTGCCGGTGTGGCGGGCGGAATTTTGACGTTCCCGCCGAGGTTGCTACCATCAGGCAACCGCGGGCGGCGAAATCGTAATGTGCCCGCGCCGGCGACGGGCCGGACCGGAAATCCAGAGCGAGCGATACCCAAAAGGAGTTCGAGAATGCTGAAGAAGATCCTGTTTACCGCCGTCGCGTCGATGGCTGTTGCGTCGATGGCCTTCGCCCAGGCGAAGGAGGAGAAGGCCGGCTGCGGCGGGTGCAGCAGCGGCAAGACCTGCTGCCAGGATGCCGCCCTCGTGAAGCTGCCCTCGATGGGCTACCAGGTCGGCGACAAGGTCGTGGCCTGCCCGGACGAGGCCGCGAAGCTCGCGAAGGAGTCGAAGGCGACCGTGAAGTACGTCGTCGGCGAGAAGACCTTTGCGGACAAGGGTGCAGCAACCGTCGCCTATACCAAGGAGCTGAACGGCTTCGTCGAGAGCGCGACGTCGAGCATCAAGTTCTCCGTCGGCGGCGAATGCATGGCCTGTCCCGTCAGCGCCGGTGATGCCGCGAAGAAATCCGGCAAACCGATGATGTACCGCGTCGCCACGGTCGACTTCAAGAACGAAAGCGACGCCAAGAAGGCCATCGCCGCCGCGAAGGAAGCCGCCGAAAAGGTCGAGATGAAGATCATGGTCGGCGACAAGTGCATGGGCTGCCCGGACAGCGCCGCGGAAGTCGCCAAGAAGGAAAACAAGAAGGTCGAGTACGTCGTCGGCGAGTCGCGCACCTGCTGCGACGTCGAGGGCAAGCTGAACCTGGCCCGGGCGAAGGCCGAAGCCGTCGCGTCGGTGCTCGCCAAGGCCGCGAAGGCCTGAGCAGTCTCGGATCGCCGGATGCCCGCGACCGGCGAAATGCTGTGAAAAAGAGGCCGACCGGCCAGTTCCGGTCGGCCTCGTCCTTGAAGCGCCGCCCGCGCCGCCGCGATTGCATGCGGCCCGACTTTCCGCCACACTTCCCGGCATGACCGCAACCGCTGGAAAGACCGTCCTC
Source organism: Planctomycetota bacterium (assembly GCA_045863555.1). Classification (GTDB taxonomy): domain Bacteria; phylum Planctomycetota; class Phycisphaerae; order UBA1845; family Fen-1342; genus JACRLV01. Next base: position 158,925 of record BTUU01000014.1, on the reverse strand, counting down.
ATCGCCGACGACAACCCGCAGATCCTCGAACTTCTCGAGGCCTACCTGGAGCCGCTCGGTGTGCGAGTCGTGACGGCCGCGGATGGAAACGCGGCCCTGGCGGCGATCGAAACCCACCGCCCGGACCTGATCCTGCTCGATGTGATGATGCCCAAGCGCAGCGGCTTCGAAGTCTGCCGGAAGGTCAAGGACGATCCGCGATTTCAGAAAACGCCGATCGTCATGGTCACCGCCCTCAACGAAGAGGGCGACGTAGAGCGCGGCCGCGAGTCGGGCGCGGACGTATTTCTCTGCAAGCCCGTCAACAAGAACGACCTGCTCGACTGCGTCAATCGGCTGATGAACCGCGGCTGACGGCGGCCGCGAGTCCCGCACCGATCAAGAGGTCCAGGGCTGACCCCAATACCAGACGGTGACCACGCCGGTGTTGTGATCGCACGAGTGCGAGATCGAAATCAGCTTGTCCTTGCCGATCGTTGTCGCGAATGCCGCGGCTTCCGAAAACAGGGCATGCCAGCTCTGAAACGCGGACGCAAATTGCTTGAAGCAGACCTGCATGGTTGAACTCCCGGGTCGACTGTTCGCCGGCCGTGAGTCTACTCGATCGTCACGGCCAGCCCCTCGGCGACGGGACCGTACATGACGGTTTGCACGACCCGACCGCCCGGTTCGATCAGGTCGATCGTGTCGCCGGTGTTGTTCATCGCCATCGGCTGCCGGCCGCGCAGGATCGTCTTTGATTCACCTGCTGCGATCGATCCGCCCGCGTCGAGCTTCCAGACCTGGCCGATCTCATCGCGGACCGTCCACCCGGCGAGGTCGACCGGCGCCGTACTCCCGTTCGTCAGCGTGACCGATTCCGTGTCGCGCTCGTCGCCCTCGGGGTTTGGGAGCAGCGCGGTGATCCGCAGGCCGGCCGCCGCCGGCTGAGACGCCGCCGGGCCGAATTCCAGGAACAGCAGGATCGGAAAGTGGTCCGAGAGTTCGCGCGGGTCGTGCGAATGGACGAAGCGGACGCCGCGGACGTTGTCTTCCAGCGCGCGGCTGATCAGGATGTGGTCGATTGACGTGAACTCGCGGTCCTCTTCGATCCTGCCGTTATCGTTCTGATCCCAGAAGGCCGTGTAGCGCTCGGGCTTGGGCGCGAACCGGGACGCGTTGATCAGATCGTCCGCGCCCGTCGCAGGGCTCATCGCTCGTAGCGAGGATAGGACGAGCGTGATCGGCGAACTGTCGATGTGATCCGCGGAATCGGCCGATCCGTCGTAATCGTTGAAATCGCCGGCGATCACGACCTGGTAGCCCGCGCCGGCTTCGTCGAGGGCGATCCGGCGGATGGCGTCCGACTGCGCCTCGCGCTCCGGCCGGCGATCCTCGCGATTCGGCTGGGCGAGGAAGTGGAGGCCGATCAGGGAGAGCTTCTCGCCGCCGACGTCGAACCGGGCGATGTAGTTCTTGCTGACGGATTTCGATGCGCCGGAGGACTGCCCCTTGCGATCGTCGCGGCGGATGCTGCCGCCCTCGGGATCGATGCGGGTGAGCAGCGCGACATCCTGGCCGGTATACGTGTCGCGCCCTTTTTCCAGGTAGGGCCGATAGCCCTGGCCGGGGAGATAGCGGTCGTTGAGCATCGTCAGCGCTTCGAGATTCTCGACTTCGACGAGGTTGACGATGTCGGGATCGCACTGGCGGATGATCGCGGCGATCTTCTCCATGCGGGCCTGGGCCTCGGTGGGGGCGCCTTTCCAGGGAAACTGTACCTGTCCTTCCTCGGGCGGCTCGCCGTCCCACAGAAACTGGGCGTTGAACGTCATGATCGTCAGCCGCCCCGCATCGGTGCGGCGGTCCTCCGCATGGGCGGTCGCAGGCAGCAGGCAGGCGACTGCGAATGCGGCGGCGAATCGGGCGAATCCGGGAATGAGAGACATGGCTGACTCCAGAGCCGGTCTGCGCGACGGCATACGGGCGACGCGGATGATACCCCGGGGAGAGTCTTCGATTGTCGGACAATTGGTCTTGCATTGTGCACCGGGGGCGGGTATCGATGATGGATTGTCCGGTGCAAACCGCGGGCCGGCCGGGCGATTTTTCAGGAGATGAACATGCCGGTATCACCGATTCCCGAGGGCTTCCATACCGTGACGCCCTATCTCGTCGTGAAGGATGCGGCGAAGGCGATCGAATTCTACAAGAAGGCGTTCGGCGCCGAGGAGATCGTGCGCATGCCCGGCCCGGACGGAAAGGTCATGCACGCAGAAATCCGGATCGGCACGTCGATGGTGATGCTCGGCGACGAGCATCCGGATTACGGCGCGACCGGCCCGACCGGCGAGCAGCGGTATGCCTCGTTCCACCTGTACGTCCCGAACGCCGACGCGGCTTTCAAGCGTGCGATCGACTGCGGCTGCACGATGAAGGTGCCGCTCATGGACATGTTCTGGGGCGATCGCTTCGGCAAGCTGGTCGACCCATTCGGCCACCACTGGAGCATCGCGACGCACGTCGAGGATGTTTCGCCCGAGGAGTGCGCCCGGCGCGGCGCGGCGGCGATGGCGGGCGGCTGCGGCGACAAGAAGTAAACGCGCCGACTCGACATTGCCGGACTGATCCGTGAGATCGTCCTCCGCACGGAGGGCCTTCGTGCGGGTCAGTCCGGACCTGCCCGCCTCTCCAAACGGCCGCGCCTACGCATCGTCCGGCGCATATCGCAGCACGCGCTCGATCGAGTTATCCGCGTGCGCGAGCACCACGCGCGGGTGGAATTCGCGATATTCGCGCTCGTCGACGTACGCGTAATGCAGCACAATGATCCGGTCGCCGATCTCGACCAGCCGGGCGGCGGCGCCATTCACCTCGACGCGCCGGCTCCCCGCCGGGGCACGAAAGACGTACGTCTCAAAGCGAGCTCCCGTGCGGCAGTTCGCGACCGTGACAGCGTCGCTCGTGCGCAGCCCGCAGGCGTCGAGCAGCTCCGAGTCAATCGTGATCGAACCCGAGTATTCCGGCAGGGCGGCGGTCACGCTCGCCATGTGGATCTTGCTGTGGATGATCTTTCGCAGCATCGCTCGTCGTCGCCTCAGCCCGGCCGCCAGCCCGGCGGCGAACCCAATAGCCTATGCGAACGGCTGCAAAGTGCGAAGCGGGCGATCGGCCGAATCCGGTTTGCGCGGCCGGCCCGCAAAGCCGCGAAAACGTCGTATACTCCCTCTCCCGCCGCGGCCCGGTTCGCGGCGGCGTGAAGCGCGATCTACTCGGAGCCTCGTGATGTCCTCGCATGATCTCGTCGTCATCGGCGCCGGCCCGGGCGGGTACGTCGCCGCGATCCGCGCCGCCCAGCTCGGCCTCAGCGTCGCCTGCATCGAGAAGGAAGCCCAACTCGGCGGCACGTGCCTGCGGGTGGGCTGCATCCCCAGCAAGGCGATGCTGGAGTCGAGCGAGAAATTCGCCGAGGCCAGGCATGACCTCGCGACGCATGGCGTGAAGGTGAGCAAGGTTGAGCTGGATCTGCCGACGATGCTCAAACGCAAGGATGAGGTCGTGAAGGCGAATACAACGGGAATTGAGTTCCTCTTCAAGAAGAACAAGATCACCCGCTACCTCGGCCACGGCCGGTTCACGGGCCGCGACAACACGGGCATCAAGCTCGCGGTCGACGGAAAGGACGGCGCACAGGAGATCACGGCCACCCGGGTGATCATCGCGACGGGCAGCAACGTCTTCCGGCTTCCGGGCGTGGAATTCGACAACGATCGGATCGGTTCCAGCACGGAAGCGTTGTCGTACCCGCAGGTGCCCGATCATCTCGTGGTCATCGGCGCGGGCTATATCGGCCTTGAGCTGGGCTCGGTGTGGGCGCGGTTGGGGTCGAAGGTCACGGTCGTGGAGTATCTCGATCGGATTCTGCCGGGGATGGACTCCGAAACGGCGGAGGCGGCGCTGAAGCTGTTCAAGCGGCAGGGGCTGGAATTTCACCTGAAGGCGAAAGTGACCGGCGCGCGGGTCGAGAAGGGCGACGCGAAGGCGGGCAAGGGCAAGAAGACCGAGGGCGGACCGTGCGTCGTGGAGATCGAGGGCGCGGACCCGATCCGCTGCGACCGTGTGCTGGTCGCGGTGGGGCGCGTGCCGAATACGGAGAGACTCGGCCTCGACGCCGTCGGCATTTCGCTCGATGCCAAGGGCCGCGTGCCGATCAACGACGATTTCGAGACTTCCGCGGCGGGGATCTTCGCGATCGGTGATGTCGTCCGCGGGGCGATGCTGGCGCACAAGGCGGAGGACGAAGGCGTCGCGTGTGCGGAGTACATCGCGACCGGCCACGGCCATGTGAACTACGACGCGATCCCCGGCGTCGCGTACACGCAGCCGGAGATTGCGACCGTCGGCAAGACGGAGGACGAGTTGAAGACCGCGGGGACGCCGTACCGAAAAGGCGTCTTCCACTTCAAGGCTAACGGCCGGGCCCGGGCGCTGAATCAGACGGACGGGTTTGTGAAGATCCTTGCGCACGCTGAGACCGATCGCGTGCTGGGCGTGCACATTCTGGGTCCGCGGGCGGGCGACCTCATCGCCGAGGCGGTTGCGGCGATGGAGTTCGGCGCGAGCAGCGAGGATATCGCGCGGTGTTGTCATGCACATCCGACGCTGCCGGAGGCGGTGAAGGAGGCGGCGCTGGCCGTGGATGGGCGGGCGATTCACGCCTGAGGATCGTCAGGCTTCCGAAGGCGTATCAGCGCTCACTTCGACGTCCGCGTCGCTGCGATGCGGGCGGCGCGCCAGCCACCAGGTGAGGAGCGCGATCAGGACCCAGCCTGCGACGAGGCCGGCCCACCAGAGCGTGACGAATATATCCGGCAGAAACGGCGTGGAAAGCGATCCCAGGCTCGAACCTGAACTTCGGAAGACCACGTCCTGCTCAACGTCCTTCGAAAATCCGGAGCTGCTCGCGCGAACCGCCGCCAGCCGGCCTGCGATCTGCCGGACGACATAGTCCGCCTCTGCACGGAGTTTTTCCGGCGCGGGCGTCGCGCCGGCGCGGCCCATTGCGTCGATGACGGCATCAACCGTGAGCGTGTCGATGTCCTTCCCGGCCAGCGTGACCTCTTCCACCTTGCGCGACCGAAGCGGCGTGATTTTGATCTCGTATTCGGACGTGAACGTATCGCTGCGCCACTTCGATCCCGTCTCACTGGCCGCGCTGGCCTTGATCTGAATCGATGCGTACTGACCCGACATGGGTGAATGGAGACTCCAGGTTCCTGAAGCCGACTGCCGGGTGCACATGAGTGCGGGAAAGGCACGGTTCCAGAGCGGCCGGGCGGCGAGTCCCCAGCCGGTCGCGCAGATCGCTCCCGCGATCAGCCATACCACGGAGACGCGGCGACCGCGCGGGCCCACTCGTCGCGACCGGCTCCCACATTCAGGGCAGGGGCGATCGTCGGGGAGACCGCGGAGGCAGTAGTTGCAGTCGGCGCAGTAATACTCTGGCATTGCGCGCGTATCGTATCGAATGTCTGACCGGGCGGGCGGAGTCAAGTCTCCGAGGGCGTGCCGAACCCGGCCCGGCGAAGGGCGCGGTGCAGAAAGACGCCGATCAACGTCCACCCGGCGAGCAGGATCAACAGGCCGGCCACTTTCGCGATTAACGGGACAGGGCGGGTCGGCGCCGACATCAACACATAGCCCTTGGAGAACGAAAATGCAGTGCGCGCGTCAATGACCGTGATCGGTGGGTCGCTCTCCGATATCGGCGGATCATCAGGCGGCGAACTGGCGAGAAACGGCGGAACGAGCCCGTGTCGAATCGTCTGCACGACCACCATCGCCTCCCGGCGCAGGTCGGGGTCGTTTGTCGGCGACCCGTTCGTGAGCATCACGATCGCCGCGTCGAGCGTCGGCGCATCCAGGCCCTTGTGCGTCGCGGTGGATCGCGTCCCGTCCGGCGCCGCGCTGCGCGTGATCGTGAGCTCGTAGGACCCTGTGATTGCCTCGGGGAGCAGGACGGACTTGGTCTCGCGGGTCGCGCGGGATTGAATCGCGATGGACTCGTAACGGCCGGACTTCGGCCCCGAGAGCTGATAGGTTGTGACGCCGGTCACCGCGGGCGCAGAGAAGAGTGCGTCGGCCGCCTTGAACATGCACCAGGTTGCCCCGACGCCCCAGGCGATCGCGGCCAAAGATCCAACGACGATCAACCGGATAATTCGTCGCGAATCGCGCGCAACCGCCCGCCGGGACGAACCGCCGCACTCGGGGCAGGGGCGATCGTCCGGCAGACCGCGCAGGCAGTAGTTGCAGTCGGCGCAGTAGTACGTCATTGGACAGCATCATAGCCGTCTCAGGGCGAGAGCTGCTTGACCCGGTACGCCGCCTTCACGATTTCGTCCGCCGATTTCAGGGCCGGATCGGCCTCCACCGCCGCCGAGATCCAGCGCTGCGCGTCCACCCGCCGGTCGCCCCACTGAACGAGGATGTCGAGCGCGACGCGCTGGCCGTCGGTGAGTTCCGCGATCGGCTTGCTCGCCTGCGACGTGACGAGGAACCCCGCGAGCTTGCCGCGGAGGTCGGTGATCATCTGCGCGGCCAGCTTCTTGCCGATCTCGGGCAGCGTCGTGAGCAGCCGTTCGTCGCCGTGCTCGATGGCGGCCGCGATCTGGTGGGGCGGGACGCTCATCGCCCGCAGCGCCTTGCGCATCCCCACGCCCTTCACGCTCGTGAAATGATCGAAGAAATCACGGTCGGTGACGCTGAGAAAGCCGATCAGCCGCGGCGTGAAATTCGCGCCGATCGCATTGCCTTCGATGTAATGCACGGTGTGCAGGACGACGGTCTCGCCGACGCGCCCCGCGAGATCGGCGCTGGCGAAACGCGGGATGAGCACTTCGTACGCGAGGCCGTCGCGGTCGAGCAGCAGGCTGAGCTCGTCGACGGATTCCAGCCGACCGGCGATACGCGTGATCATGCCCGTCCTCCGAGCGTATCCCGCCCGCCCATCGTCAACCCGCCGACGGCCCCGCCACGCAGGGCGGACCGGCCGGGAACGTCGATGCGGCGGTTCGTCTCCACTGCGACGCGCTCCGCCATCGCCCGCAGGCCGCTCAGGGCGATCGCGATCGCATCGGCCACGTCGTGCGGCTCGGGCAGGCAGGGCAGTCGAAGCGTCGCGGCGACGGCCCGCTGCACCTGGGCCTTGCTCGCGTGGCCGTTGCCCGTCAGCCAGCGTTTCGCATGCGTCGAGGCGATGTGAACGACGCTGATATTCCGCCTCGCGGCCAGCGCGAGGACGACGCCGCGGGCGTGGCCCATCAGAATTGCGGTTCGGGGATGCTTGTAGTGCGCGAAGAGCTGTTCACAGGCGAGAATTCGCGGGTTGTGAGCGGAAAAAACGGCCTCAAGATTGGACTCCAGCTCGATCAGCCGGTGTTCGAGCGGGACTTTCGGCGTGATCCGCACGACGCCGGCTTCGATAAGCCGCACGTCGAGATCCGACTGGCCGCCGTGGATGATGGCATAGCCGGTGCGTTGCAGGCCGGGATCGATCCCGACGATGCAGCGTGAGCGTCCGTTCTCGAGATTCGCATCCATCGGCGGTGATCTTCGCCGTTTCGTGGCGGCATGCAAGTGACGTCGGTTTCCGCCGGCCGCCGGGAGATTTTCGAGTGAAACCCCGCCGTGGTCTGACGCCTTGCCATGGGGTGCGTCGGGCGTGAGCGTTTTTCCTGACGGATGCGCGCCCTTGATCGGTCGCCTATGATTGTGTGGTGTCATCCGGCCCGCGGCGAGTGACGGGCCGATTCGGTCCCATGTAAAGTGGAGGTTCCCTATGCGTTTACAGTTTTCTGCCCGGTCTCTTGCTTCGATCAGCCTGATGGCCGTTGCGCTGGCCGGCGCGCCGGCCGCGTCCGCGGATGTGATCTACCAGACGAACAACCCCTTCGGGGGGTTCCTGGGGATCAACGGCTTCGACGTGTTCCAGTCGCAGAGCGTGGCGACGCGGTTCACGCCGGACCAGGACTACACGATCGACGGGTTCGCGGTCTGGCTCTGGAATAATGACGAATCGGGCGGCACACCGCCGATGACGTTCACGCTGCGTCTCGATGATCCGGCCAACGGTGAAAGCCGGCCGAGCAACACGATCCTTGAGACATGGGAGTTCACGCTTCCCAATACGGGCGTGTTCAACCCGCTGGAGTTCAGCTTTACGTCGACGACGAACGCGATGCTCACGGGCGGCCAGCGGTACTGGATCGTCGCGGAGTCGCTGGCCGGACCCGGGGTGGACCCGGTCTGGGCGTGGGCGGCGAATGACTCGGGCGTGTCGACGAACACGGACAGCATCACGGGCGAGTGGTACCCCGCGCCGGAGCAGGGTGCGGTCGCGACGCTGACGGTGACCGGCACGCCGGCCGGCGGCGGTACGCCGGGCGACATCGACGGCGACGGGGACGTGGATATCGCCGACCTGGCGCAGCTCCTGGCGGCGTTCGGCGCGTGCACGGGTGATGCAGCGTTCAACCCGGCGGCCGACTTTGACGCGAGCGGCTGCATTGAACTGGCCGACCTGGCGACGCTGCTGGCGAATTTCGGGGCTGCGCCGTAATGGACTGCCCCGCGGCGCGCCGGCGAGTCGGATTCGACCGATAATTCGTTTGGACGGGTGCAGACTCCACGGCATAATATCCGTGGAGTCGCGCCTTTGAGCCAACACGCGTGAGGTGCCGCCATGCTCAATTCCCCCCGCTTTCTCGTGGTCGCGCTGGTTACCGGGTCGTTCGCCGCCCTCGGCTTCGCGCAGTCGAAGACGGCGGAGCATCGGCCGGGGGGGTTCGAGCGGCGACCGGCCGCGGAGCGCATCGACGACAAAGGGGATGGGGCCCGCGGCGCGCGGCCGGCGATCGTGGAGACGCAGCCGCCGGCGGAGACGCGCGAGGGCCTGCCGTATGACGTGCGCGAATACCGGATCGGCGGGCGGAGCTATTTCATGCGCCCCGGCGTTTATCTTCCCTACGGATTTTACGGTGGATATGACCCACTGAGCCTGCATTGGGCGATCGCAGAGGCGTACGAGGCTGGGCGATTGGCAGAGCGGTACGATGGGCGGCGCGCGCGTGCGGAGCGCGATGCGCTGGAGCGTGCGGAGCGGCAGTCGACGGCGCACGGCCGGGCGCTGGACGCGGGGCTCGAGAAGCTGAAGGCGGGGGAGTACTCGCGGGCGGTGACGGCGCTGACGATGGCGGCGAAACTGAACCACGGCGATCCGGCGTGTCGGATCCACCTGGCGCAGGCACGCCTGGCGCTCGGGCACTACACTGAGGCGGCGCGAGCGCTGCGGCGGGCGCTCCAGCTTCAACCGAAGCTGGTGTACGTCGATCTGAAGCTGGAGAGCTATTTCCCGGATGATGTGCGGCTCGAAGCGCTCGCGGGGACGCTGCACAAGTGGATCGACGAGCATGATGCCTCGGCGGAGATCTGTTTCCTCGCAGGCTTCGTGGACTTCCAGCGCGGCGAGTTCGCGACGGCGCATCGGTGGCTGAAGCGGGCGGCCGAGGGACTGACGCGCGACGACCTGACGCGCGACCTGCTGGAGATCACGAAAACGGAGGATGTCGCGACGGCTGTGGCGGCGCCGGAGGCAAAGGCCGAGGCGACAAAGTAGCTGCCGCGGCTGTCCACTGATTCCCGTGACGCTTCTACTCAGATCAGCGCGGGGAGTGAATCCGCGAGGAATGCGCGCTGAAGGGCAGTGTACGCTCCGATCGCGGCGATGATGACCGACAGCGGAACCGTGATCCGAAGCCGGTACCAGCGTTCCTGCCGGAACCAGCCGACAGCCAGCAGCGCGAGGCTGATGACGGCGAGCTGGCCGAGTTCCACGCCCACGTTGAATGAAACGAGCGCGGCGACGAGTTGCCCCTGCGGCAAGCCGAGGTCGCGCAGCATGCCGGCGAAGCCCAGCCCGTGCAGCAGACCGAAGACGAAGACGATTACCGGCCGCCACGCGTGCAGCTTTGTCGTGGAGACGTTCTCGATCGCCACGAGCGCGATCGAAAGCGCGATGAGCGGCTCGACGATGTCGCTGCTGAGTTCGAAGACTCCCAGGACGCTGAGCGCGAGCGTGATCGTGTGGGCGAGCGTGAACGCGGAGACCTGGAGCAGAAGGGGCTTCATCCGCGGGCTGAGCAGAAACAGGCTGAGAACGAAGAGGATGTGGTCGATACCCTTGGGCAGGATGTGCTCGAAGCCGAGCCGCGTGTACTCGACCGCGACGGCCAGTGCGCTCTGCCGCTCGCCGGCGAGGCTCAGGGCCGGGCTGTCGTCGCCGACGCCGAGGACGTGAATCACGCTGCCGGGGTCGCCCTCGCGGTGCACAGTCAGGTGTACGGCCTGGAACGTTCGCGAAGCTCCGAACGTGACGGTCTTCGCGTCCGCGGGAATTTCGCCGACGAGGCGGGCGGTGACGCCGAACACGGACGGGATTTCGCGTTTCTGCTCGCCGGCGGGGTCGAATTCCGGAAACTCGACCGTCGGCCGGAGCTTCGACGCCCCGTCGAATCGGATGCGCGTGTAGCGGACGAGGTAATCCGCGAGCCGTTCGCGCGTGGCGGCGAGTTCCTCAGGCGGCAGGGCTCGAAGCGTCGCGGCCAGCAGGTCGTTCGGGTCGGTCTGCGGCCGGCCGAGGGCCAGGGCGTCGAGGTCGGCGACGAGGTCGACCTGGAATGTGCCGTCGCCGCGAAGCAGCAGGTCGGTCTTTGTGATCGTGAATTCATGCGCGGCCGCGGGTGCGGCCACGAGGAGCGAGAACGCAAGGGCGGTGACGACAGCGCGGTTCATCCGTGGGTCCTGTCTGCGGGCGTCGGACTCGTGCCGGCCGAGTGCCGATGCTCCCCCAGCGTGAGCGATTCTCCGGCCGGGATTTTCCCCGCTGCTACGGATTCGACAAGACCGCCGGCGGCCCCGGGGGGGGCGTGAGCGAGAGAAAATGGCCTACAGGGTCGGGCAGCGGCGTCGGGTGCGGGAGGGCGAAGAGTTCACCGTAGGCAAAACCGCACTTCCCGCCTTCCGTCGCGTCGATCGCCCGGATGCGGTGCAGCAGCCGTTCCAGCCGCTCTGGCGGAAATTGCGACTTATAGGCGGAGATTGCCGCCATTTTCGTTTCGATCACGTCGCTGGTGTCGATCACGAACGTCGAATGCCAGTGGGCGACGTCGGCGGAGATGATCGTGGGGCGATACCAGAGCCAGTCGACGCGGTGCGGCTTCGTGTTGTCGAAGCGGTCGTCCCATTTCGTGAGCTGCGAGTAGAAGCGCGAGGCTTCGAGGATGAGCTGGGCCTGGTAGTGGTCCGGCGAGGCCCCGGGCGTGCGGCCGGCCATGCCGACGACAATCTTCGGCCGGTAGCGGCGGAAGACAGTGGAGACGGCGTAGCGGGCGGCGGGGCCGTCCATGAGTTCGCGGTTGGTGAGGCCGAGGGTGACGACGGTTTGGACGCCGAGGATCTCCGACGCTTCAGCCGTCTCCGCGGCCCGCTGCTCGGGCGTCCCGAGCGGCGTGGGCTCGCCATTGGTCATGTGAACGATGCCGACCTTATGGCCCTGCTTGACGAGCTTGGCGATTGTGCCGCCGCAGGTGATCTCGAGGTCGTCGGGGTGCGGCATGGTGAAGAGGATGTCAAGCGTGGGCGACATTTGCGAGGGCTCCTGAACTCGTTTAGTGTCCAAGACGTAAGGACGATTGACGCTCGTGATTGTACCCGCCGGGCGTAAACGGGGCCGAAAGGGCTCGCCGGTCAAATCTGCGCGAGGCTCGACCAATGATCACGTTATGGCGCATGGCCGCAGTTCTTGTCCTGGCGATCTCATCGCGGGTCAATGCCCAAGGGCCGGGGCAGAAGGACGGAGATCGACCAAAAGCGATGGAGATGATGGAGCAGGCTCGAGCGGCGATGATTTCGGGAACGGTCGAGTGGATAGTCACGGATTCTGAGCGGACACCCGGCCGGACCATTCGCTACATCAATCGTTATGCCGCGAATGGCGATCGAGTGACCGAACATCGCGGCGACCAGGACGGCTGGGTCGGATGGAATCCGCAGGAAAACAAGCCGGTCAACAAGTTTCCGAAACTATTTCTTCAAAATGGAAAGGGTGTCTTTCAGACAACGGAGACGGGACCGACGGTCACTTGGTGGCTCCCGAAAGCGGAGCTCCCCGACGGCGAGTATCAGCCCCCGCCGGATGCGTTCGACTGGATGGACATTCGTTCGATCGGCATGGTTCACGAGCTATCGACGAACTCAGCGCAGGGATCCGAGAGTCTGTGGGCGCCGCCGTCCTTTCGGATCGATGAGCGCACACCGCCGGAAATCGAGTGGTCTGAGAGCCGTCAAACGGGAAAGCACATCGTGTCATGCCGTCGCTCGGACGGCGTGGAGATCGTATGGACAATCGACCCGGAACGCGGTTGGAACGCGGAAAGGGTGATTGCCACCGACAAGCATGCCTCGGTCACTTTTGAAGTGCGCAGCGACCTTCGGAAGTACGGCGACACCTGGTTTGCTGAAAAAGTTGAGTTTCTCGTAGACGGGAAGCCGCGGAAGGCGATCAAGGTTATCGAGGCATCGTTCAACCAGCCCGATGACGAACCTCGTTTTGATTTCGCCTGGCTTCGAAAGGAACCCGGCACGAATCTCTCGTTTTGCAATGCGCCCAATCCGGACGGTATTCAGCGTTGGGATGGCGAAGCGATCGTCTCTTCCAAGGAATGGCGCGAGGCGGTGTTGTCCGGGAGGAAGCAGTCGGGCCCCACATTTCAAGCGATCAAGCGCGGCGAGCCGCCTTCCGGTCCGTATATCACGGAAACCGAAATTCGCGCGTGGGAGCGCTGGCATCCGCGTGGTGTATCGAATCGCCTCTCCGCCTGGGAGAAATACGTCTCCGAGTTCATCGAGCGACATGCGTGCGACGACGAGCAGACGCAGAAGGCCGCGGCGATCCTAGCGCAATGCCAGGAGCAGGGTCGCGCGTACCTTTCGAAGAAAGAGAAGTACTTCCATAACCTCCAGACAAAGACGCAGGCGGCTCGCGCGCGGGGAGACAGGGACGAGCAGAAGGTTCTGGACGAGCGCTACGCCGAACTTCGCAAGCCGATCGACGACATCTTCGAGGAACAACTCAAACCGCGGCTCGACAAGCTCCTGACGCGCGCTCAGCGCGAACAGGCATCACGCGCTGCCACGAGCCAGCCCGTCGCGGGCAAAGAGCCCCCGAAGGATGTCAAGCCGTAGCCCGCTCGCTCTTGGTAGGCTGGCGCGGGTCAGGAGCGATCCAGACACAGCGCCGCGTTGATCAACCCCAGGTGCGAGTACGCCTGCGGAATGTTCCCCAGCGCCCGGCCGTCCTCGGGGTCAAATTCCTCCGCGAGCATTCCCGTCGGACCGACCTGCGCCAGGTACTCCTTGAATAACTCCTCGGCGTCCGTGCGGCGGCCGACGAGGGCGTACGCCTCGATGAGCCAGGTCGTGCAGAGGTTGAAGCCGCCTTCGTTGCCGGGCAGACCGTCGTCGTAGCGGTAGCGGTAGACCGTCGGGCCGTACCGCAGCTCGCGTTCGACGAACTCGACCGTTGCGCGAAAACGGGGATCGTCCGGCGGCAGCAGGCCGCTCAACCCGACGCTGAGGGCGGCCGCGTCGGCCTCGCCATCCTCGTAGGTCGCGCAAAACGCGCCAACACGCGGGTTCCAACCGTGCTCCAGCACATCGGCGGCAATCTTGTCGCGCAGCTCGACCCAGTCCGGGCGCTTGCGGCCCAGATAGCGCGCGACCTTCAGCGCCCGGTCGACCGTCTGCCAGCACATGACTTTCGAGTGCACGTGGTGACGCCGCGGCCGGCGGGCTTCCCAGATACCGTGGTCCGGCTCGTGCCAGCGATTCGCCACCGCCTGCACCATCGCGTCGATGAGCCGCCAATGCTCCGAGGAGAGCGCGGCGCCGCGATCAGCAAGTTGTGCGACGAGATCGGCGATCGGCCCGACGACGTCGAGCTGCACCTGGTGCGCGGCCGCATTGCCCACGCGCACCGGCCGGCTGCCGTGGTACCCGCCCAGTTCGGCGATCTCGCCCTCCGGGCCGAGGTGGCTGCCGGTGACGGTGTAGATCGGGCGCAGGAGCGTACCCGGCTCGACCTGATCGAGAATGCCGAGCACCCAGTCAAGGAATTTGATTCCCGGTCCGGAGGCGCCGAGCCGCAGGAGCGCTGTCGCGGCCATCGCCGCGTCGCGCGGCCAGCAGAACCGGTAGTCCCAGTTGCGCGATCCGCCGAGATGCTCGGGCAGGCTCGTTGTCCCCGCCGCGGCGATCGCACCGGACGGCCCATAGCAGAGCCCCTTGAGAACGAGCGCGCTGCGGATGACCTGTTCCCGGGCGACGCGGGGCAACGCGAGCGTCTCGACCCAGCCAGACCAGAGTTTCTCGGTTCGCGTCCGCCGCGACGGCTCGGCGATCGCACCCGGTTCGAAGCTCGCCGTCCCGTAGCGCATTTCCAGGACGACGGGTTCGCCGGAAAGCGCGATTTCCGCGACGGCGTTCTGGTGCCGCCCCTCCTCCTCGATACGCCACGGCAGCCCCGGTGCGACCAGTACGAGCGAATCGAGCGTGCCGGTTACCGCGACGCCGCCCTCGACGATCTCAAGCCGCGTCTCCATGCGGCCGAAATCCAGCCGCGGCGCAAAGACCACGCGCACCCGCCCGGTTCCCGAGATCACGCGGACCAGATCCGTTCGGCCGGCGCGCTGATACGCCCGACCGCCGCCGCAGTCGAGGTAATCCGTCACCGAGACACCCGGCCAGCGCGTTTCAAGCGTAAAGCTGTGGCCGAGATAGCGCTGCGTCGGAGTCGCGGGATCGCCGGCGGGGGATATCTCGAAGCAGCCCGCGGCCGGGCCGCCGAGCAGTTCTGCGAACGCGGCGGACGAGTCGATGCGCGGCAGGCACATCCAGACCACGCGGGCGCGCGAATCGACGAGGGCAACCGTGCGCTGATCCGAGAGCATCGAGTGCCGCTCGATCGGCGTGGCGCGCGATCCGGCGATCCACTCCGCGCGGCGTTCGGCCAGGCGTGCGAGGATGCGCGCGACCGCGGTCGTATCCGCGACGCGAAACCGGGCGGACGTCTCGCCGGGGCCGACCTTGACGCCCACGTCGGGTCCGCTGAGCGTCGCGAATGCGTCTTCATCGGTCACGTCGTCTCCGATGAAGACGACGGCGGACGCGCCGACCTGCCGGCGGATGCGGCGCAGCGCCAGTCCCTTGTTGGTCTCGACCACGCTCAGCTCGACGACCATCTTGCCATGCCGGACGTGCACGCCCGCCCACGACGCGGGGCCGCGAAGGATCTCATCCACGACGCCGCGTGCCGCACGCTCGTCCGCGTTCCGATAGTGAAACGCGAGCGACGCCGGCTTCATTTCAACGGAAAACCCGTCCGCGCGCGTCGCGAATTCGCGCAGCGCTTCCGTGAGGCGACCGTGCAGTGCGGCCGCTTCGGGCGTGAGCGGCGTGGCAAAGCCGGCCTCGAACTCGCTGCCGTGGCTGCCGACGAGATGCGCATCCTCGACGTCGCGCACATGTCCGGCGAGATCGGCGAGCGCCCGGCCCGAGATCACGGCGACGTGCGTCTGCGGCATCGCCACGAGCGCCTTCATCGCGACGAGCGACTCGCGATCGGCTTCCGCCGTGACGGGATCAGTCACGATCGGGGCGATCGTTCCGTCGTAATCGCTCGCGACGAGAAGCAGGGCGGTGCACGCGATTTCGTCAATCCGGGATTCGAGCGTCGCGGTCGTCGGGTTTGCCGTGGCTGTGCGATCGGTCATGCATGGACTCCGGGCGCCTCCGGTTCGGAACGCTTGAGCGGC
Source organism: Planctomycetota bacterium (assembly GCA_045863555.1). Classification (GTDB taxonomy): domain Bacteria; phylum Planctomycetota; class Phycisphaerae; order UBA1845; family Fen-1342; genus JACRLV01. The sequence continues at coordinate 143,017 of BTUU01000014.1, read as the reverse complement.
AGTGGGGGCAGCGGAATCGGCGGAACCGCACTAAGCGGCAGGGATACGGGGTTCTTGCCGCGCGCGCTCAGACCGCACGCGCCGAAATACTGGTCGAGCCACCAGTACACGTCCGACTTCCGGACGATGTTCCGGAGCCGTCGCATCGCCCGCCGGCGGTCCGCCGGGGAGCGGAGGACGCCGGCGCGGATGGCGGCCGCCACGCTGTCCAGGTCGTGCGGATTGACCAGGATCGCCGCGTCGGCGAATTGCACGGCCGCGCCGGCGAATTCGCTGAGGACCAGGACGCCGTTTCCGTCGGTCTGGCAGGCGCAGTATTCCTTCGCGACGAGGTTCATGCCGTCCTTGAGGGGGGTGACCAGGGCGACATCCGCGGCGCGGTAGTGCGTGAGCAGTTCGGCCCAGTCGAGGCTGCGATAGACATAGTGGATCGGGATCCAGCCCGGTTGCGTGAACTCGCCGTTGATCTGGGCGACGAGGCGCTCGATCCGCGCCTTGAGATCCTGGTACTCGGGCACCGTCTGCCGGCTCGGCACGACGATCTGCATCAGGCACATCTTGCGGTGCAGTTCGGGATAGCGCTGTAGCGCGAGGTGAAATGCCCGCAACCGCTCGGGAACGCCCTTCGTGTAATCGAGGCGATCCAGGCCCAGGACGATCTGCTGATTGGGGATGTCATGCCGGAGCTTCCGCACGCGGCGGGCAATCTCCTCGCCCGCGGCGTCGGTCGAAAATCGGACGTAATCGATGCCGATGGGAAAGTCGCCGAACGCCGTGGATCTACCTTCCTGGATGCAGCGGAGCAGGCCGTGCTGCTTTCGACGCCGAACGTCGGGGAGCAGCCGGCGGATGCAGTCGAAAAAATTCTCCAGATCGCGCGGCGTCTGGAACCCGACGATGTCGTTGTACAGCAGGCCCTCGAGGATCTCGCCGCGCCAGGGCAGCCGCCGGAAGATTTCCGGCGGGGGAAACGGCACGTGCAGAAAGAAACCGATGCGGTTCGTCAGGCCGCGGTCGCGCAGCCGCCGTCCGAGACCCAGCAGGTGGTAGTCCTGGACCCAGATGAAATCGTCCGGCCGAACGTGGCGGCTGACCACGTCGGCGAACGTCTGTTCGACGGCGAGGTAGTTCTGCCAGTAATCAGGGACGAAATTGCACCGCGACGGCAGGTCGTGAAACAGCGGCCAGATGATCTCGTTGCAGTAGCCCTGGTAGAACCCCTCGACCTGCGCCTGCGACATCGCTACGGGCTTGAGCTCATACCCGACGTCGCGGCTGTGCCGATCGAGCAGGCGCGTCTGCTCCGTCTCGCTGCCGCCGCCCGCACCCGGCCAGCCGATCCAGGTTCCCCCCACGCGGTTCAGCAGGGGCGCCAACGCGGTCACGAGCCCACCCGAGCCGGAACGGACCGTCCATGCGTCATCGCGCTGCTCGATGACGATCGGAAGCCGGTTGGACACGACGACCAGCCGCATGGCCCTCTCCTGCGTGCCACCGAGGGCTGCTCAAGACGCTTGCGGTGCGTTGACGGGGGAGTCGGCCGCACCGTGGCTGCAGGCGGGCTATCCACGACCTTCAGCCGACCGATTCTAGATTGAATCGCGATTCAAAGTAAGGTGCAGCGGCGAAAAAGAGCGCGGGATTTTCGCGATGAGACTATCATCTGCCGCGATGACAACGCTGCGCTTTACGAAGATGCACGGGCTGGGAAATGACTACGTCTACGTCGACCTGTTCGACCAGCAGGTCGATGCGCCCGAGGCGCTGTCGCGCGTGATCAGCGACCGGCATCGCGGGATCGGCAGCGACGGGCTCATCCTCATCGCGCCGCCGCAGGCGCGCGAGGCCGACGTTCGGATGATCATGTACAACGCCGACGGTTCGCGCTCGCAGATGTGCGGAAACGGCGTGCGCTGCGTCGCGAAATATGCCTACGACCACGGCCGGGCGCGACGGAATCCGATCCGCGTCGAGACGGATCGCGGGGTGCTGCCTATCGACCTGACGATCGGCGCGGATGGCCGGGTCGAGGCGGCGCGCGTCGACATGGGCGAACCCATTCTCGAGCCGCGGAAGATCCCCGTCGCGATTCCGGGCGAGCGCATCATCGCCGTACCGATTCCGCTCGATTCGCGGATGCTCGAATTGACGGCGGTGTCGATGGGCAATCCGCACGCGGTCTTCTTCGTCGATGACGTCGCGACGGTGCCGCTGCCCGAGGTCGGGCCCAAACTGGAACACCATCCGCTCTTTCCCGAGCGGATCAACGTCCATTTCGTGCAGGTGCTATCGCGCGAGCGCGTGCGGATGATTACGTGGGAGCGCGGCACCGGTCCCACGCAGGCCTGCGGCACGGGGGCATCGGCCGTCTGCGTCGCGAGCGTCCTGAACGGGCTTACGGGCCGGTCGATCATCGCCACGCTGCCCGGCGGCGACCTGGCGCTGGAGTGGGACGAGCGGACGAATCACGTCTTCAAGACCGGACCGGCGACGGAAGTCTTCTCCGGCGCGTGGCCGATCGGCTCGTAGGCGCGGCAGGCCTTTTTTTTCCGGAAAGTGGGAACCGCGGGCGAACGGGGGCGTCGGATTCTCCGCGGATGCCCTATCCGGCCCCGGCACCTCTCGGAGAAATCCATGCGGATGTTTCGTTGGTGTGCGCTTGCGGCGCTGGCTGCAATCTCGACGTTGACCGGCTGTCAAAGCGGCTCGGGCACGCCTGCTGCTGCCGCGGCGACTCCGCCCGGGCCAGACGCGCAGCCGCGCGCCGCGGGCCCCGTCCGAACGGAGCCGGGCGCGTACCCGACGATGAAGCGGGAGGTCGAGATTGTTGACGCGGTCACCGGATCGAGGCGCCACGTCCTTGACGGTGTTGAGCTGCGCGCGGGACGAACAGCGACGCTGCAGATGATGCTCTCGACGGTGGTGCCGCATACGTTCATTCCCGCCCGGATCGCTGACGCGCTGGATGCGGAGGACCTGGGCGAAGTCGACCTTTCGCGCCGAGAGGTCCGGAACGAGGGGGACGTGGATGAACCCGCCCACCTCGGCGCGATCTACGGCGTCAACCGGACGGGGCAGACGCGGTACCGGCGGATCCGCATCGCGCGGGTGAATCTCGGCGTCGGCCCCGCGTTCGGACCGGTCGAGGCCCTCGTGCTCGACGACGCCAATGCGTCGATCGGCGTAGTCGGCCGGGACTGGCTGGCGCTGCGCGAGGGCGACAAGGGCTTCATTCTTGCGGCCACCGGCGAGGTGTACTTCGCGCCGCTGAGGCTCGGCGGAGAGTGACCGCGGCTTCCGTGCGCGGCATTCCTCGGCTATAACGCGCGGAATCGACCGCGCGCCGGCGCCCCATGGCGCGGTCCCGGCGACGGTCGTTTCAGAAGGAAGCACGCGCGTGAGTATTCTCGTCAATAAGGACTCCAGAGTTCTCTGTCAGGGGATCACCGGCAAAGCCGGCGCGTTCCACACCGCCCAATGCCTTGCCTATGGGACGAAGATGGTCGGTGGCGTGACGCCCGGGAAGGGCGGGACGAAGTCGGAGCACGGCCTGCCTGTATTCAACACTGTGCATGAGGCCGTCGCGGCGACGGGCGCGGATGTCTCGATGCTCTTCGTGCCCCCGGCCTTCGCGGCCGAGGCGGCGATGGAGGCGGCGGACGCGGGCATTCGCCTGATCGTGTTCATCACCGAGGGCGTGCCGGTGCTCGACATGGTGCGGGCGCGGAAATACCTCGACGACAAGGGCACGCTGCTCATCGGCCCGAACTGCCCGGGCATCATCACGCCCGGCGAGTGCAAGATTGGCATCATGCCGGGGTACATCCACACGCCGGTGGGCAAGGGCAAGAAGTCGAAGAACGTGGGCATTATCTCGCGCAGCGGCACGCTGACCTACGAGGCGGTGTGGCAGTGCTCCGAGCGCGGCTTCGCGCAGACGACGTGCATCGGCATCGGCGGCGACCCGGTGCGCGGACTGAACTTCATCGACCTGATCGACCTGTTCAACAAGGACCCCGACACGCACGCGATCATCATGATCGGCGAGATCGGCGGGACGGACGAAGAGGCGGCCGCGAAGTTCGTCGCCGAGAACGTGAAGAAGCCGGTGATCGGGTTCATCGCGGGCCAGACCGCGCCGCCGGGGCGGCGCATGGGCCACGCGGGTGCGATCATCTCGGGCGGCGAGGGCACGGCGCAGTCGAAGATCAAGGCGCTGAAGGCGGCAGGCATCCACGTCTCCGAAAGCCCGGCGACGATCGGGGACACGCTGGTGAAGGCGGTGGGGTAGAGGTGGAAGGTGAAAGGTGAAAAGTGAAAGGTGAGAGCGGCGGCCCGGCTCTTTTCACGCTTTACTCCTCACCTATTCATACGGGAGCGCGCCGATTTCCGTTTCATTCTCCGACTACGTCCGGTTCGAGATCGACCATGGCGTCTGGGCGCTCGGCGAGTTGATCGAGCATTGCCGTTACTTGCCGCCGGAGGCGATCGAGCGTGATCTCGGCATCGGCCCCGGATCGCTGCGCGTCAATCTGGCTCACACCATTGAGGCGATGTTCTTCTTCGCAGACTGCTTCGCGGGCCGGGAGTATGTCGAGCCTGCGGACTTTGCGGCGAAGAGTGGTGACCTGAACGGGCTCGAAGTTCTGCTGAAGCGCGCTCACCGGGCGCTGTTCGACGGGATGCTCGGCGGACTCCGGAAGGGCCTGCCCAAATCGATCGAATGGCCCGGCACCGACGCCGGAACCATGCCCGCGGCCGCGGCGATCGCGCAGGTCTTCGACCATGCTGCGCTTCATCGCACGCAGTGCATCAACATGTTCAAGCGCCTTGGCGTCGAGCCGCTCCCCGACCTCGACCCGATGGCCTTCCACCTCGCCCCGACGGTAAGTGGCTTCCTGCCGCCCCCTGGATGAACGAGTTCCCGTCGCGTGAGAGGTTCGGATGTTCGGTTTCTTTCGCAAACGTCCGGCGCCAGCCCTTCACCCGCGAAATCGGAACGAGGGAAGTCAGATCACCTGTCACTTCGCATCCGAGGGCCGGAACTGGACCGAGCACGTCGATGTAGTCCGCATCGCGGCCGCGACGCTGAAGCGCGAGGGACATGCAACGCGAAATGAGAAGTCATGGCTCTTTCACGCGGAGAGCGGAATCTCGCTGACGCCGCGATTCGTGGATTTGCAGCTGAACGAGGATGCCAGTGTTCAGACGGCGACCACGATCCAATGCAACCACGCGTTGATGCCGCCGCATGGCGTCTTCGAGTTCCAGCACTCGACGGGCAGTTCCATTGAAGAGTCGGTCTCGAAGGGAATCGAGGGTTGGGCCCGCCTCGATCTCGTCACGCTGCTGGATGCCGTTCGCCTGAAGCCGCGCGAATGCATGGTGATGGAGTTGACGCCGCCGACGAGGGACGGACATCCCGAGCGCAGGCGTCGGGCGGTTCTTGGACCGATTGCACAATTCACGAAATCGCCGCCGGCGGAGACCGCGGGCGGCGCGGATGAGCACCCCTTCTGCCCCTGCTGCCTACTGACGAACTCGTTCGATGCTTTTCGCGAGCTGTTCGAAGGCAGCGGGTTCTTCGGGGTTCGACTTTTCGCGGCTCGCGAGCCTGGAGTTGGAGGGCAGGCCGATTGCCGGGTAAACGGCGAGGACTGGGAGAAGGGCGCGGAAGCGCTTCGCGCATACGCAGACACCTGGCCGGACGCCGGCTACGAATTTCGCAAGCAATATGTGGTGCTGCAAGACATTCCGACCTGACTCATCTTGGACACCCCAGCCCGAAGAACGCTAGCAACTCCGAAAGATCGTCCAGCCCCACCGCCCCGTCCCCGGTCAAATCGCCGTCCGCATACGTCGCGTCCGTCGCCCCAAAGTGCGACAGCAAAATCGCCAGGTCCGCGATCCCGACGGCCCGGTCGAAGTCGATATCCCCCGGCCACGCGATCTCAATGACGGCCGGGCCGCCGAGGTCGGAGCCGCTCGGATACGGGCCGTCGACATAATCCACTCGGAACGCACCCGGCGGGACCGGCACCGCCGCGTCGCCGTCGATCCCCGCGAGCGTATCCGTCTGGTCCGGCTGGGCGTCGCCGCCGGTGTCGAGGGTGATCGGGCCGGTGGTCGAGAACGCGCCGCCTTCGGGGAAGCCGGGCGGGAATTGCCGCCAGATCGAGACAAAATCTGCGAGATAGAAGTGAAACTGGTCGCAGGGGAGGCCGAGCTCGTACTCGATCAACACCTCAAACGTCGGCGGCGGGTCGGCCGCGATCGGCGCGGGGCCGTCCGCGCCCCATTCGACGTACTGCACCTCCCAGCCCGCGAACGCCTTCGCCCCGCTGAACGCCGGAAACACATAGCCGGTGCTGGCTGGATGGACCGGCGCGCCGGCGGCGGCGTCAAATCGCGTGATTTCGCCGTGGTTCCCCTCGCGCGGGACATGGCCGAAGGCAATGCCGCGGTCGAGGCCGCCGAGATAGCCGATGGACCAGATTTCGTGCGCGGGATCCGTCGAGCGGATGGTCACGGCCGCCCGCGTCGACCCTTCGCCGAAACCGCGGACGATGAACCATTGCCGGCCGGGCAGCTCGGCGTCGAGATCGAGTTCGACGATGACGTCGGCGGCCGCGAACGAAGCGAATAGGCACAGAACGCTGAGGGCGGTGGGCCGATGGGACATGAGCATTCCTCCCCAAGTCGGCCGTGCATTGTACATCTCGGCCAGGCCGAGAGAACCGAAAAAAGAGGCCAATTGCCGGGTGCCCAGACTCACCTGTGCGATCCGGGCATGCACCGGCCGGCGGGCAGTTGCGCGCGGAGCGGTCGCGGCACTCTACTTTCATGCGACGCCGTGCCGGGGTGACACTCCTGGAGCTCATCATCGTCCTCGGGATCATCATGATCCTGATGTCGATGATGCTGCCCGTCTTCGGAAATGTCCGTCGCCGCGCCGCGAAACTCTACTGTGAGTCGCAGATCGACCAGATCGCCGCCGCGGTCAGCATGTACGCGCGCGACTACGAGCGATTGCCGCCCCGGTCGTGGCTGCCGTCGGTCGACCCGAACTCCGTCTATCTCCCGAATGTCCTTGAACGCTACCTGGGCGGCGAGACGCGGGTTTTCCGCTGTCCCGGCGACACGGCCGGCTTCACCGACCGTCCTCCCCCGAATGAGGGGCGGAGCTTCATCGAGACGGAACGCGCGAGCTATTCATTCATGCCCGCAGCGGGCGTCGCCGAGTACGCCCGGTTCCACGAACTGCCGGAGCAACCATAGCGTCGTCCGGCCGGCCGGTGTGCGAGATTTCTCACCAGTACTGCGGACAGTCGAGCTGCATGGGCGCGGGTGCTTCGGCGCCCGGGCGGCGGGGACGCTCGCGACCCGTGTTTTTCGTGTTGTATTCCGGCACGCCCGCCGTAATGATGGAGGTGAGGGGGCAATCCCACATGGTCCGGATAATTTTTGCAATCGGCCTCTCGGCCTGGGTCGGACTTTTCACGATCTCGCCCGCGCTGGCGCACGAGGGCGACCACAACGTCGTGCAGGAGATCACGCACGCGTACAAAGGGCCGCGCGTCGGCCCCGGCGCGCCCGGGGCACACGCCGCGGCCGAGGCGATCGTCGCGCTGGCCGTCCGGGCGCACGATGACCGGGGGAAATTCCTGCTCCCGAAGGGGACGGCCGTGGATTCGGCGACGTGGGCGGGCGGCGTGCTGCATGTGCGACTGACCGTGCCCGCCGTGACCCCGGGATGGCACCTGACCCCCGTCGATGCCGAATCGCTGACCGCGGTGATGCACCTTCCGTTCATCGGAGATCCGCTGTTTGCCGGGACGGTGATCCGGGCGCGGCGGGAGGGCGGCGGGTACGGGACGCTGCTGGAGTTCGGGCCGCCGTCGTTGACCGATACCACCGGCGCGGCGCTTCCGCCGCCGCCGCGCGAGCCGACCCGGATACCTTCTCCAGACTCGAGGGGGCAGGACGGGCGAATGATCGAGCAATCCGACGACTCGTCGGGCGGGCCGGACACCCGCGGCGGGCCCGTGGGAAATGCGATGCGCCAGCCGGTGGGGGCGCTGACGGGCGTGACGGTTTATGTTTCAGCGGGGCACGGCTGGACGGCCGGTGCGTCGGCGTGGTTCCTCCAGCGGCCGGTGCTGTTGGGGATGTGCGAGGACTACGGCAATATCGACGTGATCAACCAGTTCGCGGCGTTTGCATTCAATGCCGGGGCGACGGTGGTGCCGCTGCGGCCGGTAGGGTGGCAGCCGATCGAAATCCTGCTGGACAACGACGATCCGGGCGTGACGTACACAGGCGTTTGGACGGACAGCACCACGGCAGACAAGTACTTTGAGAACGGGGCGACGAATTCGGGCGTGCCGTATCGGTTTGCGACGGCGGGGCTGAGCGAATCTGCGACGGTGCGCTATTCGCCGGCGGTGAGCGTGTCAGGCGAATACCCGGTGTACACGTTCGTTGTCGCGAGCACGAACCGGGTGCGGCAGTTGTATCGGATCGCGCACGCCGGCGGCCTGAGCGAAGTGGTGGTCGATCACCGCAACGTGGGCAACGGTTGGGTGTGGCTGGGCAGCTACTTTTTTGCGGCGGGCGGGGGCGGTTACGTCGAGATCTCCAACGCGTCGCCGGATGGGGGAGTGGTCATCGCGGATGGCATTCGTTTCGGCGGTGGATATGGGAGCACAGTGCGGCCGGGACCGGATTCGGTCAGCGGCTATCCCCAGGACGAGGAGGCGCAGCGGTACTGGGGAGAGAGCCAACTGGGGGCGCTGGCGGTGGGGTTTGATCCGACGATCTGGGATCAGCCGAGCGTCGACGACCAGAGCGACAATGTCGGCGCGGGGGCGCGAATCGCGCGGGAGATGAACCAGGTCCCGGCGGGCGGCGTCGGCGTTGAGCGGTGGAAACGGATTCACCTCGAATTTCATTCGAACGCCTCGACGGGGGCGGCACGGGGGCAGCTCTGCCTGATCACCGATCTCGGCGCGACCACGAACCAGAGTTCCTACGCGACGATTCTCTCGAACGAGATCGACGCGGACATGAACCTGCTTTCGTCGCAGGGGCTGCTCGAGCATCCGTGGGTTGACCGCGCCTCGGCAACGCTCACCGGCTCGTATGGCGCGATCGCGACGACGAACAACAGCAACGAATTCGACGCGACGCTGGTCGAGCTGGCGTTTCATGACAACGAGGCGGATGCGGAACTGCTGCGCGACAGCCGCGTTCGGGCGTTCATGGCCCGGGCGTGCGTGCACGGCATCATCCGATTTCTGAATACGAATTCGGGCGGGCAGGTGCCGCTGGCGTTCGCCCCGGACACGCCGCGCGAATTTGCAGTGCGCGACATGGGCGGCGGAAACGTCCAGCTTTCGTGGACGGCACCGCAGGTCGACGGGGCGCACGGCGACGCGGCGACGGGCTACGTCGTTTACCAGTCGAGCGACGGCATCGCGTTCGGCGATCCGATCGTGCTGGGGAACGTGACGTCGACGACGATTCCGGGTGTACCGGTTGAGCAGACGCGTTACTTCCGCATCGCGGCGACCGGCGCGGGCGGCGAATCGATGCCGTCCGAGGTGCTGGCGGTGCGGCGGCCGGGGAGCGGAACGGCGAACGTGCTGATCGTGAGCGGCTTCGACCGGCTGCGGCGGAGCCAGAACCTGATCCAGACGTTTACGCAGCCGGCGGCGTATGCCGGGCTGTCGATCGAGCGGCAGATCTGGCGCGTCAGCAATGCGTACGACTATGTGATCGAGCATGGAGAGGCGCTCGCGGCCAACGAGCTCGGGTTTTCGTCGGCGACGAACGAGGCGGTTGCGAGCGGCGCGGTGGCGCTGGCCGGGTATACGATCGTCGACTGGCTCCTGGGCGTGGAGAGTGCGGAGGATCGCACGTTTTCGGCGAGCGAGCAGACGCGCGTGCAGGCGTACCTCGACGGCGGCGGAAAGCTGTTCGTGAGCGGGGCGGACCTTGCCTACGACCTCGTGAACCAGGGCGGGGGCACGAGCTTTGCGCAGAATTACCTGCACGTGGGCTATTCGCTGAACGACGCGAATTCATACAGCGTGACGCCGACAGGCAACGGGCTCTTCGGCGGAATCGGACCGTTCAATTTTGATCCGCTCGCCGGGGCCGCGTACGACGTCCGCGAACCGGACGCGCTGACGGCCGGGACGAACGCGGCGTCGTGCCTGACCTATTCGACCGGCGGCATCGCGGGGGTGCAGTATTCGAGCGGCGTCTTCAACGTCGTGGCGCTCGGGTTTCCGTTCGAGGCGATTTCCGACGGAGGGATGCGGGCACTGGTGATGCAGCGAGTGATTCAGTTCCTGACGACGGCGGGCGGTCCGCTCGAATTCGATTTCGACAATGACGGCGACGTCGATTTCGCCGACTTCAACGTGTTCACGTTCTGCCTGAGGGGACCGGGCTTCAACTACGGATCGACGCACATCTGCCGCGAGTTTGACGGCAATGGCGACACCGACGTCGATCTCGGCGACTTTGCCGAATTCCAGCGGGCGTTTACCGGGCCGCCGTAGCACGGGCACGCCCGCCTCCGGATGCCGGCGTGGGAGTTCGCGGCAACCGGAGGCGGAACTCAGGAGGTTCTGCGGGAATTACGGGCAACCGTCGCCGAACGAGTGCAGGATCTCGGTCAGATCGCTCATGCCGACTTCGCCATCGGCGTCGAAATCGCCGACTTCCGAACTGGCCCCGTCGACGCCGAAGTTACCGATCAGGATGACCAGGTCGCTGATTGCGATTCGCTGATCGCCGTCGAGATCGCCTCGGCACGAACCAGGGTTCGGATCGACGTCGAAAGTCGTCGAGATCACGACGCGGTCCCCCGCCGAGAGCAGGAAGCCCATGTCAACGGCGAACGAGTCGACGGCCGCGCCGACCGCGCGCGTTCCGCTGGGCGGATCGAGCTGTTGACCGTACGCGTTTCCGTTCGGCCCGCACGAGACGAAGCCGACGAGCTGCGAAAACGTGGCCGCGCCATCGCGATAGGGATTGACCAGGCCGCGGAATACGCCCTCACCCGGCGTGCCATTACTGAGGAGCTGTGCGCCGTTGCCGTTCAGGTCGTAGACATGGCACCTGGCGCGGGCGCGGGCCTGAGCGAGATTCGCCGGAATGCGGGCGAAGCTGAGGTCGATCGATTCGATATCGATGCTCGCCTGCGCCGCGCCCGAGACGACGGTCAGATTCAGATCGATCTGCGATGAGCTGCGCACCCAGAGATCGCCGGCGCTGATGCTCGCCAGCACCGCGCCGCTCTCGGAGACGATATTCTGCGGCCCGGCAAAGCTGAGCCGCCAGGTCGCCTGCGTCGGGTCATAGACGAGCGACGACGATTGCAGCGCCAGTTGGCCGCTGCCGAGGCCGCTCGAGGCCCGGATCACCAGCATGTCGTCCGCACCGGCCGCGCTTGACGCTGCGACCGCCATACCCACACAAAGACCGCGCTTCCACCCTCTGGCGCTCATGACTCTCTCCTGATTTTTCGGGAACAGTCCGGCCACCGACATCCTTCGGCCGCCGGTACGCGAGTAGTGTGCGAAAGATACGGGCCGGAGCAAAATTTGCCCATCATCCAAATTGCGCAGGAGTACGCTTCACTGACGGCAGGACTCGCATTATCGGACAGTTGCGAGTCCAGCGGCCGCGCGGGATATTCGTGCCGAACATCCAGGATTCAGAAAAGAGATGACGAATGCTGACGCTTGATCAACTCGCCGGCGACTGGCTGACGCCGGAAGGCGAAGAGCACTTTTCGCTGCCGGCGATTTCGAATTTTCACGGAATGGTGCAGTGCGCCTGGGATGTATCGGGCGTGCAGAACTGGATCTACGCGCCGGCCGGGCTGCCCACGCCGACCGCGCTGCTGTACGTTCGCGAGGGGGACCGGATTCGCCGGTTTTCGCGGAACGTGAGCTACCGCTGGTGTGCGTACGAGCTGTCGCGGCGGGCGGACGGTGTTCAGACCACCACGCGGCTCCCGGCGGGCCGCGGCGGACTGATGCAGCGGATCACGTTTGAACGGGCCGCGAAAGCGTATCTGGTGTTCACCGGCCTGCCGCGCGTCTGGCGATTCACCGATTACTGGAATCTCCCGCCGTGGGATGTGCCGCAGTTCAATCTGACGCAGTTCGAGGGCGGCTTCCGGCTGACCGACTGCAAGACGTTCGGCCTCGCGGAGTTCCACGCGCCGGGGCGGCGCGCGGTGTACACCGATGTGAGCGCCTGGCTGGACGGTGCAGCGCCGGTCGAGCGGGGGAATATCGGCGTCGTCGAGATCGACGCGCGCGCGGGCGATACGTTTGAGTGGTCGGCCGTGCTGGGCTTCGACGAGCGGCTGACGCCGATCATCGATCGGGCTGCGGCGTGGGAATCGGGGCGGGCGCACTGGAACGAAGTCTGGGAGGCGGCATTCACGCCGAGCAACGCCCATTTCTCCGGTCACCTGCCGACCTACGACGCGGCCGTGAAGAAGCTCGGGAAGGACGCACCGAATCTGGAGCGGCTCTACTACATGTCAGTGCTGACGCTACTGATGACGCGGCGGATCATTCCCGCGCCGCATCCGCGCTCGGAAATCGCGACCGGCGGCCAGTGCATCTGGGCCGAGGAGAAAAAACCGCTGGAGCGAGCGTACGTCTGGGGCGGTCCTGAAGGTGCGCCCACGACGAGTTTTCTCTGGGAAGTCGAGTTTCAGGCGCCGCTGCTCGCGCGTCTCGATCCGACCGTGCTGCGGCTTCAGCTCGAAGCGATGATGCGCGTCGATCTGCACAAGCACTGGGGCATCGAGACGATCAGCGGCGCGGGCGCGGGCATGGGCTACGGGGTGAATCCGGGGGCGTTTCTCTCCTGTGTGCGCGACTACGTGCGGATCACGGGCGACAAGGCGTGGGCGCTGCGGCACATCGACTACCTGAAGAGCTGCCTGCGGCCGGAACTGACGGACTACGGCGACTGTCAGAACATCCTCGAGTGCGTGAGTACGTACGAGCACACGATTGCGGCGTTCAATGCGCTGGCCGTCATGGGGTTGCGATTCGTCGGCGACCTCACCGGTGACGCGGCCTGCGCCCGTCAGGCGGATGCGCTTGCAGAGCGCGTCCTCGGGCTGTTCGCCGGCGGCCCCTGGCACTGTTTGCAGCCCGATGGATCCCGGCGCACCGTGAAGACGGTTCTTGATTTCGTCTACGTCGGCCGAAGCATGACCGCCGACCTGCCGCAGGAGGCTCGGCAGGGGATGCTGGCGTTCTTCGAGCGGGAGCTGCAAACGGAGGATTGGCTATACGCCCTGGCGCCGAGCGATCCTGACGCGCTGACGCCGAAGCTGCCGACGTTCCAGACGTTCCGAGCGGACCATCAGGCCACCGGTTCCTACGACGGGTGGCCGGCGCGGGCGGCGTCGGTGCTGCTGCGAATCGGCGACCGGTCCAAGGCGCTGGCATGGCTCACGCGGCTCCAGGAACTGACCCGCGAGGGCCCCTTTGGCCAGGCGCGGTTCATCCACCCGAGAGGCACGCCGGCCGCGGAGAACCGGACGTTTCCGAGCCGCACGCGCAAGGCGAGCTTCTTCAACGGAAACTGCTATTTTGAATCGGCGGGCTGCGGGTTCGCGACGACGATTCTGGAAGACCTGGTGTGACGCGTGTCTGCGGGGTGGCGTACCGATAATGGCTGGCGGCGGGTGAAAAAAGCGCTGAGCGCGGGCTCGGATCGACACATCCCCAGCGGCAGCCGTATGTTACGAGGATTGGAAAATCTCCGGCGGATGCAATCGCAGCCCCGGCTCGCCGTTTTGCTGGCGTAGAGGGCGACGTGGATCAGGCTGGTTTCGACGGGTGGCTCGCCCGTGCAAGGCGACACGACCCGCAAGCGCTGGCGACGCTCGTCGAGACCTATTCGCCGCGCGTCTTCGGTCTGCTGTACCGGCTGACCGGATCGCGCGAGACGGCCGAGGATCTGGCGCAGGAGACATTCCTGCGTGTGGTCCGCGCCATCGACGAATATGTCCACACCGGCCGGTTCGAGGTGTGGCTGTTCCGGATCGCGGCGAACCTGGCCCGCGATCGTGCCCGAAGCAGCCGGCGCCGGGGCGTGGTGCTCCGGCTCGACGGCTCGCGCGAGGAAGCGGGGCCGATCGAAGTCCGCGACGGATCGGCGAGCGATCCTCGCGTGCGGCTGGAACAGGCGGAGGATGCGGAGCGTCTGAACGCGTGCCTCGACAGTCTGCCGGAGTTGGATCGCGAGATCATCCTGCTGCGGCATTTTTCGGAGTTGTCGTTCAAGGAGATCGCGGAGATGCTCGACATTCCGCTCGGGACGGCGCTGGCACGGGCGCACCGGGCGCTCGCGAGACTGAAGCAGGAGTTCGGCGAAGCGGGCTAGCGGGAATGGGTCTTCGGCGGCGACGAGGAATGGTGACGAGCGCTAGAATTTGAGTGAAGTCATGAATCGCAATCTGGACAATCTGGAACTCGAAATCGAGCGCGACCTGGCCCGGTTGAGGCCGCGGCTGGATGTCGCTCCACTACCGCGGGAGCGCATCGACGCGCTTTCGCACCGGCTCGTCAGTGAAGCGGTGCGCCGGCGGGCCGTGCGGCGGCTGTTCGGCTTCCGGGCGGTCGGTCTCAGCGGTGCAGCGGCGGTCCTGCTGGCGACCGCGTTCGGATGGCTGCACACGCAGCCGGCCGTGCAGACCCTCGACGGGCCGACCCTGGACGGCGCGACGCTGGCGGATGCCGAGCGGGCGGTCGACGACTGGATGTCGGCCGCGGCCGGCTCATCGGATCTGATTTCATCGGCGGTTCAGCGGCCGTGGACGGCCCCGGAATCGAGTACGGACGCGACGGCCGATGACGCCGTCGAGAGTTTCATCGAGTCGTTTGACCGGATTGCCGTGATGACCGGCGCATCCTAGGAAATTTCGTGCGACTTCATCGCCTCAGCCTGGTTTCGATCGTTCTCGCCGCTTCTCTCGCCGCGGGCGGGCTCGCACAGAGCCCTCCTGACGAGGGCGAGCGGCCGCGCCGCCCGGGGCAGGTCCGGCCGGGGGATAGGCCGGTCGGCCCCGGGCGAGCGATGAATCCCGAGCCTGGTCCGAAGGGGGATGAGGACGTCGGGCTCGCTTTTCTGCGCGGGCCGGGGCCGAATCCGTTCCGGCCGCGGCGGGAGGATTTTGGGCCGGTCGGCCCGGAGGAGGAGCGGGCGCTGCTGGAATTCGTGCAGCAGCGGCAGCCCCGGCTGTGGCGCGGCCTGACGCGGCTGAAGGCGGATGATCCCGAGCGATTCAAGGAGCGGTTCTCCGATGTCGCGCCGCGGCTGCGCGTGCTGCGGCGGCTGTTTGAGACGCGGCGGCAGGTTGCCGTTGATTTCGTTCAGCACATGGAGAACATGGAGGAGCTCTTCCGCGCCATGCGCGCCTGGCGGGGGGCAGACGCCCGCCGGCGGCAGCTCATCGAGACGGACGTGCAGCGGCTCATCGGCGAGAATCTCCAGATCGAGTTGCGGCTCATCGATGACCGCATCACCGATCTCACGACCAACCACGACCGTTACAGCCGCGAGGAGGCGGAGCGGCTCGCGGAGAGCGAGGGAGAACCGCCGCCGGAGCCGGCCCGGTTGGCACAGTTTATCCGGGCGGTGCGGACCGCACAGACAGACGCTCAGCGCCAGACAGCCCTCGCCGATCTTCAGGATCTGCTCTGGCTGCTGATCGATGACCAGATCGAGGACCTGCGCGGCCGCGTTCAGGTCATCAACGAAGACCCGGATGCTACGCTCCGCTTCCGGCTCGAGGGTTTCCGCAAGCGGGCGGCGCTGGCGCCGCTGGACGACGGCGTGCGGAAACCGGGCCGCGATCCCGATCGACGCCCGCCGCCGCCCGGCAAGCAGGATCCCCCGCACCGCCGCGGCCCCCCATAGCCGGTTCGCATTCTTCCACGACTCTTCGGTCGACCTCTCCAACGCGGCCGCAACTCGCGATACCATCCGCATTTGCAGGGTGTACTGCCGCGGCGATTCGGCCGGACCGGGGTGCGCGCGGTGATACACGGATCCTGCGCCGGAAGAGGCGAACGGTTCGGCGGCCGGTGTGCGCGGGAAGGAACTGGGGTCATGGGAAAACCAAAGGTGGGCGTCATCGGCGGGGGCGTGGTGGGATCGGCGACGCAGAAACTCTGCGGCAACGACACGGTCATTTACGACCCCTACAAGCCGGAATTCGCGGGGAACAAGGAGAAGATCAACCAGTGCGACGTGACATTCATCGGCGTGCCGACGCCGATGAGCGATGACGGCTCGTGCAACACGTCGATCGTTGAAGAAGCGGTCGCGTGGTGCGAGGCGCCGCTGATCATCATCCGCTCGACGGTCGCGCCGGGCACGACGGACCGGCTGATCGCGAAGTACCGCAAGAACATCGTCTTTCAGCCGGAGTACCTGGGCGAGACGGTTCGGCACGTCTTCGGCGACATGGCCGAGCGTGATTTCGTCGTGCTGGGCGGCACGACGGAGGCGACGTCGCGGGCGGCGGATATCTACAAGCACTTCTACAACGCGTACGTGCGGTATTACTTCTGCGACGCGGTGACGGCCGAGGTCGCGAAGTACATGGAAAACGCGTTCTACGCGGTGAAGGTGACGTTCGTGAACGAATTCGCGGAGATCGCCCGCGTGCACGGCGTCGATTTCAACGTGCTGCGCGAGATCTGGCTGGCCGATCCGCGCATCAGCCGCGACCACACGTTCGTCTACCCGGACGCGCGCGGCTTTTCGGGCAAATGCCTGCCCAAGGACTGCAACGCGATCGTCAAGAGCACGCGCGACAAGGGCTACGAGCCGAAGCTGATGGCGGCGACGCTCAAGATCAACGACGAGTTTCAGGCGATGAACAGGAAGGGCTGACGCGGATCGCTACGGAACCGGCGCACTCGCCGGCGCGGATGCGGGCGGGCGTTTCTTTTTCGGCGGCAGTTCGCCGAGGTACCAGGAGTCGTAGGGCGGGAAGTATCCGTCCGGGTTTTCCGGTGTGCGCCCATACTTGCGGTATAGGTCGCCCATTGATTCTTTGCGGATCACCGATCCCGTCGCCGCGTCGATGGACCAGACGACCGACGTCGATTGCAAGCCTGGCGGACGGTTTTCCCCGATCGGGGCTGCCAATTCCATCACTTGAACCCAGCGGTCGCGTACGTTGGTATCCTCCGGTGGAAACACCCTCGTGGTTGCGATCAGGGCACGCGGGTGATCGGCGGTGAGCGGGAGCGCGCAAAGGTACCAGAGTGGAAGGACCTCGGCACGCGCATTTTCTCGCTCCGACGGTTCTTGCACGAGATACTCGCCAAGTATCGTGCCGAGGACCGGGCGAATTCCGAATGTGACGCGCGGGTGCCAGACCGTCGGACTCGGGTCCTGTACTTCGCGGTCTACCGTTGGCACTTCGCCGTTGAAGCCATGGCAGACGAGGACGCGGGGACCCGGTACCCAATAAAGCACCTCAAGGTCGGCGTCAATCCAGATTCGATATGCCAGCGTTCCATTCAGTCGGTAGATGCACAGGGCTCCATGCGTGACGTCCTGGTGTTTGAAGAAGCAAACGAGCTCTGGCGCCGCACTTCCGGGTGGGTCGTCGAACACATCAGCGAGGATTCCGACAACCGGACCAAACGCGGTGGTTTCGAGCGAGATATCGTCTCTGCCGCGATGCCTGATAATCTCATCGCGAGCGATGTCTTCGGTGCGCAGTCGCCAGAACTCCGGATCGGCGGTCTCGTTCTTCCGCAGATCGAAAACTCCGACTGAACCGGCCCACGTCAGCGTGGAGGCGACCGGCGCCCCGATAATCGCGACCGGGCCTCCGCCGAGCGCCTCGGGTCTGTCGACGAATTCTGCGAAGCGGATACTCCCCGGTTTTCCGCGCCAGGCTCGCAACGGTCCTCCAATCGCTGTAACGACCTGAGCGGTGCTGCAATCCTGACTTATTTGGATTTGCGCGGGTCTTGAAGTCAAGTACCAGTAGTTGACTCCGGCGCCTACGAGGCTGAACGCGAGCAGAAGCATCGACGCGATTGTGGATGTCGCGATCGGGTGCCGGCGCAGCCAGTTGAGTAGCGCTGCGTTCCACCCCGGCGGTCGCGCCTCGATCGTCTCATGGGCGAGATGGTGGCGGATGTCGCGGGCGAGATCGGCGGCGGAGCCGTAGCGGCGGGCGGGGTCCTTTTCGAGGGCCTTGAGCACGATGGCATCCACGTTGCCGCGGAGCGAGCGGATGTGCACACTGGGTTGGCGCGGGGCGTCGTCCTTGATCATCCGTACGGCCGAATAGATCGTCGTGCCCGTGGTCTCGTAGGGCGATTGGCCGGTAAGCAGTTCGTAGAGAACGACGCCGAGCGAATAGACATCGGTGCGGATGTCGATTCGCGTGGAATCGCCGTCGCACTGCTCGGGGCTCATGTAGCGGACGGTTCCGATGAGATCGCCGACGTGGGTTTGCTGGGTGGTGACGAGGACGTCGGCGTCGGTGGCGCGGGCGATGCCGAAGTCGATGACCTTCGGCTCGCCGTCTGCGCCGACGAGGATGTTGGCAGGCTTGAGATCGCGGTGGATCACGCCCTTCTGGTGGCCGTGGTGAACCGCGTCGCAGACCTTTACAAACATCTCCAGCCGCCTCCGGGAATCAAGCACCGCGGCCTTCGCGAAGTCGACGATCGAGACTGCGCCGCGGATCAGCTCCATCGCAAAGTACGGGAGCGGCCCGAGGTCGCTCTCCTCAACGCCCGATTCAAAAACCTGCGCGATGTTGGGATGCTGGAGGCGGGCGAGCAGCTCGGGTTCGAGACGAAAACGCGCAAGCGCAGAGGACGCACTGATGCCCGGCGGAAGGATCTTCACCGCGACGTTCCGGACGGGGTGTTCCTGCCGCGCTTCGAAAACGCAGCCCATGCCGCCGGCTGCGATGAGTCGAAGGAGCGTGTACTGGCCGATTCGCCCACCGATCAGCGAATTCGCCCAGGTGTCTACGGCGGCGATTCGGACGGTCGCGGCCGGGGCTTCCAGAAAGTCATCCTGCGCCGGATTGTGGTGCCGAAGCAGCCGCTCGACCTCGCCGCGCACCCGCAGGTCCGCGCACTCGGCCTCAAGAAACGCCGGCCACTGCTCGCGCGGCAGGTCGATCACGCGGCCGAAGAGCTCGCGGACGCGGCGCGAATCGCCGGAAGGGTGGCCGTTCGCGTCGCGCGTCATCGGCGAACCTCCGCATCGTCAGGCAAGCAGATCGTACAGCCGCGCCTTGACGTAGCTCCAGTCTTTGCTTACCTGGCGGCGCGAGACACCGAGGATCTCAGCGGTTTCGGCGACGCTCCGTCCAAAGAAGAACCGGAGCTCGACGAGCCGAACCAGGCCGGGATCTTCGGTTTTGATGCGCTCCAGCGATTCGTGGACGGCGAGGATTCGATCGGCGTCGTACTCGAAGGCGAGCAGATCATCGCGCAATTCCGAGGGCAGGCGACCGCCGCCTCGCTTCAGCCGGTTCCGCTTGCGGGCGTCATCAACCAGCGTGTGACGCATCACCTTGGCGACGATCGCGAACAGCTCACGCCGGTTCTCCGGAAGGCCGTTCCCATTCCACGCGGCAATCCGCACGTACGCCTCATTGCAGAGCACGGTCGTCTGCATGTCGCCGCGCCGGGCCTCGTGTGCAAGCAGGCCGCGGGCGATCTCGCGAATCTGTGCCTCGATTCGCGCCCAGAGCTGGCTGACCGCGCCCGCGTCGCCGGCGCGGGCGGCTGATAGCAGCAGCGTAACTTCTGCCTCGTGCGGGAAACCCATGATTGCAGCCCAGTGCAAGCGATGTGCCGGTGTCAGCGCCGACGAACCTTGAGGATAGGCGATTTTGAATGAGAATTGAAGCGATCTAGGTGCTAGTGTCGGCGCTAGCATTCCGGGCGTGCGTGGGCTCCGGCGGCGTTAGAATGGGCACGAGTGCTTCCACGCGCAAGCCGCGGAAACACTCGGCCACCTGCCGGACCGGTTCGAAATCGGCATGAATCCACATTCATCTCGACGGATTCCAGAATCGGCCGCCTCCACGACCCGAGCGAGACCCGAAGGAACCTCGGCCGCGCCGGTCGCCGCCGGACCGGTCTCGCCACCCGGGACCCGGCGAACCGGCCGGCCGATCACACCATTGGCGCTGCCGGTCGTCGCGGGGATCGCCGCAGCCCGGCCGAACGTCCTGCGGGCAGTTGGCGGGGTCGCGAAGCTGCTGGCGAACCTGCTGCCGGGGACGTCCGGAGCGATCTGGATCGAGCCCGCGGCGAGGCGAATCGGCGCGCTGAACGCGGCCGGGCCACCCGTCATCCTGCCACGCCCGGCCGGCGCGGGGCTGTCCGAAGCTTTGGACGGTGAAGAGCGCCGCAAAGATGGCGGCGGTGATGAGGATGCGTTTCATGGCACATCTCCTTTCGGCTGTGAAGCCGGTTGTGGATCGGGGTCGGCGGGCGTCACGTTCCGGTTAGGGCCGCCGCGCCCGCGCCCGAATCCACGGCCGCGATCGGAGGGAGGTCCTCCGCCGCGTCGATTGTTCTCAAGTTCAGCGTCGCGGCCGCCGCGCCAGCGCCGGCCGGCCTCGCGTACGCCGCTTGCCGCATGTTCAAATAGCCGCGCCCGCTGCGGGTCCGTCAGGTGCGGCCGCACAGCGAGCAGATAGCGTGCGACGCGGCGTTCAAGCGCGGCGTGGGCGGCGATGACGCGCTCGACCTGATCGAGAATCGCCTGGTCATCGGCGTCCGGCTGCTCAAATAGCGCGGCGAGTGTTTCACGCTCGGCGGCGAGCGTCGTTTCCAATTCGTCTCGTTCGGCGGCAAATCCGGGATCGATGTCGCGGAGCGCGCGGAGCTGGCCGGGCGGCAGACGCAGCCAGCCGCCGAGGATATCGGCCGGCGCCGATGCGGCCGGGGGGGTTGGCCGCGTTTGCCAGGCGTAGGTGGTTCCCAGGCCAGCGGCGATGCCGAGTGCCAGAAGCAGCGTCGCGGGGAGGATTCGCTGCGTCCTCATGGTTGCACCTCCGCGTCGTCCTCCGCGAGTTCGAAGACGCTGACCAGGCCGGTCGCGGATGGGAACTCGAGCGCACCCAGCGCGAGCCCTGAATCAAGCTGCGCGTCGGTCGGAGTCGGGGGCTCGTGGGCCGGCAGCCAGAGACGGCCCGCTCCATGCCCGAGCCCCGCGCCGATCAGCACGGTGGCCGCGACGCGCAGGAGCCGCAGCGCAGTCGCCTGCGCTCGTGGCAACCGGATCAGCGTGCGTTTATCGAGCCGGGCGGCAACCGCCGGCCACAAATCCACGTCCACGCGGTCGGTCGATATCACGCCGAGCGTAGTGTGGACTTGGCGCATCGCCTCGTATCGGCGGCGGCACTCTGCGCACGCCGCCAGATGGGTGCGCATCGTTTCGTCGGGGGCGATCTGCCCGCCGGCGAGTTCGATCAGTTCGATGTCGCGCATGTGTCTCATGGCGAGTCCTCACTTGTTGAACGGTTGACGTCGGGCCTTCCTGCGGAGGATTCGCTCCCCGGGGAGTCACTCAGGGGAGCGAGCGTGATTCGCAGCTGCGCGTACGCCCGAACGAGGCACGATTCGACGGCTGAGCGGCTCCAGCCGGTAATCTCCGCGATTTCCTCGTGTCCGAGGCCGTCGAAGCGGTGCAGAATGACGACCAGTCGCTGGCGGTCGGGAAGTTCGGCGATGGCGTTTCGCACGGCTGCCGCCGTTTCGCGGCGTTCCAGCAAATCACCAGACGCTGATTCGATGTAGGAAGCGACGGGCGGGGTCCGATCATTCCGTGCGCGGCGCCGCCGCGCATCCCAGCAGAGATTGGCGACGATTCGATAGAGCCAGGTCGTGAATTTCGCCTGCGGCGTGTAGCTGCTTGCACTCTGGAAAACGCGAATAAACGCGTCCTGGGCCACGTCCTCCGCAGCATCTGCCCGGCCGAGAAACCGCTGGGCGAGCGCAACGGCACGCTGCTGGTGCCGGCGAACCAGCTCGGCGAACGCGTCCCGGTCGCCGAGCGATGTCCGGTGCAGCAGGTCGTGATCGCCGGGTTGGCTTTCGTCGCCCACAGCGGATTCAACGTTCGGCGCGGGCGGATCCTTCATCATTGCATTTTCTGCATCGCCGCAGGTATCGGGCGGCAGGGACGTTCAATTCACGATGACGATGATTGTCGATCGACCGGTCATCAGACGCAACGCATCGGTCCGACGTTCGGGCCGGCGCGACTCGAAACCGTACCTTTCATCCAACGGGAGAAGCCCATGAAACGCATGTTGATCGTGCTCGCGCCGCTGGCGGCGCTGGCGCTGCTGAGCGGCTGCGATGATCCGATGCTCGCCCGGCTGACCGGCTCGGGTACAGGCCTCAAGTTCACGACCGCCAAGCCGACCCAGGACCAGATCCGCCTCCAGCTGCACCTGATGGACGGCTCGTGCGACGGCACGCAGCAGCAGTATGGCGGCCCGAATGGGTCGGGCGGAAACGGCGATGGCAGCGGCGACGGGCAGGGCGATCAGGACCGGCGGCGCGACGGCAGTTGTGGGGATGGAGGATGACCGGCAGGGGGCAGGCGGGTCGTTGAAGCACGTGCGCGGCCATCCGGGGGATTGTGCCGCGCACGGCTGCTTTTCTGGTGGTTGAGCGGGCGCGGCCGGACGCTGCACCGTGCCGCGCGGTCTCTGAGACGCACTACCGGCGCGACGGGACGCCGAGCGTCTCCTTCATCACGCCGTCAAGCTCGATCAGCGCCTTCGCGCAGTCGCCGGTGAACGAGCTGCCGTGCATCGTCGCGAGCGTGCGGGGCCGGAGCGCCGCGAGACCCTCCAGGAGCGGGCGCGTGTTGGGCGAGTAGGGCATGTAGTCCATCAGCGGGCCGGCCTGAAAGTCGATGAGCGACTGGTGCGCCCGGCCCAGGATGTCGGATTCCGTGAGCGGCTCGACATCGCCGTTGTGCGTGAAGAGATCGGAGCAGAAGAGGATCCGCTGGGTCTCCTCATAGAGCACGCCCGCATCCCAGCCGTGCGGCAGGTGCGGCGTGGGGCGGTAGCGGAAGCGGCAGCGGCCGGTGGTGAACGTCTCATCGGAGTTCAGCGCTCGCGGCGGGCGGTCGGCGAAGTCGGTCAGGTTTACGAGTGAGCCGACGATGCCGGAGACGGCCTGCGCGTGCGGGGCGAGCCGGAGCCAGTCGTTCAGCGAGCCGCACTCGTCCACTTCGAAGTGGCTGAAGCCGATCCAGCGGAGCGTGGCCGGGTCGATCACGCGTTTCACTGCCTCAAGGACCTCCGGGAACATGCGGCGCATGCCGGTGTGATAGAGCAGCGGTTCATCGTCGACGACCAGGAAGTGGTTGAACTGAAGATTGATCTCGCGGAACAGGATGCTGATTCGATGTACGCCGGGGGCGATTTCCGTGATCGAGGCCATGCGGCTTCTCCTCTGTCGTTCAGCGACCCGTGAGCTTCACTGGCAGGATACGGCCGTTTTCATCGAAATACATCGGTTCGATGCAGACGACGCGGTGGTTTCGATCCGTCTCGCCGAGCGGCCGGCGGTGGTAGACGATGAAGTACCGGCCGGTCCCGGGGTCTTCGAGCACGCTGTGGTGGCCCGCGCCTGTGGCGACGGCCGGATCCTGCTGGAGGATGGTGCCGATGCGCGTGAAGGGGCCGTGGACCGAGTCGGCCATCGCATAAGCGACGCGATAGTCGGGGCCGGTCCAGCCGCCTTCGGACCACATGAAATAGTACTTGCCGCCGCGGACGAACATGAACGGGCCTTCGACGTAGCCTTCGGGCGTGATCTCCTTGAACAGCCGGCCGTCGGGGAGGGGCAGGATTCCTGTGAAATCCGGCTTCAAGCGGGCGAGATTACAGTGTCGCCAGCCGCCGTAGATCAGGTAGTCCGCGCCATCGGAGTCGCGAAAGACGAACTGGTCGATCGGCTGGGCGCCGTTGTGGAAACGGTCGATGAGCGGCTTGCCCAGCAGATCCTTGAAGGGACCGTCGGGTCGGTCGGCGACGGCCACGCCGATGCCGCCGAGTTCGTTGTCGCTTTGGATGTCGTTGGCCGCGAAGAAGAAATAGAACTTTCCGCCGCGGTCCACTACGGCCGGCGCCCACATGGCCCGGCGGGCCCAAGGGACCGACGACGCTTCGAGGACGCGTTCGTGCTTTGTCCAGGTGATGAGATTGGGGGAGGAGAAGGCGTCGAAGTGGAGCTGCTGGTCGTAGGGGGCGGAGTAGGTCGGGTAAATCCAATAGACGCCGTTGAAGCAGGCGACCTCGGGGTCGGCGTACCAGCCGGGGAGGATGGGGTTTGGCGGGAGCTCGACGGCCGCGGAGCGAGATTGGGTCGTCGCGCATCCGGCCGCGGCGGCGAGGAGCAGGGCGGTCATCCACCTGGTCATTCTCAAATCGATCATCGAGACCTCAACTTGGTCTTCCGGTTGAGCGTTCCGGCGGCTAGCATGACAAGATATGACCTGCCCGAATTGCCTACAGTGCGTGACGCCAAAAGCACACTTCTGCCCGAAGTGCGGGTCGCAAATCGACGCGGTTGAGCGTTCGGCCGACCCCGATCGAACGCAGTACATCATCTGGATCGTGGTCGGCGCCGTATTCGGGCCGGGCCTTCTGGTCGAATTCCTACGATAACGGCCCGGCAGTGCAATTTATCGAGCGAATTCAAACCGTCTTCGAGAAACGCATTGGGCAGTGAGGGACTCGAACCCACGACCTTCTCGGTGTAAACGAGACGCTCTAGCCAGCTGAGCTAACCGCCCAAACAGTACAGCAAGTATAGCCGCGCGCGTTCCAGTTTGCTTTGGCCGGGCGTGATTCCCGGCAGGAGATTTTCCAGGGTTTGCTCTGAGACAATGGGTGGCGGGCGATCTGACTGCGCCCGGCCGACTAAAGCTCACCACGGTTTAAACGCCGCGCGAACCGGACGCAGGTCGAGGACAAAGCCCGGGACGGCTTCGCTCGCATAACCGTCGCCGGGGCAATCGACTTCGGCGAATTTGCCGTCAATCAATCGCAGGAAGGTAACAGAGTCACGCTCGGGGTCGACAATCCAGTATCCGCGCACGCCAAAGCGTTCGTAGTCGGCGCGTTTTTGAATGGTGTCGCGTTTTCGCGTGCCGCGCGAAACGACCTCCACCGCCAGGTCGGGACTCAACGACAGACGTTGATCAGACGATATGGGGCGATCGCTGCGGACAAAACTCACATCCGGTTTACAGACCAGATCGGCCTCGCCGCGCACGCCGGGATTGAGCAGCACGTCCATTTCGTAAAACACGTGTCCGATTGGAGCGCCGCGGAGGAACAGGTGGAGTTGCGTAAAAACCTCGCCCGCGACCTTCTGGTGCGCCGGCGTCGGGCTGGGCGACATGACCACCACTCCGTTGATCAACTCGTATCGGCAACCGTCGTCCGGCAATTCGTAGAACTCCTCGGCGGTCATCCGGAATCCTGCGAACTGGCCCTGGCCAAGCTGCGATTCGTCGATTTCGTGCAGGCGAATGACCATCAAATTACCTCGCCCGCGCGACCGCCGCCGCGTTACCAGGGCTTGAACGCCTCACGAATCGGGATGAGATCGAGCACGAACGCGGGGATCGACTCGCTACGGAATTCGTCGCCCCGCACCGTCACCTCGGCAAAACGTCCGTCCACCCGGCGGAGAAACGTCATCGCCGAGCGCTGCGGATCGAAGATCCAGTACTCGCCGACGCCGAAACGCTCGTAGTCGCCGCGCTTCGTAATCGTATCCATCCGACGCGATCCGCGAGAAATCACTTCGACGACGAGATCGGGTGCTCCGACGATCTTCTCGGCCATCCCGGCAATGCGCTCTTCGCGCACAAAGACGACATCGGGTTTGTATACGAGGTCCTTCCCGGGCGACTCGGCCCCCAGATGCACGTCGATGTCCGTAAAGACGCGTCCCACCCGGGCGCTGCGCAGGAACGCTTTGATCTGATACGCAACTTCGACTGCAACTTCCTGGTGCGCCGGCAGAGGCGAAGGCGACATGACGGCCACTCCGTCGACCAACTCGTACTTGAACCCATCGTCGGGCAGTTCCAGAAATTCGGCGACGCCCATGCGCAAGCCCGCAAAGCACGGATGGCCGCGCTCATCAACATCGGTGTCAAGTACATCGGCAGCCATTGGACGCCTCCGAGCAAAGCAGGAGCACGCTCGATTGTACCCGCTCGTAACGCTCTTCCCCTCCATGAACCGCAGCAGATAGTCGCGTCCGCCGGTCGATCGAGGGCAATTCGATCTCTCTGCGCCGCGCTACCAGGGCTTGAATGCGTCGCGAATCGGTTTGAGGTCGAGTACGAAGCCCGCAACTGCGTGGCTGGCGAACGTGTCGGGGTTGGGATTCACCTCGACGAATTGCCCGCCTTGCAGCCGAAGAAACGTCATCGCATCCCGGGCCGGGTCAATGATCCAATACTCGCCCACGCCGAAACGCTCGTAGTCACCACGTTTCGTGATCGTGTCGCGCCCGCGCGAACCTGGCGAGACTACCTCGACCACCAGGTCCGGCGGACCCACGATCCGTTCATGCATGCTACGCACGCGTTCGCTGCGAACAAAAATCACATCGGGCCCGTACACAAGATCGCCGCCGGCCGGGCTTCGACCCAGGTGAACGTCGATCTCCATGAAAACCTCGCCGAGTGCGTGCGTGCGCAAAAACCACTTGATCTGCGCGAAGATCTCTCCGGCGACTTTCTGATGCGGCGGGCTCGGCGAAGGCGACATGAGCACCACTCCGTCAACAAGTTCGTACTTGCCGCCGTCGTCCGGCAGACTGAGAAATTCGTCGACGGTCATGCGCATGCCGCTGAATTGCGCCTGGCCGTGCTCGTCGACCGCGAATTCCACGTCCCGCACCACCATCGGTTGCTCCTCCCGGCGGCCGAGCCGCGAACCACCATTGGGTATTATAGCCGCTCCGTAATGCTCTTCCCCTGCATGAAAAGCAGCAGATAATCCCGCCCGCCGGCCTTGCTGTCCGTGCCGCTCATGTTGAAGCCGCCGAAGGGCTGCACGTCGACGAGGGCGCCCGTGCATTTGCGGTTGATGTACAGGTTGCCGACGTGGAACTCGTGGCGGGCGCGTTCGATGCGGAAGCGATCGTTGGAATAGAGTGCGCCGGTCAGGCCGTACTCCGTGCCGTTGGCGATCGCGAGGGCGTCGTCGAAATCCTTCGCCTTCAGGACGGCGAGCACGGGGCCGAAGATCTCTTCGCAGGCGAGGCGGGCGGACGGGGCCACGTCGGCGACGATCGTCGGCGGGACGAACCAGCCGCGGTCGGCGGCCTTCTCGGGGGCCTCGGTTTCTCCGCCGAGGACGACGCGGCCTTCTTTGCGGCCGATCTCGATGTACTCGCGATGCTTGCGATACGCGCTGCCGTCGATGACCGCGCCCATGTAGAGGTTCGCGTCGCCGGTCGTGTCGCCCATGGTCAGCGGTTTGGCGCGGTCTACGATTTTTTCAAGCAGTTTGGCGTAAATCGCTTCATGGGCGATCAGCCGCGAGCAGGCCGAGCATTTCTGGCCCTGGAAGCCGAACGCCGATGCGACGACGCCCTCCGCGGCCGCGTCGAGGTCGGCGGTTTCGTCGACGACGATGCAGTCCTTGCCGCCCATCTCGAGGATGGAGCGTTTCAGCCAGATCTGGCCGGGGGCGATCTTGCCGCATTTTTCGAAGATGCGGAGGCCGACCTGTTTGGAGCCTGTGAACGCGACGGTGCGCGTGAGCGGGTGGTCGACGAGCACGTCGCCGATCGCGCTGCCCGAGCCGGAGACGAATTGCAGGACGCCGGAGGGCAGGCCAGCCTGCTCAAAGACTTCGGCGACGATCGCGGCGATGACCGGGGCGGTGCTGGCGGGTTTGAGGACGACGGTGTTGCCGGTGACGATCGCGGCGGCGGTCATGCCGGTGCAGATGGCGAGGGGGAAATTCCATGGGGGGATGACGACGGTCACGCCCATCGGCATGTAACGCAGCTCGTTGTCCTCGCCTGGGAAGGGCGTCACCGGCTGCGGGCCGCCGAGGCGGATCATCTCGCGGGCGTAGAAGTCGAGGAAGTCGATCGCTTCACAGGCGTCGGCGTAGGCTTCGATCCAGCTCTTCGAGACCTCGAAGCACATCCACGCGGCGAGTTCGTAGACCCGGCGGCGCATGATCGCGGCCGCCTTGAAGAGGACGCGGGCGCGGGTCTCGGGGGCGACGCGGCTCCAGCATTTGAAATGCTCTGCGGCCGAGCGAATGGCTTCGTCGGCCTGGGCGGGCGTGGCCTTGCCGACGTGGCCGACGACGGTTTTGGGGGCGGCGGGCATTGTCGAGGCGATTTTCTCATCGGTCTCGATCCGGCGGTCGCCGATTCGCAGCGGGTAGGTGCGGCCGAGCTGCGAGCGGACGTTTTTGAGGGCTTCGAGCATGAGCCGGCGCGGCTCGGCGTCGGCGAAGTTGACGTAGGGTTCGGGGCGATAGGGGGTGAGCATCCGTGTCTCCTTGCGACGAGTTCCGAGTATAGCCGCCGACTGGCGCGGTGGCCGCCGATGGAGGGGGAGAAGGTGCGCAGCGTGTGTGTACACTCGTTTTGCGCATCTTCTGATAATGTCTGGGTTCTGGGGGCGTGAGAGGGGGTCGTGAAATCGTGAATGCGCATCTTCGGTGTGAACTGCGCTTCTTCGACGCACGTGAACGGCGATTCTCCGGCGGGAGTCGGCGGCGGTGGTTCGCGGCGCAGACGTTTGGGGCGTTTCATCGAGGGATTATTGCGCGAGGGCGGCGCGGCGGGGCGAGGGGAGCGGGGATTGGCGGGTTTTGGCAGATTCGGACGATGGATCGCGTGGTCTGAAGTTCAGGTCCGCATGGAGCCGGCGCGGCTCGGTCTCGTCGAAGTTGGCGTAAGGTTCGGGGCGGTAGGGGGTCCAACCGTGTCTTTCTTTTGGTTGTCCGGCGAGTATATCTAATGGAGCGGGTCGATGAGCGACGGGCGGAGGTGATTTATCGATCGGAGAGAAAAGCGGAAAGCTGAAACTCGGGGGCGCGGCCGCCCCGCGCGCAGCGTATTCAAGGACTGGGGTTGGTACGACGAGCTTGGACACGATGTGCTGCGAGACGCGCTGGTCCGCTGGTACGCGACATCGCCTGTACGGCAGGCGATGGTGGCGAGTCGTGACGAGCGGTTCTTTGACGTCGCGGCCGTGGCGGTGCATGGTCATGCGTTGGAGTGTGCTGCGGAATTCAACTACTGGGCGAAGAACGAGATTGCGAAGGGGGCGACCCATCCGAGCCTTCGAGAACTTGCTGCAAGCAGTTTCGAGTACGAATGGGAACTGGCGGGCGCGTTTGGTGCGTTTCTGCGGGAGGCGGAGATCACGCTTCCAGGCCCCGAAGTCTTACTCGCGTTCTACGCCGTGGAGATCGCCCGGGAAATCTCCGGCGGATTGATCGTCCCGGGCCCGGGTGCGGCCACGCTGGTGCAAATTGGCAAGGCGCAACGCGCCGGCAAGTGCCCGGTAACGGATCGGCGCGGCCGACCGCTGACCGGCGTCTCGATTGTGCCGGCGGAATTCGAAATGCTCGCACAGGGGATCATCCCGGGAACGTACGAGCCGGCGGTCGATTCCCCGTTGCTTGACGAACGAATCCGAATGGCGGCGCAGGTTCTTATTGACGCCTGGGCGGCGCGGGTCGTCACGAGCGATAATCCGAAAGACTGGAGATCGCGCCTCTGACGGCGAGTCGATTGACGGTTGGTTAGAAACCTGAATGCGGCTTGCGAGCAGCGGCGTGAGGTTCGCCACCCAAATGGGAGAAAAGCCAGATGGATGTCTTCCTGGATACGCTCGGTTTCATCGGCGCCGTCTCGATCGGGATCGTATTCCTGACGCTTTTCTTCAAGCTCACGTTCGGACGCCGCCGCCCCCTCGCATTGGTGCCTGCCAAGGAGGTTCTGCGACCGGATGCAAGCCTCGATGTGATTCTCTCCGACGGCCGGCGCATCGATTCGGTGCGGTTCCTGGGTTTTGTCGACTCGAAGAACAACTCCAATGCGCTTCCTTATCCACTCTCGCAACTCGCGGTCTTTGAGCGGGCGAATGGGGGTCGGGTGATCATCCGACCGGATTCGATCCGGTTCATTGAGGAAGTTGTAGAAACCGATTGACACACCGCCGTTGCGTTCAGCTGCTGAAGCCGTGTGGCGAGCAAGCCCACCGTCAATGCATCGCACGGCGGGACGCAGGACCATTCGGTTCACGTCGAACAGAACGATCCAAAGGTTGACAAGATCAGTGCAAGATCGGCCAGATCAACGTCGCCGTCGCCGTCGAGATCGCCATCTTCGAACGTCGCATCGTCCGCCTGGCCGAAGTGCTGGAGCAGTGCCGTGAGATCACCGAGGCCGACCTCGCCGTCCTTGTTGATGTCGCCTTCGCACGCCGGCACAAACTTGATCGTGAGGTAGTCGTCGTTTTCCGATCCAACCGCGCTGGAGCCGACGGCGTGGATGATCCCGCGTTCGTCTACAACCATGTCCTGCACACCGTCGAACGCGCCGCCCGCGCCCGTGAACCAGCTCTGCCAGACGAGAGCGCCGTCGGGGTCATATTCGATCACGCAGAAGTCGGCGTCTCCGCCGCCCCCTCGCGCGTAGCCGCCGACGAACACGTTGTTGCTTGCATCAAACTGTACGCCGGCCATCGGCACGTTCCAGTCTCCGACGGTATCGAGAAGGTGCCGCACCCAGAGCTGAGTTCCGGCTGCGTCATACTTCACGGTCGTCCAATGGGCGCCGCCGAGGTCGCTCTGGGTCCAACCGGTCATGACCACGTGGTCCGCCGAGTCCACGGCGATGCCCTCGGGGTAGGCCTCGCCGCCTGTGGGGCCGGTCTGCGCGCGGCGATAAAGCAGAGTTCCGCCGGCGTCGTACTTGAGCATCATCAGCTCGTGCTGCGTGTAGGTGAGGCGCGTCCGTGCGCCGACGTAGACATTGCCGATTGAATCCAGCGCGAGGCCCGAAACGGCGTTGTCGATTCCGTCGGTGTAGAGGCGCGCCCATTGGAGCGCCCCGGTCGGGCCGTATTTCAGCAGCGCGATCTCATCGTTGTTGCTCGAGTTGCGTACCTGGCCGAGGACGTAGATGTCATCATCTTCGTCGATGGCGAGGTCGACGAGGTTATCGTGTGAGGCCGCGGGACCGTCGTACCCGCGATACCACAGCTCATTTCCCGCGGGGTCGAATTTCCAGAGCGACAGGTCGCGCGGGTAACCGCCGGCGCTGGCGGCGAAATAGACGTTGTCCTGGCTGTCAAGGGCGACGGCTACGCCGACGCCGTTCGTGAGGATGCGGCTCCACAGCAACGCACCATTCGCGGCGTACTTGAGCAGCACCGCGCGCGGGCCGCTGTAGGCATAGGCCGCGACGTAGAGTTCGCCGGCGGAGTTGATCGCGAGGTCGGCGCCGTAGTCCCAGTAGTTGTCCGGGCCGTTCCACCTCGCGACCCACTGCGTTGCACCGACGCGGTCGTACTTGATCGTCGTGCAGTCACCGTTGGTCGGGGGGCCGCCCTCGGACCAGCCGGTGACGTAGACGTTGCCCGCGGCGTCCGTGAGGATCGACTCCGGGCGGTCGAGGTTGCTCGCCGGTCCGTCATACTGGGCGACCCAGCTCAATCGCATCTGGGCGCCGGCCGTCTGGGTGAGAATTACGATCAGGGGGAAAATCGCTGCGCGGCACATATCGAGCCCTCCGGGTTCGTGGGTACTCTCGAATTCTCGGGACTGCGTCCCGACGCGGTACGGTGCGGCCCGATGCACCGTCGCTTCTTTCCAGAGTACAGCGTGGACGGGGAATTCTCACACGGTTTCTTGCCCGAATTCAGGCGAGCTTCGACAGAATCCGTATCCCAGGGTCCGAATATGCGCCGCGCAGCTCGGCCAGCGAACTTCTGCTTTCGCGCACCGGCAGAACCGACGGATCGATAGAAAAGTGAGCGGCCGGGACAGAGCCCGGCCGCCAAGAGATCGCCAAATCGAGTAGGATTTACTCCGCCGGCGGCTTCTTTGCCTCGCCGCCGCCCATCTCCTTGAGAGCCGCCTTGCGTGAGAGCTTCACGCGGCCCTGGTCGTCGATGAGGATGACCTTGACCGGGATGACGTCGCCCACCTGCACCACGTCGGCGACCTTATTGACGTAAGAGTCAGCCAATTCACTGATGTGGCACATGCCGTCCTGGCCTTCCTGGATCTCCACGAACGCGCCGAAGTCCTTGATGCTGACCACGCGGCCTTCGTAGATGCGGCCGATCTGGATGTCCTCGGTGAGGCGGCTGACCGCCATCTCGGCGCGGCGAGCGCCGTCGGCCGAGACGCAGGCGATCGTGACGGTGCCGTCGTCCTCGATGTCGATCTGCGCGCCGGTGTCGGCCTGGATCTGGCGGATGGTCTTTCCGCCGGGGCCGATGAGCTTGCCGATCTTCTCGGGGTTGATCTTGAGGCGGAGGAGGCGCGGGGCGTTTTCGCTGATGTTCGGGCGGTGCTTGCTGATGCAGTGGTCCATCACGTCGAGGATCTGCATCCGCGCCTTGCGGGCCATCGCGAGGGCTTCGCGGAGAATCTTGAACGTCAGGCCGTGGCTCTTGATGTCGAGCTGCACGCCGGTGATGCCCTTGCGCGTGCCGGCGACCTTGAAATCCATGTCGCCGAAGTGGTCCTCTTCGCCGAGGATGTCGGTGAAGAGCACGTACTTCGAGCCTTCCTCGACGAGACCGACGGAGATGCCCGCGACCGCGCCCTTGATCGGCACGCCCGCGTCCATGAGCGCCAGCGAGCCGCCGCAGACGGTCGCCATCGAGCTGGAGCCGTTGGACTCAAGAATGTCGCTGACGAGGCGGATCGTGTAGGGGAATTCCTCGGGCGTGGGAAGGACGTATTCGAGGCTGCGCTCGGCCAGGGCTCCGTGGCCGATTTCGCGGCGGCCCGGCGAACCGATGCGCTTCACCTCGCCGACCGAGAAGGGCGGGAAGTTGTAGTGCAGCAGGAACCGCTTCTCATACTTGCCCATCATGTCGTCGATGAGCTGCTGATCCGCGCCGCTGCCGAGCGTCGTGGTGACCATCGCCTGCGTCTCGCCGCGGCTGAAGAGGGACGAGCCGTGCGTCTTGGGCAGCCACCCGACTTCGCAGGTCAGCGGGCGGACCTGGTCGAATTTGCGGCCGTCGGGGCGGACGGAGTCCTTCAGGATGCGCGTGCGGACGACCTGCTCCTCGATCTTTTCGAGGATAGCCTTGATCTCCTTGGGTTCGTAGTCGCATTCCTTCGCGTCCGGCGGGCAATATTCGGCGATGATCTTCTCGTAGACGGCCTTTACGGCCGCGTTGCGGTCCTGCTTGCCGGCGATGCCCTTGGCGGCGACGAGTGCATCCCAGCTCTTCTTCTTGATCTCATCGATGAGCTTGGTGTTGATTTCGGGCTTTTCCCACGTGACGGGCTTGCCCGCGTGCTTGCGCAGCTCTTCGAGCATCTCGCAGATCGGGACGACGCCGTGCTCGTGCCCGAATTCGATCGCCGCGGCGATGACTTCCTCGGACAGTTCCGTAGCGCCGACTTCGATCATGTTCAGCGCGTCCTTGTGGCCCGCGAGAACCAGGTCGAGATCAGACACCTTCATCTGCTCGACCGTCGGGTTGATGACGAACTGGCCCTCGACGCGGCCGACGCGCACGCCCGCCAGCGGACCCTGGAAGGGCAACGGCGAGATCTCGACCGCGGCCGCGGCGGAGACGATCGCGAGCATGTCCGGGTCCATCAGCGTATCGGCGGAGAGGACCATCACCTGCACCTGCACCTCATCCTTGAAGCCCTCGGGGAAGAGCGGCCGCATGGGGCGGTCGATCATCCGCATGGTGAGGATTTCCTTGGTGCTCGGCCGGCCCTCGCGTTTGAAGAAGCCGCCGGGGAACTTTCCGGCGGCGGACATTTTCTCGCGGTAGTCGACCGTGAGGGGGAAGAAGTCGATTCCCTCGCGCGGCGTGCCGGTCACGACCGTGCCGAGCACGACCGTGTCGCCGTATTTCACGAGCGCCGCGCCCGCCGCCTGTTTTGCCAGTTTTCCAGTTTCGATCGAGAGGAGTGTGCCGCCGATTTCGCGTTCGACCTTAAACACCATCTGCCAATTCCCTTCTGCCGACGCGGCCGGCATTCCCGCTGACCGCTTGTCCGACTCAAACCCGCGGCCGACATCCGATCGGCCGCTCAAACCGGATTCCGTCTTCCGGTCTGCAACATTGCCGCGGGCGGAAAGGCCGGGTGTCGACCTGTCGACCCGCTTGATTCCGATGATTGGGCCAGCGCCTCAGCGCTCCGGCCTGCCGCACGAAACGACGCCATCCGGCGGGGGAGCGATGGTCGCCGCGCCCGGGCCGGATGGTGCCATTGTCTGCTCCTCAGCCAACTTACTTCCGCAGGCCGAGCTTCTGAATCGTCGCCAGGTACTTCGCGCGGTCGGCCGTGGTGAGATACCGCAGCAGCGAGGACCGCTTCCCGACCATCTTCAGCAGGCCGCGCCGGGACGAATGGTCCTTCTTGTGCAGCTTCAGGTGCTCGGTGAGCTCGTTGATCCGGGCGGTAAGGATGGCGATCTGGACTTCCGGCGAGCCGGAGTCCGAATCGTGACGGCGGTGCTCCTGAACGATCGATTTTCTCGCTTCCGCGGCAATCATGGGCCCTGTCCTTTCACTTGGGCGTGCCCCAGCATGTTCCCCGGGCCTCCAGGGACCGCCGGATGCAGCCTGTACAAGCCGCACAGTATAGGAGACTCCGCGGACCCTGCCAATAGGCCGGGCGGCGTCGCCCGAAACTCCCCAATGGAGAACTCCGGACGATCGGGAGCGTTCCCGGTCGTCCGGAGTCGTTGTCGAGCCCGCCAAACGCTACTTGGTCTCGAAGAAGATCTGGGCTGTCTCACTCTTGTCGGCGACGACGGCGAGTGTGAGCATGTACTGGAAGCCCGGCTTCAGCTCCACGCCCTGGATGACCTCGCTGGTCAGATTGAAGACCTTGAAGCCCTCGCCGGGCCCGCCGAGGTCATATTCCGTATCCGGCTTCATCTGCGCCATCGGGTCGTTGATGTTCTTGGCCGTGATCGTGAACTCAGCCTGGTGCGAGTAGTCGGCCTCGAACTTCTGGTAGATCGAGACCATGACCTTGGTGATGCGGCCGAACTTGTCGGGGTCGTTGATCAGGAATTTCAGTTTCGGCCTGGTCGCCACCGGTTCGGAAACGGTGAAGCGCGAATAGCCCTTGACGGTTTTTTCGAGCTGGTCCTGGGTCGCCTCCTGACCGTCGAGGAAGACCTGGAGGTGGCTGTCGACGCGCTGCCAGTTCTTGAACATCGACACGCCCGTCGACGCCCGGCCGCAGCCCGCGAGGCCCGCGACGACGACAAGTGAAGCCAATACGCACGCGATCCGGTTCATTCGCTGTCTCCTTTGCGGATTGAACGCGCTCCTCCTATCGGCGATTTTTCATGTGGATCTTCACGCGCAAATTTGAGGGGGAGGCTGGACCCGGCCGATCTCCAGAGTATCCTGCGCTTTCCATGGAACCACGGCGCGTCATGGAGGACTGGCTGTGAAACGAACCCCGAAGGCCTTTCCCGCGATCCCCGTACTCGCCCTCGTTTTGCTTGGCGGGGCGGCCTGGATGTTCTGGCCCTGGCCGGGAGAAACGCCCGCCGGGTCGGCCGCGGGGCAACGGCCTGTGGTGCCGACGATCGTGGGCGCGGAGGGGGCGAGCCGCGCCGACCTGAAGACACCCTGGAATATCGAAGCGCCGTCGCTTCCCCCGGAGCCGGCACCCGAAACCGATGTCCCCGGGTCCGCCGAATCGGCCGCGTCGGCGCCAATGGCCGGTCAGGAAGCGGATGCGCTGACCGGCATTGATGCGGCGTCGGAATCAGCCGAACTCGCGTCAGCCCCTGCGGCGAACTGCCTGCCCGCATCGAACGCCGCGGTCCAGAACGCGGACGGCGACCGCACGCCGAAAGCGCCGGACGCGGCCGCGGGACGCACGCCCGGCGCGTTCGAAACCGGCGTCCAGGCGGCGCTGGAGCAGTACCGAGCGGGAAAACGCGTCGAGGCGCGAACGAGTCTGAACGGAATGCTCCTTCACGCGAACTCGGCCGAGGAGCGGACGACGCTGCGGCGGCATCTGGAGCGGATCGCGGATGAGATGATCTGGAGCCGAGAGCGTTTCGAGGGCGATCCGCTCGTAGACGTCTACGTCGTGAAGCCCGGCGACAAGCTGGCCAACATCGCGAAGCCCTATGACGTTCCGTACGAACTGATCCTCCAGCTTAACGGCATGTCCGATCCTACGAAGATCCGGGCCAACCAGAAGCTGAAGATTCTTCGCGGCCCGTTCCACGCCCGGGTCTACAAGAGCGATTTCCGGCTCGACCTGTACGCACAGGATACGTTCGTAAAGAGCTTCCGCGTCGGCCTTGGCGGAGAGAATCCGACGCCGGTGGGGGAGTGGATCGTCCGCACGCGGATGCGAAACCCGACGTATTTTCCTTCTGAGAGTGCGAAGGACAAGCGCGTGATCCCGCCGAACGACCCGGCGAATCCGCTGGGCGGGTTCTGGGTCAGTCTTGAGGGCACGACCGGCGACGCGGTGGGGCAGGTGGGCTTCGGCATCCACGGCACCAACGAGCCGGAGTCGATCGGCAAGGCGGCCTCGCTCGGGTGCGTGCGGATGATCAACGAGGAAGTCGAAATCGTGTTCCGCGTGCTCATGGAAGGCAAATCGAAGGTGACGACGCTGCCTTGATCGACCTCCCCCGGCCCGCGCCGATCTTCAACCCGATCACCGCCGGCGAGACGGTGACGGCGCTGGAGTTCCTCGCCGGTCCGCTGGGGATCCTCGCATTTGCTCCGCTGATCCCGCTTCTTCGCTGGCTGGCCGGGCGCATCGGGGGCGAACGGGCAATCGTCCTCTGCGGCGCGGCCTGGGTCGGGCTGACGGCGGGGCCGTGGAGCCTGCTCGTGCTCGCGGCGTGGCTGGCGCTTGGCGTCGCGTGGATCGGCGTGATCGCGCGGCTTCGCGGGCGCGTCGTCGGCGTTCGGGGGGGCGTCGCGCTTGCGTGGGTCGGGCTGACCGCGCTGGTGCTGCCGTTCTGGTGGGTCTCCGACTGGGGCTGGAACGGGTGGACGCCCTCGCGGCTCCAAGTGCTGCACAGCCTGGGGCCTGCGTACCTGTACCTGCGTCTGCTGGCGTGGGCGCTGGACACGGCGACCGCGACGACCGGCGGTGCGACGGCGCCGCAGACCGGCGGGACGCTGCTCACCACCGCGGCCTGGCTGGCCTACCCTCCCGCGATGCGCCTCGGGCCGCTGCTCAGCCGGTCGGAGTTCGCCGCGCGCCTGCGGGCCTGGCGCCCACGCGATCCCTTGCCGTGGAACCTGGTCCTTCGCCGCGGCATGCTGGGGCTGGTCGGCGCGGCGGCCCTGGTCGTGACCCTTTACAACACGCCCGAGTCGCGCGGGGGGAACGATTTCTTCGCATCGCCGCAGGACTATCCGACGGACGTGCTGCTTCGCGTGATTATCAACACGCCGCTTGCCATTTACTTTTTTCTCTGGTCGTACAACGAGTTCGCGGCGGCGATCGCCCTCGCGATCGGCATCCCCGTCGATAACAACTTCAACTGGGCCCCGCTGGCCACGGATATTCGCGATTTCTGGCGGCGCTGGCACATCACGGTGGGGGCGTGGCTCCGGCAGTACATCTACCTGCCGCTCGGAGGCAAGAACGCGAATCCGCTGCTTGTCTTCACGGTCGTGTTCGGCTTCTGCGCGCTGTGGCACGGGCCGGCATGGTCGTTCCTTGCGTGGGGCGCGTCCCAGGCCCTGGGGATGTGCGTCTGGGTCGCCTGGGACCGCCTGGCGGGCGGAGCAGGCTGGACGGACCGCGGCCGATCCATCGCGTGGACGACCGTCAGCCGCTTGGTCACCCTGTCGTATCAATATCTGACCGTCGCGATGCTCGTCGACTTTGAGCATTCGGGGACGCGGATCTTCCCCGAGCTGGTGCGGCGGGCGTTCTCATAAGGGCCGTGCTTGGTCTTTCGTGTGCCGGCGCGTTTGCGGGTTGGCGACGCGCCGCGGGGAACGTAGGATTCCGGCGGACGCGGAGCCCGAGCGTCTTAGAGTCCGGTTCGCCGGATGAACGGGGTTACCCCGTTCGAGTTGCTTCGCTGGAGTTCCTGGTTGAGCACCCTGCCCGACGGTGCAGACCGTCGCCCAGGGTGCGGCCGAGCGTTGTAAGACCGGCTCCGCGTCCGTTTCCTGCGCGCTCCGGCGACGGCGGAGGTCGGCTCGATGTCGTGGGTGTACTTCTTGCTCGCCGGCGCCGCCGTCCTGCTTCTGCTGGCGCTTTCGATCCCTCGCGCCGAAAAACCCGCCGTGGTCGAGCCGCCGTCGCCGCGCGGACCGCGTCGGCCGCTGCCGGGATCGCGCTGGCGCACGCAGCACCCGGGAGATTCCGCCCGGCTTCGGTCGCTGGGACTGCCCGAACTGCGGGATACCCGGGATCTGCTCCGCTGGCTGCGCCTCTCTCTGCGTGAGCTCGTGCCGCTCGCCGACCACGCGAACCGCGCGACGCGGGACCGGAACAACTACATCGAGTGGACAGTCCCCAAGCGGCGCGGCGGAAAACGCGTCATCGCAGCGCCGAAAAAACGCCTCAAAGCGATCCAGACACGCATTCTCCGCGAAATCCTCGATCGCGTGCCGCCGTCGGCCGCGGCGCACGGGTTCGTTCGCGGCCGAAACATCGTCTCCAATGCCGCGCCGCACGTCGGCCGGGCGATCGTCGTCAACTTCGATCTCGTCGATTTCTTCGAGCACGTGCATTTCCCGCGGGTGATGGGTGTGTTCCGCCGGCTGGGGTACAGCAAGGAGGTGGCGCGGTGGCTGGCTTACCTGTGCACGCATCGCCCGTTGCTCGTCGCGGGCGATCAACACGGGCCGATCGCGGCAGCGCGTCATGCGGTGCAGGGAGCGCCGACGAGTCCGGCGGTCTCGAATCTGGCCGTGCACCGTCTCGACGCGCGTCTCGCCGGCCTGGCGCGCCGCTTCGGCTGCACCTACACGCGCTATGCGGACGACCTGACGTTTTCCGGCGATGAGCCGTTCAAGCGCTCGCTGAAGCGGTTCGTTCCGCTCGTTCGCAGGATCGTCTCCAGCGAGCGATTCAGACTGCACGAGGGGAAGATGCGGTTTGTGCGGGCCGGCCGGCGGCAGGAGGTGACCGGCGTCGTCGTCAATCGAAAAATCAATGGCCGCCGCGAGGAGTACGATCGGTTGAAGGCGATCATTCACAACGCCCGACGCAGCGGCTCACTCGAATCGCAGAACCGCGAGGGTCGCCCTCATTTCCGCGCCTATCTGCTCGGCCGCGCGTCGCACATCGCCATGCTGAGTCCGGAGCGAGGCCAGCGGCTGATGCGGGAGATTCGGCGACTCACCTGATTCGGGTTGTTCCGCGGCAGTCGCCTGTGATGTCGTCAGGAAGTGTGGTTCAAGGGGTCCTTACGCGCGCAAACTCGGACGCGAGGCCGGACTACCCGCCCGTCGCGTCCGAGCTTGTGGTGCCAGGAGACGTCCGTTACGCCTCCGGCCAGACCTGCTTGCCGCTCGTGCACTCCACGAGCTTGATGCAGTCGACCGGGCAGTTCTTCGCGGCCGCGAGAATCGTCTCGGCCGGGTCGCCTTCGGTGCTGATCACCTTTGCGATGTTGTCTTCGTCCATCTCAAACGTGTTTGGCGCTTCGTTGCAGCAGAGCTGGTCGCCGATGCACTCGTCCCGGATGATTTCGATCTTGTATTCCGCCACGGCTGTTCTCCGCGTCGATTGGTCTGTGGGCGGCCGGGTAAACCGACCCGGCACCGAACACCCTGATCCATAGCCATGCAGAACGCGTGCCAAATGCGGAAATGCCCGCAATTCGGCGTGCAAGTGAACTGATCGACGGGCGGGCGTGGGATTACGGGAACTTCCCGCCCCCGGGTGCGCGGAATTCCACGCAACGGTAGCGCGAAAATCCGCGGTGCGGCCAAAGAACGAAATTC
This sequence comes from Planctomycetota bacterium, assembly GCA_045863555.1. GTDB lineage: Bacteria > Planctomycetota > Phycisphaerae > UBA1845 > Fen-1342 > JACRLV01. The sequence continues at coordinate 102,757 of BTUU01000014.1, read as the reverse complement.
ACGGCTTCGCGGCGTGGACCGGGGGTGCGGATCGCGATATCAATCTCCGTCGCGTCGGCCCCGAGAACGCGGCCGGGCCATACTGCCTCAGGACGGAGACAGCGATATGACCTCGGCGGCGTCGCCGCGCAATCGCGGCTGGATGGGGACCTTCCTTTACGTCATCGAGCGCGGCGGCAACATGCTGCCGCACCCGGCGACGCTGTTTCTGATCTTCGCACTGCTCGTCGTGGTCGGGTCGGAGATCGCCGCCCGCTCCGGGCTGGCGGTTGAGCATCCGCAGACGAAGAAGATCATTGAACCGGTCAGCCTCCTGACGGTCGGCGGGCTGCACCGGATGCTCCAGGAGCTGGTCAACAACTTCACGAAGTTCGCGCCGCTCGGAACGGTCCTCGTGGCCCTGCTCGGCATCGCGGTCGCCGAGTCGAGCGGCCTGATCGGAACGTTGATGCGCCTGCTCGTCACGTCCGCTCCGCGGCGGATGCTCACGGCCGTGGTCGTCTTTGCGGGGGTCATGTCGAACGCGGCCAGCGAGATCGGCTATGTGCTGCTTGTGCCGCTGTCGGGGATGATCTTTCTGGCGGCGGGACGGCACCCGGTGGCGGGTCTCGCGGCGGGCTTCGCGGGCGTCTCCGGCGGATATAGCGCGAACCTGGTGCTGGGGACGATTGATCCGCTGCTGGCGGGGCTGACCGAGGAGGCTGCGCGAATCGTCGACCCGGCGGCGCACGTGAACCCGGCGTGCAACTACTACTTCATGGCCGCGTCGACGTTTCTCATCACGGGCCTTGGGACGTGGGTGACCGAGAAGATCACGATTCCGCGGCTTGGACCGTGGATTGGCGACGGCGCCGCGGGTGTTGCGACCGCCCCTGCGGACGGCGCGGACGCGGACGCCCAACTCCGCGGCCTCACGCCTGCGGAACGCCGGGGCCTGGGGCTCGCCGGCGTCATGGCGGGCCTGCTGGCAGCGCTGCTGCTCTGGGGCACGCTGCCGCAGGGCGTGTTCGGCGGGGCGGGCTTTCTGCGCGGGCCGGACAACGATCTGCTGCGCTCGCCCTTCATGAAGAGCATCGTCGCGATCATCTTCCTGGGCGGGGCGCTGTGCGGGCTCGCCTATGGCCTCGGCGCGAGGACGATCCGCAGCGACGGCGACGTCATGAAGGGCATGGGCAAGGCGATGTCGACGCTGGGCGAATACCTCGTGCTCGTCTTCTTCGCGGCCCAGTTCGTCGCCTATTTCGACTGGTCGAACCTGGGGCTGATCCTCGCCGTGGAGGGGGCGGCGCTGCTGAAGGCGATGAATCTCGGTCCGATTCCGCTCATGCTGGCCCTGGTGCTGCTCTCCGCGACGATCAACCTGTTCATGGGCAGCGCATCGGCCAAGTGGGCGGTGATGGCCCCGGTCTTCGTGCCGATGCTGATGCTCCTGGGCTACGAGCCGGCGCTCGTGCAGGCGGCCTACCGCGTAGGCGACAGCTGCACGAACATCATCACGCCGATGATGTCCTATTTCCCGCTGATCATCGCGTTCTTCCAGCGGTACAACCGGGCGGCCGGTCTGGGGACACTGGTCGCAACCATGCTACCGTACACGCTGACGTTCCTCGTGGGGTGGAGCCTGATGCTCGTCGTCTGGATACTCCTGAAGCTCCCTCTGGGCTTCTGATCAGGGCTCGCGGGAAAGCCGCTCTCCGCGCGGCAGACCGGCAAGATGCGGGGGTTGATGGCCGGTTTATCGACGGATCAACCCCCGCCAATGCTCGAAACGGGCGGCCGCGCCGCGTGTCCGCTATGGCGCCGAGCGGCCGTAGCTGGACAGCATCAGCGTCAGGTCCGAGATGTCCACGTCGCCGTCGCCGTCGAGATCGCCGCCGGCGAGCGTTGCCCCGTCGGCCGTTCCGAATCCGCCCAGCAGTGTGGCCAGGTCCTGGAGATCCACATCACCGTCGTTGTCGATGTCGCCGACCAGCGGCGGCGGGTCGAAGGTGACGCCGTCCATCCAGAGCGTGAAACCCGCGCCCCAGGTATCCGCGTGAAGCTCCAGATAGTTGATCTCCTCCAATGACGGTGTGCCGGTGGTCGTGCGCTGCCACGTCGCGTTGCCGTTGACCGGAACCACGAACTCGACCCACTGGTTCTCCGCCTGGTTCAGGATGTCGAACGTGGGTCGCCACTCGAAGTAACCGTCCTGGTGATGCCCAAGGCGGACCCACGGGCTCTGGCTCTGGTAGCTGAAGTTCGGATTCTCCGAGTAGAAGCGCACGCGGAGGTTCCGCAGCCGCGAGAGGTCCCACTTCGCCAGCGTCTGGCGCGGGTAGCGGACGTAGTTGTCGAAGCCGCCGGTCGCTTCGATGCGCACCGACGCCGTGCCGACCTGCCGGCGCGCCGCATCGTCGAACAAGTCGATCGTGCCATCCTGCGCCCAGCGGGCCCAGTCCGCCGCGTTCTGCTCGGCCATGTCCTCCGGCGGGAAGTATTGGACACCGCTGCCGATCGACACCTGGCGCGTGAACGTGTATTCCCCGGTCTGTCCCGCGCGATACGCGTTATTCGCCTCCAGCGCGTCGAACCACGCATAGTCAACCTGATCATTCGCCTCGACCGCGAGCAGCAGCACGCTGTTCGTGCCGACGACCGCAAGATAGCCGAACGGGTTGTCGCGCAGCGTGTCGCCGGCCGGCGTGGTTGGTGCGAGGGCGGGGTTGATCGGCACGTTCGGCAGGGTCCAGACGCCGTTGGCATCGGTGACGCCCTGCGCCTTGATCTGCGTCGTGATGACTTCGCCTAGACCCGGGCGCTCGCATTTCTGGTAGAGCCGGACGGTCGCCCCCGCGAGCGGATCGCCTGATCCGTCGAGAAAGCGCACACGGATCGTCTCGGGCATGTCGTAGAGATACTGGCCGAAATAGCCCTGGGCCGTGTGCAGCCAGTGCGTCATCGCATTTGCGCTGTTCTCGGAGAGGAATGTCGATACGCCGTGCATCAGGCAGGGCACCGCGTTGTAGCCCGTGTGCGAGACCTCGTTGCGGTCGGCGCTGATGTCGAGGCGGTAGATATCTATGAGCCCGAGCTGGTGACCCATCTCGTGCAGCAGACCGAAATCGATGTCCTCACCCGCGTGGTAGTAACCGGGCAGCCGGGCATCGCTGTCGGTCGCGTGGTAACGGAACGGGAAGATCGCGTAGTTGATCCGCGGCACGTTCGGATCCGCCGCGTCGTCCTCCAGCATCTCCAGCACGTTGTAGTGGACGCGCTTGGCCGTGCCTGCGGCCGCGAACATCTGGTTGAAGCGGGCCATGTGGTGATTCAGCCAGTCGAACATGTCATCGGTGTAAGCCTGCGGATAGTTCTCCGTGTTCTCGCGGAAATCCTCCACGTATGACGCATCGACATAGGTCAGAAAGCCGACCGACTTGCTGTTCACCGTCAGCGAGTTGTTCGCCGAACGCGAATCCGCGGCCGAAATCGCGACGGAGATGTCGTGAAGCTGGTTGTCCCACGTCCGCACGATCGACGTCGTGGCCGTCCCCGCGGGTTGGAGGGACAGCGGCAGCGTCTGGGTGCTCACGACGACGCCGTCCACGCGCCAGGTAGCGGTTACGCTCGTGGTCCACGGGTTTGTGCCGCGGTTGCGAATCGTCGCGGTGTAGGTCACGGCGTCGCCGACGTTCGGCCAGCGCTGCGTCTGCGGCGTCTGGCCGCTGCCCAGCCCCGTCGCGGCGCTGAAGACGTACGGGCCGAAGCCGCTGGGCTCGGTGATCGAGTAATACGTGTAGATCGGGTCATACCGCGGAAACTCCGGCGTGCGGCGGATGCGCAGCACCTGGAGGTCGCTTTCACTCCGCGGCGTGCGCGGGCCGATCGAGTCGATTGTCGTCTGCTCGCCGCCGCCGATGGCCACGCTCGTGACCGCGTAGTAGTACGAGACGCCGTTCAGCGCCGTCGCGTCGGTGTACGTCGATGAATTCACACCCGGGATCGTCGCGATGGGCGTCATTCCCTCGACGGAATCGAACGGCGCGGTCGAACGGTAGACCGCGTAATGACTGAATTGACCGGTCGTGTCGACGATCGGCCGCCAGCGCAGCGAAACCGCGTGGTTGAGGGCGCGCGCGGACTGGTTTGCCGGCGGCGGAAGGATCGTCGTCGCATCCGCATTGAGGTTGAAAGCGGTGTAGACGTTTTCGGTTGCGAAGTTCGGCACGTCGCCATTGCCGTTCCCGACGGCCCAGGTCGTCCGAAGCGGCAGATACAGCAGCCCGTCCTCCGAGAGCGCCGCCGACGCCCGCGCCGGAGCGCCCGCGGCGACCGCGAACGAGTCGAGCAGCGTCGCCGCCGCGCCGTCGTCGCGCAGGGCGTAGTACACGCCGCCGTTGTTGTTGCCCACGATGATGACGCCGTTCGGCGTGACGATCGGCGACGACGAGACCATCTCCCAGCCGCTGCTGCCGGTCGCGTAGCTCCACTTCACCGTTCCGTCCCACGTGTTGATCGCGTAGAGTCGCCCGTCGCCGTCGCTGCTGTTTGTCTGGAAGTAATACGTAGACCCGTCATGGCTGAGACAGCCGCCGGCCTGGGCGCGCTGCGCGCTGTTGAAGCCCGGAACATGCTCGTAAACCAGTTCGGCCGCGTTCCACCAGAGCGGCAACCCTGTCTTCGACAGCCCGACGACCCAGATCGAATCCGAGCCGGCCGCGACGTAGATATTGCCGCCGGCCGGGTCGATGGTCGGCGTGGCGTCGATGGTCGGTGTCGGCACGCTCCAGTAGAGATCGCCGGTCACCCCGTCGAACGACGCGACCACGCCCCAGCGCCCCGCCGAGACGACGCGCAGCACGCCGTTGTCGTCATAGAGAGACGGATCGCTGAGTCCGCAGCCGGTCTGCGCCGCCGCGGCCCACGTCTCGCGGATCGCGTTGCCGTAGTCTGTGCCTGCGTACGGCCGGTCGACCCAGTCGTACAGGAAGATGCGCCCGTCCGGGGCGATCGTCGGGGCGTGGGCGCTCAGGTGGCCGGGGAAGAAATCATCGCCGTTGTGCCAATAGTTGCCCGGCCCCGTCGCGGCGGCAAACGCCATGAGCGGGTGACCGGCGGGCCAAGCCTGACTCGCGGTTGCGTCGTTGACAACGTAGATCGTCGAGCCGTCGAGCGAGAACGCCGGCGTGCTCGTGCCGATCGTCTCGCCGCCGCGCGGATTGCCGTACCAGAAGCGCTCCCCCGTGCGCCGGTCCATTCCCTGCACGCCCTTGGGCCAGTGATACCCCGCAACGAGCAGGTCAGCCCCGCCCGGGCCCGCGCCGTCGAAGAAGACCGCCGAGCCGCTGTCGAAATTTCCCTCGTTCGGCGACCCCGGCGAGCGCGTCTGCCACGCGAGAAAATTGAAGAACGTGTCGTTCATCCGCTCGGCCGGAACGGTGAATCCGGCGCGGCCGGTGTGCGCCATCTCGCGCTGCTTCATCGGCCAGGAGTCCGCATTCGCGGTCGCGACAAGCGTCAGCGTGAAAAGACACAGTGTGAAGCGATCGAAAAGCGACATCTCGAACCTCCGGAGAGTGAGACAGGCGAACCGGCGGGACGGATTTCCCCCGAGCAGCGCGTCACAGGTCGGCGCACGCAAAAACCCGCGGCGATTGCCCCCAATTCTGAGGGCAATCGCCGTGCCGAGTCCAGTCTTTCTCTCGAGTTATCAGCAATTCGACCCAAACGCGCCCAGCAGCCCGGCCAGGTCCTGAAGGTCGACATCGCCGTCGCCGTCGAGGTCGCCCTGGTCCGCGCCAGCGCCGCCCGGCGTGCCAAAGTTCGCGAGCAGTGTGGCCAGGTCCTGGATGTCGACGTCCGCATCTCCGTCGAGATCGCCCGGGCAGGGCGGCGCGCCGCACGTCGGCACGAGCCGCAGATTGTCCCAGGCCGCGATGTTGCCCGCCGTCGTCCCGCCCGCGAAAAAGCGGATCGACGTGGACAGCGGCAGGGCAGGCGTCGCACCGCCGCCGAGGTACCAGCCCGCCGGTTCGGCGGCCGCGGTGCCGCCGGTCGCGAGATTGGTGATCGTGACGCGCGTGATGCGGTTTTCGGTCAGGTTGATTTCCGTTGTCTGGCGGAACCACGTGTCAACCGGGAGATTCTGCCACTCCGGGCCCGCGAAAATCCCCGGCTGGTTCACCTGGATGCCCGCCGCGTCATGAACGACGTAGCCGGCGCTCCAGGTGGTCGGGTTTGCGAGGTCGACGAACGTGTTCAGCGCGATGAAGAGCCGGGATTCCGGCGCGGCCTGTGTGCCCGTGGGCTGGAACGAGAAGCTGCCGAGGTTGTGCGTCGCGGGCGCGGCGCCGTCGTATCGGCCCAGGAAGTCCCACGAGAGGCACCAGGTATCGGAGGTCGAGAAGTCGTGGTCCTTCTGCGCCCGGGCGTAGGAAGTCCCACCGAGCGACCGTCCGGCGGCGAACTGGGCAGCGCCGTCGGGGTTCGCCGGCAGCCCGAAGGCGTTTCCGGCGTAGGTCATGATCGTGTAGTCGATGGATCCGGCGACATTCGGCGTATACCAGCCCTGCTGGCCGGCCATCGACGTGCCTGCGGCGGAGCCGTTGTACTCGGGTGATTCGAATGGAGTGTCGATGTCGGCCAGTGCCGGTGCGGCCAGCGCCGAGAGCGTCAGGAGCGTACGCGAGATTCGAAGCATGACAGGCCTCCAGAGGGAAAGGGAAATGAGATTTGACTGGTATTACACCCGCGCGCCCCGGCGGCCGTCAATGGAATATTCCGATGCGATCGCCGGCTCGAACGCGCCGCGGGGAGCGACGGCCCTGGGTGAACGAACGACCCCGGCGGGCCCTGATTCTGACCCGCCGGGGTGCTTTCCTCTCCTCCCGCATTCGTGGTCGAATGGTCGGGTCAGCAGCCCTTTCCAAATTCGTTCAGCAGGATCGCCAGATCGGCCAGATCAACCGCGCCGTCGCCGTCGAGGTCGCCGTCGCCGAGCGTCGCGCCTTCCGTCATGCCGAAGTGGCTGAGAAGTCTGGCGAGGTCGTTCAGATCGATGTCGAGATCGAAATCGACGTCGCCGGGGCAGGGTTCGTTCGCGATGACTTCGAGGCGGAGGCCCGTGTCGGTGATCTGAACGTCCCAGAGCAGGCCCGCGGGAAGCGGCGGCAGTTCGAATTCGCCAAAATGCGCTGGTGCGCCCGGGTTCCACGTGATCGGGACGAATACATCTCCGAGCGTGGGCGCATACCCGGCAACCGCTTCGACGACGATCCGACCGGCGATTCCCACGCCCGCCTCGGCCGTCAGCCGGTCATACTGACCCGCTCCAGTCCCGGCGGCGCGCATTATGAGTTCAAACTCGTTGAGCCTTCCGTGAACAAGGAGTTCCGCACCCATCCGCTCGCCCCAGAACGTCGTAGAGAATGCCTCGATGTTGGCGTTGATCGTGACCCGCTCGCCCACATCGCCGCGGATATCCAGAACGTCGGTCTGAATCGCGCCCGAGGCGACTTCGATCGACGCCCCCGTCGAAACGCTCATGCCCATCGCCTGGAGCGTGTCAGCGCGAATCGAGCCGCGCGACGTCATGACGAGTGAGCCCGCGTTGATATTGCGGCAATTCAGGGCGCCGTCGATGGTGATGAGCCCGCGCAGGATCGATCCATAGAGGTTCGCTTCCGTGAGGTCGCCCGCGTAGTAATTCAGCCACCCCTCGGTCGACACGGAACCGCGAAACCGCCCGCCCTCGAAATTCACAGTCGACCAGCGGTGATTATCGAAGTAGCACCCCGTCGCCGGGTCGCCGCCGGTATTTTCACGAAGGAACGCGGCCCCCGCGAGCGTAAACGTCCCCGTGTTGTCGACTCGTGCCGCGCGGCACTCCGCCGTGCCGTCGAGCGTAATGAAGTGCGGCGCGATATTCGACCACGTCGTGATATTCGCGAGTCCGCCGAGCAGACGCAGCCGGCCATTGGCTTTGCAGGTGAGGGTGTTCACGCTGAGCGTGCCGCCGTTCAGCGAGTAGTTCGCCGAGACCGTCGGGTCTGCCCCGCCGCCGTCGATGAGTAGAGTTGTGACGTCAGCAATTCCGGCGTTTTGTTCCATCGTCGCGGCGCCGGGCCCGATCTCCGCCGTGTCCTGCACGATCAGCTGTGAAGGCAGTCCGTGCGGTTCGCTCAGCTGATAGGCCCCGCTGACCCTCAGGTTGTCCGTTTCAACGCGACCGCTCTCGTGGAGGAAGTCTCCTTCCGCATAGATCGTCGCCGTGCGAACCCGGCTGGAGGGGTCGCCGGGGTGAAACCAGTAGGTCCCGTCTCGGCGAAGCTCCACGTATTCCGCCGTGACGTAGCCGCTCCGATGGTCGAAAAGACCCGGCGCCCACGCGCCGATGTCGAGCGCAAACGTCGAAAGCCCCGCGTTCTCGTCGAGCACGGTGTCGAGCAGAAAGTAGCCCTCTCCTGAATAGAGTTCGAACTCGCCGCCCTGGCACCCGACGACGATGATCGAGCCGACCTGGAGCCGCGCCGTCCCTACGAGCTGGTGCTCGCCATAGCCGTACACGCCGAGGTAGTACCAGCTGAAGACTTCCAGCGTGCCTTGCTGCTGAATGACGCGCGCACCGAACGACGTTGTGCCGTCTCCGCCGACCGCGAGCCAGTCGAAGCTCGCCGCTGCGGAGTCGAAGGTAACAACCTTGTCCATGTTCGACCCGGTGAAAATCGCCGCTCGTTCGTACCCGGTCGGGCAGTGTCCGAAGCTCCAATTCTCCGGCACGGACCAGTAGCCTCCGGCCTCCGGCACAAAGAGGTTTTCATCGGCTGCGACAACCGACGGCAGTATTGCTGCCGCAATGACAAGAAGACCGATTGCGAGCGCGGACGCGCGCCGACGATGAAACGGAATGTCATTCATGGGGTCCCCCTTAGCGGTGTGGATGGGCGTCGGCGCCGCTGTGGACAACGGCTCGCCCGCGACGTCGGGGCCCGGCGTGTTGCGCAGCAAATCACATTCCGGGAGCGTTGCGCGCTCGCCGAAATTCCTGTATTGGGGTAAATCAATAGGTCGGAGTGCCCCGTTTCCCCCAACGACGGCCCCGATCACGCCCCGAAGCCGCGCCGAACGCCGTTATGCCCGCGCCGGCGAACCGGCGCGCGTCAGCAGCAGCCAGCAGAAAACGCCCGCGCCGATGATGTTGGTGAAAATTCCCACAGGTGTGTCAAAATTCGCAGCCACCGACCGGGCCAGCGCGTCGCACGCCGCCAGAAACACCGCCCCCGTGATCAGCGACCCCACCAGCACCGGCAGCGTTCGCACTCCAACGATGCCCCGCACGATGTGCGGGACGATCAGCCCCACGAACCCGATCGGACCGCAATTCGCCACGATGACCGCCGTGAGTACGCCCACAGCCGCAAACCCGACCCACACGATGCGCCCGACCGCGACTCCACGCGTCGCCGCGAGAGACTCGCCGAGACTGAGCAGATCGAGTTCCCGGTGGCTCCTGATCGCCAGGAGCCCGACGACGCCGAGCACGACCGCGATCTCCACGCACGCCGACGCGCGATACACGCCCAGCGAACCGACCATCCAGACCAGCAGGTCATTCGTCACCGGCCGCCGCAGCAGGAACGCGGCCAGGAGGATGCCGGCAGAGGCGACATACGAGACGCAGACGCCGGCGAGCAGCAGGCGTGCCACGTCATGCGCCGCCCGCGCCCGCGCGAGCGTGAAAATCGTGGCCAGCGCCGTGAGGGCCCCCGCGAGCGCCAGCAGCGAGAGCTTCGGAAGCCACAGCCACGTGCCCGAGACGCCCAGGAGGAATCCGGCGGCCGCACCCAGCGCCGCACCCGACGACACGCCCAGCGTGTAGGGCTCCGCGAGCGCGTTGCGGAGCAGCGCCTGGTAGACCGCGCCGCCGAGCGCCAGACCGCCGCCGACGACCGCCGCCAGCGCGACGCGCAGCGCCCGCAGCCGCCACAACTCCCAGTAGAGGGGATCCTCGAAGGCGACCGGCAGCCTCGGAACAAACGTCGCCGCGACGAGCAGAGCGACCGCGCCGCCGCATCCGGCCGCCAGCAGCAGCGTCCGCCGCCCCGCGTCAGGCCGACGCGGATCAACGCGGGCGCCTGTTGCCGTGCACTCTGTCGCTGCGGGGGAGGCCACTCCATCCTCCGGCTCGGTTCGGCGCGATCGTCAGCCGCCGTCCCGGCGGCCGCGCCGGTGCGGAGGGCCCGGGAATCCTCCCCGGCCGCCTGCCCTTCGAGCGGCGGCGATGTCGGAGCTACTGCTCGCGGGGCCGCTTTTCTTCCTGGTCGTGCTTGAAGAACGGCAGGGCGACGAGGTACGCCGTGTCGCGCCCGAGTTTCGTCATCGCCGCATCCTCGAACGAAGGATCGGACGCCTCCTGTGCCTGGCGCTCGCACGTCACCTCGCGGCCCTCGCGCTCGGTCGGCCAGACGCGCGCGTCTCCGTCGGGCCGTTCGACCGCGATGACCTTCAGGCGCATCGAAACGCGCGGCTCCAGAACCGGATAATCGGGCGCCTGCCGCGATTGCAGAAAGTCGACGCGTCCATACAGCACATGCGTCGCCTTCAGCTCCGATCCGATCCTCCGGATCGACCAGTTCCGGAAATCGGCGTTGTCGCGCTTGAGCACGGCCACTTCGCGCGGAGCGATCAGCTCCGCCGTCGAGTTTTTCTCGCGAAAGATCTCCACCATCCGGTCGTGCAGCGCTTTGGAGAACACCGGGTTGTCGTAACCCGGGCGCGCCGGGTCCAGCATGATCAGTACCCGCGCCTTCTCCGGAAACTCATACTCCGCCGGGTCGATCGCCGCCGGCCGCAGGTAGTACGCGATTGCCTTGATCGCGTCGCAGCCGGCCGCACCGAGCGCCAGCGCGCCGACCAGCATCGCCAGGGGCAATCGCATCACTTCACCTTGACCTTCCGGTCGTAGAACTTGCCCGCGACTTCGTCCGCGAAGAGCTGCATCGCCGCCGCCCGGACGGAGCGGTCGTCGCCGCCCCAGTCGGCCGCGTCGCCGGTGGGGTACTTGCACGCGATATTCGCCTTGTAGGTCGGTGCGGAGTCCTTGTGATCCGAATCGTAGATCTTCAGGTTCGCCGCGATCCGGCCGCGCTTCAGATGCGGACTGCCCGGCTCGCGCGTCGTGTACTCGGTCAGTTCCAGCATGAGCACGCGATCCGCGCCGAGGTCCCGGCCGATGTCATTCGGCGAGCGGCGTTCCCACGCGCTGTCGCGCCGCTGGTAGTCGACGACCTGCCGGTTCGGCACGAACGACGCGCCCTTCACGTTGCCTTTCATTGCCGCCGTGACGTACTCGGCGACTTCGAACTGCACCTGCGGGAACTCAAAGAGCGTGTCCGTGTCGGCCCAGACGACGATCGCGACCTTCTTTCCGGGCAGGTAGGGATACTCGGCGGGCACGTCCTTGGTCGGCTCCGGCCCCCACATCAGGAAAGGGGCCGCGATGAGCTGACAGCCGGCCAGTGTCGCCAGGAATGCGCCAACAACGCTGATGGAGATCAGTCGCGTGAAAATATCCGGTTCTCCCGTGGTCCGCCGCCCCGTTTTCGGAAGCATACTCGCGCCCGGCGGCGATGACCACCGAGAGACCTGCAAAATCGCCGATTCCGGCGGCCGCCGGCGTCAATTACTGCGCTTCGCCGCGGTCGCTCGGCCGTCTCGGCATGTTCGACGCCAGCGGATCCGGCTTCCAGCCCGCCGATCCGCCAACGAACCGCCCGCCCCACGTTTCCGGGCTCCGCCCGCGTTTCTTCGCGGCGGATCGTTTGGGGTAGCTGGTCATAAACGCTGCATCGTGGGTGGAGCGGGCATTCTGCCCGCGCGTGCGGAAGACTTGGTGCGGGCAGGATGCCCGCACCACCGTGCTGTTGATGCGAACAGCGCGACTACGTGCCGATCACGGCCGCCGGCGCGAACGCGTCGCCGAGGATCGCGCGGGAGGGCACATCCAGCCACGAATCGAGCAGCGCGGCATAGACGTTCCGGAAGTCGACGTCGTGCCGCAGGTCGCCTTCGAGCAAGCGGCCAAGATCGGGGGCTTTTCCATGCACGCCCGCGCGGACGGCCGGTCCGGCGACGAAGAGCGGCGCGGCCGCCCCGTGGTCCGTGCCCTGGCCCGCGTTTTCGGCGACACGGCGACCGAATTCGCTGAATGTGAGCAGCACGACGCGGTCCGCGAGCCCTTGCGCCTTCAGGTCGTCGAAAAACGCGGCCACCGAATCGGCGAGTTCGCGCAGAAGCGGGCCGTGCGCGAGCACCTGTCGCGCGTGCGTGTCGAAGCCGCCGAGCGAGGTGTAGTAGATGCGGGGTCCGAAGTCCGCACCGATGAGCTGCGCAATCTGGCGAAGGTTCGCCGCCAGCGCGTATCCGGGATAGGCCGCGCCGTTCGAATCGCTCGCGCGGACGCGCTCGAGCCGGCGCGCGTTCGCGCAGGCGGAAATTGCGGTGCGCTGAACGAACAGGAGGTCGTCCATCGCGGACCCGCCCGTGACCCCGGATCGCGGGCTCGCGAGCGACTTCTCGAGCTGGTCGGCGTCGCCCTGGAGGCGGAAGGCGTCGATCGAGCGGATCGACGGCACGGGCGTCCGCTGCGTCTGGAGCGCCAGCGGAAGCACCTGATCATCCAGGTGCAGCGCCGCCGGCGCGGAGGCATCCGTCGCGTCGGCCGGTTTCTCGCCCCGGTCGACGACGCGTCCGAGCCAGCCGTCCCGCGCGCCTTCGGGGTTGAGCAGCGCTGTGTGCCAGATGTCCATGGACCGGAAGTGCGAACGGTCGGGGTTCGGGTAGCCGACGTTGGTCAGAACACCGAGCAGCCCTTCGTCGTACAGCCGCTTGAAACCGTTCATGTCGGGATGCAGGCCGAGGTCCTGCTCGAGTTTCAGCACGCGATCGGCCGCGATGCGCAGCGTGGGGCGGGCCTTGTGGTATCGGTCATCGCGGTAGGGGATGACGGTGTTCAGGCCGTCGTTCCCGCCGCTGAGCTGCACCACGACCAGTACGCGGCCGCCCGATTCGGGCGTCGCCGCGCGGGCCGTGCGGAGGAGGAACCCCGGAAGCGTCGCGCCGGTCGCGAGCAGCGAGGCGCTGAGCAGGCCGGACTGGAGCATCTCGCGTCGAGAGGGTTTCATCGGGTACCTCGATTCAGGCCATCTGATATTCCGGGCTGCTCAGGAGTGCCCGCAGCACGCCGCGGAGCGTCGCGTCGAGATCGTCGCTCTCCGGCGGATAGCCGATGCGGACGGCGTGCGGGACCTCGCCGTCGAGGACGAGCTGCTCGCAGAACTCGATCAGCCGATACCGCGAATCGAGATCGTACTGGCGGCGAAACGCGGCGGCGTCGAAGAGGGTGCTCTCCGTCGCGCGCGTGACGGCGTTCAGCCGGACGAGCATCGTCGCCGAATTCAGCCAGGCGCGATGTCCCTCCCAGCCCTTGACCGACGGCGGTTCGAAGAGGCGCTGCCCCATCTGTGACACGCCGTCGGCCAGCGCCGCGGCGGCCGGCGCGATGCCGAGCGTGCGCACAACCCCCACAGCGAATTCGACCGGTGACTGGATGCGCGCCCGCCGCCATCTCGGGTCAAAGAAATCGCCGCTGGTGAAAAGCCGCGTCAACGTTGCGGCGATGTCGTACCCGGTTTCGACGAGCGTCGCGGCGAGGGTGTCGATGAGTTCCCGCGGCGGATTCGGACAGACGAATTCGCGGAGCAGCTTCGTCGCGAGAAATCGGCTGCACGCCGGCCGCCGCAGCGCAATCGATACGACGTCGTCGCCGGTCCACGCGCCGGCTTCGCCGAGAACCGTCTTCCGCCCTCCGTCGTGCTCGCGGGCGGAAAAATGGAAGCTCCCGCCGCGCGTGTGCCAGCCCGTGAACGCGCGGGCCGCCTCCTTGATATCGGCTTCTGAGTAATTCCCGACCCCGAGCGAGAACAGCTCAAAGAGTTCGCGGGCGTAGTTTTCGTTCGGCCGGCCCTTCACGTTCTGGTTTCCGTCGAGCCAGATGATCATTGCCGGGTCGCGCGAGATCGCCTGGAGGAGCCTTTCGAAGCCGCCCAGTCCCAGCGATTCGAAGCTGCGGAGCTGCTGGAGCATCATCGCCGCGCTGCGCACCTTCGCATTGCTCGTGGCGAAATGGTTGTGCCAGAAGAGGGCCATGCGGGCCCGCAGCGGCCGCTGCGTGTGACACAGCCGGAGCAGCCACCAGCCGCGCAGCGCGTCGATATTGTCGCGCGTCGCGAGCACGCGGCCCGTCTCGTCGAGTTCGGCGTGTCGCGGGCTCTCCTCCGTGCCCCGCACCAGCCGCTCGACCGTCGCTTCGAGCCCCGCATCGACGGCCGCGCGGATTTCCACTTCGGCGGGCGAAAAGCCGGCCCGGCGGAGCAGGTGCGCCGCATTCGTCCGATTCCAGGGTGGGGCTGCTGTGCTGCGTCGCGTCATTTTGCGTTTCGGTTTTCGCTCTTCGCCATGTTTAACGTCAACGTCGCGCGGCACGTCTTCTCCGTCACTTCGCTTTCGATCGTCGCATCCTGGAACATCGCCAGTACGTCGAGGAGTGTGTCGATGAACGCCTCGGCCGCGGCTTTCGATTCGTTTTCCTCCAGCATGCGATTCACGACCAGGTCGCCTCGGTTGTCCCGGAGAATCTCGACGAGCGACGCGGCCGCGATATGGAGCCGATCCTGGGCGGCGTTCGTCCGCGTGCCGGCCTGGCCGTCGGCCGCGAGGATGCGGTCGATGACCGCGTGCAGCAGTTCGCGCGAGGTCGTCACGATGAACTGATTCTTCACGATCGCAGCGGCCGGGAGGAAGTTGTATCGGATCGATGCGGCGCGGGCGGCCTCGTCCGTCATCGCACTCGCCGGCGCGGACGCGGGTTGCGAGGCCGCCTGGGTGGCCGTCTGTGCAGCGGCCGGCTCGCCTGAGGCGGGGTCCATCTTCATCGCCCCGATTGCCGGCGGGGCGGAGAAGACCGTGAACAGCTCGCGCTGGTCGCGGTACCGGTCCATGTCGAGGATGAAGCTGGGGTGGCCCTCCTGGGCGAAGTTCAGGCTGAGCAGCGAAAAGGCCGTCTGTGCACCCGATTGCAGCCGACGGGCGAAATCCGCGGGCGCATCCGCGCTGAGCGGGAGCACGAGGGCGAAGGCCGGGAGTTTCGGCGTCGGGATGAGATCGCGCGTGCTGAAGTCCTGCCGAGTGAGGATGAGCCGCGTCGGGCCGTCCAGTTTCGGAAGCACGTCGTTGAGGAAATCGATGCCGCCCAGCAGCGTTGACATCGTCGTGCAGAAATTTGCGATCTGGCTCGACGCGGCCGTGCTGAGCAGCGATTCCCGCTCGGCGAAGAGGTCGACCCAGCCTCGGGCGATCCGGATTTCTCCCAGGTAGCCGGGCAGCTCCGTCGCGGACCAGCGGGCGACCTGGTCTTTCGGCATGAAGCCCTTGAAGGTCTCCCCGAACGCTTCGGGGGATGTGATTCGGGCTTCCAGCGTCAGCCCGTGCCTCGATTCGACGACGCCGTACGCGACGGCCGTGTCTGCACAGAGCAGCGCCTGCCACCAGGCGCCGAACAGGTAACCTGCGGCGGGGTTGCCGCGCGGTCCCTCCACGTTCTCGAGGTTCGGTACGGATTTTCGCAGCGCGGCCAGGTTGCCGACGGCCCAGACGCAGGCGTTTTTGGGCACGTCCTGCATTACCCCGCGGAAGCGTTCGCTCGTTTCGAGCGAATCGCCGCCTGCTTTCCGCCGGGCGATCGCGTCGCGGAGCATCGAACGGTTGTTCGAGATCAGAAGTGCGTCGTCGACGCGGCATTCGAGCAGTTCTGGTGCGATCGCGAAGACCTGCACGCCGTCGACGTCCTGCATGCGTTTCGGATCGGGCTGCCCGTTTTTCGTCAGGCCGGCGAGCGCGTGCACACCCTTGATGATCCCGTCGAGCAGCTCGGGCTGGGCGGAGACGAACACCGCGAGGATTTCCGGCTTATTCCCTGAACCGGTGCGAACCGCGACCGCAGCGTCGCGCCCGAGCACGGCCCCCGCGCCGGTCCATGGATCCGCGCCGACGATGGCCGTGAGCCCGGCGAGCCCGACGCGGGCCTGCGTGAACTGCGGGTTTTCCTCCAGCCGCTTGAAGAGCGGCGAGGATTCATAGTCGCTCTCGTCGAGCCAGTCGCGAATCGCCAGCAGGTGATCGTCGGCATTTCGCAGGCCGACGGCGATGGCCGCGTCAGGGGGCAAATAGCTCGCGGCCGAGCGGCTCGCCGGGGCTTGGCCGACTGCGACGGGACATGCAGCGGCGATGAGCGTAAAAAGGATGGCGTGCGCGGTGGCGGGTCGGATTCGCATGTGGGGACTCCGTGCCGGGGGCGATCGATCGGCGCCCGAGACGGAATTCACCGGCCGGCCGCAGATATTTCCCAGCGCTTGCCGCCTATTCTGGCAGAACCCGATGAATCGGCAAAATGTCCCGGAGGTTATCGCTCAGTCCGGCGAACCTCGGCCGCAGGAGGTAGTTCCCCGTGCGGAAGTAGATTGGGATGATCGGCAGCTCGTCGCGAACCAGGATCGTCTCCGCCTCGCGGAGCGTCGCGAATCGCGCTGCGGCGTCAGGCTCGCTCGCGGTGGCACGAATGAGCGCGGTGTACTCCGCGTGCGACCAGCCCGTCCGGTTCTGGCTGCTGCCCGCGACGAACAGGTCGAGAAACGTCGACGGATCGAGATAGTCGCCGAACCAGTCACTGCGGGCGATGTCGTAGTCGAGCGCTCGGATTCGCTCGCTCAGCACCTTTCGCTCCGTCACCTCAAGTTCGACGCGGATGCCGAGGTCGCGTTCCCACATCGCGGCCACCGCCTGGAGGATGAACCGCTGCTGGGGCGGATCGGAGGTGTATGCGAGCCGCAGCGGCCGCGTCGCATCGTAGCCCGCGGTCTCCAGCAGCGCCCGCGCCCGGCGGATTCGCTCGTCCCGCGGCTCCGCGACGATCGTCCCATTCTCCTCGACCGCACCGAGTCCCGCCGGAGGCTGGTACCCCACCAGCTTTGACATCGCCGGGGGCACAAACGAGTACGCGGGCGTCTCGCCCACGCCCAGCACGCTTTCGCAGATCGCGGCCCGGTCGATCGCCAGCGAGAGCGCCTGCCGCACGCGGGCGTCGTCGAGCGGCGGCTTGGTGCAGTTCACGCGCAGAAAAAACGTTGCGAGCCGCGGGCCGGTGTGAAAGTCGCTCCGCCGCCCGGCCGCCGCCTCGGCCCGCATGACGCGCGCATCGTCCGGTTCCAGGCCGCGGACGAGATCGACGCCGCCGGTCTCGTAGGCGAGCAGCGCCGCCTTCGGCGACATGATCGCGATCTCGATGCGCTCGACGTGAATCGCCGAGTGATCCCAGTAGGTCGGGTTTCGCTTGAGCACCAGCCGCCGCTTGAAGTCCCAGCGCTCGAGCGTGAACGCCCCGTTCGAGACCATGTTCTCCGGTCGTGTCCATTCAAAGGACCGCTCCAGCACGCGGCCGTCGCGGTAGGCGAAGCGCTCGATGGTGGGGCGGTGGAGCGGGACGAGCGTCGGGAACGATGTGAGGTCGAGAAAATAGGGGCACGGCGCCGCGAGCGTCACGACGAACGTGTGATCGTCCGGCGCGCGGAGGCCGACTTTCGATGCGTCGCCGGCGCTGCCGCTACGACGGGCCTGGTAATACGCCTCGCCGCCGGCGACCAGAAAGAGGAATGGGGAGTATTGTGCACCGAGCGCCGGATCGAGCGCCCGCAGCCACGCGGCCCGGAAGTCCTCGGCCACGAGCGGGTCGCCGTTGGTCCAGCGCAGGCCGTCGCGGAGCTTGAATTCGTACCGTGTGCCGTCGGGGGAGATGGTCCAGCGCTCCGCGCAGCCGGGTTCGGGGAGCATGGTGGCGGGGTTGAGGCGAGTGAGGCCCTCGAAGATCGCATTTGCGACCTGGATCTCGTCAAGAAAGCTGACTTTCTGCGGGTCGATCGTTCGCAATTCGTCCGAGTGGACCACGAAGTCGACGCGCGGCTCGGCGGCGCGAAAGGCGAGGAACGCGAGCATGCTCGCGATGGGCAGGCCGACGAGGATGAGGAGCGTCCGAAGCACGGGAGCAGCCTAGCGCGGGCGTGCGAGCGCGGCAACAGGCCGGTTACCATTTGCGACATGCCGGTCGTATTCGTAGCCGAGAATTCGGAACATGGGGCGATGATCCGCGGACTGCTGGCAGCGGCGGGCATCGATGCCGCGCTGGAAGGCGACACGCCTGTAATGGGTCTCGCGGGTATCGGACGCGTCCAGGTTGTCGTCGACGACTGCGACTACCTCGCCGCCGCGAAGCTCCTCGCGGCCAGCGGTCTCGAAAAGCCGCACCCGACGTGCCTGATCTGCGGATACGACCTGCGCGGCCTGCCTGAGCCGCGCTGTCCCGAATGCGGCCATCCATTTCCCGTCGCCCGCGCCCGGCCGCTCGCGTGGACCTGTCGACACTGCGGCGAGGTGCTCGATGGGCAGTTTACGTTTTGCTGGAACTGCGGAGTCGAGCGGGAGGCGGATGGGTCCATGACCCCAACCTCGATTATCTCCCTCGGGGCCGGCGACGCCGCCCGGCTTGAAGAATTCCTGCAACGCCACCTCTGCGAGGCCATGTTTCTGCTCGCGAACAGCCGCCGCGCCGGCCTCGTCGACACAGGTGAACCGCTCACCGGCGCCTACGCGGCCGAGATCATCGACGGACAGGTTGTCGGCGTCGTCGCGCACTTCTGGAACGGAATGCTGATTCCCTGCGCACCGGTCGACCGCGTGGCGACGCTCGGGCGGGCGGCGCTCGTCGCTTCCAAGCGGCCGCTGCGCGGGTTCATCGGTCCGCAGGCGCAGGTGGAGGAATTGGCCCGCGCATTTCAGATCGCTCTCAAGGAGGAGGACGGTCCGCTGCCCGACACGGTGCGACTCGACTCGATCGAAGGCCTGTACGAGCTCGAACTCGGGCAGTTGGAGGTCCCGGGTGCACTCGCAGCCGGCCAGGTGACCGTGCGGCGCGGGAGGGAGGACGACCTTCCACTGCTAATCGACTGGGACATTCGTTACGCCTTCGAATCGCTCGGCGCGACCGACCTCGAAGCCCAGCGAGCGATCTCCGAGGGCTACCAGCGCAGATTCGTCGCGGATGGGCACATCTTCCTGCTCTTCGCCGACGGAAAGCCGGTCGCCCGCGCGCTCTACAACGCCGCGATCCGCGAAGCGGTGCAGATCGGCGGCGTCTGGACGGTGCCGGAGCTGCGCGGCCGCCGCTATGCCCGTGCAGTTGTGGCGGGGGCGCTGCTGGCGGCGCGCGAGCAGGGTGTCGAGCGAGCGATTCTCTTCACCGAGCACACGAACACGCCCGCCAGGCGGGCCTATGACGCGCTCGGCTTCCAGCGGGTCGGCGATTTCCGACTGCTGTTTCTGAAATAAGCAGCAACGCTGCCAGACAGCGAGTTTCTTCCGTTGCGCAGCCTCATCGGGAGGGACCGGAACAACGAGGTGACGAGATGAACCTGAAGACCTCTCTGCTGCTTACCGCGCTCGTCATCGTGGCGGCTGCAGGAGCCCTGTGGCTGTATCCACCCGGCATTTTCGGCGAAATCCGCGCGATTCGACTCAAGGAAGCCGAATTGAGCTCGTCGGCGGTCGCTCCGTTGGTGGCGAAGGAACTGGCGATCCTGTGCGAGACCAGCAGGATTCACCCCGATTGGTTTGTGGACGAACCACCGCTTGCACCCGCCTGGACGCCGCGGATTGTGCTCAAGTACCAGCCCACCTGGGTTGAGGTCAGCCCGGACGGGGCCCGTGTCGAGTTTGGCGGCGGCTTCTACCACTTCGGCTACTCGCTCGAGCCCGCTCCGCAGGATGACCCGACGGCGGGAGCCGTGTGGATCCTGTCTCTCTATCGTGAAGAATCACCATCCCAGGAAATCGCGCGGGTGACGATCCTCCCGACCGACGTCCTGACCCGAGCGGAGTTCATTCAGCGGACGTTCACTGAGTTCGAGCGGCGCATCGGGGTTAGGGCGGGAACGGGCATTGCGAACGATGGCGAGAACTCTCCAAGTGTGCAACGTGTCCGATTCGCCCTGAAGCACGCTCAAATCGACGAAGTGCGAGCAGCGATTCGCGAAACTGCGAATTCGAATCCCGCCGCCTGGCACGAAGTTCTGCTGACATTTCTGCTTGACCGTCGGGTCGATCCAGAGAACGCCGATCGACGGTTACAGCAATGGGCGTCGACGCGCGGCGGGTTCTCGGCGTGGCTCCTGGCCGCCTACGCGTATGACAAAGCCGGAGATCTCGACGCTGCCGTTCGCGCTGTCGAGCGGGCCTGCGAGACACCGGCGGACGACCCGGAATGGCTAGCCTATCACGCCCGGGCCCGCGGCTATCCGATGTGCAGGCGGCTGTACATATTGGGCAGATTTTCGATCGCAGAGAAACTCTGTGACCACTTGCTTCGCTACAAAGCCAGTGGGGATCACATGGCCGACTCGCTGACAGCGATCCGCGATGCGTGCCGGGCGGCGGCCGCGTCGTCGAGCCCGGCACGGATCGAGTCCTTCGAAACGGGAGACTCATTAGTCGACCCGTTCACCGGAATCGACGTCAATGCGCTCCTCAATACGCCAGTTGAGTAGCGCGAGCGCGAGGGTGCAATCAGCCCGCACCGCGCACGCAATGGCTTTGGGCGCCCGGACCCGGCCCAAAGTCTCGTTCATTGCCGCAAGCGCCCTGCCCCCCAATTCGCTCTCACCGTGCCGGCTACTGGTTAACGGTCAGTATGATCAGGCTGCTCACTCCCGGCCCCGGCGTTATCGTGTCAGTGCCGCCAAGTCCGTTGACCGTCAGCCGGTCGAGCGTCGACTCCGAACGCGTGATCCGCACGAACGCGGCCAGGCCCGACACTTCAACCGCCCCGGCGTTCGCGTTGATGCCGATCGTGTCGGCGGCGTCCGTTCCGTTGACCGTGATCGAGTCCGCGGAAGCGTCGCCGCCGCCGCCGAAAATCGCGAGGTCGATGTTGATCTGCGCAACGGCCGTGCCCGCGAGACTATTCACCGTGGCGAGGTCCGCCCCGCCCAGCGCGTTCAGGTCAAACCGCTCGATGCCGTCGGCGTCGAGGATGACGCTGCCGATATTCCGCGTGAAACGGAGCCGCTGGCCGCTGGCGGAGAAGTCGTATGTCTCGGCCGCGCTCGACCCATTGAAGACGATCGCATCCTGGCCATTCTGCCCCTCGACGCTGTCGCTGCCGTCGCCGGGGTCCCACTGGAAGGTGTCGTCGCCCGCGCCGAGGAAGATCGTGTCATTTCCCTGGTTGCCGTCCACGAAGTCGTTGTCATCGCCGCCGATGAGCACATCCGCGCCGTTGCTCCCGAGCAAACGGTCGTCGCCGGCGCCGCCGTCCGCGGTGATCTGAATCAGCGCGGCCAGGTTGCCGGTGCAGGCGAGCGTGTCGTTCCCGCCGTTGGCGTTGAGAACAAGGTTTTCGCACGTGCCGATGTCGAGGAAGAACGGCGTGGGGATGATCCGGTCGAAGCGGACGCGCGTCCCGTTTGCGGTCACGGTGAAATCCTCCGCGCCGCTGCCGCCGTTCACTTCGACCGTATCGACGCCGTCGCCGCCCTCGACGAGGTCGGTATCGTCGCCGGGGTTCCACACGAGCCGGTCGTTGCCCAGCCCGCCTTGGAGCGTGTCGTCGCCGTCGCCGCCGATCAGCATATCGTCGTCATCGTCGCCCGAGAGAAGATCGCCGCCGCCGCTGCCGACGAGTTCATCGTCGCCGGCCCCGCCGCTGAGCGTCAGGCCGATGACGCCGCCCGGCAGCCCTGTCGCGTGAATCGTGTCGCCGCCGCCGAGGCCGTTGACCGTCAGGCGATCGAGGGTCGCTTCCGCCGTGGAGATGCTGACGAACGTTGAAAGGCCCGTGACCACCGTCCCTGTGATCCCGCCTGCGACGCCGATCGAATCAGGCGCGCTCGTCCCATTGACGATGACGCTGTCGGCGAGCGTGTCCCCCGTGCTCCCGCCCAGCGTGCCGGCGAGCGAAATACTCGCCTGGACAACACCGGTTCCCGTCAGGTCATTGACTGTCACAATATCCGCGCCGCCGAGCGCCTGGAGATCAAACTGCTCGACCCCGGCCGCGTCCATGACGATCGTGCCGATGTTCCGCGTGAAGCGGAGGCGCTGGCCGTTTGCGGAGAAATCCAGGATCTCGGCCGCGGCGGATCCGTTGAAGGCGATCGCGTCGTCGCCGTCCTGCCCCTCGATCGAGTCGCTCCCGTCGCCCGGATCCCACTGGAAGACGTCGTCGCCGGCGCCGAGAAACGCCGTGTCGTTGCCTTGCTGGCCGTCGACGAGGTCGTTTCCATCGCCGCCCAGCAGGACGTCCGCGCCGTTGCTGCCGAGCACGACATCATCGTCAGCGCCGCCGTCGAGGGTAAGCGGGATGAGCAGGCCGGCGAGATTTCCGGTGCAGGCGATCGTATCGTCGCCGCCGAGCGCGCGGACCGTGAGCGAGAGCGCACCGCTCAGCCCGATGCCGAGCGAATAACCCGTCGCGTCGACGCGCGCCTGCGTGCCGTTGGCGATCACCGTCATCGTGTCGGGCCCGGCCGAACCGTGCACGTTCACGGTGTCGCCGCCGACGCCGCTGACGACGAACTGGTCGAGCGGTTCGTAGCCTCTGACGCGCACTTCGGCGGCGAGTTCGACGATGACGAACCCGCCGTCCGCGGAGATATTGAACGTCTCGGCCGCCGCACTGCTCACGATGTTGACTGTATCGGCCGCCGCATCGGCCGTGCCGCCGAAGCCGCCCAGGTCGACGTTGATCTGCGCCACGTCGGTCCCCGCGAGATTGCCCGCGTTGACGGTGTCGATGCCGCCGAGCGCATTCAGATCAAATCCCTCGACGTCATCGGCGTCGAGGAGGATGTTGCCCAGGTCGCGCGTGAAGCGCAGCCGCGAACCGTTCGCGGAAAAGCTGAAAATCTCCGAGCCGTTGGAGCCGTTGAAGAGGATGGTGTCGACGCCGTCCTGTCCCTCGACGGTGTCGCTGCCGTCGCCGGGATCCCACTGGAACGTGTCGTTGCCCGCGCCGAGCATCGCAACGTCGTTGCCCTGCTGGCCGTCGACGAAGTCGTCGCCGTCGCCGCCGATCAGCACATCCGCGCCGTTGCTGCCCCGCAGCGTGTCGCTGCCGTCGCCGCCGTCGGCCGTAATCTGGATCAGTGCGGCGAGGTTGCCTGTGCAGGCGAGCGAGTCGTCTCCGCTGCCGGCCTGAAGGAGCAGGTGCTCGCAGCCGCCGATATCGAGGAAAAACGGCGTCGGGGCCAGCCGGTCAAAACGCACGCGCGTGCCGTTCGCGGTCACGGTGAAATTCTCGCTTTCACCACCGCCGTTGACTTCGACTGTGTCGATGCCCTCCGAGCCCTCGTTGAGATCGGCGCCATCGCCGTCGTTCCAGATCAGGCGGTCGGCGCCGGGGCCGGCGAAGATCGAGTCGTTGCCCGGGCCGCCGATATAGACTTCGCTTCCGCTGCCGCCGAGCAGCGTGTCATTTCCGCTTCCGCCGAGAATCGTCGTCGCTTCCGTCGTCGTGAAGACGCCGTTCGATTCGTCGATGAACATGACGTCGTCGCCGCCGCGGGCATTGATGACGATGCAGTCGAATTGGCTGCGGTCGAAGCTGAAGTCGGGATTGCCGTCGTTTCCGAAGTCGACGTGCAGGAAATTCGGAGCACCGGGGGCCAGCCGCAGCGCGAGCGTCGTGTCCGCGGCCGTGCCGATGATCTGGAGGCAGCCGTCCACGATTCGGAAGACGTGGGCCGCGCAGTTCGGATCGGCCGCCTGGTTCTCGCCGCTGAAGCACTGCTGAAACGCGGCCAAGTCGTGCAGGTCGATGGCTGTGTCGGCGTCGTAGTCGAAGAGTTCCTGACAGGCCGCGCTGCCGGGGATCGCCGGGCCGCCGTGACAGTCTGCAAATGCAGCGAAATCCGCGAAATCGAGATCGCCATCGCGATCGGCATCGCCGGGAATGTCCGCCCAGGCGGATACGCCGATCGCGAGCGAGCCAAGGACGGGCCAGAACAGGTTGGAATACCGCTTCATTCTACGAATCCTCATTGTCACGCCGACCGCCCGACCGCCTTGTGCCGACGCCCTGGGTGCAGTCTCTCACCTCGAATAACAGCTTCCGGCCGCGGCGGCCTTGGTCGCCGTCGCGGATTCGCCGCGCGGCGAGACTGTCTGGGGCGCGGCTTTGCTCAACGGGAGGCGACGAATGGCCGGACCGACACACGCCCCGGTCCGCATTTTCCATTCACTTGCGGGGGCGGAGCGGCGGATTATCCCGCGACCGGCCGCGCGGCGGCCGTTCCGACAGCGGCCGAAAGCAGGCGTTCGACGACGTCCGTCAGCGAGAGTCCGGCTTGACCGGCCGCGGCCATGAAACCGGCGTCGGCTGAGAGGCAGGGGTTCGCGTTGATTTCGAGGACCCAGGGTCGGCCGGCGGAATCGACGCGGAAGTCGACGCGGGCATAACCGGCAAGGTCGAACAGATTCCAGCAGTCCACGGCAATTCGCGACAGATTCGCCAGAAGCGGCGTGTCGCCGTCGGGAAAATCGAACCGGCGCGGCGTATGGTGAAATTCGTGCGAGCGGTCGTCCCACTTCGCGGCGTAGCCGACGATGCGGGGCTTGCCTGCGGGGAAATCAATGAAGTCGATTTCGGCGGGGGGCAGGAGGATGGGTGCCCCAACCGGGCGTTCGCCTGGAGCGGCGGCGAGGAGCGAGAGGTTGAATTCGCGGCCTTCGATGAAGGCTTCGGCAAAGGCCTCACCGCCGAGTTGCGGCGCCCGTGCCGCGATGATCGCGTCGAGTTGTCGGGTGCTGACAGTGTCGATGATGGAGGCATCGTCGATGCCCACGCTGGCCTCCTCCCAGACCGATTTGACGATGCAGCGGCAGGGGGGTTGAAGCGTTGAGTCGTTCCGACCGGGCTGACGCCACGGCGGCGTGGCGATTCCCCCCGCGGTGAGCATTCGTTTGGCGACCAGCTTGCTCGAAGTATTGAGCATCGGGATGGTCGTCGTGCCCGTATATGGGATCGCCAGCGAATCGAGCACGGCCGGAACGAGGTGAATCAGGCGGCCCTGGCGGTCGAGCGATTCGACGAGGTTGAACACCGCGTCGGGGCGCTCGTCGCGGAGCGCCGCAGCGAGCGCGGCGAGGTTGAGATCGACCGGGCGGATCCGGGTGCGATGGCCCAGCGATGACAGCGCGGCCGCGACTTCGCGCGCCTGGACGAGCGCGTCCTGTTCGTCCGGCCGGCTCGCGTCGGTTATCGCGTCGTGGAGAATGAGCACGGTCATCGGCCGCAGTGTATGCGGAGGGGCGAGTTTCGCGTTGCGAGGCGCGGGCGAATTCGACTCGAAACTCGCAATTCGACGCCCGAATCTACGCCGAAACGGGCCGCCGCCCGCGTCGCGGGACGATCCTTCGCGCCGCCGAGGTCACAATCCGGTTGATCAGCTCGACGTAGGGGACGTTCCTCGCCGTGCAGATCATCGGCAGGTCGGAGTGCGTCGGGTGCAGGCCTGGCAGCGGGTTCAGCTCCATCACCTGGAGCTCGCCGCGGGCGTCTGCACGGAGGTCGACGCGGCCGGCGTCGCGACAGCCGAGGGCCCGCCACGCGGCGAGAGAGAGCGGCTCCGCCTTCGCCCGCCACTCGGGCGTCGCCATCGGGAAGCGGCAAAGCTCCTCGCACTGTTCCTTGTTGATGTAGGTGTACGAGTGCGGCTCGGCCTGATCGAGAAGCTCAATTTCCATTGTGCCGACGGCGACCGCCTCGTCGCCGCTGTCGGTGATCGCGACTGTGAATTCGCGGCCGGGCAGAAAGGGCTCGATGAGCGCCGGCTGGCGGAATTCGTCCCAAACGCGGCGGCACGCGACTTCGAGCCCGGCGCGGTCGTCGACTTTCGAGCGCCCGTCGATGCCCTTGGCGGTACCCTCGGCGATCGGCTTGACGAAGAGCGGGTAGGGGAGGTCGACGCGTTCGAGATCGCGCGGGCCGGCCGCCTCGGCGAAGGGGGTCGTCGCGATGCCGTGCGTATGAAGGACGCGTTTGGCCATGCCCTTGTGCAGCGTCAGCGAGGCGACGAGCGGGTCGGCGAACGTGTACGGGATCTCGTAGGCGTCGAGCAGACCGGGGATTTGGGCTTCGCGGCCGAAGCCGGAGAGGCCTTCGGCGATATTGAAGACGAGGTCCCAGCGGTCGCCCCGGGCCAGGCGCGGCACGAGCTGGCGGATGTGCCCGATGCGGTCGGTCTTGTGGCCGAGCTGTTGCAGAGCGGCTTCGATCTCGTCGATCGTTTCGCCCTTGTCGAATTCAGCGGTCTCCTCTTCGCCGTAGCCTTCGGCGAGGTAAGCGTCGCGGAGGTCGTAGGTGAGGCCGATGTCCATGCTGTTTACCTCGGTAACTCGTACGCCGAGCTTTCGCCTCGTCGTCGACCGCTGATCGTACTGCAAAGCTCCGCTTTGCCCGTGCAAACCGGAGGTTTGCACTACGCGGCCGGCGCAGGAGAGGTTTGCACTACGCGGCCGGTGCAGGACTGGCGAGTCGCTTCGCGTCGCAGCCCTCGCGGAGTTCGCGATAAAGCGCCGCGTGCCATTGATCCGCTTCGGCCCGGCGCATGTCCAGCACCGTGAGGATGTTCGACCCCGGCGGGATGACTTCCGGCGGGCAGCCGTTGTCGATCCCGTCGATTCCCTGTTCGTTGTACGTGTACGGGTAAAGCCGGCAGACCAGCGGCCGGATGTCCATCGGCAGCGCGCATCCCGTGGGCGAAAGGAACACGCAGTCGCCGCCGAGACGCCGTTTCAGAATCGGGCGCGTGCCGTCGGGGCGGAACCCCCAGTGAATCCAGTTCGGGTCGTCATCCTGGTCGGTGTAGCTCGGACTTTCGGGCGCCCGGTATTCCCAGAAGTCCGACCAACCCGTGAACGCCGCGATGCGGGCCCGATCCGCCGCCGTCGTGAGCACCTCCGCCCGCTGGCAGCACGTCTGCGTGATCCGGGCACACTTTGCACAGCCCCACAAACCATCGGTCGAGGGTTCAGCAGACATTGACATCGGCCTTCGGCAGCGGGTCGTGGTATCGGTACGTCTGCCCCTCGTAGTTCCTGAGCAGCACGTCGTCGCCGTCGCGGCCGACGATCGTGTCCGGGAAAATCGGGATTTTCCCACCGCCGCCCGGTGCGTCGACTACGAACGTCGGAACAGCGTAGCCGGTCGTGAAGCCGCGGAGGCCGGCCATGATCTCCAGGCCGCGCTCGATCGGCGTGCGAAAGTGGGCCGAGCCGCTGATCGGGTCGCACTGGTAGATGTAGTAGGGGCGAACGCGGATTCGCAGCAGGCCCTGCACCAGCCGGCGCATGGTGTCGACGTTGTCGTTCACGCCGCGGGTGAGCACGATCTGGGCGCCGAGCGGGATGCCGGCGTCGGCGAGGCGGTTGCACGCCTCGGCCACCTCGGGCGTCAGCTCGCCGGGGTGCATGAAATGGATGCTGAGCCAGAAGGGGTGGTACCTCTTCAGCATGGCGCAAAGCTCGGGCGTGACGCGCTGCGGCGAGACGGCCGGGACCTTTGAGCCGATGCGGATGAACTCGACGTGCGGGATCTGCTGGAGCCGCGAGAGGATCCACTCGATGCGGTCGTCGTGCATCGTGAGCGGATCGCCGCCGGAGAGCAGGACATCGCGGATCTCAGGGTGGGCCCGGATGTACTCCAGTACCGCCTCGTACTGGGCGGTGTTGAAGTGATATTCGCCGGTCTGGCCGACCATGCGGGCCCGCGTGCAGTAGCGGCAGTAGGTTGCGCAAAAGTTCGTGACGAGAAAGAGCACGCGGTCGGGGTAGCGGTGGACCAGCCCAGGGACGGGCATGTGCGAGTCTTCAGCCAGCGGGTCGTCCGCCTCGCCGGGCCCTTTCAGGAACTCGCCCGTGACCGGGAGCATTGTCCGCCGGAGCGGGTCGAAGGGGTCGGTCGGGCTCATGAGGGCGGCGTAGTACGGCGTGATGCCTACGGGCAGGTGGTCGCCAAGGCGCTCGACGGCCGTCCGTTCGTCGACGGAGAGGCTGAAGATGCGCTCCAGCCCGGCCAGGTTGCGAATGCGGTGGCGAAGCTGCCAGCGCCAGTCGCACCAGTCGGCGTCGGACGCATCCGGGAAGTGGGCGTCGCGGAACGCCCGGCTGACCGGGCTGACGACGAACGGCGGACGGTCAACCGGCGGAGGCGCGGACCATGCGGGTGGAGCGGTTCCGGGGTTAGCCGGCTGCTCGTCGATCGCCTCAAGAATCGCCAGGGAAACGCCGCTGCGGTAGCGACTACCGCCAGGCTCCGAGTCGGAGCCCGAGGACGCGATGTCCATAAAGGTCAGAGACCTCGAGAGGAAGGGGGCCTGTGGTCACGCCCGTCCGAGTTGACAGACGGACAAATTTGGGGTGAACCGCGCAGACCCGCCGTTACGATTCAACATATCCCCGGTTCCGGAAGAGTCAAGAGAATTCGATGCAAGTGCAAGAAATCTCGGCGCGGGCTGGTCGGTCTGACGGAGTTCCGCCGTAATTGCCGCTAGCCGCCCATCACCCGGATCAGCAGCACGATGTTGATCAGCACGCTGATGCCGACCGCTGCGCCGAGGACGACCGTGACGCCGCTGCTGCCGGCCGTCGCGGTCGGCGTCGGCGGGGCCGCGGGCTCGACGTATTGCACTGACCCATGCGCGAGCGCGCCGAGCATGTCGTGGCCGAGCTTCTGCTGGGCGTAGTGCGGCGGCTTCTTCTGGGCGATGAGGTCGAGGTCTTCGATGACCTCGCGGCAGCTTGGGTAGCGGTCTTCCTTGTTCTTGGCCAGCATCATTTCGATCATGGCCGCACACCCGGCCGTCAGCTTGTCATTCAAGTGGTCCGGGGGCGTGACCGCTTCCTTCAGGTGCTTCCGCATCACTGCCGAGGGCGTCGGGCCCTCGAACGGCACGCGGCCCGTCACCATGTGATAGAAGGTCGCGCCGAGGGAGTAGATGTCCGCCCGGTGGTCGACGTGCAGATCGCCGCGGATCTGCTCCGGGCTGATGTAGTAGGGTGTCCCATACGCCCGGCCGGCCTCCGCCATGGCCGCTTCCAGGTCCGACGCCGCCCGGGCGAGGCCCATGTCCGCCAGCTTGGCGACGCGGTCCTTGGTGAGCATGATGTTCTTGGGCTTCACATCCCGGTGGATGATCCCTTTGTCGTGGGCGTGAAGCAGGGCCGAGGCGACCTGGCGGATGATCCGGATGGCTTCCAGCTCGTCGTAGACCTTCCCGTCGGCGACCTCGTCGTAGACCGTGTTGCCCTCGACGAATTCCATGACGAAATAATGGAATCCACTTGCCTCACCGACGTCGATTGCCTGCACAATATTGTTATGGTTCAGCGCTGCCGCGGCCCGGCCCTCCTTGTAGAACCGTTCCACGAACTCCTGGTTCTTGCTGAGCCGCTTGGGAAGGACCTTGACCGCGACAACCCGGTCCAGGCTGAGCTGCTTGGCCCGGTAGACGACCGCCATTGCGCCCGCTCCGACTTTTTTCTGAAGCGCGTACCCCGGAATCTGTTGCGCCGGCCGGCTTCCCGAGTCTTCACTATTACCCTGGAGGCGACTAAGCTGCGTCCGCGTCAGAAAACCAAGATCAACGAGGACGTCGGGAAGGGGGCGCGAACGGCCATTCGTCACGAGGCCCTTCGCGCGTTCCGCAGCCTCTTTGGCTTCGTCCTGGGTGATCAGCGTGCGCTCGACCGCCAGGCGGATGATTTGACTGTCTTCCGGTGCGTCCGACACGCTCGACTTCCTTGCCTGGAGAGTTTTCGGACCCGTCGACCGAAACGGGCCGAACCTACTGGTTTTTATGCACTTAGCGTCGAGATGGTCAACCATGCCCCCCAGGGCGGAGCTTAAATTAGCATGAATGCACGCCGATGGCCAGCCACCCTTGCCGCCGCAATCCTCCTTTTCGGAACCCCCTTCGCACCCGCCCAGGACGAAACGGCGGCGGTGACCGACCGCAACGTCGAGGCCGCCATCGGCCGCGCCGTCGAGTGGCTTCGCTCCAAACGGAACGAGGGCGGCCACTGGGACGCCTACCCGGAGCCCGGCGGCGAGAGCAAAGGCCAGTATTGGGCCGGTGACACGGCTCTGGCGACCCTGGCCCTGCTCTACGCGGGCCTGGATCCACGCGAAGACGAGATGGTGAAAACGCTCGACTGGCTGGCCGCCCAGCCGGTCACGTCGACCTACGTGTGTGCGGTTCGCGCCCACGTTTTTTCGCTGGTATCGGGTGAGAAATATCGCAAGCGGCTCGACGCCGATCTGGACTGGCTGCTGAATGCCGTGAATACGACTCAAAATGACTCGCCGGGGAGCTTCGGCTACGTCTCGGCCAAGCAGGGTTCGGGCTGGTTCGATAATTCAAATAGCCAGTTCGGCGTGCTCGGGGTCTGGATGGCCACTGAAGCGGGCGAATCCTCCGACCAGCTCACCCGCTTCTGGAAACTCGTCGAAGGGCACTGGCTGCGCGAGCAGTGTCCCGACGGCGGGTGGAGCTATCACAAGCGCTCCTACCGGACCAGCACCGGCAGCATGACCGCAGCCGGCCTCACCTCGCTGTACGTCATCCTCGACCGGGTCTACGGGCGCAGCGGCCACAAGAAGGCGACGCACGTCATCGAGGCGATCGATCGCGGGCTCGACTGGTACGCGAAGAACTTCAGCATGGAGAACCCGAACGGCGACGCCCGGTGGCAGTATTACTACCTCTACGGCGTCGAACGGACGGGCCGGGCGAGCGGGCGGAAGTACTTCCGCGATCGCGACTGGTTTCGCGAAGGGGCGCGCTGGCTCCTCGCCCGGCAGATGGAGGGTGGCCAATGGCAGTCGGGCCTGCACGACACGAGCTTCGCGCTCATGTTCCTGTGCCATGGCCGCGCGCCGATCCTCATGAACAAGCTGGAGAAGGGCGACGACTGGGACAACTACCTGCGCGACGTGGCGAGCCTGACGCGCTTCAGCGCGAAGAATCTCGAACGGCTCCTGAACTGGCAGATCGTCGCGCTCGACGGCACGATGGAGGACTTGCTGGAAGCGCCGCTGCTCTATCTCTCGGGCCGCGGCGAGGTGCGTTTCTCCGACGATGAACAGGCGAAGCTCCGCGAATATGCCGAGCGCGGGGGCATGATCGTCGCTGCGGCGCAGGCGGGCGGGGAGGAGTTCCGCAAGAGCATGGAAGCCCTCGCCGAGGCGCTGTTCCCGGGCATCGAATTGAAGCGGATCGACGCGCAGCACCCGCTGCTGAGCGGCTACGTGCAGTACACCATCGATGCTGTACCCGAGATCTACGAAGTGCACAATGGCATTCGCACACTCATGCTCATCGTCGCCGATGACGTCACCGCGTCCTGGAATCTCCAGAGAACCAGCCCGGCCGGCCTCCGCGACTATCACCTCGGCGTGAATCTCTATCTCTACGCCACCGACAAAACCACGATCCCCAGCCGCCTGAAGACGCCCTTCATGTCGCTCGAGCCCACGCAGAACGTCCGCACCGCGATGGTCGGCCGCGCCGCCTACCTCGGAAACTGGAAGGTCGAGCCGCGCGGCTGGGACCGGTTCCGGACGTACATGAACAACAAAGCGCTCACCCGCGTCGAATTCACGGACGGCGTCTCGCTGAGCGACGTCAAGGCCCTGCGCCGCCAGCAGATCATCTACATCTCCGGCGCCGATGCCCTGCGGCTGTCGCAACCGGAAATCGACGGCCTGCGGGCCTACCTGACCGGCGGGGGCACGCTCCTCGCCGACGCCGTCATGGGCCGGCCGGAGTTCACCGACTCCTTCGAGCGCCTCATCACCGATCTGCTCAAGGTCGAGCCCGAACGTCTCCGCGAGAGCTCGCCCATCCTCTCTGGAAAGGGTCTGCCCGGCGCGACGAATCTCGGCATTACCGAATACCGCCGCGCCGCCCGCGCGCTCGGGCGCGGCCGCGAATATCCGCCCCTGAAGGCGTTCATGCTCGGCGGCCGGCCGGCCGTGATCTACTCGCCGCTCGACATCTCCGCGAGCCTGCTCGGGACGCAGGTCTTCGACTGCCGCGGCTATGACGAGGAGGGCGCGCTGGCCGTGCTGCGAAATATGGTCCTGTTCGGAGCGCTGACGTCGGCGGAGCAGGTGCGAATGACGCCCGAGGGGACGCGCTGAGTGTGGCCGCGGCGCGCGGCGGGTGATTGGGCACCCGCCGATGGTATCAGACCAGCGCCGGAAGCCCTTCGCCGAAGAGCCGCCGACACAGGTCGTCGAGCCGCGTCGCGCGGCCGCGGTCGGCCGGCGCGGCCGCGATCGCCAGCGCCAGGGCGCGCGGCGACAGGAGCAGGGCGGCCGCCTCGCGCACGCCGGCTTCACGGGCGAGCCGCTGGAGATCGCGCCGATCCTCCTCGGACAGGCCCAGCAGGTCGATGGCCAGCACGAGGTGATCGGCGCGCGGCTTCTCGACCTGCGTTTCGCGGCGCGTGAAATGCCTCGCCACGATGGCGACGGCGATGAAGAATGCGGCCACGAGCGACCAGAAGAGGATCGCGCTGGCGGGGTCGTAGCTGGTTGAGACGTAATCGCGCATTCCGTCGAGAAACTGCTGGCTGCGTTCATTGAGCTGGGGGGCGGCCTGCGCCAGGAGCGTAGTCATGCCCGGCCTCCGGCGGGAGATGCATCCGGGGGCGCGGGCGTCTGCGACTCCGCACGGAGCCGGCGCAGCGCAGCGCGGACCTTCCGCGCGAACTCCGGATCGGTGGCGGCCTCCGGATCGGTTTCGAGGTGCCGGATCAGCGCTTCGTATTCCCGGTGTGCGGCGCTCGAATCGCCGGTCGCGTCCGGGTCGAAATCCGGTTCCGAATTTTCCGAACGGTCATCCGCGCGGTCACCGTGGAGCGACGCGACGACGGATTCAGCCAGTTTGCGAATGGACTCGACGCCGTCGCCGCGAAGCTGTTCCAGGTCGTGGCGAAAGAGGGGCGCCAGCGACGCCGTGCCGATGACCTGGAGCACCAGCAGGCGGTCGCGTGCGTCGGGCGAGCGAAGCAGTTCGCGGAGCCGCTTGCGCCAGCCGTCGGCGTGCTCGCGAATCGCCTCCAGCAGCGGGCCGCGCTCGCGCGGGGGCGTGCGGCGGCAGGCCTGCCAGAGGATCGGAAAGCTCGCACCGGACGGATGCAGCGGTTCGGGCGCGGGCGGCGACGCGGCGCGGCTGCGCCGAGATTCTGGGCGCGGCGAGAGGCCCGCTTCGTTGCCTGCAAGAAACCACTGCGCAAAGCGGCCGAGCGGCCCGCGCCCGGCGGCGATCCCGTGGAGAATCTGCTCCGCGTCGGGATGGTCGATCGTCGCCAGTGCATAGACGGCCGAACGGCGGAGCGCCTCGACCGGGAATCCGCACCAGGCGCCGAGCACCCGGACGCGCCAGGCCGGCTCCGCCCCCAGCGCGGCGACCCAGCGCGGCAGTGCGGGCTGAAGCGATTCGGGAATGTTGCTGAGATCGCGGCCGAGGGCCCCCAGGCAGGTTTCTGCGGGAACGTGCGAGAGCTGGAGCCGGATCTCGGGATGATCAAGCAGGTCCGTGCAGCGCAGCAATGCCAGAAGATGCTCGAGCGACGTCCAGCGGCGCAGCAGGTTCGTCGCCTGCGTGCGCCACGCGACGTGCCGCAGCGCGCGGAGGAGAAACGGCGCGATCGCGGGACGATTCCACTCGCTCAGACGCTCGGCCACAATCTTCCCGGCGCGCGACCGCGTATTGTGCAGCAGCGACCAGAAATCCGGACCCAGCGCGTCGGCGAACCAGAGCGACGCCTCCAGCGCCTCGACCCGGTGGTGCAGATCAAACGTCCGCGCGGCCTCCTGCACCGCGACGGCGATCTGCCGCCGCTCTTCCGCCATCTGCGCGGCCACGGCCGCGTCGATCCGCGCGCCGTCGCGGTCACGCTCGGCCTGTGCCTTCAGAAACGCAGCGGCGTGGGCGCGCAGCGCGCACGCGGCCGCCTCCCGCGCCGGCGGGTGCGCGTCGCGCAGCGCATCCGCGACGAGATAGAGCTGGCGCGGCCGGCCGAAGCGCTCGAATACGCGCAGCGCCTGGACGCGCGCCTCCGCGGCGGGCGATTTCAGCGCTCGCGCGAGCGCGTTGACGATGCGCTCGGGCGCGGCCTCGAGCTGGGCCCGCGCTTCCGCGGGCAGGCGATCGAGGACGCCGATCAGCGCCGCCCAGGAGGCCTCGTGCCCGCGCTGGAGCAGGACGCCGATGATGCGCTCGAACCACGGGCCATCGGCGGCCTCGAGCCCGGCCGCGAGGATCTCGTCGCAGTCCGGGGTCGGGCCGGATTGAAGCCAGTCGTAAAACCGCAGCGCGAGCATCTGTTGCCCGTCCGAAAACTCTCGCGGCGTCTGCGCGTCACGTCCGTGAAGGCACTCCGCATGGAAGTCATCGGTCCGGCCGGCGGAAGACTTGCGTGCCGGCCGAAGCTGTCCCCAAAGGGTCCTACGCCGATAGCCCCCTCGCGTGAAGGCCGGGGGCTCGTCGCCGGCGGCGCGACGGCGCCCCCAAAAGCACCGCTGCCCGTCGATCATCTCGACGGGCAGCGGCGGAAATCGTCGGTCGCGCTCGGCCGGCGATCAGTTTGCGGAGCTGAAGGTCGGGAAGGCCTCTTCCTCGGCCTCCTGCTGGATCAGGATCTTGGCCTTGAGCAGGATGAGCAGCGTCTGCGTGTCGCGCACCATCGAGGTGTTCGTGAACGCCCGCTTCAGGATCGGGATCTTGCTCAGAATCGGCACGCCCGCCTCAACCTCGGCCTCGCCGACCTGCTTGAGACCGCCGAGCAGGACCGTGCCGCCGTCCGGCACCGACACGGTCGTACGGACCGTGCGCTGCTCCTGGTCGGGCAGCAGGACGAACAGGCCGGGCGAGCTGCCGCTGGCCCGCTGGACTTCGAACCGCTCGAACTGCGGCTCCTGCGCGACGCCCGTGCGGACCGTAATGGTCACATACTTGCGGTCGGCGCTGATCGTGCCTTCGACGTCGAGCGAACTGCCGCTCGCGATGTTCTGCGGGTTGGGCTGGAACGCGACAGCGCCTTCCGCCACCTGCGCGGTCACGCTGGAGACGTACTGGCGGGTGCGGGTGACCGCGACGAACGCACGCTGGCCGTTGAACATCATCAGGCGCGGCGCCTGAACGATGCTCGACCGCTTGTTCGCCTGCGTGGCGCGGATCAGGAAGTCGACCTGGAGGTTGTCGAGGAACGAGCCGGCGATGTTCAGCGCCGGAGCGAAGCTCGACGACTGGGCGATCGAGCCGGGGATGCCCGTATTCAGATTGGCCGGGTTTGCCAGGCCGAGCGAGCCGTTCGAAACGCCGATCGGCGTCAGATCATTGAACGACGGCGAAAGGCCGCCCGGACCGGGTACGAAACCGGCCTGGCTGTACGGCTGAGCAGGAACCGGGCCGCCCGTGAAGGGCTGCCCGCCGGCCGGGACGTTCGGGAAGATGCCCGCTCGGCCGAACTGCCGCGGCATCAAGACCGGGGCGCCGGTGAACAGGTCGGTGATCGGACCGCCGGTCGTAGTGTTGACCGCGCGGTCATAACCCGCATCGCCCGAGTTGAACACGAAATCGAGATCGACGCCGATTTCCTCGAGGAAGTTCGACGTTACGATCAGGAACCGCGCCTCGACGCCGATCATCAGCGCCCGCGTCTCGCGGAGCTGGCTGAGCAGGTCACGCACCTGCCGGTGCGCGTCGGACGTGTTGTAGACGATCAGGTTGCCGTTCAGTTCGCGGAGCGCACCGTCGCCGCCGCCGACCTCACGCCAGGAGTCGGATGCGACGGTGGCGCGGATGATGTCCAGGAGCTTCGAAACGCGGGCCCGCTCCGCCGCCTCGGCCTTGTTCGCCGGGCCGCTGGGCGAATTCTCGCTCTCGCTGTTGCCGCCGTTGTCGTAGAGGTCCGGGCCGGTGCCGAAGAGCCCTGTCGGCTTGCGGTAGTCAGCCATCGCCTGGCCGGGGTCGAGATTCGGCGCGTCCACGAACTTCGGAATGTCGACCAGCAGGTCGCGGATGTCGTAGACCTGAATGAACTTGTTGCGGTCAAGCTTCTCCTTCGAGGCGATGCGGATCAGCCCGCTGTTCGCCGCGTAGCCGAGGCGGATGTCGCCGCCGGCCTGCGCGAGGATCTGGCCCATGACCGTCCGCAGCGACACGTCGCGCAGCCGCAGCGAAATCGGCTTGTCGCGCATGATCCCGTTCGCTTCGAGATCGTCCCAGTCCACCGCGATGTTCAGCTTGTTCACGTCGCGGATGAAATCCACCACCTTTTCCAGCGGCTGGTCGTCGAAGTTGATCTCCGACTGCTGCTCGTCGAGGCGGCTGTTGAGCTCGAAGTCCTCATCGAGCGTGCCGGTCATCATCTTGTCGCGCTTCGCGCTGATTTCCAGCCAGTTCTTCGGATAGAGAACGTCGGCATTCCACGTGATCAGCGTCTCGGCCGCCTCGGTCAGCGACTTCTGCGCCCAGCGGCCGGCCTCATTGCGAAGGCTCTTCTGATCATTCAGCGAAGCCTCGTTCTCGAAGATGTCGAGGTTGTTCAGCGCGATCGCGTTCGCCGGATCAAGGGCGAGGATCTGCCGCATCGCCTCCGCCGCCTCGGCGTACCGCATTTCCTTGGCGAGCTGGCGGCCGGTGATCAGGAGCTGGTCGACCTTCTCGCGGCGCTGCCGCTCGAGCAGTTCCGTCCGCTCCTTGATGCGCGCCGCGACCTCATCGCGGTCCTTGGAGAGCTTCGCGTCCATCGCAAGGCGGATGTTGTCATTGACGGACGCTTCCGCATCGAGCGCGATCTTGCGCGCGTTTTCGTACTTGCTGGCGGGCTGGGCGTATTGCCGGTTCGCCTCGATCGCCTGGATCGCGACGGCCGCGAAGCCGCGGGCCTCGTCAAACCGGCCCTCGGCCACGGCCTTGTTGGCCGCTTCGATGGCCGCCTTGGCGCGGGCCTCGGCCCGCTGCCAGAGGAGGTCGTCCTGGGCCCGGGCTTCGTCGATGATCGTCGCCGGTGCGGCCGGATCCTGCGTCGGCGAGGCCGGGGAATCCGGCATCGGCGCGGCCTTCTCGCCAGCCGGGGCAGCCTCGGGGCCCTTGGGTTTGGCGGCGTCGGCGAGCTGCTGCTTCTCGGCGATCATGCGCCGCCGCTCGGAGGCCTTGTCGCGAAGTTCCTTGGAAGAGTACTGGTTGCCCTCGACCGACTTGAACCAGGTGTCGGCCTCGGAGAGCTTGCCGTCCTGAATGAGCCGCTCGCCCTCGGCGAACGCGCCCGCCGCCTGCTGCGCGCCGGGGACCGCCGACTTGAGCATCTCGAGCAGGTCGTCGAATTCCTTCGCTTCCGTCTCGCTGAGCGTCTTGCGGTCAATCTTCAGGAGCGCATCCTGCGCCGCCGAGTACTCCTGTTTCTCGACCAGCGCCTTGGCCTGATCGAGGTCGTCACTCATCGCCCACGTCGCGGGCACGGCCGCCGCGGATAGAAGAATGGCGAATCCGCTAACCCAGTTAGCAAGGTGTCTCATCTCAGTTGCTCCTGAAGGCATGCGCCGGATGCCGGGACGCCAGTTACGTCCCGCATACCTGAGGGCGCTGTAGTGGGGTCGCCCTGCAAATCCGGCGGAAGTGTAGCCCGAGTTTTGGCGCGACGCAAATCCGATTCGGGAATTTTGCCCGCCACCGACACCTTTCCCCGCAGCGGCCGGACGATCCTCCGTCATCCGCTCGCGGCCGCCGCCGGCCCGACCCGTTGCGGCCCGCCCCGGCGGGTACCTACACTCCCGACACGGCGTTCATGGAGCGGCATCTGTGGAGATTCGCGCACGCGGTCTGGCCCTGCTACTGAGCCTGCTCGGGGGCTGCGCGGACCAGCAGCGTCCCATCGCCCCAACCGGCGGACCCGCCGCGCCGCCCGGCCGAGCCCTCTGGTTCTTTCCCGGAATCCAGGGCTACCGGTTCATCTGGGACGGTGCCCTGAGCGCGCTGCGTGAAGGCGGCTTCGAGGGCGAGATTCACTTTTTCGACTGGGGCCGGCCCCTGCGATCCCTGGATAATCTGACGGAACTTGACGAGAACCAGCGAAAATGTGCCGCCGTGGCGCGGCAGATCGAACGCTTCCACCGCGATCACCCCCACGCGACGATCGACCTGCTCGCCTACTCCGCTGGCGCGGGCATGGCGCTCTGGACTGCCGAGCGGTTGCCCCCGGATATCCGCATCCGCCGCATCATCCTGATCCAACCTGCGGTCAGTCCCGACTTTGATCTCGAGCCCGCCCTCCGCCACGTCGACGAGACGCTCACCTGCTTCGTCTCGGCAAACGACACGGTGATCCTCGGGTGGGGCACGGGGACCTTCGGCACGGTCGACCGCGTGAACGGCCCGGCCGCGGGTAAGGACGGCTTCAATCTCGCCCGAGCCGCCCGCGACGCGGACCTCCGCGCGCGGATCGTCGAAGTGCAATGGACGCCCGAGATGCGGGCCATGGGACACTGGGGCAACCATAACAGCATGATCAGCCCCGAGTGGAACCGCCGTTTTGTCGCGCCGCTGCTGACATCCCCGCAGCCATTCCAGCAGAAGACCGGCTCCGAGAGCGCGCCGGCGTCGACAGCTCGTTAACGCGCTGAGTCGGCCCCCCGGAGTATCATCCCGTCCAGACCGCGATTCGGAGGTAACCGCATGTACTTCGCCCGGGTACTTTCCATTCTGCTGGCGTTCTGTGCCGGCGCGTTCGCCCAACAGAACGCGGACGCGATCTTCCACGCTCGAGCGATCCACACGCTCGAACCCGGCTTCGACGGTGCAGACTCGCTCGCCGTCGCCGGTGATCGCATCCTCGCGATCGGCCGCGCCGCGGACCTCGAAAGGCTCGCGACGGCGAAGACGCGCCGCATCCGCGTCGACGGCGTCATGCTCCCGGGCCTCATCGACGCCCACGGCCACGTCGCCGGCCTCGGCAGCTACGGCCTCGGCCTGCTCGACCTCAGCAGCGCAAAATCGTTCGACGACGTTATCGCCGCCGTCCGCGAGAAAGCCAAGACGGCCAGGAAGGGCGAGTGGATCCTTGGCGGCCGCTGGGACCATGAAAGCTGGCCCGACCGAAAGCTGCCGACGCACGAGCGGCTCAGCGAAGCCGCTCCGGAAAACCCCGTCTGGCTTCGCCGCGTCGACGGACACGCCGGACTCGCGAACGCACTGGCGATGAGGATCGCGGGGGTCACGAAGTCGACGGAGGCGCCGCCCGGGGGCGAGATCATCCGGGATGCGAGCGGCGAACCGACCGGCGTCTTCGTCGACAACGCGATGAACGCAATCGCCGTCCGCGCCGGCGCGGCCTCGAAGAGCACCGAAGACCTGATCCTCAAGGCCCAGGAAATGTGCCTCGCCGCCGGCCTGACCGGCGTGCACGACGCGGGCGTCTCCCCGGCCGAGGTCGAGGTTTATCAGAGACTGGAGCGCGAGGGGCGGCTGAAGCTCCGCGTGTACGGGATGCTCGCGAGCGCGTACGCGAAGGATTGGTTTGTGAAGAACCCGCGGATCATCGGACCGCGGTTTACGCTGCGGGCGACAAAGGCGTACGCGGACGGGGCGATGGGCTCGCGCGGGGCGTGGCTGCTCGCGCCTTATGCGGATCGGCCGTCGGACGCGGACGGGAAACCCTACACGGGGCTCGCCGTCAGCACGCCCGAGTCGATCCGCGAGATCGCCCGCGACGCCGTCGCCCGCGGCTACCAGGTCTGTACCCACGCGATCGGTGACCGGGCGAATCGCGAAGTGCTCGATGCCTATGCCGTGGCGATCCGCGACGCCGCGCCGGGCGGCGCCGCTGTAAAACCGGACCATCGCTTCCGCATCGAGCACGCCCAGCTCCTCGCGCCGGCCGACATCCCCCGCTTCGCGCAGCTCGGCGTCATCGCGTCGATGCAACCGACGCACTGCACCAGCGATATGCGCTGGGTCGACGCCCGCGTCGGCCCGGAGCGTTCGCGCGGGTCCTACGCATGGAACAGCCTGCTCAAATCGGGCGCGGCGCTCGCATTCGGCAGCGATTTCCCCGTCGAGTCGCACAATCCGATGCTCGGGCTATACGCCGGCGTGACGCGGCAGACGGTGGACGGCCAGCCGGCGGGGGGGTGGCACGCGGACGAGCGACTGTCGCGCGAACAGACGCTCCGCGCGCACACCCTCGGCGCGGCGTACGCGGCGTTTGAGGAGAATGACAAAGGGACGCTGAAACCGGGCAAACTGGCGGATTTTGTGATTGTCGATCGCGATTTCTTCGCCTGCCCGGAGCGCGACATCGCTTCGATGAAGGTGCTCATGACCGTCGTCGGCGGCGAGGTCGTCTACGAAGCGGGGACGTAACCGCTACGCCGAAGCCCCGCTGTAGCGCCGGACGCCGAAGCGCCAGAACGCCGTTGCCGCGATGAACATCGCCGGGGCGACGACCACCGCCGCCCACAGCGCCGTCGGCGGGTTCCGTCCGACGAGCGCCCCGGCGGGAAACGTCGTCAGAAACGCCATCGGGAGGATGAATGTCAGCGTCCACCGCACCCACGGCCGGTAGACGTCGATCGGATAGCGCCCGGCGTGGAAGACGTTCCAGAAGACCATCTCGATATTCGCGATCCGCGTGAACCAGAACACGGTCGTCGCGAGGATCAGCCAGAATGAATAGATGATGATCGCCCCGGCCGTCAGCGTGACGACGAACTGCCCGGCCGTGGCGGCGCTGAAATGCGATTCTCCGAGCGTGACGCCGCCGATGACCAGCGCGAGGCCGAGGATGGCGTCCGCGAGGCGCCAGATGACGATCTGCCGAAAGCTCGCCGCGAACTGTGCGTTCAATGGCTTGAGCAGCAGAAAATCGAGCGTGCCCTTGCGCACATCCTCCATCGTGGCCCGCATGCTCGGCGCTATCACCATCGAGATGAGCGCGACCATGATGCGGAAGACTCCCAGGAGCACGATCGCGTCGTACGCGCTCCAGCCGGCGAGCGACTTGGCATTGGCGAAGATCACCCAGAGCGTGAACAGCTCGCCGATGAGGCTGAAAATCGCGAGCACGATCCGCATGAGGAAATCGAACCGGTACGCGGCGTCATTCTGGACGTTGATCTTGAAGTAGAGGGCGAGCAATCGCAGGTAGCGCCGCACGGCTCACCCTCCCACCGCGGTGTACCGCCGGATTGCCTTCGACCAGAGCAGGCGGAAGATGACAGCGCCGCCGACCAGCCACGCCGCCTGCGCCGCGAGCCCGCCATAGAGCCGCGCATCCGAGCACTGCCCCGTCAGCACTTCGCAGGGAAAACCCAGCGCCCACTGATGCGGCAGCACGCCCGCGAGGAACTGAAGCGGCACCGGCAGCAGCGCGATCGGCGCCAGCCGCCCGCCGACCAGCAGGCTCGCCCCGAACCAGAATTCGCCCACCGCGTCGTTGCGCGTCGTCCAGAACGCCGTCAGCGCCACGACATATCCCCAGATGAACGCAATCCCGGCCGCGAGGATCGTCGCGACAACGCCGAGCCCGAGCTGCGCTGCCGTCGCCTCAAAGCGTGGCTCGACCAGCCACGCGACGAGAATCCAGAAGGGCGTGAGGATCACGAGCGTAAACAGCTTCCAGGCGAGATTTCCCGCGATACTCCGCCAGATCGGAAGCATCGGCTGCATGAGCTGGGCCGAAAACGCACCGCTGCGGATCACCCAGCCCATCTCGTACGCGTCCCAGGCCGTGACGACGTGCCCGACGACCATCGTGAGCAGGAAATACGCTGCGAAGCCGCCCTTGGCGTACGCCGCGACGTTGCTCCCCTCGGCCGGCGCCTCCGCCGCGGCCTCCCACATCGCGAGCGCGACCACGGGGTAGATGACGCCCCAGATCGCCCAGAGGAAACTCTCGCCGCGATACTGGATCGTCTGGAGCAGGTCCACCCGGAACATCGCGCCGAACGCGCGCGAGGTCATGGCTGCGCCGCTCCCGCGGGCGTGCTCGCCGGTGCGGCCGCCGAATCCCCGGCTGCCGGATCACCGGCCGGGACGCGAAAAATCTGCTCGATGACGTCCTCGATCGGCGGATCGGCGATGGTCAGGTCGAGCACCGGAAGTTGCGCCAGCAGCCGCGCCGTCGTCGCGGCCGCTTCCGCCTTGGGAATCTTGAAGGTGATCTTTCGCCCGTTCCGCGAGGCGACGGGGCCGAGCGTTTCCAGGCCGTCGGTCTCGATATCGCGTTCGAGGTCGACGGTGATCATCTTGAATGGGGCGAGCCGCGCGACGAGCTCGCCCAGCGGCCCGTCGAAGAGGATGCGGCCGTGGTTGATGACGATGATGCGCTTGCACAGCGCCGTCACGTCCGCCATGTAATGTGAGGTGAGGATCACGGTCGACTGGTAGCGACGGTTGTAGTCGGCGATGAACTGCCGGATGCGGGCCTGCATCGTGATGTCCACGCCGATCGTCGGCTCATCGAGGAACAGTACCTCCGGCCGGTAAAGCAGTGAGCAGCAGAGTTCGCATTTCATCCGCTCGCCGAGCGACAGGTTGCGGACCGGTTTCTTGAGCAGCGCGGACAGGTCGAGCAACTGCACCAGCTCGTCGAGCGTCGCTTTGCCCGCGGCGGGCTCGACGTCGTAGACCGCGAGCTGCACGACGAACGAGTCCATGACGGGCAGGTCCCAGCTCAGCTGACTGCGCTGGCCCATGACGAGGCTGATGCGCCGCAGGAACGCGTTCTCGCGCTTCCAGGGGACATGGCCAAGGACGCTGGCGCCGCCGCTGTTCGGGTGGAGCAGGCCGGTGAGGATTTTGAGTGTGGTGGTCTTGCCGGCGCCGTTGGGGCCGAGGAAGCCCACGACCTCGCCCGGCTCGATCGAAAAACTCACGCGATCGACGGCCTTCACGTCCGAGTAGCGGCGGCGCAGGACGCTGCGCAGCGCCGCGCCGAGCCCGGACTCGCGCTGCGGAACGCGGAAGACCTTCGAGAGATCGGATGCCTCAACGACTGCCATAGCGACTCACCCGGAAACAAACGGGTGATGATAGCCGGACGGGCGGGGGCCGCGCGCAGCCGCCGATTCACACGTCATCCGCTGACGAAGGCCGCCCGATCTCAGTTTGGGTGACGGTAGCCGATGAGTATCCGAGTACCCGCGGCGCGGAGGCGTTTGACGCAGTCGAGGAATGAAAGGCGGCTCGCGGTTCAGCGCAGTAGTGCGATGAAACCGGCCTGTTCGAAGTGCCGACCCGACTGACCGTGGAGATAGTGGTCGTGATTCTCGGAAAAATCGGGCGGGAGGCCTTTGACGGTGCCGGCGAGATTCATGAGTTCGTCAGAGAGACGCTGGGCATCGTCCGAATCCGGAGGGGCGAGGCGGATCGTCACGATCGCGCCGTCGGGCAATGGCACATCATCTTCAAGCACGACGACGCCGCGCCGTACGGTGCCGCGCAAGGAATGCTCGGACAACCGTTGCTGAATTTCGGTCCAGATTTGCATCCAGGCATCGCCCGCTCCGGATCGCAGGGCGTTCTCGCTGAGGCCGAGCAGTTGTCCGATATTCTGAATCCCCATCGCCTCGAGGGCGCGCTCCGCCTGTTCTGAAAGATGGAGCTCCTTGAC
Organism: Planctomycetota bacterium; assembly: GCA_045863555.1. GTDB lineage: Bacteria > Planctomycetota > Phycisphaerae > UBA1845 > Fen-1342 > JACRLV01. Next base: position 58,939 of record BTUU01000014.1, on the reverse strand, counting down.
AGGCGAGTTCAGAAGACGGTTACTCATCAGCGACCTCGATCGTACCCATGCGGCGTCTGATTCAGTATTGCGGGTTGTTCGTCGGTATGCAAGCAATTTCCTCGAAGTGTCATCCAGCGAGCGATGATTGGATGTCCACAACTCGACCGCGGGAATGCTTCGGAGGCGGCCACCGCCTTCGCACCGTCAATGCGCACGCCGACTGCGTCCACGTGCAGACGGCCCACGTTCACATTCGATTGTACGAGTGCATCGGAGTTCGGTGTTATTACCGTTTCTCCGCCGACGAGTCGCCGACCGGCTCACACTGCCCGTCGCCGCACCACGCTGCGGACGACGACAACCGTGACAACGAGCAGAATCCACCAGGGCAACCCGCCGATCAACGTCCCGAGGAGCGTCGCAAGCGTGTCGGCGAGAACGCGCAGACCCTTCAGCCACATCGTCGAGAAGGCGTCCGCGAAATATGCGGCGATTCCCGGCGCCGGCGGCTCCGGCGCGGGAGCGTCGTCGGTCCGGATGATCACCAGCACTGTCGCGAGCGAAACCAGCCTGGCAAGATTCTGGCGCTGTGCCGTAAGCTGCTCGATGACGTTTCGCACGCTGGCGAGATTCGCCCGCAGGTCGAGGATGTCCTTGAGTGCGGCGTCCTTGCGCGATTCGAGCAGTTCCAGAAGCTCCTTTTCGACGCGCTGCTCGTTGCGGATGCGGGCTTCGAGATCAACGGCTTGTGACGTCACGTCCGTACCGTCGTTGCGCTCGCCGCGTACCTTGCCGAGCCCGCGCAGTTCATTCAATACCTCCGACAGGCGCGACGCCGCGACCCGGAGCGTCAGATTGCCCTGCAACTGTGCCGCGCCAGTATCGGTGAGGGCCGAATCCTGCACATACTCACCGGCCGCTTCGTTGATAATCTGCTGGGCCTTGAGGTAGGCGGCGCGGACGTCCTTGGTTTCGAGCTCGATCGTGGCCTTGCGGACAATCTGACGGTCAGCCCCCGGCCTCGACGCGACCGACGTATCCCCAGCCGCGGATTGCGACTTGAACGCCTGCTCGTCGAATGCACTGAATCGACCCTCCCCACTCCTGCCGCCCCCCCCATCCAGGATCGGATTCGTCAGGCCCCCGGCGGGCTCAGCCGCCGCGAAGTCGCCGCCGAGAATTGGTGCGGCGTGCTCAGCAGCCGGAGAGTCTACAGCACTATAGAGCGTCATCGCCTCACCGAGCCCATGGAGCGAGCTCGCGCTGGGCGATCTCTTGGCGACTGTCCGACTGCTGGTCAGCGCCGGCTGCATGAACGCGACGATCAGGAGCACGGCCGCCGCCGTACAAGTCGTGCCCAGCACCCAGCGCGGTACCGGCCGATTCAAGAGGCGGTGCACGTGCCGATTCGGTGCGGATTTGAGCGCGTCGCGCCAGAGGTTAGGCACCTCTTCGTCCCATGTCGTCAGGCGAGCGAGCTGCGTCTCGAGTCTGTCGTGTGGCGCGGGCGTCATGACTGATACTCCGGTCCCAGAATCTCCCGCAGTTCGGTGAGCGCCGCGTGCAGGCGCGATTTCAACGTTCCGCTCGGCACCTTCAGCACTTCGGCCGCTTCCTCGTGTGTCAGGCCGCTGTGATAGCAGAGCAGCACGATCGCCCGCTGATCTGCCGAAAGCTGCGACACCGCCCGTCGGACACACTCCTGCTCGTCGCGAGCCTCAATTAGTGTGCCGGACCGACGATCGGGAACACTCGATTCGTCCGGCAGCGTCGCCGCGATCTGTCCGTTTGTCTTCGCCAGCAGATCGCGCGTGCGGTTGATCAGGATCCGATATGCCCACGTCTTGAAGCGGCTGCGTCCATCGAACTGGTCCGCAAAGTGAATGATCCGCGTCCATGTTTCCTGCACGGCATCGCGTGCCAGCTCCCGCCGCCCCCCAACCAGCCCCAGCGCCGCGCCCAGCCAGGCGCGCTCGTACCGCCCCGCAAGCGCTTCGATCGCGCCGCGGTCGCCGCCTCGAAAGGCGGCCAGCAGTTGCTCGTCTGTTTGCGAAGAGGTCATCGTCGTGGGCTCACACCGGATTAGACCACCGCGGACGTCCCGCGGTTCGGAAAAATCGGTGGGAGTTTCGCTCGAAATTCGCGCTGACAATCGGCCGATCCCGGTCATAATGGCCGACATGGGTGCGAGCCGCATCCAGAGGGGCTGCCAATCATGAAACTGCCGAAGTTATCGTCCCGTCATTGCGCGCTCGCGCCCGTCGTTCTGCTCGCGGCCGTACTGTCAGCGCCCGCCGTCGCCGACACGATCTACTTCGCCGATCTCTTCTTCCCGACGTTCGAGGACGGCTCGATCCGCAGTATCACCCACGACGGCTTCGACCTTCAGGACGTCCTCCCCACCGGCAGCGGAGTCCGCGGTCTCGATGTCGACGCGGCCGCCGGGAAGATCTACTGGGTCGACGTGAACGCCTATGCAATCCGCCGCGCGAATCTCGACGGCACAAACGTCGAGGACCTCGTCACGACCGGCCTCGTATTCCCATCGGCGATCGCGCTCGACGTCCCCGGCGGCAAGTTCTACTGGGGCGACCAGGTTGATGAGACCATTCAGCGGGCGAATCTCGACGGGACGAATGTAGAATTCGTCACGAGCACGCCGTTTCACCGGGGCATTGCGATCGACTCGGCGGGCGGCAAGGTCTACTGGTCGACGTCGACCAACGTCTCCAAGGGCGACATCCGGCGCTGCAACTTTGACGGCACAGATCAGGAGATCGTCTTCTCGAGCCCGGATACCAACTTCAAGCCCGCCGACATCGCCCTCGACCTCGCCGCGGGCAAAGTGTACTGGAGCGACTACGTTGCCCGCGCCGTCCGCCGCGGCGATATCAACGGTTCAAGCTACGACAACCTCTTCAGCCTCTTCGGCTACGCGCCGCGCGGCATCGCGCTCGACCTGGCGCGCGGGCAGCTCTACATCGGCCAGGACTACGGCGACGAGCCCACGACCGGCCGGATCTACCGCATCCCGCTCGATGGCACGTTCAGCGAATTGATCGCCTGGGACCTCGGGTTGGTGAACGACATGGTGCTGCTGCCCGACGCGCCGCCGCCCGCCTGTACTGGTGATTTGAACGGCGATTACCTGGTCGATCTCCAGGATCTCGCGGCGCTGCTGGGCCATTATGGAACGCCCTCCGGCGCCTCGCCCGGCGACGGCGACCTCGATGCCGACGGCGACGTCGACCTCCAGGACCTCGCCTCGATGCTCGCGAATTTCGGCACGATCTGCCCGTAAGCGGAGCATCGTCCCGCGAGCCCGCCGAACGAATAAGATGGGCGCTCCCGGCCGCCGCCTGCGGCCGCAGCCTGGAGCATCGTCATGCGTTCCGCGACCCCGTCTCCTTTCAGCGTTCCCTTCGTCGCCGGCGAGGTCCACTACGGCCGCGTCCAGGAGCGCTACTGGGGGCCGATCCTCGACTCGGTCCAGCAGCTCGGCGTCAACCTCGTCGGCATGTACGTGATGTGGCAGTACCACGAGACGCGCGAAGGCGAGTACGACTTCGCACAGCTCCGCCGTTTCCTTGCGGAGCTGGACCGGCGCGGGATCAAAGTCTTCGCCCGCCCCGGTCCGTTCTACTACTCGGAATGGCGCAACCTCGGCGTGCCGGATCATGCGGCCACGCTGCCCAAGCACGACCCCGAGTTCCGTCGGAAAGCGGCGCACTGGATCGCCGCGGTGATGGCGGAGCTTCGGCCGCATCTCGGTTCGCTGATCGTCGCCCTCCAGGCGGACAACGAGATCGATCCGATGCCGCACTTCTACGGCGAGGATCAGGGCTTCGCGGCGTGGCTGACGCGGCGCTACGAATCGGTCGCGGCGATGAATGCGGCGTGGGGCACGAACTACGCGAGCTTCGCCGAGGCGATTCCGTGGATGGCCGCGCACGTGACGCCGCAGGGCAGTCGCGCGCATGACCGTCCCGGGCTGACGCGGCGAATCGACGACGCGTGCCGGTACCGCTACGACATCGCAACGGAGTACGCGCGCTGGGCCGTGGCGGAATTTCGCAAACAGGGCTGCACGGTGCCGATCGTGCTCAACACCTGGCCCGGCGTCGATGCCCAAAACTGGCGAGATTTTCAGGATGAGTGCGACGTCTTCGGTTTCGACCCTTATCCGTCGAACGAGTGCCGCAGCGATTTCCGGTATTTCCGCGAGCGGCTGCGATTGCTCCGCTGCGTCTCAAAGTTCCCCAGCATCCTCGAATTCGGCGCCGGCGTTTGGCACGGGGCCGATCCGAACTACTCGCCCGAGCACTATCGCCTCATCGCCTCAACCGCGATCGCCAGCGGCGTCCGCGGCTGGAACTGGTACATGCTCGTCAACCGCGACAACTGGTACGGCTCGCCGATCAACGAACGCGGCGTCATCCGGCCGGAACTTGGCGAGGTCTTCGCCGCCGCCGCGCGCGACCTGAAGGAGACGGCCGATCTGCCGCCGCCGGAGACCTCGTTCGGCGTGGCGTGGTCGTGGCGATACCACCAGATCGCACAGATTGGCAAGAGCGCTGTTGATGATCCGCTCTTCGCCGTGCTGCACGACATGGGCGTCGAGCATGACTACGTCGACGTCGACCACGATTTCGCGCCGCCGCCGCTCCTGCTCGCGGCCGGCGATATCGCCGAGCCGGAGCGACTCTTGCGATACGTCGAGGGCGGTGGACGACTGGTCTGCTTCCAGCGGCTCGTCGAAGGCTGCGCGATGCCCGACGGCACCAGCCACGCGAACGCCGAGAACATCGAAGTGACGCTGCCCGACGGGACGAAATTCGTGACGATGCGGCCGGTCTATAACTACCGCCAGCCGCCGGGCAAGCCCATCGCGGCGCGCCAGCTTGCCTGGCGGATCGACGAAGACCAGCGGCGGCAGATGCAGCTCGCAACGACGCGGACGTACACCACGGGCCACGTGGAGCAGCGCGGCAGGGGGGCGCTCATGGTCCTCGGCTGCGCGCCCAGCGCGGAGGCGATTCTCGCGGTGCACCGGTTCTTCAAGCTGAAGATCCCCGCCCGGCCGCTGACCCCCGGCGTCCACGCGTCGATCCGCGGCGATCGGCTGTTCGTGCTCAACCCCGGCGAGGCCAAGGCGGCGCGGATCGAACTCGCCGACGGAACGGAACGCTGCGTCGAACTGAGCCGCTGCGGAATCGTGACGGTCCGCCTCTGACGCGACTCGATTTATTCCTTCTTCGCCGACCCCGTCGAGCCGACCTTGAACGCGACGCCCATCGCGATCGCGATGAACGCCAGGTCCCGGCCGTGAAACATCGCCGGGAAGAACGACTTATTCGCCTCGGACTGGGCCTCGCTCTGCACGGCTTCCATCCGCTGCTCAAGTTCCGCCTCGATCTCCTCGGGCGCCAGTTCGGCGATCTTCGGCGTGTGCCTGGCCGCCGCGGCCGTGATCGCGCGTTCGTATTCCTCTTCGTCCTTGATCTTCAACGCCTGTCCGGAGAATTCGAGGTCCTCGGCCGCCCGCATCCGTGCGAGCAGCTCAGGCTTCGGCATGTCGGCGGTCATTTCCGCAATGAACCCTCCGAGCAGGGGACTGACGATCATGTAGAACACGAGAAACTTGCCGGCGATGATCGCCGCGATCGAAAACGCGGCGGCGACCATGCCGCCGCCCTGGTAGGCGAACCGGCAGCCGAAGAACATCCCGAAGCCGGCGAGCAGCCCGACGCCGATCGCAAGGTACTTCGGCTCGTACTTGAGGTTGTACGCCACGAGGTACCAGATCATCGCCCCCAGCGCCGCACCGGCGGCGCTTAGGATGCACCCGATCGGAAATGAGCCGCCGTTTGCAAAGAAAGCGGCGAACGGGTTGCCACCCGCGCCTTGGCGCCGCCCGCCGGGCTGACCATCGTTGAACGCGGGCGCAGCGGCTGCCGGCGCCGCCGCGAGCAGAACCTGCGGCGCGGCCGTCGGGGCGACGCCGAGACCGCCCAGGAGGTCCTCCTCAGCCGCCGCCTCATCTGTGCCGGCATCCGGATCGGGAACGACCTGAACCGCCTGACAGCGCGGGCACTTCACCCGCTTGCCGACCCCCGCCTCAGGCGCCTTGATCGACCCGCCGCACGACTCGCAGGCGAACTTGACCCGCCCGTCGCCAGTCCGCGCGGCTGCGGCGCCAGGTTCCGCGGTCGGGGAGGATTCGCCGCCGTCGTCAGGCACGCGAAATTCGCTCCTGCATTTGGGGCACTTCCCGCGTCGACCGGCCGAGCTGCTCGGGACGCGGAACCCCGTGCTGCAGCTCTCACAGCGCATGGTGATCGTGCCGGCCACGGACATGCTGATTACTCCTGAAAGGCTCGAGCCGAAGAAGACGATGATCGACGCGAGGGTAAAGGGTAATAGAAGTCCGGGCTGGGTGTCCAGAGAAAAATGTGGGCCACGGGCGGATACCGGGAGGGTGGGTCGCCGGCCGGGATCGCCGCCCGGGGCGCGGCGCACCTTCTCTGAAAGCAGCCGACCCCCGGGCCGCGGCGGCCCGGGGGTCGGAGTGGATGGTCTGCAAGTCCCGCTGCGATCAGCAGTTCGTGCCGAAATTCGAAAGCAGGGCGGACAGGTCCGAGATATCGACGTCATTGTCGTTGTCGAGATCGCCCGAGAAGCCCGGCCCGGTCGAGCCGAACTGGCTGAGCAATGTCGACAGGTCGGAGATGTCGACGTCGTTGTCGCCGTCGAGATCACCCGGGCAGTTCGGGGCCCCGACCGTGAACGAGAAGCTGGGCGCGGCCAGCGTCACCGGGGCGTTCACCACCGGCGAGAACTGCGGCGGCGTGTTCACGGCGGTCAGCACGTTGGCCACCGCATTCGCAAGGCTGAACGTGTACGCGCCGCCCGTCGCGGGCGCGGCAAACGACCCGGACGCGAGGACGACGGAGCCGCTCTGGCCGACGCCGCCGACGACGCTGGCGTTTTCCGCCATGCCGCTGCCGGCCGGGCGGGCCTGGCCGAATGTGTTCTGAGCGCCGCCGATCTGAATGAGGTTTCGCTGGCCGGCGGTGCCGCGGAGGACGCCGCCGTACCCGGTAACGGGGTTCGTCTCGCCGGGGTTCGAGATCCCCGCCGGGCGGCTGAAGTTCGCCATCGGCGACGGCACGCTTCCTGCCGGCGTCAGGTCGAACAGGGCCGGGTTGGCCGGATCCTGGACGAGATCCGTCGCCAGCAGGGCCAGGCCCTGGTTATTGCCGGTCGAAACCGTGAAGCTGATCGACCAGTTGACGGTCGCTCCCGGCGAAACCGTAGTGCCATTCTGCGGCGAGGTGAGCGATAGCGAAACGGACTGTGCCGTCGCGCTGGACGCGATGGCGACAGCAGCCAGGCTGCAAAGGTACTTCATGGAGCGCATCATCGTATCTCCCGATTCGTCAAGTATAACAAGATCGCGTCAATTCGGCCCCGACATATTTACCGCGAAGTCGCCAAAGTCGACAAAATCGACGTCCCCGTCGTCATCCCAGTCAAACACCGTCCCAGGCCAGGACGGAGGGCCGGCGCCGGGTCCGGTAAACGTTTGCTGGAGCCGCCACGCGTCGATCAGGTCCTCGTCCGCGTCGCCGTCGACGTCCGCCCCTGGGAAGCCGTTCACCACGACGGACTCGCACGAATCAAAGTAGATGTGGCCGGTCGTCGAAGTGCCCTTCTCGATGATACAGACGTACCGGGCGATCGCGTTCGCGCCCGGGGGCATCGTGAAGTCGATCGTCAGCGGAATCCACGTATTCGTCGGTGCGCCTGGCCCGATCGTGTTCGGGCTCCCGTTCGGCACGCCGATGTCGACCGGCGGCGGGACGCTGCCCGCGACCCACTCGATCTTGATGCCCGCCCTGGTCGTTCCACCCGTGATCGGGTTGAAGGAGGGCGTCCGGATGTTCACCGTAGCCGTCATCAATTCACCGGGCGTCGCCGGTACGACCTGATACACGCCGGAAACGCTCGTGCCCGTCGCCCGGGCCGTGCAGAACCCGTCCGTCGCCGGGACGACGAAGCAGGATTTCTGGCATTCGGACTGGCCGTCGCTGAAGAATTCAAACCAGTCGTCGATCCCGTTCGGGCCGCCGGGGCCGAATTCGAAGCTTTCGTTCAGAAGCCGGTTCCCCGGGCTGCTCGAACCGACCGCGCTCACCGAATCGAAGTGCACTTCCCCGTCGCTGCCCGCATCCGCGAACCAGATGCAGACGATCCGCGCCGCGGTCGCGATGGCCGGAACCTCGGCCTGCACCGTCACAGGCACCCACTCATCCGTCGGGGAGTCAGCGTCGAACGTCAGCGTCTCGACCGGCGGCGGAACCTCCCCGTTCGGCGAGAATTCGAGCTTGATCCCGGCCCGGAAATTCCCGCTCGGCTGATCGGCCGCCGGATTCCAGACGCGGGCCTTGAGGTGGATGACGTCGCCTTCCGAGACGATGCCCATGCTCTGGTACAGGCCGGAGTACTGGTCGCGGACGCCGAGTTTCAGGCTGGCCGTACCATGCTGGGCGAAATCGCTCGACTTTTCCTGGTCGTTGAAACCCTGCCAGTCGTCGATGCCGATCGGGCTCTGGCCGCCACTCGTGCCGGCTGTCTCAAAGCTGCCGTTGCTGATGCGTTCGACGCCGTTGACGACGGCGCGGGCATCGTCCCACCAGCAGGCGCCGAGGATATCCCCCGGCACCCACTGGAGCCGGCAGGTCACGCGGATCTTGGCCGTGTTGGCCGGAGCCGTGAGCGGGCCGATCGTCGCGGGAATCCACGTGTCGGCGGGCGAACTGGCGTCGAGCACCAACACCGTCGTTCCCGTGCCGATCGTGCCGCCGAAGAGATTCAGGAATTCCAGGACGATGCCGGCCTGGCCGCTCCCCCGCAGCTTGTCATTCGCCGCGGTGTAGAGCCGGGCGCTGAATGTCACCGACTGGCCGGGGCTGACGCCGGTGATTTCCTGGTAGGCTCCGGCGGTGCTGCTGTCGTTGTCGCCGAAGGCCTTGAGCGAGTGGCCGTCCGTCGGAGGTACGTAGCTGTACTGCTCGGAGCGCTCGACGTTCAGGCCGAATTCGGTCCAGCCCGCCGCGACGCGCGGATCAGGACTGTTCGGACCCGCTCCCGACTCCATGCTGCCGTTCTTGAGCGTCTGCTGGTCCGCGACGGCGACGGACGAGACGGCCGCGAGGATCGCGGCCGCCGCGAGGAGGATTCGTTTCATTCTTCACCCTCAAATGCCGACGCCGGCGTGGATCGGCCGGCGTCAGGCGCTTCCTGGATCACGCGGAATCAATCAATGCCGTTGATTCCGTTCGGCGTAAGGCCCCAGGCATAAAACGGCCGGCAGTTGTACGGATCGATATCCTTGGGCGGCCGCCCCTGGTCCGTGGCGTAGTAGTCGTAGAATTTCTCGTTTGCGTACCGCGCCGCGTGCCCGTCGATGAAGAGCAGGTTCACGCTGTTGTTGTGTCGCGACGCCTTGACTTCATGCCACCACCACATCGCGTCGGCCATGATCACGGCGTAGTTCACGTACGGGATCTTGCTCGCATTCCCGCCGTTGACGGGTGGAACGAGCTGTCCGGCGAAATCGCGGGCGTTGATCGACCAGTCGTTCGACCAGTACTCGGTGTAAAGCGGATCGACGGTGTTGCCGGGGTAGTCGTTCGGGTTGATCAGCGGCCACCACTGCTCGCGCACGGCGCGGAGATACCGGTCATCGCTCTTGAAGACGGTGTAGTAGCTGAAGCGGCGGCTGGTCGGGTCGATCGATTTGACCGAGGTTTCGTCTGCGGCGCTGGGACACTTGTAAATCTTGATGTCTTTGAGGTACTCCCAGAAGTTGAAGATCTGGTGGTACTGGTAGTAGGGGGCGTGGATGGGGAGATTGTCCGAACCGCGCGTCCCGAGGAAATACGGCAGCTTCTGCTTGTTATCGTCAATGTAGTTGAGCGTCACGATGCCGAGCTGATGCAGATTCGCCAGGCAGACCGTGGTCTTCGCCTGGTTTCGAGCCTGCGTCAGCGAAGGCAGCAGGATCGAGATCAGAAGGGCGATGATCGCCACGACGACCAGAAGCTCGATCAGCGTGAATCCACGGATCGCCCGAACACCCCGCGAGTTCATCCGCGCCATCATGGCGAAAGTCCTCCCTGCTCTGCCCTTCCCCACTCGCGAGTTACCCCGGATTGCCGGGCCGGCGCGCCGCGATCGGCCGCGCCGGCCCCGCAATCTTTCCACGGAGGCGATATTCCCGCCCCGATGCCTGCATCGCGGACCGCCTGGCGATCCGCTCGTCCCTGCGCCCTGCTTACCGCCGACGCAACAGGCCGATCGCCGCGAGGCCAAGCAGGCCCAGCGAAGCCGGCTCAGGGACAAACCGCATGTTCCCGAACGTCACCGTTGCCGAGTGCGTCGGATCCTGCGGGTTGTTGATGATCTGCGCATAGCCGCCCACGCGGGCGTCATTCAGCATGCCCCAGAGGCCGTACGGCGGATCTTCGGCCGGGTTGCCCTGATCGAACGCGAGCGGGCCGCTCGTGTACGTACCCGAGCCGTCGCTGTAGATGTACTCGATCGTCGCGGGATCGGCCGCCGAAAGACCGTTCGGACTGTAGACCACGCGTTGACGGATCGTCGTCCCCATCGCGTATGTGACGCCGTGATTCCCCGTGAACGAATAGAAGGGGAGCCGCCCGCCGAAGACGGCGACTTCGCCCGTCGTGCCGTTGATCATGAACTGACCATCGACGTTCTGCGACCACCAGGGCGATACCTGGAGGCCCGCCTCGACGGGGGCAGTGCCCGTGATCGTCACGTCCGACTCAAACGCGAACGCGTCCCCATTCAGAAACACGGCCGCGCTGATGCCGCCGTTGTCCGAAAGGCGGAAATTGTGCCGATTCGCGAATCCGGACGGGCCGGAGACGTTCGAGTCGCTGAACGATACGACCGCCGGGTAGTTGTTCACGGTGGTCAGCGTCGAACCCGGGAAATCGTTGAAGATCCGCGTGTTCAGAACGGCCGAGTCGATCGTGGGTGTCGCCAGCGCGGACGCCGCGAAGAGCGTGCCCAGCGCGGCCGAGACCTTGATACCGAAATTCTTCATTTCTGCCGCCTCCATCACCAGGTTTGCGATCTCGCGCGGATGGCCGAGTGCATCGACAACTCGAGAATTCGCCGGTCCGTCGAGCCGCTGGAAAGGTGTCTGCGCGATTCTGCAGCGCAGCTCATCAATTCAGACTATACCCCCCTGCGGATTCTCTTGCAAGCGCTTTCATGCTGGATTACAATGAATTTTGTTGCCCCGGCGAGACGCCGGATCCGCACTCTCTGCGTGCGGTTTCCCGCCCTCGCCTGTTTGGAGCCTTCCGTCATGACAATCCGATTCCAACCCGACTTCCTCTGGGGAGCGGCCACCGCCGCCTACCAGATTGAAGGAGCCGCATACGCCGACGGCAAGGGGGCCAGCGTTTGGGACGCTTTTGCCCTGATCCCCGGAAAGATGGTCCCCGGCGAAAACGGCGAGATCGCGTGCGATCACTACCACCGCTGGCGAGAAGACATCGCCCTGATGAAGCGGCTCGGCCTCAAGGCCTATCGCTTCAGCATCGGCTGGCCGCGCGTCCTGCCGCACGGCCGCGGCGCTCTAAATGACGCTGGCGTCGCATTTTACGACCAGTTGATCGACACGCTGCTCGCGCACGGCATCCAGCCACTGGTTACCCTCAGCCACTGGGACCTCCCGCTCGCGCTTCAATATGAATTGAACGGGTGGCTGAGCGATGACCTGCCCCGAATCTTTGCGGACTACGCCACCGCCGTGTACGACCGCTTCGGCGACCGCGTGAAGACGTGGATGACGCTCAACGAGCCGTGGGTGACCGTGGACGGCGGGTACTTCCACGGCGCCCATCCGCCGGGCATCCGGGACCGTCGCCTCGGTTACCGGGCCGGCCACAACCTCCTCCGCGCCCACGCCTACGCCGTGGCCGCCTACCGCGCGGGCAAGCACAACCAGGGGCAGATCTCGTTTGCGATGAATTCGAGCTTCAGCTTCCCGGCGACGAAGTCGAAGGCCGATATCGACGCGGCGGAGCGGGCCGTCGTGAATTTCGCCGGCTGGTTTACGGATCCGCCGTACTACGGGGATTATCCAGCGCTCCTCCGCGAGCGGCTTGGAGACATGCTCCCGGCGTTTACCGCCGAGGATTCCCGGCTGCTCAAGGGCTCAATGGACTACCTCGCGTTGAACTACTACACCAGCGAGGTCGTCCGGTACGCCGAGCAGGCATGGCCGATGCAGTATGAAGTCGTGCCGCAGCCGGACGTCTTCCACACCGAAACGAACTGGCCCGTCCGCCCCGACGGTTTTTACGAACTGCTCGTCTGGCTCAACCAGCGTTATCCGGGCCTGCCGTTCTATGTCACGGAAAACGGCGCCGCGGTGTCGGATAAGCCGAACGCGGAAGGCTTCGTTGACGATCAGAAGCGCATTCAATACCTCGCGGATCACTTCGCAGCCGCGCACCGAGCCATGAAAGCGGGGGTCGATCTCCGCGGCTACATGGTCTGGTCGCTCATCGACAATCTCGAGTGGTCGGCGGGATATTCGAAAAAATTCGGCCTGATCCGCGTCGATCGCCAGAGTCTCCAGCGTACCATCAAGGCGAGCGGCCTTTGGTATGCGAAGGTGATCGCAAGCGGCGTGGTCGAGACCAATGCCGCGCCGGTGGCGCTCGGAGCGGCGGGGGCGTGAATTGGCCGATCGCCTGAGAGTCTTCCGCATCCCGGCTGTGCTCGCGATCCTCCTCGCATGCGCACCGGTCGTGCGTGCCGTCACGACGATCTTCCAGGTCACCAGCTTCTCCAACCAGCCGTACGCCGGCGGATTCTCGGGCATCGTCGGCACGACGGCGGTCTGGCCGTCGGAAATGGGCTGGCAGGGCGACCGGATCGACATCGCGTTTGCGTGTCCGAGCGCGCCGGCCACCGCGCGGCAATACCGATTTCGCATCCTGATCGCGCAGCAGTTCACGCAGGAATTCGACGTCGCGATCCTCGCGGGGCCGTCGCTCGCGGATCTCGTCGAGGTCGAGCGCGAGTATGTCGATTCACAGCGGATGCTGATCGCGACCATTCCCGCGGACCGGTTCACTCCGGGCCAGACGAATTACCTGCGAATTCAAGGTCACGGGGTCGCCGTCGGCACGGGCAATCCCGCGGGCATTGCCTGGACTCGCTGGCTGCTGACGCGCACGGATTTCGCCGACCCCGTCGATGCGTTTCTCGTCGGTCAGCTTCAGCGCCTGACCTATTACACGACCAGTGCGACGCTTGCGAATGGCCTGGTGCGCGATGCGATTCCCTATTCGCCGGCGGGCACACCGTTCCACGCCGCCACGCCGGATGCGGCCGGCTTCGCGCTGGTCGCCCTCGCGGTCGCGGATCATTTCGGAATCCTCACCGACGCCGAGGCGCGGACGCAGGCCATCCTCTCCGCCTATTCCGGCCATACGCAGGGGATCACGCCGGCGCGCAATGCGCTCGGACATTGGCGACACTGGCTCGATATCAACACCGGCGGGCCGGCCGCGGGCTGGCCGACGGAGTACACCACGATCGGCTCGGCGATTCTGGTCAGCGGCGCGCTCTTCGCGAAGAGTCATTTCTCGCAGAATCCGACAATCGCCGCGTACGCCGAGGAAATGCGCTCGACGCTGCACCTCGACCCGGCGATCCACCCTTCGCTCGACGGCCGAGTCGCCGTTGCGACGGACATCGCGGGCAACGCGACGGGCTATCTCGTGCCGTGGAACGAGTACATGCTGTGCGTGTCCGTCGCCTTGCGCGAGAGCGGCGCCACGCGGGCGCCGGGCGTCGCGGCGCGCTGGCTGGAGCCGGCCAACCTGCCGAAGCGGTTCTATCCATCGTTTTCGACGGACAATCCGACGCTGACGGACAACCCGGGCGCGTATGCGCCGGCGTTCTGGGTCCATCAGTCGCATTTTCTGAACGCGGATTTCTCCACGAACCCGGAGTTCGAGGCGCTGATGGAGAGTCATCAGCGGGCGGACCGGCTCTACTGCGGCACGACGCTGACCCAGACGTACCGGTACGGCCTGACGGCGGGCGTGAGCCCGGGCGGATACACGGCCGATGCGATCTTCAATCACCAGAACGTCTTCTCGCCCGAGGCGCTGGGGGCGTGGGGAGATATCGGCGGACTGCTCGAATTCGCCCAGGATCAGCCGCCGTTCAGCGACTCGCGGTATCGCTTCGGCCTCGTGCGCGTCTCGTCCGCGCTGCCGACGTGGATTCCCAATGACGCCGCGCTCGTCGATCACCTGTTCCTCATGTTCGGCATCGCGGAGCATCTCGATCCGCTTTTCTTCCGGCAGCGGCAGGCGTTCCAGGCCGACAGCGACGGCGACGGTATCGCCGACGCGTTCGATAATTGTCCGACCGCGTGGAACCGGCGGCAGGAGGATGCGGACGGCGATGGCAGCGGCGACGCCTGCTCGTGCAACGCGACGCCCGCGGATTTTGACGGCGACGCCGACGTGGACCTGCGTGATTTCGCATTCTGGCAGTCGTTGCCCGCCGGCGCGGAGCGGGCGCTGTGTCTCGACGGCGACGGGAGTCATGGTGTCACGCCGGACGAGTGGCTGGCGATGCTGGACTGTGTTGATGGGCCGGATGTTGCGCCGAATTGCGAATAGCCAAGAGCGAAGGAACGCAACAAGCGGGAGCTTCCATTTCGATTTTCGCTCGTCGCGCTTCGCTCGTATCATCCGGTGAATCGTGTCGATTCGCACGCTCACGCTGACCATCCTGCTCGTCGTTCCCGCCATCGCGCTCCTCGCCGTCGGGCCGAAGCACCGCGACCCCGTTCCTCCGGGCCGAACGGTCGTCCGTTACTGGGAAAAATGGACCGGCGTCGAAGGCGCGGCGATCGAAACGCTCGTGGATCGTTTCAATGCGACGGCCGGCGCGGCGGCGGGCGTCTGGGTCGAGTACTCAGCCGTCAGCAATATTGAACAACGGCTGCTCATCGCGATCGCGGGCGGCGATCCGCCTGATGTCGCGGGGCTGGTCGACTCGCGCATTCCGCAATACGCCGACCAGAACGCGCTTCTCGGGCTCGATGAGCTTGTCCGCGAGCGCGGCATCCAGCTCGATTCCTTCAAACCGATCTGGATCGACCTGTGTCGCTACGACGGCCGCCTCTACGCGCTCCCCAGCACCCCCTTCACCATCGCGCTCTTCTACAACCGCACGCTTTTCCGCGAAGCCGGCCTCGATCCGGATTCGCCCCCGCGCACGCTCGACGAACTCAACGCCGCTGCGGTCAAATTGACCAAACGCGACGCGACCGGCCGGATTACGCAGCTCGGTTTCACGGTTTCGAATGCGATGCTCGGCTGGTGGCCGTGGGTGTGGCCGGGCTTCTATGGCGGCCGGCTCTGGGACGGGCGGCGCTACTGCCTCGATTCGCCGGAGGGCCGGGCCGCGGCCGCGTGGATCGGCGAACTTCGCGCGACGCTCGATCCGCAGCGCTGCATCGACTTCGAATCGACCGCGGGGGCGATTGAGAGCGCTCAGAATCCCTTCATGGCCGGCAAGCTCGCGATGCTTTTCCAGGGGCCGTGGTTCAGCAACTGGATCCGCAAGTACACGCCCGAACTCGACTACGCCGTCGCGCCGTTTCCCTCGGCGACGGCGGGCGGCGGCAACGTCTTCGCGAGCGAGGATGTGTTTGTCGTCCCGCGCGGGGCGCCGCGTCCGGCCGAAGCGATGATCTTTCTGAAGTGGGTTACCGAACAGGTACAGCTCGAGGAGCTGTGCAAGTCGCACGGGAAAGTGTCGCCCTTCAGGTCGCCCGCGCCGGCGTTCTTCGACGGCCATCCAAACCCGTATGTCCGCGTCTTTGACGAGATGGCCACATCGCCGCGGGCATTCGGCTTTCCGCAGATGCCGATGTGGGCGCAGGTCGAGAGCGAACTGCTCGCGGCACACACGCGGCTTCTCAGCGGGCGGCAGACGCCGGATGCGGTTGTCAGCGAAACGCAGCGGCGGCTCGACGCGGTTGTCTCGGAATATCAGCGCATGGCCGCCCGGCGGCGGGGGAGCGGCTTGTGATCCGCGATCGATCCTCGCTGTTGACCGGGCTGCTCTGGACAGCGCCCTGGTGGCTCGGTTTCGTGTGCTTCCTCGCGATTCCGATGGGCGCGTCGCTCTACCTGAGCTTCTGCGACTACTCGCTGCTCCAGCCGCCGGTGTTTACCGGCGCGACAAACTACGCGAATCTCGCCGCCGATCCCGTCTTCCACCGCGTCGTCTGGAACACCTTCCTCTATTCGGTGCTTTCCGTGCCGCTCAGCACGGCCGTGGCGCTGCTTCTGGCCGTGCTGCTGAACCACAGCATCCGCGGCCAGGCGTTTTTCCGTGCCTGCATCTTTCTGCCGACGATCCTGCCGCTCGTGGCCGCGGCGATGATCTGGATGTGGATGCTCAATCCGGAAGTCGGCCTCGTGAATGCCCCGTTCCGCGGCGTGGGTGTCGCGCCGCCGCCGTGGCTGACGAAGCCCGGGTGGGCGATGGGGGCGCTGGTATTGATCAGCCTCTGGTTCGTGGGTTCGCCGACGGTCATCTTCCTCGCGGGCTTGCAGGAGATCCCGGAGGAACTCTACGAGGCCGCGCGGCTGGACGGCGCATCGGGGCCGCAGCGATTCCGCCACGTCACGCTCCCCGGGGTCAGCCCCGTTGTGCTCTTCAACTTCATCGTTGCGGTGCTGACGGCGTGGCAGATCTTCGCACTGCCTTACGTGATCTGGCGTCGCGAGGGCGGACCGGACGGTTCGACCTATTTCTATACGATGTACCTCTTCGACAACGCATTCCGGTATCTGCGCATGGGCTACGCAAGCGCGATGGCGTGGATTCAACTGCTGATCATCCTGCTCGTCACCGCGCTCGTGTTTCGGCTGAGTCGGCGGGTGGTTCATTATTCGGGGAGTTGATGTGACGCGACGCCGCAGCAAAGACCTGTTCGTCGCCGCGGCCCTCGTGACCGTCGCGATTGTCTTTCTCGCGCCGCTCGTCTGGATGGTCTGCGTCAGCCTCAAGCCGGTGGGCGAGATCGCCTCGCCGAACATCCTTCCGCAGCAGCCGACCGGCGCGGCGTATGCGGCGGCCGTGCGCTCCGAGCAGTTCGACTATCTCCTGTACGCCCGCAACACGCTGATCATCCTTGCGCTGAGTCTCGCCGGCGTGCTCGTCTCCAGCTCGATCGCCGCGTACGGTTTCGCGCGCGTGAAATTCCGCGGGCGCGGCGTGCTCTTCGCGATCTGCCTGGCGACGATGATGATCCCGTTCCCGGTGATCATGGTTCCCAGCTACATGCTCTTCAAGGAACTCGGCTGGATCGGCTCATTCAAGCCGCTCTGGGTGCCCGCGTGGTTCGCCAGCGCGTTCAACGTCTTCCTGCTGCGGCAGTTCTTCATGGGCATCCCCGTTCAGCTCGAAGAGTCGGCGATGCTCGACGGTTGCTCGCGCTGGGGCTGCTTCTGGCGGATCATCCTGCCGCTCAGCAAACCCGCGCTCGCCGTGGTAGCGCTCTTCCACTGCCTCGCCGTCTGGAACGACCTCGTCGCGCCGCTCGTCTACCTCAACCACCAGGACCAGTTCACGCTCGCCCTCGGCCTTCAGTTCCTTCAGAGCCGCTCGGGAGATGCGCCGTGGAACGAACTCATGGCCGCGAGTGTCCTCATCTCGCTGCCCGTGCTCGTGCTGTTCCTTCTCGCGCAGAAGTCGTTCATCCGCGGGATTGCGACGAGCGGCATCAAGGGCTGATGCCCGCCGAAGGTGCGCGTATTTGCGTCACCCGGCCCGATGCGGGAAACTCTCGCCCGAATCGTGGGTCGCACCGACGGGAATCGCAGGGATGAATATTCTTCTCTTTGAAGATGCTGGGTATCTCCGCCTCCTCCCGCTCACTTGGATGAGACCGGCGTTCGATCTGCGCTGCGGCCGCGACCGGCTCTTCGACAAGATACGCAGGCATGTCGGCCCCGTCGCCCGGCTGCTCGTCCGGCCGGAACTCCACGCGGTGGCGGCGCGTCGTTATCCGCTCGATGCTGTCAAGAACGAACCGTGGACGATCCTCAACGCCCGCGCCCTCGTCACCGGCGACATCCAGTTGCCCCCCGTGGGCGTTGCGTGGAAAGTCCAGGACTCGCTCGTCGCGGCGACGATCACGCCCGATGCCGTCGAACGGCTGACGAACTCGCTGTTCCTCGACCCGGCCCGCGTGACTGAATGGGTCGATTCGCTCCGGATAGAGCCGACGCCCCCGAACGTCCGGCTGATCGACCATCCCTGGGATCTCGTGCAGGCAAACGCGGCGGAACTCATCCGCCAGTGCCGGCCCGACGGTGACTCCGCGGGCAAGGTCTACCCCGGGGCGCACCTCATCCATCCGGAAGCGATCACGATCAAGGCCGGCGCGGCCGTGAAGCCTGGAGCCGTGCTCGATGCCGAGAGCGGGCCGATCTGGATCGACGAGCGGGCGACGATCGAGCCGAATGCGGTCGTGCAGGGGCCGTGCTGCATCGGCGCCGGGTCGATCGTCCGCCCGGGCGCGTCGATCCGCGAAGGGACGACGATCGGCCCGGTCTGCAAGGTCGGCGGCGAGGTCGAGTGCACGATCTTCCAGGGCTACTCGAACAAGCAGCACGACGGCTTCCTCGGGCACAGCTTCGTGGCCCCGTGGGTGAACCTCGGCGCGGGCACGACCAACAGCGACCTGAAGAATACGTATGGCACAATCCGCGTGCACCTGAACGGCGTGGGCGTCGAGACGGGGCTGCACTTCGTCGGTGCGACGATCGGCGACCACACGAAGACGGGCATCGGCACGCTGCTGACAACGGGCTGCGTCCTGGGCGTTGCCGCTAACGTATTCGCCACGCGTGCACCGAAATTCGTGCCGTCTTTCGCGTGGCTGACGGACGATGAGATGAAGCCCAGCCGAGTCGACAAGATCATCGAAATCGCCCGCACTGTCATGGCCCGCCGCAAAATCGACCTCGACGCGGAAGAGTCGAAGCTGCTCTCGGTCGTTGCGCAGCTGGCACAGCAGATCGAGGTCGTCGGCTGGGCGGACGCCGAGCGGGAGATTCGCGCGGCGCAGTAGATGAACGCCCAGAGTCCGCCCACGATAGGGAGAATCTGCCGCGCCACTACGCGACGGGGCATACGAGAAGCGCAGATGAAGACCCGAACCATCGCCTATCTTCTGCTCAAATACGTGCTCATCGGTACCGCACTGAATTATGCAGTCGCCACGGTCTTGGCATGCTGTCAATTGACCATTTGGTCCGGGCTCTCTCGCGCGACTGGAGCCGTCAGGATATTCACCAACGGTGACAGCATTTTGCCAGTGAGTATCAGCCGCTGGGACCTCGCCGGTGGGAGTATTCTCGCGGCATCGGTAATTCCCGCGACCTGGGGGCCCGCTTTCGAAGATGAGCTCCAGATCGACAACTCCACAATGAAGTGCCGTCGACTTGGGCCTACTGACGAAGCGGACGGCGACTGGGAGCCCTACGAGCCCGGAACGGACGCCGCAGTCCCCTCGTGGAGCAGCTTGCGATCGCAATGGCCACGCTCCGCGGTAGAGCGTGACTGGTCGGTGAGTCTTACCGAGACTCTCATGGGGTGGCCCTTCTCTTGTTTCTATGGCAATTTTGAGACGCCGGCCACATTGCCTACCAATGTCGTCTCTCAACATGGGTGCTTCACGGTCCATCGAGCGGGGGGTGCCCTTCATGAGCCGTTTCAAATCGTTGCCATTCCGCTTGTTCCACACGCTCTTCCGTTCATTGCAAATGTCACAATTTACGCTTTGGTCGCCTTCGTGGGCCGCAATGCGATTCCGTTGCTGCTGAGGGTTGATCGTCGCAGGCGGGGACTTTGTGCAACCTGTGGCTATGACGTGCGTGGAACGACGGAGCGCTGCCCGGAATGCGGCAACGTGCTCCGGTCGATAATGAAGATCGATTGGAAATAGGGCGGCGCTCGCGCCTGTCGTTTCCACTGTTCGCGAGTTGAGACGCCGCGCTCGGATCGCTATTCTTGCCGCAGGATTCGGCGGCCGGCGTCGACTTTGCGATAGCACGCCGCCCCGGCCGCGGGAGATGGACCGATGACACTCGATGACATTCTGTTCGACGCGGAAGAGAAGATGGATTCCGCGGTCGAGCATATGAAGCAGCAGTTCAAGGGTATCCGCACGGGCCGGGCCTCGACCGGGCTCGTCGACGGAATGCGGATCGAAGTCGAGTCCTACGGCTCGACCATGACGCTCAAGGAGCTCGCGAACATCGGCATCGCCGAGAACAACACGATCGTCATCAAGCCCTTCGACCCGTCGACGCTCAAGGACATCGAACGGGCGATCAGCAAGAGCGAACTGGGGATCAACCCGCAGAGCGACGGCAAGCTCATCCGCCTGCCCGTCCCGCCGCTCTCGACCGAGCGGCGCAACCAGCTCGTCAGCCAGGTGAAGTCGCTGGCCGAGGCGCAGAAGGTCGCCATCCGCAATGTCCGCCGCGATGCGAATAAGGCCATCGAGACGGCCGAGAAGGCCAAGACGATGACCGAGGACGAGAAGAAGAAGGGCCAGGAGCGGGTCCAGAAGCTCACCGACGACTACACGGCTGCGGTCGAAAAAGCGCTCGAAGACAAGACGAAGGAAATCACGACCGTCTGATCCGGCGGACCGCGTCGGCCCGGCGTGTGATCTCGGCCAGGCGAGCCGGGAGAGTTCGATGACACTTCGCTTTTCGCTGCTGCGCGGGCCGTGCATCGCCGCGTGGCTCGTCTTCATTCTCATTCCGCTCGAATCTCCCGCAGGAGCTGACGACGCGGCGATCCAGGAGCAGATCCGCACGTTCTTCGCCGCCGGCGACCCGGCCGCCCGCCGCGCAGCCGCCGAGGCGATCGCGGCCGACGCCGCGTTTTCGCCGACGACCTTCTCGACGCAGCTCCATCGGGCCGGCCTCTTCAAGCCGCTCGAAGCCGGCCGCACGACGATCCAGTCCGGCCCCGGCGACGTGAAATCTCTTGCGATCACGCTGCGCATCCCGAAGGAATACGACCCCGCGACGCCCTGGCCGCTGATCTACGCCCTTCATGGCACCGGCGGCGACGGCGAGTCGATCATCCAGTACGTCGAACGAATCCTCGGCGACCGCGTCGAGCAGTTCGTCATCGCCGCGCCGAGCGGGTACGAGCAAATGGAGCTGAAGGGTTCGCCCACGTACACGCGCGAGCACGCGATCGCGATCAATGACATTCGCAGGACTGTGCATGTCGACAGCGACCGGATCTTTGCCACCGGGTATTCGCGGGGCGGGCATGCCGCATGGACGCTTGCGATTGTGAACCCGGACCTGTTCGCCGGCGTGATGCCGCTCGCGGGGACGCTGCTCATTCCTGAATATGACGTGCTCTTCGCCGAGTTCCTGCCGAACGCGGCACATACGCGCGTGCTGTGCTGCTGGGGGGCGCAGGATGTCGGCGGGCCCGGCGGCGGAAAGAGCGCCACCGGGGGCATTGCGGCGGTGAACCAGCTCATCCGTCGTCTCGCGGAGGAGAAGAAACTGGCGTTCGAGATGATCGAGGCCGCCGGCAAGGGCCACGGAGACATCACGCCGCCGCGGGATGCGCTGACGACCTGGCTGGAAGGCCGGCGCACGCGGGCCCCGAAGAAATTCGAGCACACGTTCCGGCTGCTGGAGCAGGGGGCGGCGTACTGGCTGGAGCCGCTCGAGTGGACCGGCAAGCAGTGGGGCGACGAACCCGTCAAGATCGAATTCAAGCCCGGCGAGAAGGACTGGGACACGGCCACGCAGCGACAGGCGCTGGCCCGGGCGATCCGGCCGATGCTGGGAGAGCTTGGGGGCGAGATCAGCGGGCAGCAGATTCGGGTCACGCGGCGGAATGTGAAATCGCTCATCGTCTGGTTCGACGAAGACGCGATCGACTGGTCGAAAAAGGTGACGCTGAAGGTGAGCGGGATGCAGGCGTTCACGGGCGAGTTGACGCCGGACGTCCTGCTGTGCCTGAGCGAGGCGGCGGTCACGTATGACTTCGACCGGCTGCGCTGGGCGGGGTTGAAATACGTTTCGGGCAAGAAGGCGACGATCCTCTCCGGCGACGAGGCGTTTCGGCCGTGACGCGTGGCGGGGGTTCGGGTTCGCCGGGTGGTGTGAATTCTGTTCGCGACATCTAGGCATTCTACCGAAACCGGTTTTCCAGCGTTCTGGCCGAAGGTTGCCAAACTTTTCTTTTTGCTCGCGCGAGGTTGGCAATGTTGGTTATCAGACGGGGCCGAAACCGGGTATGCAGCACGGCAGTCGAAGGTGATCACGTTTCTGATATTGCGCGTGTGGGGTTGATCACCTTGGTTATCGGACGCATGTGGGGTGGAAAGGTGGGAAAGTGGGAAGGTGGGAATGGGCGGGGCGCTGGCGCGGCCGGCATGAGAGTGCTTCATTGTGAGGTAGCATAGCCTGGCCCTTGGGGGGCGGCGGGGTCTGACGCCTGGGCTGCGCGGGATTGGCGGGATTTCGCGGGTACTCGTGGGGGTGGGTGGAGTTTGGCGGTGGGATGAGCCTGGGGTGATGATGCGTCGAGGGATGCGATGGAAGTCCGGCGTGGTCGTGCCGTCGGCGGCGAGGACGCTGGGCGACTTTGCGAAGCCGGCTCGTCGGCAGTGGGGCCGTGGCGGCGAGTCCGGGCTGTTCTACACTCCAGGCTTCGTAAACCAGAAAAAACTACAGTATTACAATAGTAGGCACATTCGACCCGTTTGCAGTCACGACTCCATAAGCTCAATAGCGAATATAGTGCTCTAAACAGCGGTGGACGTCAGCGGGATTTCTAGGTGGATCGCTGGATCCTGAGGGGGTATGAGCGTCTTGCTGATCCGACGATCCGTACGGGCCGCGGCGATGAACCGGGTCGGCGAGTTCAGCGACGAGGGCGCGATGTCAAGCACCGCGAGTTTGTTGGGATCGCCGGCGTGGTGGGAGACGCTGTATGGCCCCTGCTTGACAATTGCATCGCGCATCCGCGAAACGATGGCTTCAGCTGATAGTCCGGCATCGCGTGCGGCGATAAACTCGCGTACCACGGCGCGCCCAGGCGCTCCATACAATTTCAGTTGGCTCTCCGGACCGTGCCTTAGGCAGTTCGCATACATGACACGCGCTTGGTCGTCGGGATTGCGGAGCGTGCTCGTGACCACAGCTCGAGGGTTCCCCGAGACGCGCAGGAGTTCACGCAAGACAGCCAGGGCGAATCCGGGAACGCGTGCGGCCGCTACTGAACTTGCGAAGCGCACTTCAGCTGTCGATCGCCCGATGGTCACAGGGAGACTCGGCAACCGGGATACCGCAACCGCGTCGTTGTAGAATCGAACGAAACGATCAACGTACTGCGAAGTTCCCAAAGGGTACTGCCGAAGTCTCCAGCGGTTATTTGGACTGTTTTGACGCGAGAGCGAGCCGGAGTTGTACGCGGCAGCAACGAGCACTGGGTCGAGGCGCGTCGCCGAAGACTGAGCCGCGATTCGCAGCGCCGCGGCCCGAGCCGACAGGACCGGATCCGCGAGCGCCGCGGCGCCGACGCTCTGTTGAAGCGCCTCGCGAGCGGTCGAGAGCCGCGTCAGCATCAACCCCGATCTGATTCGCTGCGGTGTTGTGAATTCGTCCTGGAATCCCGGATCCACCGCCACCGCATCCGCACGTCCGCCGGACTCTGTCGCGGCGACCGCGACGAGGATCTCGACTGGTACTCCGGATTCGGCGGCCGCGTGTCCGATCGCGGCATCGAAGTTGTTGCGGATGGCGCTCACAGTTCGCGGTGGACCGGGCGTTCTCTCGATTCCCGATCCCTCAACGAAGACCCCGTGCTGCGTCACTTTCCAGCCGACGCCGTCGCTTTGAATTCGACAAAATTCCGTGGCGTCCATTTAGATTGAAAGGGAAATCTGCTCGGTGATCGACCCCAAGGTAACGCGCAACATTGTCGGCGCACGCGGCGGAAGCGGATCCTGTTCCCCGCCTTGGGTCCGAGTAATCGTGAGCACGATTGAGGTGCCGGCCAGAGCAGCGCCTTTGGTGATTACGAGATCGGTCGCATCAGCGCTGTATTGAATTTTCGCGAGCGCTGCGCCTGTGACATCTGTGCCGTCAGCGCGAAACACCATGATGCTTACTTCAGCAACCCGCTTTTCCGGTGCGTACGCCACAGCCCCAGCCCCACCGGCGGCCGGAACCGATGCTGTCATCGGCGTCAGCGTCAGCTTGGTGACGGCGACGGTTACGCGCGGTGCAATCCGGAGCCGCGTCGGAGTCGGAACCTGTACCTCCCGCCGCGGTTCCAATGTCGCTTCGAAGTGCAAGACCGCGACCGCCTGATCTGTCGACGATTTCGTGGTCCGGTTTTGGTCCGACTGGGAAGCCGACACCGATGCCCCAGCGGTGATGCCGGGGAGCGTGCCCGTCGCAAGCGCGGTGATGTCCGCGTTGACTTTCCCCTCGCCGCGAAGCGCCGCGGCGTTTTTCACCAGCCGAATGCCCTTTTTCTCGTCGAGTTCGGAGAGATTGAGGTCCGCCTGAAAAAACACGCGTGAAAACTGATAGGCGACGGGAAGAATGATCGTCGACATCGGTACTTCGTTGTTGACGATGTTCACCGAGGTCGGATTACCGTCGTCGTCAAACTTCTCCTGGATTACGGCAGGGATTTTGACCAGCACCTTTGACAAGTCAGCGGCCACCTGGCCGGTATTCCGATCGAGCAGCGACTGCCCTTTCGCCACCGACTCTCCCAATTCTCCCATGAACGCCGCCAATGCCTGTCCGGATGCGGCCACTTCATTGGTAAGTTCTGCCATTTGGAGTCTCCTTCGCGCCGGCCCCGGCGACACGCACATCACGATGCAAAAAAATCGAACATTCGCGGCGTAAGGACGGCACCGGACCCAAGGAGTGCTAATCTACATGTCAGCTGACCCAATTGCAATACAATTATTCAGGCTTATCCGAGAATTTCAGGTTGGGAATTTTGGCAAGCCGACCCAACTCTTTCTTGAGAGCGTTCAATGCAGGCAAGTTAGCGCGGGCTGCCAACGGACGCAGCCATGCCACATCTTGACGATGCCACCCCGCCGTAAACGCATGCCACGCAACCGGGCTTCGTGAAGGAGCCTGGCCTGGCGGATACCGGCTATCCTGATGATTTGGCGCTTGGACGGGCCGGTGTGACGGGACGGGCAGAGGGTTTTCGTGAGCGGAATTCGAGACTGCTGGAATGCCTTCGCCCGGTGGATCAGCAAGCTGACGGCTGGCCGCCCCAGCGACGCGACCTCCGACAAGCCGCACTACTGCCCGCAATGCCGGCGCTGGGTGCCGCGTTCTCATGCCGCCAACAGCGACAGTTGCCAGCTTTGCGACGGTGATGAGGACGGGGATGGGATTGATGACGAGGACGAATGACGTCCCGGGCCGGCTGCCGGGCGGATGCACTCGCGGGTTTCACAACTTTTTCGATCCCTGAAACGCCTGCCCCGCATGTACGATCGCTTCCGAAGTCCGTGTCGAAGCCGCCGACGCGATCGACACCCTCAAAGGAGCGAACATGCACATCGCCGTCACCGGCGCGTTCGGGTACTCCGGGAAGGCCATCGCCGAGCTTCTCCTCGCCCGCGGCGATCGCGTCCGCACGCTCACGAATTCGCCCAACCGGCCGCACGCGTTTGGCAGCCGCATCGACGTCTTTCCGCTCGCGTTTGACGACCCCGGCGCACTCGCCCGGGCGCTCGACGGCTGCGACGTGCTCATCAACACCTACTGGGTCCGCTTCAACCACCGCCTGTTCACGTTTGAGCAGGCCGTGCGAAACACGCAGCGGCTCTTCGCGGCCGCGAAGGCCGCCGGCGTCGGGCGGATCGTGCATACGAGCATTCTCAAACCCGAGGAGGGCCGCGGCCTTGCTTACTACGACGGCAAGCGGCGCCTGGAGCAGGACCTCGCCGCGGCCGACGTGCCGCACACGATCCTCCGGCCGGGCGTACTATTCGGGCGGGGCGACATCCTCGTGAATAATACTGCGTGGATCCTGCGGCATCTGCCGGTTTTTGGCGTCTTCGGCGACGGGCGGTACGGGATCGCACCGCTGCACGTCGAGGATTTTGCACGGATCGCCGTCGCGGGCGCGGATGGCCAACTGCCGCCGCGCGCCGATGCGTCGTCGGTCGTCGATTGCCACGGACCGGAGACGTTTGACTACCGCGATCTCGTCATCCGCATCGCCGCGATCATCGGCATCCGCCGGCCCATCGTCAGTGTGTGGCCATGGATTGGCCACCTCGTGAGCAAGGCGCTGAACCCGCTCGTCGGCGACGTAATCATCACGCGCGAGGAAATTGCCGGCCTGATGCGCGGCCTTCTCTGGTCAGACCGACCATCGCTCGGCACGACGAAGCTGACCGACTGGGCCGCGGCCCACGCCGACACGCTGGGCCGCCGCTACGCCAGCGAAGTCGGCCGGCGCGTGAAGCGCACGCTCGCGTACGAGAAGATCTGACCACCGCCGCTACTGCTGCTCGATCGGCTCCAGGCGGATGTAGTCGAGGCCGAACATATACGCCTTGACCGCCTTCTCATTGGCTCCGACGACCGTGGCGCTCAGGCGGTTGTCGCCCGCCTTGAGGTCGAATTCGCCGAGCTTGATTTCGTCGCGGAGCTTGATGCCCGCGTTGAAGAAATCGATCGGCTCGCCCGCCGGCGCGTCGTTGATCGCGAGCTGGTGGATCCCGTAGTCGCCTGCGGAGAGGCAGCGC
Organism: Planctomycetota bacterium; assembly: GCA_045863555.1. Taxonomy (GTDB): domain Bacteria; phylum Planctomycetota; class Phycisphaerae; order UBA1845; family Fen-1342; genus JACRLV01. Next base: position 32,013 of record BTUU01000014.1, on the reverse strand, counting down.
AGCAGCACGCGATACCGGCCCGCCTTTTCAACCGGGAAGGCGACCGTCAGCCGGTCGCCGACCTTGTGCCCCTTGTTCCACCAGAGGTGCGCGTCGCCGCTGCACCCGGCGATCCCCTGCACCTCCACCTCGCCGACCTTATCGAGCACCTTCATCGACTCGCCCTCGATCGCGCCGGCCACCGTCGGCGGCTTGTAGGGCTGAAGCGCCGGCATGCGCAGGTCGGCCGCCGCGACCGGCGCGAAGCCGTCCGTGCCGCCGGGCCGCGCGTACCAGAAGCTCGTGACGGCCATGTCGACCTTCGCGGTTTCGTTCCAGTGCCAGAGTTCCATGTCGAAGCGGAAGCTCTTGGTGAAGGGGATGCGGTCGAGGAAATGGAAGCGGTTGACGGTGGTCAGGCCGTAGTTGCCGGGGCCGTCGCAACGGCTCTGCGCGTGGTACGCGTGCGTGAACAGACCGGGCCAGCACCAGGCATAGCCGAAGTAGTCCTCCGTGCCCGTGCCGAACCAGCTCGGGAACGGCTCGCCGTCGACGTAGATCTTCTCATCGCCCTCGCCCCACCAGTCGCGGACGGGATTGGCGATGTTGAAGGCGACGCCCACGAACACGCCGCGCCCGGTCGCGGTGAGGTAGTTCCAATCGACCATCGGGCGCGTCGGTTTCTGCCAGTCGGTCCGCCACTTCGCGTAGAAGTGCATCGAGCGGTCGGTCCATTTGTAATCGCGCGAGTCGACTCGCGCGGCGAGTTTCAGCGGCTGGCCGGAGTGGTTCACGATCCTCACGCTGGCGCTCTTTTCGAACGGCATGAACCACGTCGAGTAGAGCTCCCCCGCGCTCGTCACCGTCTGGGGCAGCGCGCCGAACGCCGACGGCCGGCCGAGCGAGGAGAAAAAGTCGCCGACGGGCGCCCGGACGCACGCGATGCCGTCAAAGTCGATCTCCAGCAGCGCCCCGCGAAGCGCCGCGCCCATGTCCTCGGCGGCGACCTGAAGCGCGAGGCCCTCGATCGCCTTCGGCCCCGCGAGTTTGATCTCGTAGGGAGTCTTTGCGTCGGTGAGCGAGATGCTCTTCGCGGTGTCGACGGCCTTTGGCGTCGGCGGGGCGGCGAGCGTGCCCGCGACCTTGTAGATGAGCGGGATGTTCTTCTCGATGTCGGCCGGCGTGAAGGTCTGGACGGCCGTGCCCGCGGGATATTCGTGGTAATTCACGTGGTAGTAAAAGCCGGGCTGGTCGCTCGTGATCTTGCAGTGCTTCGCGTAGGCGATGGGGAAGTAGCTGTTCCAGCCCTTGCTGTACTCGCCCGCGATCGGCTTGGGCACACCGGGGTAGAGGCCGCTGAGCCACGTGCCGAGGTCGCATTCGATCGTCGGTTTGGTTTCCCCGTCGAGATAGATGCGGAGCGTGCCCTTCGGGTTGGCCGACCAGATGCGGACAATCGCGCCCGGGCCGGCCATGTCGGCCATGACGTGCTCCTTGCGGTCGCCGACGGTGTCGATGCGGATGAACTGCCCGGCGTCGCCGTTGGCGAACCAGGCCTTGGCGTCGTCAGCGGTCTTGGAGGCGCGGTCGTAGCTGGAGAACTGCTTGCAGATGAAGGGCGGGTCGGGCCACTCGGCGAGGGCGGACAGGTCGATCATCCCCTTGAGCAGTGACTCGGTCGTAACGGTCTGTGCGTGCGTATTCGTCAGCGAGAGAAAAACGAGCGCCGCGACGAGGCCAAGCGGAAACGATTTCATGGCTGTTTCCTCGATATGAGGTGTGATTCGAGACCGGGCAAATTGTACCGACGGGAATTTTCGGCGGCGAGTCCGGGAGCGGTTTTGAGGGAGAGGGGCGGGTTGGGCGCGCGCACGGCCTGGCAGTCGGCAACAGCTTCGCGGAGGATGAGGCGTTCGTCTGATTGACGCCTGCGGAGGGAGTGCTACTGTGCGCAGCCGCTGGGTGCAGTGAGGTTGAGATTGGATATTACCCGGAAAGGTCGATACTGCGATGCGAGCCATCGGAATCCTACTGGCGCTCTCGTTTGTCGGAACTGCCGTCGCCGATTTTCAGCCGCTTTCATGGACCAACGACGCTTTTGCCGGGAGTGGCAGTGACTCGGATTATGGTGGTCCCGGCGGCTTTTTTTCCTCCCTGACGGTCAGCGCAGACGGGGCGTCGTCATCCAGTACGCTGATGGGCGGAGCACTGAGCTACACACATTCGTTCACCCTCTCGTCGGGCATTGACGACGACAGTGGATTGGCGTCGAGTGCGTTTTTTTATCAGGCGGCAGAATTCAGTATCGATTCTCCAACTTCTCTCTTGATAAACGGGAGCCTAGGTAGCCTCCTGGGGAATGGGCAAGCGAATGTTTTTTGGCGCTTGGAATCCGAAGACGGCGATCTGTTCGGCGAAGGATCATATTCGACGTTCGACACTGACTATCAGATTGTCGCGTTGCCATTCGAACTGCCGGACATTCTGGTTGGGTTGTCTCCTGGTACTTACACGTTCTACTTGAGCGGGGAGTTGCAAAGCGAAGGCGACATCAGCGGTACTATGGAACTTTCGTTCCTCGTACCCAGCCCCGACTCCTGGCTGTTGGGATTGCTCGGGATCGGCTTCTTGGCAGTACGACGGAGTGTCCTCCGGTAGAACGAAAATCAGTCAACTTCGCGCCGCCCCTTGAGTGCCTCTTCCAGCATCGTCCGGTTCGCGTACTCGATCTGCCCGCCCGGCGCTAGGCCGCGGGCGAGGCGCGTCAGTTTGACCTTGCCTTGCAAAGCGTTCGAGATGTAGAGCGCCGTCGCGTCGCCTTCGAGCGTCGGATTTGTCGCCAGCAGCACCTCGCGTACGCCCCCCGCCATTACGCGCTCGAGAAGCTGCCGGATCGTCAGATCCTCCGGCCCGATGCCCTCCAGCGGCGCGATGCGGCCCATCAGGACGTGATAGACGCCCGCGATCAGGCCCGTCGACTCCAGCGTGAGCAGATCCTTCGGCTGCTCGACCACGACGATGACCGACGCATCGCGCCGCCCGTCGCGGCAGACATCGCACAGCTCTTCATCGGCGAGGTTGAAGCACACTCTGCACGGGCGGATTTTCTCCTTGATGTCGCGGATCGTCTGGGCGAGCCCGAGCGCCTCCGCCGCCGGCGTCTTCAGGATGTGAAACGCGATCCGCTCCGCGGAGCGCGCTCCGACACCGGGGAGCTTGCGCAGCTCGTCGATCAGACGCTGCAACGGACCGGAAAGGCGCTGCTCGCTCATCAAGGACCCGCTACTGCCCCGTTCCCATGAACTGACTCAGATCGAGCCCGCCCATCGCCGCGGACATCTCCTTCTGCATGCCCTCGCGGCTCTTTTGGATCGCCTGACGGAAGCTCGCGCAGACGAGCTCCTCGACCATCTCGTGGTCGCCGCCCGCGAAGAGCGCGGGGTCGATCTTCAGCGAGACCGGTTCGCCGCGGCCGTCGACGGTCGCCTGCACCTGGCCCGCGCCGGCGTCGCCGACGAAGCGGAGCGCGGCGAGCCGCTCCTGCATGTCCTTCATGTTGGCCTTGATCTTGTCCGCGTTCTTCAGCAGGCCCATCAACTGGCCGAGATTCCCAAACATCGCGTCTCCATGCACCGCACAACCGAACCCACCACGCCAGTGGTGGTCCCGCACTGGCGTGCGGGGTACTGATGCTACTCGTCTTCCTCACCAGCGCCGCGCACCGGCGTCACAAACTCCATGTTCACGATCGTCCCGCGAAACAGCTCCACCGCCTGCTTCACCGCCGGGTCGTTCATGATCCGCGCCTGTTCCGCCTGCGTCACCTCGCGCCGGAGGAGCGGATCGCGCGACCGGACCGACTCGGCCAGCGGTGCTGCATCCTCTTCCGAACCAAGAGACGCTTCGGCGACGTCTGAGTAGTCGGCGTCAGGACGGTCGTCCTCCCACTCGGGCTCGGGCGCGGCCGCCGGCGCGGGCACTGCACTCGCACGCGGTGCGGCAGGGGCCGCGGCACGGCCATATCGTTCGGGTTGAGGAGCGGCACCCGACGATTCGGGCCGCGGCGGCGCCGCAGCGCGGCTCGGACCGGCCGCGACGGGCTCAGAGGGGGCGTCGGTGGGCCGTTGCGCGGGTGATTCGGGCAGACTCGCACGGTCCGCGCTCCTCGGACCCGCGACGACGCGCTCGGCGGGTCGTGCGGCGCTTGGACTGGCGGCCTGCGCCGTCGGCTGCGGCCTAGCGGGGGTGGCTACCGGGGGCTGGGGCTTTTTTTTTTCGTCGTCGCCGCCCGCGCTGCCCGCGAGCAGCGTCTCGATTGCCGACCACGCCCGCATCCGCGCCAGCCGGACCATCACCGCGTCGGTCAGCGCCCGGCCCGCGCCGCTGAAGCGCACGTTCCGCCGCAGTTCCTCGAACATCGCGATCATCTGCACATACTGCGACAGCTCGAAGCCGCCGGCCAGCTTCACGTATTCGTCGCGATTGCCCGCGGGGAAATCGACGACGCCCGTGTCCGGCCCGCACGCCCGGATCAGCATCAAAGTCCGCGCGACCTCGATCAGATCGTGACAGAACACGTCCAATCCGCGTCCGCCGGAGAGAATCCCCTCCGTCTTGCCCAGTACGCCCGCGACATCGTCGGCCGCGGCCGTCTGGAACAGGGCGAAGACCTGCTCGTCCTGGACCGGCGGCAGGATGTCGTCGAGCACCTTCGAATCGAGCTTCTTCGGCGAAACGGCCAGAAGCTGGTCCATGATCGACAGGCCGTCGCGCATCGACCCGTTCGCCAGCCGGGCGATCCGGCGCGTCACCGCCGGCTCGACCTTCGCGCCCTCCTCGGCCGCGATCTCGTCGAGCCGCTTGGCGATCACGTCCGGCGCAATGTTCCGGAAGGAGAAGCACTGGCAGCGGCTGCGGATCGTCGCGGGGACCTTCTGCATCTCGGTCGTCGCGAGGATGAACTTCACGTGCTCCGGCGGCTCTTCGAGCGTCTTGAGCAGCGCGTTGAATGCGCCGGTCGAGAGCATGTGCACTTCGTCGATGATGTAGATCTTGAATCGCGAGCGGGCCGGGCGATAGGCCGCGTTCGAGCGCAGCTCGCGGATGTTGTCGACGCCGGTGTTGCTGGCCGCGTCGATCTCGACCACGTCGATGTCCTGTCCCTCGCCGATCGCCTTGCACGAATCGCATTCGAGGCAGGGCGAGACGGTCGGCCCCTTGGCCTTCAGGCAGTTCAGCGAGCGGGCGAGGATGCGGGCCATGCTGGTCTTGCCGCAGCCGCGCGTGCCGGTGAAGAGGTAGCCGTGGTGCAGCCGTTCGGCGGTGATGGCGTTCTTGAGCGTGGTCGCGATGGGATCCTGGCCGATGACCTCGTCAAAGGTCCGGCTGCGATACTTGCGTGCGAGAACCGTGTACGACACGGGCGACCTCGGGTTTCGTGTCCGCGGTTGCTTTGAGCCGTAGTGCAAACCTCCAGGTTTGCACTCAAAGCGGAGCTTTGAAGTACGCTCATCAAGGCGGAGCCTCGAACTACGCATCAAGGCGGAGCCTTGCACTACGGAGAACGACGAACAAATGTGCCCCCGCGTCAGCCGGGGAATCGATGCACGTAGGCCAAGCCGGGTGGGCTGCTACCTTCCGGTCCTGACCCGATGTCCTGCTGGTGTACTGCACCGGCCCAACCTCTTCGGGGGCACGAAACGGATGGTATCGCGAACTTCGGCGACGGGCCAGACGCCGCCCTGCAACCGCGAGGTCGCCCGATCGAATGGGCGGCTAGCCGCGCTTCCAGAACTGCCATCACTTCCGCGTCCCGGCCGACGGGCCCTACGCCTCATCCGTGCGGCCCCAATCTGCGAACACCCCCACGGGCGACATTACAAGGTCGCCCGGCTGCTCACCCGCGCGAAGGGCTTTGCCGAGAGCAATGTACTCCGACGACCGGCGGAGAACCGCCAGCATTTCGTCGCGCGAGACACCGGCGCGAGCCAGTTCCAGCGCGGCGTTGAACACGGGCTCGCTGGTCAATGGAAACGTGCGCCCGTCATTCTGGTTCCCGCGAAAGAGCATGTACTTGTCCGAGAAGTGGGGCCCGGATTCGCGGAACTGCACGCGCATGAACGCCGGCGGCATGAACTGGATGATCTTTGCCGCGAGCCGCCGCTCGATTCCCGCGGCACAGAGCGCTTCCAGCAGTTCCTCGTCGCTCGCCGACGGGTTCTCGCGAAACACATCGAGAGCACATTTCAGTTGATCTTGCATCAGCGTGCTTCTCATCCGCCGAGCGGAAACGGCTATTTACGCTTCCAGAATTGCCACCATTTTCGAGGCGCAGGGGACAGCGTCGCCTCCGCGTCTGCTTGGTTCCACATGAAAATCAGCGGCGAAAACACGCCATCACTGAGCGTCTTCCCGGAGTCCAACACCTGCCGGATCATATCGAATTCGGCCGAACGGGTAAGCACGGCGAGCATATCGTCGCGCGCCACACCCGCCTCAGCCAGCGCAACTGCGGCGAGGAAGACGGGCTGCCCGCTGTACAAAAACGGCTGAGAAAAATCTCCGTTCGCGGCTTGGCGAATGAAGTGATCACAGAACATCGCGCCGGAGTATCGAAATTCGACGCGCGTAAACGCGACCGGCATGAACTCGATGATCGCGACCGCCATCCGCCGCTCGATTCCCGCCGCGCCGAGCGCCGCGAGAAATTCCTCTTCGCTCGCAGTAGGGTTCTCGCGAAAAACGACGAGCGCACGTCTGAGGTCAGCCTGAATGTCGGACATGCCCCTCATGTCCTTTCGAATCGATCAAGCGCCCGCACTCCGGGCACGCTCCGCTGACGTTGCCCCTCAGGTCATACCCGCACGCCCGGCACAGTCCGGCCATTCGCATCCGCCGCCTGAATCGGGTCACGACAAGCACAACCGCGGGCCACGCCATGAGCACACCCGCAATGACCCAGAGCGGCATGATCACGACTTCGTCGTTCAGGTGAATTTTCCGCGACAACCCAAAGCCGGGTCTTACCGGACCGTCGTTACTCTCGACGGCCCACGAGCGTTTGTCCTGCCTCGATGAGATATCGAGCCGGAATTTGATCAGTCGCGCGGTTGGGCCAAATTGTTCACCCTCACACGTTCGGATCAGCTTCATGAAGGCTGGGAGTCGTCGCGTGTCCAACGGGTCCCCGCCGAGCGCCTCCCATACCTGAGCCTCGGTTGGAACGGCCAAAGGCGCGGCGATCGAACCCCAGCACAGGAACACGGGACTCGCGTACTTGAGAATTATTTCGCGAAGCTCCGCATCCGTGCAGTCGCGCACGGTGCAGGTGCGAATTCGCACCCGACCCTCAAGCACGTCAAGAGCTACCCATTTGCCGGTCCAAAGCTCTCGGACAACTGCAGGCGGATCAAAAAAGCTGACGCCAACCAGCGCGAACAGCACCAGCGAGAGACCCAGGCTGCTGATTACGCCGATCCGTCGAACCATCTCGCACCGTCCGCCGCTTAGTCCGGGTAGTAGAAATAGCCTCTCCCCGCCCTGTACGAATGCGACACGCCCGGCTGTTCGCCCCACCAGTGCAGTTCAAATCCCGGTGAGTAGGAGAGAAACCCTGCCGTCCACGGCCACCGAAACGTGTAACCGGCCAGATCCGCCGGGTAACGCCCCGTGCTCACCCGGACAGCCTCCGCATACGCGATGATGCGAGCCGCTTCCGCGTCGAGGTACGCCATCCGCACGCGAAGCTGAATCGGCCGCAGGCACGTAAGCGCAACCAGCAGGCACAGCAGGGCGACCGCCGTCCGCCGTCGCAGAAACGCCGCCACGAGGACCAGGAGGTTCCCCACGAGGATGAGCAGCAGGTACGGCGCACACGCAACGTCGCCGGCCGCGTACCAAACGAACGAGACGCACAGCAGTTCGATCGGCACGCACGCGGCCGCCAGCAGCAGGATTCGCCACGTCGCGGGCGTCACCGCCGCTCGCCGCGGCCGGGTCGCATGGGTCCTCGGATCGCCAGGATCGAACCCCCGGCCACACTCAGGGCAGCGGGCCGACGCAAGGCCGTCGAGGATGTACCCGCATCCGCGGCAGTAGCGGTGACCCGATGCGACAGATTCGATCGGCACACGCAGCTCCCGAGTGTTCCGCTCCACTTCAGTCTACCGGCCGGGTCGCGCGGAACAAGGGAACCTGCGGCCGCGTGGGTCGTCCCGCCGCCGCGCGTCTCCCTCCAACAGTAGCCACCGCATTTCCCCGGCGGGACGTTTCCGGCGATACTCCCCGGCTCGCCGACATCCGAAAGGACCCGCGACCCGCATGAGCCGTCAAGCGACCCCCGACGCCCTCGTCCTCACCGACGTGACCAAATCTTTCGGGACGTTCCTCGCCGTCGACCGCCTGAGCGTTCGCGTCCCCGCCGGCCAGATCCTCGGCTTCCTCGGCCCCAACGGCGCGGGCAAGACCACGACCATCCGCATGGTCATGTCCATCAACTACCCCGACTCCGGCTCGATCGAAATTCTCGGCCACCCCCGCGCCCTCGACGTGAAAGACCGCATCGGCTACCTGCCCGAGGAACGCGGCCTCTACCGCAAAATGACCGTCGACCAGACGCTGCGGTACTTCGGCCAGCTCAAGGGCCTCCACGGCGCGGCGCTTACGCATCGCATTGGCGAACTCCTCGCCAGCGTCGGCCTCGAGAGCTGGCGCAAGAAGAGCGTCGAGAGCCTCTCGAAAGGCATGCAGCAGAAAATCCAGTTCATCTCAACCGTCCTGCACGACCCCGAGCTGATCATCCTCGACGAGCCCTTCAGCGGTCTCGACCCGCTCAACCGCGACATGCTCGAAAATCTCATCGTCGACCTTCGCCGCCGCGGCCGCACCGTCATCTTCTCGACCCACCAGATGGAGCAGGCCGAACGCCTCTGCGACCGCATCCTGCTCATCCACCGCGGCCGCAAGCTCATCGACGGCACGGTCCATGACATCCGCTCGCAATTCCCCTCCCGCCGCCTCGCGTTCGCCGGCGAGGGCGACTTCTCATGGCTGCGGACGCTCCCGGGCGTGAACGATGCGCACATCACCGTCGGCGCGGCCGATGTCGAACTCGCCGACGGCGTCGACACGCAGCCGATCGTCCAGGAAGCCGCCGAGCGTTGCCGCCTGACGCGTTTCGAGGTCATCCGTCCCTCGCTCCAGGAGATCTTCGTAAAGCTCGTCGGCGATGTCGGCGACGAGGACACGCGTTTCGAGTCGGGCGATGGGGCGTCGAATGTTACCGCGGGCGATCGCCGCGGCGATCAGCGGCAGGGGGTACGGCCATGAACAAGATCTGGGTCGTCGCCTGCCGCGAATTCCTCGAAACGGTGAAGACGCGGACGTTCTTCCTCGGCGTGATTCTTATGCCCGCTCTCATCGTACTGCTCATATTCGGGAGCAACTACATTCAGCAAATGGCGGAAGAGGCGGCGACTCCGCTTCGGACCATTGCGGTGATCGATCATGACCGAGACGCAATGGCGTCACTTCAGGAACAGGTTGAGGCACACAACGGCAAAAACCCAGGCCAGCCGCTCGCGTTGGTTGCCGGAGAAGAGCCCGAAGACTCGTTGAATGACGCCGTAAGGACCAAGCGATATTACGCCTACGTCGTCATTCCTGACGATGCGGTCACCGGAGACGGAAAGCCGCGCATCGGCCGCGGTGACGATCAACTTGCGGCCGGTCAAATGCTCGCCGGGCTTGTCAAGGACGCGATCGTCAACGCGCGTTACTCCTTGTCTGATCCTCCGATCGATCGAGAGCGCGTGCGAAATCTCGAACGGCCGGTTTCTATCGAGACGATTGACATCAATACTGGCAAGCTGATCGTTGACGAGACGATGTCACGTATCCTGACGCCGTTCATCTTTATCTTCCTCCTCTACATGGGCACGTTCGGCATCAGCATGGGCCTGCTCACGAGCGTGCTCGAAGAAAAGAGCACCCGCATCGTCGAAGTCCTGCTCTCCGCGATCAGCCCGATGCAGCTCATGGCAGGAAAAATTCTCGGCGTTTCGATGGTCGGCGTGGTCGTGCTCGGGATCTGGAGTTCGGTCGGATACTTCACGGCACGCTCGCAGCACATGGAACACCTGATCACCGGCAGCCGTCTGCTCTGGGTCGCTCTCTACTTCGTTCCTGCGTTTCTGTTCATGTCCTCGCTTCTCGCGGGGATCGGTTCCGCGTGCAATACGCTCAAGGAAGCCCAGTCGATGGTGTCCCCGCTGTCGATTCTCAACATCCTTCCGCTGGCGCTTTGGATGCCGATCTCGCAGTATCCCAATACCGCCCTGAGCGTCGGCCTCAGCTTCGTTCCGCCGATCACGCCCTTCATCATGATTCTGCGGCTCTGCGCCGATCCGAACATCCCCCTCTGGCAGATCATCGCAACGCTCGCGCTGCTCTGGGCGTCCGTCATCGCCGCAATCTGGGCCGCCGGCAAAGTCTTCCGCGTCGGCGTCCTCATGTACGGCAAGCCCCCGTCGATCCGCGAGCTCTTCCGCTGGATCCGCTATGCGTGACGCGTGAAAGGTGAAAAGCGAAAGGTGAAAGGGAAACACCGCGGACCCTCCCGTTTTCACCTTTTACCCCGGTGCGCCCTCCCCTTTTCACGTTTTCACCTTTTCACGTTTTCACGCCCCGTCTATGCTGCCCTCGATTCAACCGAGGAGTCCGCCTTGCTCGACGTATCCATCCTTCTCCAGGCCCTGCCCTACATCCGCCAGTTCCGCAACCGCCTCTTCGTGGTGAAGTTCGGCGGCGAGCTCCTCCGCGATCGCGCCCACCTCGACGCCATCGCCGGCGATCTGACGCTGCTCGACATGGTCGGTATCCAGCTCGTCGTCGTCCACGGCGGCGGCCCGCAGGCCAACGAACTCTCCGAGAGCCTCGGCTTCAAGCCGCAGATGGTCGAAGGCCGCCGCGTCACCGACGCCGCCGCCCTCGAAGTCGCCAAGATGGTCTTCGCCGGCAAGATCAACACCGAGGTCCTCGGCGCGCTGAACAAGCACGGCGGCAAGGGCGTCGGTCTCTCGGGAGTGGATGCAGCACTGATCCGGGCGCATCGCCGGCCGGTGACGACGGTCATCGAGAACGGCCTCGCCCGCGAGGTCGACTTCGGCTTCGTCGGCGACGTCGAAGCGGTCGACCCCTCGCTTCTTCAGAACCTCGTCGAACGCGATTTCATCCCCGTCGTCGCCTCCCTCGCGGCCGACCCCGACGGCACGATCTTGAACATCAACGCCGACACGATCGCGGCCGAGGTCGCCCTCGCGATGAAGGCCGAAAAGCTGATCGTCATGACCACCGTGCCGGGGGTCTACAAGGACTTCGCGACCAAGGCCGAGATGTACTCCCGCCTCAGCGTGGCCGACGCCCGGGCGCTCATCAAGGACGGCACGGCCGGCAAGGGCATGTCGCCCAAGCTCAAGGCCTGCGCCCAGGCGGTCGAGGGGGGCGTTCGGGAGGCTCACATCATCAACGGCGTCGAGCCGCATTCACTCCTGATCGAGATTTTCACCGAATCCGGCGCGGGCACGATGATTTCCCGCGAAGGCCCGCCCCAGCTCGTCCGCCCGCCGGCGGGAGTGGCCGCATCTTCCGCGCCCGACGCGGCATCGGACGGGTAATGTGGAACCGGCCAACCAGCCGGTTTTTCCGCACCACCCTAGTCCTCGCTCCGCCCGTCCGCGCCGCTTGCCCACCCGCGTCCCCGGTATCGTCGAACCGACCGCCCAGCCACACGGCCCCAACCGCCCGACGCGTCTGCACCCACGACGATGCCCGCCCGCCGGGCAGGCAACGGGCGAGGGGCCTTCCGCCACTGTGCGGAATCTGCGTAATCTGGTGAAAAGGCCCCGCTCGCAAAGTCCGAAAACGCGCCCGAAATTCTATTGACCGCCGCAACCGGTTGTGGCAGAATGACCATTTGAGCCGATCCAAGTTCGGGTCGCACATCGCCGGATCGATCGGGTTGAATGGAGGGGGTCCGTTTTTTCATCCGCATTCTCTCGCGGAGCGGATCAAATCATCCCGGATTCGTGCATTGCGCCAGCGCGTAGGAGACTCAGTATGCCACGGATGAAGCGCGGTTTTACCCTGATCGAGCTCCTGGTGGTCGTCGCGATCATCGCCCTGCTCATTTCGATCCTGCTCCCCTCGCTCCAGGGCGCGCGGGAACAGGCAAAACGCGCCAAGTGTCTCGCGAATCTCAAGCAGCACCTGAACTTCGCGGCGATGAACGCCCAGGAAGACCGCAAGAACCGGCCTCACACGCCGCACCCTTCCGCGGGCGATGATCGGGAAGGCAACTCGAGCAACCGTTATTGGATGGGCGCTGGCGATCATTGCTGGGGCGGCAAGGACGGCGACGCTGCAATTACGAACACGGCCAACGGCGGCGCGATCGAGTGGCGCGCTCGGCCCGGCAACCCCGCGAACCAGGGCAAGCACGCCGCCGGGCGCTTCATGAATCGGTTCATCTTCGGGACGATGAACCAGATCCCGCAGCCCGGGATGGAGAAAGACTCCGAGTACGACATCTTCCGCGAACCGGGCGAGGATTCGCTCGCGGGCTCCTTCCAGAACCGCACCGCGCTCGCCTATTCCGCGCCGCACGCGCGATACGATTCGATCTCGCTTTTCAATGCGACCGGCAACAGCTATCGCGGCGACACGTTCGGCGTGAAGTCGCACACCCTCGACCCCTGGGCCTATCTGCGATTCAGCTCCTATAACCGGCCCATGGACAAGTTTGCGAATGCCGGCCTGAATACGCTTTTCTTCGAGTCGCGCTTCACCCAGGCGATCATGAACACCGTCGAGATGCAGTCGGCCGGGATCAACGTCGCAAGCTGGCCCTGCCAGCCCGGCCAGCGCGCGCAGGATGTCGAAGGGCATCACGGCCAGGTCGGCAAGTTCAACGTCGGGTACGTCGATGGCCACGCCAAGGTTGTGACCGTGCGGGCCCGCGGGTCGATGAACCGCGTCGCCGACTATCAGCAGATGTACCCGCGGAACTGGCGCCTCCACTGGCGCGCCAAGGACTGGTGGTACGACAGCTACGACATGGCGATGGTCCGGAACATCTGGTTCCAGGGCTACAGCGATCCGCGCCTGATGTGGATGGAAGGCATCGTCTACTAAACCCGATAGTCCGGAGATTCCCGGCCGCGGCGCTGCAAAAAATCGCCGCGGCCTCTTTTTTTTCTTGACGCGGCCCCCAGAGTCCGCCGAAAATAGAACCGCAGACGATCCTGTTCGGGTCGCAAATCGCAGGCTTTTCAACGGGTCGAGGGGCTCTGTTTTCTGCTTCCGCCACGTCGCGGTTCGGATCAATGCGGGATTTCCTCGCCTGCGTTGCGGGCCACATCACGTAGGAGTTTCGTATGCCAAGGATGAAGCAGGCGCGCGGTTTTACGCTGATCGAATTGCTGGTCGTGGTGGCGATCATCGCCCTCCTGATCGCGATTCTTCTTCCTTCGCTCGCCGGGGCGCGCGAGCAGGCCCGTCGGGCGAAATGCCTCGCCCAGCTTCGCGAGTTTTCACGCTTTGCCCACTACAACGCGGAAGAAGAATCGCTCCAGCAGCTTCACAAGTCCCACCCCAGCACCCGCGAAGAGGGCTGGCGGCCCGGGATGCCCGCGCGCTACTGGTTCGGCTCTGGCGATCACTGCTGGGGCGGCACCGACGGCGCCATGAATGAATACAACCGCGTCGGCACCGGCTCGATCACCGGCAAGTTCGCCGAGGGGCGGTTCATGAACAAGTTCGTCTTCGCCGACGGCGGCGTCAGGCCCACTACGCAGAATCAGCGCGATTGGGATCTCTTCCGTGAACCGGGTGAAGACACGCTCTATGGCAGCGTCAACGACGGCACACGCATGTGCATGCAGCCGCGCGACGTCCGCTTCGAACAGTCGATCTTCCTGACCGCCGGAAACAGCTACCAGGGCGATACGCTTGCGATCAAGGACCACGCCCGGCCCGACGGCCATGAATATGCCCGCTTCGGCGGCTACCGCCGCAAGCGCGACAAGTTCGCCGAGCCCGGCCGGAATCTCCTCTTCTGGGAATCGCGCCTCTTCCAGGCGCTGACGAACACTTGGGAACTCGGCCAGACCGGAATCAACTCCGGCAATCAGCAGACCCGGCCCGGCGGCCGGCCGCAGGACATCCCCGATCACCACCGGACCGTCGGCCGCTTCAATGCCACCTTCGTCGACGGCCACGCGGCCATTGTGAAGATCACCGCCCGTGGCTCGATGCACAACCCGGCCGACTACCGCGGCCGCGGAAACATCTACTGGCGGCTGCACTGGCGCGGCAACGGCTGGCGCTACGACAACTTCTCGATCAACCCGAATCCGAACGACGCGGTTGAGGCGGGCTGGTTCAGCCCCTACACCGATCCGCGCGTCTTCTATCAGAACGGCATCATCGGCCCCTGATCCTTCCGGGGCAGCCCCAAAAAAGCGAATCGCCCGCGATGCAGCGATGCACCGCGGGCGTTTTTCATTTCTCGGTGGGCCGCGGGCGCCTCAACCGCCCTTGTCGGCGGGCATTCGGGCCGCCTTCGAGTTGTCCGGTTCGGTGTTGTAGGCCTTGCACTTGGGGCACTGGTAGCCGTGCTCATTTTGCGGCCAGGTGGTGAACTCCGACCGTTTCAGGTCGAAGCGTGCACCGCACTTCTTGCAGATCATCGCGTAGGCGTCGATCGTCGCTTCGGGTGAGGCCTCCGGTGCCAGAGTAGTGGGCTTCTCGGGACCGCCGATGTAGTACACCGCCGCCGCGATGATCGCGAGCACGCCGATGATCGGAATCGCGACCGTCGGGCGCGAAAGCGCGCCGCCGGGGTGTTCAGTGCCCGCCATCTTGAAAAACGCCATCACGACCTCCCGCCTGTATGGCCCGGACCGGATGGTACAGGTCGGCGATGTCTCGTGTCGACCCAGGCGGGACCGGACCGGCGCCCCCATCCCGCTTGGTACGGGGCGGGTGGCCTCGCGACGATTTTGGGTGCGATGCTGACACGAGTGGCGTGCTCCGCCGGCGCCGCCGCGTCCGTCAAGCCATGTCGACCCGAGGGGAGGTTTTTCGAGTTCGGAGCCGCCGCGGCGATCGAATTCGCCCCGACTTCGTGCGCGGCACCGCGAACCGCTCATTTCGAAATGGCACGGGGCGCAATGGGGAAAGGCTGGGCTGAGCCCGGTCGCGGTCGTCCGCGAGTTCTGTGGTATTCACGGGCTCAGCTCAGCCTACTGAATACTCGCTACATGTTCGTCCGGTGCTTCACGCGATGGACCAGCGCCTGGGCCGTGGTCTTGATGCCGCGGACGTGGCCTTCGAGGGCCTCGCGGTTCGGGGCGAATTCCATGGCCGTGTCAAAGTAGACGAGGTCCTTGTCGACCAGCTCCGCCAGCGACGCGGTGAAGCTGTGCATGCCCGTGCCCTTGGCGCCGGCGATGATCTCGGGCAGGTCCTCGTCGGTGCCCTCGCGGATGCGTTCGCGCACGATCGGATCGGCGAGCAGCACCTCGGTCGCGGGGACACGGAGAATCTCGGGCTTGATCGCGGGGAGAAGCCGCTGGGCCATGATGGCCTTGAGGCCGTTGGCGAGCGAGCTGCGGATGAACGTGTGCTGATCGGGCGGGAAGAATTCGAGAATTCGGGCCAGCGACTGCATCGTGTCGGCGGTGTGGAGCGTGCAGAAGACGAGGTGGCCGGTCTCCGCGGCCTGGAGGGCGGCGAGCATGGTCTCGCGGTCGCGCATCTCGCCGATGAAGAGGACGTCGGGGTCCTGGCGGACGGCGGAGCGAAGGGCGTCGGAAAAGACCTCGACGTCGAGGCCGATCTCGCGCTGGCTGATGATGCCTTTCTTGGGTTTGAATACGTACTCGATCGGGTCCTCGATGCTGATAATGTTGTCGGACTTCTCCTCGTTGATGTGGTCGATCATCGCGGCGAGCGTGGTGCTTTTTCCGCAGCCTGTGACGCCGCAGATGATGACGAGGCCCTCGTGCATCTCGTCGGCGATCTTGCGGTAGATCGGCGGCAGGTGGAGCGCTTCGAAACTTGGGATCTTGCTTTTCACGCGGCGGATGGCGGCGTGGAGCTGGTCGCAGGAGCGGGCGACGTTGACGCGGAAGCGGTCGCCGTCGGGCAGACTGATGGCGAAGTCGAGGGCGCCGCGGCGCTCGTAATCCGCCCGGCGGCGCTCCGGGATCATCGGCTCCAGGACCTTCTCGATCCAGCGGCTGCCGATCTCGATCACCGGCATGTCGGTCCGGCGCAGGTGGCCGCCGATGCGGTAGACGGGGGGCACGCTCGTCTTGAGGTGGAGGTCGCTGGCCTCCAGGCGCTTCATGTTTTCGAGCAGGGGGTGAATCGTGTCCGGGAGCGGCGTCATGAGCATCTCCGCGTGAGGTGTCGGCGCAGTCTAGCCTCCGGGGGGCGGAGGGGATAGCGCAATCTTGCCTGAAATCCGAGCAATTCACGTGCCGCCGGACGGGCGGTGCGGCCGGGAAAAGGCCGCGGATGGGCGAATTCCCGCTATTCTGCGGAAATGGACACGCGCCAGACGATCACCGAGCAGAACCGGCTCTCGTGGAACGCGGCGACGGCCGCGCACAACAGTCACAAAGTTGACCAGGCGGCGTTCTTCCGGGCGGGCGGCTCGAAGCTGTTCCCGGAGGAGATCGAGCTGCTGGGCGATGTGCGCCGGGCGCGGGTCGTGCACCTGCAATGCAACGCGGGGCAGGACACGCTGAGCATCGCGCAGCTCGGGGCGCACGTGACCGGCGTGGACATCAGCGACGAGGCGATCGAATTCGCGCGGCGGCTGTCGGTCGAGTCCGGCGTGCCGGGCGAGTTTCACCGGGCGGATGTCTACGAATGGCTCGACGAGGCGATCCGCGCGGGGCGGCAGTTCGACGTCGTGTTCTACTCGTACGGCGCGCTCTGCTGGCTGCCGGATCTCAAACACTGGGCGCGCGGCGCGGCCGCGGTGCTGCGGCCGGGAGGGCGGCTGGTGGGAATCGAGTTTCACCCGGTGATCTCGATGTTCGACGAGCGGCTGGCGCTCAAGTTTCCCTATTTCGGCGCGGAGCCGATCCGCTGGGAGGACGGCGTTCGGGACTACGTCGCGGATTCGGGAGCGGTGCTCGCGCCGTCGGGATATGTCGAGGGCGTGAAGGACTTCAGGAATCCTCACGCGTGCATCGAATTCAACTGGAGCGTCGCGGACCGGCTGACGGCGATGATCGAGGCGGGGCTGACGATCGACGTCGTGCGCGAATACCCGTACTCGAACGGGTGCAAGTTCTTTGAGGGGTCGATCGTCGACGCGGACCGGCGCTGGCACCTGCCGCCGGGGATGCCGGCGATTCCGCAGATGCTCGCGATCGTGGCCTCGCGGCGGGCGTGACGCAGCGGGAATAATCGAGTCGCAGGCGGTGTTCTGGAGAGGCGGGCGGGCTGCGCGCCGGTCGAAGTGTCTCGGGCCCGTGGGCGGAAGGGGATCGATTCGTGCGAAAAGTGCCGGGTTTTGTCGGGGGGATGCAGCGTCCGATTTTCCGCGGCTGCGCGATTCTGGCGGCGATCGGCGTGGTTTTTCACGCAGCGGGCCAGGGGCGGCCGGTCGTGCGCTGGCAGGCCGGCGGCCACGCGGCCGGCGTCGAGAATGTCGCCTATTCGCCGGACGGGGCGCTGGCGGCGTCGGCTTCGGGAGACGGGACCGCCAAGGTCTGGCGTGCGGCGGACGGCGGCCTGCTCTACACATTTACGAACCCGTTTTTCGGATCGGCCGCGATTCACTCGGTTCAGTTCTCGCCGGACAGCGAGTCGCTGGTGTTCACGGGAACGGGCGGCGGATTTCTCGTCCGGTTGAGCGACGGGGCGGTACTTCAGACCTATTGCTGTCTCGAGACGGGGTATGCGTCGGCGTTCTCGCCGGATGGGCAGTACATCGCGATCGGCGGGTCGGAGTCCGGGCTGGAGGAGACGACGCTGCTGGTGCGGCTGTCCGACGGGCAGGTGGTGCGGACGTTCACGAAGAACGTGCAGCACTATGTCCTCTCGGTGGCGTTCACACCGGATGGATCGGAGCTGATCACGGGAAGCGGCTCGGCGTTTTCGACGGGAACGCTGGGCGTGATTCGACACTGGCGAATCGCGGACGGCGTCGAGACGCGGACAATCAACGCGCACGCGGCGCGGCTGGGATCGATCGATGTATCGCCGGATGGAACGCTGCTGGCGTCTGCGAGCCTCGACGGCACGGCCAAGTTGTGGGAGCTGTCGAGCGGCGCGCTGGTCCGGACGCTGAGCGGCCACACGGGTGGCGTGAACGCCGTGCGTTTTTCGCCGGATGGGGCCCGGGTGGCGACGAGCGGCGTGGATTCGACGATCCGGGTGTGGGAGGTCGCGACGGGTACGACGGCGCTGACGATTTCGGGGCATGCGGGGCCCGTGGGCGGGATCGGCTGGCGGCCGAGCGGGACGCGCATTCTGTCCGGCGGGGGGATGGTGTTCGGCGGCGCTGGCGACGCGACCGTGCGGGAGTGGGATGCGGCGAGCGGGACGCCGGCGGGCCAGTACACGCAGCATTCGCGGACACTCGAGGCTGTCGCGGCATCCGTGGACGGCGAGTACGTCGCGACAGGCGGATATGACGGGGCGATCGTGCTCCGCGACGCGCGTGACGGCGCCGTTGTGCGCGTGATCCCAACTGGAGCGATGGTCAGCAGCCTCGCGTTTACGCCGGACAGTTCACTGATCGCGGCGGGCGGGAGCGACGGGGCGGTGCGACTGTTCACGGTAGCGATGGGGGCGCTGGTTCGCGTGCACACCGGGCACAGCGCGTCGGTCAGCGGTCTGGCGTGCTCGCCGGACGGGGCGTACGTGATCGCGGGGGACTGGGACGGTCCGGCGCGGGTCTGGCGAATCGATGACGGGACGCCGGCGGGGGAGTTTGCATCGGGAAATGTCGGGGCGCGTTCGATCGCGTTTGCGCCGGATGGTCAGGCGGTCGCGATCGCCGGAGGGATGGTCGCGCAGATTCGGAGTTTTCCGGCGGGGCTTCTGCTTCGGACGCTGGCGGGGCACACGCACACGGTGTTGAGCGTGGCTTGGTCGCCGGGAGGCGATCAGGTCGCGACGGGGAGTATCGATCGGTCCATCCGGATCTGGAATCCGGCGACGGGGGCGCTCCTGCGGACATTGAACGGACACGAGCATTGGGTGGAGACGGTGGCATATACGGACGATGGACGGCTGCTCGTGTCGGGCAACCAGGCGTATGAGCCGAGCCTGCGGCTCTGGAATCCGGCCACGGGAGCGGGCGTGGCGGCGTATCAGCTTGAGACGGGGAGCGGCGTGTACGACGCGGCGTGCCTGCCCGGGCGCGGGATCGCCTATGTGCGCCGCGATGCGGCGGCCGTCGTGATCGAGCCACCGCCGCCGGCGACGCCGGGGGACTGGAATTATGACGGTCGCGTCGACGGGGCGGATTTTTCGGCGCTGCCGGCGTGCTTTACCGGGCCGGAGACGGAAGCCTCGGAAAACTGCGTCGATGCCTTCGATTCTGACGGAGACCGGGACGTCGATCTTGCGGATTTCGGCGCCTTTCAGGCGGCATTCGGCGGGTGAGGGCGGTTGGCGCGGCGTGCGGGGGAGCGTATCGTCCACGCTTTCAGAAATGGGATGGCCGCGCGTCTTGCGGCCGCGCTAACGCAGGAGTTTCGGGGATGCGCAAGCTACTCATCGGGCTTTCAGTAGCGGCTTTTTCGGTTGCGCCGGTTCTGGCGCAGAACATTCAGCCGGGCGGGCCGGGTCCTCGGCCGACGCCGCAGGCGCCCAAGAAGCCGGGTCTGGCGGGGAAGGCCAAGGGAAAGTTCATCATCAAGCAGCTCAATCTGACGCCGGATCAAATGCAGCAGGCCGAGGCGCTGGTTGACACGCATTACGCACAGCCGACCGACGATCCGGACACGATCCTGGCCCGCGTTCGGGCGCTCACGGAGGAGCTGCGAAAGGCCGAGGAGACGAAGGACAAGGCTGAGATCGACCGGATCAGCGAGGAGCTGCGCAAGATCGGCCGGGGCGAGACGGACGAGGGGCAGTTCCTCGACAATCTGCGGCTGATCCTGAAGGACGACCAGAAGGCCAGGCTCGACGCGACGCTGGACCGGCTGAAGTCGAATCCGACGGGCGAACTGCGGCCGATCGACGTGTACCGCATCGCGAAGGGGCTCTCGCTTTCGGCGGAGGAAGTTGCGAAGCTGGAGGCGGTGACGGCGACGTTCCGCGAGCAGGCCAGTTCGGCCGCACCGGTACGCGATCAGGCGGGCCTCGACGCGCAGCACGCGGATCTGCTGAATTCGTACATCACGCAGGTTCGGGATGCGCTGCCCGAGGGCAAGCGGGCGGACTTCACGAGCAAGGTTGACGGGATGCGGGCGAAGTAATCGCTCCGCGGCTCCGCAATTGAGATGCGAAAACACGAAGAGCGAGCCGGCCGCAGCGGCGGGGCTCGCTCTTCGCGTGTCAACGGCTGCGCGCGATGCGCAGCCCCCCTCCTGGAGCTTGCGGGTGATCAGTACACGTGCGTGCTCTCGGTTTCCTCAACCGGGCTCGTCGTCTGATCGGTTGTCATGCTGACCTTGAACCGGACGTCGCCTTCCTTCACGCCCTTGGCGACGACCTTGAACGTGACCTTCGCCTTCGGGGCGAGCGAGGGCAGCGGCTCGAACTTCACGTTCTGGCCGGAGACCTTCGCCTGCGTAGGACCGGTCGCGGACTGGTACTGGAGTTCCGGCGGCAGCATGCAGTCGATCACGATATTCGTGCCGACGGCGGAACCCTGGTTGGTGACTTCGATGGTGTAGGTGACGATGCCGGCGATTTCGATCGGGTCGGGCTCGTCGACGACTTCCAGCAGGACGGCCGGGATGCCGCGGACTTCGAAGGGCAGCGAGGCTGCGGCCTTCGCACAGTATGCCTCGACAGTCGCGTTATTGACCTTCTTGCCGATGTCGTTGCACTTGAGCGTCAGCGAGACCTTCCTGGACGCCTTCGGCGCGAGCGTGCCGAGATTCCAGGCGACCTTGCCGGCGGAGGTCTGGCCGCCGTCGGCTTCGACGACTTCGGTCCCGGCCGGGATCATGTCGGTCAGGACCGCGTCGCGCGCGGGGGCGTCGCCGGTGTTCTCGACGGTGATTTCGAATTTCGCGGTACGGCCGACGTAGCGGAGATCAGGCCCGGTCTTGCGGATGGCAAGCACGGGCTGGCGAACGATCGTCGCGGCGGATGCCTCGGCGGTGAGTCCGCTGGCGTCCTGGGCCTTGGCGGTGTTCTTGTAATCGCCGGTCTTGGCGGCCTGGACGGTCGCGGTGAACTCGCGAGACTGTCCGGCGGCGAGATCTCCGGCGTCGAAGGTCAGGCTGGTCTTGCCGTCCGCCGTGGCGAGGCCGGCGGGGAGGGCGTCGGTGATCTTCACGTTGTTGACGACACCGGTTCCGGGATTCGTGACGACGAAGCGCAGCGGAATCGGGTCGCAGAGGATGACCTCGGCGGGCGCGAACTTCTGAAGCGCGAGCTTGGGCTCAACGACCTTCGTGGTTGCGCAGAAGACTTCCTCGAACGTCACGGTGGCGCACATCGAGAGCGGGTCGGCGGCATCCGTGGTGGCCTGGACGCGGATGGTCTCGGTCGCGCCGGGGGCGATCTTTGCCCAGGTCCAGCTTCCCGTCCGGTCGTCCGTATTGATTCTCGTCGCAGGGCCGGTGGCCTTGACCTTCAGCGTGGCGGGAAACTGCTCGACCAGAACGACGTCGCGGAGTTCGCGCTGCGTGAGATTCGTGACTTTGATCTGGTACTCGAAATCGGTGTTGATGCGCACCTCTGAGGGCGTGAAGCGCTCGACGAGGATGGCGCTGGTGGCGCGCGTGCCGCTGGGATAGTAATTCTCCGTGCGGACGAGCTCGGGGCCGCGGGGGGCCTGTGGCTCGGGGGTTCGCACCCGCTCCTGGCCCCACGCGAGCGGAGCGCCCGCGGCGAGCGCGAGCAGCGCCAGCACCGCGGCGGAAGTGAAACGTCTGTTCGTCATGTTGGATCTCCAAAAACGCAGCCGGCGGAAGCCGGCGGGAGGAATTCGTGAGGGTCGAAAAAGGGGCGCCGGGCTTCACGCCCGGCGCCCCCGTTCATGCGCTACTGCAAATCAGTACACGTGCGTGCTCTCGGTCTCTTCGACCGGGACGTCGATGACGTCGCTCTCCAGTGTCGTCTTGAAGCGCAGGTCGCCCTCCTTGGTACCCTTGACCACGACCTTGAAGACGGCCTTGGCCTTCGGCGCGAGGGCTGCAATCGGCGCGAACTTGACGGTCTTTCCGGAGACCGCCGCCTTCGTCGGGCCGTCGCTGGAGACGTAGTCCATCTCCGGCGGCAGCGTGCAGGTGATCACGATGTTCTTGTCGTCGGCCGAGCCCTGGTTGGTCACGGTGATGATGTAAGTCTCATTCGCGCCAACCTCGATCGGGTCTTCGACGTCGATGACTTCGAGCAGGATCGCCGCCACGCCCTGAACGTCGAACGGCGCGGTGGCCGACGATTCCGCACAGTATGCGGTCGCGGTGGCCGTGTTCTTCTGTGCGCCGCGCTGGTTGGGTTTCAGCGTGATGGTGACCTTCTTCGAGGCGCCGGGTTCGAGCGTGCCGAGGCGCCAGGTGACCTTGCCATCGGCCATCGTGCCGCCGTTGTCGGCGCTGACGAACGTGGTGCCGGCGGGCAGCGGGTCAACCAGCACGGTGTCGCGCGCCGGAGCGTCGCCCTTGTTGGTGACGGTGATGTCGAACGCGGCGTTGCGGCCGACGTAGCGCATCTCCGGACCCTTCTTGGTGACTTCGAGGACGGGCCGGACGACCTTGGTCGTGCAGCTCGTTTCCGCGGAGAGATTGCCGTCCGCCTTGGCCGTGACCTTGTTCTCAAAGGTACCGGTCTTCGTGGCCTTGGCCGTGATGCGGATTTCGCGCGACTGGCCGGCGTTGAGGGTGCCGACGTTCGACACGACGGAGGACTTGTTGTCGGTCGTGACGATGCCGTCAGGCAGCTGGTCGGTGACCTGGACATTCGTCGCGGGGCCATCGCCGGCGTTCTTGACGACGATCACGTACTCGATCGGGTCGCAGAGGATGACGGTCGACGGGCACTTCTTCTCGACCGAGAGCTTGGGCGAGGTAACGACCGTCGTCGCGCAGCAGCGGCTCGAGAGATCCATGGCGGCCTTGACTTCGGCACAGTTCTCGAACTTGCCGGTCTTGGTCGCGGTTACCTGGATCTTGATCGACTTCGTGGCGCCGCCGGCGACCGTTCCGAGCGCCCAAGTCAGCTTGCCGCCGTCGACCTGCGCCGGCGGATTGCTGGAATTGTGCGTGATCCCGTCGGGCAGGGCGTCGGTCACAACGACGTCCTTGGCCTCGACCGTGGACGGGTTGGAGACGGTGATTTCATACGTGAACGGCTGTCCGGCGAGGACGGATGCCGGGGCGGTCTTGTTGCACGCGATCTTCGCGCCGACCCAGGTCTTGGACGTGCGCTCGAGCGCGATGTGCACCGCGGGCTTGCAGCACTGCACGTTTTCCGGGCGCCAGATGTCGACCGAGATGTTGTTCGTGCCCTCGGCGGGTTTGGTCTGCTTCAGGACGACCTTGGCGACGCCATTCGCATCCGTCTTCACCGACGCGACCGACTGACCGCCGGGTTCAAAAACCGCGGCCGGGCCGTCGAGAACCTTGTAGGTTACGAGGTAATCGGCGAGGGGAGTGCCATCGGAGGCCTTGGCCACGAGCGTTGCCATCTCGTGCGTCGTGCCGACGGGGTTGACGGCCGGCGGCGGAACCTGCCAGCGGACGTCGTACCAATGCTTGGTGACGAAGACCTTGTGGTCGTTCCAGTTGTAGATTCCGGGGGCGTAGACCATGACATGCGTGTCGCCCTCGATCGGAGAGGTGATGACGCACCAGGTCTGGCCGGGCTCAAGCTTGATGTCGTCGGAGGTATCGTCCGTCCCGAGCGTGAGCGTGTGGCTGAAGTTGTTCGTGTGCGTGACGGCATAGCGCGAGGTGACCTTGTAGCCACGGCTGGCGCGGAAGCCGCTTTCGTCGACTTCGACGATGTCGCCCACGCCGCCTTCCGCCAGGGTCCACTCGACGCGCCGGTTCGGAAGGGGCTTGCCGTCCTTGTCGCGAACGGTGGCGATGAGAACGTGCTGCGTGCGGACGGGGTTGACGGCCTTGATCGGCTTAACTTCGAGCGACGCGGCGAAGGGATCCCAGTTGGAGTAATAGCCGCCCTCCGGCGGTTTTGCGTGGCTGTACTGGATCTCACCGCCGCCCGGCCACGTCAGCGCATGCGGCATGTGATCTCGACAGCCGGTTAGAGCCGCCATGGCGAGCATCGCCATCGGGATTATCAGGAAAGTACGCTGGAATGCTGTCATCGCTGGCTCCTTTTTCGATGTTGACCTGCCCAGCACGAATCGCCTGTACAGTTCGGTCGCGAATTGCACTTCGACCGCAAACGTGAGCGGTCAGATGGGTGCCCATCGAGATTGCGGCAGTGCCGGTCCGCGACGAGTCTCGGGAGATTATAAGCAAGACTCGTTCCGGCATCTACAGAGGATGGAAAGTGAGGTTTCGGGCGCAATTCCGAAATTTCCTAGACATGGCCGCGCAGCGCCGGTCGGTGATACAGTTACAGAGCGCAGACGGCGGGCGACCACGCGCGCTCGCGCCCGCGGTTCTGTTCTCTAAGTCATCTGCTCAGAGCATTTTGCGCGTTAACTTCGAATCTGGAATGTACCGGTGACGTGCATCCGTCAGTCATCGGCGGCGCGCCTGAGCGCGTCGCGTCCGTCAGGAGATCCCCGAAAGAAAAAAGCGCAGATTCGTGAAATGCGCGCGTTTCCGCAAGTTCAAATTCAAGTGACGATTGAGTGCGCGGCGTTTCGCGCAGGCTTCTTAAAATCTGTGCGAAATTCCCCACCCGGAGCTTTCGGCACGTCGGGGGACCTCACCGTCAGCGGAGAGTGCGCGAGTCTGGAGGGGGGAGGCACTGTGAGCGGACGAAAAAAAGAAGCGAGCGGGTCGAACACCCGCTCGCGATGAAATCTCTCCCGCGTCGCAGTGTACCGGCTTATCCCGCGTCCGGGCTCTTCTTCTCACTGACCTCGCGCGCGATGAGCAGTCCCTGCGTGATCTGATCGCTGACCGAGGCCATTCCGTCGGGCGTATAGGGAACCATCATGATGGTCGATTTGCTGCGCGTCCCGACGGCCGTCATCGTGTCGTAGTGCTGCGTCAGGAGCACCATGCGCGTGGCCTCTTCCGGCGAGATGCCGGCTTCCGAGCACGCTTCGACCGATTCCTTGAGGCCGCGGGCGATCGCGAGTCGCTGCCGGGCGATACCGACGCCCTGAAGTTCCTTGGCCCGCGCCTCGGCTTCGGCTTCGGCGATGACGCGGATCTTCTGCGCTTCGGCCTCGTTCCGGGCGGCTTCGCGCATGCGGGCGCTGGCGTTGACCTGGTTCATGGCCTTCTTGACGTCGGCGTCGGGCTGGATGTCGTTGACGAGGGCCTGGAGGATCGTGAAGCCGAAGCCCTGCATCGTCGCGGCGAGCCGTTCGCGGACCGCCAGGGCGATCTTGTCCTTCTCGGAAAAGACGTTGTCGACCGGCATCTCGGGCACGAGGGCCCGCACGGTGTCAAACACGTAGGAGCTGATCTGCTGCGTGGGATTCACGAGCTTGTAGTGCGCCGAGCTGACGGCGTCGTTGTCCTCGCGGACGAAGAACTGCACCGCCACGACCAGGTCAACGAAGACGTCGTCCTTGGTCTTGGATTCGACCGAAATCTCCAGCTCGCGAACGCGGTGCGTGACGCGTCCGGCGATGCTGTCGATGAGGGGGATCTTGAAATTCAAGCCGGGGCCGGCGATGCGGTGAAATCTGCCGAATCGCTCGATGATCACGCGTTCCTGCTGCTGGACGGTGTACCAGCCTGTCAGCAGGATGATGAGCGCGATGACGCCGAAGATGATGGCGACCGCGATGAAAACGCCGTGCATGGTGGCACTCCTTCCGCCGTCAGGCGTACTCCGCGGACTGGAGACGGATTTCCAGCCGACGCAACGGAGCCGGGATTCGATACGAGGCGACCTCGATCGCCGCGCGACCGCCGCGCGGCAGTTCCTTCACAAGTTCCTCGACGCCGAACAGCGTGGCGTCATCTCGGCCGAAGCCCGCGATCTCAAACGTCGCATCGCGGAGGCCGTAGCCGAGATTCATGACCGTGATCATCAGCCCCTCCGTGCCGATGAGCTGGTCGCCGCCCAGGGACGACTCGGTCGAATAGACCAGGTCGGCCGCGCCCGCGACCGGCGTCCAGCCCGGCGGCGGCGCGAGCGGATGGGCATCGCGCACCCGGCCGGCGGCGGAGGAGCCGTCGACTCCGGCCCCGAACGACAGGCCGCAGCGGGCGCAGAAGCGGGCCGCCGTCGGGTTCTCCTGCGAGCAGCGGGGACATCGGGACGACATCGCCTCCTCCAGAGCGGCGTTCCGCGCCGCCTACTACCATAAGTGTAGTTTCAACCGATCGAATCGCCACTAGAAACCGGATGGGGTTTCGGAACGGCGGGTGCGCCGCCGCTTGACCGGTCCGGCGGTGCGTCGCTAAACAGAAACCGTGAATTCGCCCATCGAACTGTCGCGCGGCCGGGTTCGAACCGCCCTGATCGGGATTCTCGTCCTGGGGATCGTCGTTCGCGGCGCCGCGGTCTGGCTCGCGCCGCTGCGGTCGTACATCCCGGATCATCTCGACAACATGGCGTGGTCGGACTACGCGTTCACGCACGGGCCGCACCGGATCTACGAGTTCGCGGAATTGACGCCATACCTGGTTCGCTACCGGGCCGACGACGGCACTGCGGCAGATTCGATCATGCTCGTGCCGCACGCGTGCAACTACCCGCCGCTGGCCGCGTACGTGTTCTGGTTCCAGGGGGCGCTCTGGCACGCGGTGGATTCCGACGTGCGAACGGTGACCGCGCCGGCGGGTCTGCCGTTCAGCACCGTGAGTACGCGGACACTCGACACACTAACGGCGCGGGTGGTGCAGGCGGTTCCGGCGTGCCTGTTCGATCTTCCGCTGGCGCTGGGCGTCGCCGCGATCGTCGCGGTGCTGCGCGGGGCGTCGCGGTGGGGCGGGCGGGAGATCGCGGCCTTCGCGGTGACGCTGCTTGCGCCGCCGGTCTTCCTGAATTCGGCGTTCTGGGGGCAGGCGGACTCCTGGATTACCTGCTGGCTCGTGTGGGTTGTTCACGCCTTGCTGCGGCGGCAATTCGTCGTCGGCGGGCTGCTGCTGGGGGCGGCGCTGATGACGAAGCCGCAGGCAATCCTGCTTGCACCGGTGCTGGCCTGGTGGCTCGCTGCGCTGCGGTGGGGCGAGGGAGGGTCGTGGGCGCGGGTTGCATCCGCGTGGAAGTTCGCTGCGGCGACGGTCGTTGCGGTTGGCGTCATCACGGCGCCGTTCATGCTGGCCGACCGGGAACACGCGGACGGGCCGCTGCGGTGGTTCGAGCGGAGCTATGCGGCGACGATCGGCGCGGAGGCCTACGAGCGGACGACGCTGAACGCGTTCAACGTCTGGTGGCTCGAGTGGATGG
This sequence comes from Planctomycetota bacterium, assembly GCA_045863555.1. Taxonomy (GTDB): domain Bacteria; phylum Planctomycetota; class Phycisphaerae; order UBA1845; family Fen-1342; genus JACRLV01. The sequence continues at coordinate 4,278 of BTUU01000014.1, read as the reverse complement.
CGAGCGGGACGACGATGGACGGGCTGGCATCCGACGCGCCGCTGCTGGGCACGACCAAGAAGCAGATTGGCCTCGGCCTGCTTGCCCTGGGTGTGGCCGTATCGGGGCTGGTCGTAGCCTGGCGGCACCGGTTCTCGGGGCCGGCGCTCGTGGCCCTGACCGCGCTCACGCTGCTGGCCGCATTCCTCCTGCCGACGGCGGTGCATGAGCGATACATCTACTATTGCGTGCCGTTTTTCGGGGTCCTTGCGGTGATTTGTCCGTGGCGGTGGAGCTGGCCGCTGGCGGTGCTGATGATCGTCGCGACGGGCGAGATGACCGCGTTCCTGTGGGTCGGCCGGGCGGAGTCGCCGGTGGTTCGGGGCGTGACGACCGCGATGGCCGTCGCGGCGCTGCTGTGCCTTGTGTACGCATGGGCGGCGATCGCAGCGAGTCGCCGCGCCGGCGGCGGGATGCAGCCGCTATAATCGCGGCTCATGGTCCCGGTGCGTTTCATGGCTGTCGTCGTGCTGGCGCTGCTCGGCGGCGTCCAGTCCGGCTGCCAGCCGTCCGCGGGGCGGCGCGAGCGGCTCAATTCGACCTATGCGCCGACGCGGGCGCAGGCGGTCGTGCAGTCCGCGGAAGCGGGAGACGCGACCGCGATCCACAAACTGGTCGATCTGCTCGAAGACGAGGACCGGGGCGTGCGGATGTACTCGATCCTCGCATTGCGCCGGCTCTGCGGTGTCGACTACGGCTATCGCTATTTCGAATCCGAGGCGGAGCGGCTGATCGCGGTGGAGCGCTGGCGCGACGCGATCCGAGCCGGCGAGGTGCGGCTGGTGCAGGGGGGCGCGGAGGCGCGCCGCAGGGAGCCGGGATCGCTCGCGGCGGACGTCGCGGCGACGGACGGTTCGGCCGCGGAGGACGCGCGGGGGGCCGAGCGGAAATGACGCCACCGGCCGACCTGCATCTGCACCTGACGAGCGATGCCCGCCAGCTTGGGCCGGTTCGCGATTCGATCCGCGAATGGGTGGCGGCGCAGGGGTGGAACGAGATGCGGGTGGCGGACGTGGTGCTCGCGGCGGACGAGGCGCTGACGAACGTCATCCGGCACGGCTACCAGAACGAGCCCGGAAAGCCGATCGACGTCTGGCTGCGAACGATGAGCGGGCCCGACGGAGGGATCGAGATCGAGATCCGCGATTTCGGGCGGCAGGTTCCGCTGGATTGCATCTGCGGGCGGGATCTGGACGAGCCGCGGCCCGGCGGGCTGGGCGTACACCTGATCCGCAGCCTGATGGACGAGGCGGTCTATTCGCATGCGGAGGGCGGGGGGATGCGGCTGATCATGCGGAAGCACGCAAAGGGGTGCGCGTGAGCAAGGATGCGCACAGCCTCGCGATCGACATTCGACGCGACGCGTCGGCGGTCGAGGTGCAGCTGCGCGGGGAGATCGACCTGAAGAACTCGCCGCGGCTGCGGTCGGCGCTCGTGGAAGTCGCGGGACTGCGGCCGAAGCGGGTGATCCTGGACCTCTCGAACGTCAGCTATGTCGATTCGTCGGGGATGGGGACGATCGTGGAGTTCCGGCGGAAGCTGGACCCGGCCGGGGGCGTGCTGATCCTGGCGGGGCTTCAGCCGCGGGTGCGCAGCGTCCTGGAGATCACGCGGCTGGATCATTTCTTCCGGCTCGCCGAAACGATTGACGAGGCGCGGAAGGCATGAGCGACGGGCCGCTGTGGCGACGGATTCCCGAGGGGCTCGGCGCGTCGGTCCGCTCGCTCGGGCAGACGCTGCGCGCGGCCGTCAGCTACATCGGGGGCGTGTCGTCGCTGGCGGGCAGCGCGGCGGAGCGGTTCGGCCGTTCGGTGCTGCGGACGGGGCCGCGGGTGCGGCTGTCGGTGGTCGCGGCGCAGTGTTTCCGGTTCGGCGTCCGGTCGATTCCGATCATCGCGATCGTGCAGGTATTCATCGGGATCATCCTGGCGCTGAACATCGCACCGACGCTGGCGTCGTACGGGCAGGTCGAGAACGTCGCCGTGATCATCGCGATCGGCGTGTTTCGCGAGCTGGGGCCGCTGATCACGGCGATCCTGCTGAGCGGGTATGCGGGGGCGTCGATCGCGGCGGAGCTGGGGGCGATGGTGGAGGGGGAGGAGATCAAGGCGATGCGGGCGCACGCGCTGGACCCGATCCGGTTCCTCGTCGCGCCGCGGGTGGTGGCGACGGCGGTGATGATGGTCGGGCTGACGGTGATCGCGGACGCGGTGGGGGTGGCCGGGGGGCTGGTCACGGGGGTGTTCGTGCTGGACATCAGCCCGCAGATCTACATGGACCTGACGCAGCAGTCGGTGACGCATCGGGATTACCTGACGGGGCTTTTCAAGGGCGGGGTCTTTGGGGCGGTCATCGCGTCGCTGGCGTGCTACGAGGGGCTGAGCGTTGAGGGCGGGGCGGAGGGGGTCGGCCGGGCGACGACGACGACGGTGGTGAAGTCGATCGTGGCGCTGATCGGGGCGGACATGGTATTCACGTCGGTTTTCTACGTTCTCGGCTGGTGACGGGGCGCGGCAGCGGACGGGCGGCTGGTGGGCGTCTGGGAAGGGGCGGGGGGCGGCGGGCTGGGAAGATGGGAAAGCGGCCCGGGCGGTTTGACAGTTCCAGGCACGGCTGCGCTCGTCTAGACTTCCTATCGAAAGCCGTTTTTCAGCGAACTGGCCGAAGGTGCTCAAGATTTCTTTTTCGCGTGTGCCGGTTTGATCACCTTGGTTATCAGACGTTTGGGCGGCGGGGGCTTGAGGAGGTGGGAAGGTGGGAACGTGGGAAGGTGGGAAGGGTTGGGCGCGGCGGGCGTGGTGGTTGGCCTTCATTTCCAGCTAGTCTAGATGCGCGGGCGGGGGCGGAGGGGGTGGCTGCGCGGAGTCGTGGCGGGCTGGCGGGGATTGGCGGGTTTTGCGGAGAATGGCGAATCGCGAAGAACGAATTGCGCGGGCGGCGATGCGGCGGCGGGTTTTTGGGGGCGTGGGCGCGGGCGAAACATGCCGACCCCACCGGCCGGTTTCGACCGACGGTTCGGCCTCGGAAATCGGGAGCGGGGACGGCTACGGGCGTTTCTCACGCCGGTGGTGTCAGCACGGCACCCGAAAGTCGTCGCGATGCCACCCGCCCTGGACACAAAACTAGGATTGAAGCGAACGATCCTAGCGGACAAGTAAAGCTGAAAACGGTGAACTGATGACTCCGCTGCTCGACGACAAATACGCGCCGATTACGTCTGAAATCGGATTCCTCGAATGCAGTCTAGAACACATCACAAAGGCGTTCGAGGAATGGCAAACCCCTATTCAAATCGCGCGTGAAAACCGCCTGGCCAGACGGGTTGTTGAAGGGAACCTGGAGACGAAGTTGCTTGCGCTAGTCCCCCTGACTTCCCACGAGGCGAGGAGGTACTTATTCGTGCCAACTAGGGGGCAATGGACAGCCTTTTTTGATAATGGGTGGCGGGGTACCGACGCATTTAGCACAGTTTCGGAGCTTTGCATTAGAGCCAAGTGTCGGGGGCTTCGCTGTGTGTTTGTTCCTCACTCCGAGTCTGGGAGAGCCGGACGTTCTCGTGGGACCGTGTTTGAACTCTATATGCCGGATGCTAGCGGATGTTCATTTTTGAACATTCGACGATCTGTTTCATGCGTGTTTGATAATAGTTGGGCATTCGATGCGGCAGGAGAGCCCCCACTCCCTTTTGAACGGCTCGATCAGTATAAGAATCGTCTTGTCAAAAACCGTTTTACTCCAGAAATGCTAACCGACTATCTAAGGCACTTTGGAGTCGAGTTCCTCCAGCAGTCATTCTACGAAGGGGGTGGCGCCTATCTGATAGAAAAGACTGGCCCATGCGCCGCTGGTACTAAGGAATACTCGATTCGCGAGGCGCGGTCGTGACACGATCGGGAACCGGCTCTCGCGAACCGAAGGCGACGAGACCACGCCGGGACGGGTGGCGCTGTTTCATTTCGAATCGCTCCCACGGTGCCACTGCTCTGTGAGCTTCCTGTTACCCACATTTGTTCCGAATAGTCTACGGACGGGCGGTCAGCCGTCGCAAGCGCGGGCGCGGGATTGGAGGAGGGTTTGTTCGCGGGCGTTGCGCGTCAGGGGCGGGGTGGCACTGTTTCATTTCGAATCGCTCCCACGGTGCCACTGCTCTGTGAGCAGTGTTTTCCCCGCGTGGGCGGGCTCGACGAGATATTGTCAAATTTCGTTGATCGCTCCGTGATCAGGCGGCGTCTTTCTCGG
>BTUU01000013.1:87686-172169 GCA_045863555.1 Planctomycetota bacterium | reverse complement strand
CCCGGGGCGGGGGGGCTCGCGCCGCGCCCCTCGGTGCGCCGCGACGGCTGCCGCCCCCCCCCGGACGCCCCATCCCCAGACCCGCGCGCGGGCGGGGTCGCAGCGACCCGGCCGGCTCCGTTACGTCCTCACGATCGGGCGGCCGCGCCGCCGATCGGCTCTGCTATTTCTTGAGCTGCTCGTCGATGAGCTTGGTGAGCTCCTTTTCCTCGCCGTCGCTGAAGCCGACGGCGGTGTGGAGGATCTTGCCGGCGCCATCGATGAGAACGAGCGTCGGGATTCCCGAAATGCCGTATTCCTTCGCGAGGTCGTCGGCCTTCAGGAGCTGGAGGTACGTGAAGCCCTTCTTCTTGACGAACTCGGTCGCGTTGCCGCGTTCCCAGGTGTTCATGCCGATGATCGCGACGGGCTTGTCCTTGTAGGCCTCGTGAAGCTTCTGGATGGTCGGCATCGCCCGGACGCAGGGGCCGCACCAGGTCGCCCAGAAGTCGAGCAGCACGACCTTGCCCTTGAAGTCGGCGAGCTTGTATTCCTTGCCGTCCGCGTCCTTCAGCGCGAAATCGGGGGCCGCGTCGCCTTCCTTGAACTTCAGGCCCGCGTCCTCCTCTTCGGCGCCCGGCTCGATCTTCTTGACCTCAAACCCGTTCGGCGCTTCCAGCGTGAACAGCGCGTCGCCAGGCTTCGAGTTCAGCTTGACTTCCGTCAGTGTCGTCGACAGATCCTGGAGCGTCTCCTCGCCGCGCTTCACGAGCACTTCCATCCGCCGGGCGATGTGGTCATCCGCGCCCAGCGCGACCTTCTGCGTGATGATGACTTTCGGCGCATCCTTCTTCTCGGCCTGTTCGCCCTCTTCGTCGAAGCTCGGCTCCTCGATCTCGGTGATCGTCCGGACGACGTGGCACTTCACGCCGCCGACCTCCTCCGTTCCGCCCAGTTCCGACTTGTCGGGCTGCGGGCCCATGCCCTCCGGCCGGCGCTGCTCGAAGAACCAGATCGGCATGAGGTACATCGTCTCGTTTGACGGCATGGCGAAGCCCATGGTCGCCTCGCTGTCGCGGACCGTCTTGTCCTTGTGGTCGATGTCGCGGGCGGATTTGCCGTCGAAGGAACTGCCCACGCGGACCGCGTCGCTGCCGCGCTTCGTCTCGCCTTCGAGCCGGTATTTCGCGATCGGCACCATCCCGCTGCGGAAGATGACCACGCCCTCGCCCTTCACCTCGACCGCTTCGCCGCCCTTCGCGACCGTCACGATCTTGTACGTGATGTCCTCGACCTTGCCGGCCGCCTCGCGCGCCTGCTTGAGCAGCGCCTCGGCCTTTTCGTCCTTGCCGGCGGCCTTGGCATCCTTGGCCGGCTTCTCGTCCTTCGCCGGCGCCGCGGCCGGTTTGGCATCCTGCCAGGCCGCGTTCGTCGCGGCCAGAGGAAGAGCGATCAGCGCGGCCGCGAGGGCCGCGCAGGTAACACGCAGACTGAGCATTGACGTTCCTTTCCTGGGGATAGCCCCATGCATTCGTGGGTTGCGACGCAGGACCGGCATTTTACCGGCCGTCTCCTGCGGCGGCGAGCATTGGCTCCTGCGCCGGTTCGCCCGCCGGGTGCGCGAAATCGCGATTCACGGTTGCGGGAAATCACGCAATTCCCGCCAGATCGCGCGACCATTGGCTCTGACGGGCCGGCGGAGCGTTGAATTCACGGCGAAAACGCGGATTTCGGGTGCCCCCGCGGTCTGGCCCGCTTCGTGCCATCCCTACGGCCAAACATCCGCGCCGTTCCTTTCCGGTTCAGGGGAGTGCCCGGGCGATGATCCCGTCAGGGCTGTCGACAGATCGCGTTCTTCGGACCACCGCCCGCGGCGGCACTGCCGGGGCGGTCGGCTGCCCCCCCTCTGGTCGAGCGACGAGCCCGCGCGGCGTTTCCGGACCCCGTTTCTCGAGCACGCGGCCGACGTGCGACCGGCCGCAGAATTCCTGCGAATCCTCGCACAGGGAGACCCCGCCATGATGACCCAGAACGTCACGCACCTGAGCGACTACGACACGAGCGTCCGGCACGCCGCGACCGTTGTCACGAGCCTGCGGATCACGGGCGAACAGTCGGAGGAGGAGATTCGCGAACTCGTCATCGACGTCGCGGGGCCGCCATTCGAATGCAAGGCGGGTCAGTGCATCGGCGTAATCGTCCCGGGCGCGGGGACCGGCGACCACGAGCATTTCCGGCTGTACACGATCGCCGATCTGCCGGACAAGTCCCGCGCCGGCGTCACGCGGATGAAGCTGTGCATCAAGCGCTGCAGCTATATCGACCGGTTCAGCGGGCAGCGATTCCCCGGGATCGCGTCGAACTATCTCTGCGACCTGAAGCCCGGCCAGAAGCTGACGATCACGGGCCCGTACGGCCTCGCGTTCAGCCTGCCGGACGAAACGGGTCTGACGGTCGTGATGATCGCGGTCGGGACGGGGATCGCGCCGTTCCGGGCGTTTACGCGGCACATCTACGAGAACGAGCGGCAGAAGGTGAAGCGCGTGTGGCTGTTCTACGGGGCGCGCAGCGGTCTCGAACTGCTCTACATGAACGACCGGAACGCCGATTTCACGAAGTACTACGACGAGGAGACGTTCAAGGCGTTTACGGCGCTCAGTCCGCGGCCGAACTGGGCCGATCCGATCGCGTGGGACGGCTCGCTGGCGGAACGGGGTGAAGAACTCTGGAACATGTTCGCCGACCCGAAGACGTACGTGTTCGTCGCGGGGATTGAACCGCTTCGAGGTCAGCTCGACCGCGTCTTTTCGGCGATCGCCGGGAGCGAACAGCGCTGGGCGAGCCGCAAGGCCGAGCTGGTGGCGGCGCAGCGCTGGACGGAACTGCTGTACTGACGCCGCGCGCCGGCCGGACGACCGCTCAGGGGCAGGCGGCTCCGAACGCCGCGAGAATGAGCGAAAGGTCGGTAATGTCGACGTCGGCGTCCCCGTCGAGGTCCCCGTCCGCCGCGGTTGCTTGCGTGTCGCCAAAGTGCGACAGCAGGATCGAGAGGTCGGTGATCCCGATGTCTCCGCTGCCGTCGAGATCGGCCGGGCAGGGCAGCACGAACTCAAAAGCTCCCATGTCGACGATCGGGGCGGTTCCTTCGCCGGTGTCGGGCGTCGCAGCGCGGTCGGCGAAGCGACGCGCTCCGGCGCGGTCGATCGGGACGATCTCGCCGCCGTCGCCGTCGAAATCAACGTCACCGGCGTCGATGCCGACGAGTGAATTGCTCGCCGCGTCGATGCACGGTGAAGTTTCCAGCAGCGCGTAGTCGCCGGCCGCCGCATCCACGAACGCCGGGTCGGCGTCGATGCAGTTCTGCCATGCCGCGACCCCCCCACCGCCGACGATGCCCGCCTGCCCGCCCTGGACGTCGCAGAAGCGCGCGGTGATGTACGTCCCGCCGCCGGCGTAGATGCCGGGTCCCTGGCCCGCCGCGGCCGTGTTGCCCCAGACGATCGAATTTTCGAGCAGCGGGTGGCTGTTGTCGGCGGTTGAGCCGCTGATCTGGTAGAAGGCCCCGCCGCGATTCGTGGCGGTGTTTCGGGCGATCGTGCAGCCGCGCAGGGTGGGCTTGCTCGTCAGTTCGGAGTGGATCGCGCCGCCGTTGGCGGCCGTGTTTCCCGCGATGATCGTGTTGATGAACAGCGGCGACGACCCGAGCGAGCATTTCAGGCCGCCGCCCGCGCCGGTCGTCGTATTCCCCGTGATTGAGCAGTTGGCGAAGATCGGCCGGCTGCGGCGCGTGAGGTAGACGCCGCCGCCGCCGCCGGTCAGGCCGTTGTTGCCGGTGATGATGCAGTCGCGGAAGAGCGGGCTGCTGCCCGTGCAGGAAATGCCGCCGCCGAGTGAGACGCTTCCGCCGCGAATCGTGAAGCCGTCGACGATCGAGCGCCGGTCTTCGCCGGAGGTGAAGACGAACCCGCGGCTGCCGGATGCGGCCTGGATGATCGTCGTCGCGGCGCCGGCTTCGCTGCGCAGCGTGATCGCCTTCCCGGCGAAGTTCAGATTGACGTTGCCCGCGCCCGAGTACGTCCCCGGGGCGACGAGAATCGTGTCGCCGTGGACGGATGCGTTGATCGCCGCCTGGATCGTCGGGTACTGCGACGGCACGAGGCGCGTCGCCTGGCACTCGTCGGGGATGCCGTTGCGCTCGAGGTCGGTGCTCGCGCCCAAGGCGATGTCGCACAGGTCGCGCGTACCGTTGGCGTTGCAGTCTGCATTCGTGCCCGGCTCGCACGCGTCGAGCACGCCGTTGCCGTTGCAGTCGAGCGAGGGATCGGCCGCGATCTCCGCCGAATCCGGCGTACCGTCGTTGTCGCAGTCGTCGGCGTGCATGGCCAGCGCGTTGTCGGCCAGGTAGCCGCCGACGACGCGGACGAGGTTGGCCGCGAAGTCGTAGTGGATGTAGTTCGGGTTGTCGACGTTGTCGCAGGGCTGGTGGTAACAGGAATTCGCCTGGTAGTTGTCCTCGACGAAGCAGATGGCCGGGTACTGGGCGCCATCGAAGGGCGCGTGGTCGCTGAAGCCGGCGTACGGGTTCGTCTGCACGCCCTGGCCGCGGCCGTAGAGCGGGAACGCGGCCACGAGGCCGTCGCGCAGGGCGAGGGCCGTCGCGCTGGCGTAGATGTCCTGGCGATTCGCGCCGGCGTCGTGGGCGATCATGTCGATCTGGATCATGGCCCGGACGAGCTGGTCGCGCCGCTCGCCGACGTAGGCGGTGCTGCCGCGGAGGCCCACCTCCTCGGCGTCCCACGCGCAGAACTTGATCGTGGACGCCGTGTCGTACTGCGAGAAGATGCGGGCCAGCTCCATCAGCGACGCGACGCCGGAGCCGTCATCGTCCGCCCCGCCGTTGTTGACGGAGTCGTAGTGGGCGCCGACGACGAAGATCTGGTCCGGGTAGAGGCGGCCGATCTTCGTCGCGATTATGTTCTGATACGTCTGCGAGGCGTAGATGAATTGGTGGCGTTCGACGGGCAGACCGAAGCTCTCGAAGGTCGAGACGATGTTCTCGCGGGCGAGATTGTGGTGCGCGCCGGCGATGCCGCGGTTGTTTCCGGCGTGGGTGTAGAGCAGGTCGTCGAGATAGTGCCGCCAGGTGGCGACGTCGACCTGGTCGGCGATTTCGTCGCCAATCTCGCTGGCGCGGGTGGTCGCGAGTAGCGGGGCAAGCAGCGCGAACGCGACGAGCAGTCTCTGATCGATGAGCGTCTTCAAGGAAACCTCCGGCCATCAGGGGGAATGAACGAACCTGAAGTTTCCCCGAGCGGGCCGCCGATTTCAACCGAAATCCGCAGTGAATTGCCGTGCACGTCCGAAAACGCGACGAGGCGAAACGGCGTCACGCCGTTTCGCCCCGGTTTGTCCGCAAAGATGGTTGCCGCTGTTATTCGCGCGGCCCTTCCGGAACAACGATTACGTCGCTGACTTCGTCCGCGGTCGCGTCGTCGGACTTCGACTGCTCCTTCGGCGTCTCCTGCCCGCCCTGGCGGCGCAGCTTGATGACCTTCGGCTCGCCTTTGCCGCCCATGTGGCTTTCGATCATCTTCTCGATGTGCTCGGGCAGCTTGTCCAGGTTGAGCGCGCCCTGCGTCTTCGCGCGCAGCTGCTTCGGCTGCTGACCGGCCTCGATCTGCTTGCCGTCCGGACGGATGATCCGGACGCGCGGCTTGATGGCGGGGACGTTGTCGTCGCCCTCGGCGTCGATTTCGACGCGAATGTCCATCTCGCCGAGGTCGCCGAGCTTCTCCAGGCCTTCAAGCCCCTTGAGCCCTTCGAGGCCCTTCAGCCCCTTGAGCATGTCGCCCAGATCGATTTTGATCTCGGGAATCTCGATCTGCATTGACTTGTGCAGCTTCTTGAGCATCGCGCCCTGGTCGACGCCGGCTTCTTTCATCGCGTCGCCGATGATCTTGTGTATGTCGACCTTCGCGCCGCCCGGGAGCCTCAGCACGCGGACGTCGTCGTCGTCGCCGTCATCCTCGCCCGCGTCTTCGCAGTCGTCGTCGCCGGCCGGCACGCGCATCTGGAACACTCGGGCCTCGCCGTCGCCGCCCTTCATGATGAACCGGCGGGTCTTGCGCGGAGCGCCGTCGTCATCGCCCTCCTCGTCATCCTCACCGCCGAAGCGCCAGGTGAACGCCTGCGCGTGCGGAGCGTCGTCATCGTCGGCATCGCCGCTGCGAAAGACCCTCACGCGGTGTTGACCGCTGTGGCCTTCGTGTTCCTCATGTTCGCCGTCGCCGAAGTTGAATTCCCTCACTTCGCCGTCCGGGCCCACGATCATGACCTTGCCGGACGACCGGACCTTGGCCTTGCCGCCGCCCTGCGCCGGGGCGCCGGTGTAGACCTTGAAGCTCTCGCCGGATTTGGATCGCTTCGCGCCGCCGTGGCCGCCGCCGAAGTGCCGCACCTGGCCGTCCGGACCGACCACGATGACCTTTGTCCGGACCTGCCCGCCGTCTTCGCTGCTGTCGCCGTACCAGTGAAACGCCCCGTCTTCGCCGACGTCGACCCTCCGCTCGACTTTCCGCATCTTCTTCTTCGATTTCGCGGGTTTCTGGCCCTCGCCGTCGGATCGCACGATGATCGTGACGTCCTTGTTCGCATCCGACGGCGGCATCGACGCCGCGCGGGCGAAGACCGGCGTAAACGGCAGCACGCACGCGGCCGCGCCGACGAGAATCTGCGATGCAACGCTCATTTTCCGGGGCATGCTTTCATTCAGGATCATTTGAAATCGTCTCCTTAGCACGTTGACCTGGCCGAAACCGCTCGCCGCGGCCGGCAGGTGGGGACTCGGATCGGACAGGAACTCGACGGTACGCATGAGCACCGATGCATAGGATCGGCGTCGCTGCGGGAACACATTCAGCACGACCGCGTCGCAGCACTGCTCTTCGGCGTCCTGGAGCCGCCGGCGCGCCAGACGGGCGACCGGATTCCACCAATAGAGGCACATGGCGGCGGCTTCGAGCCAGCGCACCCAGTGGTCGCGCCGCGTTAGGTGGGCCAGTTCGTGCGCCAGCAGTGTCTCGCGCTCCTCGTCACTCAGCCGCGCCAGCAGCGCCGCGGGTAGGACCAGTACCCGCCGGCCCGGCACGGCCCAGATCAGAGGCGGCAGCCGTTCCTGCGTAATCCGCACCTCGGGGATGCGCCGCAGGCCCAGCCGGCGGCCGAGGCGCCGAATCTCCGTGACGATCGGCTCCGGCGCGCGAGGCGTCGCCCGAAGCACGCGCGCGAATCGCAGCAATCGTCCGACAAACAGCACCAGCCAGCCGCAAACGCCGATCGCCCAGGCACAGAGGGCGACGAGCGCGGCCGCTGGGGCCCATGCCGCGACGATGGCGGAGTAATCAGGGGCGGCCGATGGGGTGATCGGCGGGGGCGCGGCTGGTTGGGGGGATGCCTCGGCCGCGGACTGGCGCGAGGCGTAGATCGCCCCTGCGGCCGGGTCGGCCTCGAAGGAATCGGGCAGACTCACACCCGGCGCCTTCGAGAGGCTCGACAGGATCGAATCGTCCGCCGTCCCCGCGGCCGTCGCCGGCGCGGGAACGACCGGGAGCGGCAGGACGGGCGGCGTGACGAGCTTCACGACGACGAGGAGCCACAGGGCGTGTCGGAGCGGGGCGCTGCGGATGAAGCGGCCGGCGAGCAGGATGAGGCCGGCCATCATCGCGGCGACGATCGCGTTCGAGGCGAGCCACTCGACCCACGGGATCATGGCGTGCCTCCCTTGTCTTTCGGAGCCTCGTCGATGAGCCGTCGCAGCGCCGCGCGGTCGGCGTCGCTGAGCTTGACCATCTGGACGAGGTGCATGAGCACGGGCGTGAGCGACCCGTCGCAGAGTTTTTCCGCGACGTCGCGAAGGTTCCCCTCGACCAGGTCGTCGCGTGTGAGCTGGGCCGTGAATCGGTGGACGTAGAGCGAGCGGTCGCGCGCGACCGCGCCTTTGTCTTCCAGCCGATCGATCAGCTTCTGGACGGTCGCATACTCCGACGCCCGGCCGCCGGGGTAGAGCCGGTCGGCGATCTGGCGGATCGTCGCGGGCTGAAGCTCCCAGAGGGCGCTGAGGACGGCGAATTCGGCCTCGGTGATGTGGACGCTTTTGAATGCCATGGCGACCCTGAACTGCAGGAACGATGCATCAGACGCACCGTCTATAGACTAAGACGCGATGTCTGACCGGTCAAGAAAAATCTGAGATGCAACCCGAAGTCTCGTAAACAGCGTATTTTATTGCCTTTACGATCCGTGCGTGCTCTCGGCCGCTGGCCGAATGACGTGACAGGCGGAGGTCAGGTCGGACTCAACCCTTAACGAAGTGGGGTGGTTTCGATTGGAGCGGAGCGGATGGCCGAGGCGGTGGACAACCAACGCGACTCTTTCGGGCATCTATCCTGCGTGGACGAGGCGGGGTGCGTTGCGGCGTGGGTCTGCTGCCGGAAGTGTCGATACAACCTGTTCGGCTTGCGTCCATATGGGCGGTGCCCAGAGTGCGGCGCCGCGATTTCGTGTTCGATCGCACCGTCGCTGATTCGCTCACTGCCCTCGACCTGGTTGATGCGTGTCCGGCAGAGTGCGGGTCTGGTGCGGCTGGCGATCGGGTGCGTATTTCTTGTCCTGCCGGTGGGCGGCCTCGTCGGGTTGGGGATCCAGTCGCCGCTCTGGGTGGGCCCCATGTTGCTGCTCATCGGTGGGCTTTCCGTCGCGACGGCCGGATTTCTGCTATCCCGCGATGCTGAGCAAACGTGCCCGCTGAGGGTCAGCGAGCGCCGGGCGGACTTCACGGACTCCCTGCCCCTGGCTGCCGTGTTCGTGCCCGTACTGGTAATCATCGCGGGCCTGCTGCTTCCCTCCATTTCACCCCGCGGGCCGGGTGGAGCGTCCATTGCGGGCGCCGTGCGGACGGTGAGCGCGTGCGGACTGCTCTGTCTGAGCGTCTACTTTGCGCTCCGCCCGATCACGACGATTACGCGCTTTCTGGCGGCGGCGTTTGAGCACGCGCGGCCGATGAACCCGGAGGGCGGCGGCGCCGTACCGCCACTGGTCGCGGCGGGGCAGTGGCTCCTGTTCGTCGCGATTGTGCTCGGCGTCGGGAGCGACCAGATCGGGTTTGAGTCAGCCTCCCGCGTTGCTGTCGAACTCGCGAAGATTGCGGGACTCTTCGGAGGAATCGCCGTCGCCGCTGCGATCGCGTTGCTGTACTGGGCGCTTGGCCTTGTCCAGTCCGCGCTCCGCGACGCGATTCTTGAGGCTCGGCTTCGCGAGCATTGGCAGGATTCGACTGGATCCGCGTAACGCCTGCCGGGAGAAGCGCTGCGAAGTACCGTGCTACGCGATGCGCCGGTGAGCAGCTGGACTTGTGAGGTTTGCGGCGGAGACAGCTGGCTCGGATCACGCCGGAATGCTGTACTTCGCCATCTTGTCGCGCAGCGTCGTCCGCGGGATGCCAAGGCGCTGGGCCGCGCGGGCCTGGTTGTTGTTGCACTGGCGCAGGGCCATCAGGATCATCCGCTTCTCGATGTCCGAGACCGTCTCCGTGAGCCCCAGCCGGCCGATGTCCGCGAGTTCCAGCGAAACGACGCCGGCCGCTTCGCCCTTTTCCTGGCCGAGCGGCAGAATGTGCTCGGGGCGGATCTCCTTGCCGCCGCAGAACGCCAGGGCCCGCTCGATGACGTGCTCCAGCTCGCGCACGTTCCCCGGCCAGGAGTGGCGCATCAGTTCTTCAAGCGCATGCGTCGAGATCGTCACGCGATGGTCACCCGCCAGCGACGAGTGCTTTTCGATGAAGTGGGCGGCGAGAACGGGGATATCGTCCAGGCGCTCGCGCAGCGGCGGGATGGACGCGCTGATGACGTTGATCCGGTAGTAGAGATCCTCGCGGAAGCGGCCCTCCTTCACCATCGTCATCAGGTCGCGCTTCGTCGCGCAGACAAGCCGGATATCGACCTTGACCGGCGCCTCGCCGCCGACACGCTCAAATTCCTGCTGCTCGACCACGCGCAGCAGCTTGACCTGCACGTCGGTGGGGATGTCGTCGACCTCGTCGAGCATGATCGTGCCGGTGTGGGCCATCTCGAATCGGCCGGGCTTCTGACGGATGGCCCCGGTAAACGCCCCGCGCTCATGGCCAAACAGTTCGCTTTCGAGCACGCTCGCCTGGAGCGCCGCGCAACTGAACCGGACCAGCGGCTTATCCGCCCGGCGGCTGGCTTCGTGGATCGCCTCGGCCAGCAGTTCCTTGCCCGTGCCGCTTTCGCCCAGCAGCAGGATCGTGCGATCGCTGTCGGCGACCGCCCGAAGCCGTGCAAAGAGCCGCTTCATCGCCGCATTTCGGGCGATCAGCCGTCCGAACCGCTCCACGTCCCCGTTGACCGTCGGTCCGGGCGTGGCGGAGCCCCTGGCCGCAAAGATGCGGTCGAGCTTTTCGACCAGTTCCTGCGTCGCGAAGGGCTTGGTGATGTAGTCGAACGCGCCGCGCTTGATCGCCTGGACGGCCGTCTGCACGGTCGCGTAGGCGGTCATGAGGATGACCTCGACGTCCGGCCGGGCCTGCTTGAGCGTCGCAAGCAGATCGAGGCCGCTCATTCCGGGCATGCGCACGTCGGAGACGACGACATCGATCGGGTGCGAGTCGAAGATCCGCCGGGCCGCGAGGGCGTCGGCGGCCTCGAAGACTTCGTAGCCCTGCTCGCTCAACTCGATCTGAAGCGTGATGCGTTTCAGGGGCTCATCGTCGACGACGAGAATCCGCCGCCCGGCCCCGGGCGCGGCGACGGCGGAGGGATTGGCTTGTCCGTTGGGTTCCATATGGCGTGCTATTCAAACGGAAAGGGCGGCGCGGAGCAACCGAATCGCCGGGCGCGCGGGTCGAAATGCAATAGCCCATGGGTGCGTGCGTCGCGTAGAATCCCGCCGACCGCTCGGACGCGGCACGTTAGCGGACGCATGGAGGTCAGCCGGTGCGCGCGATAACTCCCCTGGTGGCGATTGTCGTGACGGCGGTACTGCTCGGCGGTGTCGGCCGGGCTGCGGCCCAGGAACCAGCGCCTCCGAAGGCGGAGGCGACGCTCGTCAACCTCTCGCGCCAACTGGCCCTCGAACGCGCCGGTTTTTCGCCGGGCCTCATCGACGGCAAGGTCGGGCCGCGCACGCGACTGGCTGCGCGCGAGTTCCAGGTCGCCCGCAAGCTCAAGCCGACGGGGGAATTTGACACGGATACGCTGGTCGCGCTCGGCGCGGATGCGATCTCTCCAACGCGCGAGTACACGATCACGGCCGACGATGCAAAGGACGTCGGCGGGCCGCTGCCGACGGACTGGAACCAGAAGGCCCGGCTCGACCGGCTGCGCTATGAGAACTTCGTGCAGCTCGTGGCCGAGCGCGGGATGACGTCGCTGGCGACGCTGGAATGGCTCAATCCCGGCGTGAACCTCGCGAAGCTGAAGGTCGGCGACCGGGTCAAGATTCCCAACACGGTCGTCGTGGAAGAGGTGAAGCTCGAAGCTCCGGCATCGCTGGAGGTGGAGTTGACGGCGAAGCTGGTGCGGGCCCGCAATGCCGCCGGCGTAACGATCGCACTGTTCAACTGCTCGGTGGCGAAGGAAAAGAGCAACCTGCCGCGGGGCGATGCCCGGGTGATCAAGGCCGTTCCCGAGCCTTGGTACAAGTTCAAGCCGGCGAGCTGGCCCGAGATCAAGAACGTGTTCGAAGAGCTTGATATCGCCCCGGGACCGCGAAACCCGGTCGGGCTGTGCTGGATCGGGCTGAGCCTGCCCGGCTATGGGATCCACGGAACGCCGGTGCCCGAGATGATCGGCAAGACCGGTTCGCACGGCTGCATCCGGCTGACGAACTGGCACGCGGTCCGCCTGGGCGCGGTCGTCCAGCCGGATACGCCGGTGAAGTTCATCCGCTGAGGGGGGGCGGAGCGGGTCGTTTGCGGGGGCACATCGACTTGAATCGGCGAGCGGGCCGGAATACGCTCTGCGCCTCGGCGAGCGGTCGAGTCGAGGAGAAGGCCTCCGGCGTCGACGTCACTTCGAATTTCGACGCCTGCGGTTTCCGCGCTTGACGGTCGATCCATCAACTTTTCAAGGGAATGGAGACAGAGCATGCAGAATCTGATGACCCGGGTTGCGATTGGTGCGGCGGTCAGCGCGATCGCGGCGTCCAGCGCGAGCGCCGATTGCCGGCGGCTGGTCGGCGTGAATGACCCGACGCAGCCGAACGCGTTTACCCTGACGTTCGATGAAGCTTACGGCGGCACGCGCGTGGCAAACATCACGCAGTCGCAGATCGCGCTGGAGATCTGCGACGACGGTACCGCGCGGTTCGTCGATTACTACCAGGAATGCGATTCGCTCACGCTGCCGGGCGGCTTTGAGACCGGGGCGCTGACGATCCTGATCAGCGATTCGCAGCCGCAGAGCTGGGACGCGACGACCGGCGAATTCACGACCAATGACCTCTACGCGATCCACTTTGAAGGCGACCTTTCCGCGTTCGGCATCGGCTCGCCGTTCGTGCTGCCGGGCTCGTCGGGCGGCGTCGTGACGTTCGATACGCCGACGACGGGGCGCATCGGCATGAACTGGGAGGGCGGCGCGGCTCTGCCGAATCCGTTCGACCCGACGCAGTTCATTCCGTTCACGTACACCTGCCAGGTCAACCTCGCGTTCGAGGTCGATCCCGGCTGCGCGACCAGCGGCTGCTCGAACGACCTCGACGGCGACTGCACCGTCGGCCTGTCCGATCTCTCGGTCATGCTCGCGAACTTCGGGACGACCGGGCCGCGCGTCCGGCCGCTGGAAGGCGACACGAACCGCGACCTGAGCGTCGACCTGACCGACCTGGCGGCGATGCTGAGCCAGTTCGGGACCGACTGCAACTGATCGACCGCGTTTCTTCCCGGCTGCCGTTTGCACCGCGGAATCCCCTGCGGCGCAAAACCGGGCGGTCGGGCTGTTCGATTCTCACCGCGCCGGCCCTCCGCGGCCGGCGCGGTCGTTCCCGGAGATCGCGACACCACTCCGATGGACGTCGACGCTGACCGTTTCTGCATGCCACGACCCGCGCTGGAGGCGGCCCAGCGCGCCCGACTGGGCGATCTGCTCGCACGGTGCCGAAATTCCAACGCGTTCCAATCGCGGCGGCTCGCGGGCATCGCGTTCGACCCGGCCTGCGACCCGCTCGATCGTCTGCCGCTGACCACGCGGGCGGAAATCGAAGACGACCAGGCGCAGAATCCGCCGTACGGCAGCAATCTCACATTTCCGCTCGATTGCTTCACGCGCATGCACCAGACTTCCGGCAGCCGGGGCGTGCCGATGCGCTGGCTGGATACGCCGGAATCGTGGGAGTGGTGGAAAGCGTGCTGGCGAGCCGTCTATGACGCCGGGGGAATCACCCCGGCGGATCGCATCGTCTACCCGTTCTCTTTCGGGCCGTTCATCGGTTTCTGGGCGGCGTTCGAGGCGGGAACGGCGCGAGGGAATCTCTGCCTCGCGGCGGGCGGGATGCATACCTCCGTCCGGCTGCGATTCCTGCTGGATCACGCGGCGACCGTGGTCTGCTGCACGCCGACGTACGCGCTGCATCTGGCCGAGACGGCCGCGGCGGAGGGCGTCGACCTCGCGGGCAGTGCGGTCCGCGCGCTGATCGTCGCGGGCGAGCCGGGAGGGTCGATACCGGCGACGCGGGCCAAGATCGAAGCGGCCTGGGGCGCGCGGGTCTTCGACCACGCGGGAATGACCGAAATCGGCGCGTGGGGATTCGAAACTGTGGCGTCGCCCGGCGGCCTGTTCGTGAACGAGCGGGAGTTCATCGCCGAAGTCATCGATTCCGCAAGCGGCGCGGCCGTGGCCGACGGCGAACTGGGCGAGCTTGTGCTGACAAACCTCGGCCGCACAGGCAGCCCGCTGATCCGCTATCGCACGGGTGACCTGGTGCGGCTGCGGCGCGTGCACGGGCGCGAAGAATGTTCATTCTCGTTTTGCGAGGGCGGCGTGCTCGGCCGATCGGACGATCTGCTCTTCATCCGGGGCAACAACGTGTTCCCGTCGGCGATTGAGAGTATCCTTCGCACGGTGGCCGAAGTGATGGAGTACCGGGTGATCGTGGAGCGGCGCGGCGCGCTGGACGAACTCCGACTCGATATCGAACGTCGACCCGACTGTGACGCCGCCCGGACTGCGCGGGCGGTTCAAACCGCGCTGAAATCCCGATTTCCGTTTCGAATCGATGTGACGGTCGTCGAGCCGGGGGGATTGCCGCGCTTTGAAATGAAGGCGAAACGCATCGAACGGCGGCTCGTCGAGTAGAAATGAGAGCGCCGCCCGGGCCGGGCGCGAAAGTGGGGACCTGAAGATGAGATGGATTTCGATCGTACTGGCGGGCGTGATCGTCCAGGCAGCGGCTGCGACCGACTGGGCGCAGTGGCGCGGGCCGGAGCAGAACGGCAACACGCGTGAAAAGGCGGTCGTGACGGAGTGGTCGCTCGACGGCAAGAACATCGTCTGGAAGAGCAGCGTCGGCGGCCGGGCGAATCCGATCGTCATGAAGGGCCGCGTGTTCGTGATCACGCCGGTGGGCGAGGGCGTGGGGCTCCAGGAGCGCGTCGTCTGCCTGGACGCGGAGACCGGCAAGACGCTCTGGGAATACCGCTTCCCCGTGTTTCATTCGGACATCGTCGAGAATCGGGTCGGCTTCACGTCGATCGCCGGCGACGAGGAGACGGGCAACATCTACGCCCACGGCACCGGCGGGGAGCTGTTCTGTTTTGACCGCGACGGCAAGATCGTCTGGAAGCACTCGCTGACCGAGGAGTTCGGCCGGATCAGCGGCTATGGCGGTCGGCTGCACACGCCGATCATCGACGAAGAGCGCGTGATCATCAGTTGCACCTGCTCGAGCTGGGGCGAATACGCGAAGCCGGGGCATCGTTATTACGCGTTTGACAAAAAGACGGGTGCGCTGATCTGGTCGGCCGCGCCGGGCGGTCCGCCGACGGACACGACCTGTGCGTGTCCCGTCGTCGCGGTCATCGGCGGCAAGCGGCTGCTCATCGCGCCCAATGTCGACGGCGCGGTCTACGCGATGCTCTCGCGCACCGGCCAGACGGTGTGGAGCTACAAATTCAGCAAGCGGCCGCTCAACACGATGCCGAGCGTTGACGGCGACCTCGTCTACCTGACGCACAGCGAGGAGAACGACGGCACGACGGAGATGGGCTCGGTCGTCTGCCTCAATGGCGCGGGGTCCGGCGAGCTGGGCAAGTCGGCCGAGGTCTGGCGGCGGTATTCGATCGAGGCGGGTTATGCCGCGCCGGTGCTGGCGAACGGGCGGTTTTACGTGCTGGAGAATTCGGCCAGCCTGATCGCGCTCGACGCGAAGACGGGCAAGGATCTCTGGCGCTTCAAGGCGGGGAACCTGGGCAAGGGCTCGCCGGTCGTGACGTCGGACGGCGTGATCTACCTCGGCTCGCAGGCGGAATATGGCGTGTTCTGGATTCTCAAGGACGCCGGCGACAAGGCCGAGGTGCTCCAGGAGACGCGCTTTCCCGCCGTGAACGGTACGATCGACGAGATGCTCGGCTCGCCGGCCGTCGCGGGCGGCCGCGTCTACTTCCAGACGCGCTACGGGACGTACTGCCTCGGCGTGAAGGATGCGAAGGTCGTCGCGGATCCGATTCCGCCGCTGCCGGCGGAAGCAGCCCCGCCGGCGGACGGAAAGGCAGTCCAGCAGTGGACGCCGTGCGAAATGACGCTGCGGCCGGGGGAAAAATTCCGCCTGACGCCGCGCGCGTTTCATTCAAATGGGACGCCTTTCAAGGGTCCGTTCAGCAGTCAGCAGCCGCAGTTCGAGGTGAAGGGCGTGCGGGGCAAGATCAACCCCGAGACAGCGGAATTTACCGCGGACGAAGCTCCGGTTTTCTCGGCCGGGACGATCACCTGCAAGTGGATCGGCGATCCGGTGACGGTTCGCGTGCGCGTCTGCCCGCCCCCGCCGTTCGTGGTTGATTTCGAGAGCGCTCCGGCCGACAGCGTTCCGCCCGGCTGGATGAACGTGATCAACAAGACGAAGGTCGTCGAAAAGGACGGCGGCAAGGTGCTGAAGAAGCTGGCCGAACGGCCGTCGCCGCCGTTCATGCGCATCCGCACGTACATGACGCCGCCGATCGCGGGCGGCTACACGATCGAAGCGGACATGTGGGCCGGGCGCCGCAAGACGGCGATCAAGGAATTCTGGCCGGACATGGGGCTCATCAACTCGCGCTACGAGCTGCGGCTGATGGGGAACGATCCGAGTGCGCCGTACGTGCGGATCGTCCACTGGGATTCGATTCCGCGGCTTCAGAAGGACGTTCCCTTCGCGTGGAAGCCCGAGGTGTGGTACCGGGTGAAATTCCAGGTGAAGATCGACGGCGGCAAGGCGATGCTGAACGGAAAGATCTGGGAGCGCGACCAGCCGGAACCGGCGGAGTGGACCATCACCGAGACGGATGCGTTTCCGAGCACGGAGGGCAGCCCGGCGCTGTACGCGTACTCGAACGGCACGACGGAAAAGAGCAACGGGCCGGATATCTTCTTCGACAATGTGAAAGTGACCAGAGAGTAGCGAGTTGCCGGTTGCGAGTTGGACCCCGACGGGGCCGATTCGCGACTCGATGGCCGCTCGTCGCCGGTAGAGATTTCGCTCAACACAAGGAAAAGCACATGCGTTCGATTTTCAGCTCGCTACTCGCCGCCCGCAACCCGCAAATCGCCGCGGCGGTTCTGTTCGCAGGCGCCTTCGCCGCGTCGGCCTTCGCCCAGGAAGCCAAACCCCGAAAGGGCGACTGGCCGATGTGGGGCGGCGGTCCGGACCGGAACTTCCACTCGGACGAGAAGGGCATCCCGACGACCTGGGAGCACAAGACGGGCAAGAACATCAAGTGGGTCGCGCCGCTCGGCTCGCAGAGCTACGGCAACCCGACGATCGGCGGCGGAAAAGTGCTCGTCGGCACGAACAATGGGGGTGAATTCCGGCCCAAGGCCAAGGGCGACAAGGGCATCATGCTCTGCTTCGACATGGAGACGGGCAAGCTGCTCTGGCAGGCGACGCACGACAAGCTGCCGACCGGCCAGGTCAACGACTGGCCGGAACAGGGCATCTGCTCGTCGGCGGCGATCGACGGCGACCGGGCCTATTACGTGAGCAACCGCTGCGAGCTGGTCTGCGTCGACCTGGAAGGCCTGAAGGAAGGCAAGAACACCGGGCCCTACACGAGCGAGAAGTACAACGAGGCCGGCGACGCGGATTTCGTCTGGATCTTCGACATGATCGAGGAGCTGGGCGTCTTTCCGCACAACCTGGCCACCAGTTCGCCGCTGATCGTCGGCGATTTCATCTATCTGCACACGTCGAACGGCGTCGACGAGGGCCACCTGAACCTGCCCGCGCCGGATGCGCCCGCGTTCATCTGCGTCGAGAAGAAGACGGGCAAGCTCGTCTGGCACAAGGACTACCCCGGCAAGCATACGCTGCACGGCCAGTGGTCGTCGCCGACCTACGGCGTGGTGAACGGCAAGCCGATGGTCTTCTTCGCTGGCGGCGACGGGTACTGCTACGCCCTCGATCCCAAGAATGGCGAGATGATCTGGAAGTACGACCTGAACCCGAAGGATGCGAAGTACGTTCTCGGCGGCCGGGGGACCAAGAGCTACATCATCGCGACGCCGCTGTTCAAGGATAACCGGGTGTTCCTCGCGGTCGGGCAGGACCCGGAGCACGGCGAGGGCGTGGGTCACTATCACTGCATCGACGCGACGAAGACGGGCGACGTGACCGAGACGGCGAAGGTCTGGAGCGCCGACGGGAACGATTTTCACCGGACGATCGCATCATCGGCCGCGGTCGACGGGCTGGTGTATGCGTCGGACCTGAGCGGGTTCCTGTACTGCTTCGATGAAAAGACGGGCAAGCGGCACTGGCGCTACGACACGATGGCCGCGGTCTGGGGCACGCCGTACGTGGTGGACGGCAAGGTGATGCTTGGCGACGAGGACGGCGTGGTGCACGTGCTCAGGCATGGGCCGGAGATGAAGGAACTGGCGAAAGTGGAGATGGAGTCGAGCGTGTACACGACGCCGGTGGCGGCGCATGGGATGCTGTTCCTGGCGACGAAGCGGAATCTGTACTGCATCAAGGATGGGGCGCAACTCAAGAAGAGCGACTAGAGAGGATGACTGCGGGACGGGGAAAATGCTAGAATTGAGCGCATGAAGATCGACATCGACATTCCGCCTCGATTTGAGATCGCACTGCGTGAGGAATGGGGAGACCTCGCGCAGGCCCTCAAGGAAGCGATCGCGATTGAGAGCTATCGAAGCGGGAAAATCAGCGTGGGTTTTCTTGCCGAGATGCTCGGAATGGGTGTGATCGAAGCTCAGGACTGGTTGGCACGGCGGCAGGTTCCGATGAACTATTCGGTGGAAGATTTGAACTCTGATCTTCGGGACCTGGCTGAACTCGTTCCCGAATTGCGACGATGACTTTCGCCGCCGCCGCCGGCGATTACCACGCACCCAAAATCTTCTTCGTCAGCTCCGGCGGCACGACTTCGTACCGATACGGCTCCATCGCATACGACGCCCGGCCCTGCGAGAGCGAGCGCATCTGCGTCGAATAGCCGAACATCGCCGAGAGCGGCACCTCGAAGTCGATCACGTGGTTGCGGCCGCGCATCGACGTGCCGAGGATCGTCGCCCGCCGCGACATCAGATCGCCGTTGATCGCGCCATAATACTCTTCCGGCGTCACCACTTCCGCCTTCATGATGGGTTCCAGCAGCACCGGCCCGGCCGCCTCGACTGCCTTCTGCACGGCGAGGCCCGCCGCGCTTTCGAATGCGACTTCGCTGGAGTCCTCGGCGTGCTCCTGGGCGTCGAGGACCGTCACGCGCAGGTTGATCAGCGGATACGACGCCAACGCGCCGGTCTGGGCCGCCGAGCGGCAGCCCGCCTCGATCGCGGGCAGGAATACGTTTCGCACCTTGCCCGGCGGGAGCTGGTTGACGTATTTGAAGTTCTCCTGCCCCGTCTCGGGCGTGATCGGCTCGACCCGCACCTTCACCACCGCGAACTGGCTCTTGCCGGCGGTGAGTTGGCGCACCAGCCGGCCCTCGGCCTCGGCCGTGGTTGAGATCGTCTCGCGATAGGCCACGCGCGGCTTGCCGACCTTCACCGGCACGCCAAACTCGCGCCGCAGGAAGTTGCAGCGCGTCTCCAGGTGCAGCTCGCCCATGCCGGAGATGATCGTCTGGCCCGTCTCGGCGTCGGCGCGGAAGCTGAACGTCGGGTCGCTCTTGGCGAGCATCGTCAGCGCGGCCGTGAGCTTGTCCCGGTCGGCCGATGACTCGGGCTCGATGGACATGCTGATGACGGTCTCGGGAAACTCGATGCGTTCGAGCAGCACGGGTTTGTGGGCGTCGCCGAGCGTATCGCCGGTGTAGCACTCCTTGAGGCCGATCGCCGCGACGATGTCACCGGCCTGGGCGAAATCGACCTGGTCGCGCCGCTTGGCGAACATGTGGAACAGCCGCGGCAGGTTCTCCTTGCGGTTGCGGGTGACATTGACGATGCGCGACCCGGCCTTGAGCGTGCCCGAGTAGACGCGGATGAAGTGCAGATCGCTGTGCGAATCGGCCACGACCTTGAAAACGAGCGCGGCCAGCGGGCCGGCCGGGTCGCAGGGGCGTTCGACGGTCTTTTCCGGGTCTTTCGGGTCGTGGGCGACGACTGGCGGCACGTCGAGCGGCGAGGGCAGGTAATCGCAGACGGCGTCGAGCATCGCCTGGACACCCATGTAGCGGAGCGACGACCCGCAAAGCACAGGCTGACACGCCAGCGAGACCACGCCCTTGCGCAGGCCGCGGCGGACCTGGGCATTGTCGAGCGTCATGTGCTCCAGGTAATGGGCCATGAGCTCGTCGTCCATCTCGGCCGCCCGCTCTTCGAGAATCGCCCGGAGCGTTTTCGCCTTGTCGAGGAGATCGGCGGGGATTTCGCCGCGGTCAAATTCCTTGCCGTCGCCGCCGCGATAGAAGACCGCGTCCATTTCGACCAGATCCACGAAGCCTTTGTAGTCGTTCTCCGCGCCGATCGGATACTGGATCATGACCGGGTTGGCGTGCAGCCGGTCGCGGATGGACTGGACGGCCGAGTCGAAATCGGCCCCGAGCTTGTCCATCTTGTTCATGAAGCAGAGCCGCGGGACCTTGTACTTGTCGGCCTGCCGCCAGACGGTCTCGGACTGGGCCTCGACACCCTCCTTGGCGTCAAAAACCACGACGGCTCCATCCAATACGCGCAGGCTGCGCTCCACCTCCGCGGTGAAATCGACGTGGCCGGGCGTATCGATCAGGTTGATCCGGCAATCCCGCCAGTGGAACGTGACGGCCGCGGAGTAAATCGTGATGCCGCGCTGCTGTTCTTCCACGTCGAAATCGGTCACGGTGGTGCCGTCGTCGACGTCCCCCATCTTGTGGACGGCCCCGCTGTAGTAGAGCACCCGTTCGGTCGTGGTGGTCTTCCCGGCGTCGATGTGCGCGGTGATGCCGATATTACGTATCTTGGATAAGTCGTCGGACATAGCGGGCAGTCTCACTCACTCGGGCCGGCCGGTGACCGGCGGCGAAACGACGAAGTATAGGGCCGGGCGGTTCGTTCGAAAAACCCGCACTTGAAGCGGGAGCGGCCGAGGTGGTATGCTCCTCGGTTCGATGCTTTCGTGGGCGGATACCGTGCTGGTTCGCGTATTGAGCGGCTTGGGGCTGCTGCTTCTCACAGCGGCGCAGCCGAAGGCGCTCACGTGGCATCACGCCGAACCCGGAGAATCCGATACCGCGGCCGGCAACCCGCTGGCCGGCGAGCACGGCCCCGCGGCGCCTGCCCCCCACACGCCTGACGGCAAGAAGAAACGCGAGCCCCTTACGCTCGCGGCGACGCTGCCCCAGACGATGTCGCCCCGGTCGCCCGTCTGCACCGTTTCGGAGGCGGAACGACAGGCCGGCGACGGAAAGCCCCGGAACACGTTCGGCGACGCTCCCGACTCGGACTCGGTCGCGGCCGCGATTGCCGGTGCGCTTCGCACCGCGCCTCCGGCCGGTCTCGTCGCCACGACAGCGGACAGCCGTCCGGCCGCGGTGAATCCGGCGCGGCGGCTGCTCTGTCTCATCTCGCCCATCGGCCCGCCCCGCGCCTGATCCGCTTCATCGCTGATTCGGCGCACCGGGTTTCTCAAACACTGACGATCGATCGCAACCGACTCCGCCGCGCGACGCTGCGCGGCTTCTCGCGAGGTATCCCATGCAGGACAAGGCACTTACACAGCGAATGATCATCACGGCGGTGGTCTTCGCGCTCGGCCTCTGGAAGATCATCCCGCCGGCGGAGAACCTCCGCCCCGGCCTCGACATCTCCGGCGGCGTGGAACTCATCTTCGAAATCGACAACGCGGGCGACACCAGTCCGCAGCTCGCCGAGCAGATGCGCACGCTGCTCAAGAAGCGCGTCGACCCGCTCGGCGTGTACGACACGGCCTGGCGCGTCGTCGGACAGAACCGCATCTCGGTCACGATGCCGCTCGCCCCGCCGGAAAACCAGCGGCTGCGCGATGCGTATGACGCGGTGAAGTTGAAGATCTCCGAGGCGAACCTCACCCGCTCGCGGCTCGAGGAAGCGCTCGTGATGGCCGAGCCGCAGCGGACCGAAACGCTCAAGTCGCTGGCTGCGGGCTCGCCGACGCGCGAGGCGGCCTTGCTGAAGGCGGCGGTCAAGCAGGACGCGTATGCGGCCGCGGCGAAGGTCATCGAGGACGCCAAGGTCGGGCCCGACGGTCAGCCGATCGAGCAGGTCGAGGATGTCACGATGCGGGCGGCGCGGATGGCCGTCCGCGACGCCGACGAGGAACTTCAGGACGCGAAGGACGCGGCGCTCGAGGGCAATTTCGACGTCGATTACTTCGAGAGCCTGCTCGAAATGGATGAAAAGTCCGAGCTGCGCACCAACGGCCTGAATGCGCTGCGGGAAAACTATCCGTCGCTCCGCGCGGATATCGACGCGGCGATCGCCGCGTTCAAGACGTGGCGCAGCGGCCGGGCGTATCTCGAAAGCCCCGCCGACCTCATCCGCCTGCTGCGCGGCTCGGGCGTGCTCGAGTTCCGTATCCTCGCCGACAATGACACTTCCAACCCGACCAAGTACGACCGCCTCCGCGAAGACCTGGAAAAGTACGGGCCCGAGCGCTCGCGGCAGACCGGCGCCGAAGGCTGGTTCAAGGTCGACAATCCGGCCGCGTTCTTCGACATCGACTCGCCGAAGGAACTCGAATCGCTCGATCCCCGCACCTTCCGCCGCTATGTCGTCGCCAAGCGCGGCAAGGACTGGTTCGTCCTCGGCAAGCTGGGCAAGACGGACGGACTGCTCTCGCGCGAGAAGGGCGGCCCCAACTGGAAGCTCACCGGCGCCGGCGTCGGACGCGACGAGCACGGCCGCCGCAGCGTCGAGTTCTCGCTCGACCCCGTCGGCGCTGGCTTCTTCCGCGAACTGACGCGAAGGAACATCGGCCGGCCGCTCTGCATTCTCGTCGACGACATCGCCTATTCCGCCCCGAATATCAACAGCGAGATCGGCGGCCGCGGCCAGATCGTGGGCGAGTTTTCGGCTGAAAAGGTGAACTATCTCGTTTCGACGATGCAGGCCGGGTCGCTGCCGGGCAAGCTGAAGGACACGCCGATCAGCGAGCGCACGATCGGCTCGAGCCTGGGCGAGCAGAATCTCCAGAGCGCCTTCCGCGCGGGCGTCTACGGCCTGTGCGCGGTGCTCTTCATCATGATCGTGTACTACGGCCGGTGCGGAGCGATCGCGAACGTCGCGATGCTGATGAACCTCGTGCTGGTGCTGGCGGTCATGTCGATGCTGGGGGCGCGCTTCAACCTTGCGGCGATCGCGGGTCTGATCCTCGGCATCGGTATGGCGGTCGACGCGAACATCCTGATTTTCGAGCGCATGCGCGAAGAGAAGGAGCGCGGCGGTTCGCTGCGGATGATCCTCAAGAACGGCTACGACAAGGCGTTCACGACGATCTTCGACTCGAACGTAACCACGCTGCTGACCTGCGTGATCATGTACTACGTGGGCAGCGAAGAAGTCCGCGGATTCGGCCTCACCCTCGGCTGGGGCGTGGCGCTGAACATGTTCACGGCCGTCTTCGTCACGCGCACGCTCTTCATGCTGCTGATGAAGTTCAACCTGCTCCAGAACTTCAAGATGATGAAGCTGGTCGGGGTCCCGACGATCGACTGGTGGTCGCTGCGCCGCTACTCGATGCCCATCTCGGCGATCGCGGTTCTCGTGGGAATCACGCTGCTGGCGCTCCGCGGCCCCAACCAGTCGCTCGACGTCGAGTTTCTCGGCGGCGTGCAGGCGGAGGTGCAGGTAACCAAGGAGGCGAGTCCCGAGTTCACCGACGCCAGGGTTCGCGAACTGCTCAAACAGCAGGCGCGCGTCATCCGGGAGGAAGGAACGAAGCTGGCGGGCGTCACGGTCGCGCCGGTCCCGAACCGCGCCGCGGAGTTTCTCATCACCGTGCCGGGACTCAAGACCGATTCGATCCTGGCAATGATCAACGAACCGCTCGAAGACCGCGGCATGCTGGAGCGCCGCGGCCTGCGCGAAGGGAGCGCTGATGGCCAAGTCGTCGCCATTGCAAAGGCCGACGTCACCGCCGACCAGATCGCCGCGGTCGTGAAGGAGCTCGGAGGCACCGGGGATGCCAGCATCGCCCAAGCGGCCGCCAATATCGAGGACGCCTCCATCGGCTCGGTGAAGCAGGCCGAGACGTCTGAAGGCGGAAAAGCCTGGAATATCAGCACGACCGTCACGAACAAGCGGCTCGTCCAGGCCGCGATCGTCGACGCCTTCGGCAAGTCGCTCCAGATCAAGCCGCGGATCACGTATGTATTCGAGGGCGTCGGCGAAGCGCCGTTCGGAATCGACAACCGCAAGCTGGAGCGTGTCGTCCCGGGCCTCCCGCCCACCTTTACGGCGGACGTGACCGACTACTTCGGCGGCGCGGCCATCTACCTGAAGGATCTCTCACCCCCGGCATCGGTCGAGTCGCTTACCGAGCGGTTCAAGGGCATGCGCTACCAGCCCGACTTCCAGGATTATCCGACGCGGCCGACCCGCGTGTTCGGCGTGACCGACGCAGGCAGGGACGCCGGCGGTCGCCAGCTTTTCAGCAGCGTCGTCGTGGTCGTCTACGACCAGCGCCATCTCTACCAGGACGAGAAGGGACCGTGGACCGAGGTCGCGATGGCCGAAAAGCGGCTGATCTCCGCGGCGCTCGATACCGAGCAGACGCTCCGCCAGGTCACCGCGTTCAAGCCGCAGATCGCCGCGCAGGCGGTCCAGAAGGCCGCGATGGCCCTGCTTCTCGGCTGGGTCATGATCATCGGCTACGTCTGGGTGCGGTTCGGCCGGGCCCGCTACGGGATCGCGGGCGTGCTCGCACTGGTCCACGACGTGCTCATCGCCCTCGCGGCGATCGGACTCTCCGGCTGGATCGGCGGAACCGGCTCGATCGGCGGTCTGCTGCTCATCGAGGATTTCAAGATCAACATGACCGTCGTCGCGGCCCTGCTCACGCTCATCGGGTTCTCGATCAACGACACCATCGTGACCTTCGACCGAATCCGCGAGCTGCGCGGCCGCATGGGGCAGGTGACCGTCAACATCATCAACGACTCGGTCAACCAGACGTTCTCGCGGACGATCCTCACGTCATTCACGGTGTTCGTGGTCATCCTGATCATGTACGTCTTCGGCGGCGAGGGCATCCGCGGCTTCAACTTCACCATGCTCGTGGGCGTGATCACCGGCACGTACTCGACGGTGTTCATCGCCGCGCCCCTGCTCATGCTCGGCCTCGGCCGCAAGGTCTCCGCGGCGAGCAAGGGTCAGCCGGCGTTCGCCTGATTGTGCACCCGTCGATAGCGCCGGGCCAGCCGCCCGGCGCTATCGACCGTCTTTCCGGAGTTTTCCGCATGTCGGCCGTCGTTCCCGCCGAGGTTGTCACCGCGCTGCGATCCGCCCGGCACGTCGCGCTGATCGGTCACGTTACGCCGGACGCCGACTGCCTCGGCTCGATCGGCGCGATGTGGCACGCGCTGCCCGAACTCGGCCTCTACCCGCACGTCTCCATGCCTGCGGGCAGCATCCCGCGCAAGCTCGACTTCCTGGTCGAGCTCGGCTGCTGGAAGCCGGCGTCGGCCGCGCAGCTCGGCGACTGCGACGCCGCGCTGGTCATGGACACGGCCAAGGACCGCCGCGTCAACGTGCACGGCAAGCTCGACGCCCTGCCGAAGGCCGTCGTCATCAACGTCGACCACCACTCGTCCAACGAGAAGTTCGGCCGCTTCAACTGGGTCGAGGGCTCGCGCAGCAGTTCGTGCGAGATGGTCTACGAGCTGCTCCGCGCGCTCGGCTGCCAGGTCACGCCGACCGTTGCGACGCTGCTGTACGCGGGGATCCACAGCGACACGCAGGGGTTCTCGCTCGCGAACACGACCGCCCGGAGCCTCGAAGTCGCACACGACCTCGTCCGCGCGGGCGTCGAGGTCGGCCATCTCTGCGAGAAACTGCACCGGAGCCGGAGTCGCGGCGAGTTTGAGCTGCTCCAGATCGTCTATCGGAACACGCGGGTCAGCCCCGACGGCCGCCTGGCGTGGAGCACGATCTCGAACGCCGAGATCGGGCGGACCGGGTGCGGCCCGAGCGACATCGACGATCAGGTTGAGATCCCCCGATCCGTCGAGGGCATCTCGATCGCGATCCTCTTCAGCGAAGCCAACCCGGGCAAAATCCGGATGAACTTCCGGGGCGAACGGGGTACGGCGATCCTCGAACTGGCCCGCCAGTTCGGGGGAGGCGGTCATGCGGCCAGCGCGGGTGCGATCCTCGATGGCTCGATCGAAAGCGTGGTCGAACGGGTTATCCCGGCGGCCACGGCATTTCTCGCGATATGAATCTCATTCACGGGTGCGGGATCTCGCGCGCCTGTGGAATGAAACGTGCTGACACCGATGTAGAGATCGTGCGAAGAAAGCGCTTTCCTGCGTCCGCTCCTTTGGCTACTATCAGGCGGGCCGTGCGGGAAAACCAAGTCTTCGCGGCGGAGGCCATTCCATGGGTCGCCAAATGACACGACGGTTGCGCGCATTTACGCTGATCGAGTTGCTGGTCGTCGTCGCGATCATCGCGCTGCTGCTTTCGATTCTGCTTCCGAGCCTTCAGCAGGCGCGGCAGCAGGCGAAGATGCGCGTGTGCGCGAACAACGCGCGGCAGATCACCCTCGGTTTCCTCCAGTACGCAACGGACTACAAGGACATCCTGCCGGGGTCGACGGATGACTTTGTCGGGGCCGGGGTCAACCTGCAGCGCTTCGACTGGCTGGGCACGGCGAATGTGAACGGCGCACCGACCCCCGGCGGAAACGACCCGGACTTCGCGCCGATCCGGGGCACGATCTACCCGTACGTGATGGCCGGAAGCACGTCGATTCCCGATCACCCCGTCGGAATGACCGACGACGAATATTACAACGTCATTAACTCAGCGACCAAGGTCTATAAGTGCCCCGAGGACAACATCGAGCGCATCGCCTCGACCGCCACGCCGGGCCAGACGACCAAGAAACCGCTGTACAGCTACACCGCGCCAAAACTCCTGACCGGCGCGCCGATCGCCCTGTTGAAAGGCGTCCGCTTCCACGACCGGCTCCAGTCGACACAGGTCAACAGCGCGAATTACAGGACCTTCTGGCGGCAGGCCATGGGCCACAGCCTCCCGTGGCTCCTGACCGAGGAGGACGAGACCTGGTACCTCGTCAGCGTCTTCGATAGTGCGTGGAGCAACACCGATTCACTTTCGAATCGCCACAACGGCGCGGGTACGATCGCGTATATCGACGGACACGTCGACCACCGCAAGCTCCCGCGCAACTCAGAGACCTTCCGGTGGACGTGCTGGAATCTCTACTACGAATTGCAGAACGGAACGGTCATCTCCGGCGGCCCTTATCTGGACGCCGGCGGCCAGAACATGAAGATGGGCTACCTTACGCGGAAAAACCGCCTGTCGGGCGTCGTCCCCAATGCGTACGATTGATCCGCCTGCCGGAGTCCGCGTAACTCACGATTTGACAGCCAGTTAGGGATTATGAAAACCCTGGAGACGCCGCCGGCCGGGGCGGCGACGCGAGCGATTCATCATCCTGGTCGAATAACCCCTTGTAGCGATCACCGGGCCGTGATCGCCGGCCGGCAGCGCGTCCGCGCTGTTCCTGATTATGAATGGAGTTCGCGCTATGCGCAGCATGACAATCGTTGTCACCCTGTTTGTCTCCGCCGCCCTGGCGGCCGCTCAAACCGCCGCACCGAAAACGACGGGCGTCGCCAAGCCGACCCCCGCCCCTGAGCAGCCGAAACCGGCCGCGCCGACCGGTCCCGCGCCGAAGGTTGAATTGAGCATCACCGAATGGGATCTCGGCAAGCTCTGGTGGGGCGATCCGGCCGAGTCGCAGCTTCAGATCAAGAACGTGGGCGAGCTGCCGCTGGAAATCAAGCACGTCAAGACCTCGTGCGGCTGCACCGTCGCCCAGCCGAGCAAGAAGGTGCTCGCGTCGGGCGAGTCCGACACGGTCAAGCTCAGCTACAACACCAAGAAGGGCGCGCTCAAGGTCTCGCAGAACATCACCGTCGAAACGAACGACCCGGTGCGCCCGACGATCATGATCCCGGTGCGCGGCGAGGTGCGCCCGCTCTTCAATTGCACGCCCACGTCGGCGATCAACTTCAACCAGGTGGCGACGGAGTCGAAGGTCTCGCAGTCGATCGACATGGAGAACGCGTTCGACAAGCCCCTGAAACTCAAGCTCAAGCCGCTGCCGGCGAACAGCCCGTTCGACGTCACGCTCGATGAGGTGGAAGCCGGAAAGAAGTACCGCCTCACGGCGACGACCCGGCCGCCGCTCGCGATCGGCTACCGCAACCAGCCCGTGATTCTCGAAACCGGGGAGGCGTCGCATCCGACCGTGGAAGTCGCGGTCACGGCCAATGCGCTGGCGCCGGTTTCGATCAGCCCGGCCGCGATCTTCGTCTACAGCAACCAGCAGAAGTCGGCGACACCGCCGGCCCCGCGCCCGGTCCGGCTGATGTTCCTCAAGGACCGCAAGGTGGAGATCAAGGAATTCAAGTCGTCGTTCGAAAAGGTGCGGGCGCAGGTGATCACGAGCGCCGCGCCGCGGCAGGACCCGATCTTCGAGACGATCACGTTCCAGGTCTACGTGCCGTACTTCGATGAGCTCCCGGAGACCGGTGCGACGCTCGAGGTCATCACGACCGACCCCCAGTACCCGAGCTTCACGATTCCGATCCGTCGCCAGGTGTTCAACGCTCCGGGGACCGCGGTCGGCAAGCCGGCGGTAACGGGCGGCCAGGTTCCCAAGCCGAATCCGCCCAAGCCGCAGCCCGAGTCGCCGACACCCGTCGATGAACCCGGCAAGCCGACGCCTCCGCCGAGCAAGGGCGGTTGATGGCCGACTGGGCGGTTTTATTCGATCTTGACGGCGTTCTGACGGACACCGCGGAGCTGCATTACCAGAGCTGGCAGGCCCTCGCGGATGAGCTGGGTTTGCCGTTTGATCGACACGCGAACGAGGCTTTGCGCGGCCTGAGCCGTGAGCAGAGCCTCGCTCTCGTATTAGGGGCCCGCGCGGGCGAGTTCTCCGAGGCGCAGCGGGCGGACCTGACGCGGCGGAAGAACGAGGACTATCTGCGGCGCGTGGCGAAGATGACGCCGGCGGACCTTCTGCCGGGGGCTGAGGATTTGCTCGCGGCGTTGGCGGCGATGGGCGTACCGATGGCCGTGGCGTCGAGCAGCCGCAACGCGCACACGGTCATCGAGCGGCTGGGGATCGCGCCGCGGTTTCGGGTGATCGTAGACGGCAATCTCGCACCGCTCTCCAAGCCTGATCCGCAGGTGTTCCTCGTCGCGGCCGAGCGGCTCGGGATGCCTCCGCGACGGTGCATCGTCGTCGAGGACGCGGCCAGCGGTGTGGCGGCGGCGAAAGCAGCGGGCATGCGCGTCATCGGCCTGGGACCGGCGGAGCGCGTCGGGGCGGCGGATCGGGTCGTCGGCTGCCTGAAAGAGATTGAACCCTCGCGACTCATCGATCTGCTCGTGTAGCCCACCCCTCATCGCGTCGAAAACAACCCTTCCGCGCCAGTGCAGAACTCGGCGCTCTCGAAATAATAGAAATATTGAAAGTTTCAATATGATCTGAAAGCACGCTATTCTTGTGGTGGCGGCCGGGTCGCTGCCGAACCCCGAAACCTCTTCGCGGAGACCACCATGAGCGCGGCGATTCACGACGATGCGAGAGTCCGGACAGTCCGGTGGCGCGATCTCGTTCCAATTTCCCGGTGGCGGGCGGCCGGCGAACTCTGCCTTCCGCTTCCCTGGCTCGCGGGGTCGCTTCTGCTCGCGGCCGCCGGCCGGCCGGCGATCGCGTTGCTCGCGTCGTTCTACTTCTATCTGTGCGGGCTGCGTCTTGTCCACGACGTGTTTCACCGCACGCTGGGACTTTCGCGGGCCGCGAACGAAGCGGTCATGCTCGTCCTCAGCGGGCTGATGCTCGGGTCGATGCATGCCGTGCGGTACAACCACATGGAGCACCACCGGCTGTGCCTGCACGATAACGACGTCGAGGGCGCGATCGCCCGGCAGCCGGCTTGGCGGGCGCTGCTATCCGGGCCGTTATTCCCGGTCCGCAACCACATCCACGCGATCCGGAGCAGCCACGGCGCGAGCCGGGCGTGGATCTTCGCCGAACTGATCGTCACTGCCGCGCTCACCGCCGCGGCGCTCGCGGCAGCGCCCGACAGTCTGCTGCGCTACCACGTCACTGCGATGTGGCTCGGCCAGTGTCTTTCAGGGTTCTTCTGCGTGTGGACGGTCCATCACGACTGCGACCGCGAGCACTTCATCGCCCGCACGATTCGCAATCGTCTGCGATCCATCGCGACGTTCGAGATGTTCTATCACCTCGAACACCACCTCTTCCCAGCCGTTCCCACGCGCGAACTCCCCCGCCTGGCGAAGCGGCTTGACGAAGCTGCGCCGGAGCTGCAGACCAACCGCGCGTTCTAGACCAGTCGGCACCTCAGCAGCGTGCGCCAAACCGAGCCAGGAGCCCCGAGAGATCCGCCAGGTCGATGTCGCCGTCGCCGTCCAGGTCGCCCTGCTCATAAATTGCGCCACTGCCCGTGCCGAAATTCGCCAGCAGGCGCGCAAGATCGGAAATATCCACCGAACGACTGCCGTCGAGATCGCCGAGGCACTCGCACTCGTCCGGCACGCCATTGTGGTTCGAGTCTGCGCTCGTCGCCGCGGCCGTGCGGTTGAGCATGATGCGCAGCACCTCTTCCTGGTAGACGCCGACGGCCAGGTCAGGCCGACTGTCGCCGTCGAAATCGCCAGTCGTGATCGACAGCGGCGAGTCGCCCACGATCCAGCTGACGGGCCCGAGGAACGTGCCGTCGCCGTTGCCGCGCAGAACGGCGGCCGCGCCGGGCAAAATCCCCGAACTGGTCGAAATCGCGACATCCGCGAGGCCGTCGCCGTCATAGTCGCCAACCGTCAGCGCGACCGTGTTATCGCCCGGGCCTGCCGAGCGAATGATCGACCCGAACGTGCCGTCGCCGTTATTCAGAAACGCACCGACTTCCTTGTTGCCCTGCAACCCGACGACGAGATCGAGATCGCTGTCATTGTCGATGTCCGCGGCGACGACGCGGTTTCCCCCCTCGGGTTCCGGGAGAAGCGTCGGGGCCGCGAAAGTGCCGTTGCCGTTGTTCAGGAAGACATAAACCGCAGACGTGTTCTGCACATTGACCGCGAGGTCGACGTCGGTGTCGCCGTCGAGGTCGGCCGCCGCCAGGAAGATCGGACGCGGCCCCGTTGTGACGAACACCGGTGCGCCAAAAACACCGCCGGTGTTGAAGAGCAGCACGACGCGCCCACCATTGATGTCCGTAGCCGCGAGATCGAGGTCTTGGTCGCCGTCGAGGTCCGCCGCGACGACGTCGATCGCGACCTGCCCGGCTGCCAATGACGCCTGGTTCACGAGCACGCCCCCGCCGGTGTTGTGCAGGATGTCGATCCCCCAGCCGACGTTGCGGCGCACTGTCACGGCAATATCTGGCCACAGATCGCCGTCGAAGTCGCCGACGGCGACATTTTCAGCGTCGATGCCGGCGATGTAGGTCGCGCCGGGCTGAAAAGTGCCGTCCTGGTTGCTGAGGAACACCCCGACCGACAGCCCCTGCGGGAATGAACGATTCGCGGAGACGATGTCAGGCCAGCCGTCGCGGTTCATGTCGGCAACGTCGACGTCGATCGGGTTCAGTGCGAATCCGGTATGGTCGATCGCGAACACGGCCGTCGAGATGTCGAATGCGAGCGTCGTGCGAAGATCGCACGAGTCGTTCACGCCGTTTCCGTTGCAGTCATCGACGCCGCCGCCAGCGAAATCGCACTCATCCGGCACACGGTTCCCGTCGCAGTCGAAGCTGTCCCCGTTGCGGATATCGCAGACGTCGGGTTGACCGTTGCCGTTGCAGTCCTCCTCGCACTCGTCGGGAATTACGTTGTTATCGCAGTCCGCGCTGCCGCCGCCGACGAAATTGCCCTGGAAGTCGAAGCAGCCGAAGACGTCGCAGTAATCGTAGAGACCGTTGGTGTTGCAGTCGGGCATCGTCCCGTCGGCGATGTCGCACTCGTCCGGCGTGCCGCTGTCGTCGAGGTCGTAGCTCGTGAAGTAGAGATAGATGTCGCAGGAATCGGGCACGCCGTTGTGGTTGCAGTCGGGGACGAGGCCGTCAGCGATGGCCTGGGCGTCGTCGATGCCGTCTCCATCGCAGTCGTCGGCGCGGGCGGATGGCGGAACGGCGAGGAAAGTCATCGCGGACACAAGCACTGTCAGCAGTTGCGAGCGGAAGAGCGTCGTAATCATGCTTCACCCCCCAAGTAGGTGCCGGCTCTGTTGCCGTGCAGTATACCCCGGGGCCGGCGATGAAACGGTGTGAAATCGACATCAACGCGCGGCGGCGAGCAGCGCCGCGCCGATCATGCCGGCGTCGTTGCTGGGCAGCGGCGCGGGAAAAAGTGCAAGATCGGGCGGAGCGATGCGGCTTTGAATGCGCGTGAATCGATCGCGGGCGAGATCGACGAGCGCGGGGCAGTGGTCGATGACTCCGCCGCCGAGGAGCACTCGATCGGGCGCGTAGAGGTGCGCGATGTCGAGCATGAGCAGCGCCAGCGCGGCCGCCGTACGCTCGCCCCCGGCCGCGTCGAGTGTGCCGCCGCCCGCGGATCGCGCATTCTGGAGGACCGCTTCGAAGCAGCCGCGTGCACCACAGGGGCAGAGGGGTGCGTCCGCGGAGGTATCGACAATGAGATGCCCGAGGTGACCCGGGCCGCCGCGCGTGTGGCGGACGATCGCGCCGTCGAGGATGACGCAGCCGCCGACGCCGGTGCCGAGCGAGAGATAGACGAAGCGGTCGATCCGCGCCGCTGCGCTCGCCGCGTGCCACTGCGCCCAACCGGCTGCGTTCGCGTCGGACTCAACCACGGCATCTTCGCACCCCGCGCGGCGGAGCAGATCGAGCAGATTGACGTTGGCGAGCGCGGGCAGGTTCACGGCGCGGAGCATGACCGCGCCCGAAGCGTCGCGAATCCCGGGAATGGCGAGTCCGGCGCGGGAGGGCGGTGCGCCGGATCGGGCAATCTCGGCGAGGAGCCCTCGGAGCGTGGTTTCCAGCGCGGCCGGGTCGCCACCGGCGGGCGTCCGCGCCTGTGCGGCCGTCATGATTGTGGAACTCGAAAGATCCACGAGCCCGACGCGCGTCGTTCCGCCGCCGATGTCGATTCCAATGGCCGTGGCGTTCGGGACAGGAATACGATCCGTCTCCCATCAGGCGGGCTTTGGCGGCGGCTCCATGACCGTGCCGCATTTCTTGCACGTCCGCTGGGCCGTGTTGCCCGGCGACCAGTAGGCCTCCATGATCGTCTTGAGCTGGTTGACGATATCTTTCATGTCGAATTCCGGCTCGTGCACGATCGCGCCGCACTTCTCGCAGTAGAACCGCAGGTGATCCTTCATCCCCGCCGGCCGCTGCCGCTCGACGACCATGCCGACGGTGTTCGCGGGTCGTTGCGGCGAATGCGGGATGCCGGGGGGCAGCAAGAAGATGTCGCCCTGGCGGATCGGGATGTCGCGCTTCTGGCCGTTCTCGATGACCCGGAGCGTGATGTCGCCCTCGACCTGGTAGAACAGCTCCTCGGTCTGGTTGACGTGGTAATCCTTCCGGGCGTTCGGGCCGCCGACGATCATGACGATGAAATCGCGGTCCTTCCAGACCTGCTGGTTTCCGACGGGCGGCTTGAGCAGGTGGCGGTGCTCGTCGATCCAGGCCTTGAGATTCAGCGGCGTGAGCATGGACATGGTTCGACCCTCAGTCTTTCCGGCGAAAAATCAGCCCTGAAACGCGAGTCTATCGCGGATGCGGCCCGTGCGGAATAGCGGGTAGCGAATACCGAATAGCGAATTGGGAGTCTGGGACGCGGGGCCTCAACTCGTTACTCGCGATTCGCAATTCGCTATTCTTCCCCCATGGCCGTGCTCGTCGATGGCAACAACCTGCTCTACGCCGCGTACGACGCCGATCCGGAGCGTCCGCCGGGGCGGGAAAGGCTCTGCGCGCTGCTGGGGCAGTGGTCGAAGCGGAGCGGGGAGCGCGTGGCGGTCGTCTTCGACGGTGTCGAGCCGGCCCCGGAGCTGGCCGAGCAGCTTCGCGCCGGCGGCGTGGAGACGCTATTCAGCGGCCACGGCGTGAAGGCGGACGCGGTGGTGATCGAGCTGATCGCGGACGACTCGGCGCCGAAGCGCCTCATCGTCGTATCGACTGATCGCGAGATCGCCCGCGCCGCCCGCCGCCGCCGCGCGACGCCCATGCGCTCGGACGAATTCTGGACGATGATGACCGCCGACCTCGCCCGCCCGCCGCACATCCCGCTGGAGCCGCTCGAAAAGCGCCGCGGTCTCTCACCGGGGCAGACCGCGGAGTGGATGAAGGAGCTCGGTCTGGAAGAGGGAGAGGGGTGACGGCTGAAAGGTGAAAAGTGTCAGGTGAAAGGTCACCAATCCGGCGGATCCGTCCGCAACGCCTGACCGTCCACCACACGTTTGTCCGCATACGTCGGGCCCATTGAAACGAATCGGACAGGGACACCAAGTGCGTCCTCGATCCCGCGAATGAACTCCCCCGGACGTGCCATTGGAAACGCCAGCGGCACGGGCTGCATCGCCTGCAATCGCGTCGCGAGCGACGACCGCCGGTGCAGATCGGCGGCGTCGATCATGGGCAGGCGCGAAAGGGGGCCGTCGGCGTCGGCGTATTGCTGGCAAACCGACCGCGGCAGCAGCGGCAGCCGATCGAGATGCGTAATCGCGAGGCCGTCAACCCGGCCGCAGACGTCGATCGCGTAGCGCAGCGCGACCAGATCAAGGACGCCGA
Source organism: Planctomycetota bacterium (assembly GCA_045863555.1). Lineage (GTDB taxonomy): Bacteria > Planctomycetota > Phycisphaerae > UBA1845 > Fen-1342 > JACRLV01. Next base: position 137,464 of record BTUU01000013.1, on the reverse strand, counting down.
CGCGGAAGTCGCCCTGCGGACCGTCGCCGCGATTGTGCGGTTCCGTGAGGCCGGTGAGCCCGTCCGAGGACTGCGATACAAACGGGCCCGCGCCGTGACGCGTCATGTACGTGCGAATGATTCCGATTCGTTCGTGCGGCCCTTCGAAACCAGCAGCATCGAGCAGCGTCTCGGCGTTCGCGAATGTCGTGCGGCTCCACGTCGTGTGCGGGTGGAATCCGAAATCCTCGTCGAGCAGGACGCCCTGCGCGCCTTCGAAAATGAGGCGACGCGACTCGCGAATGGTGCGATCGGCGACTTCCGTGTCGACGATCGCCGCTTCACTCACGATCCGACTCGCCCGTTCGACGAACACGTCGATCCAACGCGGATCATCGAGAATGCGCGCCTGGTCGCGATCGGCCAGCTCGCACAGCGGCGCGATTTCGTCCCGTTTTGCCTCGTGCGCCCGCCGCAGCCGCGCCGCCAGATCGCCCGGACTTCGAAAATCGCCCGCTCGCACGGCGAGTTCCGGCGTCGCGAGCGAATCCGCCACGCATTCGCCGAATCCGACGCCGCACGTCCCATGCGCCGCTGCGCCGCGCGAGCGCTCGCGCAGGATGTTCGCCACGCGCTGGACGGGCGTGATCACGCGGCACCGAGCATCGATGATCAGTCCGCCGAGCGGGTCCGCGACGCCGACCCCGGCGAGGTGTGCCGCCTCGTTCAGCAGGGCGTACGGCTCGATCACGACGAATCGCGAAAGCAGCGTGCGGACATCGCGCACAAACCCCCCCGATCCGAACTGCGAGAACGCGTGATGCCGGCCGTCGGGCAGGACGACGTTGTGCGCCGCCTGCGGGCCGCCATTGAAACGCACGACGAGGTCCGAGCCGTCGCGTCGAACGAAATAGTCGACGAAGGTGCCCTTGCCGCTGTCGCCATACGCGAGATCGACGATGATCCGCGCCCGGCCGCTTTCGCGCTCCGGCGAGTCGCTCACAGCCGCCGCGATCCGCTCGTCCGATCCGGCGAAGGGTCGGCGCCGCCGAAGAGGCCGCGCAGCGAGTGCATGATTCGCTGGATCACGCCCTCCGGTTTGCCGCGCGATGCGAGCTGCTGCTGCAACTGCCCCGGCTGGACGACGCCTTCGCGCACGCCGATCGCCATGGCGATGCACTCCGATGTGTCGTCCGGGCTCTCCAGCCGCAGGACGTTCTCGTCGCCGAGGTGCGAGAGCCAGAAGTTCAGCACGTCCCGGTCATCGCCATGCGCCGCCCCGCCGGGAATGATGAAATAGACGTGATACTTCTCCTGAGCCTCCGCGATGATCGTTCGCAGCGGAATGTCCGTCTGGGGGTCGCGGCCGATCAGCCGGTGAATGTGCGCCCGGCGGATCGTGTCATACGCCATCTCATCGCCGATGATGAACAAGTACCCCTTGCGGCCGCGTTTTTCGAAGCAGTCGATGGCCGTGTGCCGGGCGGCCACGTAGAGCATCAATTCGTAGCTCTCGGTCTTCTGTCCGCCGCCGCCGCCTTCGAGGACCATGTTTTCGATGTTCTGGTCCATGCGGTTGTCGGACTCGAACTGGCCTACCTGGAGCGGGACGGCATCGCACGTCGCGTCGCCGACCGCGCCGAAGAGGATCTGCGGATGCGGGATGTACTTGTGGCCGAGCAGCAGTTCGTGGAGGTGCGGCAGATCGCGGTGAATCCCGCGCACCACGCGGTCCATCGACCCCGTCACGTCGAGGCTGACGATGATCGCGTTCGACTCCGGGTGCTCGGTGCTGTCGCGGCTCTCGCGCACCAGCAGACCCTGTGGGTCGAGCGTCTGGTGCGCCCGCAGGTGCCCGCTGCGCATCACCTCGTCGTGGTGGGCAAAGGTCGATACGCCGCGTGCCTTCCTCGCGGTCGCCGCCGCGAAGTAATTCGCCGTGGACCAGACTCCGCTTCCCATCGCGTGCTCCTTTCAACCCCCGCGCGGGGGCATCGTGAAGGGCCGAAAGCTCCGCGGCCCCCACATCGCGTCGATCAACCGGTCAAAATCCGCGAGAAGACGCCAGGCGTCGCCAGACTCAGACGCACGGCCCAGGTGGCGGAGGATCGCGTAGTCAGAATCGGGCTTGAGCAGCCGCCGCATGCAGGCCGCGCCGCCGCCGAGATCGAACGCCGGCCGGGCGCCCATCGACCAGTCGCGCCCGTCGGACGCGGGGATACGCGGCTGCTGGCCGATGCGGACGGTGCGGCTCCAGCCGATGATGACGAGCTTGTGATCGCGCGGCTCGATCAGGACGTGGCCTGAATTGATCGCGGCATGCACGAACCCGGCCTGATGTACAAACCCGAGCACGGAGAGCACCCGACGCCACATCCAGGCCATGTCGCGGGCGTCGATGCCCGCCGGGTAGGCGCTGCATACTTCATCGAGCGTGTAGAGTTCATCGGGGCTGCGGATTTCTTCGGCATAGCGCCGGATCGCGCCATAGCGCGGCAGCGCGCCTTCGCCGTCGCTGTACTGGATGCAGGAACTCGACTGCGGGAAGAGTGGCGTGAAGCTCCGCTCGCGATCCGCCTCGAAGAGCTTCTGGAGCACCTTCGACTCGTGGGCGAGGTGCGCATTCGCGGCGGCAGTGCGGACGATCTTGAAAACCGACGTTCCGAGCCGGTCGCTTTCGCGACAATGGTACAGGTTGCACGCGTCGCCCGCGGCGAACCGCCCGCCGATCTCGACGGGGATCGAGTCAATCACGATGCGGACGGGCTCGCCGCCGTCGTACTCCGCGCCGCAGCGCGGACAGAAGCGCAACGGCTGATCCCGCTCGATGGCGAACTTGCAGCGGCTGCACAGGCGCGATTCCATCGTGCTCGCATTCCGCGATGAGCCCGGATTCCCTCACGGAATTAGACCCAGCGGCGGGCAGAGTGTCTACGAGGCGTCTGGGCGGGAGGGCGACCGGGTAAAGCGTGAACGGTGAGAAGTGAATCGCGAGGTGGCCAGCGCGCTGCCTCTCCCGCTTCACCGTCCACTTTTCACCTCTCACAGCCGGCCCCACTGTCCGTCGTTGCTTCCGCGGCACTATAATCAGCGCGATGAGTGAGTCTCCGTCCATGCTTCCTGAGTACATGCGCAGCCCGACCTGGTACGGCGAACAGGACGAAAGCGGCGTCGATCTGTCGCTCATACGCGAAAATCTGAAGCTCACTCCGCTGGAACGAATCCGCCGCGGCGATCGAGCCCGCCGGGATGCGCTGAGGGTAAGGGAACTTGGCCGAAGCCTCAGAGAAAAGCCAGTTGCAGGCGGCTAACGGCGGAGAACGCGCACTCGAACCCACTCGCCCGGAGCACGCTCGAACCGCCAGAAATCCCATCCATTCGCAGGTCCGCGCACCGCCGCTCTGGCCGCCTCGGAAAGTGACCCATATCGCTTCTTGTTCATGCGAATAGCGCCAGACGCCAGCAGCGTCGCACGAACCACGCGTCCGTTATAAGTACCGCGAAGCCTTCGAACCCGCTGTGCGAGTTCCGACAGTGCGACCGCGCCCTTTCCCCGAATTTTGCGAACCGGACTCGGGCGAAGCGCTCTTGCTCGGAATCCGCCAAAGAGCAGTTCCTCTTCGTATTTCTGGATCTTCTTAATGTCGCCGCGGAGTCGACCTTTGAGATTCTCGGCTCTCGGAAATTTTCCCGACTGTGAATTGCCCGGCGGCCTCAGGATTCGCAGGAGAAGCGATTCCAATTCCTTTATGTGGCTGTCTCCGATCGTCAAATAAACGCTGAAGTAGCTCCACTTTCCCGCATGTCTGTCCTTAAGATGCTGGGCCAGTCGCCCGCTCATCTTGGACGCCAGCCCGACATAATAGAGTCGCCGCTTGCGATAGAGGGCATAGATTCCGTTACGGTCGCGCAAGTACGCCTTTAGGAGCGTGGGGAACCGCTCCATTACATCGCTTGAGATGTTCTCAAGAAACTGACAGACGAGCGCGGATTCATGTCGAATTCCCATTGTCAGCGTATCTCCACCTTGACTCACATTCGCGGAAGCGTAGGCAGGCGGGTCAGCTCCGGCAAGATACGGTGTATTCTCGACATTCCTCTCGAATTGAGATTGACCCGCCTATCGGAGCGGGTTGGCGAGGTTTGGCGATCGTTCCTGTGACGCTTCCGATACTAAAGCAAGTTCGCGGCCAGCTCCGCCAGCGGGCTCCGCTCGCCCTTCTTCAGCTCGACGTGCGCCGCGATCGCCTGCGAGCGGAACCGATTCACCAGGTACGTGAAGCCGTTGCTGTTCGCATCGACATACGGATTGTCGATCTGGTACGGGTCGCCCGTCAGCACGATCTTCGCCGCCTGGCCCATGCGCGTAATCACCGTCTTGACCTCCAGCGGCGTCAGATTCTGGGCCTCGTCGATGACGCAGAAGCGGTTCGAGATCGACCGGCCGCGGATGTACGTGAGCGGCTGGATTTCGATGATGCCCGAGCGAATCAGCGAATCGGTGTCCGGATGGCCTTTCACCGCCCCGCCGGAGTCCATGAGGAACTCGACCGTGTCCGCGACCGGCTTGAGCCACGGGTCGAGCTTCTCGCCGATGTCGCCAGGCAGGTAGCCGAGGTCGCGGCCGACGGGAATGATCGGCCGGCAGACCAGCGCGCCCTTGTAGCGCTTGCGGCGGAGCACGAGTTGCAGGGCCGCGGCCATCGCGAGCAGCGTCTTGCCGGTGCCGGCCTTGCCCATGAGCGTGACCAGCTTGATCTGGTCGTCGAGCAGGGCGTCGATCGCGAAATACTGGTCCTTGTTCCGCGGCTTGATGCCCCAGAGCGCATCCTCGTGCTCGCGCAGCGCGACGACCCGCTCGCCCTCGATCGCCACGCGGCCCAGCGCCGACCCGCGCGCCCCGTCGTGGGCCTTGAGCAGCATGTACTCGTTCGGCGCGAAGGGCTTGTCGAGTTTCAGTTCGCCGTTGTCGCGGAAATCTTCGAGCTGATGCGGCGTGATGTTCAGCTCGACCTGGCCGCTGTACAGCTCGGACAGATTGACCTGGTCGGATTCGTAGTCCTCCGCGACGATGCCCGCCGCGTCCGCGCGGATGCGCAGGTTGATGTCCTTGGTGACGATGACCGTCGGCGTGCGCGGCTCGGCCTTCGCAATGTGCGACGCCACGCGCAGCAGCTCGATGTCCGCCGAGCCGTTGTCGCGCGAGAAAACCTGCTCCGGTTCACAGTGCACGCGCAGCACGCCGCCGGTCTGGAGCTTCACGCCTTCCGACAGCGGCCGCTCGCCGCGCAGTCCGTCGAGCAGGCGCACGACGGCCCGGGCGTTGAAGCCGCGGTCGGTCTGCTCTTTCTTGAAGCGGTCGATCTCGCTGATGACGCCGACCGGGATGATCACGGTGTTGTCCGCGAACTGAAAGATCGAATGGGGGTCGTGGATGAGAATATTGGCATCCAGGATGTAGTTCTTCTGCATGAACTGACTATAGCGGTGGCGCGGCGAGTCACAAGGCGGCCGCGCGGCGAGACGTTTGTGGCCGGCGAGCAAGGAGATTTGCCCGATCCGAGCAATTGAAAAGGCGGCCGGCAGTGTGCGACAGAACTCCGCAGGGGCCGCCAGAATCGTACACCGGAGCGATTCGCCGCGCCCGGGCGACGGACGTGCGCCAGGCTTCGTCCAGAGCGATGAAGAAGAAGCCGGCGAAGACCTCACGTAAACCCGCGGCCGGAAAAACCGCGCCGAAGCGCTCGCCTGAGCCGACTCCGGCGGACACGGCCGCCGCGGCGATAGGCTTGTTCGACTGGGCGCGGCGGTTCCTGCCGGAGTATTTCACGGACGAGCCCTGCGCGTTTCACATCGAGCTGCTCCGCGACCTGGCCCGGCCGGATCTGCGGCTGATGGTACGTATCGCACCGCGGGGACACGCAAAAAGCACCTGCGCGTCGCTGGCGCTGCCGCTGTGGGCGATCTGCGAGCGGAGAAACCGAAACGTTGTCCTCGTCTCGCACGAGATCGGGCTTGCGACGCAATTCGTTCGCGATATCCGCGCCGAACTCGAGTCCAACGAGGCGATTCTCGAGCACTACGGTGATCTGACGCAGCGCGACCCGAGCAATGCACTGACCGGCGATGCAGCGGGGAAAACACCCGCCCGCGCCGCCCGTCGACGTTCGCGGACAAAGTGGTCCGAGGCCATGTTCACGAGCGCGAGCGGCGTCACCGTCCATGCCAAGGGCGCCGGCTCGGCGTTTCGCGGCCTGCGCGTCGGGCCGAACCGGCCGGACCTGATCATCTGCGACGACATCGAGAAAGACGACCTGGTGCGGTCGCCCGAGGCTCGAAGGAAGCTCGACCAGTGGCTGCGGCGCGTAGTGATGCCCGCGCTGGCGCCCGGCGGGAGGCTGATCGTCGTCGGTTCACTGCTGCATTTTGACTCGCTGCTCGCAAATCTCTGCCGGCCGGAGAAATTCCCGCGGTGCAACGCCCGGGTTTATCGCGCGATCGAGATGGAGCCGATCACCGAGCCCGGCGCGGACTTGCTTTCGCAGCGGCGGTTTCGCGAGGTCGCGCTCTGGCCGGCGCGCTGGTCCCTGGAACGCCTGAAGGAGGAGCGGATGCGCATCGGCACGATGGCGTTCGAGCAGGAATACCAGGCGAATCCGGTCGATACCGATCGCCCCGTCTTCCGGGCCGAGTGGCTGCACCGCTGTACGCATGCGGAGATCGACGCCTTGATCGAGGGCGGACAGTTCGTGCCGCTGATCATGGTCGATCCGGCCACGGGCGAGAAGAAGGACAAGGGCGATTACTTCGCGATGTGGATCGGCGGCGTCGATACGCTGAGCGGGCGAATCCTGACGCGCGAGATCATGCTCGACCGGATCGGCTTTCAGGAGCAGGTGCGGCGCATCATCGCGGCGTTCCGGCAGCACCGGCCGGTGAAGGTGGGCGTCGAATCGGTCGCCTATCAGGTCGCCCTGTGTCAGGTTCTCGAGGAGGATGGCCGCCGATCGGGGCTGTACATCCCCATCGTCCGGGTCTCAACGAAGAAGGACAAGACGCTGCGGATCGAATCCTCGGCATGCTTCTTCGAAAACGGGACGTTCCGGCTGCCGGCCGATCTGCCCGCGGATATCGAGGACCAGTTTCTGCACTTTCCCCGCGCCGGCCACGACGATGCACCGGACGTATGCGCGATGGCGATCGACCTCGCCCGCGACATGCGCGGCGGCGGCGGCGAGGCGCTGGTTTCGCACAATGGCGAGAGCGAACAATGGCGCCGCGGCTGGTAAGGCTGGCTCGCCCGGGTCAGTTCTGTCGCGCTTCTGGCGGGCTCTTGAGCACCTGGAACCTCCGTCGGCCCAGGAACTCCCCGTGAGCGTAGAGTTCGAGCGCGTACTGCCCGAGCGTCGGCAGGCTGATGCCGTGGAGCGAGAAGATCAGCTCGACGATCGCGAGCGGGTCGGGCGCGTCGACCGCGCCGTGCGTGGCCATGAGCACGTGGTTGTCGGCGTCGCGAACGAAGCGGAGCTCGACAGTGGTGCGGGCGGTGATTTCGGTCAGCGTGGCCATCACCGTCAGTTGGGCGAACCGCGCGGGTACGTCGGCCACGACGACGGTGTTGAAGAGGCCGATGGCGCTTTTTTTGTTCGTCAGGCGGTCATCGATGACCTGATCGCAGAGGAGGAGCGAAACCAGCGTGGGGGGCGTCTGCGTTCCGGAACGGGTCATATCGGCTCCCTGCGTCCGGGAATATGATATCCCCAAACGGGCGCGGGCCGGGCTGCGGGGGCGGAGGCCGCGGCGATTCTCGACAGAATCAGCCCGCGCCGGCCGTCTACGCGAACGATGGACGGAGCGGCAGCATCGGGTCGGAGCATGGACATTCGACGCCTTGCCATCCTGGTATTCGCGCTCGCGGCGGCGATTCCGTCGCTGGGGCAGGCGACGGTGCGCCTCACCGTCGACGCCACGGAGGCGTATGAAGCGGAGGCCGTGAATGTCGAGGTGACGATCTACAACTTCACCGAGGCGTCGGACTTTGAATTTCCGGAGATTCCGGGCTGCAGGATCACACCGCTCGGCGCGCCGCAGAATATCCGCTCCGAATCGTGGATCAACGGCGTCCGGTCGGTGTCGAATTCGCGCACCTACGGCTACGAATTGATCGCCGCTGCACCCGGCGAATACGTCATCCCTGAAATCGAGATCAACGTCGACGGTCAGACGCTTCGGACCGCCCCGGCCCGGCTTCGCGTCGTTCCAGGCGCCGTGGCCGATCTGGTCCAGGCGGAAATCAGCGGCGGCGGTTCGCGCCTCTACGTCGGCCAGCGGGCCGTGTTTACGCTGACGATCTGGCTCAGACCGGTCCGCAGCTTCGGCCTCGCGGAAATGCTCGAGTCGATCAAGCAGGCGCGCGGTGGACGGTACGGACCCTTCCAGCGCGTCACCCGCAGCGGCGTGACGGATCGGCCGGACGCTTCCGGAAAGCCGCAGAAATTCTATTACTACGAACTGGACGCCGAGTTCGTGCTCGCGCGGCCCGGCCCGCCGCTCGATGATGTGCTCGTGGCCGTGAATTATCCGACGCGCTTCGGCCGCGGGATCTTCGGCGACGAAGTGACGAAGGTGCGGCAGCTCCGCATCACGCCGCGCATCCTCGCTCCCGACGTCCTGCCGCTGCCCACCGACGGCCGGCCCGCGGGCTTCAGCGGGGCTGTCGGCGAGTACACGCTCGACGTCAGCGCCAACCGCACGAATATCCGCGTCGGCGACCCGATCGAGCTGACCATCGCCATCGGAGGAAACGGGCCGCTCGAGACGCTTCCCGGTCCCGACTTGTCGCGGCAGCGAAAACTGCTGGAGCACTTCCGCGTTCCGGGCGAAGCGCTCGCAGGCCGGACCATCGGCAACCGCCGCGTCTTCACGCAGACGATCCGCCCGACCGGCGTCGACGCGACCGCCATTCCGCCGATCGAGTTCCCCTATTTCGATCCGCGACGCGGCGAATACGCCGTCGCCCTCAGCGAGCCGATCGCACTCACCGTCACGGCCGCGCCCACGCTCGATGTCGAATCGCTCCCGACCACGCCGACGCCCGGCGGTGAAAATTCGACCGTGCTCAATCCGATCGATGGGCTGCTGGGGAACGAGTCGAGCGTCGACCGCCTGCTGGAGAAGACGTCGCCCGTGACGATGGGCCAGGTATGGGCGGCCGTGCTCGCCCCGCCGGCGCTGTACGTCGCGCTGGCCGGTTTCGCGGCGTGGCGATCGCGGCGCGACGCGGGCGTGGAGCGGCGGCGCGCGGCGCTGTCGACGGCGCTGCGGCGGCTCGACGGTGCAAAGCCGACCGAGATCGTGGCGGCCGTGGCGGGCTATTTCGGCGACCGGCTGAATCAGCCCGCGGCGCGGTTCGAGGGTCGGGCGGCCGTCGAATTGCTCGCCGATCGAAACGCGTCGACCGAAACGGTGTCGCGCCTGCGAGAACTGCTCGCGCGCTGCGACGAAGCCGCATACGCCGGCGGCGCCGGAGACGGGTCGCTGGCGGAGCTCGCCCGCGAATGCCTGAGGCGTCTGGAAAGCGAGCGGCTGGGATGACTCGACGAACCACGATTGCCGCGGTTTTTGCAGCGGTCGTGATGGCGGCGTTCGCCCAGACGCCGGTAAGCCAATCCGCCGCGAGCCCGACCGCGCTCTCACCGGACCAGTCGGTCGCGGCGGCGCAGAACGCGTTCGACGAAGCGGTGCGTCTGGCCCACACCGATTCGGCGACGGCGCAGGTGCGCTATCGCGATGCCGCGGGCCACTACCTGCGGCTCATCGAGTCCGGCCATCGAAACGCGGCCGTCGAGTACAACCTTGGGAACATCTACCACCGTCTCGGCGAGACCGGCCGGGCGATTCTGCACTACCGGCGGGCGCAGGAGCTCGACCCCGGCAGCGCGCGCGTCGCGGCCAATCTGGACTACGTTCGCAAGCGCGTGACGCCGCTGGTTTCGCCCTCGGGCGAGACGCGCCTGGTGAGCCGGCTCCTCTTCTGGAACGAGTTTTTCTCCACGCGGGCGCGATTCATGTTCGCCGTGGTGCTGCTCACGGCCGGCTGGGCGCTGCTGGCCGTGCGGCTGTTGGTTCGCCGGCGTCCGATTGCGGTTGCAGGCGTGCTCGCGATCGTCGTCGGCCTCGCGAATGCGGCCTCGGTTGCGTGGCAGCTTTCGGAGGCCCGCGCCCGGCCGCCGGTTGTCGTCGTGCAGGACGGCGTGAAGCTCTGCCGCGAGCGCAACGACGAATCGAGCCCGGTCCTGCGCGAGCCGCTGGGCCGCGGGGTCGAGGCGGTCATCCTGCACGAGCGCGGCGGCTGGTACGAGGTCGCGCTGCGCGACGGGACGACGGGGTGGGTGCCGGCGAGCGCGGTGGAGCGGGTGTAGTGCACAGAGCAGAGTGCACAGTGCAGAGTGCACAGTGAGCAGTGCACAATGCAGCGTGCGGACTGCACGGTCACCGGCAAACGTTGCGTCGTTCGCTTGAGGCGCGTCAGACGCTGATCTGCGCACTGTACGCTGTGCACTGTGAACTGTGCACTTCGAGCCCTTCGAGTATGTCCTCGACCAGGTCCTCCGTGTTTTCACAACCCGGCGAGAGGCGGATGAGCGTGTCGGCGAGGCCGAGCGCGGCGCGCTCGGCTGGGGGAATCGACGCGTGCGTCATCTTCGCGGGATGACAGATCAGCGACTTCACGCCGCCGAGGCTCTCGCCCAGCGCGAAATAACGCCGCGACGAGACATACCGCGTCACGTCTTCAATCGTGCCGTCGAGTTCGAATGACACCATGCCGCCGAAGCCGGTCATCTGGCGGCGCGCAATCTCGTGTCCGGGGTGATCGGCCAGGCCGGGAAAGTAGACACGGCGGACGGCGGGGTGGCCGTCGAGGGCCTCCGCGATGGCGGCGGCGTTCCGCGCGTGCCGCTCCATGCGCAGCTCGAACGTCTTCAGACCGCGCAGGGTCAGCCAGCAGTCGAACGGCGAGGGCACGCCGCCGCAGGCGTTCTGGAGGAACTTCACCGGCTCGAAGACGGCCGCGTCGCGGGCGATCACCGCGCCCTGGATGACGTCGGAGTGACCCGCGAGGTACTTGGTCACGCTGTGGACGATGAGATCCGCCCCGAGTTCGAAGGGCCGCTGAAAGAGCGGCGTGGCGAACGTGTTGTCCACGACGAGGAGCGCCCGCACCGCGTGGGCGGCCTGGGCGATGGCGCGGATGTCGCAGACGAGCAGGCGCGGGTTCGTCGGCGATTCGATCCAGACGAGTCGTGTGCGGGCGTTCAGCGACGCAGCGAGGGCGGCGGGGTCGTTCACGTCGATCTGCCGTACGACGCAGCCGAGCGGCTTGTAGACGCGATTGAGCAGGCGGAACGTGCCGCCGTAGACGTCGCGGGGGATGACGATCTCGTCGCCGGGCCGCAGGAAGGCCTGGAGGATCGCGCTTTCGGCGGCGAGGCCGGAGGCGTAGACGGCGGCGTGCAAACCGCCCTCCAGGTCGGCGAGCACGGCTTCGAGGCGGGCTCGCGTGGGGTTGTTCGTGCGCGTGTAGTCGTAGCCCTTGTGGATGCCGGGTTCATCCTGCTCAAACGTCGACGTCTGATACAGCGGCGCGACGACCGAGCCGGTGAGGGGATCCGAGGGCTGGCAGGCGTGAATCGTTCGGGTTGCGAAACGCATGAGAGACTCCAGAAGGTTCGTGGTTCAGGATTCATAAGAGTGCACAGTGCACAGTGCACAGTGCACGGCGCATGACGCACGGCTCACCGTGCGAAGCTCGATCAGACCGCGCCGCGTTCCGATGCGGCTGAAAGAGCGAGCGCATTTTCCGTTCTGCATTCTGCATCCTTCATTCTGCATTCACTCCCCAGCGTGGTCTGCCGTGTCCGGTCGCCGAGGCTGTGCACGACGATCGGCAGGTCCGCCGCCTGCGCCACGGCGATCGCCTCGCGCTGCACGAGATCGCAGCCGGCGTCGGCCATGGCCAGCGCGGCGTCGAACGTCAGCTCGCGAATGGGGCGGGCGTCGGCATACAGGTTCGGATCGCGGTCGAAATAGCCCGGCACATCCTTGAGCAGCTCGCAGCCCGTCGCCCCGAGATCGCGGGCGAGACAGACGGCCGTGAGATCCGAGCCGCCGCGGCCGAGCGAGACGATGGCATCGGACGGCCCCCGGGCGAGAAAGCCGGGGGCGACGACGACGTCACTCCGCGAGAGCGCCGCGCGAATGCGGAGGTCATTGAGCTCGACGCGCAGAACGCTTCTCTCCCCCGCGGGCAGGAAGAGTCCCGTCTCGTGGACGTTCAACCCCGCGGCCGCGACGCCGAGGCGGTGCAGCTCCAGCGCCAGAAGCGCGACGGAGCGCTGCTCGCCGGTGGACCAGAGGAGGTCGAGCGCGGCCGGGTCGGGCTCAGGGACGATGGACCGGGCCTCGTCGAGCAGGCGGTCGGTCTCGCCATACTGGGCAGACACGACGACGACGAGTTTTTCCGCGCCGGCGGCGATTCGGTCGTGGATGAATCCGGCGACAGTGCGGTACGCGCTGCGGTCGATGAGGATCGAGCCGCCGATTTTGAGAACGGTGATTGGCATCTCAGTCATTCCTTTTCGTCAGGATTCGAGCACGCGGCATGCGAACGTCTCGCCGCCTGTCGCCGCGGTCAGTTGGGCGAGGGCCTCTTCGAGTCGGTCGCGCCAGCACTCGTGGGTCAGTGCGTGAATCGTGAAGACACCGCCGCCCGCCCGTACATCGGCGGTCCGCCGCAGCCACACCCCATGCGCCCCGAGAAACTCCGCCAGCCGTGCGGGCGCCGGCGGTGACGAACGAAACTCGAACCGCACAAACCACGGCGTCAGACAAGGCAGGAGGTCGAAGACTGAAGGCTGAGGCGCTGGGGTTGTTCGCGCGCCGCGGTCAGTCGTCTGCGAACTGTGCACTGTGCACTGTGCACCCTTCTGAACTCTGAACCCGGAGCCGTCACCCGTCGCCGTCTCGATCACATCGTCGAGAATCGACACGGCGGTCACATCCGGCCCCGCGCCCGGCCCGGCGAAGAGCAGCTCGCCCACGCCGTCGCCCCGCAGAACGATCGCGTTCTGCTCGCGCTCGATCGCCGCGAGCGCGTGGTCGGCCGACAGAAACGCCGGACCGACAAACGCCCGTACGCCGTCGTCGTCGCGCGACGCGTGCGCGACCGGCTTGATCACGCCGCCGAAGCTCGCGGCCGCGGCGAGGTCGTCCGGCCGCAGCCGCGTGATCCCCGCGGTTTCGATCTGGCGCGGCCGTGCGCCGGGAGCGCCGATGTGCGCGAGCAGGACGACGAGTTTCTCGCAGGCGTCGATGCCGAGCAGGTCATTGTCCGCATTCGGCTCGGCGAGACCCAGCTCGGCCGCCTTCGTCAGGGCATCGCGCAGCGTCAGCGACTCACGCCGCATCGCCGAGAGGATGAAGTTCGACGTGCCGTTGACGATCCCGCTGAGCTGCCGCACGTCCGCCACGAGCGGGCGCCTGGCGAGCGTGCCGAGAAGCGGTATCCCCGCGAGCACGCTCGCCTCGCAGCGCAGCGAAGTGCGGTTCGCGGCCGCGAGGGCGCGCAGCTCGTCTCCATGCGCCGCGAGAAGCGACTTGTTGGCGGTGACGACCGGCGTCCCCGCGGCGAGGGCTCGCGCGACAAGCGTCCGCGCGGGTTCGACGCCGCCGAGCACCTCTACCACGACGTCATAGACCTCCTCGGGGTTGAAGAAAAGCTCGGCGTCGTCCGTGACGCGCTCCGGCGGCAGGCCGCGCGGCCGTGATGCATCGCGGACCAGTGCGGCCGCGATGACCGGGCGAAGGGGCCCGTCGGAATCGCGCCAGCGTGCGCAGCGGCGAATGACCGCCTGGCCGACCGAGCCTGCGCCGAGCAGTCCGATGCGGATTTCTCGCGGTTTTCGGCGCGGTCCGGCGGATTTTGGGATGCCCGCGATCGTGGGCGATTCAAGCGTCTGCGGCATTGTCAGTGTCTCCCGGTGCGGCAGGCGCACACGCTCTCCGGGCCGCCCGGGGCGCTTCCAACGCGCGGGCGGCGATCGAGGACTTCGACCCGCGGGCTGCACGCGCAGCGCGAGGGCGAAATCGCGAAAACTGGGGAGTCAGTCCTGCGGGAAACCGATCCTACTCAGGGAATCGATCGCTCAGGCTTTATCTCTCCCTTGTCGGGCAGGATTTAGCACCTTGACGCCTGCGGTCAGGTTGCTGTGGCTTCAACGGGCCTGTTCCCTCTGCCACTCTCGATAAACGTTGCGGGTCACGCAACGCCAAAAACATACGACATCCGCCGCGGGTCGTCAAGAGGAAATCCGAAAGTGCCGGAAAAATCGCAGCCCGGAACGCGCGAGCGCGTGGTCGCCCCGCCGCCGGCCGTCGGCAGGGCGCCCTCATCCGCGCAGGCACTCGCGGACCGGCGCATGGCGCGGGATACTCGCCGCCATGCTCCGCGGCTTCCGGCACACGCTCTTTCTCCTGCTCCAGGTCGGCACGTTCGCCGCCGCCGGCGTCGCCGTCGTGCTCTGGCCCGAATCCTGGCCGGCCATCGCCGCGTGCACCGCCGGGTCGTTCCTCGCGGCGATCATCTGTGAGCGCGTCGCCAGCCGGTATCTGCGCAAAACGCTCGGCCGCCTCCGCCGTGCCGCTGATGACATCGGCCACGGCCGGCGCATGGCGACGCTCGATGCCCAGCCTGGCGATGACCTCTACAAGCTGGTGAGCGCGATCAACCTGCTGGCCGCGCGGCTGGCACAGGCGAGCGAGGAGGAGCGGCGGCTCCAGGAAGAGCTGCGGCGGCGCGAGCGGCTCGCATTCCTCGGCGAACTCGCGGCGACCGTTGCCCACGAAGTGAACAACCCGCTCGACGGCGTGCAGAACTGCTCGCGCATCCTCCGGCGCTGCGTCGACGATCCGGTCCGCGCCCGCCAGATGCTCGACTACATCGACGACGGCGTCCGGCGGATCGACCTGATCGTGCGAAAACTCCTCACACTCGCCCGCGAGCACGTGATCCGCCCGGCCGAGGCGAGCATCCGCGGCGTGGTCGAGTCGGCGCTGCGCGGTCTGGCGGAACGGTTCGAGGCGAATGGAATTCGCGTGCGCATCGACGTGGAGGCTGACGACGATCGGGCCCGCGTCGATGCGCTCCTGCTGGAACACGTCTTCGCGAATCTGTTCACCAACGCGGCCGACAGCATGCCGGGCGGCGGCGAGATCACGGTGCGGATCGCCGCCACGGAGGAAGTGGGCGGCGCGTATGTCCGGATCGAGGTCGCCGATTCGGGCACCGGCATTCGGCCCGAGGATCTCGGCCACATCTTCGAGCCGTTCTTTACGACCAAGACCGACGGCAAAGGAACCGGCCTCGGCCTGGCCATCGCGCAGCGCATTGTCGACGCCCACCGCGGCTCGATTACGGTTCATGCCCGGCCCGAGGGTGGCACGGTCTTTGCCGTGTTGATCCCCGCCCTGAGTGCGGCGTCGAACACGGCGGGCGAGCTCCGACCGGTTGCGCCGGCCGGAGATCCTGCTTGACGGCCTCGGAACCAGAACGAGCTGCCTCCCCCGGTGATCACTCGCGCGAGCAGCGCGAGACGCGGATCGCGTTCACGCTGGCGATCGGCTGCGGAGTATTCGGCCTCGCGGGTTTCTTCGCGCAGCGGGCCGACAGCCTCTGGCTCGAAATCGCCCTCGCGATCGTCTCGTTTCTGCTGGGCGGCGTGCGGACGCTCGTCGCGGCGGCCCTGGCGCTGCGCAAGGGCGTCCTCGAGATCAACTTTCTCATGATCCTCGCGGCGGTGGTTTCCGCCGCGCTGGGCCACTGGGAAGACGGCGCGCTGCTGCTCTTCCTCTTTTCCTTCAGCGACGCACTGGAGCATTACGCGGTCGAACGCACCCGCCGGGGAATCTCCTCGCTCATGAACCTGCGGCCCTCGACCGCCCGGCGGCTGCGGGCCGGCGTCGAGGAAATCGTACCGATCGAACAACTCGCACCCGATGACGAGATCCGCGTCCGCCCCGGCGAGCGCCTGCCTGTGGATGGCGACATCGTCGAAGGCGAGGCCGCGATGGACGAATCGATCGTCACCGGCGAGTCGCTTCCCGTCGACAAGGGCCCCGGAGCGCCCGTTTTCGCCGGGACCATCAACACCAACGGTTCGCTCCGCGTACGCATGACCCGCCCGGCCGCCGAATCGACGATCGCCCGCATCGTGCGCATGGTCGAATCCGCGCAGGACAACAAGATCGCCGCGCAGCGCGTCATCGAAAGCTGGCAGACGCCCTATGTCGCGGGCGTCCTCGGCGTGAGTTTCATCGCCGTGTTTCTCGCCTGGGCGGTGACCGCCGATTTCTTCGAGGGAATCAAGCGCGGGATGGTCCTCCTCGTCGCCGCGTCGCCTTGCGCGGTCGTCCTCGCGTCGCCCGTCGCCGTGCTCGCAACCGTCACCCGCGCGGCCCGGTTCGGCATCCTCTTCAAGGGCGGCGCCCACCTCGAACGGCTCGCGTCGGTCGAGGTCGTCGCGCTCGACAAGACCGGCACCGTCACCCACGGAAAGCCGCGCGTCGACCGCGTCGAACCCATCGACGCCATGAGCGAAAACGAACTACTGACGCTCGCGTCGACGCTCGAATCGCGCAGCGAGCATCCACTCGCCGCGGCGATCGTGGCGGAGACCCGCGCCCGCGGGCTCACCTGGCCGGAAGCCGTCGAATTCGAAAACTACGCGGGCCTCGGCGTCGTCGGACGCGACGGCGACGGGCGCATCGCGGCCGGCAAACCCCAGCTTTTCGAACGCGTCGGCCTGGCGCTTCCGCCACGGCTCGCCGCCCTGGCCGCGACGCCGCACAGCGGCTCAACCGTCATCGTCTGCAACGAGCGCGGGCGCGGCGGGCTGATCACCCTCGCCGACACCGTCCGCGAAGACTCCGCCGCCGCGATCGACGCCCTCCGGCAGATGGAAATCCGAGAGATCCTCATGCTCACCGGCGACCGCCGCGACACCGCCGAGGCCGTTGGCCGGCAGGTCGGCATCCGGTCCGTCTTCGCCGAGCTTCAACCGCATGAGAAGCTCTCCCGGATTCACGCCATCGCCGAAAAATCGCCGATCGCAATGGTCGGTGACGGTGTGAACGATGCGCCCGCCCTCGCGGCCGCGACCGTCGGCGTCGCGATGGGCGCGGCCGGCAGCGACGTGGCCCTCGAGACCGCCGACGTCGTACTGATGCGCGACCGCCTCTCCGACCTCGTCACCGCCCTGCGGCTGGCTCGCCGCTGCCGCCAGACGATCCGCATGAGCCTCTGCTTCGCCTTTTCGGTCATCGCCCTGCTCGTCGTCTTCACCTTCAGCGCCGGGCTGCCGCTCCCCCTGGCCGTCGTCGGCCACGAGGGCAGCACCGTGATCGTCATCCTCAACGGCCTGCGGCTGCTGCTGTTCTCACCGAAACCGATCGGCGGCGGCTGATAAACGCTCCGCGCTCGCCCCCCGGAAACCCCATAACCCATGCGTGCCTGCGGATTCTGCCGCAATCGACGCCATTTCACGCGATCTGCCGTCAAGTCGCGCAGGGGCTGGCCGCACGCCGGGTTCGTATTGAACACTGGTCTGAGGCGGAGATGCGCAGAACACTGAGCGGGAGGGATGAGCAATATGGCGCGCCGGGATGCAACAGAAACACGCGAACCACCTCGTCTGCCGGATTCCTCGCCGCTGGCCCGCGTGGAACTCGAATCGGACGCCGATCAGGCGTGCGAGACGACCGCGCCGGTCGTGCTCATCGGCAGCCGGCGCGACTGCGCCCTGACGCTCTCGCACGGCGACGTCTCACAGACCCACCTGGCGCTGGTGAATACCGGCGTCTCCATCGTGGCCGTCGATCTGTGCAGCCGAACGGGGACATTCGTCAATAATCAGCGTGTCGCCGTCGCGACGTTGAAGCCCGGCGACAAGCTGCGGATCGGGTCCCTCGATCTGCGCCTCGATTTCCCCCGCCCGCCCGAAAGCAGCGGCGACGCACCGCAACTCGCGTCTCCGTTGAAGCTCAGCGGCGGTGTCTCAACCGAACTCAAGACGCTTCCCGCCGTCATCGGGCGGCGTCAGGGCTGCGCAGTGACGATCGACACCCCCGACGTCTCGCTCGCGCACGCGCTGCTTATCGCGATCGAAGGGATGCCCGCGATCGTCGACCTCGGCAGCCGCTCGGGAATCATCCTCAACCGCCGCCGGGCCACGGAGGCGTGGCTGCACGACGGCGACGAACTGTCCATCGGCGGCGAAAAGGTCAAGGTCGGCTGGAAGGGCCCCGTCGGCGGCGTTGAGCAGCCGGATGAGCCCGCGCCGGCCGAACGCAGGTCGACTCCCGCGCCGGCGCCCGTTGCTGCGGCGCCGGCCACCGTGCCCCTGGCCGCGGCCGCCGCGCCGGAGCTCGACTTCGGCGGCGACACGCAGGCGGCGCTGGCAGCCCTGGAGCAGCATCTGGCGGCGCTTGCGGTCAGCCTGCGGACGCGCGTCGGCGAGGCCGATTCGCGCATGCAGGAGGTCGAGGCCGCGACGAACCAGGTCACGCTCGAGCGGCAGCGGCTCGACCAGGAGCGGCTGTGGATCGAGTCGGAGCGCCGGCGGCTCGATTCCGTCGCCAGCGATCTCGACGCGCAGCGCGATGCCCTGAAGGCGGAGGAGACCGCGTTCCGGCTCCGCGAGGCCGAGGTCGCCGCGGCCGCCGCGAAGATCGAGCAGTTCAAGTCCGCGCTGAACGAGACCGCGAATCGCCTCGTCGGCCTGGAATCCGCCGCGAAACCGCAAGCCCCTTTTGCGGCCGTCGCCGCAAGAGCAAAGACAGCGCCGATTGTTGATCGGCCCATGTTCGGCGCAGCGCAACCGCCGGCCCGACCGGGCTGACGCAGTTGAAATGAGCAGGCGGCCGAAAACGCTCGCGGGCGGCCCCGAATTCCGGGACCGCCCGCCGCGTTTCTGCAATCGTGTCAGCGATCAGGCCGCGATCAGAGCGACATGCCGCCGTATACGAATCCGGTCAGGTACAGGAACTGCGTCTGGGTCAGGATCGGAATGTTCCGCGTCCTGGCGGCTTCGATGATCGCCTCCCACTCGCGCCGTTCGACGCGCTTGGAGTCGAGCAGCTCCTGAACCACCGCGCTCACGGGCCGACCCGCCGCGACTTCCGGGGCCTGCGGGCCCTGGCCGATCACGACGAAGTCGACCGACGAGTCGACATTCTCGACGACCTGTCCGCCCCACTCGCGGATCATCGCCGAGACGCGGTCCTGGCCGTCCCAGTCCGTCTCGCCATTGTAATCGAGGTCGAAATCGCCGCGGACGACGAACTTCGTCTTGCGATTCCGCTCGAACGCGACATTGACGACCGTGTCGCCCTCGATGATCGGCCGGCCGGGTGACGCACGGCGGATCTTGCATTCCGCGGTCGTCGCGAGGACCGTCACGACCTCCACCGACGCCTTGCCGCGGTAGTCGTCGCCGCGCTCGCCGGTGGCTGAGAAGACTTCAAAGCCCATGCCCGCCCGGACCTGGTCATCCGAGCCGAGGTTGATGTAGATCACATCACTGCCGGGGATCGCCCGCAGCACGCGCCCGTCCGCCTTCGTCAGGATGTTGTTCACGTCGAAGGGCGTGGGCCGGACCTCGGCGATCTTGGCCTGCATCTCGTCGATGAGCTGCTTCTGGCGGGCGATGACGATCTCCACCTCGCGGTCGCGCGCCTGCCGCTCGACCCGCATGCGGTTCAGTTCATCCGCCGACGACTCCTGGGCGGCGATCGCCTCGGCGAGCTGCGCGTCCTTCGCCCGGATCGCTTCGTCCTTCTCGGTCTCGATCCGCGCGATGTCCTCTTTCAGCCCGGCGATCTGCTGCTCATATTCCTTGCGCGCCAAGTCGTTGCCGTCGGCGAGCTGCTTGGCCTCGGCTTCCTTGTCGTCGTACTGCTGCTGGAGCTGCGCCCGCGCCGCGGTCATCGTCGCGTAGCCCTTCTCCAGCTTGCCGACGACGCCCAGCAGCGTGTCGCCGCTGTTGACCGCCAGCGCCGGGTGAGCCGCGGAGACCTGATTGATGATCGTGCGGGCCTGCCGGTCGATTTCCGGCGGGATGTCCCCTTCCTTGCCGGTCACGAGCCGGGCCAGCTCGCTGATCTGCGCGGCCATGGTCTCGCCGACCGACGAATTCCGGGCGGTCGCTTCGTCGGAGTAATAGGCCGGCGGCGTGCCCATCTGCCGGGCGCGCGTCTCAGCGCTGCGAGCCTGCTCCAGGTTCTTGTCGGCAACGGTTTTAAGCCAGATCGCGGCGCCGATGCCGGCGACGGCGAGGATCGCGAAAGCAATCGCGGCATACGTCGTTCCGTCGGTGCCACGGCTCGATACGGGTCGAACAGCCATCCGTCAGCTCCTCACGACAAGGTCAGTTGTGCGGGGTTCGCGTCGCGCGCGACCATGCCAGCCGTCGGCCGGATTCGCCCAACCCGGCCCAATCGGCCCAGAGTATGAAGCGGCGTCGGACCGTTGTCAAAGCCCGGTAGCCGGCGGCGTGTACAAGGGGATGTAACGCTGCCGGCGTGGCGCCGAGCCGGTTGGCCGGACGCTATGCTGGGAGGCCGCGATGACCCCGTGCCCGGCCTGCAACGCCGCGATCGACGAATCCGTGCGGTTCTGCCCGCACTGCGGGTACTCGCTGCACGGGCTGGAGCGGTCGCCGGGGTGGATCCGGCGGAATATCGACCTCCGCCTCGTGGCCCGCTGGCAGCGGACGATCATCTGGGCGATCGTGGCCCAGGGGATCCTGTACTGGGTGGTCGCCGCGAATCCGGCGCTCTGGATCGGCCCGCCGGGCATGCTCCAGCTCGTCCTCTTCATCGGCGCGATCGCCCTGAACGCGGCCCTGATCGTCCAGTTCATGGCGGCCATGAAGATCGCGCTCGGCTGGCGCATCCTGGCGCTGATTCTCTCCTTCGCACCGTGCGTACCGCTGGGCGTGCTGCTGCTGGTGAACGATCGCGCGATCCGGATGCTCCGCGCGGCCGGCCTGCGCGTCGGTCTGATGGGCGTCGCGGATGCGGAGATCGTGCGGCTGCTCAGCACGGATTCGTGCCGGAAGTGCGGGTACAACCTGTACGGAAACGTGAGCGGGGTGTGTCCGGAGTGCGGGACGCTGGTGCCGCGCGACTCGCGCGATCTGCCGCCGCCCGGCCCGAACCTGAAAGCTGGGGGGTAGGGGCGAACCGACAGGCATCGATTCGGCGAGCTTGCCGACGACTTTATCGTCGTACAGCTGGTTCGACCGGCTCACCGCACTCCGGGCATCGGCCGCTGGTGTTGCCCGTCAAGTCATACGAGCATTTCAGACAGTAGCGTGGATCCTGCGGCGTGCGCCGCGCCAGGAGGACAATCACTACAAACAGGCAATATCCGGCTCCAAAGCACAGCCACGGAATGGACGAGTTCAAGAATGCGAAATCGAGTGGACTCATCGCGTTCGTTTCCGCAGCTGTAAGCCGACCGAGTTGCTTATGACGGTATTCGTCGGGTCACCTCATGCGTGTGGAGCGTCGGTTTTGCCGCAGCTCCATCGGGGACGGCTACCCACCGATGCTGCACATTCCGCATGATCAACGCGTGATCGAACGCGATGCTTCCCGACGGAAAGTTCGTCCGATCATCGAAATACGATGAAGCAACCCGATCGACCGCCAGCGGCCGAACACGCCAACCATCTGTCTGAAGTTCGATCCCGTCCAGATCGCAGCAGTCGCGCCGGGAGGAATACCCGATACAGCCTCCCTCGAAGAACGCGGAGGCGTCGGCCAGCGATCCGAAGCAGGAATCGGACGGGAGCGAGTCGATTTCGCCACCACTCAGTTCGACACGCATCCGACCGTCACGGCTGCGGATGGCCATCGTCACCCGCATGCCATCGTCTTCGACGTCGAAGTCCGCGAGGTGGTGCTCTCCGGGAAACAGTCGGCCGCCGGCAAGGTGGTTCAGGTATGAGCCGGTGTCGCGCCGCGGAATAAACACACCCTCGTGCGGCTCGTCGGCCGAGTCGCGCCAGCATACGGCGACGCGATGCGCCGCGTTCTCGCTCGAAACGCCCAGGAGACGCGGAAACCCCGCCGGACGGATCTCTTCGAGCCGGATCAGGCAGATGCCCGCGATCGCAAATCCGGCGTGCAGCCTTGGTCGCATCGACGTCGGCAGATGTCGCTGCATGACTGTTGGGTCGACGCGGTAGTTCACGAGGATTCGGCGGCGGATGAGGCCATAAATGGACGGTGCAATGAGGGCCATTGCTACAGTCTATGGCCTTCTCTATGTCGCGCTGCGCTAAAACGAGTGAAACTACGGTCCTCAAAGCGAGGACGACGGCGTGGCGCCCGTTGGCGATGCCGCGCGTCGTCGCCGAGCCACCGACTTAATCAAAAGGACACAGACCCAGACCAAACCGCAGTAGCCGACCGCGAAGATTGGCGCGAGGTATAGCGTCAGTGCATCGAGCATCGCGTTGTCACGGTCGGGGTCGAGCCAGGACAGGATCGGACCGATGATCGACATGACCAGCCAGGTGACGGCCGCTCCGGCGACTTCGCCGACGAGACGCCAGCGCCAGATGAGAGCGATCGGGACACCAAATGCGACGAGTATCGCGAGCTTGTCAACCAGGTGGGCCAGCGTCATGGCGTTTCCCGCTTCCATTCACGGTGTTTGTGCGAGTTCCCGCTCTACGCCGACCGCGTCACTGCCTTCAGCGGCACGAACCGGATTTCGACACGACGATCCAGCGCCGCGGCGATTCGCCGGAGCATGGAAAGGGAGTGCCCCTTGTAATCAGCGTCTTCAAGCCGGCTGATGACCGACGCAGTCGTTCCGACGAGCTTCGCGAGTTGCCTCTGCGTCAACCCGGCAGCGCCTCGAAGTTCGAAGACCTTGCGGGCTACGTCCGCGCCCGCCCGCGCCTCTTCCAGTTCGGCCAGGCGCTTCGGCCGCCCCGCGAAGTAGCGGCGATGCAGAATCTCGACGGCGTCCAACGTCGGTTTTCTCGTGGCAGCCATCGACAGGTCTCCTCATGTGGGTGAGCGCCATCGCGGGACCGCGCGATTAGCCCGGCTGGTCGCCAGAGTCAGTCTCGCGATTGCCAAGAGGCAGCAGCCGGCATCTCGCAGCCCCTTCACGCACGCTGACGAGAGCGCCAGCCATCAGCTCGACCTGCCAACGGTGAATCACCGATCGCAGGTGTTTCAGCACATTGAGCGGCGTCATCTGTCGAAGTCGGAACGAAACTACGCTTGGCGTCGATCCCTGAAGGATGGCGAGCAGGCGGCTGAAATCGAGGTCGTGCGCGAGCAGAATCCGCTGTTCGTTCGCGGCCTTCCGCAGAACCTCGTCGTCGGGGAGGCGATGGAGTCGTTCTTCAGCCAGGTGCACAACGTCATGTCCGTCATTCCGAAGCCCGGAAACAACGTCGATCGATATGCCCATGTCAGCCAGGAAGCGCATGGATCGGTCCGTCGAAGGGCATCACCTCTTCATCCACCGCCCACGACGCGTACGACAGGCACTGGCTGATGTCCTCGGGTTCCAGATCGGGATAGTTGCGGATGATCTCGTCCCTCGTCATCCCGGCGGCGACGAGATTGACGACCAGCGATACGGTGATCCGCATGCCGCGCACGCACGGTTTGCCCTGCATGATCTGCGGATCGATCGTGATCCGATCGAATGGGTTCATCGCGCCCGGCTCCTTTGTTTCATTGTAGCGGTCTCGTCGGTCGACTTCATCGTGCAATCGGCAGCGACGTCACACCCGCGGCCGGCTTTTCGACGTGGATCGTCTCAAACATGCCGTCGTAGCTTTCTTCGAGATAGCCGCGTCGCATGTGCAGGCCGATGTGGTCCCACGGCAGGATCTCGTCGAAGCTCCGTTCGCGGTGGGCGTACCAGGCCGGGTCGATGCCCGCGGCCGCGAAGGCCGCCTGCCAGATGTCGTCGCGGTAGCACTCGTCCCAGGCGTCGAGGCGAGCGCCGAGGCGGAAGGCTTCGAGGATCGCCGGACCGAGGCGGCGGTCGCCGCGGGCCATGACGCCTTCGAGGATCGACCGCCGCGGGTCGTGCGTCGTGATCTTCACCGCCGACTTGCGCCCGTTCCACCGGCCGCCGACGTGGGCGCGGCTGGCGAATGGGGGACCGGCCTCCGGCCGGTCTTTTCGGCGTGAAGAGTCCAGAGGGGCGGAGAGTCCATCGGGGTGGGTGCCGGGCCGAGTAGAAGACCGGTCGGAGACCGGTCCCCCACGACTGTCGTCGTTTTCGGCCATCATTGCCGCCGTCGAGCCGTACCCGCCCGCCCCGCCGTCGACCACGACCGGCGCACCGCGCCGCCCCGGCCGCGACAGCCCGCGCAGCTTGTCGCGCACCGAAAGGAAGTACTCCACCCGCGGCTGGGCCATCCATTGCAGCGGCGTAAACGGCTTGGGCACCAGCCACCCCACGCTCGCGTTCACGTCCGCCGGCGGCTTGCCGGTGTCGCGCCGGGCGAGGCTGACCGCGTTGGCGACCTCCCAGATGCCATAGATGTCCTCGTCGCGCTCGCCGGGAAAGCCGGACATGAAATACAGCTTCACCCGATTCCAGCCGGCCTTGTATACCTCGCGGACGCCGTCGAGCAGGTTGCCGTCGGTGACCTTCTTGCGGATGGCCGCCCGCATGTCATCCTTCGCCGCCTCGACTGCCATCGTGATCGAGCCCTTGCGCACGGCGCTGCCCATCCACGGGATGTGCTGGAGCATCTTGTCGATGCGCAGCGACGGGAAGCTCATGTTCACGTGCCGCGGCCCGAACCGCTCGTTGAACCGCGCCGCGAGATCCTTCAGATAGGGATAATCCGCCGTGCTGAGCGAGAGCAGGCCGATTTCGTGCTGCCCCGTCGCCCAGTACGCCTCCTCGGCAATTTCGAGGATGCGGTCGACACTGCGCAGCGTCAGCGGCCGCTTGGTGTAACCCGCGTGGCAGAAGCGGCAGACCTGCGGGCAGCCGCGCATGATCTCGATGCCGATGCGGTCGTGGACCACGGGGATCCACGGCACGATCGGCCGCGTCGGAAACGGCACTGCGTCGAAGTCCGGCGTCTTGCAGCGATCGATCCGCGTCGGCAGACTGTCGTGCTTCGGGATCATCCCCGCAATCGTCCCGTCGGCGTGATAACTGATCTCGTACAGATTCGGCGCGTAGATCCACGAAAATCGCCGCGCCATCCGCAGGATCATCTCCGGCCGCGAGACGCCCTCGCGCTTGTACTCGCGCACCGCTTCGAGGATCGCCGCCATCGAGTGTTCGCCATCGCCGAGAACGACGAGGTCGACGAAATCGGCCATCGGCTCGGGGTTATCCGCCTGCGGCCCGCCGACGATCACGAGCGGCCAATCGCCGCCGCCCTCCGGCCGCGTCGCCATCCGCTCCGCGTGCGTCAGCGGGATGCCGGCGAGGTCGAGCAGATTCAGCACGCTCGTGAAGCACATCTCGTATTGCAGCGAGATGGCGAAGATGTCGGCTTCTGCCGCGGGCTGGCGGGTATCCCACGTGAAAAGCGGAATCTCGCGCTCGCGCATCACCGCTTCGGCGTCCGTCCACGGGGCGAAGACGCGCTCGGCACAGACGCCGGGCGTGTGGTTGCACAGCCAATACAGGATCTGGCAGCCGAGATGCGACATGCCGATCGCATACGTATCGGGGAATGCAATCGCGACGCGCAGCTCGGCCACGGCCCAGTCGCCGGGCTTCACGAGCTGATTGAATTCGCCGCCGATGTACTGCGCCGGCTGCTTGACGCGCGGCAGCAGTTCCTCGGAGACGCGCTGTGCGAGACTCGGCGTCACCCGCGCTCCCTTCGGTTGAGCTCTCTTCGAACGCCCGCGCCGATTGTACCCCGCGCAGGACCTCAGGGGCACGCCGAGCCGAAATTCGACAGAAGCGTGGCTAAATCCGCCAGATCGACGTCCAGGTCGCCATCCGTGTCGCCGTCGGCCGGGCCCGCATCGCCGCTTCGGCCGAAATTCGAAAGCAGCGTCGCGAGATCGGGCAGGTCGACATCGCCATCGCCGTCGAGATCGCCGGTGCAGCCGCCGCCGAGCTGCGCCGTGCCGAGCCGGATGTCGGCCTGGACGATGTCGTCGACGACGTAGCCGAACTGGTAGGTCAGGGCCATTCGCCCGGCCGCGTTTACGGCGATCGACGTGCCCACCTTGCTGCCGGTGGGGTTTTCGATGAGCTGCGGCGGCGAGAAGCCGGATTGGCCCTCGGAGATGACGAACGCGCCCTGCGTGTTGACGTTCGAGACGAAGGCGATGTGCCGGCGGCCGTCTGCGTCGATGGCGAACTTGTCCATGAACGCCGGACGGTAAAGCCCCGGCGCGGTCGTCAGCAGCAGCGGCGAGGTGAAGCCGCCGCCGGGCAGCGATTCGATCAGGTAGAGCGCATCCCCGGCTTCGTACACGATCGTGATTCTGTCGGCCTCGTCGATCTCGATCAGCGGGTCGTCGGCGACGGCGACGCCTGTCGGCAGGCTGACGAAGCTGCCGGTCGAGTTATTCATGTACGTGAGCGGGCCGCTGGAGATGCTGCCGCCGCGGAAGACGACGTGGACGACGTCGAGCGAATCGACGGCGATGTCGGCCTGCAATTCGCGCGTGGTTGGTGTGTTCGAGAGATTCAGCAGGGGGCCCAGGCCGGTCGTCGGCGACCACATGCGGTAATAGACGTCGGTGATCGACGTGCCGGAGATCTGGTCCTGGAACGCGAAGTGCACGTTGCCGGCGCTGTCGACCGCGTGTTCGACGATCACGAAGCCCGACCCGGTGATGTCGATCGGCTCGATGAACGCCACGGCGACGTTGTTGGTGTAGCGAATCTTGTTCGACGTCGTGACCCCGGTGTGAAACGCGATATGGACGTTCTCCGCCGCGTCGAGCGTCAGGCTGGGGAATTCCTCGCGCACCGCGTTGTCGGTGATCTGCTCGAAGGTCCACTCACCGCCGGCGTCGCTGGCGTACCAGATTTCCTTGGTGTTGCTGTCGGTGTCGAACTGCGTCATGAACGCGACGTGGATGACACCGGCGCTGTCGACGGCGATCGAGGTAGGGTTGTTCCACATGCCGTCGGCGAGCATCGTGTTCAGCGTGAAATCGAGCTGGCCCAGGGCGTCGGGTAACAGGCCGAGCCCCAGCGCGACCAGGCCGATCGAGCGGATCTTCATTGGAATGCCTCCTATCCCTCGCCCTGGCGCTATCGTAGCGTGAAGCGGGGCCGAACCGGCACTCAAAGGGTCGAACTTCGGGATAGAGCCGAATACGACAACCGGGTCGCGTCGTAGACGCGATTCCAGGTACCGGATGAAAAGGCGCCAGCCGCGGTTATCGGCTAATCCGCGAAAATCTCGTCAAAAAAGTCCTTCATCGCCTGCCGCGCCCGCTTGTCCGTCTTCGCGTCATATTTCACGCCGGGGATGCCCGTCTTGTCGGCGGTCGGGTTGGTGAAGCTGTGCACCGCACCGCCGTAATACATCATCTGCCAGTCGGCCTTCGCCTTGCGCATGCCCTCGTGAAACGCCTTGATCGATTCCGGCGAGACCAGCGGGTCGTCGGCCCCGTGCAGAACCAGGATCCGCGCCTTGATGCGCGTGAGGTCCTCGCCCTCGGGGGCGACAAGACTGCCGTGGAAGCTGACCACGCCCGCGAGCGGGAGGCCGCTGTACGCCATGTTCAGGACCGTCGTGCCGCCGAAGCAGAACCCGATCGCGGCGATGTGACTCCTGTTGACGATGTCCATCTTCGCCAGCGTCTCATAGCCCGCTTTCGCGCGGTCGCGGTACGTCTGGAGATCCTTGCGGATGCCGCCCGCGAGTTCGGCCGCCTTCTCCGTCTGATCGGTCGTAACCCCCTCCCCGTACATGTCGACCGCAAACGCGACATAGCCCAGCGCGGCCACGTCGCGCGTCATCTTCTTCATGTGCTCGGTCAGGCCCCACCACTCATGCACGACGATCACGCCGGGCCGCGGCGTCTCCACCTTGTCGTCATACGCGAGGTAACCCTTCAGCGTCACGTCGCCATGCTTGTATTCGATCGTCTTCGTCACGATCTCCGCTCTCGCAATCACCGCCATCGACACGAGCAATACCAGAATCGTCGTCATTCGCAGCATCTGCAATCTCCCGATGATAGAAGGTCAGCGACTGTGCGCCGGCTCGGTGTCCGGAGGATCCGCCGGAACATCCGCGGCGGCGGAACCCGCCTCCTCGCCGGTCGGCCGGCGGGCGAGGAAGAGAATCGCGGCGAGCACGAGCACCACCGAGAGCACCTGGATTTTCCAGCGCGTCGTCGGGTCGATGTACATGCGCACGACCGGGTGCGTCTGGGCGAGCTGCTCCAGCGCCAGCGCCCAGGTCGGCTCGGTGGGCTGCGACGCCGGCTGGGCCGAGGGCGACGGCGGGATGACCTCCACGGTGATGCTCTCGCGCTGGGCCGCATCCTCGCCGAACTCGCGCCGCGCCAGCCGGTCGATATACGCCGGATCATTCTCCAGATGTTCACGCCGCAGGTCGAGTGCGGTCACGTGCTCGCGCAGACTGTCGCGCAGTTCGAGCCGCACCCGCTCGCTCGCCTGCGCCTGCCGCAGCTCCAGCCACGCGGGCAGCCACAGGCTCGCCGCGAGCGACGCCCCGCCGACGAGGATCATCGCCCAGAAGAGCAGCGTCGCGGCCGGATTGGAGCGGCTGGTCACGCGCCTACCCCCGGTTCCAGTACTGCGCCCCGTAGACCGCGGCGTCGCCGAGTTCTTCCTCGATTCGCAGCAGCCGATTGTATTTCGCGATGCGGTCGCTGCGGCTGGCGCTGCCGGTCTTGATCTGCCCGGCGTTCGTCGCGACCGCGATATCCGCGATGGTCGTGTCCTCGGTCTCGCCGCTGCGGTGGCTGATGACCGCGGCGAAGGAATTGCGCATCGCGAGATCGACGGCGTCGAACGTCTCGGTCAGCGAGCCGATCTGGTTGATCTTCACCAGGATCGCGTTGGCGGAGTGCTCGCGGATCCCGCGGGCGAGGTATTTCACGTTCGTGACGAACAGATCGTCGCCCACAAGCTGCACGTTCTTTCCGAGCGTCTGCGTGAGCTTCGCCCAGCCCGCCCAGTCATTCTCGGCCAGCCCGTCCTCGAGGCTGCGGATCGGGTACTTCGCGCACCACGACTTCCAGAGGGCGATCATTTCGTCGCTGGAGGCGATGCGCTCGGGCTGACTCTTGAAAAAGCGGTATCCCTGCTTGCCCTGCTTGGCCGCCTCGCTCCAGAGTTCGCTCGTGGCCGGGTCGAGCGCGATGTATACGTCCTTGCCGAGCTTGTAGCCCGCCTTCTCGACGGCGATCGCGATCACCTCCAGCGCCTCGTCGTTGCTCTTCAGGCTCGGAGCGAATCCGCCTTCATCGCCGACGGCCGTGTTATAGCCACGGCTGTGCAGCACGGCCTTGAGCGAGTGGAAGATCTCCGCCCCCATCTGGAGCGCGATGCGGAACGTCGGCGCGCCCCACGGCTGGATCATGAACTCCTGGAAGTCGACGTTGTTGTCCGCGTGCTTGCCGCCGTTGAGGATGTTCATCATCGGCACCGGCAGCACGTGCGCCTTGGCGCCGCCGAGATAGCGATACAGCGGCAGGCGGCACACCGTGGCCGCGGCCTTCGCAACGGCCGTCGAGACCGCGAGGATCGCATTCGCGCCGAGCTTGGCCTTGTTTTCGGTCCCGTCGAGCCCGAGCATCAGCCGGTCGATCTTCTCCTGCTCGTCGGGCCGCATCCCCCGGAGCCGCGGCGCGATCGTATCGCTGATGTTTTCGACGGCCTGGAGGACACCCTTGCCGAGGTAGCGCTTCTTGTCGCCGTCGCGCAGCTCGATCGCCTCATTCTCGCCGGTCGAGGCGCCGCTCGGAACGGCGGCCGTCGCAAACGTGCCGTCGCTGAGGATCACGTCGGCTTCGACGGTCGGGTTGCCGCGGGAATCGAGGATTTCGCGTCCGATGACGCGGTCGATGGTCGGGATGTGGGACATGAAGATCAACCTCCGGTCGCCGGGAGCTCCGGCGTCTTGAATTCCTTAGCGTCGCGCACCAGCCGCGCGAGCGTCACGACGTATCGCACCGGCCGGGAGTTCGGGTCCGGGTAGCCGATGAACTCGAGCTCGTCGCCCTTCTTGAGCGCGTCGATCTCGACCAGTCGGCCGGTGTCGTAGATTTCCGAGTGCTTGTTGACGAGCCAGTGGACGATTTCGGTGGCAGCCCGTTCGACCGGCTGCGGCCGGACCTCGACGGTGATCTCGCCGGTCTCGACGTCGATCTCCGTGATCACGCCATGCCGGGCCATGTAGCGCGGCGGCGCGGTGGGCGTCCCGCAGCCCGCGGCCGCGACAAGAGCCGCGCAGGCGAGTGCGAGAAGCCGGTGCGCGGGCGATGGGCGGCGCTGCCGCCGTCCCTGGCCGGATCGCGTGTCCATGCCGGGAATCCTACACGAACGGCGGCGCTGCGCGGATCGGTAACGCCCCGGCGGCCGGTTTGACGGGTCGGATTCGCTGGCGTGTAATCCTCGCGCGTTTCGGGGCTCTGCCGGCGGTCCGCCATGTCCTCAGTCTCGCCCATCGTTTTCATCCTGTTCCTGGCCTCCGGGGCGACCGGGCTGGTGTATGAACTGGTCTGGACGCGGGAGCTGATCTTCGTCTTCGGCGGCACGACGCACGCGATTTCGACCGCGCTGGTCGCGTTCATGGGCGGGCTGGGACTGGGCAGCTACCTCGCCGGGCGGTTCTCGAAGAACGCGCGAAACCCCGGCCGCGTCTACGGCGTGGTCGAGATCATCATCGGCGTCTACGCACTCGCGGTGCCGCTGCTGCTCAACCTCGCCGATCCGATCTATCGGGCGATCTACCCATCGGTCGCGACGGAGCCCTGGCTGCTCACCGCCGCACGCTTTGTCGTCGGAGCGGGGGTCCTGCTCGTGCCGACGACGCTGATGGGAGCGACGTTGCCGCTGCTGGTGCGCTATGTCACGCAGCATGCGGGGCAGGCCGCCCGGTGGGTCGGCGTGCTCTACGGGATCAACACGCTGGGCGCGGTCGGCGGGACGCTGGCAACCGGGTTCTACCTGATCCCCGTCCTCGGTCTGACCGTCACCACGGGCACGGCCGCCGGACTGAACATCGCGATCGGCGTCGCGGCGCTGGCCCTGCTCCGTCGGCCGGCAGGGCCGCCGGCCGTAGTCGCGAATGCAGGACATGGCACGCCGGAAGTCCCGAAATCGCCGGATGCGAAGCGCCAGGAACTCACCGACGACCGACGCAAGCGTCAGCCGCTGCAAAAGCCCGCTTGGGACACGGAGGCGCTGCTGCGGCGCGTGGTACTGGTGACCTTCGCCCTCTCCGGCTTCGCGGCGATGGTGTATCAGATTGCGTGGACGCGGGCGCTCATTCTGTCGATCGGCTCAAGCACGTACTCCTTCACCTGCATCCTCGCGACGTTCATCTTCGGCCTCGCACTCGGCAGCCTGATCGTCGCCCGCTGGGTCGACCGCTGGCGCGATCCCGTCTACGTCGTCGGCGTCCTGCAACTCGCGGTCGGCGGCGCGGCCGTGCTCATTCAGCCGATCTTCGGGCTCCTGCCCTACGCCGTGCACGCAATCGTGAACCGCCACCCGGAAAGCCACGCGACGGTGCTCGCGCTGGAGTTCGGCCTCGTCGCGGCGATCACCCTCGTCCCGACCGTGCTGCTGGGCATGCTCTTCCCGCTCATCACGCGCATCATCGCCGGCGCCGACCGCGACCCGGCCGCCGCCGCGGGCCGGGCCTATGCGATCAACACGCTGGGCACAGTAATTGGTTCGTTTCTGGCGGGATTTGTCATGATTCGCGGCGAGTGGCGCTATGACATCGAAGGCGCGCTGCTCGAATCCAGCGGCCTCGGGGCGCAGAACTCGATCATCGTGGCCGCGCTCGCCAGCGCGGCCATCGGGGCGCTGCTCTTGGCCCTCGCGCGGGGCGACCGGGAGCGACCGTCGGGCCAGCGCTACGGCGGCATCGTGGGATTCGCGATCGTGGGCGTCGTCGGGCTGCTCTCGTCGCAATGGGACAAGGAGGCGCTGCTGACCGGGCCGTTTCGCAGGGGCTACGACCCGTCCGTCGTGAAGGACACCTACCAGGTTGATTACCTGGCCGACGGTGTGGACATGACGGTCGCCGTCTCGCACGCACGGATGGACATCCGCACGCTCTCGCTCTCCGTCAACGCCAAGTCGGACGCCTCGACCTCGCTCGGCGACATGACGACGCAACTCCTCCTGGGACACCTCCCGGCGCTGATGACGCCCGAGGCCCGCCGCGTCTGCGTCATCGGCCTTGGTTCCGGTATGACCGTCTCGGCCATCGCCCGCCACCCGCAAGTGGAGCGCATCGACTGCATCGAAATCAGCGAGGAAGTCATCCGCGCGAACGAGTACTTCGCGCCCTTCTGCGACGACGTGCTCCGCCGCGATCCGCGCGTCCGCGTCATCCGCAACGACGGCCGGAATCACCTGCTGCTGACGACCGAGACGTATGACCTGATCGTCTCGGAGCCGTCGAACCCGTGGATCGCGGGCGTCGCAAACCTCTTTACTCGCGAGTTCTTCCAGATCTGTGAGCGCAAGCTGCGGCCGGGCGGAGCGATGTGCCTGTGGCTCCAGGGCTACACGATTTCGCTCGACGATTTCCGGCTGGTCGTGCGTACGCTGAATGAGACGTTCCCGTTCGTCTCGGTCTGGGCGACCTCGCCGACGGATTACGCGATGGTCGCGGGGCGCGAACCGTTTCGCGTTCCGCTGGAGACGTTTGCCGGACGCATCTCGACGCCGAGCGTGCGCAGCGACCTCTACCGGATCGCGCACACCCGGCCGCACGACGTGCTGGGGCGCTACCTGCTGAGCGGCGAGGCGCTGCGGGCGTGGACGGGTCCGGGGCCGATCCATACGGACGACAACGCCATCCTCGAATTCTCGGCCCCGCGACAGCTTTATCGCCGCGCAGATCACGAGATCGCTTTATCGCTGGCGGAGCGTGCGGAGTCGCCGCTGCGATCGGTCGTCGCGGGCGACGCGGCCGATCCGCGCTGGCAGCGGCTGCTTGCCGAGACGGACGGTGCCCGCGAGGCGCGGAAACTGCGGATCGCCGCGGACAGCGCCAGCCGCGCCGGCGACGACGCCACTGCCGCCCGGCTGCTCTTCCAGGCGCTGGAACGCGACCCGACGCACTTCGACGCCCTGACGCGGCTGCTCGACTATCGCCGGCTGCTCGCGAGCCCTGATGCGGCTGGATTGACGTTCGATGCCGACGCGTTCATCGCCGCGTTCGAAAAGATCCGCTTCCCGACCCGCGCGGATCCCCTGGGCGAATCCGTAGAGCAGATCACGACGCGGCTGCGCGAGGAGGCCGCCTATCACGCGAAAGCGGGGCGAATGGCACTCGCCCTCGCCGCGCTGGCCGAGGCGCACGACCTCACCCCGGCGGACGCCGACGTCACGATCGAATACGCCGCGGCCCTGCACACGGCCGGCTCAACCGCGGCGGCCGTCGAACTGCTCCTGGCCGAGGTGGCGGCGGGCCGGGTGACGATGGAGGGGGTGCGCGAAACCGCGGCGCTGGAAAGTCTTCGGAGCGCTCCCGAATTCGGCGCGGCGGCGTGGCCGAAGTAGGCGGTCATTCCACGAATTGGGCGTTTTCGGAGCGGACTCGTCCGCGATGTCCGTGTAGGCTACCCGGACCGAGGGAGCAGCGGCTCGGGGTGGTGACGATGGTCGGAGTCAGCATATTCCTCATTTACCTGATCCTCGGCCTCTTCGTTGCGTTCATCGTATTGATCATCACGATGGTCGCCACTTCGGGATTCAAGCCGCCCGTTTGTGACCGCTGCGGCGTCCGCCTCCGCTTCGCAGCGCGTTTCTGCGCCCGCTGCGGAAAGCCGGTGCAGGTCTGAACCGCTACGGTCTGCGACCGCTACTGAAAACCACCCGATTTGTAGCCGCACTGAGTTCGAAAAAGTGATACGCTTCCGGAAGGCGAAAGCGTGCGATCGCGCTTCACCGGGAGGAACCGATGCGCGGGTTGGGCGTACTCACCTTCGCGCTCGTGGGGGCTGCAATCATGGGGGGGCTGTTCGGAATGATCGCATTCCGCGCCGGTGGGCTGTCGAGCCGATGCCGGCGCTGCTCTGAGTCAGTTCGCCGCAACGCGCGTTTCTGCCCGCGCTGCGGAGCACCCGTATCGACGTAACGTCTGAAAGGAGACTGCGATGCGCGAAGGAACCCCCTCTCCGAGAGATCGGACCCCTTCGTTCAACGGCCGCAAACCGATTTTGCTCGCGCTCGTCGGCGTTCTCGCCCTGGTCGCGTTCGGGCTCGGCTACTGGTGGTTCGTGCAGCGGATCGAAGTCGGGCCGGACCAGCTCGTCGTCCTCGTGCGGAAGATCGGCGTCGATCTCCCGGACACGGCCGAGGGCCAGGTCGTTCTCTATCCCGGCCTGCTGACCCAGCTCGGCGACGATCCGAAAAACCCGACGACCGCGTACAAGGGCATCGTCTACGAACCCCTCGCACCCGGCGGGCGCTACTTCAAAGACCCGTTCTTCTGGGACCGCGAGATCGTCGACGTGACGCAGATCAAGGAAAACGAGGTCGGCATCCTCATCCGCAAGTTCGGTGCGCCGCTGCCGGCGGGGCAGGTCGTTGCCGACCGGGACGCCGACCAGCGCGGGCCCGTGCGCGGCGTTCTCCCGCCGGGGCGTCACAACATCAACCTGCTCGCCTACGACGTGAAGCGCGTGCCACCGGTCGTCATCCCGCCCGGGAGCGTCGGCGTGCAGGCGCTTCGATCGGGCGCGACGCCGAAAAACCCGAATGACTGGATCGTCCAGCCGGGCGAAACGGGCGTCCAGCCGGACGTCCTGCCGCCGGGGCTGGTCTACAACAACCCGTACGAGCGGCACATCGAGATCGTCGACATCACCCGCCACACGCTCGACTTCCGCAAGGGCGACTCGATCGAATTCCCGTCGAAGGACAGCTTCACGATCAAGGTCGAGGCGACCGTCGAATACGCCATCCGCCAGGACAAGGTGGCGTATGTCCTGGTGGCGATCGGCGACCACCCGGAGATCGTCACGCGCATCATCCTGCCCTACATGAAATCGCTGCTGCGGATCGAAGGCTCGAAGCTGGAGGCCCGCGAGTTCATCGGCGGCGAATCCCGGACCGCGTTCCAGAACAAAGTCTTCGAGGAAATGCGGCGGCAGTGCTGGGACCAGGGCATCGAGATCTCGGCCGCACTCCTGCGGCAGATCGAGGTCCCGCAGGACATCGCCGGGCCGATCGCCGACCGCCAGTTCGCCGACCAGGATATCCTGAAATACCAGAGCCAGATCAAGGTCGCGAAGGCCGAGTCGCTCCGCGCCGTCCAGCAGGAAATGCAGAAGCAGAACCAGGAGATCGGCGAAGCGAACCGCGCCGTCGTCGCGCAGGTCGTCCAGGCCGAGCAGGAAAAGAGCGTCGCCATCACCGACGCCAGCAAGCGGCTCGAAGTCGCCAAGCTCAAGCTCGAGGCCGCCCGGGAAACCGCCGCTCAGGTCGTCGCGCTCGGCAAGGCGGAGGCGGAAGTGATGATGCTCGACTACCGGGCAAAGGCCGAGCCGCTCACCGACGCCGTGGCCGCGTTCGGCGGCGGCGACGTGTACGCCCAGTATTTCTTCTATCAGAAGCTCGCGCCGGCTCTCAAGAGCGTGCTCGACAGCACCGACGGGCCGCTCGCAGACATCTTCCGCTCATTCAACGGCCTCGCGCCGTCACCCGCCCGCCCACGGTCGAACCCGGCGGCCGGTGAATCGGCGGGCCGGGACACCGGCGTCGCAGCGACCGGTGAAAAGGAGGGTTCGCAATGAACACGCGCAAGCTCATCGCCGTCGGGCTCGCGGCCGTGCTCGGTTTGAGCGCCGTCGGCTTCGTCGTCGTGTGGGAAACCTGCCGTTTCGAAGTGCCGGCCGGCCAGTGCGCCGTGCTGATCCGCAAGACGGGCAAGCCGACGCCGGCGGGGCAGACGATCGCCGGGCCGGGCGAAAAGGGCATTCAGCGCGACACGCTGGGACCGGGGATGTATTTCTACAATCCGGTGGTCTGGACGTGGGAGCTGCACCCGCTGGTCGAAATCGCGGCGGGCGACCCGGATTCGTGGGGCGAGGACTATGACCTCAACAACCCGGAGTATCACACGCCGGTCATCAAGGGCGAGCTGCCCGAAGTCGGCATCCTCGTCGACCGCGCGGGCAAGCCCGCGCCGCCGGACGCGAAGGGTGAAGTCGTCGAGCCCGGCTACCAGGGCATCCAGCGCACGGTGCTGACGCCGGGCGTCTACCGCATTAACCCGTACCTGTTCGAAGTGAAGAAGCAGCCGGCGGTCGTCGTCCCGCTCGGTTGCGTGGGGATCGTCACGTCGCAGCAGGGCGACGCGCCGGGGACGGAGACGATCGAGGAATCGACGGTCGCCCCGGATGGAAGCATCGTCAAGGGCGAGCCCAAGAGCGTCCAGAAGCTGGCCGAACCGGGTCAGCGCGGCGTGGTGCGCGAGGTCCTCCAGCCGGGCATCTACTACGTGAACCCGTACCTTCAGAAGGTGCACGTCGTGTGGGTCGGCTACAACCTCATGTCGCAGGTCAAGTCGAGCGGCGTCGAGGACATCATCGCCTTCCCGTCGAAGGACGGCTTTACCATCGAGGTCGACGTCACGGTCGTGTGGGGGCTCCACCCCTCGCACACGCCGGAGATGATCAACCGCATCGGCCAGGCGGAGCGGATCAAGCAGATCATCCTCAGCCAGATGCGCTCGATCTGCCGCAACGTCGGCTCGAATTTCGTATCGACCGACTTCATCCAGGGCGAGCGCCGCGCTGAGTACCAGAACGAAGTCACGCGCATGCTCCAGAACGTCTGCAAGAAGCGCGACATCGAGATCCTCATCGCGCTCATCCAGGACATCGAGGTCCGCGGCGGAGTCAGCGACGCCAAGAGCGACCAGGACCTGAAACGCACGATCCAGGCCCAGTTCATCGCCCGCGAGCAGGATCTCACCAAGCAGCGCCAGACCGACGCCGAAAAGGTCAAGGCGGAACTGGAAGCCGCGACGGCGGAGATCAACGTCAAGCGCGAAGAGGTCTCCGCGGAGACGCGCAAGCTCGTGGCCGAGACCAAGGCCAAGGCGCAGAAGAAATCAGAGGAGATCGCCGCGCAGCGCGACCTGGAGGTCGCACAGCTCGACCGGAAGGCGGCCGAGATCGACGCGGAGACCAAGCGCCTGCTCGGCAAGGCCGGCGCGGACGTCGAGATGCTCAAGAACCGCGCCGACGCGGACGGCCGGCGGCTGATGATCGAGGCCTTCGGCACGGGCCGGGCGTACAACCTCTACACGTTCGCCGAGAATTTCGAGCCGGACTCGATCCGCCTGTTCTTCGCGGGCGACGGCACGTTCTGGACGGACCTGAGCCGGCTTCAGGACGCCGGGGCGCTGGAGGTCCTGCGGAAATCGCGCGAACAGAACGCAAAAGACGACGATTGAAGAACCCGCGCAGGAAAACGCAGCCCCATCGAGTCGGAGCATCGGGCCCGGATCGTCCCCGGCGTGTGCGAAGCGACGGGCGGTCCGGGCTGATGTTCGATGGAAGGCCGCGTTTGAGGTTTAGTGCACAGTGCAAAATGCAAGATGCAAAGATCACAGTCTCAGTGCGCACGATTCGCGCTTCGACGGTTGCCTGCGCGATACGGAGCGCCTAACTCGCCTCGTACGCCGCCTTCAGCCACTTCCGGAGATCGCCGTCGATGTCCGCTGCTGATTCGACGCGCACCCGGTGGCTGACCATCGCATTGAAGCTGCCTGAGGCCTCGAGGCGGCCCGCCGGGGGTGTGCCCTTGAGGTTGATGCCCACGTCCAGTCGCGTGGCCGTGGAGGGCTGGAGGATCGCGAACTGCTTGGACCGGCGGACGCTCACGTACGCCTTCTTCGGCGCGAGTTCGACGTCGCTGCCGAATCCCTGAAGGATGCCCACGAGCTTGTCGTAGAGCGGCCGCAGTTCCGCTTTCTTCCCCGAGTATTGCGCCGCGACGAGGTCATCACCTTCCGGCTCCTTGCCACCGCTGAAGTGCGTCTGCGCGATAAGGTTCGCGTAGCCGTGACCGATGCCGTGCTCGGCCTTGAGCCAGTTCACGAGTTCGCCGTGTTTGGCCATGCCGCTCTTGGCGGCGAGCGTCACCCATTGCTCCAGCGTCTTGCCGGTCTTCTCCGCAAGATTCGCGATCATCGTCGCCATCATCTCATCCGGACTCTTCGCCATGTTCCGTTCTCCTTAACGCCCTGACCCCAGGCGGCCCATCGTTTCCGTCTAACAGGAAAATCAGCCGCTCCCAAAAACTGTGCACTGTGAACTGTGAACTGTGAACTGTGAACTGTGAACTGTGCACTGTGCACTGTGCACTGTGCACTGTGCACTCCTTCACACCTTCCGGCTCAGCGGCCAGTTCTCGGACTTGCACGCCTTCGGATTCATCCACTCGAGCATGCCCATGAGACCGAAGATGAGCCGAACCATCAGCGACGGCCGGCCGGTCTCGACGATCGACTTGAGCGTGCCGGTGATGAACTTCGCCCCGCCGACCATCTGCTTGGCCGTCTTCGTCCCGACCGGCAGATCGAGCAGCGTCATCGTGTATTCCGCGCCGCCCTCGACCGCCCGCACTTCGTGCACGACCTTGCACGCCGGATCGTTCAGGTTGGTGAACTTGAACGTGTGCACGTACCGCCGGGGCGGGTCGAATTCGAGGATTTCGCCCACGACGCCCGTGTACCGCCGGCTGACCGTGCGCATGCGCATCTGCCCGCCGGGCTTCAGGCCGTCGGTCTCCAGAAAATTGTTGAACATCGCCCCCTGCGGCTCGTCCGTCTTGGTGATCTCCCGCCAGACCGCGTCGACGCTGCCGCGAATGAAGATCTTGAACACCGCCTGATTCGCTTCACTCATCGCGTTTGCCCTTGTCGTTTTCCTGCTGCATCTCGATGCGATACTTGAGGCCCGTCAGCTTCCCTGCCCAGTATTTGCTGTACTCGGTGGTCCAGCGGTCGTAGATCATCTGAATCGGCACCGCGTTGAAGTACAGCCGCCGGTCGCGGCCCTCCTTCTTCGACGCAACCAGCCCCGCGTCCTCGAGGCACTTCAGGTGCTTCATCACCGCGATCCGGCTCATGGCGAATTCCGCGCTCACGTCATTCACGTTGCACCCGGGCGCGCTTTTCACGATGTCCAGGATCCGCCGCCGGACCGCGCTCCCCAGCGCCTGAAAGACGGCATCCATGTCGTCCGGCTGCATATGTAACTGAAAGGTTACATGTTGTTCCCGCCCCTGTCAAGCCATTTTTCCCAGCGTTTATCAGATTCCCCGCGCCGCCAACGTCCCAGATTGATGGCCGCCGCGGGGCGTTCGCCCGATCCCGTCGATTCGAAGCAAGCCCCGCCCCCCGCGGAACGATGGACGCAGCAGGCAGGTTGGAGGCAGCGCCGACTCGGGAGGTCGGAAGCCGGCTCGAGAGTCGGCGGGGCGCTTGTCCGATCCGCATCAGGCTGGTTTCGCGAATGACCACAACGATTCAGAACGGCGACGTGCGTCTCACGCTTCACCCAGGCGCGGAATCTGCGCCGGCGACCGAGGCCGCACCGAACGCTCCCGTCACAGCCGAAGTCGACGCCCGGCCCGCACTGACCGTCGAGCAGCGGCTGCGCTTCATGCCGCCCCGGCGCCTCCGGCCGGCCGCGGGCGACGCGTTCGAACTGCGGGAAATCGCCGACCGCGTGGCCGTGCTGACGGATTCGAACGAGCGCCTGTCGCACGAGCTGGCGCGCTGCTACGACCACCTCGGCGCGATGTTCGAACTGACCGAGGAAGTCGCCACGCTCGCCGACCCCGCGGAAATTCGCGACAAGCTCCTCCACCGGCTCGCCGTCGTGCTCGACGCGACGCTCGTGCTGAGCATCGCGCCCCTGACGCTGCTCGGCGAGGTCGAGTGCTCGCCGACCGCGGCCCAGGTCCGGCGCCTGACCGACTTCACCCGTCCGATCCTCGACCAGGCAAAGGCGGCCGGCCGCTCGCGTATCCTCACGCCCTGCGAGATCGGCGGCACGACCGAGTCCATCGGCGGCGTCCTGTTTGCCCCCCTGCGCGTAGGACAGGGAACCTGCGAGGTCATCATCGCGCTGCGCGGCAGCGCGCAGCGCGCCTTCGACGACGGCGATCGCCGCGTGGCGGATTCGCTGCTCGCGTACGGCGGGCAGATCCTCAGTTCGGCGATTCTCCGCGAACAGATCGAACGCAGCGCGCTGGAAGCGGTAAGCGCCTTCGCGACGGTCATCGAAGCCCGGGATGCCTTCACGTCAGGCCACTCCGAACGCGTGGCGCTGCTGGCGGTGATGACCGCGACGGAACTCGGCCTGTCGCCGCGCGAGATCCGCGACATCGAGTGGGCCGGCCGGCTCCACGACGTGGGCAAGCTGGGCGTCTCCGAGCGCATCCTCAACAAGCCCGGCAAGCTGACGCCGATCGAGCGGGCGCAGGTCGAGCAGCACCCGCGCCTGAGCTTCGAAATGCTGCGCCATATCTCGTCGCTCGGCGAAAACCTGCTCGCGACCGTCCTGCACCACCACGAGAACTTCGACGGCTCGGGCTATCCCGACCGGCTCGCGGGCGACGAGATTCCGCTCGGCGCTCGCATCCTCCGCGTCGTCGATGTCTTCGACGCGCTGACCTCCACGCGCCCCTACCGCGACCAGATGTCCGTGCGCGATGCATTGATCGCCGTCGCTCTCGATGCCGGAAAGGGGATCGACACGGTCGTCGCCCGGGCGTTCATCCGCGCCTTCAAACGCGCCGCTGCCCGGCCGACGCTCGCCTTCCGCCGTGAGTTCCTGCACCTGTTCGAGACGCCGGAGACGCGG
This sequence comes from Planctomycetota bacterium, assembly GCA_045863555.1. Classification (GTDB taxonomy): domain Bacteria; phylum Planctomycetota; class Phycisphaerae; order UBA1845; family Fen-1342; genus JACRLV01. The sequence continues at coordinate 96,340 of BTUU01000013.1, read as the reverse complement.
CCATGACGCCCGCCCGCGCGCGGCACGCGGCCGCCTCGATCCTCGAAATCACGATCGCGATCGTCATCCTCGGCGTCATCGCGGCGCTGGCGATCCCCCGCTTCAGCCGGGCCGAATCTTCCGGCGGCGACGTCGAACTGCGGGCGCGGCTCCAGGTAGTACGGACCGCGATCGAGCTGTATCACCGCGACCACGGCCACTACCCCGGCCGGTCAGGTTCCGCAGCGGACCTCCCCGCCGCAGTCGATTCTGCCTCCGCCGAGGCCCTGCTGCTCGCACAGCTTCGCCCCTACCTGCGCGACGGATTTCCCCGTTCACCGCTCCGCGCCCGGCCCGGACCCACGCGCATCCACGTCGTGACGGGCGGAGTCGGGGGCGCGGTCGAGACCGTCGACGCCGACTGGGTCTACAACGCCGACACCGGGGAGATTTTCGCGAACTCGCCCCGTACGGACGGGTTGGGCCAGCGATACGACCGTTATTGAACACGCGGGTCAGCCGGATACGTGGATGTGCACGATCCGCCAGCGCCCGTCGCGAAACGCCAGTACGTCGGTTTCCTTGAGATACCGCAGGCCCGTGCGTTCGCCCTCGCCATAGGAGCCGCGTGAAACATACGTCACGATCGCCACGTCCCCGCACACCTGGACCGACGGCCCCAGCTCCTGGAAGAAATTCACGCGCGTCGCACCGGTGCGCAGGCTGAATTCGAACTCCTCGCGGTCGGCCGCGCGCCCGTCGACGCGGCAGGGGCTCGACGGCGTAAAGAGCGTCAGGCCCTCGTCGATGAACTCGAAGTAGCGCGCCGGATCGTTGGCCGCGAAGGCGCGGTTGAATTCACGAACGGTCGCCAGCGCCGCGGCCGCTCGCGTCTCCTGTGATTCCATGGATCAAATTCCCTCGGTGAGTGGTTCGCCGGATGGATCAAAATAGGCGGCGCGAACAACCGTCCGCGCCGCCCCGCCGCAACAGATTACCTGGAGCGCTTCTTGGCTTTCCGCCGGATCGCCTCGGCGCACTCCTGGCAGCAGACCTCGACTGTCTTGCCGTCGATCTCGACCTTCACGCCGTCCTGCTTGACCTCGTAGCCGCACTCGGGGCACTTCTTCACGACCGTTCTCCTGACGAGACCCGTGCAGGTTCCACGCTGGAACCGTTCTGCAGGGAGTATCGCAGTCCCGGCCGACTCAGACTTGGAAGTTCTTGCTCATTTCGCACCGACGGCGATGCGAGAGTTCATCGCGGAACCGGCCGGGCGATAGGCCGAATTCGCGCGTGAACGCGTTGGTGAGGTGACTCTGGTCGAAAAAGCCCGTGTCGAGCGCGACCGCCGTGAGATCCGCGGGCTGCTCCAGCATGGCCTCCAGCGCCGCCCGCAGCCGCAGCCGCGTCAGGTACGCGTGCAGCGGCGCACCCGTCTCGTTCCGGAAGACGCGGGCCAGGTGAAACGGCGAGCAATGCACGGCGCGGGCCGCCTCATCGAGCGAAATCCCGCTCCGCATCCGCCGCGCCAGCAGAACCTTCGCCTCGTTCACCGTGTCGCGATGCGCCCGCCGCGTTTCCGCACGCCGCCGCGGCGCCGCGCCGCGCGCGGGAAGGCTGCCGAGCAGCGCCAGCACCGTTTCTTCCACCCAGAGCACATCCCCCCGACCACCGCGCAGGTGCTCCACCAGGCGTCGCTGTCGAGAGTAGGCCGCGGCCGGGCAGGGCGCTTCGAAATCACGAAACGGGCCTTCCGGCCGGTCATCGACGGCCGGATCGCGGACCCGGATCGCGTCCCGGAGCACATCTTCGCGGAGCGTGATGGTCGTGCACTCATCGCCGCCGTCGACCGGATGGCTGACGCGATACGTCTCGCCGCGGTTGAAAAAGACGGTGCTGTTCGCGTCCGCGACAATCTCCCGGCCGCGAACGTGCTTGACGAAGACGCCGCGCCGCAAAAAGACGATGTCGGATGTACTGGAGAGTTCCTCGCCGCCGCAGCCGCTGCAATGCGCCCGGCAGCGATAGTCGCCGATGCGGACCAGCTCGCTGGAAAAGATCTGTTTCCACATCTGCACGACCTCGGCCGGGATCGCATCGAACACCGCGTGGACGCACACAATGATACGCTGCCCGTCGACCCCCGGGTTGGGAAAGGCGTTGTCCCCCGAGGAGAATCCCGGTACCTTCGCCCCCGGCCGCAGCGGAGTCTGAGCGGGTTTTCCGCCTGTGGCGTGAGAAACCAACCCCGCGGGCGAGCAGGCAAGATGATCGGTTTGATCGGCGGCACCGGCCTCGGCGAGGCCCTCTTCGGCGAGACGCACTCGCGCGAAATCGAGGTCGACACCCCCTTTGGAAAGCCCAGCGGCCCCATCCGAATCCTCGAATGGCACGGCCTGAAGATCGCCACGCTGGCCCGCCACGGCCGCGGCCACCTGCTCAATCCGTCGCAGGTGCCCTATCGGGCGAACATCTACGCGCTCAAGTCGCTCGGCGTTACTCACATCCTGGCCAGCGGCGCGGTCGGCTCGCTCCGCGAGGACATCCACCCGCGCCAGCTCGTCATCGTCGACCAGGTCATCGACAAGACCTTTCGCCGCACGCCGACGTTCTTCGACGAAGGGCTGGCCGTGCACGTGGAATTCGCCGAGCCGTTCTGCCCGGCCCTGCGGCGCGTGCTCATCGCGGCTTCGCACGGCATGAAGACGCACGTGCACCCGCGCGGGACGTACGTCTGCATGGAGGGACCGGCCTTCAGCACGGTTGCCGAGTCGAATATGCACCGGGCCTGGGGCGGCGACGTCATCGGCATGACGGTGATGCCCGAGGCGAAGCTGGCGCGTGAAGCCGAGATCGCCTACGCGCTGGTCGCACTCGGCACCGACTACGACTGCTGGAAGCCGCACGACCCGCACGTGACGCGCCAGAAGCTGCTCGATGAGATCATCGGCCACCTGAAGGCGGCGACCGCCAACGCGATCGAACTGCTCAAGCTCACGATCGAGCGGCTGGCCGCCGAGGGACTGCCCGAAAGCCCGGCCCACGACGCCCTCGCGCTCGCGATCTGGTCCGACCGCGCGCTGGCCATGCCCGGTGCGGCGCGGAAGTACGGCGTCCTGCTCGCGAAATACGCGGGAAAAATGTAGACCCCGCCGAAGCACCGGCGTCGGTGGGCGAATTCACTCAGGCGGCGCGCCGGCGCGGACGCGCGGCGGTTCTCCGAGGTTTGACAGTGCTGCGCGCGATTTCTATGATCCGCGCGTCTGTCGCTTTCCTTCGCGCGCGGGCGATTGGGGTGGCTGTGAAACGGCAAGCACGATCCCGGATGGGTTTTCGAACGACGATTCTGCTGGGCAGCGCGGCCATCGCCTCGGGCGCGCTCGCCCTGGGCTGCCAGTCTGAACCGGACTCGACCCCCGCGATTGCGGCCTACCGCGACCGCATGCTCTTCGAATACGAAAAATCCGCCGACGCACGAAAAGAGGGCCGCCCGGCCGACAGCACCTGGGACGAGCGCGAGCCGGAAATCCGCCTCGCGGGCCAGGAGACGCGCCCGACTACGCGCCGCGCCCTGCTGACGACCACGCAGCCGATGGCGATGTCGCAGCCCGCGCCCGCGGATGTCCTGCGGCAGATCCCCGACCCGACCGAGGCCGCCGCGGTCTTCGCGGAGCGACTGGCCGAGGTGGACCGGTCATTCCGGGGCGACGTCCGCCTGGTTCGAAACTACGAACGCGTCATCGAATACGCCAAGGGCCTCCTCACGCGTCTGGAGCGGCCCAATAAGGTCCGGCTCAGCCTCGCCGAGGCGATCCAGCGGGCGCTGGCGAACAACTACAGCATCCGGATCGAAGCCTACGGCCCCGCCATCAGCGTGGCCCAGCTCGTCGCGGCGGAGGCCGCCTTCGACGCCGTCTTCTTCCTCGACGCGGGCTATCAGAAGACCGACCGCGCCGGTTCGAGCATCGACGTCGACCAGCCCCAGAGCAACGCCCGCACCTACAGCGGCGGCATTCGCAAACTCCTCCCGACCGGCATGGTCGTTTCAACCTCGCTCGGGCAGTCGCGCACCTTTGTCGGCTTCCCGACCAAGCAGAACGCGGTCTACAACCCCGCTTTCGAAACGACCTTCACGGTCCAGTTCACCCAGCCGCTCCTCCGCGGCTTCGGACTCGACTACAACCGCGCCGGAATCGCCGTCCGACAGCTCGACCTGCGGATCAGCCGCGAGCGCTTCTACCAGGAAGTCCGCGACCGCCTGCTCGATGTCGAGCGCACGTACTGGCAGCTTTCCCAGGCCCGCCGCGTCGTGCTCACGCTCGCCGAGTCCACCGGCCAGTACCACATGACCTACCAGAATCTGCGGGCCCGCGACTGGCAGACCATCGGCGTCCAGTTGAACCAGTCGCTTTCCGGCCTGTACTCGGCGGAAGTCCGGTTCAACGAGGTGGTCAAGACCGTTCGCGACCTCGAGGACCAGCTCAAGAACCTCCTGAACGATCCCGAGCTGCTCCTCTCTTCCAACATCGAGATCGTCCCGACCGAGACGCCCGCGGTCGCCCCGATCGCCGTCGACCAGTTCGCCGAAGTCCGCACCAGCCTCGACGAACGCAGCGAACTGCGCCAGACCAAGCTGGCTATCGAACAGTCGCGCGTCCAGACCATGCGGGCCAAGAACGAAACCCTGCCCAAGCTCGACCTCGGCTTCCAGTATGAGGTCCAGGGCCAGCGCGGCTCGGCCGATTCCAGCTTCGACAACATGACCACTGCCCGCTACCAGAACTACGGCGTCTCGCTCAATTTCGAGTGGCCGATCGGCAACCGCGCCGCGGAGGCGAATCTCCGCGCCGCCCGCTCGGCCGAGATGCAGGCCATCGTCCGCTACAAGCAGGCGGCCGACCTGGTCGTGCAGGAGGTCAACAACGCGATTCGCGAGCTGAATTTCGGCTACGAGAACATCCCCACGCAGCTCCGCGCCGTCGAGACCTCGGACGAGAGCCTGCGCGCCTTCCAGGCACGCAGCGAGCAGATCGACCCGACCTACCTCGAAACCGAGCTGAGCCGCATCCAGAGCCTCTCGAGCACGCGAGCCGAGCTGGCCCGCGTCGTTGCGGAGTACAACATCGCGATCGTCGCCCTCGAACGGGCGAAGGGCACGCTCCTCCGGTACAACAACATCCGCGTCGACGATGAGTCGGCCCGCCGCTAGGTCGCAACCCTCGCCCGCCGCTCCGGCACGCCCGCCGTCGCGGCTCGCGCCCGGCCTCGTCGCCTCGATCATCGGGGCGCTCGTTTACCTGAACACGCTCCCGAACGCCTTCACCTACGACGATAACGTCATCATCGCCCAGAATCCGCGCGTCCGGGACTGGACCGACTTCCGCGAGATCTGGCTGCGCGACTGGTGGTACTCGCAGTACAGCGCCGATTCGATGACCGATCCGCGCCGCGACCGCCTCTATCGGCCGCTCACACTCTTCACGTTTGCCGTCCAGTACGCGATCCACGGCCCCGTGCCGCTGCCGTTCCACCTGGTGAACGTGCTGCTCCACGCCCTGGCGTGCTGGCTCGTCGTCCGGATTGCCGAACGGATACTCGAGTCCAGCCGCGCAGCCCTGATCGCCGGAGTTCTCTTCGCCGTACACCCCATCCACGTCGAGGCCGTCGCAAACGTCGTCGGCCGCGCCGAAGTGCTCTCGACGATTTTCATCCTCCTCGCCCTGCTCGCTGTCCGGCCGGCTCGCGGGCGGCCCGGCCCCGGGCGCGTCGCCGCCGCGGCGCTCGCCCTGTTTGCCGCGCTCCTCTGCAAGGAAACCGCGATCAGCGCGCCCGCCGTCGCGATCCTCCTCGTCCTCTGGCAGCGCCTTCGCGACTCGTGCGCCGCTGCGACCGGAGGTCCCCCCCCGGAGCATGGCGGGTGGAAGGCGACGTGGGTCATCGTCCTCGCCGTCCTGATCCCCGTGGCCGTCTATCTGCCCCTGCGTTACGTCGCCCTGGAGAATCACTTCATCCGCGCCGGAACGGCCAATTCGATCTTCAACCCCGTCGCCATCGCGACCGGCGTGGAACGGGTCATCCTCCCGCTCACAATCCTCGGCCGGTACACGCACCTGATGCTCGCCCCGTCGAAATTCAGCTTCGACTACGGTTACGCCGTCTTCGACCCAAAAGCGCCGCCGGACGTCTACACCGCGCTCGGCGCGCTCGCGGCGCTCGCGCTCGTCGCCGGGCTGTTCTTCTGGCGCAGGCGCATCGGCCTCCTCGCGTGGATGTTCGCCGCCAGTTACCTCCTCATCTCGAACACCGTGCTGCTGATCGGCGTCTCCATGGCCGAGCGGCTTTTCTACTGGCCGTCCGTCGTCGTCATCCTGGCGCTCTCCCTCGGCCTCGACCGCGGCTGGAAATGGGTTGTCACGCGCCTGCCCGACCGCGCCCGCCTCGTCCAGATTCTCGCCCTCGCCGTCGCCGCCGCCCTCGGCCTCGGTGCGGTGGTACGCAACACCGACTGGACGGACGACCGCCGCCTCACCGAGACCGACGTCGCGAATTTCCCCCGCAGCCTCATGCTCTGCGAATCCGCCGCCCGCATGATGCTCGTCGAGGCGATGACCACCGCTGACCCAGCGGCCCGCGAAGACCTCGTTCGTCGCGCCGAAGTCCTCCTCGACCGCGCCCTGGAGATCGAACCCGCCTATCCCGAGGCCCTCGCCCAGCGCGCCCACGCCTTCGCCCTCCGTGGCGATCTCCAGCGCGCCATCCAGTACGTCGAACTCTCGCTGCGCATCATTCCCAACGACATGTACAACCAGCGCTTCCTCGCCGCCCTCCGCGCCGAGCTCGCCGGCCCGAGCACGCGGCTGGCCGACCTCCGGGCAAAGGTCGCGGCCGCGCCGGACGACTGGGCCGCCCGCGCTGAACTGGCCCGGGCGCTCCGGGATAGCGGCGCGACCGCCGAGGCGTGCAAAGAGTTCGAATCCGTCTACCGGCACGATCCCTCGAACATCGACGTCGCCCGCAGCTACGGCGAACTCCTCGTCGCCGTCTTTCGAGAACCGGAGGCCGTCCAGGTTCTGGAGCGCGTCGTCGCCGCCGCTCCTGACGACTGGCAGACACACGCGAACCTCTCACGGCTCAAGTCGCTCACCGACCCGCCCGCCTCCCTCTCCCACGCCCGCCGCGCCTTTCAGCTCCGGCCCGACAGCGTTGATGTCCGCATGAACCTCGCCGCCGCCCAGGTCGTGAACGGACTCCGGACCGAAGCCCTCGCCACATACCGCGAACTGCTCCGCCTCCTGCCGCCCGATCACCCGAACCGGCCGACGATCGAACAGCAGATCGACGACCTCTCCCGCCCGCGATAGCCAGACTCCGTAGGCCCTACTGGTTCCGATAATGCGATTCTGAGCGAAATTGGCTGCCCGAACGACAAATTCCCGACCTTGTCGGCCCCTTTCGCGCCAAATGGCGCGCTCCCCTCCGTTGCTTCGCCACCCCCGAAACCGCTACCATCAGGGAGTCGTTTCAGACGGAGAACATCTCTCTATACGGAGGAGAACGAAGTGAACCGCAGATTCGCAATCGCCGCCCTGGTTTCCGGTGCGGCCGCGTCCGCCGCGATCGCTCAGGTCATCGACGGAACGCGCGACGCCTCATACGGTGCGCCGATCGCCGTCCAGACCGTCCAGACGCAGTTCGGCGATGCAAACCCGCCGGGCAACCTGGGCGGAAGCGAACTCGACGCGGCCTACGCCCGCATCGAGAACGGCCGGCTGTACATCATGCTCACCGGCAACCACGAGCCGAATTTCAACAAGCTCGACGTCTTCTTCGACTCGACGGCCGGCGGCGAAAACACGCTCACCGGCACGCCGCAGTACGACTTTTTCAACGGCTCGACCTGGATCAGCCAGAACTTCGTCGGCATGACCTTCGATGCCGGCTTCACGGCCGACTACCACCTGTTCTCCCGCTGGGGTTCCGGCGACGGCCAGTATGAGGTCGACTTCATCAACCGGCAGGGCGGAGGAAACGCCCAGGTTCCCGGTTCCCACGGCAACGGCAACCCGGCCGTCGGCCTCGTCTCGACCGGCACAATCCTCGCCGGCAACATCGGCCCGAACGCGTCCGGCTCGGCCCTCACGCAGAACCTCCAGTTCGCGATCAATGACAACAACGCCGGCGGCGTGACCGGCGGCACCGGCCCGGCCGACCAGGCGGCGGCGGCGGCCGTGACCACGGGCATGGAATTCTCAATCGCCCTTGCCGATCTCGGCAGCCCGGCCGACGGCGAAGTCATCAAGATCGCCGCGATGATCAACAACGGCGACCACAACTACCTGTCGAACCAGTTCCTCGGCGGCCTCCCGGGCGGCCAAGGCAACCTCGGCGGCGACGGCAACGGCGGGTTCACGGGCACGCTCAGCGGCGTGAACCTCAACAACTTCGAGGGACTCCAGTTCTTCACCATCACGGTCCCCGAGCCGGCGTCGATCGCCCTGCTCGGCCTCGCGGGCGTCGCACTGCTGCGTCGCCGCTGATCGAATCTGTGCATCGAGCGTGAAGACGCTCGAAGAAGCGCCCCTTCACTGACGCGGCCCCGCAACACAGGGGGGGCGCGGCGGGTTTTGAGTGCTGTAATCTGCGAGCCCGTCCGTCAGACCGGCGCGGGGATT
>BTUU01000013.1:0-87676 GCA_045863555.1 Planctomycetota bacterium | reverse complement strand
TGCTGTTCCCGGCGGGTCACGCCCCCCTCCCCCCCCCCCCCCCCCGCCGGCCCCCCCCCCCCGGGGCGGGCCCGCGGCGTTTGTGCAGTGCTGTACTCTGCGAGCCGGTCCGTCAGACCGGCGCGGGAATTGAACCACGCGCTCAACTGTACAGATCGTAAACGTACATCCCCACCCACGACGCACAGCAGTGCACCGCCATCAGTCCCGGCGCCGCGACCAGGAGCAGCCCCGCCGTCGACAGCGGCGGCGCCCCGGAGCGCCGCAGCCGAACCGCCAGCACGCACAGTACCGACGCCAGCCAGCTCGCGATCTGGAGCCAGTGCGGGAAAGGCGAGAGGGGCATGCTGAGGAATCCGGGCGGACCGTTCATGAGTGTGCGCCACAGATCGTCAAAGTAGAGCGCCGGCGGCCCGTCACCGATTTCCGTCACCACGATCGCCGACGTGTACCCGCCGATCGCCAGCCAGAAGAGGAAGGCTGCCCCCGGCGAGCGAAGGTTGCGCCAGTCGAGCAGCGTCAGCAGCACCGCTTCCAGCAGAATGCACGCCGCGCCGCCGGCATACCACGCGGGAAAAACATCGAACTCAGCGCCCAGCAGCACCGCGGCCAGCGCCAGGAGAAAGCAGATCCCGCCGAAAAGCAGCCCTCGGCCCGTCGAGACCGACTGGCACGCCTGCCGCGCAAACCGGATCGGCAGCAGGATCACGCACAGCCATGTCGCGACAAAACCGCCGACCCGCCGCCAGCCGCGCAGCCGCTCGAACGCGATCACCGGCCGCCGAAGCGCCGCCGCCCGGACCGCCGCCCAGTCGAAAGCCAGTCCGCATTCGGGGCACCGCGGTTCCGGCAGGCCCGTCAGGTCATACCGGCACCGCGGGCAAGTGAGGCCGCTCGTGTCGGCCGGTGCAATCGAGTTCTCCGGCGTCGCCGCCATCGCGCGAGATGATACCCGCACCCTGCCGCGGCGCGCCGGGCGGAGGTGATCAGAACGCCAGCTGCATCTGCATCCGGAAGACCAGCGCGTCGTCATTCACGTTGGCCATGCTCGACGCCGTGCTGGAAATCGGCACCTCGGAGACCTTGGTCACGTCCATCTGGAGCTTCACGTCGTTGCCGAAGAAGTAGTAATTGAACCCGGCCGAGTACTCCCACGTGCCTTCGCGCTCGCCCGCCAGAGTGGAGATGCCCCCCACGCGGGCGATGGCTTCCAGCTTGTCCTCAAGCCCGGCGATCGGCAGGAAGTACCCCACCTGCACGTAAGCGCCGTGCTGGGCGACGGTCGAGCTGTCCGTGGTAAGCAGATACCACGGCGCGAACGGCCGGGTGTCGGCCTGGCGCACGTCGACGATCCGCAGGATGTACTCGCCGGTGGCCGAGAAGCCCATGTACTTGAAGACGCCGTCCCAGCCGAACTGGTGAATCTGAAGGCCGTTGGTCGTCGTCAGGCCGAACCCGCCCTGGCCGGGGCCGCTGACGAGCGGAAACGGGATGCGCGTCGTGCCGCGGTCGCCGGCGTCGTCGTTGAACGCGTAATGAAAACCGATATCGAGCGCCGGCGACGTGTGTTTGGGCAGATCGCTCAGCAGCTTGCAGTCGTTGACGGGATCGTCGCCCAGCGCGTGCCAGACCGTGCGGAAGAGGATCGCGGGGTTGCCGTCGAGCTCTGACGGATCGGGGCTGATGACTCGGTTGTTCTGGTTGTTCAGCGAGTTGACGACGTCGATGTTGTATTCCAGCCGCTTGTCGAACAGCAGACCCCAGAACCGCACGCCCGTGCCGACTCCCAGCCCGAAGACCGCGTCCACCGGCACCCGGTCGATCGCCTGCTGCTTGCTGCTCGACGTGACCTGCGCCCGCGTCGACGCCAGCCGGAACGTCCCCGCACGAATCTGGAATTCGTCGCGGAACCGGTAATTCAAATACGCGCTCTCGATGTCCGTGTCGTTCTGCCGGCCCGCGTCGCTGCGCAGCTCAAGCAGGTAGGTGAGGTCCTTCGAATAGACGTGGCCCTGGATGCCGAAACGCGCCCGCGGGATCTCAAACCCGGTACGGTCATCGCGCTGCGCGCCGGGGTTGCGGTAGCGATTCGACGCCCGCGTGCTGTACCAGTCCCAGCGCACCTGGAGCAGGCCGTAGAACTTCATCAGAAACTTCTCGTCCGAGCTCTTGACGTAGAAGCCCTTGTCATAGCCCGCCTGCATCGTCGAGCCCATCAGGCTCTCGCGGAACTCGCGCTCGCCCAGCACCTCGCGGATCTGCGCCTTCAGCGCCTCCGTCCGCGCCGCCTCGACGTCCTGGCTCGACGACGAAGCGAGCGTGGACTGGAGATTCTCCAGCCGCTTCTGCTGCGCCTCGATCCGCTTCTCGAGCTGCGCGGCCCGCTCGTCGAGCGCTGCGCTGCTCTCCATCGTCTGTGAAAAACCGGTGTGGGCTGCAACAACGAAGCCGATGCACGCGGCGACGCTTGTGCTTCGCATCTGGCGCTCCCAGGTTGTATCAGGTTCCGAGGCGACCGCATGCCTCGTTGGATTGCTCGGGTCGAGCATACAGCGCGCACCGCGGACGTGCGAGTGGCCCGTGTGCCTATTCGCAAATCACGCGCTGACGAGGCGGCGTCACTTTGTAAAGAACTTGTTAAACGCGTGCACCGTCGTGTCGCGGCCGATCTTGCCGATCGCCCACGTCAGCGGCACGCTCTTCGGGCACGCCTTCACGCAGTTCTGCGCATTCCCGCAGTCGGTGATGCCCCCGGGGCCCATCAGCGCTTCGAGCCGCTCGCCCGCGGACATCTTGCCCGTGGGGTGCTCATTGAACAGCGCCGCCTGGCCGATCGCCTGCGGACCGATGAAGTCGCTGCCCTCGTTCACCTGCGGACAGACCTCCAGGCAGCAGCCGCACGTCATGCAGCACGACAGCGCATAGCGCCGGTCCGCGACCTCCGGCTCGACGATCGGTCCCTCGCCGAGATGGCCGTACGTGTCCACCGGCACCCACGCCCGCACCTGCTTGAGCGCCTTGAACATCCGCCCCCGCTCGACGAACAGGTCGCGCACGACCGGGAATTTCGTCATCGGCCGCAGGTCGATCTCGGGCCTATCCTTGAGCAGGTTGTCGACCAGCGCCGTGCACGCCTGCCGCACGCGGCCGTTGATGACCATGCTGCACGCCCCGCAGACCTCTTCGAGGCAGTTGCAGTCCCACGCTACCGGCGTCGTCTCCTTGCCCTCGACGGTGACCGGATGGGCGGCGATCTCCTGGAGGCAGGAGATGACGTTCATCTGGGCCTTGCGCTCGATCTCGAACGTCTGCGAATAGGGCCGACCGTCGCGATCGTCCTGCCGTTGCACTGTGATCTTGATCTTGTTGCTCATGCCGTCACCGTCTCCGCCGTCGCCCTGGTTTCCGCGTTCGTGTTCAGCGGCCGCTTCGCATACGACTGCTTCCAGACCCGCTCGATGATCTCCGCCCCGCGCACGCCGTAGGTGCGCGGCCGCGGCGGAATCAGGTCCACGCTGACCGGCTCATAGCTGAACTGCGGCCCGCTCGGCGAATGCCGCGCGAGCGTCGTCTTCAGCCACTTGCAGTTCTGCTCGTAGTAACGGGCGCACCAGCTCTCCGCCTGCTGCTGGAGCTCCGCCCCGCCGGCCGCCGTGGGCGCGGGGATCTCGAATTCCGGCTTGTAATGGGCCCCGCGGCACTCATCGCGGAGCAGCGCGCCATGCGCGATGACCTTTGCCAGCACGATCATGTCGCCCAGCGCGCGGGTGAAGCTGAGGTTCTGATTCGTCCACTGGCCCTTGTCGCTCAGCGGAGCATTGCGCCAGCGGTCCATCAGGCCGTCGATCGCGCCGAGCGTCGCCTTCAGATCGGCGTTGTTGCGGACGACCGTGCAGTTGCGCGTCATCAGCTCGCCGAGCTCCCGGTGGATCAGGTAGGGGTTCTCGCTGCCGCTCCGGCCGATCAGGTTCTTGAGCGCATCCTTGTGCCGGCCGACCTCGCCTTCGAAGAGGCTCGCCGCCGTCGCCGCCGCGCCGCCGCCGGGGACCATCTTCAACCACGAGCGGATCGCCGGACCCATGATCAAGCCGGCGAAGATGCAGCTCAGCAGCGAATTCGCACCGAGGCGATTCGCGCCGTGATACTGGTAGTCCGCCTCGCCGATCGCGAAGAGGCCGGGCACGTTCGTCTGCTGATTGCGCGGCGAGTCGAGCCGCAGGCCGCCCGTCTTTGCGTCGGCCTCGAAATCGACCCACAGCCCGCCCATGCTGTAGTGCACGGCCGGGAAGATCTTCATCGGCTCGTCGAGCGGGTCGGTGCCGACGAATTTCTCGTAGATTTCGAGGATCGCGCCGAGCTTGTGGTGCAAAACTTCGCGCTTGATGCCCGTCGCCCGCTCGGTCAGGTCGAGATAGACCGCGTACGTGTGCGGATCGACGCTGTAGCCGGCCCGGCACATGGCGAAGATCTCGCGCGTCGCGATGTCGCGCGGCACGAGATTCTTGTACGTCGGGTATTTCTCTTCGAGGAAATAGAGCCGCTCGCCCTCGGGGATCTGGTTGGGATGGCGCGTGTCGCCCTGTTTGCGCGGCACCCAGACGCGGCCCGCTTCGCCGCGGGCGGCCTCGCTGATGAGCCGCAGCTTGTCCGCCCCGGGGATCGCCGTCGGGTGCACCTGCACGAACTCGCCGTTCGCGTAGATCGCCCCCGCCTGGTACGCCCGCGCGTTCGCTCCGCCCGTGCAGACCATCGACATCGTCGACTTGCCGAAGATCAACCCGCAGCCGCCCGTCGCAAGGATCACCGCATCCGCGGGAAACGCGCGGATCTCCAGCGAGAACATGTCCTGCGCGATCGCGCCGCGGCAGACGCCACTCGCATCCAGCACCGGCCCGAGGAACTCCCAGAATTCATATTTCGTGATCCGCCCCTCGGCCTCCCAGCGCCGCACCTGCTCGTCGAGCGAGTAGAGCAACTGCTGGCCGGTCGATGCGCCCGCGTAGATCGTCCGCTTGTAGAGCGTGCCGCCGAAGCGCCGCACCGCGAGGTTGCCTTCCGGCGAGCGGTTGAAGGGCACGCCCAGCCGGTCGGCCAGGTCGATGATCTTCGGCGCCCAGTCGCACATTTCCTTGATCGGCGGCTGGTTGTTCAAAAACTCGCCGCCGTAGGCCGTGTCGTCGAAGTGGTTCCACTCCGAGTCGCCCTGGCTCCGCGTAAACTTGTTGCAGCAGTTGATGCCCCCCTGGGCGCAGACCGAGTGGCTGCGCTTCACCGGCACCATGCTGATGAGATCGACGGAAACCTCGTCCTCGGCCAGCCGCATCGCCGCCGCCAGACCCGCGAGACCGCCCCCGACTATCACGACGCGCTGCTTGGCCATCGCTCAATTCTCCCCCGCACGCACGAGCGTGATCCCGGCCGCCGCCGTCTTCTTCGACTCCGCTTTCGGTCCGCCCGCCAGCGCCGCCAGCGAGCTGAAACCCCAGACCGTCAGCACCAGCGCCAGCCCCGCCGCCGCGACCGACACCTTCCGCCGCGACGCGTCGTTGACCGTGATGCCCCACGTGATGCAGAACGTGCAGATTCCATTGCAGAAATGGAAGATCGACGCGATCAGCCCCGCCGAGTAAAGCAGCAGCCAGACCGTCTTCGGCAGGCCGAGCGTAAAGCCGATCGCCGTGATGTCGAAGGGCGTCGTGCCCGCCGCGACGACGTCCTGGTAGTGACTGCCGCCGAACCAGTGCGCGAAGCGGTAGTGCCCGAGGTGGATCAGAATGAACACCAGCGCCACCCAGCCCGTCACCCGTTGGAGCGTGTAGCGCCAGTTGTCCGCGTAGCCGTACTGCTGCACGTTCGACCTGCCCGTCTTCGCGATCACGATGCCGTAGCCGGCGTGAAACGCGATCGGCAGGAAGATGAAGAGCAGCTCCACCACCGGCAGGTAGGGAATATGGTGGATGTCCTTCACGTGCTGGTCGAACGAGGCCGAATCCCAGGCCGCGAGCGAGTTCGTGAACAGGTGAACGAGCAGAAACGCGCCCACGGGCACGATTCCGCTCAGCGAGTGCAGGCGCCGCAGCAGGAAGTGATTTCGCTGCAGCCAGGCTTCGGCCGGTTGAGTCACGGGATCAACTCCAGCGCGGCGCCGTCAGTGGCGTCGCTCATGAAGTTCCCGATTATAGAACAAGGCGTGCGCGGTGTCGTCCGGTGAGGTCGGACGCGCTGCGTCCACCGAGCGTCGGCCGCATCTGCGGGCTGCGGGAAAAGGCGCTGCATGTGCGCGAAACCGCGCGCACGGTCAGCTTTCGCCGTGGTTCCGCCGGTCCGCCTCCCGAAACGGCTCCGCCACTTCCAGCGCTGCGCCCAGCCCGTGCAGAAAGATCATCTCCCGTGCCGCGACCCCCAACGAAACCCGGAGGCACATCAGGATCGAGAGCGGCCGCGGCGAGCGCACCGCCCCGTCGATCCACTCATGACAGTGGAGCCGCGCAACCTGCCGCTCCACGCCGTTGTCGCAAGCCGCGTTTGCGCGGAGAACCGCCGCGTAGAGTGCGTTCAGGCCGGCCGTGATGCCCGTCGATCGACGAAATGCAATCGGCAGGACGGGGACGACGGAGATGCGCGAGTCAGTGAAAAGCGGGTGCGGAATTTCCCTGAAAAGCTGGATATGGCCGAATCGGCGGCGGCGAAGCCTCCGCGCGTCATGGGCCACCGCGCCGCAGACGTCGCAGATCAGCTTCAGCGCTCCGGGCTCAATCGAGAGCTTTCCGCAGGCGCAGCGCCAGCTCTTGCGCGGGCCGAACGTCGCCGGATCGCCGAGCGTTCCCTTGAGCGCTCGCCAGTCGCCGCTCGGCTGCGCATCCGGCAGCCGAACCTGTCCGAATGAAATCGCCCGGATCTCCGCGTCCGCGAGCGCACGAACCCCGAGCGTGTTCAGGTGACGCATCCCGCGCCGCTCCGATGTGTGCCCGTTCTCGTCAAGAATCGACGAAGATCGTTCCGTGTCGCACGCATAGATAGATCAATCCGACGAAGACGAAAACCCAGCCTCCGACGACAATCGCGAGCAGGACTTTGGTGCTCCAGCGCAAAATCCGTGCCTCGAGATCGCGCCCGGCATTCGGCCGAAGATCCGCGAGCTGGCTGATCGTAATCAATGTGGCGCCGACCATGAGCGCAATGGTCTCGGCCGGCTGGCCCCCGAAAAAGCCGCAAAACGCGGCAGCGGCGACCGTCAGACCGGCGATCGCGGCCAGCGTCCGGGCCCACCGCGGCAGGTTGATCAGCGAGTGCAGCAAACGCCCGCTCCCTCGCCGCAACCAAATGCAGCGATGGAAGTCAGTGTATCGGCTTCCCGATGGATAGCCATGCCAATAAAGGAGATACTCTATGGCGCTCGACGGCGCAGGAACCCCAGGCCCGCGAGCACCAGCAGCCCCGCCGCCGGCTCCGGAATCGCGATGTACTCCACATCGTCCGTCCAGATGAATCCGTTCAGCACGCCGTTGCCGTCAAACGAAATCCGCGCGATGCCCTCGCTCGACGACCACCCGTTCCAGACCCATTGCTGACCTTGCGCGGGGATATTCACCGCCTGCTCGCCGATCACGTCGCCCGACTCATTGAAAAACGTCGCAACCGCCCCGCTCAGCCCCGCGTTCGACTCCCACCACGCCCCGATCGCCCGCGCCGGCCGGTGAAACTCCCAGATCATCGGCCCCTCCGTGACGCCCAGCATGTACGACGGCGAACGCGGCTGCACAAGGTCGCCGCCAAGGTTCGAACTCGTGATCAGGTGCACAAATGTCCGGCCGTCATGGCTGCGAACCGTCATATGGCCGTCGAGGACGGTGATCGCGGAGTCGATCAGGCCGGGGAGATTGGTGGTGTAGCCCGTGTAGTCGTCGCGGACGTCGCCGAGAAACGGGTCCATCGGCAGGACCTGCCCGCAGGCGGCGGCGGCGCTGAGCGCGGACACCGCCAGGAAGCCGGCTCGAAACATGGACTCCTCCTCTCGCGTAACGGATCGCCCGCTGGCAGGAAGACGATCGCACGACGGCAGCGATTGCCGGAAATTCCTCTGTTTCACGCGGGAACAGGCCGAACGACGGCCGGAGAAACGGCGGGACGGACCGCGCGAAACGCGGCCCGTCCCCGAAACCGTCGGCGAGCGGGACCTCTAACAGATCAGGCCGAACTGGCTGAGCAACATGGCCAGATCCGTGAGGTCAGTAACACCGTCGCCGTTGAGATCGCCGCCGGCCGTTGAGCCATAGGCGGCGAGCAGGATGGCGAGGTCGGTGATGTCCACATCTCCGTCGCGATCAAGATCGCCCGGAATCCGGCACGCCACGTCGAGCGCGTCGAGATCATCCCCGTACGGCTCCACGGCCGTGCCGCTGCGGACCGTCGCCAGACCGAGCACCTCGGCCGGAATCCACATCATCGGCGGCATGCCCGGCTGCGGCGGCGGCATCAGGATGTCGCCTTCCTCGATCGGCATCCCCCACCGGCTGTCACGAGCGCCGAACTTGATCATCGCCGAATCACGCCGGATCGAGAAGAAGACCGCGTCGGTCTGACCGCCGCGCCAGCTGAACGGACCCAGCGGCGGCTCATACACGCCCGTGCCGTTCTCCCACAGCACCAGCGCGTCGAGGTCGTCCGTATCGGGGCCGAACATGTCGAGGCCCAGCATCACCGCGGGTGCGTACAGCATCGGCGGCGCTCCCGGACCGCGGCAGATCAGTACGTCGCCGCCCGCGAAGCCGAGCGCCGCGGCCGTCCCGCTGTTCGGGAAGCCCTCAAGCGTGTCCGGAAACGCCGAATCGAGCGAGTAGTACACCGGGAACGGGATCCCCGGCCCCACGGGCGAGTCGATGTCGATCGCGTCGATGTTCGTGCCGGGATCCGCCGGCAGTTGCGGCGTCGGCGGATTCGGCTCGAACAGGCCGAGCCCCGGACCACCGAACGGCGGCATGCCGTTCCCATCGACGAGATCATGGTTGCCGCGCGGCGCGATCATCGGCGCAGGCAGGAACCCCGGAACGCCGAAGTCGACGAAAATGTCGGCGCTCGCTTCGGCCGGTCCGCCCAGCCACGATTCCGTCCAGACGGCCGGCGGCAGCAGCGTACCCATGATCCCCGTCGCGAACTCATCGACGGAGAAATACCACTCGACGTAGGTGTTATTCGGATTCGCCACTGTCGGCACCTGGTCCATGCCGAACGAGAACGCATCCACTTCGATTCGCGCAGGCACACCCGGCGGATGGCCGACGCCCGCGGGGTGCGTTGGCAGCGCAAGCCCCGGCATCGGCGGACCGAAGCCGCCGCTGATCTGGATGCACGGCAGCGGCGCGGGCCCCGGCAGCGGCGGCCCGAAGAACGCGGGCGCGAGGATGTCGCCCTCCGTGATCGGGAAGTTGAAGCACGTGTCGAGCATGCCCACCGGCGGGCTCTGCCAATCGATCGAGAAGCTCAGCGGTCGATTCAGAGGCTGCGGGAGGGGTTGGGCCGACGTGAAGGTGACAAGAGCGACTGAGGCGAGAAGTGTGATGAACCGGAGCGCGGAAGGCGCCGCGCGCGCATGGATCATGGACATGACGTCCTCCTTACGGTGACATGAGTTCCCTCCAGAAGCAGACAGCGCAGCAAGGCGCGTACCCGGACGACGCCGGCCGCGGTTCCCCGCCGCGCACGCCGATCCTCCGGCCGTGAATCTCCGTCTCACCGGCCTGGATGACCGCGGAATCACCCGCCTCGCACGGCCGGCCGCGATCCGCCGGCGGCAGCATCGTCCCGGCGCTCCGCCCCTGCGCGAAATTTCGAGCAGTCGCGCGTTCTCACGCACACGCCTGCCCCGCTCGAATGGCGTTCTCCGGCCTTTCGACGCCGACCGCGGATGCGAGCACCCTTCGCCGGAGCAATTTGCGTCGCGCCGATCGAACGGCTAAAACCCGATTCCATCGCGGCTCGTGGGGCGCAGAGTTCTCGATGGGCAGCGTTTTCGGGGCACTACTCGCATGCGTTTTCAGGATCTCGGGCATACGTGCGTCGTCGGCCTCGCGTGGGGCGACGAGGGCAAGGGCAAGATCGTCGACGTCCTCGTCGAGCACTTCGACGCCGTCGTCCGCTTCAGCGGCGGCGCCAACGCCGGCCACACGATCGTCGTCGACGGCGCGAAATTCGCCCTGCACCAGCTCCCCAGCGGCATCCTCCGCCCGAACATCGTCAGCATCATCGGCAACGGCTCGGTCATCGACCCCGCCGTGCTCATCGGCGAGATCGAATCGCTCCGCCAGCGCGGCGTGAAAGTCGGCGACAACCTGAAGATCAGCGATCGGGCCCAGGTCGTCTTCCCCTACCACCGCAAGCAGGACATCCTCGCCGAACAGGCCGCCCCCGCCGGCAGCAAGATCGGCACGACCGCCCGCGGCATCGGCCCCTGCTACGCCGACAAGGTCTCGCGCCGCTGGGGCGTGCGCGTCTGCGACCTCTTCGACGCCGACCGCTTCCGCAACCGCATCAGCACGATCATCTCGCACAAAAACACGTACATGGGCGCGCTCTACGACCATCGCTCGCCCGATGACCCGCGCGCTGTCGTCGACGAATACCTCGCCTTCGCCGAGCAGCTTCGGCCGTTCGTCTGCGACACCGTCGTCGAGCTGCACGACCTGCGAAAGAAAGGCAAGCGCGTGCTCTTCGAGGGCGCGCAGGGAAGCCTGCTCGACATCGACCACGGCACCTACCCCTACGTGACCAGCTCCAGCGCCGGCGTCGGCGGCGTCGCCAGCGGCGCGGGCGTCCCCCCGTCGATGATCCAGTCGATCGTCGGCGTCCTGAAGGCCTACACTACCAGGGTCGGCTCCGGACCCCTCCCCACGGAACTCAACGACGACACCGGCGAGGCGATCCGCCGCGCGGGTAACGAGTACGGCACGACCACCGGCCGGCCGCGCCGCGTCGGCTGGTTCGACGCCGTCGCCGCGTCCTACGCCGCGCTCTTCAGCGGACCCACGCACCTCGCGATCATGCACCTCGACACGCTTTCGGGCTTCGACGAGGTGCGCGTCTGCGTCGGCTACCGCCACGGCAGCCGGATTCTGAACACATTCCCGGCCGATACGTACATCCTGGAGTCGGTCGAGCCCGTCTACGAGACGTTCCCGGGCTGGAAGGCCGACCTCGGCACATGCCGAAAGGTCGAGCAACTGCCGGCCGAAGCGCGGAACTACGTCGAGTTCCTCAGCCGGCGACTCGAAACGCCCGTCGGGATCATCGGCGTCGGCCCGGCCCGGGACCAGACGATTTTCGTCGGGTAATATGCCCGGGTCGTTGGCCCTCGGCGCACGGCCCGGCATCCGGCGGCCCGCGACGCGAGCTGTCCCGCGAGCCCGTGCCGGAGCGCGACCGACGTTGGATGCAGGCGCGATTGGAGTCTTGAATGCCCACGATGTCCGCCCTCGATCCCCTCGAAGTGCTGGGCGTCCCGCGCGAAGCGCTGCCCAGGCACGTCGCGGTCATCATGGACGGCAACGGCCGCTGGGCCCGCCAGCGCGGCATGGCCCGCATCGAAGGCCACCGCAACAGCTCGCAGGCCGTCCGCGACACGATCACGACCTGCGCCCGCCTCGGCCTCGAATGCCTCACCCTCTACAGCTTCAGCCTCGAAAACTGGAAACGCCCCCGCGCCGAAGTCGAAGGCCTCATGGCCCTCTACGCCCACTACCTCGCCGCCGAGCGCCAGGAGATCATGGACAACGACATTCGCGTCGTTCAGATCGGCCGGCGCGAAGGTCTGCCGCCCGAGGTGCTCCGTGAACTCGACCTCACGCTCCAGGCCAGCGCGGCCAACCGCGGCCTGACGCTCTGCCTCGCCCTGAACTACGGCTCGCGCGACGAAATCATCGACGCCGTCCAGCGCCTGGCTCGAAAGGTCGCCGCCGGATCGCTCAAGCCTGAACAGATCGACGGCGGCGCCCTGGAGGCCGAGCTCTACACGGCCGGCCTGCCCGACCCCGACCTCGTCATTCGCACCGCAAGCGAAATGCGGATCAGCAACTTTCTGCTGTGGCAGATCAGCTACGCCGAACTCTATGTGACGGACGTGCTCTGGCCCGATTTCCGCGCCAATCACCTCTTCGACGCCCTGCGCGCCTTCGCCGCCCGCGAGCGGCGCTTCGGCGACGTCGGCGGCAAGTCCGCCGGACGGACCTGACGGCCGTGCTCCGCCAAAGGCTTATCTCGGGGATCTCTCTGGCGCTCGCCGTGATCGGGATTGTCCTGGCCGACGCGTGGCTCAGCGAGCAATCCTCCTGGATGCACAAGTCGCGCTCGCTGCACTGGTCGCTCAACGGTCTCGCGGTCACCCTCCTCCTGCTCGCGCTCACCATCCTCGCCGTTCGCGAACTCACCGTCTTTGCGCGGGCCCGCGGATTCGCACCGCTGCGGCCGATCATGTACGTCTTTGCGGGCGGCCTCGTCATCGGCCCCTACTGGGTCCACAACTTCTTTCTGCCTGATACCGCCCGCGGCCTGTCCTGGAACATGACCTGGCTCACCCTCGGAGTCGCCGCGTCGTTTCTCGACCAGGCCATCCGCCGCGGCACACTGAACGTGCTGGCTAATCTCTCCACGACCCTGTTCATCATCTTCTACGCCGGAGCGCTCGTCGGCTTCATGGCCAACCTGCGCATGGAGGTCGGCGGTGCGGCAGGCGGGATTCTGCTGCTCTTTTCGATGTTCCTGGTAAAGATCACCGACACCGGCGCCTACTTCGTGGGCAGCGCGGTCGGCCGGCACAAGTTCATCCCCTGGCTGAGCCCCAAAAAATCGTGGGAAGGCGTCATCGGCGGCGTCCTCACCGCCACGCTCCTCGCGATCTTCCTCGGAAAGTCGCTCGGTTCGATGACTGTGCTCGCAGAGTACGCGGGCGTCCTGTCAAACGCCTGGGCGATGGCGGCCTTCGGCCTCGCAATGGGCGTCTTTTCCGTCGCCGGCGATCTCTGCGAATCGCTCCTCAAGCGCGACGTCGCGATCAAGGATTCCGGCACGCTCTTTCCCGGAATGGGCGGTATTCTCGACGTGATCGACTCGCCCCTCCTCGCCGCCCCCGCAGCCTGGTTTTTCTGGACGCGGATCGCGCCGATTCTGTAGCCGCCGATTCCCGGCACTCCACTCTCCCCGAAACTCGCCCCGACCCCGTTTCATTCCGATACTCTGGTGGCCGCGCCGATCGACCGCGCGCCGGGAGTTGCCCCATGAGCGATATCGGACTCGTCGCGGCCGTCTCGAACGCCCAAACCCAGGCGGAAATCGCCGCCGCGATCGGCGTCAAGGTGCTCAAGCTCGCAAACCAGCAGCAGGAATCCGTCGCCTCGCTGGTCGAAGCGGCCGTCGACCTTGCCGCGCAGATCAGCGCACAGACCGCCAATTCGATCGATCTCCGCGCCTGAAATAGCCAGCTTCAACAAAAGAAACGACCCGCCCGGAACACGCGGCCCGCCGCATGGGACTCTGCCCCGCGTTTACGATCGGGAAGTGCGCCCCGGCTCAGTGGCCGTGTCCGCCCGTTTTCTCTTTCTTCGCCGGCTTGGCGGTGGATCCATGCCCGTCCGATTTCGCCTTCTTCTCGCCCTTCGGCGCGTCCTTCTTCGCGCCGCCGTGCGAATCGCCGGGGTTTTCCTCCGCGGCGGCTCGCGGCGGATTGGCCACCGCCTCTCGTCGCGCCGCCAGGAACGTCACGGCATCCTCGTGCGGCATGAGCACCGGCAGCACAAACATCGCCCCGAGTGACACGATCAACGTCGTCACGCCGAACGCGCCCACGAGCTGAAGCCAGCGCCCGCCCAGCCGCGCGACCGGCCGCGAGATCAGGTCCAGCCCCGTCTCCAGGCCCCGGTATGCCTTTCGGCTCGCGAGATAGACCCCCGACGGCGCCGCGATGGCTTCGTCCACTTCGGGCGCGGCGCTTGCGTCCGGCGATTGCCCTGGACTGCCGGCGACCTCCAGCGTGCCCGTGGCGGACGATCCCGCCGCGGTTGCGGAGCGCGGCGTGTCGACTGAAGTCGGCGGTTCGTCGCCGGCGCCCGGTCTGGGCTTCTTGCCAATGACGAACTTGAGCGGCTTTTCAGCGGGAGCTCCCGGCGCGCTCGCCGGTTCCGGTTCGGGTGAGGGCGTCGCGGCCACGTCGGCGGTGGACGGCGGGGCGGGGACGGGCGCCGAATCGACAGGTTTCCCCTCGATTTCCCCGAGCGCCTTCTCGAGATCGTCGACGGTGATGAGCAGCGACTCGGCCGGCGCGGCCGCGGGCGCCGGCTCGACGGAGGAGTCGTCGCGCACCGGTTCTGCCGGCGACGACGCGGCCGCGGGGCCGTCCAGCGCGCTCAGCAAGTCGCGCTCGGTCAGTGTCTCTGTCGAATCCGACCCCATCGTCGCATCCCCCGGGCGTGCGCAGGGCTCACCCGCCGGCCAAGCCGGAAGCCCCGCTACCCGGAGTATTCAATATCCCGGTCAAAGCGGCGGCCGCGGGCCCCCGAAGTTATGGGGCCATTTGCGTCCGATCACGGCTAGTCTGTACGCTGCCGCAGGATCGGACCCTGTTTCCCGCTAGGCGGAGATTTTTGCATGCGCCCCTACAGCCTGCTCGTCCTCATCCCCGTGATCGCCGCCGGATGCCAGCCCGCGACCTCCCGGGTCTCCATCGACAACCCCGACCTGGCGGCGTTCGTCAATCTGATGATGCCGCGGACGATCGAGATTCAGCGCGGCTTCACCCAGCCCCGCGAAATCGAGGGCAGCGAGCGGGCCAACGGCGTGGAAGTCGTTCTGGCGGCAAAAGATGCGTTCGGCGACGACGTGAAATGCGTCGGCACCTTCATCTTCGAGCTTTATACCCTGCGAATGGCCAGCGGCGACCGCTACGGCAAACGTATCGGATTCTGGACCGTGAGCATCAATACCGACGAAACGATGCGGACGTTCTGGGATCGCCTGTCGCGCTTCTACAACTTCCAGCTTCAGCTCGACGAAGGGCCGCTTCCGCCGGGACGGTACATCCTCACGGCCCAACTCCTCTTCCCGACGGGAGATAAACTCTTCGACGAATACTCGTTCGCATGGGCGACGGGTGAAAAGAGCGAGTGACGCGGCGTCGGAGCGACCTGATCCACGGAGCGATGCATGAACGTGTTAGCGGTGCTCACGACCCTGGTGCTGTTCTTCCAGAGTCATGCGGACCCCGCTCCGCCCGAACTCAAGCTCACCGTCAAGCCGACGCGCGAGGCGGTGGCGCCGGGTGAGGCGATCGACCTCCTCCTCGAAGTCGACCTCTCCCGCCCCTGGCACATGTACCACCCGATCTACCTCGACACCGGCATGCCGACCCTGTTCACCTTCGACGCGCCGGCCGGCGTCACCATCGGCAACATCCGCTACCCCAAGCCGAAATTCACGTCGAGAGAGGGGATCGAGTCGCTCGAGTTCTCCGGCAAGTTCACGTGCCTCGCCACCCTGCGCGTCGACAAAGGCGCGAAGCCCGGCACCCTCGAAATCAGCGCTGGTGTCTCCGGCCTCGCGTGCGTCGAAGCCTGCGTCCCCGTCGCGACCAAGACGAAATTCACGCTGACCGTTGCCGAAAAATCCGGCGCGACCCTCCACGCCGACCTCCTCGAAAAAACGATCGCCGCGATCCCTCCGAATCTCGCCGACGCACCCTATCTCGCGGGCAGCCGGCTGGAATCGTCAAAGCCGCGCCTCAAGGTCGGAGAAGACGCCGAACTCGTCGCGACCATCCAGGTCAAGGATGGCCACTACATCCAGGATCGCGACCCCGGCGCCGAAGGGCTGATCGGCCTGCGCCTGTTCGTCGAAGCACTCGACGGGATCGAGTTCGCGAAGGCGGAAAAACAGACCTGGCCGGAGCCGAAGGTGAAGGAAGTGCCCGGCCTCGGCAAGCAGCGCTCGCTCGCCGGCGAATTTACGATCCGCCTGCCCTTCAAGATCACCGATTCAAAATTCGCCTCGGGCCCCGTCGCCCTGCGCGTGCTCGTCCAGTATCAGACCTGCACCGAGAAGGGTCAGTGCTTCCCGCCCGAGCTCGCCTCCGCCGTGCTTCGCTTCGAGGCCGACACGCCGAACCCGCCCAGCCCCCAGCGCGAGCAGCTCGTTCTCGCGGCTGGCGAGGTCACGGAGGGAACGCTCGCGCCGCGAGGAGGCACGCCGCCCCCCGCCGGCGGAGGACAGATCGGCCTGCTCTCCGCCCTGATTTTCGCCTTTCTCGGCGGAATGCTGCTGAACGTGATGCCCTGCGTCCTCCCCGTGATCTCCATCAAGATCGTCAGCTTCGTGAACCAGGCCCACGAAGACCCGCGCCGCGTCTTTCGCCTCGGCCTCGCCTTCTGCCTCGGCATCATGGTCTGGTTCTGGATGGTCGCGGCCTTCGTCGGCGGCGGCAGCATCGCCCTTCGGGCCACGTTCCAGAATCCCTTCCAGTCGCCTTCGATCGTGATCTCCGTCGCGACGCTGATCTTCCTCATGGCCCTCAACATGTTCGGCGTCTTCGAATTCATCCTCCCCGGCTCGGCCGCGGGCAAACTCGAAAACGCGACGCGCAAGGAAGGCTACCCCGGCGCGTTCATGAAAGGCCTGCTCGCGACGCTCCTCGGCACCGCCTGCTCCGCTCCGCTGCTGGCCGTCGCGATGGCCTTCGCCGTCACGCAGCCGCTCTACGTTGGATTCGCGATCTTCACCCTCGCCGGCGTCGGAATGGCCCTGCCCTATTTCCTGCTCTGCGCGAATCCAAAGTGGCTCGCCTTCGTGCCCAAACCCGGCATGTGGATGATCACCTTCAAGCAGGCCATGGGCTTCCTCATCGTCGCGACCGCCGTCTGGCTGCTCTGGGTGCTCCGCAAACAGGTCGGCGCCGACGGCGTCGTCGCCGTCGTCGTCTTCTGGACCTTCCTGGCCCTCGGCGCCTGGATTCTCGGCCAGATCAAGCCCACGTGGGAGACCTCGCGCTCGCTCATCGCGACAGCCGCGGCCGTCGCGATCGCCGTCGGGGGCGGATTCTTCAGCTACGCCAAGGTCTACGGTTCGGGCTCGCAGGTCGCGGTCGTGAAGACGTTCACCGACGAGGAAGTGAAGCAGATGATCGCGACGGTCGCCGCCAGCGACTGGCAGGAGATCCCGTGGCTCCACTACCGCCCGGGCCTCGCCGAAGCGATCGCAAGGAAGGGCTACACGGTCTACGTCGACTACACCGCCGACTGGTGCTTCAACTGCAAGCTCAACCTGCGCACGTCGCTGAACATCGACTCGACGAAGCAGTTGATGAAGGAGCTCCGCGTCATCCCGATCGAGGCCGACTATACGAACGAAGACCCCGACATGCGCCGCGACATCGAAGCCGACAACCAGCTCTCCGTGCCCGTCAATCGCGTCTATCCCCCCGGCGGCAGCACGTACGCCGTCCTCCCGACGATCCTGACGCCGGGCATCGTCCAGGACGCCCTGCGCGAGGCCGGGGCTTCGAAGCCGGCCAGCCAACCGGCGGTGGCGGCCAGGTCGGCCGCGCAGCCATAAGCCCGATCGCGCCGTGACCGCGCGTTACTTCGCTCCGACGAATTCCGCCAGCGGGACCACGTCGATCTGCTCGGCCAGCGCATAGCGCTGATCGCCCGGATAAACGACGTGCAGCCGATCCAGCCGCAGATCCTTCAGAGCGATCTGCATCGACGGCGTCAGCCGGGGCGCATCAGCGCGCTTGCATTCGATGCCGATTCGCCGCCCTTGTTTGAAGAGCAGCAGATCAAGCTCCGCGCCCTGGTGCGTCGCCCAGAAGTACGCCTCCTCCGGCGCCGCGGCCTTGAGCACCTCCTCGACCGCGTAGCCCTCCCACGATGCGCCGACCTTCGGGTGATTCTCCAGATCGCGCTGGCTCGCGATGCCCAGCAGCGCATGCAGCAGACCCGTGTCGCGCACGTAGATCTTCGGCGACTTCACCTGCCGCTTGCCCGTGTTTTCGAACCACGGCGGGAGTTGCCGCATCATGAATACGCCGGTCAGGATGTCGAGGTACCGCCGCACCGTCGACTCGCTGAGCGCCATCGCCCGGGCGAGTTCCGCGCCGTTCCACGTCTGTCCGTGATAGTGCGCGAGCATCGTCCAGAATCGTCGCAGCGCCGCCGCTGGAATGGTGACCCCAAGCTGCGGCAGATCCTGCTCGAGAAATGTCTGGAGGAACTGCCGCCGCCAGGCGCTGGAATCCGCCTCGCCGCGGGCCGTGTATGCAAGCGGAAAACCGCCGCGCCGCCAGTGCCGCATCATCGCCGCCGCGCCGAGGTCGGCCAGACGCAGTCCTTCCAGCGGCACGACTTCGAGCCGCCCGGCCAGCGTCTCCGAAGACTGCCGCAGCAGCGCCGGCGAGGCGCTGCCGAGGATCAGGAACCGCGCCGGCAGCGGCCTGCGATCCGCAAGCACGCGCAGAATCGGAAAGAGTTCCGGCCGGCGCTGAATCTCATCGATCACCACGACGCCCCGGAGCGCTCGCAACGCCAGCCCCGGCTCGGCGAGCCGAGCGAGGCTCTGCGGGTCCTCAAGATCGAAGTAGTTGATCGAATCCGGCGGCGTAAACCGTCGCGCGAGCGTGGTCTTGCCGCACTGACGCGGTCCGACCACCGCCACGACACGGCTGCGTTTCAACGCCGTGCGAACACGCCTCAGGTCCGATTCGCGGGCAATCATGCCCGGAATCATACCATGAAAATCCGTCACCGCGTGACAGATTTTCATGGTTCTGATAACTGGGTCCCGCACCCAAAAGAAACGGGGGACGGCCCGCACGTGACCGTCCCCCGCGCATCAATCCCTCAAAACCGCCGACCGCCGCCGTTACGAACCAAAGTTCGCCAGCAGCAGCGAAAGGTCGGCGATGTCCGTCACGCCGTCGCCGTTCAGGTCGCCCGTGCAGGGTGCCGACGAGCAGCCGAAGTCGGCCAGCAGCGTCGCCAGGTCCGTCAGGTCGACGTCGCCGTCGCCGTCCAGGTCGCCCGGCGTGCTCGGCGGAGCCGGAACGCGGACCGTGAAATCAACCGCCGGAACCGTGTGCGGCTTGAACAGGCCCAGCGTCGCCGTGCCTTCCGCCGGCGGACGGTCCGCGTCGAACCAGAAGTTGTACGTCGTGCCCCAGCGAAGGGCGTTGGTGTTCTGGTTCTGAGCGTACGTCTGCGGGCTCGACCACGTGACCGAATTCAGGCCGACCGTCGTGACCCAGTCGGTGTTCGCATACGGCTCGCCCGAGTGATAGTCCACATCGTGGAAGCCGACGTTCGTCACGTTCGTCCCCGCCGGGATCGGAATCGAGAGCGAACCGCCGCTCCGATCCGAGTTCAGATTGAACACCGCGTAGTCATACCGCCACGTGCCGTTCCCGAGGTCCGCGACCTTGCTCGCGATCACGAATCGCCCCTCGTCCGGCACGTCCAGATCCTGGATCTCAACCCGCGTATCGGGAATGCCCACACCCAGCCCGTGCGCCCGCCACGCGTGCAGGGCGCAGTCGCCCACGACCGTCGCGGCCGAAAGCGACAGCACGCCGCCCGCACCGCTCGTGAACCGGCGATACGACGCGTTGTTCAGCGCGTTGCCCGCGATCGCGTCATCCGACGCGACATAGACGCCCTCGCCGAAGTACTGCGCCCCGGCGATGTTCAGGTCCGTCGCCGCGACCTGGAGCCGCGCGAAGATCGCGTCGCCGCTCCCGCCGACCAGCGAATGCGCCCCGGTGAACGCGTTCAGGCTCGAGCGCTTCGCCAGGTTGCCGTGGCTGCCGTTGTAGCTCGATGAGTAGACGTCCCGGCAACCGGAGCCGAGCATCGACCCGCCCACGCCGTTGCACGCCATCCCGCACCCCGCGCCCGCGGCCGCGCAGCACGCCTTCTTCACCCACGACTGCCCGATCTGCATCATCCGGCCGTCCCGGAGGCGATACAGATTGAAGCCGACGCTCGGCGTGCCGCCCCAGGTGTTGCCCCAGCGCAGGTTCGTATCGCCGATGTTGCACGTCGACGTGCCGAACGCGTACGCGTAGATGCCGCCGACCGGCCCATATTGCGTGATGCCGCTGATATCCGTGTACACCACGTCAGGGCCCGCGCCGCCGCCCGGAGGACCGCCTTCCGTCTCTGTGATCGTGATCGTGAACGCCCCGCTCGCACCGCTGTATCCGGCGACGCGGATCAGGTACTGCACGCCCGCGACCATCGACGCGTTGACGGTCGACTGAAGCCCGCACGAGTCGTCATTGCACGAAACCTCGCTGCCCGAGCCCGGACACCCCGTCCAGATCCCGAGCACCGTGTCCCAGCCCGCGCCGCCGCAGGTCGACACCTGAAACTGGCCGTTGAACGGGGCCACGTACGAATACCAGACATCCGGCGACGCACTGGACGCTCCGCACGTCCCCGCCCCGTCGTTCGTCGCGCCGCTCGTCGTGCCGCTGTACGACCCCGCCACGACGGGAATCGCATTGCTGCACGCGTTGTTCGCCGGCTGAGCCAGCGCCGGCAGCGCGCCGGCCGCCGCAACGATCAGCGCACGACTGCCCCAGGAGATCCATCGAATCATTGACATTTCCTCCATGCACAAAGCGGGTAGGATAGAACAAGAAACCTGGAGCGAGGGTCTCGGCCCGACTCGCCCCCCTTCGAAGCTCCTCACCTTACCCCCTGCACGCCGCCGAATCCAGAGCATTTTCGCGCAATCGACCCCGGAAAACCGGATTCAGGCCCGAAATTAACCCCGGCCACCCCGGCGGAACGCCCCGTCCCGCGTTCCGCCCACGCCACGTTACACTCTGCTCCATGGGTCGACCCCGCGTGCCCCTGCCCGTAAAGCTCGTCTGCGGACTGCTGAGCGGAGATCCGGACCTCCTGAACCGGGCCCGCCAGCGCCTCGTACGCCGCTACGGGGCCGTCGATCTCGAAAGCGAGACCTGGACCTTCACGCAGACGCGCTATTATGAGCACGAAATGGGGCCCGACCTCCAGCGCCGCTTCCTCGCCTTCGAACGCCTCGTCGCGCCCGACGCGCTCCCCGAGATCAAGCTCGAAACCAACCGGATCGAAGCCGAAATCGCCGACGACTGCCTCACCCTCGGCATCGCCCGGCCCGTCAACCTCGATCCCGGCTATGTCGATCTCACCCGCCTCGTCCTCGCCACCACGAAGGACCGCGCCCACCGGATCTACCTCGCCCAGGGCATCTACGCCGAAGTCACGCTCACCGCCCTCGGCGACGGCTGGACCCCCGGCGGCGACTGGACCTATGCCGACTTTCGTGAGCCCAGATATCACCCATACTTATCGAGCGTCCGCCGACGGCTGATCGAGCAGCGCGCCCACCTCGCCGCCGGAGACGCGGAATGACCCCCGCGATCCTCCTCGCCATGCTCGCCGCAGGCGGGGCGTCGCTCGCGCTCTCCCTGCTCCTCACCCCCCTCGCGCGCCGCATCGCCCGCCGCATCGGCTTCGTCGATCGGCCCGGCGGCCATAAGTCGCACCGCGAGCCGACTCCCTACGGCGGGGGGGCGGCGATCTTCCTCTCCGCCTGGATTCTTCTCGGCGGCGCGATTGCGACCTCGTTCGCCGTTTCAGACGAGTGGATCGGCAGGGCGTTCGGCGACCTCGCCAGAGCGCTCGTCGGCGGCCTGCGCGACCACGCCGAGCAGGGCTCCGTCATCCTCATCGGTGGCCTCGTCCTCTTCACCCTCGGCCTCGTCGACGACCGCCGGCCCCTCGGCCCGTTCGCGAAGCTTGCCGTCATCCTCATCGTCGCGCTCTTCGTCACGACCGTCGGCCGCGTCCGCATCGCCGAGTTCGCCGGCGATTTCGCCTCCATCCTCCTCAGCGTCCTCTGGCTCGGCGTGATCATCAACGCCTTCAATTTCCTCGACAACATGGACGGCCTCAGCGCCGGCGTCGCCGCCCTCTGTATGACCTTCTTCGCGATCTGCGGCCTCATGGCCGGGCAGATCATCATCCCGGCCATGGCGATCGTCTTCCTCGGCGCGATCCTCGGCTTCCTCGTCTTTAACTTCCCGCCGGCAAAGATCTTCATGGGCGATGCCGGAAGCCTGCTCCTCGGCTACATGCTCGCCGTCGTGTCGATCCTCACCAGCTACTGGGAGAGCGGCGGCCGCCAGCCCGCATTCGCCCTCGCGATGCCCCTCGTCGTCCTCGCCGTCCCGCTCTACGACTTCACCAGCGTCGTCATCATCCGCCTCTTCGAAGGCCGCAACCCCTTCAAGGGCGACCAGCGCCACTTCTCCCACCGGCTCGTCGACCGCGGCCTCAGCCGCCGTTCCGCCGTCCTCACGATCTACCTCGCCACCGCCACCACCGGCCTCTGCGCCACGCTCCTCCCCGGCGCCGACCTCCGTGAAACGGCCACGCTCCTCGCCGCCGTCCTCATGGTCCTGCTGATCATCGCGATCCTCGAAGCACCGCTCCGTCGGGAGGAGGAATGAGCGCGTGGATCGACAAAGCCGCGCTCGTCGCGCTCGTCGGAGTCCTCGCGGCCCGTCCGCTCATGCCCGAGGTCTTCGCCCGACTCACCAGCGCGCTCGTCTCGACCGATGTCGGCGGCCCGACGCCGGCGACCTCCACCTGGCTCGATTTCATCCTGCTCGCCGTGAGCGCCATCGTCATCAGCCGCCACGGATTTGCCCGCCGCCGTGCCGCGCTCGTCGGCGCGGCGATCGCACTGCTCACGCTCTCCGTCGGCCTGTCCACCTGGAGCGCCGGCGACCGGCGCGTCGCCCTGAACGCCGCCGCCGAGCTGCTCGCATTCGCCGCCGCCGCCGTCGCCCTGGTTCGACTCGTCGCCGCTCAGCCCGGGTTCGCCGCCCTACTCGCCGCCGCCGCCGTAGCCTCCGCCGGCGTCAACGCACTGAAATGCGGCACCCAGGCCGCCTTCGAGTTTGCCGACACGTTCGACGCCTGGCACGCCCGCAAAACGCAGCTCGCCGAAGCCGGTCGCGACGTCAACGACCCGGCCGCCGTGAATTTCGAGCGCCGCCTCCGTTCCGGCGAGACCTTCGGCTACCTCGCCCACCCGAACGTCACCGGCTCGATCCTCTCGGCCGGCGCGGCCTTTCTGCTCGGCGCCGCCGTCGCGCTCCTACGCCCGCCAGCCGCGTCCCGGGCCCTCGCGGCCGCCGTCGCGGTCATCCTCGCCGCCGCAATCATCGCCGCCCTCTGGACCACGGGCAGCACCGGCGCGGCAATCGCCTTGGCCTTTGCCGCAGCCGTCGCCCTCGCCCTCGCGCTGTTGCGCAGCCGGATCGCCGCGCGGCCCGCGCGCGCCGCGGCGCTCTTCCTCGGCATTCAGGCCGCCGCGCTCGCTCTGCTCCTCGGCTTCGGCCTCGCACGCTCCACCCTGCCCGGTACCTCGCTCGCATTCCGCTGGGAATACTGGACCGCCGCCGGGCAGGCCTACGCCGAAGCGCCGCTGACCGGCATCGGCCGCGAAAACTTCGCACCCTGGCACATGCGCTTCAAGCCGCCGGACGCCACCGAAGAGGTCCGCAACCCGCACAATCTCTGGATCTCACTCCTCGTCGAGACCGGACCCGCCGGCCTTCTCGCAGTAGTCCTGCTCCTCAGCGCCGGTGCGGCCGCCGCGTTCTCCGGATTTTCCGGGGCCGTTACACCGTCGCCGGGGTCGCGTTCGACGACCGAACCCGCGGATCCGGAACCCGCACCCGCGGGTCCGCTGCGGACCGATTTTCGCCTCGCCGCAGCCTCTGGCGCGGCCGCGCTCGTCGCCCTCGCCTTCTTCGGCGACGTGCCGCTCACTGCGTCCGGCGTCGCCGTAGTTTGGTCCCTCGAAGTCGCGGCCGCGTGGCTGATCCTCTACTTCGGCGTGCTCCGCGTGCTCGCCGCCAGGCCGGAGGCGATCCGCATCGGCGGCCTCGCAGCCGCTGCCGCCCTCCTCACGCACAATCTGATCGACTTCTCGCTCATCACTCCCTCAGGCCTCGCGATGCTCTCGCTCGTTCTCGCGGCCGCGACGCTCAATCGATCCGAACCGATCCCGCAGCCCTCACCGCCGCGCCGCCGTTTCATCTCCGGCGCTTTTGTCGCAATCCTCGCGCTCGCCCACCTGTACTTCGTCGCCCGGCCGACCCAGCACACCGCCGACCTCGCCGCCCGCATCGACGCGATCTTCGCCCGTCTGCTTTCGCCCGCCGACCTCACGGACGCCTACGACATCGGCCGCACCGCCATCCGCGACGACAGCCTCGAATCCGCGCTCCCCGCCGAGATCGCCGGCCGCTTCAGCGCGCTGCTCGACCAGCCCGGGCTCTCACCCGAGCGCGCCGACGAGCTCGCCGGCCGCGCCCGCGCGCTCGCCACCTTCGCCATGGAGCGCGACAAGCGCAATCCCACCAGTTGGGCGCTCCTCGCCCGCACATATGACCAGCACGCCGAAATCCTCGAGCAACTCGGAAAACAGCGCGACGCCGGAGTGCTCCGCCTGAACGCCGCCGCCCTGTGGGACGACGCGATCACCCGCTATCCGACCAATCCCCGCTGGCGAATCGACGCGGCCGCCGCCTGGCTCGCGACGCTCTCTCAGGAGGCGGATGCGCCGCAAGCCGTTGCAGCACGTGCCGCCGCACACCTCAGCCGTGCCCTGGAGATCGACGCGACGCGCCCCGCCGAGAATGCGTCGAAGCTGCGCCCCGCGGAACTCGACAGAATCCGCGTCCTGCAAGGAAAAATCGCGCAAATCACGAGATAATCACGCCGAAACAAGTGTCGCGCGGCCCGCCGCCTCAGAAAAGCCGCCGCGAATCCAGCAGAATGCAGATCGGCCCGTCGTTCGTGGCGTGCACCTGCATTTCCGCCCCGAACCGCCCCGTTTCCACGCGCAGACCCTGGCTGCGCACCGCCGCGACGAGCTGCCCGATCAGCGGCTCCGCAACCTCACCCCGCGCGGACGAGTCAAACGACGGCCGCCGCCCCTTCCGCGCGTCCGCCTGCGCCGTGAACGCACTCACGAGCAGCACCGCGCCCGCCGCCTGCGCCACGTCGAGGTTCATTTTCCCCTGCGCATCCTCGAAGATGCGCACATGCGCGATCTTATCGGCGATGTAATCGACATCCGCTCGACCGTCATCCGGCGCGGCCGCGGCATAAACCAGCAGCCCTCGCTCAATCGCCCCGACCGTCTCCCCCGCAACGACGACCGACGCGCCAGAGACGCGTTGAACCACCGCCCGCATGCATCACCCCGAAACCGCTGATCCCGCCTCCGGCGCTGAGCTGCGCCCCGACTCGTTTCCGCGTTTCGTCTACCGCTCCACCGCAATCCGCAAATGCGGTTCCGCCGAATGCCCCGCAAGAATGACGTCAAGGATCTCCCGCAGCGCCGCCCGCTGTCCCGGCCACATCATCCGCTCCGCCGTCGCCGCCGCGCTCAGCCACTCGTGCGCGACGTGCTCGTCGTTCAACCTCACCTCCGCGTCCGGTGCGATCTCCGCCGCGAAGCCGGGACACAGATGCACCGCGTCCCGCGCCGCATCGAAGAACGTGTTCACGTGCTCCAGTTGCCAGAATCGCACCGGCCGCAGACCCGTCTCCTCCGCCAGCTCGCGCAGCGCCGCGGCCGTCGCCGTCTCGCCGGCCTCGATCTTCCCGTGCACCGCCTGCCAGGTCCCGCCGAGCTGCCCCCCGCCCGCACGCTTGAGCATCAGAAACTGCGCGCCCGCCTCACCCCGGCGAAACGCGTAGACATCGATAATGCGAATGACGACGTCGGCCATCGCGTCAGCACTCTTCCCGCGCAGGGGTCGTCGCCCTCCGCTGCGCCTGGCCGCCCGCCGAATCCGCCGCGACGCCCTCGACCTCCCGCGTCACCGTTTCCACCCGCGGCCCCGTCGCGTTCGGCCGGATGATGTAGATCGGCCGCTGCTTGACCTCCTCGTACAGCCGGCCGACGTACTCGCCCAGGATCCACATCACCATGAGCTGCACGCCGCCGATGATCAGCACCGACGCCTGGAGCGACGTCCACCCCAGTTCGATCGGCATCGTCGTAAACAGCTTGGCATAGAGCACGTAGAGCAGGTACCCGGCCGCCAGTAGCGACACCAGCCCGCCCGCCAGCCCCGCAATCCGCAGCGGCAGCGTCGAGAACGAGAAGATCGCGTCGCCCGCGAGCCGCAGCATCTTCCGCAGCGTGTACTTCGTCCGGCCCGCGTGTCGCGGCGCCGCGTCGTACGGAATCTCCTCGTACGAGAATCCGATCCACTGCACCAGCCCGCGATTGAATCGCCGCCGCTCCTTGCACGCGAGGAATGCGTCCAGGGCCACCCGCGACAGCAGCCGGAAATCCGCCGCCCCCGGCGTCACCTGGATTCGCGACACCGCCGACAGCAGCCGGTAGAACCCATCCGAGCTCGCCTTCCGCAGCACTCCCAGGCCCGCCGTCTCCCGCCGGATCGTCTGAACCACGTCCACGCCCGCCTGCCAGCGCGCGACCAGTTGCGGGATCAACTCCGGCGGATGCTGGAGGTCCCCATCCATCGTGACCACCGCCTGCCCCCGGGCAGCCTCGAGGCCCGCAAAAAGCGCCGCCTGGTGGCCGAAGTTCCGCGACAGCCGCAGCAGCCGGATCGCGGGGTTCCCCGTCGCCGCCGCCGTGACCGCCCGCGCGGTCCCGTCGTGGCTCCCGTCGTCCACGAAGATCACCTCGAAGGGGATTCGCAGGCCCGACAGCAACGGCACAACCCGCCCCGCGAAGGCCGGGACGTTCTCCTCCTCGTTGTAGACGGGCACGACCACGGAAAGAACCGGGGCATCCCGGCCGGCAGGCACCATGAACACAGTGTACCCGCACGCCGCCGGGGGCCGAAGGCGGCTGGCCTCCCGGCGATCGACGGCCGAAATTCCGCTAAGCGCTCTCTTGACGCAAGCCGCGAACCGGCGACAATTCTCCCGATCGAAGTGGGCTGGTGTGTCCGTCGGCGCGGCGGAGCCGGCCCAAGGGATCTCTTGGAGAGACACATGCGCAAGTTTTGGATGGGCACGGCGATGGCCATTGCGATGGCCGCTGTTGCGATGGCTCAGGACACCACCAACGATGGCCTGCTCGGCGGCCTGCTCAGCGGCGGCGCGATCGGCCTCGTCGTCCTCGCCGTCCTCGCGTTTTTCGTCTGGCAGTGGTTCATCGGCTAAGCCGCTGATCCGCTGGAGAAAGCGCACCTTGGACGGATTGGCTCGTCCAGGCTGATTCCTCCAGGGTGCGTTTCGGTTCGTTCAATTCTTCGAAAACATGGAGGTTCACGTGTTTCTCGACACTCTCACCGCCGATCTCGGTACGTTCGCGGCCTCGGTCCCCTTCGTCTTCGTCGGGATCTACCTCTGGTTCCGCTTCCTGCTCGGCGGCTTCTAAGCCAAAAACTGATCATTCGACACCCAACGTCGATCGATGATCGCCCTGGTCGTCGCTCGGCGTTGTTCTTTTCACGCTGGCCTCGCCCGCGTTTCTGAGGCAGAATCTCACCCATGCCCAAACGCTACCTCGTCACCTCCGGCCTCCCCTACTCCAACGGCCGACTCCACGTCGGACACATCGCCGGCGCATACCTGCCCGCGGACACCTATGTCCGCTTCCTCCGCGCCTGCGGCGAAGACGTCCTCTTCATCTGCGGCAGCGACGACAACGGCGTCGCCATCGAACTCTCGGCCTTGAAGGCCGGCACGACACCGCAGGCGATCTCTACACGCTTCCACGAACGTCAGAAGCAGGATTTCGCCGGCCTGCGCATCGACTTCGACGTCTACGGCGGCACCCACCAGCCCGAATTCGCCGAACTCCACACGCGCTTCAGCCAGGACTTCTTCAAACGCATCTTCGACAAGGGCTACTTCACCAAGCGCACCACCCAGCAGCTCTTCGACCCCGTCAACAAGCGCTTCCTCCCCGATCGCTACGTCCGCGGCACCTGCCCCCTCTGTAAGGACCACGAAACCTACGGCGACCAGTGCGAAAAAACCGGTGCGGTCATCGACGCCCTCAATCTCATCGAACCGCGCAGCGTCCTCCCCCCGCGCGCCGTCCCCGAGGTCCGCGCCACCGCGCACTGGTACCTCCGCCTCAACGAATTCGAAGAGCCCCTCCGCAAGTGGCTCGAATCCAAGCAGGGCCACTGGCGCGCAAGCGTCCTCAACTTCTCCCTCGGCCAGATCAAGCAGGGCCTGCCCGAGCGCGCCATGACCCGCGACATCGAATGGGGAATCCCCGTCCCCCTCCCCGATGCCGACGCCGCCGGAAAAGTGCTCTACGTCTGGTTCGACGCGCCCATTGGCTACGTCTCCTTCACCGCCCGCCTCCTCGAACAGCGCGGCGGCAAGGCCGAAGACTACGCCCGCTGGTGGAGCGACCCCGAGAGCGAGATCGTCCACTTCATCGGCGAGGACAACACCGTCTTCCACGCCCTCATCTGGCCCGCAATGCTCATGGCCGACGGCCGCCACCAGTTGCCGTCGCACGTCGTCGCCAACCAGTTTGTGAACATCCGCCTCGGCGACGCCGAAGCCAAGGTCTCCAAGAGCCAGACCGCCGACGAATCGCCCGTCTGGATCGAGGAATTCCTCAAGCGCTTCGACCCCGACACGCTGCGCTATTACCTGACGTCGATCGCCCCCGAGACCGCCCGCACCACCTTCGACCCGCACGACTTCATCCAGAAGGTCAACAGCGTCCTCGTCTCCACCTTCGGAAATTTCGTCAACCGCTACCCGAAGTTCATCATCGAGAACTTCGACGGCCGCATCCCCGACGCGCCGCTGACCGACGCCGACCGCGCCCAGCTCGCCCTCGCGTCCGACGTCCTCGGCCGCATCGGCGACCACCTGCGCGCTTTCCGCTTCCGCGCGGCCATCGACGAGTTCATCACGTTCGTCAGCAGTTGCGACAAGTACATCGGCCTCCGCGAGCCGTGGAAGCGCCGCAAGGACAACCTCCCCGATTGTGCGGCCTGTGTCGCGACCTGCGCGAATCTGACGCATTTTCTCGCCATCATGGCCTGGCCCTTCATGCCCGGCGCAGCCCGCCGCGTGCTCGAAATGATCGGCCTGCCCGACGAAGTCGTCCGCTGGCAGCCGCCCGCGCCGCTGCCGCCCGGCCATAAAATCGGCGAGCCGCGGATTCTGTTCCCGCGCCTCGAACCCACCGCCCTGGACGCCGCCCCGCCCGCGGCCTCCCCGTAGCGGCCGCGATTCGACGGGGTGGCGTGTTTTCCGCGCAGCCGTTATGCATGCGTGCAGCGTGACAGTCGGCGCACCGCCCAGGCTGGCTTGCGACGGTGCGATCAATAGGGAGACGTTCCCGTGACCAGGGTATCCGGGCTCATCAGCCTCGTTCTCGCGTTCACCATTTTCGCCGCCGGCTGCGATACGCATTCG
Organism: Planctomycetota bacterium; assembly: GCA_045863555.1. Lineage (GTDB taxonomy): Bacteria > Planctomycetota > Phycisphaerae > UBA1845 > Fen-1342 > JACRLV01. The sequence continues at coordinate 58,199 of BTUU01000013.1, read as the reverse complement.
CACGGCGACCAACCCGCCCCCGAAATGCCCGTCGTCTCAAACGCTTCCGCCGAAGACGCGGCCCGTTCCTGGCTCCTGCTCACGCAGGCCCTGATCCGCGCCCGCGCTCACCACGACGAAGCGATGGTCACCCGCGTTCTGGCGGAGCAGCGCCGGCTCCTGCTGCTGCCCAAGGCATTCACCGACCGCATCACCGACGCAAACGCCCGCCAGATCATTGAAAACAACCTGGTCGACAACTGGTCCGCCGGCATCGCCTGGTACGCCGAGGGCTATGACTTGACCCGCCTCAGAACCGAACCCCCCAAGACCGCAGCTGCACCGACCGAAGTCCACGTCCCGGCCCGCGGCAGGAACGACGCTGCGACCATCGTCGTCGTCTGCGTTTCCACCGACCAGGGCTGGCGCATCCGCGGCCTCAATCTCCTCCCCGAATCCGCGCTCGACTCAACGCCCGCCGCCGCAACCGCGACCGCGCCGGCACCCGGTTCCGCCCCCGCCTCCGCGCCAGCACCCAGCCCCTGACCCGTCGCAAGTCCGCGCGGCCACAGCATCCGCGGACGCCGGAGCCACGCGATGCAGCTCCCAGCCACCCAGGACACGATCCTCGCCGTCGCGAGTCCCTGGCGGCCCTCGCCTGTCGGCATCATCCGCCTCAGCGGCCCGCGCGCGTTCGAAATCGTCGATGCGGTCATCGCGGCGGCGCCCTCCGGCCTCCGTCCGGCCGCCCCCCGCCGCGGCGTAACTGCCTCGCACGTCGCCCCGCTTCCGGACGTCACGCTGCCCGCCGACATCTTCCGCTTTCCCGCCCCCGCCAGTTCCACGGGCCAGGACGTCGCCGAGATTCACGCCCCCGGCAGCCTTCCGCTCCTGCGAGCCCTGCTCGATCGCCTCGTCGTCGCGGGTGCACGCCGCGCGCTCCCCGGTGAATTCACCGCCCGCGCCTACCTCAATCGAAAAATCGACGCCGCCGGCGCGGCCTCCGTCCTCGAACTCATCCACGCCACCGACGCAATTTCCGCCCGCGCCGCCCTCCGGCTCGCCCGTGGCGCCAACGCCGAGGCTGCGGACATCCAGCGACGACTCCTGGCGCTGCTGGCCCGGGTCGAGGCCGACATCGATTTCGTCGACGAGGAAGACGTCGCCGCGCTCTCGGCGGCCCAGGCCCGCGAAGCGATCGCCGCCATCGCCGACGCGGTCCACCGCCTCAGCGCCGCGCGAGCCCTGGAGTCGCGCCACCGCCGCCCGCACGTCGCCCTCGCCGGCCTGCCGAATGCCGGCAAGAGCACCCTCTTCAACGCCTTCCTCGGACGCCGCCGCGCCATCGTCGCGCCCGTCGAAGGAACTACCCGCGACGTCCTCTCCGCCGAGATCGATCTCGCCGGCCGTGAAATCGTGCTCCAGGATTGCGCCGGCCTCGGCGGATCACGCGACGATCTCGAACTCGCCGCCCATCGCGCCGCCGAGCAGGCCGCGGATCTCGCCGACGCGATCATCTGGGTCCACGATTCCTCGCACCCCTGGACCGACTCCGAGCGCGCCGCGCTCCAGCGTCTTGACCCCGCCCGCGTCGTCATCGCGCTGAGCAAGTCGGACGAATCAGTTCAGGCCGGTCCGCATCCGGCCGAGGGGATCGCGATCTGCGCCCCGCGCGGGGAGGGGTTGCCGCGCCTTCGGGCCGCCGTCGCCGCTCGGCTCGCCGCCGCGCCGGAGCTCGCCGCGCCCGGTCCCGACTGGCCCGCGGTTTTCGCGGCCCTCGGCCGCGCGTCGGTGGCCGATTCGCCGGAGCTCGTTGCGCTCGATCTGCGCGCTGCCTTGCAGGAACTCCGTTCGGCCGATCAGCAACCACTTGATGAAGACGTGCTTGGATTCATCTTCACCCAGTTTTGCATCGGGAAGTGAATTCAGCGACCCGCCCAATCCCCGGTGAACACCCCTATTCGGACGAAAAAAAGAACCTGAAGAGCCTGTCGGCGTATAACTATTTGGAGGCCCGATGAGATGGGACGCGAAAAATCTGCCGGACGGATTTCAGTCTCCCTGTCAAGTCGGTCGATAGAAATTTTGGCCGCGAATGCAAAATTTGTTGACAAGTTCTTGACGAAAGGCCGGCCGTCAACAATAATGCTTCTAGGCCGATAATACTTCATACCCCAGCCCGCCTGGGGAACGCAGTAAAACGGCTTCTTTCCCCTCCGGAGAGCACCGGGACGCCTTAGGGCCCCTGGTGCCCTCTTTTTTTTATCGCCGTCGTTTCCGCGGCGGCGGCCGCTGCGTCTTTTTCCGCACTCCCGCCCGCGAACCTAACTGACTGTCATCCATAGGTTTACCGGAGATCGATCCGCCCGCCGGCGCGAACTCAATTTCACGCCGCAGCTCATCAACTCCGATAACCACGACCCGCACCCGCTGCCCGATCGAGAGCACCCGCCCGGTCCGCACCGCAACAAACCGGCTCGCGTCTGAATCGAATTCCCACCGCTCCCGACCAAATTCGGACCTCGGAATGAGACCTTCGGCCAGGTGCGGCCGGATTTGAACAAACGCCCCGATCGATACCAGTCCCGTGACGATCCCCTCATACTCCCGCCCGACCTTGTCGCGCATGAACTGCACGAGCAGGTCATTTTTCAGATCCCGCTCGGCCTCGGTCGCCTGCCGTTCCTTATGGCTGCAATGCCGCGCGATCGCCTCCGATTCCTCGGGACTGTACTCGCGCCGCGGGCCCGCCCGGCTCCGATCGAGCGCGAGATCCAGTTGCCGATGCACGATCAGGTCGGGGTAGCGCCGAATCGGTGAGGTGAAGTGGCAGTAGTGCTCGCTCGCCAGCGCATAATGCCCCTCGCGCGACGTCGAATACGCCGCCTGGCTGAGGCACCGCAGCAGCAGGTAATGCACCGCCGATTCCGCGGCCTGTCCGTCCACGCTCTTGAGCAGCCGCAGGATCGTCGACCGCTCGAACGCCCCGCCCAGCGGCTGACCGATCGACAGCGCCAGCCGCGAGAACCGGTCCGCCGCTTCGGGGCTCGGCTCCGGGTGAATCCGTCGGATGACCGGCACGTCCCGCCGGTCGAGGTAGCGGCAGACCGCCTCGTTCGCCTCCACCATGAACATCTCGATCAGCGTGTGCGAAAAGCTCGTGTCCGCCGGCCGCGCATCGAGCACCTGCCGTTTCGGCCCGAGCACGATCTCCACCTCGGGAATCGTCAGCGAGATCATCCCGTCCGCCAGCCGCCGCTTGCGGATGCGCTGCGCCAGCCGCTCGGCGGCAAAAAGCACCAGCACGATCTCAGGGTCGACGGACTTGTCCTTCTTCGCGAGGACGGCCGTCACCTGGTCATACGTCAGCCGCGCCCGGGAGCGGATGATCGACCGCACGATGCGCGTCTCGACCACCTTCGCATCGCGGTCATAGGTGATGAACGCGGATTTGGTCAGCCGCGGCTGGTCGGGCTGAAGGCTGCACACGCCGTTGGAGAGGATCTCCGGCAGCATCGGCACGACATAGCCCGGAAAATAGACGCTGTTGCCGCGCTCGCGGGCTTCCAGGTCGATCGGCCCGTCCGCGTCGACGAACGCCGCGACATCCGCAATGTGCACGCCCAGCTCGACCAGCCCTCCCGGCTTGTGCTCGATCGAGATCGCGTCGTCGTAGTCCCGTGCATCCGTCGGGTCGATCGTTACGCACAGCCGATCCCGCAGATCCTCGCGCCCGTCGCCGTCGAGCGGCCGCGCCGCCGCCGCCTTCGCCGCGTCGAACACCTCGACAGGGAATTCATCAGCCAGCCCGTGATGGTGGATTGCCGCGAGGATGCGCGACGTCGTCGCATCCGGATCGCCCAGCCGCGCCACGATCACGCCCCGCACCCGCGACGAACCCAGCGTCTCCGCCAGCGGTTCCACGCACACCAGGTCGCCTTCGATCGCCCCGCGCGCCGTCGGATCGTCGATCGCCACGTTCGGCAGCGGCGTCTTCCCCTGCGGCTGGATGTACCAGTGCTTCTCGTAGCGCTGCAGCACGCCGATCCACCGGATCCGCGCCCGCGCCACGATCTTCACGACCTCGCCCCGCGGCTCGTCCCCCCGGTGCTCCGCCCGGATGATCCGCACCTGCACCGTGTCGCCGTCCAGCGCGTGGCCCGTCGAATGCGCCGGGATGAACAGGTCCGGCTTGCCCGTCAGCTCCACGAAGCCGTACCCGTGCCGCGTGGCGTGAAAGACGCCGATCGCGCCACCGCGCTGCTCCGGAATCGTCAGCGTGCGACCCCGCCCCAGCCCCACGCTCCCGTCGTCGAGAAGCCCCCGGACCGCCTCGCGATACGCCGCGTAGTCCGCGTCCGCCACGCCCAGTTCCCGCGCCAGCGCCCGTCCGCGCAGTGGCCGATCGGGGTGGTCCGCAATATATTGGAGAATCAGCTTGCGAAACGACTTGGGGTCGGGCGAGGATGAACGCGTCATTCAGTACTCATGGCGGCGTGGAGCCGAGACGCGGCCCCGGTCCGCAGGAAACACATCAGCCGCGAATGCTATGCGACTCCAGGCGCGCTTGCCAAGGGCAATCCGCCTGAGCGCCCTGAACGGAGGCCATCCATGGACACCGCACCGCGAACCGACACGCAACTTTCCGTCTTCCTGGTCAATCGCCCGGGCGTGCTCGCGAAGGTCTGTCACAAACTCGCCACCGACAAGGTCAACATCGTCGCGCTCAGCATGATGGACTCCACCGAGCACGGCGTGCTTCGATTCGTTGCCACCGACGCCGCCCGGGCCAAGTCGAGCCTTGGCGCGCTCGATCTGCCCGTGACCGAGACGCAGGTCCTCACCGCCACGCTCCCGAACCGCGCCGGCTCGCTCGCCGACGTCGTCGAACGCCTCGCCGCCGAGCATATCAACGTCCACTACGCCTACTGCACCACGGGCGCTCCCGGCGGCAAGACCCTGGGCATCTTCAAGGTCTCCGACCACGCCAAGGCCATCCACGTCCTCGGCGAGCGAAAACCCAAACGCCGCGTAAACGTCGCTCCGCCCCGCAAGCCCGGCCGAGTCGCCGCCCGCCGCTGACCGGCCGCGCGGCTGTTGAAGCGGGGCCGGCTGCCGCCGAACGGCGCCATCGCGCCGCCCGATCCGAACCCACCACGCACGTGGTGCACGAACCTCGCCGCGCCTGCAGGTCCACCGCAGCCGCCGACCCGCGCGTCCGCCGTCACCGCCGCGCTCGCGCGTCAGCCTTTGCCGTTCGCGCTCCGCCCCTGCGCCAGTTCCCGAAACGCCTGGAGCAGCATCTGGTGCCGCCGGTGCCCGCTGTTGAACCCCAGCGCATCCATCTCTTCCAGCGCCGCCTCCGCCGTCCAACCCTGCTCAAACACCCGGTACAGCCCGCAGAACATCCCCGTCCGCTGACGTCCCAGCCGGCAATGAACAAGCACCGGCCGCGACGCCGGGTCGCGCACCAGCGACAGAAACTGCTCGAGCTGCTCGCGCGTGGGGGGGTTGCGATGGTTGCTGGGAAGTGTGATGAACCGGACGCCGAGCTGCTCGCAGATCGCCCGTTCCGCCGGCTCCCATGCGTCCGAGTCTTCCTCGCCGCGCATGCCCCGCAGGCTCACGACCGTCCGGATGCCGTGAGACTCGATGACCGTGCGGACGTCCTCCGGCGCAGGCTGGCCGCACCGGTACAGCACGCCCTCTTCCACGGCGCGGAACTGGCGCAAGCCGTCAATCGGCTTCCGAAAGAGCCGTCGGATGAACCGCGGGATGAATCCCACTCGCCTGACCGCTGCGCCGCGCCTGCCTCTTCGCCCGCGCCCCGGACGGGTTGCACGTCAACCCTTCGAAACCACCCGGAACGTGGCGACCCGCTCCACTACCCGCTTCTTGATCTTATCCTCGACCGTCACCCGTGCCGAGTATTCCCCCGGCGAAAGCGTGGCCGGGAGCCGGATCACCGGCGACAGGAAACAGTCATTCCGCCGTGCCTTGCATCGGTCCACGATGTCATCCGCCGCCAGCGTCGACACCTCGTCCCCGCTGTGGCTCAGGATCGCGACCTTCAGCGAGAATCGCGATTCGAACGACCCGTCCGGCTGCTCGGCGCTCGCAAAGTCGCGCAGCTCGCAGTACAGCACGAATTCATTCGCCCGCCCGGCCGTGAACTGCGCCGGCTCGAACGCCTCGTACTGGCCGAAGCCGCGCACCGCCCGGCAGATCGCCACCGTCGCCAGCCCCAGATCGCTGACGCTCCGCAGCGAATGCCGCAGCTCCGAGATCTTCCGCAACGCGTCCGTCGATTCGCCCGCGGGGTCGCCGCCGCTCTGGTCGCGGATCGCGATCAGCGTCTCGACGAGCCGCTGACCAAGCTGGTTCTGCTCGTCCGAAACCAGATCCAGCGGCTGGCGGGCCTTCGCATAGTCGCCGAGCAGCACCGCCGCGATCCGCCGGTCCATCTGCTCCCGAAAACCGCTTTCGCCCGGCGACGCGAGAATGTCGTCGAGCACGTCCGAGAGCTGCGTCGGCGTGCTCGCCGCCGCAGTCGCGGTCTCGTTCAGGCCGACCCTCGAGCCCGGCTGTCCCGCCGAGTCGCTGCCCGCGCGCGAAACCGGTGGGGCGGTCCAGACGTTTTTCAGCACGGGCGGGCTCGCTGGCGCCTTGGCCGAGTCGCCGCCAGCGCCCGGCGGCGCTGCGGTCGTGGCCGGCCGGTCCGGGCTGAATTCCACCTTGATCTCGCGCGGATCAGGCCGTTTCGGCGCGTCGGTACCGCGAGGGTCGAGCGCTCGCGGCAGGGGCCTCGACCGGTCGGGCGCTGCGGGCTGTGCATCGGCGGCGTAGTCAGGCTCGCCCCGGCCCCGCCGGGCATCCGCCCGCTGCACTCGCATCGCCCAGTCTTCGATCTTCTCAGCCAGTGCGGCATCGACGTCTTCAGCCGGCCGGCTCGCGGGCTGGCTCTGCGCCCGGACCACCACCGGCTCTTCATCCCGTGGCGGCGGCTCACTCCGCGACGCCCCCGGCGCCGCGAACATCCCCTGGCAGCCCGTCAGGCCGGCGATCGCGGCCCCGAGCGCCAGCAGGCGCGTCGTTCGGAACGAAAACGAAGGGGCGGGCGCGGAAAGACCAGTCGCATCCATGCATCGGCCTCAATTCGGAGTTCGAGGCTGCCGCGCATCCTGCGCGGTTTGGGGGTCCGATCGCTACGCGGCAATCTGGACCAGCAGAGCCTCGACCCCCGTTTCTATCGACCGCATCCCGCTCTTGGCTTGGGCGTCGAGCTCGGCCAGCGACGCGAGAATCCCGCGCATCCGCGCGGCACTGAGACGACGAAGCAGCGAATCGAGTTCGCGATCACGTCCCCACATGAAGACCTTTGGCGCAATCGCACCCACAGGCATGCCCGATGCCCGCATTTCCTGCGCGTCCAGCCACTTCCGCACCACGAACGCGATTCCTCCCAGCGCCTTGAATGCCGCCGCCTTGTCGGTCTCCAGCACCTGGTGCCAGAGCGCCACCGCCTCCGCGAGCCGCCCCGCCGCCGCCGCATCCATGACGCCGAAGATCTTCTCTTCGCGCGTCTGCCCGATGAGCGCCGTGACGTCGTCGGAGGTGATCGTCGGCCGGTTGGCGACGAAAATGCACAGCTTCTCCACCTCGCTCAGCAGCACGCCCTGCTCCGCCCCGATCAACTCGGCCAGCCGCGCCGCGACCGGCGGATCGATCCGTTTGCCCGCCTTCCGAACGGCATCGCAAATGAATTCGACCAGCACCTTGCCCGAGAGCTTCTTGCACTCAATGAGTTCGCCGCATCCGGCCGCGGCCTTGTAGAGCCGCGTCGTCTTGAGGAACGAACGGCAGACCAGGATCAGCGTGCCGCTCGGCGCCGGCGACGCCAGGTAGCGCTCCAGTTTCTCCCGCGCCGCCGTGACGAATTTGTCGGCATCATGCACGATCACGATCCGCCGTCCGCTGCCGAACATCGACGGCGTGGCGACGTCGTCGATCACCTGGACATACGTCGGGCCGCCCTGTTCCTCCGACCGCGTGCCGTCATACTCGACCACGGACAGCCGCGGATCGGCATCCCGCGGCAGCAGCCGCTGCGTGGCATCGTGAAGCGCCGTCGCCTTGGCATACGGCTCATCACCATAAATCACGACAATCGGCGGGATCGAAGGAGCTTTCCTGGCCATAAGGCGGATTCTACCGGCCGGCCGCCGGAACGGGGCGACCCTGTCTCGGGGCCCGTTTTCGTGTTAGAATCTGGGTGGTTTCGGTGGGCGCTCCCCGAGCCGGGGGAGTCCGGTGCTCCATTGGGAGGTTTCGATGCGCAAATCGGCCATCATCGCGCTTTGTCTGCTCGCTCTCGTTCCCGGTTTCGCTCAGGCCCAGACGCAGGAGCGCGGCCCCAAGGTCGGCGACTTCGCGCCGGATATCGAAGCGAAGGAGTGGATTCTCGACGCCGGGGCCGAGGTGCCATCCCTCTCCGAGCTTCGCGGCCTCGTCGTCGTCCTCGTGTTCTGGGTCTCGTGGCATGACGGCGCGGCCGTCGTGCTCCCGTATATCAACATGTACGCCAACAACCCCGGCATCGGCACGACCGGCGGAATCGTCACCATCGGCCTCACCGACGCCGATCGCAAGACGACCGAACCGCTCGTCAAATCGAACAAGGTCTTCTTCCCCGTCGGGTGCGGCTCGAAAGGCGCTGAGGAATACGGCTTCGAGGGCGGCTGGGGCGTCGTCGTCATCGACACCGAGGGCAAGGTCGCATTCAAAGGCCAGCCCCAGGACATGAACGGCTGGCTCAACCAGGTCAGCCAGATGCTCAACAACAGCCCGCCCACGCGCACCCACCCGGCCGAGGCCCGCATCGCGATCCAGCAGATCCGAAAGGCCCGCGAGTTCATCCGCGAGGAGAAATTCGCCGACGCCGCCCGCGAGACGCGCGACGCCCTCGAACGCTCCGTCCTCGGCGACAAGCTCAAGAGCGAAGCCATGGCGATGATCGACCTCATGAACCTGGTCGGCTACGAACGCCTCCGCCGCATCGACGCCCTGCTCGATGAAAAGAAATTCAAGGAGGCCGCCGAGATCACCCGCCAGGTCTCACGCACCTTCCAGGGTCTCCAGGTCTCAAAGGACGCCCGCCGGCGGCACGAAACGCTCATGAAGGAGAACGACGGCTACAAGAAGGCCGTCGAAACCTATGCCAGCGAGGACGTCGCGTACAAGCTCTTCCGCGAGGCCCGCGAACTCGTCAAGCAGAAACGCATCGCCGATGCATACATGAAGCTCGACGAGATCCTGACCAAGCACGCCGCCAGCGAGGTCGCAGAACACGCCAAGGCCATGGTCGAACGCATGAAAGGCATCCCGGTCGCCTGGCAGTACGTCATCGACCGCCAGGCCACCGAGGCGGCCGACCTCCTCAGCCAGGCCCGCAGCCTCAACGCCCAGGGCCGCTGCAAGGAAGCCAAGGCCCTCCTCGAAAAAGTCATGAGCGAGTACCACGATACAACCTATGCCGACGAAGCAAAACGAGAACTGGTCAAGTTGCCCTGCTGACGCGACCGGCCGGTTTGATCGCAGGCCGCCGAAGGTCCAATGACGCCCAAAGACCCGTATGAAATCCTCGGCGTCGCGAAATCGGCGACGGCCGACGAAATCAAACGCGCCTATCGCCGCCTCGCGAAGGAATTTCACCCCGACCGGAACCGCGGCGACAAAAAAGCCGAAGCGCGCTTCAAGGAAATCCAGGCCGCCTACGACGTCCTCGGCGACGCTGATCGCCGCCGCCAGTTCGACCAGTTCGGCGCTGGCGGGCCCGCGCCGAACTACCAGACCTGGGCCCAGTCCGGCCGCCACCCCTTTGAGAACGCCGGCAACGTCGACTTCAGTTCCATGGGCGATCTCGGTTCCATCTTCGAGGCGTTCTTCAGCCGCGGCGGGGCCGCAACCGCTACCCGCTCGCGCTCCCGCCGCGGCCGCGCCGCCCCGCAGCGCCCCGCCCCGGCGCCCGCCCCGGAACACACGCTCGAAATCTCGTTCGAAGAATCCGCCCACGGAACCACCCGCGAGCTGATGCTCCACGCCGGCGATGCCACCCCCGAGCACATCGAGGTGCGCATTCCCCGTGCCGTCGCCGACGGCCAGGTGATTCGGGTCCGCGGCAGGGGACAGCCCGACATGGACGGCCGCGGTGACCTGCTCATCCGCATCCGCGTCCGCCCCCATTCCTTCTTCCGCCGCGACGGTCTCGACGTTCTCCTCGACGTCCCGCTCTCGATCCCGGAGGCCGTTCTCGGTGCGAAGATTGAGATCCCGACCCTCGACGGCCGGGCGCAGCTCACAATCCCGCCCGGCGCGTCGAGCGGGATGCGGCTGCGCCTCCGCGGCCGGGGCTTCGCAAAACCGTCGGGCGAGACGGGCGACATGTACGCCGTGCTGAAGATCGTCGCCCCGCGCGAGCCATCTCCGCGATTGAAGCAGCTCGTCGCGGAGGAAGCCGCCGAATTCGGCCCCAGTCCGCGCGCCGGGCTCGGGTGGGGGCCCTGATGGATGGCCCAGGACGTCGACTCACCGCAGGAGAGCCGGTTCGCCGGAGCGTTCATCGTCATCGGACTGTCGCTCGCGGCCGTCGGGATCCTCTACCTCGTCTGGATGCAGCGCGTCCAGGAACTCGGGCCCATGCCCCTCGACGGAAGCGACGAGACCGTCGACGAGCCGTCGCCGTTCGCGAAGCCCTTCGCTCTCTTCTCGGCGCTGGTCATCACCTTCGTCCTGTTCCTCGCCTTTCTTGTCGGCTCTTACCTGATGGTCCGCGTCGGCCGGATGCTCGTCGACCGCGGAACCCCGCCGCGCGAAACCAAGTACGTCGACGCGTGGGGCAGCTATCGCCTGACCGAAGCGCAGATCGAGGACGCTCTCCGCGAGGACCCGCCCCCCGACCCCGGCGGCGAACCGCGCCCCGATCCCCCGGGCCCCGCCTCCTGACCGCGAGCTTCCCATGAATCAACGCCGGCCTCAGCCCGCCTCCGCCCCGCGCCCTTCGTCCAGCCCGCTCGAGCGGCTCTTCGTCGCCTGGCTGCTCAGCACGCTGCTCATCATCGCTCTCCTCGCCGTCCTCACCCTGCTCGGAATCGGCCAGCTGCGCCGCCACGCAGACGCCCTCAACCGCCAGCAGGCCCAGCTCGACGAACTGACGCGGCGCATCGAATCGCTCGCCGCCGTGCCGCCCCCCGCGCTCACGCCGCCGCGCGCAACCCAGCCGGCCACAGAAAGCTCCGCCGAATTCGCCCGTGAACCGCAGACCTCCCGACCGGCCGCACCGCCGCCCCTCGATGACGACGAGATCGCGGCCGAGTTCGACGCGATTGTCGGCGGTGCCGCCGCCCGCAGCGGCTCGATTTTCCTGCGCCCGCGCCGCCCCGATCGCGCAGCCGCGCTGCTCACGCGCGCGGAATCGCAGACCGCGGCAGACGCCAGCCTCTCCGCCGCGTCGCTGGCGCGGCTCCGGTTGCTCGCCCAATTGACCGGCGACGACCAGCGGGCCGCCGCCTTCGGTCGCGCCGCGGCCGAGGCGCCGGACCCGGCCGCCGTCGACGATGAGATCGCGGCCCGCCTGGCCTTCGAATCGGGCGCACTCACCGAGGCCTTCGCCCACGCGATCCTCTGGGTCGATGCCTCTCCGACCCCGCCCACCGCCGCCCTCCTCATTCTCGCGATCTGTGCGGCCGCCCAGGACGATCTCGACGCCGCCGCGGACGCCATCGACTCCGTCTCGCCCTCCGCCCGGCTCGACGCCGCATCGCTCGCCGCGATCGGCGACACCTGCATCGCGATCGAGGCGTGGAAGCCGCTCGAACGCTGGATCGCCGCCGCCGAGCCCGCCGTGCGCACCTCGCCCCCCGCACAGCAACGGCTCGCCACGCTCCTGGTCCACACCGGCCGCCACACCGACGCGCTCGCTGTCATCGCCGCGCTGCTGGACGAAAGACCCGCCGATGTCGACCTGCTCATCCTCCAGGCGGCCGCGCTGACCGAGGCCCGCCAGTTCGAAGCGGCAAAGGCGGCGCTCGCACGCATCACCGTTGTGCCAGTCCCGCCGGCCGCCGCGTACTGGCGCGGCGTCATCGAGATGCGGACCGGCTCTCCGGCCGAGGCTCGGAAATGGTTCGCCGCTGCCGTCGGCGCCGGCCGCCAATCCGCCGCGGCGCTGGAAGGCCTGGCGCAGCTCGACCTGGCCGCGGCCGACGCCGCGGGATCGGGCGATGCGGCCGCGGCGCGGCGGGCGCTGTCCTCAGCGGAGAAGAACCTCGCGGCGGCCACGAGGGCGAATCCGCGCCGGTCCAGCGCTCACTTTCTGCTCGCAATCGTGCACGCCAAGTCATCCCGCGCCGCGGAGACGCGCGCCGCGCTGCGCACGGCCGTCCAGCTCGATGCCGCGCTCGCGGAACAGGCGAAAAAAGTTCCCGTCATCGCGCGGCTTATCCCGCCCGATGAGATCGACCAGCTCGCGTCCGCGACGGATTGACTCGTCACCGCGCCGGACCGCGACGTCACTCGTTCTTTGCCAGGATTTTGACCAATCCCACCACGCCGCTGATGAGCAGCGACGCCAGCAGCAGAAAGAGCAGCATCCCGACCGCGAAGCTGAGGACCGGCCAGGTCTGAAGCGTGAAATCGCGGATGCTCGGGATCAGCGCCGCGAGAGCGCCGATCGTGAGTCCCGAAAAGAGAATCGCCCCGATCGCTCCGCGCCGGTTGCCCTCAAACGGCGTCATGCGCACGGTCAGGCACACCGAGAGATAGACGAAGACGATCGTCGGCCACTGCGTCCAGTCGGCGTGGATGATCGCGTTCACCATGCTCTCGGTGACGGTCAGGCTCTCGCGCAGCAGCGCCCAGAACGCCGCCAGCGACGTCGGCAGTGCCGCCGCGACGCGCGGCTCGCCCAGCCGGGCGATCACGCCCTGGCCCCACCACTCGGCCGCCCAGTAGAGCCCCAGCGCGCACGCCGCCAGCGGCAGCAGCGCGATGACGATCGGACCGATGACGGGCAGCCGGCTCTTTTCAGGCGTCTCCGACTGCGGCTCACCCTCGTCGTCATCTCCCATCAGCGTCGTATTCTGGACGGAATTGCCCGTGACCAGCAGCCCCATTACATGGCCGAGCTGTGCGACGAGCGTGCCGGGCAACAGGATCGTGTTGACGGCGCGCGGCTTGATCATCCGGCTCCACAGCCAGTGAACGCCCCAGGCGCTGAAGACGATGACGAGCAGCCAGAAGGTCAGCGCGGCGTAAAGCATGGTCCCACCTCGCTTCGCGCAGCCGGTAAGAGCGGATGCAGGACGTCCCTGTCGCTCGGTACTACAGCGCTATTATTGCTTCGGGCGGGATTATTTCCAGCCGGTAGGCGATTCCTTCGTGATCAGCGCACGGCGTCGGCGCCCGGCTGACTCGTCGGCGCACCGGCCAGCGCCTCGACCCGTTTGCGCGTCTCCACCATCGCCGCGTCCTTCTCCCCCGTCAGCTCGCACGCCCGCCGCGCCGCCTCCAGCGCCAGCCCGAAATCCCGCCGCCGGATCCCGTCCTCCGTCGCCACCTCCAGCGCAATCCGATTCAGCGCCGCCGCATCCTCCCACGCATCCTTCATCAGCCCCCGCGCCAGCGAATAACCCGCATCCGGCCGGTCAAAATCGCGCAGCTCGGTCATCATCCGCAGGTGCCGCACATTCACCGGCTGCTTCAGCGCCGGGTCGAGCGACTTGTCCGGCGGCACCGTGTTCGCCAGCAGAAAAACGTCAAACTTCAACTCCCCCGCCATGCGATCTTCCCACTGCCGGTCCGGCTTCTTGAGCCCCAGATCCGCCAGAGGCAGGGTAAACGACGTCCGCAGTGTCAGCAGATCGCCCGGATAGCGGGCCATCGTCCGGAACGTAAACGGAATCACGCGGACTTCGGCCGCCGAGCGGACCTTGACCGCCTGCCCCTTCACGACCAGCTCCGTCTCGAGCGTCAGCGTGAATTCCTCCGGCGGCTTCGGGCCGCCGGTGCGCTTCACGTCCTCGACCTTCAGAATCCGAAATGTGATCTCGGGGTGCTTCTCCGCATCAAGCAGCGCTGGCCCGAGCCACACATCGCGATACGGACTGATTCCGCAGTCCAGCGACGCCACCGGCAGTCGGCCATACCCCCCGCTGATCGGCGGATCATTCGGACCCCGGTCAAAGGGCGACACGAAATATCCCACGACGCGCCGGCCGGCCACGACCGTCCGCTGCAACTGCGCGTCGGAAAGAACCGCGACCTGCGTATCCTCGCCCGGATAGATGTGATAAATCTCGCCCGCGTCGAGGTCCGCCTTCGTCGCGACCAGCGTCTGGCCCGATTCACCCCGCGGCGGCACAAGGTCCTCCGCCGGTGCGGCTGCTGCGGCCAGCAACAGGAAAGCGCCGACAACGATCCCGCAATGGACTGGACGCATCCTTTAACTCCTGGGGAACGGCTCAGAAAGCGCAGACGGCCGTACGCCGCGAAATCGGTCGAAACCCGCGCAAATCCGCCGCTATTTCGCGAATTTGTCCATCTCTTCCGACGAAATGTCCGCGTTCGAGTAGACGTTCTGTACGTCGTCCTGGTCCTCGAGCGCCTGGACGAGTTTCATCATCTTCTCGGCCGCCTCACCCGTCAGCGGCACCATCATCGACGGAATCATCGTCAGTTCCGCACTCTCGACCGCGATCTTCGCCGCGGCGAGGGCGTCGCGGACCGCGCCGAACAGCCCCGGATCGCACGAAAGTTCGAACGCCTCATCCACGAACCGCACATCGTCCGCGCCGACCTCCAAGGCCAGTTCCATCAGCCGGTCTTCCGTCGCGGCCGACGGCGCGATGATGAACAGCCCGCGTTTCGTAAAGAGCCGCGCGACCGCGCCGGGCGCCGCGAGATTTCCGTTGTTGTGCTCGCACAGATTCTTGATCTCGCCGGCCGTCCGGGTGCGATTGTCCGTCAGCGCCTGGCAGAGGAACGACGCGCCGCCGGGGCCGTAGCCTTCGTACGTCAACTCTTCGTACTGCACCCCTCCGAGATCGCCCGTGCCCTTCTTGATCGCCCGCTCGATCGTGTCGCGGGGCATGTTCTCGGCCCGCGCCGCGTCGATCGCGTACCGCAGCGCGAGGTTCGACTCCGGATCGCCGCCCCCGCCCCGGGCCGCGACGATGATCGCCCGCGACAGCCGCCCCCACGCCCGCCCGCGCCGCGCATCCGTGACCGCCTTCGCCCGCTTGATCCGCGCCCAATGGGAATGTCCAGCCATGACCCGCCTGTCCGCCCTTCGCCGGCCGCCGTGGCGGCCCGCACGTTCGCCCGCATGAGTGTCGCCGAGACTCGGGCCAAGTTATCCAATGCCCCGCGGAACGGCAACTGCCGCTCCGCCGCGGCGACCGTCGGAGCGCGTGACCGCCTGGACGGCGGCTCTTAGCCCGAAGGGCGGCGGCTCCTAGCCCGGAGGGCGGCAGATTGTTGCCCACGGCGCAAGCCGTGGGAATAATCCGGTGGTATTTGAGCCCCGGAACGGGGCGACAGAAATCGGCCGGCAGCCTCACCCGCACCCGCCGGAGGAGAAATCCCGCGAGCGCGGGTATCCTCTTCATGGCCATCAACGCCCGTTCAAGGAGCAGTCCCATGGTCCGCGTACTCAGACTGACGCTCGCAGCCCTGCTCGCCTCCCTCGCCACCGCGCAGGAAGCCAAACCCGTCCCGGCGACCCCGCTTCGCCCGGCCGGCGGAGAAGCCGCGAAACCCGCGCAGGAAAAGCCCGCGAAAGTCTACGACGAGGCGGCCGACGCCAAGGCCCAGATCGGCGCGGCCATCAAGAAGGCCGGTCGCGATCATTCGCGGGTTCTGGTGGTCTACGGCGGAAACTGGTGCCATTGGTGCATCAAGCTGCATGGCCTCTTCCAGAGCGACAAGGCCATCGCCAAGACGCTGAAGTACGAATACCAGCTCGTCAGCGTCGACATCGGAAAATTCGACAAGAACATGGACATCGCCGCCAAGTACGAGGCGGACCCGAAGAAAAACGGCGTGCCGTTTCTGACGGTGCTCGACGGGGACGGCAAGGTCGTCACGAACCAGGACACGGGCTCGCTCGAAGACGGCGACAAGCACGATCCGAAGAAAGTCGCCGCATTCCTCGACAAGAACAAGGCGGCCGCGGTCGATGCCGAGGCGGAGCTGAAGGCCGCGCTCTCGAAGGCAGCCTCCGACGGCAAGCGTGTGTTCCTGCACTTCGGCGCTCCGTGGTGCGTCTATTGCCACCGCCTTGAAGACTTCATGGCCCGCCCCGAAATCGAGAAGCTGCTCGCCAAGGACTTCGTGGATGTGAAAATCGATATGGACCGCATGACGAACGCCAAAGAGGTCGCCCAGCGTTATCGCAAGGACGAGAAGGGCGGTATCCCCTGGTTCGCGTTCCTCGACCACGAAGGCAAGCCGCTAGCCACATCCGACGGCCCGAAAGGCAACGTCGGCTATCCGGCCGCGCCGGAGGAGATCGCCCACTTCGTGAAAATGCTCCAGACGACGAAGAAGAACCTGACGAACGACGACATCGCGGCGATCGAAAAGGCGCTGAAGGAAGCGGCGCCGAAGTAGCAACCGCGGGATGCCGGGCCCCGCCGCCCGACGGACGCGTCAGTGGCGTCGGGCCTCCGTGCCCGACAGCGGCCGCCGTCTCGTAGCGGCGGACCTCGGAGTCCGACGCCGGCGACCCACAGGGTCCGAGAACGCGGCTCGCCGCGAGCGCTGAACCCGAAAGGAGCGCAGCGTGTCCAACACCCACCGCGAAGTACCCATCGATCTCGACGAACTCGCGACCATGATGAGTGAGAATATGGACGAGGCGCGAAAATTCCTCGATACGCAGACCGGCACACTGCACCTGCTGTCGGATGACTTGTTCAAGGATTCGTTTCTCAGCGATGTTGACGACGACGAGGACGAGGATACCGAGGGCGCCGGCGAAGCAGACCTCCCGCAATGGGAGCGTGACCTTCTGCCGATCGTTCACGCGATCGAGAACGACGATACCGGCCGGTATGTCGAACTCCCGGACCCCGATCCCGCGGACGATGCCAAGTGCATGCGCGATTTCGCATACAGCCTCGACGACGCGTCGGAGCGGGAGCGCCTCCTCGACGCGCTGTGCGGGTCGCACCCGTTCCGGCGGTTTCGACAGTCGCTGAGCAAGCGCGAGACCCGCGAAGCCTGGTGGGCGTATCGCGACGCCCGGTACCGCGAATGGGCCGCGAAGTGGCTCGAATCGCTGGGGATCAAGGCGATACCGCGCGGGCAGGGTGGGTCGCGGAGGCAGTAGGTATCGTGCCGATGACCGGTTCGGGGTTGGTTTATGAACCCAAATCGGATGCTTCGACCCGCCGTCTGGATTCTTGCCATTCTCGCCGTTGGATTCGCCGGCTTGCTCGTTCAGCTGCGGCGATCCTGGCCGTTCGATGATCTGCCGTTCGCCGTGGATCAGTGGCGGGCAGCGGATTCCAGGACGCGAGCTCGTATGGCGAACGATGCGCGCCGCCATATCGCGGTTGGGCGCGCCGCCGCTGAGGTCGAATCACTCCTCGGCGAACCGGAGAAAATCATCTCCGACCGTCGACAGGACGCGGGGGGCAACCCGCTGGATGGCCGGGTGACTTTCAGTTATTACCTTGGATCGTGGAGCATGGTGGCGTGGGATGATGCGTTTCTATACGTGAACCTCGACGACGACGGCCGTGTCGTCAGCACCGAGGTAACAGGCTATTAGCGATCACCGGGAAATTCCGAGTTCCCGGCCGGAGGGTCCCGGTGGATCGTTCCCGATCCAGCACATCCCCTGCCCGCGCTGCGAATACGACCTCTACCGCATCACCGAGTTCCCGACCACCTGCCCCGAATGCGGCGGCACGTTCACGTATAACCAGCTCCTCGCCCCCTGGCGGCTCGTACGCCGCGACCGTATGTGCTACCTCGTCTCGACACTCGGTTTGCTCGGCGGCGTGCTTCTTGCAGGGTTGTCGTGGAACCCGGGCAGTGGGTGCCTGTTGGCCGGGTTGATCCCATTTTTCGGCCTATGCTTGGGCTACGCGGAGCCCCGACGGGCATGGCGCTGGCCAACGACAATGCTCGTCACGCTCCTGATGACCGGTGCGGTCGTCGACTTGTCGAATTACGGCGGTCGCTCCGACCAGCCACTCGCCGTCGCGCTTCCAACGGCCATGCTGCTGCCACTCGTGCTGAGTTATGTCCTCGCCAATGTCGGCTCAACCCTCTGCCGCACCGAGCGCATGAAGCTCGACGAAGCCCTCGCCCGCGAGATCGCGGAAGAATCGAGGAAAACTGCTGCGTCAAATCCACCCGAAGGCTAAAGAGCCGTCGTTGCAGCGCTGGGGGCGGTCGTTCTTTCCAATGCCGGGATTTCGTGACTGTTCGTGCTAGAATTACAGTACGGCCGGACAGGAGCGTCGGATGGACGCTTCGGAGGCCTGTAACGCTCAGGTTCGCCATGCATACGCGCTTCTCAAACGAAGAGATCACCTCCCGTGGACAGACGCTCTACGACGAGCAGATCCGCGCGAGTGTGGAGCCGCAGCACGACGGGCGCTTCCTCGTTCTCGACATCGACACCGGCGAATACGAAATCGCGGATGTCGCTGTCGATGCGATCGGCCGAATGAAGGCCCGACATGCAGATCCGGCGCTCTTTATCCTGCGGATCGGCCGTCCTGCGGCCTACGCCCTTCTGTAACCGGTACAAGCCGACCGTCGATTCGTCGTCGACCGGACGCTATTTCGTGACCCCACTGACCTCGAGCATTCGACGCCAGTCTGCGTCATTGACGCCCTTGCGCCGCGATAAGCGCCAGGAGTCGACTTTTCGGAACTCGGCATACCAGCCGGATACTTCCTCCGCCGATCGGTTGTAAACCATCAAGGCGGCTCGATCGTTCACCCTCGTATTTCCGCTGCACCACGCGTAGATTCCCGCTTCGCACGCCTCCGCGAAGCTCCGCTCGCCGTGGAGCGTGAGTCGCGGCCGCGTCGATGGCCCGTTTGAATGATGCAATGGTCGGGACAGCTCAAATGGGCCATCGGCGATCCCGTCCTCACTCATCTCGAACCGGGCTTCCGAAAGCACGCGGTGGGGGTGAAATGGCGGAATAAACCAAGTGGGTTTCCGCAGTTTCTTAGTCGTCCAGAGACCGCCGGGGCGTCTGCGGTGGCGGAATTGAAGCTTGGGAAAACCAAGCCAGCCCTGGCCGAACCAGTTATCGATTCGCACCACGACGATGTGTCGATGCTGAGCGAGCGCCGCAGCCGCAGCGATGATCTTCGTCGCGAAATTCAGGAACGTGGGATCGTCTCCGGGGTAAACGTTCCATTTCGCGCGGTCGGTGTTAACAGTCTCGATCATCGGGATCATTCTATCAGTTGCTCGTATCACCGCCGCGGATCCAACCCCTGCCACCGATGCGTCCACGGCTCCCCCTTCTCTCCCTTGGACTCGACAACGAGAAAGCCGCCCTCGCGCCGCGACGTCAGCGGCTGGTCGTTCTCGTCGCGCAGATAGCGCTCGGCCATGACGCCCTTCGCCACCAGCGTGTCCAGTGAATCGGGCAGGTCGCCATACGCAAGCCGATACGCGTACATCGCCCGACCGATCGCGAGGCGGATGAAATGCGCCTCGTGGTGCGTGCGGACCGTGCGGTTCGCCTCCGGCGGCAGCGCAAGGATGCGCGCCATCTCGACCGCCAGCGGCCCGGCCGCTGCCTCATCCGTTGACGCACGAAATGTAAGCTCGTGCGGCCCCGCGCTCAGCTCATGCGTCCCGAGCAGCAGGTCCAGCTCGTTCGGATCGGCCGAGCGGAAGCTCTTCGTCGCGATGAGCTTCCCATCGACCTCAATATCAAACGTGCCATAGTCCGCCCCGCTCCCCGCGACCAGCCGCACCGCGCACCGGCCACCCTGTTCAACCTCGATCGGAATCGTGAGCGTCGCCCCCGGCGTCTTGTTCGGCCACAGCAGCACCGGCCGCGCGCCGAACAGCCCCGACGTGTCGATTTTCGGCGCAGGTCCGGCCTCGACCTTCACCCGCTGAAACGCCTTCACAAAGTGCTGAATCTGCCACGGAACGCGCCGGCTCTTCCAGTCCGGCAGCGGCGGAAGCGCCTTCGGCCGGCCCGTCTGATACCAGAACGCGACGCTGCTGAAATAGTCCGGCCGCTCGATGAAAAACGCATTGGACGACTCGCTGCGGTTGCCCTTGTGCTCGATCGCCAGCTTCAGCGAACTCGAGAAATTCACCGGATCGGGCAGATGCCACCGATAGCAGACGCCGCTGTCGCCCGCGGCGTCGCCCTGCCAGCGCGGCTGGCCGAACCAGGGCGTGGTTCGCTCACGGAATCCCCACGCGTCATTGAAGTAATCCTCGGTGCCCGTTCCCTGAAGGCTCGGCGTCGACTCGCCGTTGATGTAGAAAAAATCATCACCCTCGCCGAACCAGCCGTCCTGCCCGAGCGTCACCGACATCACCGTGCCGACGTAGAGCCCCCGGCCCTCCAGATCAGCGACTAGGTAGTCGCTGCCCGCCTTCGCCGGAAATTCGCACCGGTACGATGCAAAGAACCGCGGCGTGTCTTCGGGCAGCGACTTCACCCGCGTCCAGTCGATCTGCCAATAGAGCCCCGCCCCGCGGTCGGGATTGTCATTCCGGATGACGATCCGCGCCGCCTTGTGAAACGGCATCCGCCAGTAGCAGCTCAGCGAGCCCGTCGGCGACACCTGCACGGGAATGCTGCTGACGACCGCCGGCCTGCCCTGGCCGACGGCGAAGAAATCGCCCAGCGGCACCTCGACGCCCGGCTCGTCGCTGCCGTCCCAGTAGATCCGCAGGCTGAGCGCGTTCAGCTCACCCACCCAGCCCGCGTGGCTCGTGAACCACATGTGCGTGATCACGCCCGGCCCGAGCAGCGGCACGTCGATCGACTCGCCCGGCTGAAGCCAGGTCATGTCGAGATTTTCCGTGTGCCAGTCCGGCCGCTGGTTGCTCGAAACACGGCAATTGCGGCCCGGCGGCGGCATCGAGAGAGGGCTGATCAATTCGACGGCATCGCGCGAGAGCGGAGCATTGTCCACGCCGCCGATGGGATGGAAGAGCGGTGGCGGATCCACAACGGCAGCCTGGTACGCATCAAAGTCGATCCACGCGGCGTCGTTCATGTACGCGCTCGCGTACGCATACGTCATCCGGCCGTCCTGCTTCGGGCGGGCGCTGTTGCGAAAGAGCAGCGCGCCGCCGCCCGGGAGCGACGGATCATCCTGGTATCCCACGAGCAGCACGCTATGGCCGTCGCGGACACCCTCGGGCGGCGCGAATTCCAGCAGGTCGCCTTCCCACTTCTCCACCTTCGGCCAGCGCAGCCCGCCGCAGACCGGCCACTGCCGGTCGAGCGTCCGCTTGATCTCGGCGAGCTGCTCCGGCGTCAGGCCGGTCTTGACGTCCCACTCCTTGATCCAGTGATACCGGTAGCGTTCCGGCATGAACTCGCGCGCCCGCCAGCGCAGCTCCGCTGGCGGCTCGTTCGACTCGTCATACGTCGCGCGATAGGGCCACTGAACCTCCGTGCAGATGCGAAGCCGCTCAAAACCGCGCCAGAGGTCCCAGAAGAACCCACCGTCCTCCCGGTTGCCGGCGACCTCATTCGACACCCAGTTCAGATACTCAACGCTGAGCGGTGTGCCGTGGCCGGTGCGGCGGGCCCGGGCAAACTCCAGCGCCTGCGTGATCACAAATGCGGAGCACGTCCCCCGCGCGCCCTGACTGCGGACGGGCAGGTTCCACCCCTCGAAAAGCGGCCGAAGATCAACGGACGGCAGCTTCGCGGCGGGCTGTGTTGCGGGCGCAGCCGTATCGACCGCGGGCGGCAGCGCCGCAGACGCAAGAAAAACCGCGAAAAGTACCGAACCGGCGAGTATTCGGTTTCTGCATTCTGCATTCTTCATTCTGCATTCCCCCGACGCGGTCACTCCGCCATCTTGCACGCAAACCGATACCTCCCCGACCCCACGCTCCAGACACTCTCCTCCCCCTCCACCCGCACGAACTTCACGCCCTGCGCCGCCTCCGCCGGCCCGCCGGATTCGCGCACGCCGTCCTTGTCCTTCGTCGGCAGCACCACCGTCGCCGTCGTATTCGCGGGAATCGAGACATCCAGCGAGAACTCGCCGTCCTTCACCGTCCACGCCGTCGAGATCGGCCCCCGGATCGACCGCAGCGTCGCCTTCGCCGACGTCAGCGCCCCCGGCCGCGGATGCACCACGATCTTCTCAAACGCGGCCACGCCCGGCTCGCGTGCAATCCCCGCCACGCGCTCAAACATCCACTGCCCGCACGAGCCCAGCGCGTAATGATTGAACGAATTCATGCCGAAATCCGGATGCGGCCCCGTCGCCGGCGTCCAGCCGTCCCACCGCTCCCAGATCGTCGTCGCCCCATGCTTCACCGAGAACAGCCACGACGGAAACGTGTCCTGCATCAGCAGCCGATGGGCGACGTCCGTCCGCCCGCCCGCCTCCAGCACGTGCAGAATGTGACTGACGCCGACAAACCCCGTCGAAACGTGCCAGTCCCGCGACTCCACATCCGCGACCAGTTCCTCAATCGCCTTCGCCCGCAACTCGTCCGGCAGCAGGTTGAACCGCAGCGCCAGGATGTACGAACTCTGCGTGGCGTTCTTAATCCGCCCGTCCGCCTCGACATACCGTCGAATGAACGCCGCCTTGATGTCCGCGAACAGCTTCTCATATTTCTCCGCGTCGGCGTCACGCCCGAGAACGCGAAGCGACCGCGCCAGCAGATCGGTCGAATGCGCGAAATACGCCGTGCCGATCAGCTCCTTCGACGTATCCGCCTTGATAGACAGCCAGTCGCCGTAGTCGTTTCCGCGGTTCTTCTCGCGGATGAGGTCGGTGCTGTTGGCCTTGCACCACTCGACCCACTTGACCATCGACGCCGCGCACCGCTCCAGCATCCGCGTATCGCCATACGCCTCGTAGATCGTCCACGGCACGATCACGCCCGCGTCGCCCCACGCCGGTGTGCCGAAATTGAGCCCCCGCATCACCGGCGAAACATCCGCAAACGCCCCGTCCTCGCGCTGGGCATCGATCACGTCGACCATCCACTTGGTCATGAACGCGGCCACGTCGCAGTTGAACGTCGCCGTCGGCGTGAACACCTGCGCATCGCCCATCCAGCCCATGCGCTCGTCGCGCTGCGGGCAATCCGTCGGGATGCTCAGGTAATTCCCCCGCAGCCCCCAATAGATGTTCGACTGGAGCTGATTCACCCGCGGATCGGAGCACTCGAACTCGCCCACCAGCGGCAGATCGCTGCCGAAGGCGACGCCCGTGACCGCGTCCAGGGCTGGTTTCTTCGACAGCCCCGTCAACTCCACATACCGGAACCCGTGAAATGTGAACCCCGGCTGCCACGTCTCCACCCCGTCGCCCTTGCAGACATACGTATCCGTCGACGTCGCCCCGCGCAGGTTGGCTGTGTAGATCGTCCCGTCCGCGTTCAACACCTCCGCGTGCCGGATCGTCACCACCGTCCCCTTCGGCGCGGCCACGCGCAGCCGCACGACGCCGACCATGTTCTGGCCGAGATCGAAGACCCAGTGCCCGGGCGCAGGCTCGCTCAGCGACCGCGCGGGCAGCTCGGCAAAGACGCGGATCGGCTCGTCGACATCCGCCTGAAGATTCCACTGTTCGTCGCGCGCCTTCGCGGGCTTCCAGGTGCTCGCGTCAAAACCCGCCGCATCCCACCCGGGAATTTCGAGCGCCGCATCATACGTCTCGCCCTTCAGCAGGTCCGCCATCAACAGCGGGCTCGCGTGCGTCTTCCACGACTCATCGCTCACGACCCGCGTCGAGGTCCCATCGGTAAACGTGATTTCAAGCTGCGCCCGCAGCGCCGGCGGTTTGCCGTAAAACTGGAACGCATTGAAAAGCCCGACGTGCCCCGCGAACCACCCCGGCGCGACGATCGCCCCGAGCACGTTCTCGCCCTGCGCGAGTTGCTTCGTCACGTCGTAGGCCTGGTAGCGGACGCGCTTCGGATAATCCGTCCAGCCCGGCGCCAGGTACGCATCGCCGACGCGCTTCCCGTTGAGCCGCAATTCGTACACGCCCAGCGCCGTCGCGAAAATCCGCGCCCGCGCGACAGGTTTCACCAGATCAAAGCTCTTCCGTAGATAGGGCACCTGCCCGGCCGGCAGATACAGGTTCGCCTTCTCCGCGCAGTCCACCTCCAGCGGCACGCCGTTGCACGTGAATTTCACATGCAGCCGCTTGTGCACATCCTTGGCCGGGTCGCCGCCCAGATTCTCGTTCGTCACGGGAAATTCCGGCCCTTTCTCAGCCAGCAGCCGCGACACGGCCTCCGTGACGTCCTTTTTGACCTTCCCGTCAGATGTGTAATACGTCGCCTCGGTGATCTTCAGCGCCGTCGGCGTCGGCGAAGCGTCGATCCACCGCGCCGCCCAGTCCGCCGGTTTGAGCAGTCCCATCTCCCACCGTGCCGGCGCGCTCCACGGCCCTTCAACGCCGTCCTTGTTCCACGCGCGGACCTTCCAGTACGCGGCCGCACCCGATTCCAGCGGTTTGCCCGCGTAGGCGATGTGCGTCGTCGCGCCCGACTCGACCTTTCCGCTGTCCCACAGATCGCCCTCGTCCTTGAGCAGCCGCTCGGGCGTCGACGCCACCAGAATGCGGTACGCCGTCTGCTTCTCCCCGCGCCGCTCCGACGCGACGATCCAGCTCAGCCGCGGATGCTGCTCCTCGACCGCCAGCGGATCGACGCGATATTCGCACCGAAGCTGCTCGGCCCGAAGCGCATCAAGGTCAGCCCACGCGGCCGGAATTGTGAATGTGAAAACCACCAGCGCAACGATCGAAGATCGAGTAGACATGGTTCACCTCGCTGAGCGTGAAGCATAGCGGGTGAATCAACAGGGCGCGCCGCCCCGGATGCCGAACTCGACGCGCCAGCAAGGAAGCGAATCCGAGCCCGACGCGCAAGCGAGGCACGCAAATCCGAGCCCGACGCGCCAGCGAGGACCGCCACGCGCAAGCGTGACCCAGTGGCGTCGGGCGTCCCTGCCCGACGGCACACGCGCCAGCGTGGCGCATCCAACCGCTAACCGCAAACCACACCAAACTCCGACAACAGCAGCGTCAAATCGCTCAAATCCACGTCGCCATCGCCATCAATGTCGCCATCCTCATGCCCTGCTCCATCCGGCGTCCCGAAGTTCGACAGCAGGATCGCCAGGTCCGCCAGCCCCACCTGCAAATCGCCGTTCAAATCCCCCGGACACTCGACCGCCGGCGGATTCCACACCGCAATCTCCGTCGGCGTCGTAGCACCCGTCGACACGATCGGCCCCGTGGAAATGAAATTCCCATCCGCCTGGATATCGAAAGAATACAGCCCCGAAAGCCCGTCGATCGCGCTCGTATCATCCGTCACAAACAGCAGATCGCCGATCGTCGCCGAATCCCCGAACGACCCTTGGAGCCCGACATCAAACACAAACCCCGTCTCCGTCAACGCCCCCGTCGCCGGATCGATGAGAAACGACCGGATCGTCGCATCCGTCCCGTGACCGACGAACAGAATCGAGCCATCCTCCGAGTAATTGATATTGAATGGCGAGTTTCCGCTCGTCAGAAACGGCACCCCCGCCATCGCCGTCAGCCGCCCGTCGACCCCGATGTCATACCCCAGAATCGCTGTCCGGCCGCTGCTAATGCCGCCGCCCGCATAGACCCGCGTCCCGTCCGGCGAGACTTCGAGCCCCAGCGGATACGTCGTCCCCGTGAACTCGGTCTGAATCTCCGTCAGCGTCCCATCAACGGCGACCTCAAACACGCGGATGAAGTTCGAATTCGAATCCCCCGCGTACACAAACCGCCCCGACGGGTGGACATCGACCGCGCTCGTAAACGTCCCGCCCGCGCCCCGGTCAACCTCGGTCACCGCCCCCGTCTCCCCGTCCACCGCGTACACGATCACCTCGTTCGTGCCCCCGAACTGCGTCCGCGTCACCACCAGGTGCGTGTCGTCGATCCACTTGAGATCCAGCGGGCTGTCCGGCGTCGTCGCTGTACTCAGCAGCACGAGTGTCGCGTCCGGCCACACCTCGATGATCGAGATCTGCTCCGTCGTCGCGGCCGTCGCATGACTCGTCGCCAGAAACCGGCCGTTTGGCGAGATATCGATGGAATACGCATTGTTCCCCGGCGCGCCCGATCCGCTGCCGGTGACGAGCTTCTGCACGAATACCGGCCGCCCGGCGCCGTCGAGCGTAAAGCTCGTGACGGCGCCCTCGATGTTCCCGTTGTTCGCGACAAAGACGGCCGGGACGGCGGACTGGCCGAGCGCCTGCGTGGCGGCGGCTGCGAGAAGGCCCACGGTGAATGACCGAGTGATGGTGGTTGCGCGCATCGCGTGTTCCCCCTGCCAGTTCGCGGCGGCTCGCCGGAACGCTCACCCTCCACTGTAACGCTGTGAACCGTCAGGACAATGCAGAAGCGTCCGAAAATCGGACGCGGTGTTCGGCGACGTTTTCTTGCACGTCCGGAGGGCGCGCGAGAGTCACCTCCCCCGCGATACACTCTGAACCGGCCACTTGCCCGAGAGGTGCGAAAATGAACCGAATGCTCGGCGTCTGTTCCTGGTCCCTTCAGCCGGAATCCCCCGAAGACCTCGCCGAAAAAGTGCGCGCGGCCGGTCTCTCCGCCGTGCAACTGGCCCTGGATCCGGTCGGTGAGGGCGAATGGGCATTGGACCGCACCGTCCGTGTCCTGGCCGCCGCCGGCATCGCCATCCGCTCGGGCATGATGCGAACCAAAGGCGAGGACTACACGACGCTGGAAACGATCCGGCGAACCGGCGGCGTCCGGCCGGACGAGCACTGGGAGGCCAACCGCGCCAGCGCCGAGCGGATCGCGGCCATCGCGGCGGATCTCAAGCTCACCCTCGTCTCCTTCCACGCGGGCTTCCTGCCGCCCAAGCCCGGCGATGCGTTGCGCAAGCGCCTCGTCGAGCGGTTGCAACTCATCGCCGACATCTTCGCCCGCCGCGGCGTCCGCGTCGCCTTCGAAACCGGCCAGGAAACGGCCGACACGCTGCTCGGCGTTCTCACCGAGATCGCGCGGCCCAGCGTCGGCGTGAACTTCGACCCCGCCAACATGATCCTCTACGACCACGGCGACCCCATCGAGGCGCTTCGCAAGCTCGCGCCGCACGTCATGCAGATTCACATCAAGGACGCCCGTCGGACGACGACGCCCGGCGAGTGGGGCGAGGAGACGCCGGTGGGCGAAGGCGAAGTCGACTGGCCCGCGTTCTTCGAAGTCGTCCGCACGCCCCGCCTCGACTGCGACCTCATGCTCGAACGCGAATCCGGCAGCCAGCGCCTCGCCGAAATCCGAACCGCAGTCGACCGCATCCGCACCTTCGGTTAGATGCAAGCGGCAAGGTGCCCGGCCCACCGTCGTCGGCAGTCGCTCAAGCGCGGACCGCCCGCGCTATCGCGCCCGCTGGCGAACGAGGGCCTCGATCGGCACCGGACACGCCCACCGCTCCGTCGAGCCCCAGAACACGCGCACGCCCGGCCGCGTCAGCGGTTCGGAAAAAACGAATCGCAGCCCAGCGATCCCGTCGGCGTCACCCGTTCCCGAGTCATGGTCGATCCGCTCCACCCGAAAATCCGGCCGCTCCACCGGCCGGTCGACGTCCACCGGCAGCGGCGTGCCGTTCGCTTCTGCCACGAGGTGGCCCAGCGGTCCCGCAAACCAGCGATCTTCCGCGACCTCGACCTCCAGCGTCCGGTCATCGACGACCCGCAGCTCGGCTGGCGTGCGATTTCCGAGGACGCGCGTCGACCACGTCAGCGCGTGGACCCGGACATCCTCAACCCCCAATCGCTCCTCGATCGAAAGCTGGAGATAGTGCGCCAGGATCGGCAGATTGAAGACATAGATCGTCTCGCCCGATCGGATCGGCGGCTCCGCCGAGCACACTTCGTCGGTGACAAGGTCCTCAACGGTCTGCCCCACGTCCGTCGCAAGCGTCGAGAAATACGAAGCGAGGCCTAGGATGCACCCGAACCCCACGCCGAATGTCCAGGCGATCGAATGCCGCACGGTCGCAACGCGCGACTCGCCCGGCTGCGCGGCCCCCGCGCCGAGCTGGAACAGCAGCATCGCAAAGATCGCCCACCCGACGCCGGGCAGATAGAGGTGATGCGGCGATTCAAACGCCGGCAGCACCGGCAGCATGAACAGCAGCAGCCACGCCAGCCCGAGCCACACCGCCGCCCGCCGACGGCTCAGCAGGACGCACAGCAGCGGAATCACCAGCACCGCCGCGGTCAGGCCGTAGAACCACGCCGGAATCTCACGGAAATAGCGGACGCCGCCGAACGGGATGATCGGCACGAGCAGAAACTCGCCGAGCAGGTAATAGCACGTCTTGTCGACGATGAACCGGAAAAACCCCGCGTCACCCGGCCCGATGACATACGGCTTCGGCGGCAGCGACGCCTCGCCCAGCATCGCCGTCCGCAGCGCGAGATACCCGCCCGTCACGCCCACGACGAGGAGCCCGGGAACCCACCAGCCCCGCCCGAAGACGCGCAAGCCGCGCGGCCGCAGCATCATCCAGTCGCCGACCAGCAGGATCGCCGGCAGCATGATCGCGTTCTCGCGACAGCCCAGCGCCAGCGCGAAAAGCACGATCGCCCCGGCCGCAAAGCCCCCCCCGGCCGGCGGCTCACCCCACCAGCCGCGATACCGCGCCCAGCAGAGCGTCGCGCCGAGCAGAAACGCCGTCACCATCAACTCCGTCTGCACCGCAATCCACTGCACCGTCGCGACATGCCCCGGGTGAATCGAGAACAGCGCCGTCACGCCGAGCGCCAGCAGCGGCCGGGCGCCCAGGCGATTCAGCAGCAGCATGAGCATCGCGCAGTTCGCCAGGTGCCAGAGCATCGACAGGACGTGCAGCGCGGCCGGGCTCCAGCCGGTGAGCGTGTAGCAGAGCTTCATGACCGCGAATGAAACCGGTCGGAAGAACCGCAGCGTGACATCGGGCAGCCACCAGTAATCGACAACGCCGCCGACGAGTTCGAGCCGGCACGCGTCGACCAGCTCCCGGAGCGACCAGCCGCACTCGCGAAGCTGCCTGAAATGCGCATGGTCGTCGAGAAAAAGCCCGTAGAAGACCGACCGGCCGTGCATGCCGCCGATGAGCAGGGCGAGGAGCAGGACAGCGCCCCAGAAGCGCCGGCGCGGCCAGCGCGGCGTCGACGGCAGAGCACCCGGATGCGGCGCGGAAGGTCTCGTCGGCGGGGCGTTTCGCGTCATCGAGGGGTCGCAGCCGTCGAGGGCAGGCCGGAGGTCGCCGCGTCACCCGCCGCCCGCGCCTCGGGCGACTCCATGTCCGCCAGTTCTGCCTTCGACGGCATGTGCGCACCGAGCAGCGGCACGAGCACGCCGGGCACCGCCCAGACGAGCTGAATGAGGCGCACGAGCAGCGCAAACGCCACGGCCGCGGAAATCGGGTTCAGACCCTCCTGCGTAAAAAACTGGATATACGCCCACTCAAGCACGCCGATCGCCTGCGGCGGCGAGATCGGAATCGCGGCGATGAGGAATCCGATCGGCACGCAGATGAAGAAGAGCGACGCCGGCCCCTCCATGCCCAGCCCCCGCGCCATCATGAACGCCGACCAGACCACCAGCCCCTGCAGACCGATCGTGATGACCAGCGACCAGAGCGTCAGCGCCTTGTGCGTCCGCATCGCGACCGTCGCCCTGCCGATGCGCTGGAGATGCTCGCCCGCGGGAAGCCGCGCGGCGATCTCCGACAGGCGAAACAGCCCGCGCAGCCGGCTGCTGAACACGATCAGACATCCCAGCGCCAGCCCCGCCCACACGAGCCCAAGCGCGCTCGCGAGCGAATTCCGGTATGCGGGATCCCAGTTGAGCTGCTTCCACGCGAGCGCGAAAAGCAGGCTCGCAAGCATCATCAGCCCCAGCAGGCCGATCACGCGGTCGAGCACGACGGCCGTGACGGCCTCGGTCTTGTGGTGCGTGTAGCGGGTGATGTAATAGGCCTTGATCAGGTCGCCGCCCGTCGTGCCGGGCAGCGCGAAATTGAAGAAATTCCCCGCGAACGTCAGCTTCACCGCTTCCCAAACGGTCAACCGCACATCCTGGATCCGCAGCATCAGCACGAGCCGCACGGCCGAAAAGAACGGCACGGGCCCGAAGATCAGCAGCGAAAGGCCCGCGAGACGCCAATCCAGACCGGTGACGACGCCGCGGATCCCGTAGATGATCTCCGGCTCCTCAGTGCCGGGAATGCGGTGAACATCGCTCATGGCCAGCCGAACTTCCGCGCCGTCCCGCACGACGACGAGTCCCTCGGCATCCGCACGAACAAGCTGAAGTTTCTCGCCCCCGGGTCCGTTCAGCGTGACGTGGTCGTACCACGAAACATTGAAATAGAGATACAGAATGGCGACGACGCAGAGGCCGTAGCGCAAGAGCGGCAATATCCAGCGCAGCAGCGGGTGCTTCATGAGGAGGCGCATCGTGGACGGCCCGCCGAGAGACACCCCCGCGGGCATACTCGGGCATGGCGAACAACATGCCGCAGTCTACACGAACGGCCGAATACGGGCAGTGATCACGATGCAACGCCTCAACGCACGCGCGAAATGAAAGGCTGCGCAGCTATAATGAGGCAGGAGGGTTTCCGGTTCCGCACGAGCAGATGGCGCGGGGCGCGATAGCGCCCGCGGCCGTCGTCTCGGAGCGATGCCGGATGACGCCTCTCCCGGGGACCCCGCCGCGGCCGAGTCCCCGCCGGAGGAGCGTTCATGTCGCGCGGGCGTGCGATCGGCGCGTTCCAGATGGTCCGAGGACGCCGCGCGCCCGCAATCGATCACGTCCCGTATCCGGTTCCTGTCATTGGTTCCCCCTGTCGATGTACCACACGTGCCGGGCCGGCGGGCCCGCCGGGTGCGAAGAGCGAGGAGTCCAGCCATGTCAGCTCACCACGTCCGGTCTCTCACGCCGATGTTGTTCGTTGCGTTGGTCGTTTCCTCTGCCGGCGCCGCCCGGACCTGGTATGTCGACGACGATGCGCCGTTTGACCCCGGTCCCCTCGACCCCGCGCTGAGCGATCCGGCCGAAGACGGCACCGCGACACATCCATTTGACGCGATCCAGGAAGCCTTGGACGCGGCGGCGGCGTACGACACCGTCCTCGTCCGCGACGGCGTCTACCTGGGCGAGGCAAATAAGAACCTTGCGTTCAACGGGAAGGACATGACGCTGCGGTCCGAGAGCGGACCCGACACCTGCGTAATCGACTGTGACGGCTACGGCCGCGGCTTCGGATTCTACTATGGCGAGACGCCGGCCGCGGTGGTTGAGGGGTTCACGGTCATGCGCGGCGGCGTCTACACCGGCTGCGGCGCCTGGTGCGTGGATTCCGCTCCGACGATCGTGAACTGTCGCTTCATCGGCGCCTTCGGTTCGAACCGCGGGGCGGGGATTCACTGCGAGCGAAGCAGTCCGACGCTGCGCGACTGTGTGATCTCCGACAATCTCGCGAGTGATTACGGGGCGATCCTCGTGATCGATTCGAGCCACATCCGGATGACGAATTGCCGCATCGAGCGAAATTCGTCGAACGACGGCGCGATGACCGTGTACTGGGATTGCAGCGCGTCGCTCGAGAACTGCACGATCATCGACAACGCGGGCAAGTATGCCGGCACGGCGATGTTCTCGATCGGGGCCGAGATTTCGCTGCGGAACTGCACAATTGCCAACAGTCGCGGAGGACTGAACGGAGCCTGGGCCCTCCGGTTCGACGACAGCAACGTGACGATGTCAAATTGCATTCTCTGGGGAAATTCGTCGTCACTCGGGGTGCAAACCGGACTCCTGGGAACCACCACGCTGGCCGTTTCCCATAGCTGCATGGGGGACGGGGAGGCGGGCGTCTACGTCGGATCTGCTTCGACTCTCGCGTGGGGCGCCGGCAACATCGACCTCGACCCGCGCCTGGTTCGCTCGGGTTCGCACCTCCGGAGTGACTCGCCCTGTGTAAACGCGGGCGATCCGACGGGTGATTATGCGGGACAGAGCGATATTGACGCGGAACCGCGCGTCAACGGCGGTCGGGCTGACATCGGCGCCGATGAATTTTCAGACATCGACGCGGACGGACTGCCCAGCTGGTGGGAGCAACGCTTCTATTCGTCCGCAACGGCGGCTGCCGCGGGCGCTGACGACGATGGAGACGCGCTTGTCAACTCCCAGGAGTACGCACAGAGTCGGAATCCGCATCGCGGGCCGGCGACACTCTTCGTCGATCCTGCCGGAGACGACGGATGGGACGGGCTGGCCGCGAACTGGGACGGCGCTCACGGACCCAAGGCGACGCTCAGCGCCGTGGTCGCGGCCGCCGAGCGCTTCGAGGGGGACACGGTGGTACTGGCGCCGGGCACGTACGCGGGCCGGCTCAGTCGAAGTCTGAACCTCCCGGCCAAGCAGATCCTGTTTCGAAGTACGCGTCCAGACGACCCGACCGTCGTGGCCGCCACCGTGATCGACGCCGAGGGACAGGCCGGCGCGAGCGATCAGCGATGCGGCCTCTACTTTTCAAGCGGAACTTCAACGGCATGTGTCGTGGACGGTGTGACGATTCGGCGCGGAAAGGCGTGGATCGGCGCGGCGATTCATGCGCCCGAGGGCGCCTCGCCGGTCATTCGGCGCAGCGTCCTGCGAGAGAGCACGGCCGAGCGCGGCGGCGCGGTCTACACGCGAACCGGTGGCGTGAGATTCGAGCAGTGCCGGTTCGAACTCAATCATGCGACACGGGACGGCGGCGGCGCGTGGGCGGGTGAGTGGGGAACGGCGTCATTCATCGACTGCCGGTTCAGCGAAAACACGGCCGTCCGCCACGGCGGCGGCGCATTTCTCTGTGAGCAGACGCAGAGCACGTTCGCAAACTGCCTGTTCGCCGACAATCAGGCCGGGGAGATCGGCGGCGCGCTGCTCTTTGATCAGCTCTACCAGCCGCCGTGGGCGAATGCCGCGGTCAACTGCGTTTTTGTGAACAACGCGGCGGTCGACGGCGGAGCGATCGGCATCCGCGATGCGGGCGTTACCCTCACGAATTGCACGCTCACGCAAAACCAGGCATCGCGCGGAGGTGGGGTTTGCCTCTTCGGTCGCCCCGGGCTGCGCATGGCCAATTCGATCCTCTGGGGAGACACCGCAACGAGTGGCGCCGAAATCGCCCTGCGCCCGGCCTACGATCCCGCATCGGCGCGCGTGACATACTGCAACGTCGCCGGGGGCATGGCCGCGATCTACCAGGAAACCGGGAGTCTGCTCAACTGGGGATCGGGGAATCTCGACGCGGCGCCGCAATTCATCGATGCCGACGGTCCGGATGGTGATCCGACGACGTGGGCCGACAATGATTATCACCTCGGCGCCGGATCTCCCATGATTGACGCGGGATGGAACGCGCTTCTGGGCAGCGATCCACTGGACCTCGACGCCGACGGGCGCCTCGACGAGTTTCTGCCGCACGATTTCGACGGCGAGAGCCGCATCGTTGACGATCCGGCGACCCCGGACAGCGGATGCGGAATCCTCGCGATTGTCGATCTCGGTGCGTTCGAGCGCGGCGCCGGCGGTCCGCGGCCGTGTATCGGCGAGATCACGGGGGATGGATCGATCGGCCTCTCCGACCTGTCGCTGCTGCTGTCGAACTTTGGTGTTTCCGGTGAATGCCTGCCCGGCGATCTGGATGGCGACGAGACCGTGGGGCTTGCGGACCTGGCCCTTCTGCTGTCGAAGTTCGGCGGCACGTGCGAATGACAGTGTCGATTCCCGGGCGGCCAGGAATCGTGGATAAAAGTCCGGCGCGGCGTATGCGCCCCAGACTCACTGGACTGTTGGTGCTCAGGCAATCCGCTGCCCGGGCAACAACAAGGGGCCGATCTGACTTATACTCCTGTGTCCGGGGCTTCGGGCACAAGAGTGGGCTTCCGCATGATCATCACCATCGACGGACCGGCGGGATCGGGCAAGAGCACCGCGGCACGGAAATTGGCCGCACGGCTCCACATTCCCTATCTCGACACCGGGGCGATGTACCGCGTCGTGACGCTCGCCGCCCTGGAGGACGGGATCGACCTCTCGGACGAAGCGGCGCTCACGCACCTCGCGGCCACGCTCGATTCGCGTATCGACTGCGGCCCGACGCACGCCCGCGTCACCCTCCGCGGCCAGGACGTCTCCGAGGAAATCCGCTCGATGTTCGTGAGCGACCACACGCCCTCGGTCGCCTGCTCGCCCGGCGTGCGCCACGTGCTCATCCGCAAACAGCGCGAGATCGGGCGATCACTGCGGAGCATGGTCACGGAGGGGCGCGACCAGGGCAGCACGGTCTTCCCCGATGCCGATTTCAAGTTCTTCATGGTCGCCGATCTGGAAAGCCGCGCCCGCCGCCGGCTCGCCGAAATGCAGCTCGAAGGCGAATCCGTCACGCTGGAGCACATCCGCGAAAACCTCGAGCTGCGCGACCGCACCGACGCCGAGCGCAAGGTCGCCCCGCTGGTCGAGCCGGCCGGCGCGATCCGCATCGATACCTCGAACATGAGCATCCACGACGTCCTGGAGAAGCTGATCGAGACGCTCGTCGCCGCGGGCGTGGAAGTCCCTCACGACCACCTGACAGAGTTGCCGCACACGAAATGAGACTCTGGTATCGATTCTGTCGCGCGCTCGCGTGGATCGGCTTCCGCCTTTATTTCGGCGGCCGCGTCTTCGGTGTCGAGAAGGTCCCGCGCAAGGGCGCGGTCCTGCTCGTCTGCAACCACCAGAGCTTCCTCGACCCCGTCCTCGCGACCGTGGCCCTGCCGCGCGAATGCCACTACATGGCCCGCGACACGCTCTTCAAGGGCGGCCGGTTTCAGAAGCTCATCGAGTCCCTCAACGCCTTCCCCGTCAAGCGCGGCTCGGCCGACGTCGGGGCGATCAAGGAAACCCTCAAGCGGCTCAAGCAGGGCGCACTGATCACGATCTTCCCCGAGGCGACGCGCACCGAGGACGGCAGCGTGCGACCCATGCAGCCCGGCGTCGTGCTGATCGCCCGAAAAGCCGGCGTCCCGCTGATTCCGACGCTGATTCTCGGCGCGTTCGAGGCCTGGCCGAAGTCGGCGAAGAAGCCGCGCCCGGCGCGAATCCTCGTCTCCTATGGTGAGCCGCTGACGCCCGAGCGGGCAAAGACCATGTCCGACGAAGAGTGCATCAACCATCTGCGCAACGAGATCATCGCGATGATGCACCGGTATCGCGAGCATCCGTCGATGCGCGGCCGGCTCAAGCCGCTTCCGCCGCCCGTTGCCGGCGCGACGTCCGATGCCGGCGAGGCGGAGGCGAGCCGGCCCAGTCCCGTGAGGAGCGCCGAGTGACGTCAGCAAATCAACTCCCGCGCCGCCGCGCCGGATCGGCGCACGCGTCGCTCCTCTCCAGGCGAAAGTCCCTGCTCTGCCTCGTTCTCGCACTCTGCGCTCCCGCCGCCGTTGCCCAGCCCCCGGCCGGACCAGCCGCCCCGAGACCCGAAACGCTCACGTACGTCCTGACGCCGCAGTTCGAACGCGGCCGGCTCAAGGTCGAGCTGGTATGGTCGACGATGGGCCGTACCAGCTCCGCACTCTCCGTCGCGCCGCGGTTCGGACGGATCGACGACGTCTCCGCGCTGCTGAAAAACGTGCGCATCGACGGCGCGCGCTCGGTAAGGCGCGATGGCGCACTCTGGCTCGTCCAGCACGGAAAAAACGCGGAACTGCGCGCCTGCTACGAAATCAGCCCCGGCACCAGTCGATTTGATGACTGGGAAAGTCAGCATCTCCCGCTCACGACCCGCGACTTCTTCCACGGCGTCGGCAGCGCGTTCCTCCTCACGCCGAACTCGCACCCCGGCACTCCGGCCGCGTTCGAGACCGCCCTGCGCTGGGTCCTGCCCGCCGGCTGGAAGGGCGTCAGCTCCTGGGGCGGCATCACCCGCAGCGCCGGCGCACAGATGTCCCCCGCCGACCTCCGCCAGTCGGTCTACTTCGCCGGAAAGCTCGAAACCAGGACCGTCAAGGAAGACGGCCTCGTCGTTTCCGTCGCCATGGCCCCCGGATTCGACTTCTCGATCGACGAATTCGCCGATTTCACCACAAAAATCATCAAAGCCGAAACGAATTTCGTCCGCGAGCCCGCCTTCCCGCCATTCGTCGTCACCGCCATGCCCGCCGGCCCGCCCATCCGCGACGGCGAGTCCCGCGTGGCCGGTTCGGGGCTCTACAACAGCTTCGCCCTCTACATGGCCCCGAAATCGACGCTGACCGACGGCGTGCAAAAACTCTTCGCCCACGAGCTCTTCCACCAGTGGAACGGCCGCCTGCTGCCCGGCGCAGAACCGGAGCGCCTCGTCTACTGGTTCACCGAGGGATTCACCGAGTACTACGCGCTCCGGATTCTCTTCGAGTCCGGCGTCTGGGACGCGACGACCTACGCGAAGTGGATCAACCGCCACCTCCGCGAGTACGCCGCAAACCCGGCCATAAACGCGACCAACGGCGAGATCGACGCCCGCTACTGGTCCGACCGCGACACCGTCGGCGAGGTCGCCTACCAGCGCGGCGTCCTGCTCGGCCTGCGCTGGCACGCCCTCGCGAAAAAGCAGGGCCAGCGCGCCGGCGTCGACGCCTGGTTCTTCGGCCTGCTGGAGGCGGCCCGCCGCGGCGCCGTCGCCCTGACCAACGACAAGCTCCGCCAGACCGGCGTCGTGACGTTCGGCGACTGGTTCGGCGCGGAGTTTGATCGCTACGTCCGAAACGCCCAGACCATCGACCTCCCGCCCGATGTCCTCGCGCCGGCCCTTAAAGGCCGCATCGAGAAAGTCACCGCGTTCGACCTCGGTCTCGACCGCGGCCGCTCGCTCGCGGAAAAACGCGTCTCGGGCCTCCGCAAAGGCTCCGCCGCCGCGGCCGCGGGCCTGCGCGAAGGCGACGAGCTGGTCGCGTGGACCATCACCGGCGATCCGGAGACGCCCACGCGCGTCGAAGTCCGCCGCGATGGCCGGACCGTGAAGATCGAGTTCTTCGCCCGCGGACCCACGCGCGAAATCATCCAGTTCGCCCCCTGAGCGGCGTACCGGCGGACCTCGCCGGCCGGTTTGCCGCGCCCGCGCGTTTCCTTTACTTTCGCCCCTCGCGGTTGGGCGATCTCACGGCACTCGCACGCGGCGGCCACGCAGCATGAATCTCGGCGGCAAATTCATCGTCATCGACGGCCCCGACGGCGCGGGCAAGAGCACGCAGATCGAGCGCCTCAAGCAGTGGATCGTCTCCCTCGGCGGCGCCTGGACCTACGCCAAGGACCCCGGCGGAACCGCGATCGGCGACCGCATCCGCCACGTCCTGCTCGGCTACGACCTCGCCGAGATGGCCCCGCGCTGCGAAGCCCTGCTCTTCATGGCCTCGCGGGCCCAGCTCGTCGCCGAAGTCGTCCGCCCCGCCCTCGCGCAGGGCCGCACCGTCGTCGGCGACCGCTTCATCTCCGCCACCTGTGCCTACCAGGTCGCCGCCGGCTTCCCGCGCGACGAAGTGATCGCCCTCGGCCGGCTCGCCGTCGGCGATACCTGGCCCGACCTGACGATCATCCTCGACCTCCCGCCCGAACTCGGCTTCGAGCGCACCGGCCGCAAGCCGCATCACGTCGCCAAGAAGGGCGCGGCCGGGCAGTTCAGCATGTTCGACGGTGCGACGGCCGACGCGATGGAGCGCCGCCCGCTCGACTATCATCGCCAGGTGCGCGAGATCTTCCGCGGCCTGCCGGGTTTCTACCCGCGGCCGGTGGTGATCGTCGACGCCGAGCAGACGCCCGACGCGATCTTCGCGTCCATCCAGGAGGCGATCCGTCGTGCGTTTTCGTGACGTAAAGCACCTGCGCACTATGCTCTGTGCACTGTGCACTGTGCACTGTGCACTTTCCGGAGGCGATCCGTCGTGCGTTTTCATGATGTGAAGCATCAGGAGCGCGCCCTGTCGATCCTCCGCCGCTCGTTCGAGAGCGGCCGAATCCACCACGCCTACCTGTTCGACGGCCCCGAAGGCGTGGGCAAGGAACTCACCGCCCGCGTCCTCGCCGCCCGTCTCCTCTGCGACAACGTCGCGGGTCAGTCCGGCTTTCAGGCCGGCCTCGGCTTTGCGAACGCGGTCGACGAATTCGAGCCCTGCGGCGAGTGCCGCTCGTGCCGGCTGATGGAGTCGGGCGGGCACCCGGACTACCACCTCATCGAACGCGGGCTCCACAAGCAGCATCCCGAGCGCTCCGTCCGCAAAAGCAAGGGCCTCTTTCTCGTCGTCGATCTCGTCCGCCATTTTCTCATCGAACACGCCTCCGCTGCGCCGACGCTCGGCCGCCGCCGCGTCTTCGTCATGCGCGACGCCGAGCGGATGAACGAGGAGGCCCAGAACGCACTTCTCAAGACGCTCGAGGAGCCGCCCGGCCGGGCGTGTCTCATTCTCGTCACGTCCTCGGCCCAGCGGCTGCTGCCGACGATCCGTTCGCGCTGCCAGGCGATCCCCTTCGGCTTCCTCCCGGTCGACTTCGTGGCCGACCGCCTCGTCGAAGCCGGCGAAAAGCCCGACGCCGCCCGTTCGCTCGCGGCGCTCTCGCAGGGGCGGCTCGGCTCGGCGCTGCTCTGGCGGCGGATGGCCCTGCTGGAGGTCTTCGACGCCGTCGCGCAGCTCGCCGCCGAAGACTCGGCCGCACACCCGGAGGCCTTCGGCAAGCGCATGATCGAGCTGGCCACGGATGTCTCCCGCCGGGTGATCGCGATGGAACGCGAGGAGGCCGACCGTCTCCCGGGCACGGCGGCCGTGCGCGAGCTGGAAGCCGCGGCCGACGCGGCCGAGGAGGAGGCCGAGCAGGACGACGACGAGGAAGACGAGGAGGACGCCGGCCCGAAGAAAGTCGCGACGGACAAGCTGCGGGATGCGCTGAAGCTCGTCCTGTCGATGCTCTCGGCGTTCTACCGCGACGTGCTGGTCGATTCGGCGCTGCGAAGCTGCGGCACGCGCATCGTCGACGAATCGCTCCGTATGCTCCCCGCCAAGGCCGCCGAATCCGCCCGCCTAGCCCAGCAGCTCGATCCGCAGCGCATCGACGCGGCCATCCGGGCCATCGCCGAGTGCGAGCGCATGATCGACCGCAACGTCGCCCCCCAGCTCGCCTGCGAACACCTTGCCATCGCGTCGGCAGGCTGACAAGCCCACCGCTCCCGAAAATCTCGACGCGCTCTACGTCTGAGGTTCGGACGCGCTGGCTGCTCGCCTGGTTCCGAATGGCGCGAACATCAGCCCCGCGATCAGCCCTGCCACCCCCGCCCCGGCCGCGCCCCCCAGCGCCGCGTTGCGAAGGCGGTTGGCTCCCGCGATCTGCTCGATCGTCGGCGGCGCGGCCGTCAGTGAGTCCGGCGGAATCTCCGGCCGGGCCTTCGCGATCTCCTCCACCTGCTTGTCCGCCCGCGTCAGCGCGGCATCCGCGGCCGCGAGGCGGGCGTGCAGTTCCCGAAGCTCCTGCGTCTCCTCCTCCAGCGCCCGCAGCGCCGCGACGCGGGCCGCGAGCGTATCGCTGAGCGTCTCGCGCTGCTGCTCGATCTCGCGGACGCGCTGCTCCTGGGCGGTGATCCCCTCCGCGCGCGTCCGCCTCGCGTCCTCTTCCGCCCGGCGGCGCAGATCGCCCGCCATGAACTCGCGCCGCTCGGCCAGCCGCGTCACGAGCCCGCGGATCTGCCGGTCGCCCGCGTCCAGCTTCACGTTCGTG
This sequence comes from Planctomycetota bacterium, assembly GCA_045863555.1. Taxonomy (GTDB): domain Bacteria; phylum Planctomycetota; class Phycisphaerae; order UBA1845; family Fen-1342; genus JACRLV01. Next base: position 18,173 of record BTUU01000013.1, on the reverse strand, counting down.
GCCAGCGCCGTCGGCTCGCCGGCCGCCTCGATCGCCTTGAGCCGCTCGCCCAGCGTCGAGACATGCCCGCGAAGCATCGCCGCGACGACGACTTCGCGCGTCCCCGCGTCGGCCGCGCCGGCGAAGGCATTCGTCCGGTCCGTGATCATCGCCAGCGTTTCGCGGATGGACTCCGTGAGTTTCGCCGCGGCTTCGGACGCCTCCAGTTGCGCCCGGACCAGCGGCTCCACGCCCGCACCGGGGTCAAAACGCTCGACGGCCTCCCGGCGCGCCTTCCACGCGGTCCAGAATTCGGCCGCGGCGGCGTCGAGCGACTGGAGATCGGTGATCGACTGCTCCAGCGCCGCCCGGACGGCCGGCGGCGGCTGCAAGTCGCGCTGCTCGGCCATCGACGCGGACACGTCCTTGAGCGAATCGCGCAGCGCCTTGAGCGGGTCATCCATCGGCACGAGCGCGACCGCCAGTTCGAGCTGCTGCGCCCGCACGACGGATGCGAATTCCTTGCGGTCCTCCTGGTACACCGCGTCCTCGGCCAGGCCCTGCTCGACCTGCTCGGGCGTGATCTCGATGCCGTCCATCTCGAGCTGCTGAAGCACCGCGAGCCGGCCGCGCTCCTCGCCGAGCTGCTGCGAGGCGGCGTTGAACGCCTTCTGGGCGTCCTCAAACGCCGTGCGGGCCTGCTCCCACGCCTCGAAACCCTGCGTCTTGCCGAGCGTCTCACGCACGGCCGCCGCTTCCTGTCGCAGCGTCTCCCGCTGTTTCTCCGCCGCCGCAAGCTCCTGCGTCCAGCGCACGACCTGCGGCGCGGCGAATCGGTCGGCCGGCAGTCCCGCGAGGTGCGCCCGGTACGCGTCGATCGCGGCCGGCAGCAGCCGCGCGGCCACGTCGCGGTCGCTCGCGGCGACCGAGAGCTGCACCGCCTCGTGCGCCGGGTCCGGTTTCACGGTGAATGTGTTGCGCTTCATCGCCTCGCGGAGTGTTTCGGCCAGAAGCGGATCCGTCAGCTTGTCCGCCAGGGACGCAGCCCCGAGCAACTCGTTCACATGCTCGCCGAGCACCGGCGCGATCGCGCCGCGCTGCGTCTGGACGGCCAGTTCCAGCGACGCCGTATACCGCGGCCGGTCGATTGCGAAGAGCGCGGCGGCCGCGGCGACGCCGGTCGTCGTCGCGGCCAGGAGGATGCGTCGGCCCCGGCTGCGCCAGATCGAGTGCGCAAGCTGGGCTTCGCGTGTGATCGTGGCCCGCGTGCCCGCTTCGGTGCGCAGCCGCGCAAGTTCGTCCCGCTCCGACGCGAGCTTCGCCCGGTCCTGCTCCAGCGCGGATCGCTCGACTTCGAACTGGAGCGTGCTCTGCGCAAGCTCGGCCTCGCGGGCGGCCACCTGCTGCCGCAGCCCGAGAATCTCGTCCTGCCGTTTCTGGGCGCGCTCCTCGATCGTCGTCGCCTGGAGGTAGAGCTTGTCGACGCCGGCCCGCCGCGCTTCCAGTTCCTCCTCGACCTGCCGGTGCCGCGCCGCCGCCTCGGACTGGGCCGATTCCCGCTGCGCCACATCGGCCGCCTGCCGCTCCAGGTCGGCCGCTACGCGGGTCAGTTCGTCGCGCTGCTTCTGGAGCGCGGCCCGCTCCGTTTCGAGCTGCTGAAGACGCGCCGCAGCCGCGCGGAGCTTCTCCTCGCGGGCTTCGAGCCGGGCCACGGTCGAAGCCACGCGCGCCTCGCGCTCGGCCGTCGCCGCCTCCCGCCCGGCGAGCGCTGCCCGGCCCTGGTCGAGTTCGGACGAGCGCGCGTCGAATTCGGCGAAGCGCCGGTTCAGTTCCGCCATCCGCTCGTTGACGCTCAGCTCGGCCGCGGCGAGTCGCTCCCGCATCCCGCGCAGCTCGGCCTCCAGCGTTTCGACGCGCTGCCGGGCCGCGTCCTGGTCCTCCTGTCGCCGCCGCAGTTCCTGCTCGCGAAACTCCAGTTCGCTCCGCTGGCGATCGATCGTCTCGCGAAGTTCCGCGAGTTGCCCGTGCGCGCCGGCCGCGTCGAGTGCGAGCGCCTCGCTGGCGCGGGCCCGCGCTTCGAGTTCGGCGGCCCGCGCGGCCAGGTCGGTTTCCCGGGCGGCCTGGGCGGCTGCCCGCTGCTCCAGTTCGCGGTGGCGCGCCGCGAGCGCGGTTTCGCGCTCGTCGATTTCGGCGACGCGTCGGCGAAACTCCGCCGCGCGCTCGTCGAGCTGGAGTTCCGCCGCCCGCAGCCGTTCCGTGACGCCGGCAAGCTCCGTCTCGATGGTCGAGACACGCTGCCGCGCTTCCGCGTTTTCCTGCTCGCGCCGGGAGATCGCACTCTGGCGCTGCTCCAGTTCCGCGGCCAGCCGGTCGATCGCGGCCCGATCATCGCCGAGCCGCGCGGCCGCGGCATCCAGCGCCTGCCGGCGCGCCGCAACATCGCCCGCCTCCGACTGCATTCGCTGCGATTCGGCGCTCAGCGCCTGCTCGCGCCGGCCAAGATCATCCACGCGCCGCGACAGCTCCGCCTCGCCCGCCGCGAGCACTTCGACTCGACGGTTCAGCTCCTCCGCACGGGCGTCAAGCTCGCCGCGCCGCTCGTTCAACTCGGCGCTCTGTCGGTCAACGACCCGCAGCTCCGCCTCCAGCGCCGCAAGCCGCTCGCTCCTGGCCGCAAGCTCACCGCGCTGCGCCTCGACGGCGGCCCGATCGCGCTCGATTTCGTACCGCGCCGCCGCAACCTGCGATTCACGCGCCCCGATCTCTCCCGTGAGCGCATCGAGCTCCGCGGCGCGGCGGACACAGATGCGCTCGCGATGGTCGAGGGCGAGATGCGCCCGTTCAAGCTCCGCGCGCTGCGCCTCGACGGCGGCCCGATCACGCTCGATGTCGGCCCGCGCTGCCGCAACCTGCGATTCGCGCGCCCCGATCTCTTCCGCGAGCGTTTCGATCTCGCGGGCGCGCTGCGTGCAGTCGCGCTCTCGCGTTTCGAGATCGGTGCGCGCGCGGTCAAACGCCGCGCGCTGCTCGTCAAGTTCGCGCCGCTGAATCTCGACCCGTTCGACTTGCTCCGCGCGGGCCTGCAGCTCGCCCCGCGCCGTTTCGAGCGCCGCCCGGTCGCGATCGAGCGCGCTGCGGTCCGCTTCGATCTGCACCCGGCGCTGCGCGATCTCCCCGGCCGACTGCTCCAGCTCCGCGCCGCGCTCCGCGCATTCCCGCTCGCGAGCCTCGAGTTCCAGCCCCCGCCGCGCCAGGGCGGCCTGCTGCTCGGCGAGCTGCGCGGCCGCGGTCTGTCGTGCGTCGACGTCGGTCGCCCGGGACCGCAGCGCCGCCTCACGCTCGGCGAGCGCACCGCTCTCGCGGGCCAGCCGCGTGCGTTCCGATTCGAGGCTCTCGCGCAGACCCTCCAATTCGGCCTGCCGCCGGGAAAGCTCCGTCTCGCGCGTCGCCAGCTCGCCGATCCGGCGGGCGCTTTCCGTCTCCCGTTCCGCGAGCCCGGCTTCCCGTGCCGTCAGCGCGGAGTGCTCCGCGTCGCGCCGCTCCCGATGGACCGCGAGCTGCTGGCCGACCTCGTTCAACCGGGCCGCGAGCCGGTCCCGCTCCTCGCGGATCGCTTCGATCTCGCGCTCGCGCACCGACGCAGCCGCCCGCAGTTCGTCCGCCGCCGTCCGCAGCGACCCGATCTCCCCGCGCAGCGCCGCGAGTACCGCCGGGTCCTGCGCGGGCTGTTCCGCACGCCCGGCGACCTCCCGCGCCTGATCCTGAAATTCCGCCTCGCGCCGCGCCAGCTGCGCGTCGCGCTCCGCGAGCACCGCCTCGCGCTGCCGCAGGATCATCTCCCGCGCCCGCACTGCGGCGGACCGCGTCTCGGTAGCGCGCAGCTCCTGCTCGAGCGTGGCGCCGCGCTCCACGAGCATGCGCTCGCGGCGGTCCAGCTCATGCTCCCGGTCGGAGATCGAAGCGAAGCGCGACCGGATTTCGCGCACCAGCCCGCGCGCAATCTGCCCCGGATCGTCCGACGCCAGTTCGGCTTCCGCCCCGGTCTCGTCCGGCGGCTCCGTCGGCGGCGTGGCCGGATCGGGCTTTTTGGGGGCGTCGCCCATTGCGGCGTCGGTCTCCGGGCTCGGGGATTACGGCGGCGTCGGGTCCTCGACGGGTTTGAGCCGGTACTGAACCGTCTTCTCCGGACTCACCAGCCGCAGGCCGGGCGGCAGACGCACCTGCACCCGTCCCGTCTGGGTGCTATCCGCACTTGTCGGCTCTTCGACCGGCACGACGTAAACCAGCACGTCGTCAGCCTTCAGCGAATCGACCTGGAGCCGGTCACCCTCGACCTCGATGTCGATCAGCCAGTCCGGGGCATCCTCCAGTTCAACCGCGAATCGACTCAGAAATCCGGGCGTTGTCAGCACCCGCACCGTCAGGCTCTGGAGCTGCTTGCGGGAGATCGCCCCGACGACGCGCAGCGTCACCCGCACTTCCGCCGGCTCGACGCGCAATATCGGCGCTCCCGCCACCGCCGGCCCGATCGCCGCCCGGTCGATCGAAATCGGCGCGTCATGCGCGACCTCCGAGAGCTGATCGGCCACCCACACGCTGGCGAATCGCTGCGCGGCGTCGACCCGGTCGAAGTCGCGCTTCCGCATCCACACCCGCGCCTCCGCCGGCTCGAAAACGACGCCTTCGACCCGGTTCGTGCCGGTCTCCGCACGCAGCGGGAGCGTCGCGGCCACAACCTCGTCGACGCCCAGCCGGAGCGAGTCCGGCTCGACTTTCTCGATGCTCACCCCCCGGCCGCGAAGTTCGGGGGTCGATTCCAGAAGCCGCATCAGCTCCGAATTCGCAAGCCGGAATGTCCCCGGCGTCAGGTAGCGCGTCTGGTCCGTCCATTCCACCTTCAGCGGCGCATCGCCGGACCGGGCCCGCAGCGCTTCGATCTCGCGCGTCGAGCCGCGCACCTCCAGCCGGAAAACGGCCGGCGCGGGATCGATGATGTCCCGCTGCACGCTCGGAAGCTGCCGGATCGAGAGTTCCACCGCCACGCCGTCGAGCCGGATCATGCTCGCCTGGTCCGCCAGGAACCAGACCACGAGCGTCAGCGGAAGCACCACCGCCGCCCGGCGGATGAACCGCTTGAAGTCCGTATACGAGCGCAGGGCCGCGAACGGGACGATCGACGCCGGCGCCTGGTTGAGCCGGCGCTCCAGTTCCTTTTCGAGGTCCTCCAGCGAGAGGTAGCGGATGAGTTCGCCGCCGTCCGCGAGTGAAATCGCCCCCGTCTCCTCGGAAACCACCATGACGAGCGCGTCCGATTCCTGGCTGAGCCCCACGGCCGCGCGATGCCGGCTTCCCAGAGCCGCGTCGAGCTCGCCGCTCTCGGCCATCGGGAACTGGCAGCTCGCGGCGACGACGCGGTTGCCGCGGATGATCACGCCCAGGTCGTGCAGCGGGGAATTCGGATAGAAGATCGAGCTGAGCAGGGGGGCGGAGACCTCGGCATGCACCGGGACGCCCGCCTCGGCCCAGCTCGCCAGGCCGACGTCGCGCTGGATCGCGATAACCGCGCCGTGCCGATTCCGCGACAGCACCCCCGCCGCCTCGACCAGCGCTCCGATCAGCTTGTTTCCGCCCGCCTCACGCCGGAAAAAACGCATCTCGCCGGCGCGGATGAGTGCGCGGCGCAGTTCGGGCTGAAACGCCACCAGCGCGATGAAGGCAAGGGCCGTGACGAAGTAGTGATACAGCAGTTCGAGCCGCGACCAGCCCCACTGGGCCGCGACGACCCGCACGATCAGCGTGACCGCCACAAGCACGATCAGCAGCCCGCGGATCAGCCGCGTGCCGCGCGTCCCGTGCAGGACGCTGGCGCACCAGTTGATGGAGATGCCGATCAGGAAGATCTCGACGATGAACTCCCACGGCTCGGCGATCCCCGCGCGGATGCGTTCGTACAACCGGATGAGCGTGTCGAGATTCACGCCCGCAGTATAGGGACGCGCGCGACGCCTCTCCATTGAGTGCCGCCGCGGCCGGCGCGCCGATGTTGGCATCCCGCGCCCGCCGGAATAGGATCGGGTCCACGTTTTTGCAAAGGGCTGGCATGAAATCAGGGCTCGTCGTCGTCGCCGTCCTGCTGCTCATCAGCATCGGCATCGCATTCAACCTCAAGCAGCGCTACGGGCCGGAACTCGCCCAGACGCAGGATCTCATCACCGCCCTCGCCTACTGGCTCGAAACGCACAGCGGCGACTTTCCGCCCAGCGAAGCCGACTTCCTCGCCGCACCCTTCATCGAAAAGCTCCCCGACGGCGGTTTCCGCGTCCGGCCGAATCCCGCCTCAAACTATCGTCGCGAGGTGCACGGCATCGCGATCCGCGACCTCGCCCCGTTCCAGATCGCGTGGGGGGTCGACCTCGGCAGCCTGACCGTCGACGAAACCGGCAAGGCCCGCACGGCCGACGACAAAACGATCGAACTCGTCCGCTGGCCCTCCAGTCCACCCTCGGGCAAGGGGTACACCGCGTTCCTGCTCGATGTCCGGAACCAGGTTCGCGCCGCCGCCAGCAGGCCGGCCCCATAGCCGCCGCTTCGGAGACCGCATGGCGATTCTCGAAAACCGCCGCACCCAGCCCGCCCGGATCGAGTCGATCCGCGAAGTTCGTCTCGACGTCGACACCGCGCTGCGCGTCCCGCTGGAGGACTTCTACGAGTCGATCCTGGGCCTCCCCGCGTGGCCCCGGTCGCGCCGCATCCCCGGCGGCGTCGGCTTCGGCGATGCCCGCCGAAGCGTCTTCTTCGTCTTCCGCCACGACCGCGCCCTGGCTGAATACCGGTCGCGCCTGACGATCGTCGTGGAGTCACTCGACGTCGTCGCCCGACGCCTGGAATCGGCCGACGTGCCCTACCAGCGCCGCCGCGGCTTCTTCGCCTGCGACGATTGCATCCTGACCCTCGATCCCTCCGGAAACCCGGTCCAGATCCGACGCATGCACTACATCTGACCCGTCCGTCCATCGACCCCGGCGTATTCCCGTACCGGATCGGTCGGGTACCATTCCGTGATGCAACACGATCCACGCATGAATCGTCTCCTGCGCGTCGTCGTCATCATCGGACTCGCCGCCGCCGGCTTCGCGCAGGAACCGGCCTCGCGCCCCTCGGTCCCCGTCGCCGACGCCGTCGCAACCGCCGAAAAGTGGCTCGCCGATCCGGCCAGGCGCGACGCCGTTGCCTCGCCCTACCCCGCGATCGAGATCGAGCACCGCGTCTACGCGGCGCCGCGGCCGATCAACGTGCTGATCGTCAAGGTCGACCTCTCGGCACCGGGAACGGAATTCGTGCTCACGAAGCCCGACCCCTCCAAGGGCGACGACGGCAAACCCTACGAGACCCGGTCGCAGACAACGCTCGCCTTTGCAAAGGAAACCGGCGTCCAGCTCGCCGTGAACACCAGCGCGTTCGGCCCCCTGCGCGGCAAACCCGGCGAACCCATGGACGTCGCCGGCCTCGCCGCGGTCGAGGGCAAGGTTTTCTCCAAACCCGCGAAACGCTACGGCGCGATCTACATCTCCCGCGAAGGCCGAGTCTCCCTCAAACAACCCGCCGACGAAAAGAAGAACGTCTGGACGGTCATCCCCGGCTTTCGCATGCTGATCGACGACCGCGAAATCTGCCTCGAACAGGCCGAGTCCGACACCCCCTTCGGCGGCCTCAACCCACGCACCGCGGTCGGCGTCGACAGGGACGGCCGAACCCTCTGGATCGTCGTCGTCGACGGCCGGCAGCCGGAATTCAGCATGGGCATGACGCTCGCGGAGATGGCCGCTCTCTTTCGCGGCTTGGGCGTGTGGGACGCCCTCAACCTCGACGGCGGCGGGTCGTCCACGCTGGTCTTGCAGGGCGACGACGGCGAACACCGCGTCTTGAACACGACCGTCGGCGGAAAACTGCGCCAGGTCGCCAACAACCTCGGCCTGCGCCTCGCGAAGAAGGGTGGAGCCTCGAAACCCGCACCGCCCGGTTCCGGCCCAGGTGCAAAACCATGATCGTGGCAACGCGGCGGACCGGCGCGCTCCATCTCCTCAGTCTCGTCTCGCTTCTGGCGGCGGCCGGTTGCCGCTCCCTCGGCGAAGCGGACGGCCGGACGCCCCCCGCGAATCATTTCCCCGCACAGGCGGCTCACATGACCCTCGACCCGAGCATCGCCCCCGACGCAGCCCTCCAGACCTGGCTGGAAGAGACCGACCAGCGCATCGGCGCGCGGCTCGGAATCCCGCGCGACGGCCGCGCCATCGGCGTCGTCGACGTCTCCGGCCGGCGCTCGGCGATGGTCGAGCCCGACCGCGTCTTCTACGGCGCGAGCGTTCCGAAAATCGCCATCGTCCTCTGCTACCTCCTGCACAACCCGGACGCCGTCGCCGCACCGTCGGCCGAGACGACCAGCGAACTCGAGCGCGTCCTCAAGCGCTCGGACAACGAGCTGGCCGCCAAGTACAGCCAGCGCGTCGGCCTCGACCGCATCCAGTCAATGCTCCAGTCGCCCGAATTCGGCTTCTACGATCGCGTTCGCGGCGGCATCTGGTGCGGCAAGCATTACGGCATCGACCAGCCCCGCACCGGCGATCCGCTTCACGACCACTCGCATGCGGCCACCGTTCGCCAGTGCCTGCGCTTCTACCTGCTCCTCGAACAGAACCGCCTCGGCAGCCCCGCCCTCTGCGATCGCCTCCGTGCACTTTTCGCCGCCCCCTGGTTCGAGTTTCACGACGACAATTTCGTCCGCGGCCTCAAAGGGCGGGCCGTCGAGATGTTCCGAAAAAGCGGTCTCTGGGAGGACTGGCACCTCGACACCGCCCGCGTCAGCCATGCCGGGCGCGTCTATCTCCTCGCCGGGATGACGCAGCACCCGAAGGGGCAGGAGTACCTGGCCGAGATGGCCGCGGCGATCGATTCCGCCCTCGTCGCCGATCCCCCGAGCCTGCCGTTACGCCATGAGCTGCTCCTGCACGACGCGCGGAAGCACTTCAACGGCGCGATCACCCGCGGGCGGCTTGGACCCGCCGGGACGGGCGTCGAATTGTCGCCCGCTGCCGAAGGCGAGGCGGTGTATGAGTCCCCGGTCATCGAGACGGAAGGAAAGTTCAACGAGCTGGTCCTGTCCTGGAACGTCGCAACCCCCAGCGGCGCCGGGTTTTGCGTCGAGGCCCGCGTGGGTCGCCGGGCGGACGGATTCTGGTCCCCCTGGCTCTACTTCGGCGACTGGGGGGCCCCGCCCCCCTCGCCCGAAAAATGCGTCAAATTCGCCGAAGGCAGCATCAACGTCGACTATTTCGTCAGTGAACAGCGGTTCGACCGCCTGCAATACCGGGTCCGGGCCGCCGGAATTGGCTCCGGTTCCCTCCTCCTCGACCGGCTTGCCATTTGCGCCAGCGACACCTCCGGCCTGCCCGATTCATGGCGCCCGCAGACCCCGGTCGACCGCCAGCCCATGCCGGACGCCGCCCGCTGGCAACGCCGGCTGGACGTGCCCTGGCGCAGCCAGAAGACCGAAAAACCCGAAATCGCCGGCCGAATTTGCAGCCCGACCTCCGTCTCGATGGTGCTCGAATACCGGGGAATCCGCCGTTCGACCGCCGACGTGGCCGCGGCCTGCTTCGATCCCGCGCACGACATTTACGGAAACTGGCCGCGAAACGTCCAGGCGGCCTACGATCTGGGGGCCCCGGGCTACCTGGCCCGGTTTTCCGACTGGGACGCCGTCCGCCGCCTGATCGCCGCCGGCCAGCCGCTGATCATCTCGATCCGCGTGCCGGCCGAGGGCGACCTGCCGGGCGCCCCGTACAAGACGACCGACGGCCACCTGCTCGTCCTCGTGGGATTTGACGGGGCGGGCAGCGCCGAGGTGAACGATCCGGCCGCCGCTGATGCGACATCTGGACAAGTCCGATATAGAATGTGCGACCTTGAAAAGGTCTGGATGAAGAATACGGGCGGGCTGGCGTATGTGATCCAGCCGCCGAATAAGTCGCGGTAGTCCGCGGGCCGAAGACAGGTGCAGGCGTGTGAAGGTGGAGAGGCTGGGGACGACTGAGCCGTCCCGCCTCTCCACCTTTCCACATTCCCGCCAAAGGAGCAGTTCGATGTTGGGGCGTCGTGGCGTCTGTGGTGTCCTGGTTTCACTCTGCGCTCTCGTTGCCGTCGCCGCGCCGCCGGGCGATCGGGTGTTCCAGATCGACGCGGTCGCTCTGATTCGCGATGGAAAGGAAGTCAAAGGCGATCCCGCTTTCAGCGTGATCCGCACCGGCTACACGTATCACTTTTCGAGCGCGGAGAACAAGGCCGCTTTCGAGAAAGAGCCCGCGAAGTTCGAAATTCAGCTCGGCGGCGCGTGCGCCCGGATGGGACCGCTCAGCGGCGAGGGGCGCTGCGACCTGTTCGCCCTCCATGAAGGCCGACTCTACATCTTCGCCTCCCCGCAATGCCGCGACGGCTTCCTCGCCGCCCCGGGGAAGCTGCTCGAAAGCGACGATCCCCCGGCCAGGGGAGATGAGGCCGCGATGAAGCGCGGCCGCGAACTCTTCGATCGCGCTGTCGCCGCGCATGGCGGCGCGGAGAAACTCGCCGCGGTGAAGACCTACGTCCAGCGGATCGACTCGAAGAAGACGCACGAGGGCAAGGAATACGTCAACGACCGCGTCTACCTCATCGAGTATCCGGACAAGGCCCGCGATGAGTACTACTGGGGCGAATCGGTCTGGCTTCGGGCGGTCAACGGCGCGACAGGCCAGTTCGCCACCGAAAAGGGCTTCGACAAGCCCATGGCGGACTCGCAGGTCCGGGCCGCGCGCCGCGAACTCAACCACAACTTCCTCGCCGTGATGAAGGCGGCGTCCCGGCCCGATTTCGTCGCCGTCGCCCTCGGCCCCGGCAAGGTCGGCGACAGCGCCGTCGAGCGCCTCGCCGTCTCATTTGACGGCACCACCATCACACTCGGCGTCGATCCGAATTCCGGCCGCGTGCGGACGCTCGCCTTCGTCGGTCGCGGCGGCGAGCGCGGCCTCCTCGGCATGATCGAACGCACCTTCGTGGACCTCGAGACGATCGACGGCGTCACGCTGCCGAAGTCCTGGCGGACCACCTTCGACGGTGCTCCGCAGGGCGACGCACCGACGACCCTCACCCGGATCGTCCTGAACGAGCCGCTCACGGCCAAGACGTTTGACCTGACGGCAGGAAAGTAGGGAGCGGTTTCGCCGTTTTGTCCTTCGCTTCCTTGCCGCGCTTCTCGCACGCGTGGATAATGAAGGGGCTCCCGAGCGCCCCGACCTGAGGAGGCTCCGGCCATGAACCGACTTCTGCAATCCTGCTCCATCGCCCTCGTCCTGCTCACCGCGAGCACCTTTGCTCAGGAACCCGCCGGCTCACAGCCCGCGGCGCCGGCCGCCCCGGCCTCCGCGCCCGCCGACCGGACGCCGATCAAGGCCAGGGTCATCGAGATCAAGGGCGACGTGAAGTGGGCGCCGCTCGAAAGCCAGGAATGGCAGCCCCTGAAGCTCGGCGACGAACTCGCCGAGCAGACCAAGATCCTCACCGGCATCCGATCCTCCGTGAAGCTCCAGCTCGGCGATGAGGAACCCTACTCCTGCATGCTCGTCGACTCCGTCGGCAAGACCGTCCTCAGCGAGGCGTACAAAACCAGCGACACCAAGCGCATCCGCGTCGGCGTCAGCCAGGGCCGCGTCCGCGCCGGCGTCGCCGAGGGCGGCCTCAAGAGCGATTTCACCGTCGACAGCCCCGTCGCCACCCTCTCGAAACGCGGCACCTGGGGCTTCTCGCTCTACTACGAACGCGCCACCGACCAGTTTGAGATCGGCCTCACCGACCGCGGCCTCGTCGAGGCGATCAACAAGCTCACCGCCGAGCGCCGCAACGTCCAGCCCGGCCAGCTCGTCACCGAGGCCATGCGACGCTGGCTCGACCAGTCCGCCCTCTTCCGGAATGTCGCCCTCGCCGACGCCGCCGGCCAGAGCGATCTCGAACTCGCCTACAACCGCATCAGCAACGACGGGATCGGTGTCATCGGTCCCGGCAGCGGCCGCTCCGTCGTGCTCGACCTGACGAACGTAACCTCCCAGACCCAGTTCGCGAACCTGCTCCAGCAGTCGCTCGCCGCCGCCCCCCCGCTCGACCTCGGCCCGAACCAGGCCCGGCTGCGCAGCGAAGGGTTCTTCGGCACCGGCCGCGGCGACCAGCTCATCAGCGTCATCATCGACGCCGGCAGCGACCTCGCGAAAGACGGCGCTGCCCGACCGGGGACGATCCGCATCCGCCGCGACGCCGCCGAGTCGTGGCTCAAGTCGCGCGGCAAGCGCTAGACGCCGCGCCGTCCGGTCGCCGCTGCTTTCCGTTGAGCCGCCGCACCCGTTTTCCACGAAGGATCCGTGTGGATGTACCCGAAGTCTGCCTTCACGCTCATCGAGCTGCTCGTCGTCGTCGCGATCATCGCCACGCTGATCGCGATCCTCCTGCCGAGCCTGAATTCGGCCCGCCGCGCCGCCCGCACGACGCTCTGCGCGACCAACATGCGCCAGGTCGGCACCGGCTGGCACATGTACGCCGACTCCAGCAAGGGCATCGTCGTCCCCGGCCGGCCCGCTCGCTTCAGCGATCCCGCGCGGAACGTCTACTGGGTGGGCAACGGGTACCACTTCCGGCCGCGCTGGTATGTCACGATGGGCGCCGAGGCCGGCTTCTTCGCCTTCAACGAGCCCAGCCCGAACTCGGCCGACGACAATACGAAGCTCATCGACGGCAGCCGCGTCTTCCACTGCCCCGAGGTCCCCGAGCGGATCAACAACCGCAACGCGCCGTACGGCTACAACTTCCAGTTCCTCGGCAACGCACGCTTCCGTGGAAACGCCGAGGCAAACGGCTTCATCCGCTTTCCGGTCAAGATCGATCACATCCAGGGTCAGACCGTCATGGCCGCCGATGCCCTCGGCACCGCGGCCGGAAAGCCGCGGGACGCCCGCACTGACTACCGCATCGACGGCTCATCCGATCTCTTCGCGGCCGGCAACCATGCCTGGTCGCTCGACCCGCCGCGCCTGACCGCGACGGGCGATTCTTGTGACGACAACAACCGTGCCCCCGAGCACCGCTCCGCCCCCGACCTCCGCCACGGTGGCAGGGCGAACGTCCTCTGGTGCGACGGCCACGTCGCGGTGAGCGACTACCGGCGGCTCGGATACGTGGAAAACCCGGACGGGAGCATCGCGGCCTCCCACGTCGACGCGACGAATCGGCTGTTCTCTGGAACGAGCCGCGACGACGATCCACCGTCGATTCAATAGTCTGGGGTGTCGGAACGAAGCAAGCGCGAGACAGAAACCATACTGCCCGGAAGCGGTCACGCGCTGCGCCGGGGCGAATGAACGGACCTCAATGACTCGGCCGCCGCGGCGGCCAGTGGAACTGGGGATCCAGGATTCGAACCTGGACTAACTGATCCAGAGTCAGTCGTGCTACCGTTACACCAATCCCCAAGGCTGGAGTAGCATAGGCCGTTACGCGCATCGAATCAACCTGCGGCGCCGCATCGCCTCAACCTGCGGCACCGCATCGCCGGTTCAAAGGCGGGTGATTCGTCGCGGGCCCATAGCTCAGTCGGTTAGAGCGGGGGACTCATAATCCCTTGGTCGCAGGTTCGAGTCCTGCTGGGCCCAATCCCCTCCCCCCTATCGCCCCTCAAGCGGCACCCGCAGCTCCCGCGCATCATCCGCCAGAATCGTCACGTGCCGGTTCGGCGGCACCTTCGACAACCGCTCGTCCGTCGACGGCCCGACCGCGCGCCGCCCCGGAATGACAAACTCAAATCTCCCCGGCCGCGCCCGGTTCGACGGCGCGAGCTGAAAGACGATCTCGTCCCCCGACCACGTCAACGAATACGAAAGCTCCCCGAACGGCGTCGGAAACCCCCGCACCTCCACCCCCGGCGACGCCTCGAGCCACGTCTCCGGTACGCCCGCGCAAAGAACCAGGCAGTCGTCCCGCTCATACACCAGCATGCTCCGGACGCTGTTGATGAAATCCGACCCGACCCATGTGTGCGGCATGTCCCCCACAAACTTCGCCGCATTCTCGTCCCGATACGCCACCTCGCCCCACTGCCGCCACCCAACCGGCCGCTGATACGTCATGAACCAGTCCAGCAGCTCATGCGCCTCCTCGGTCCGCCCGAGATGCACGAACGTCCCCACGAGCCGCACCTCGTACGGCGTAAACTCGCGCCACTCCGCGCCGCCGTCGCGCCGCTTCCGGAAGAACTCGAGGTAACGGTCGAACGTCTGGTCGAGTTGCGGCTGCGGGATCTTCCCCAGCTCCCCGCACGGAAACACGCCGATCGCCGTCGACGTCGCGTCAAAATCCCCCAGCTCCGCGCAGCCGGGGATGTACTCGATCTTGTGCTGCTCCATCGCCAGCCGCATCGAGTCGTACATGCACTTGCGATAATCATCCGCCAGCGCCTGCCACCTGCCCGCAAGCTCCGGCTTCTCCGCCGCCCGCGCCAGCACCGCCGCATCCGCCAACCCGCGGATCGTGAAAAACCCGTCCCAGTACGAGTGCATCGGCTTGGCCGAGTAGCCCTCGTGGCTGATCGACTCCGGCACGAGCCCGAAGAGCACGCGCTTTTCCGGCGGCCCGTCGCGAAACTCCTCCGTCATCCGCTGCGCCCGCAGCGACTCGATGTACTCGACCGCCTTCGCGACGTGCGGAAAGTGCCGGTCGAGAAACGCGCGGTCACGCGTAAACGCGAAGTACCGCCCGACCGCGTAGATGTACTGCCCGTGGCTGTCGTTCTCCGGCACAGGGTCCGGCCCGCGCCGATCCACCACGCACGGAATCTTCCCCGTCGGATACTGGTGCCCCGCGTACCAGTCGAGGAACGCGCCCATCTCCGCCGCGTGCCCCGTCGCCAGCAGCGCCGTCCCCGTCAGCGCCCCGTCGCGGATCCACGACCGCTCATACGTCCGCGAACCCGGCTGAATCCGCGGCCCGTCGGCGTTCACGAGGATGCTCGCCTGCATCGTCAGAAACGTCTCCTCGATCGCCTTCGCCATCGGCGGCAGGCGCAGCCCCACGCGCGAAACCTCACGGTTCCACTCGCGCGACGCATCCGTCGCCCGCCGCGCAAACTCCTGGATCGCCTCCACCTCGCCGAAATCCCACGGCTCCTCCTGCGACTGCTCGTGAAACGGGCTCGTGACGAAAATCGACCGAGTCCCCTCCCGGTCCAGCTTCAGATTGAACAGCAGCGCCGCGGACGCCCCGCCCGCCGCGTCGAAGACCGCATCGTCCGACGGAACCCGCCCGCTCGACACGAACTCGCCGATCTCCCCCGCCGCCAGCGTCGTCGCCCCGAAACCGTCCGGCCGCGTCCACGGCATGATGCAGTACGAGTCCGCCAGCACGCGCGGACCCTCCCGCAGGATGGACTCCACCTTCGAAAAACCGCCCGTCAGGTTCAGCTCGTGCCACGGCGGAAGCACCTGGAACGGCCGCAGCGCCAATAGAAACTTCGCGTCCACCGGCCGGCCGCGATTCTGCACGATATACGCCGCGATGAGCCGCGACCGCCCCGGCGTGCCGTCGGCGAAGGCCGTGATCGTCAGTGTCAGATCGCCGACCGTCCACTTCACGCGCGGCATCGGCACGCCCGGCGCCACGAGGTCCTGCTCGACCTTCGCCGTCGCCCACGAATACAGCCGCCCGTTCAGGAAGATGAACGGCTCCAGCCGCGGGCCCCCGCGATCCAGCTCGATCGCCCCGGCCGCGTCCACCAGCGCCTCGCGATCGTCGCCCCGCACGCCGACGACCGTCCACGGCTGCTGCTCGTTCAGGAAATAGCGCGGATACACGCCCCGCTGCGCATCGCGCGCGACGCGGGCAAACATCGCATTCCGACTCTGCCCGAATTCCACCGGCGCAATCTCCAGCCGCTGGATGCCCATCCCCTTCCCGCGCGATGTCACCGTCGGCCGGATGCGCAGATGCGCCGCCTCCCCGTCAGAAATCTGCACATACCGCCGCCCGCTCCGCCCGTTGCGCACCGCCGCCACGACCTCGTACGCCCGGCCGTCCAGCGACGCCTCCACGTCATAGTCAACCGGAAAGTCGGCGAAATCCCACATCACGACCAGCCCGCCGAACTCGCGCACTCCGCCCAGATCGATCTCCACCGTCGGGCGCGCATCCTCCGGCCGGCTCTTCCACCCCAGCAAACCCGTCTCCGGCAGCGTCACCGGCCCGTCCATCGGCCGCAGCGACGACGAAAACGCCACGTGGACCGGCCCCGGCTCGCCCCGCGGCGGTATGGGCTCAAACGTGAGTTGGTCGATGTCAATATGGCCCTTGCCGCCGCCGCCCGCCGCCACCGCGATCTCGATCGCCCCGACGCGGCCCAGCGGCGTGCCGCCGGACGGGCCCCACGCGAACTGAAACCGCCGCGCCGGCAGCGTCACCCGCCGCCACTCGCGCGGAAATTCGTACTCGCGCTGGTTCACCCACCAGACGTTCTGCCCGGCCGGGTCGACGAGCTTGAATTCCAGGTTGTTCGGCGGCCCGTCGCCGCGAAGCTGAAACGCGAACCGATAATTCTCCGGCAACGCGAGATCGACCGTCTTCTTGAGCACGCAATAGCCCGCTCCGGTCTTGAAATCGTAGTTCAGCCGCACGGCCTTCCCGGCGTTCCCATCGCCCGCCGCCGCCCCGTCCACCAGCGCGATCGACGCGTCCACGCCGTCGGCGCTCGCCACGCTCCAGCCGTCGGCCGACTCGCACGCATCCACAACGACCGGCTGCGCCGCCCCGGCCGCGGCCAGCGCGAAAATGGCGAAGATTGTCGTACCCAGGCGAAATTTCACGTCACCGTCCCCCATTCGACCAGCGCCGCAGCCTCCGCCGCGCCGCGCCCAAACGGAGATGGTACCAACCCGGCAGGCGCCCTGCGCTCGCGGTTGGGCGCCCTGCGCTCGCCGTTTGGATGGCATGCAAACTGGATGGCATGCAAACTGGGTGGCATCCAAACTGGGTGGCATCCAAACTGGGTGGCATGCTTTCGCGGTACTCCGCGTAAGCATGCGGGCCGGCCGGGTGCCCCGCGGACGGCTGTTCGCGGCGGCAGGACCATCGCGGCCACGCCAGGCCCCCGTTCCGAACCCACCACGCCAGTGGTGGACCCGGTCGCGCAGCGACCGCCCGACATTTTCCGGCTGGTGCGTGATTCCCATCTCGCACCCCCACCCGGCTGGTGCGTGATTCCCATCTCGCACCCCCTCCCGGCTGGTGCGTGAATCCCTTCTCGCACCCCGCCATCCGGAATCCCTTCCGGTCCCGCTGCCCCCAGCGAATCTCCGTGTATCATGATCTCGGAAAGCGCCGGGAGAAGTGCGTGCAGCATCGGAACCGGACCGACAACGCAAACGCAGCCCGCGACCCATCACGCGGCAACGCCCTCGTCGGCCCACCCGACCTGGCGATCTTCAGCTCCAGCTACGGCTACTGCGAGTGCGACCCCGAGTTCGACGAGCGGGCGAACCTCGTTACCGGCGACGACCCCGAGTGCATCGACACGGCCGACCAGTCCGCCTTCATGTCGCTCTTCGGCCTCAGCGCCACGAGCGTCATGCGGGCCGAGCTGCTCTGGGACGCCGAGAACCGCCTCGCCGCGTACATCCCGCTCAACTCCTGGAGTGGCGCGGGCGTCCCTGCCCGCAGTCGGCTCGGCGCAAGCAAGGTCACGTTCAAGTACGACTACCGCGGCCGGCGGATCGAGAAGAACGTCTACGCCTGGAACTCGGGCGCGGGCGCGTGGTACGGGGACGCGTATCCGACCGAGCGTCGGCGGTTCATCTGGAGTGGCGCGGGCGTCCCTGCCCGCAGTCGGCTCGGCGCAAGCAAGGTCACGTTCAAGTACGACTACCGCGGCCGGCGGATCGAGAAGAACGTCTACGCCTGGAACTCGGGCGCGGGGGCGTGGTACGGCGACGCGTACCCAATCGAGCGGCTGCGGTTCATCTGGAGTGGCGCGGGCGTCCCCGCCCGCGGTCGGCTCGCAGGCGTCCCTGCCGGCGGCTGGCTCATGCTGCGCGAGACGATCGAGACCGACTCGGCCAGCGACGGCACGTTCGAGGCGA
>BTUU01000012.1:0-173551 GCA_045863555.1 Planctomycetota bacterium | reverse complement strand
CCCTCCCGCCACGCCAACGCCGATCGCAGCGGCGAAGTGCGAAAGTTGGGTTAGCAGCTCGCCTTCGAAGGGCGCTGCGCGGTCTGCTCGACGACCGTGATCGGCCGGGCGGCGTGACAGAGCCGCGTCAGGTCGCTCAGCACGCGGCGCAGCTCAACCGCGTCCTTCTTGTCGCGCGCGGCGGCCTCCAGGCTCCCTGCCGCCTGGCTGATGACGTCAAACCCGTGGCTTCCGGCGTTGGCTTTCAGGATGCGGGCCAGTTCCTCGAGCTTCGGATGATCCTGAGAGGCGTACGTCTGCTCCAGCTCTCTCACGAGGGCGGGCAGTTCGGCGACGAACGCATCGATGAGCCGGGTCATGGATTTCTCGTGAATGAGCGAACTGACGATCGGCTCGGCGACGACGGACTTGATCAGTTCCGTCACCGCCTCCTTCTGGAGCGGCTTGCTGCCGACCTTCGTGAATCCCGCCTCCAGGCAGCGGCGCTGCGTCGCGTCGTCGGACTGTGCCGTCAGCGCGACGACCGGCCGCGTCCAACCGCGGGCGCGCAGCTCGGTCAGGCACGCGAACCCGTCCTTGCCCGGCATGTCGACGTCGAGCAGGATCACGTCGAAATTCTCGTTCTGCGTGATCTCCAAGGCCTCGTCGGCGCTCAGGGCCGATTTGAGCACCGTGTTGAGTCCGCCGAGCAGGTGCGGCAGCAGGCGGTGCACCGAGGGATCATCATCCACGACGAGAATTCGCTGCGTATTGGCTCCGCGGTGAAACAGCGCGACGTCGATCGAGCTGTCGAACCGGACGCCGACCTCGTAGACGCGCCCCGTCCCCGCCAGATAGCGGCAGCGCGCGATTTTTCCCGTCACGGCCTGCGTGTGGTTCTGGAGCGTCACCAGGTGGACCCGGCACGCGGTGCCGGGGTAGACATAATGGCCGGTGAGCAGCGAGCAGCCGGTGCGACTCAGATTCCGCGAAGGAATCACGTACTTCGTCCACCCGGACGACTGATTCGCGAATTCGACCGTCAGCGCCCGCACCCGGTAGCTGAACCGGCTGTCCGCGCGCGCCTCGGCTCCCCCGCCGCCGCCGTCGCTCTGCGCCGAAACCTCGTCGAGCTGGTCGATCGCCGACCGCAGAGACGACGCCTCGATCCGGATCGTGCGCAACTCTTCCTTCGCCATGCCGCGTGGCTCCCGAAAGTCTTATTGAAGATATCGACCGGCAGACACAGGAGGTCTAATTCGGCGCAGGCAATGGGGAATGGTGATTGTTGCGCGGGCCGATACGGGGCAAACCCGCCTCAGCGCTCCGCGTCCACCAGCCAGTCCACGACCTGCTGGCCGGGTGCGTCGAAGTGATAGTCGCGCAACTGCTGCACGTGCACCCAGCGCAGCTCGCCGCCGGCCGCGGAAACCGGCTCATCGCCGACGACGCTCACGAGGTAGTACCGGTAGGTCACGGAGCGGTCGCCGAAGTTGTAGACGAACGGCGGTTGGCCCTGGTGGATCTCGATCACCGCGTGGTGAACGTCCCGAAACACACGCCGCAGCGCCGCCTCGGGCGATTCGCGCCCCTCCGCGCGGCCGCCGGGGAACTCCCACGGCGACGCGTCATTCCGCGGTTCGGGATTGTGAATGAGCAGCTGGCGGCCCGGGCGCTCGATCAGCGCCCGCGCTTCGACCCACCCGCGTTCGGAGGCACGTGCCATCCTGAACAACCTAGCGACCGAACGTCGGCGAGACAAGCCGCGTGAACACGTGATAACGTAATAACGTGATAACGTGAAAACTGAATAACGCGCGGTCGCCGGTCTGCCCGTTTTCACCTTTTCACTTTTTCACGTTTTCACGTTTTCACGTCGCCGCAGCGTTAGTCATCAAACCGCGAGTTGAAATACCCGACGCGCTGTTCGGCGATGATCGCCGGCCGCTCTTCCGGGCCGGGCAGGTAGCGCACGGGCGTTTCCGGAAGGTTGTCGACCGTCACGAGGTTCAGCTTGCGGACCCGCAGCGGCGGCAGCAACGCCCCCGCGCTCGGCGTGAACGCGTACTCGTACTCGAGCCGCGGCAGCATGTTCGTCCGGTCGATCGTGTACTGCGCCCGCGTGCTGGCCTCGGGCTCGGCCCGGTCCATCACGCTGACATACGCCGTGAACGTATTGCTGCGCGTCGTCAGGTACTGCGAGTCGATCAGCGCCAGCAGGCTCACCGCCCGCATGAAATCGCCCCGGCCGAGAACGGTGTCGGCCGCGTTGGCAACGATCTGAGCCGGCGGCAACTGGCGCGGCTTCGAGGAGTCGAAGCCCTTCACGTTCGCGAGTTCGCCGATCGAGAGGAAGCCGAACTCCGTCGGCGCATCGACCGTGTTGTTCGGCACGGCCTGATTCACCGCGCCGCGCACCGAACCCAGGCCCGTCTGCGCGCCGTAAATCGTCGGCCGGTATGGCGCACTCACCATGAGCGTCGCCTGGTTCAGGTTGCGGATCTCGCCGATGCCGCCGCGGAGGTGCGCGTCGGCATAGACGTAGACGTTGTTGCCCGTCGACGTGTCATAGGGCAGAACCTGGTAGCCGTCGCGATACGCGGTCAGCGACTGCGCCAGCCACGGCCCGAGCTGCCACTGCCGGGCGAGCGGGTTCCAGGTCGGCAGCCGCGCGGGCGCTCCGTTGGCGACGCGGTCATCGCGGAGCTGATCCGTCAGAAGGTTGCGCTGGTACGCCTCCGCCGCGAAGAACGGCTCGCGGGCCTGGCCCTCGCCGACCATCACGCCCACGCGCGGATCCCAGAACGACGGCGACGGGTCATACGTCTGAACGTCCGTGGGCGCCAGGTTCGAGGTCCAGTTGCGCCGGATCGGCATCGGCCGCAGCGGCCAAGCGGAGAACTGCGGCACGGCGTTGCCGAAATCCGGACCGATGATCGGCGTATGCTGAAGCACGAACCACGGCGCGACGTTGATGTTGAGCCGGCCGGGAATCTTCAGCGGGTCAACGCCCGTCGCGGTCGGGTCGATCGTGGTGAAATAATCGAAGATGAGCTGGCCCCAGGGGACGCGGTTATTCTGCGTCGAGCCGTCGCTCAGGTACGAATTCGACGTGACCGACTGGCGGTTGTCGAAAATCGGCAGATGGCCGAAGTCGGCGGGATACTGGCCGGGCTGCGCCGAGGCGCCGCCCCGCCGGTTCCACGACTTGAAGAGCACATCGGAAACCGTGTAGGCGCGGGACGAGGTGATCACGTGCGAGAATCGCGGCACGTAGAGCAGGAACCCCGTCGTCGGGAACGAGCGCGGCCGCAGGTCGCCGAGCGCGAGGTCCGGCCCGGTCGTCACGCGGGCGTCGCCGAAGATCGGCAGGTTATTGAGCTGCTGCACGAGCGAGCCCGCGCCGAAGGGGCCGGCGTTCATGAGCGGCATCGGCACGGCGGGACTGATGAACTCTGGCGTCAGGTCCGGGTTTACGCTGGTCTGGCCGTCGGCAACGTTCAGGTGCTGCGGGTTCCCGAGCGTCAGGATCGGCGGTCCGTTGTTCGGCGAGTGCTGCTCAGTCCGCTGCGAGGCCCGCGGCGGAAGCACGACGCTCCAGCGCGCCAGCCCGATCTGCGGCGGGATGGGATTGCCCGTGCCACCATTGTCGAAGCCACCAAACAACCGATACGGCGTCGTGTCGCGCCACGCGCTCGCCCAGTCGTGCGACGGCTCGAGGCCTTCGTCCTCGCCGTCGTCGTCCGCCTCGCGGTCATCCGGAACCACGACCGGCAACTGATCGACGGTGTACCAGCGAATCTCGTACGGCGCGCCCTGCGGCGTGAAACCCGAGTCCGGATCCCAGCCGCGCTTCTTCAGGCGAATCAGGATCCTCGAATCGGCGTTGACGCCTCCGAGCGAACGGATCGGCGCGAGCTGGTTCGCAAGGCCGTCAAACTGGCCGTTCGTGTTTTTCTTCATCACGACCGTGCCGAACGTGCGGCCGTTGAAATTCGTCGGGTAGCCCGGGCCGCCGAGCGGCTGCACGGGCTCAATCAGAGCGCCGGTGTCCGCATCGACGATTTCGATGCCGAACTGCTGCGTCCAGAGGGCGAACGCGTCGACGTTCGCGCTGTCGTAGCCGGGATCATTCGGGTTGAACAGCTCAATCGCGATGGCGAGATTCTCGCCCGGTTCGTCGTCAAAGTACGCGATGGCCTCGGTGATGTACGGCTGCGGGCCGTAGCCGATGTACTCCAGGCCGGTCTGGCCATCCTTGTACGTGACGACGTCCATATACCCGCGCATCGCCGTGTTCGTATCGCGCGGCATCGCAAACGCGACGATGTTCACGGCCAGCATGAGCGCCTGCTGCCGACGAGTGACTGCTTCCTTGCCGTTTGGCGCGGGAGCGTCCGGGTTGCCGTCGTAGTCGTCGTCATCATCACCGCCGACGAGATCGTTCCAGTCGTCGCCGTTAGCAGCGGAGTGGCTCGTCAGCATGTCGTAGATCAGCCGGGCCATGCGCTCGACCACCTCGTCGCCGACCTTGTACGTCGCGTTGGGCGGCGTGCCGCGGTGCGGGACGTAGCGGAAATGGTCGCTGCCCGTCGCGCTCGTCGCGCCGGACGGAGTGGCCCTCGCCGTGAGCAGCGCCGGGTTCTCGACGCGGACCAGCTCGAACGCCTTCGCCACTTCCGTCAGCGGGAATTTCAGCTCGCCCGAATACGTCGACCCGACCGTCGCGCTCGTCCCGTCGAAGAGCGAGCCCGTACCGGGGTTCGCCGGCACAGCGGCGCGGAAGCGGGCCCCGTCCGGCGCCTGCGGAAGCGGGTCGCCCGTATTCTGCTTGCGGGCGATTTCGTCGCTGTTGCTCGTCGTCGTGATGAACGGCCGCTGGTTGACCATCGAAAGCGGGTTGTTCAGGTTGTTCGACTGCGAAGACATCATCCACGCCGTCGGCAGCGCCATCGAATTCGTCGCCGCGCGAAGCTCATCCGCAAGGCTCAGGTTGAACGGCTGGAACGGGTTCAGCTTGTACGTCGCGTTCGCGATCCGCAGGCTCGGATTCACCGGCGAGATGCGGCCGCTCGCCACCGACGGAAACTGCGGCAGGAACGTGAAGGCGAGGCTGCGGTTCACGTTGATCTCGCCCTGGAGCAGCGCCAGCGCCGGCGGGACGCTCGCCCGGCCGAGCGAGGGACTGTTGTTCACGTACTCCATCGTCGCGGACGGCAGGCCGAAGCGGCGGCGCAGCAGCGACTCGATCGTCGCCCGGTCGCGGGCCACGCCATCGAACATCGTGTTCCGCTCGACGCTCGTCCACGTGAAGATCGACGGGTCGTTCGGATTGCGGAACGAGTTCAGCAGCCGCGCGGTGAAGTTGCGGTTGAACGGCTGGTAGTAGCGGTTCTGGCCGTCGCCGATCGACGCCGCGTCGATCGCAACCATTCCGCCGTGGTTGTAGATCGTCATCGCCGTGCCGTAGCGGGCGTTGTTCAGGAAATTCAACCAGGCCCGCGCGGCCGGGTCGGCGCCGCCGCCGCCGAAGTTGGGCGCCGCCGGATTCTCCGTGATCGAGATTCCCACGCCGCGGATTCGCACCGGCGTGCCCGCGAGCGAATTCGCGAACTCGAGCCCCTCGGCCTGGTAGTCGACCCAGGCATCCGGCAGGCCGTTGCCATCCGCATCGAAGAGCGGGTTGCGGGCATACCGCGTCAGGTCGTCATACTCGAACGTCGGGTTTGCCGGATCGCGATCGAGCTCGTTCTCCGGGATGAACCGCCACGGCGGCGTCGGCCAGCCGGGCAGGTCCGTGTACGGCGGCCGGGGGGCGGTCGTCGAGGTGATGTCGGTCGGCTTGTCCGCAGCCGAGGGGTTCAGCCGCGTGACCGCGGGGAGAACCAAGCGGCCAAACTCGTTCCACGCGGCCGCGACCGGGTTCGGCATGCGAACCAGCGAATTTACGAGGTTGTTGATGCCCTCCGACCAGCCGGGAAACGCCGCGATATAGCTCGTCAGCTTGTAGCCGGGGATCTGCTCATACCGCGCGGCCGGGCCGCTCAGAGGCCGGCCGTCAGCGCCGCGGATGTCCTGGATCATGAGTTCGAGGGCGCGGTTGCGGTGGTACTCGACGACGGCATCGAGGACGTTGCTCTTCTGGAGGTCGCGAATGGTCGCCCGGTCCGATCGGGTGATCGTGATGAACGTGATAATCACGACAAAGAGCAGCGCCAGGACGCTGACGACCATCAGCAGCACAGTGGCGCGGCGAGATTGTCTGAATTTGCGCATGTCGTTTCACCCAAAGGACTTCGAAACGCTCCGCTGTCGTCAAAACGCCGGCTCGGAACCCGAGTCCACGTTCATTGTCGCCCGGCCGTCAACCCTCCAATGAGTCTCGGCCGCATGCGGAAGTTCCCGTAATGATAAGGGCTTACGAACTGTCCCCCCAGCCGCTAGGGGCCATTTTCCCGGGCCCCGCCGGGGCGGCGCGAGGCCGTTTCCGTGCCCTCGTCTGACGCCAGTTCACTCTCCGCCGCCTTCGGGCGGAGCGCGGCGATGTCCGCGGAGTAGCGGCCTCGGAATGACCGCAGTTCCCGGTCGTCCTCGATCACGCGGGCGGTCCCCCGGGCGCGTGAACCGTCTTCAAACTGAAGATCGACCTCGACCCGCTTCTCGCGCGGCGCGGTCAGCACATCCCGCACCCGCACCCGGCCCCCGACGGCCAGCGACTTGCCGTGCAGCTCGCCCGGAGCCGCCTGAACGAGAAACCCGCGCGCGTCGCCGCTTTCCGTCACGACATGCCAGCCGGAGGTGTTTGGCGCCGCGATGAAAAACCGGAAATCACGCGGACCGTCGACCCCGCCCGGGAGCGGAAAATCGAGCTGGATGATCCGCCGGGGCCCGTCGACGCCCGTGAACGCCCAGTTGCTCGTCAACTTCATCCGCTGCTGCGCGGGCCGGGCGTGCGGCTGGTCGAGCGTGATCGTCGCCCGCCGGGCGCACCCCGTCGAAAGCAGGAGGCACGCGAGTGCAATGCAGGCGGGTCGGACGGAGCCCAGGTGCAAGTTCATTGGTCAGCTCGAAAAACCAGATTTGCCCGGCCGCGGCCGGACGGCAAGAGAGTACACGCCCGGGCGTCATGGCGGAAGCGCGGAAGAAATGCAGAATGAAGAATGCAGAACGAGACCACGTCGCGCCCTTTCTGCATTCTGCATTCTTCAATCTGCATTCAGTAGCATGCGGCGATCGGCATCCTGCGGCCCGAGCCGAACGCCCGCGACGTCACCTTCAGCCCCGGCGCGGCCTGCTGGCGCTTGTATTCGCTGATCCGGAGGAGCCGGAGCACCCGGTCGACGGTTGCCGCGTCGAAGCCTGCGGCGACGATTTCCTCGCGGCTCTGAAGCTGCTCCTCGTGGCGCTCGATGATCGCGTCCAGCACGTCGTACGGCGGAAGGGAGTCCTGGTCGGTCTGGTTCGGGCGCAGTTCCGCCGACGGGGGCTTCGTCAGCGTACCGGCGGGGATGAGTTCGCGTCCGACGGCGGCGTTGATGTGCCGGGCGAGGGCGTAGACCATCGTCTTCGGTACGTCGCTGATGGCCGCGAGGCCGCCGCACATGTCGCCGTAGAGCGTGCAGTAGCCGACGGCCAGCTCGCTCTTGTTGCCGGTCGTCAGGAGCAGGCTCCCGAACTTGTTCGACAGGGCCATGAGGATCATGCCGCGGGCGCGGGCCTGAATGTTCTCCTCGGTCACGTCCGGCGGCCGCCCTGCAAATGCGGGGGCGAGCGTCGACTCGCACGCGGTGTGAATGCCCTCGATCGGGATGACGCCGAACTCGATCCCGAGACTCGCCGCCAGGCTTCGCGCATCCGCGACGCTGTGATCGCTGCTGAACCGGCTCGGCATCGCCACGCCCGAGACGTTTTCACGCCCCAGCGCCGCGACCGCGAGCGCCGCCACCACCGCCGAGTCGATCCCCCCCGAGAGGCCGAGCACGGCGCGGCGGAATCCGCACTTGCGGGCGTAGTCGCGGACGCCCATCACCAGCGCGGCGTGCAGGCCGGCCATCCCCTGCGGCACCGTCTCCCGCCGGGTCGACCAGAGGTCGTCGAGATCGACGACGAGCAGGTCCTCCTCGAACGCCCGCGCCTGCCCCACGACCTCGCCGGTCACGTCGATCACGCACGAACAGCCGTCGAAGAGCAGCTCGTCGTTGCCGCCGACCTGGTTGATGTAGCAGATCGGCGTCCGCAGGCGGCGGGCGTGGCCGGCGAGATGGCCGGTGCGCCAGCGCGTGTGCTTGTCGAGGTAGAAGGGTGACGCGGAAATGTTGAGCAGCAGCGTCGCGCCCGCGTTGACCAGGTCCGCAGCGGGGTCGCAGACGTACACGTCGCGCCCGAGCATTTTCTCGAAGAGCATGTCTTCGCAGATCGTCACGCCGAGCGACGCGCCGCCGAATTCGAGCGGCGCCTGACCCTCGGCCGGCTGGAAATAGCGGGCCTCGTCGAAGACATCATACGTCGGCAGGAGTCGCTTTCGCGCCTGCCCGGCAATCCGTCCATCGACGAGGAGGGCCACCGTGTTGTGCACCGGCCGGCCCACGGGCGTCCGGTTCGGCTCGGCATACCCGACGATCAGCGCGGGTCCGCCGCGCGTGCTCGCGGCCAGGTCGTGCAGCGCCGCGACATTCCGCTCGACGATGTCGGTCCGGAGAAGCAGGTCCTTTGCGGGATAGCCGAGCAGCGCCTGTTCGGGAAACAGGACGAGTTCCGCACCCTCCGCCCGTGCCTGTCGGGTGAAGTCGGCGATTCGCGCGGCATTGGCGGCCACGTCGCCGATGGTGGGATTCAACTGAGCGAGGGCGATTTTCATTGCGTGCGGCGCGCTCCGGCACGGTCCGTCGACGCCGGGCGACCCCGCTCGCGGCGTGAGAAGGGTATTCTACCGCCCGTCGGCCGGGCGGGTCCCGCCGGCCAATTCCGAGGGTCAGCCATGTCCATCGACACCCCCGTGCCCGATCCCGGCGAATTTCGCGCTCGCGGCGCGAATCAGACGCGCATCGAGACGTTCACCGACGCCGCGTTCGCCTTCGCGCTGACGATGCTCGCCGTATCGCTGGAAGCGCCGACGACGTACGAGGCGCTGATGCGGGCCCTCGGCGGGATTCCCGCGTTCGCCGGGAGTTTCGCCCTCCTCATGCTCTTCTGGCGCGGGCACAACGAATTCAGCCGCCGCTATGGCCTCGAAGACGGCACGACGCTGCTGCTCACGTCCGCGCTGGTGTTCGTTCTGCTGGTCTACGTCTTTCCGCTGAAATTCCTCTTCAAGGCCTTTGTGGCGTGGATGGCGTTTCTGACGACGGGCGAGGCGGTGGGCGAGGAACTGAGAATTTCGATCGGCCAGCTGAAGATGCTTTTCATCGTCTACGGGGGCGGCTTCACGGCGATGACGCTGTGCCTGATGCTGCTCTTCGTGCACGCGTACCGATTGCGGCGGACGCTCGGCCTGACTGAAGTGGAAGTGCTCGATACGCGCCTCCAGATCGGCGCCTGGGGCGTCCAGGCGGCCGTGGGGCTGCTGTCGATCGCGATCGCCGCGCTGCCGATCTCCGCGTTGCACCCCAGCAGCGCGGGGTGGGCCTATTGCCTGCTGCCGATCGTCATGCCGATCTATGGAATCCGCTCCGGCAGGAAGCGGGATGCGCTGGTCGCGCGACTGCGGAGGGCGGCGGCGAGCGCGGCCTGATTTGCGGCCGTCAAACCGAAGAGGCGCCCGCGATGGCCGCGGTGGCGCGGGTCGTGCGGTCGATCAGGCGGGCGATGCGGCCGGCCAGGTGCGATTCTTCCGGGTCGGCGGAGACGTCGAACGATTCGATCGGCGCGCGGACGCGGCGGCGGGCGGGGGATTCGCTGATGAGGAGCGCGCCGCAGCGCGGCCCGACGATCCGCCGGAGGACCGCCTGCGAGAGTTCCTGCCCTGCGCCTTCGCTGGCCTCGACGATGACCACGGCGTCCGCGTGGCTTCTTGCACCCGTGCGGATCGCGTCGTTCAGCCGGGCAAAGCTTGCGCTGGCGCCGAGCTTCGAGATCGCCCCGGTCAATACGCGCGGCAGGCGATCGCCGGAAACCAGCACGTGAATATGCGGCGAATGCATCGGTCAATTCCCCGTTTCGAGCGGCACGGCAGCGCAGCGTCTGTCGGAGATATCGGCGGATCGCGTACGCGTGTTCAATTGGCGTACCGCGTCGGCGCGGGCCGCACCGCGGACGGCCGCTCCGGCAACCCGTTCTGCATTCTTCATTCTGCATTCTGCATTTCTGAATCCTCCCGCCGCGGGGTAAGCTACGCCGACGGATCGACCAGAAGGGGCGCCCATGCGTGCGGAACCGATTCTCGCGAAATTGAACGAACTGCGGCACGAAGCGGAGGACGACAAGGAGGATATCGAGTACCTCGCCCTCCACCATGCGTTCTGCTTCATCTCGTACAAGATGGGCGAGTTTCAGAAGTATCTCGATGAGGTCGAGAAACGCGGCGAGTAGCCGGCCGGCGTCGCTGCGACCGGCTGGCCGCGGTTATTCGTCGATGCGGATCGACTTCGGGTCGTACGCCGGCTTCGGGTAACGCAGATCGAGCGATTCCAGCGCGTCGACGATCACCCGCGTCACGAGCAGATTGCGGAACCAGCGCCGTTCCGCCGGCACGACATACCAGGGCGCCCGCTCCGTCGAGCACTTGCGCAGCGCATCCTCGTATGCCTCCTGGTAGTCATTCCACTTCGCCCGCACCTTCAGATCGTCCGGCGAGAATTTCCACTGCTTTTCCGGCGTGTCCAGCCGCTCCTGGAGCTGCTTGCGCTGCTCGTCGCGCGAAATGTGCAGGAAGAACTTCAGGATGACGGTGCCCTCGTCCGCCAGCAGCCGCTCGAAGGCGTTGATGTGCTCGTACCGCCCCTTCCACCGCTCCTCGGGAATGAGCCCGTTGACCCGCACGATCAGCACATCCTCGTAGTGTGAGCGGTTGAACACGACGATCCGCCCGCGACGCGGCGCCTCGGCGTGCACGCGCCACAGGAAATCGTGTCGCAGCTCCAGTTCCGTCGGGGCTTTGAACTCCGCCACGCGGATCGCGCTGGGCCCGACGCCGGAGAAGACGCGGCGAATCGTGCTGTCCTTGCCGCTGGTGTCCATGCCCTGGAGCACGATCAGCATCGCGTGCCGCTTGTCGGCGTAGAAGAGTGACTCGCGTTCGATGAGCCGACGATGCAGCCGCTCAAACTCCTCGTGCGCGGCCTCCTTCTCCAGACCGCCGTCGTCGCGCGAGGGAATGTCGGCGAGGTTGAGCTTTTTTCCTTCGGATACGCGGTATTTGTCGGGGTTGAGCATTTTCGGACTCTCTGACGCGGATTCCGTCGCCCCGGAGCGTTCGTCGCGACGCTATAATCCTAACCGAAGGCGGTTGGCATGAGCATCAGCATCAACATCTCCGCGGCGGCCGAAGCGACGCTTCGCGAAGCGTGGGGGCCGGATGTTGGCACGGCGGCGTTTGAGGCGCTGCTCATTGAGGGATATCGAACCGGCAAGCTCAGTCTCGGCGACATCGCGGCGATTCTCGGGCTGGAGACTCGGCTGCAAGCCGAATCCTGGCTCGGTGCTCGAAAGGTCCCGATTAACTACACAGTTGCGGATCTCGAATCGGATCGCGAGACGCTCAACCGCGTCCTTGGGCCGGTCCGGCATCGATGATCGTCGTATCCGACGTCCGCTGAATAGTCTCCCCATATCGGCATCATCGGTTGAAGACAATGCTAGAACGTCTTGTCGAACGGTTGCTCGCGGGTAAGCCAGATAAGGAGGCTGTCATCGCGCTCGCCCGCGCTCGCGCTGCCGCGGTCGAGGCTGCGCCGGTGCTGATGCAGCTCTGCGAGCAAACAAGTGACCCGACGTTCCGCTGCATTTGCCTCGATGCTCTCGGCGCGATTCTCCACGACTCGACGCATGCCCACGCGCGGGCTTGCGCCGATCGCCTCGCGGGAATGATCGAGGACGCGCGTTACAAGCGCATCCGCCGCCGCATCGCCTTGACGCTTGGCGAGATCGGCCGATCGGCGGTGGTCGCCCTGCCGGCGCTGGTCCGGGTGCTCTATTCCGGAGTGCGCGGCTCCGTCCGCGTGCCAGCCAAGTGGGCGATTTTCCGAATTACGTGGTACGCCGTGCATGACGGCGCCGTGCAGGATCGCCGCGATGGGCTGGCGGCGGTCGCAGGCATGAGCCGCCCCTACGCGGAGTGGTTTACCTCGCAATTTTCTCAGAGCGATGAGCTGTCGGAATGCGCGGCCGAAGATGTACAGGTATCGCTTCGGAAAATCCGCGAGTCGCGTCGGGGCAGGGTGACTTGAAATTGCCTTCTGCAAGGGGCGATGCTAGCATCTTTAACGGTGTCTTACGAATGCGAGGTACGGGGTGGCATCAAAAGTGAAGAACCGCGTTTCCTCCCCGGCGGCGCCGGCGGAATTCCAGCTTACGAACATCCATCCGCTCACGGATTTCAAGCGGAACACGAGCGAATTCCGTGAACGGCTCAAAACAACCGGCCGACCGGAAGTCCTGACCGTCGATGGACGCGCGGATATCG
Organism: Planctomycetota bacterium; assembly: GCA_045863555.1. Taxonomy (GTDB): domain Bacteria; phylum Planctomycetota; class Phycisphaerae; order UBA1845; family Fen-1342; genus JACRLV01. Next base: position 160,953 of record BTUU01000012.1, on the reverse strand, counting down.
TCGTGCAGGACGTCGCGGCCTATCAGCGACTCCTGGATGAACTTGAACGGTTGCAGACCCTTGACGGGATTCGGCGCGGACTGCTGGATGCCGAGAAAGGGCGCGTCGTGTCGTCCGAGGCGATGGAGGCTGAGCTTCGGAAGCGTCTCAAGCGGCCGGCGCGCGATCGATGACACGATACCGCGTGGTCGTTACGGCGACCGCCGCGAACGCGAACAGCAGCATGATGAAGAACGACGGCATCATGGAACATTCAGTAGACGAAAACGCCGGGCGATTGTTACCTTGTCACTTTGTTCCCTTGTCCCCCGCCTCAACCCTCACCGCCCCCTCCGCCAATTCCGCCGCCTTCAACGCCCGCTTCAGCCGCTCTACGTCGCTCGGCATCGCCCCGTCCACCCGCACTACCGTGACGTCGTCCGGCCTCTGCCGCCGCCGCAGGTCCACGAGATCCGCAAAATCCGCCACCGAGCAGTAGCGGCCGCCGGCCAGGCGCAAATCCCCGCGAAAATCGAGCGTCGCCTCGACCGCCGGCGCCTCGGCCGCCTTCACGATCATCTCCACCGGCGTCCCCGGCGGCGGCAGCGCGGCCGTGTTTGCGATCGCCCAGAGATCGCCCTCGAGGTCTGAGAGCACCCGCGAAACGCTGATGAGGCACTCCGGCATCTGCACCAGCGCCGCCCCCGCCCCGCTCACGTCCGCCCACAGCACGCCGTCGCGCCGCACCCGCGACCCGGCGAAGATCATCGGCCGCGGAATCGGCGTCCGCCCGTAGGTCACCTCACGCACCCAGTCCGTCCACGCCGCCCGGTGCAACGTCTCGCCCTCGCGCCACTCGAACTCGACGGAGATCAGCTCGCCCCGGGCGGGCGTGACCTTCTCCGCCTTCTCGTCCCACGTCGGCGGCTCGCCGGGCTCCAGACCGATCAGCCCCATCGCCATGTAGACGTGCGCCGCGGCCGCCCGCAGCAGGACGACGCTCTCGTGCTCCTTACCCTCGAAGCAGGCGATGAACTCGACCGGCTCGGCCGTGATCGAAACCAGCCCGTCGACGCGAACCTCGCGCGCCTTCCAGTCGATCCGCACGCCCGGCTGAAACGCCGCGGGCCCGGCCCCCGCCGGCCGGGAAGCGGGCATCGAAGCCGGCCCGATCCTGGGCAGCGTCACGCCCGGCCGCTCCACCGCCCGGGTGGTTGGGCCGTGCTGATCGTCAGCCGGGCTCTGCTGGCTGGTCGGTCGCTCACCTTCGCCCGGCGGGAATTGAGCGAGCGCGCCGGGCGCCAATTCAAGTATCAGGCCAATCGCGATGTACACGCACCGCCACGTCGCGCGAGTGCCGCCCGCCACGCCGTCGCGCGGAATCGAGTGACGCCGGGCCGTGCCCACCCTGCAAACTGTGCACTGTGCTCTGTGCACTATTTCCCCAGATACCCCAGCAACCGTCCAATCGCCTCCGCCCCGCGATCCAAGTCCGGCAGCCGCGCCTTTTCGTTCGGGCCGTGCGCGTTGCAGTACGGGCTCGCGAAGCCGAGCATCACGCTGTCCGCGCCCAGCACGCGCTTGAACATCGGCAGGATCGGCAGCGTCCCGCCTTCGCGGATGAACACCGTCTTGCGGTCGAAGGCCTCGTCGAGCGCCCTGGCCGCCGCCTGCATCACCGGGCTGTCGATCGGGGCCATGTAGGCGTCCGCCGCCGAGCCGTGCGTGAGGATTTCGAGCTGCACGCAGCTCGGGCAGCGCTCGCGGATCGCCGCGTCAAACTTCTTGCTGATCTCGGCCGCCGGCTGATTCGGCACGAGCCGCATGCTCACCTTCGCGCTCGCCCGCGCGGGGATGATCGTGTTCGCGCCTTCACCCTGGAACCCGCTCGTCAGGCCGTTGATCTCGATCGTCGGGCGGATCGTCCGGCGTTCCTGGGCCGTGTAGCCCTTTTCGCCGACGAGGCCCGTGACGCCGAGGTCTTTCATGTATGCGGCTTCCGGCTGGGCGATGGACTCAAGCTGCTTGCGAACGTCCGCGGACAGATCGACCACCTGGTCGTAATAGCCGGGGATCGTCACGCGCCCCTCCGCATCGTGCAGCGACGTGAGGATCTTCGACAAGATGATCGCCGGGTTCGGGGCTGAGCCGCCGTGCGAGCCGCTGTGCAGGTCGTACTTCGGTCCCTTGAGGATGATCTCCTTGTAGACAAGGCCGCGCGTTCCCGCGGTGATCGCCGGCAGCCCGTCCTCGTGCATGCCCGTGTCGGAGATCAGGATCGCGTCGCACTTGAGCAGGTCCTTGTGCTTCTCGATGAACGGCGCGAGATGCGGCGAACCGATCTCCTCCTCGCCCTCGATCAGCAGCTTCAAATTCACCGGCAGCTTCTTCTCCGTCGCCAGCCACGCCGCAGCCGCCCGCACGTACAGCAGCACCTGCCCCTTGTCGTCCGACGAGCCGCGGCAGATCAGCCAGTCGTCCTTCACGACCGGGTCGAACGGCTCGGCGTCCCAGAGCTTGCGGTCGCCCGTCGGCTGCACGTCGACGTGGCCGTAGACGAGCAGCGTCGGCTTGCCCGGCGCGTAACAGTGCTCGGCATAGACCAGCGGGTGGCCGCCGGTCTCATGGATCTCCGCCTTCAGCCCCGCCTTGCGGCACAGGTCGCGCGTGAATTCGACGCTCCTGCGAACATCCCCGGCATGCTCCGGCCGTGTGGAGATGCTCGGAATCCGGCACAGGTCGCGCGTCCATTCGAGATGCTCGGCGCGGTGCGAACGAAGATAGTCGACGACGGCTTGGCTCACGGTTTCACCCTCATTTCAGGCGTGAAGACAGACGCTTTTCGCGCGATCAGGCTTCGCGGCCGTATTGTAGCCGGTTCCATGGCGCTGCGGTGCGGCGGCGCCCGGCGTCGAAGTCGCTAGAATCCGCTCTATGTGGGCGTGGTTGATCGGGTTCACGCTCTTCGCGCTGCTCGCCATTTCGAAAGTGGTGGGTCTGGCGTTATTTGGTCTGAAATGGAAACAGGCGATCTACGCTGGGTTTTTCGCGTACCTCGCGTGGGAGTGTTACCGCCGGATCAGGACGCGGTAAGGTGCCATCGGGCGCTTCGGGAGCCCTCCTTCGCGGCGCGCCAAGAACGGAGTGCCACTGCCAGGCACTAGGCGCCGCCTTCACCGGAATTTTCGTCGCCGCTTGTTTCTGGCGGCGGCTCCGGCATCGGCCAGTCGGCACACGCGGCTTCGAGCACTTTAATCAGCACCGGAATATCTCCGGTGGCCGTGGCCCAGAGCCGGTCGAGATCGACGCCCCAGTAAACGTGCACCAGCACGTGACGCATCGCGACGATCTGTCCCCATGGCAAACCAGGCACACGGGCACGGCCCGCATCGGACATGTTTGCGGCTGCTTCCCCGATCTGCTGCACCGCGTTGGTCATCGCCCGCAGCAGCATCGAGTCATGATCAAGATCCGCTCGTTCACGACCGGTCGCATACTGCCGGACATCGCGCGCAGCCTCGAGCATGTGCTCAACGCGCACGCGGTCGTCGATCGACTGCCGTTTTCGATCACGCGGCATGGAGCAGCCGGGCCTCGCGCAGCACAAACGGGCGCACGTAGCGTGAAAGGTCATACGGCGTGCGCAAATCGACCTGCCTGCCAATAAGCTCGCTGAGTTCGAGAATCATCGCGCCGAAACCGAACATCCCCGGCGTTCGCCCGGGCAGAAACTCCACGAGCACATCGACGTCGCTGTCAGGGCGGAAATCGTCGCGCAGAATGCTCCCGAACACGAGGAGCCTGCTCACGCCATGGCGGTCGCAAAACGCCGCCAGCTTGTCGTCGGGAAAGTTGACACCGTTAATGATCATCCTGGTGGATTCTACAGCATAGTTCCGCTGCGTCATGACCGGCCGGCCGGATCGCTGCCCTCACGCCCCGAGCAGTTCCGCGATCTTCGCCTGCGGATCCCCCGCCCGGACCAGCGATTCTCCCACCAGGATCGCGTCGAAGCCGGCCGCGCGAACGCGCCGCGCATCGTCCGCGGTCTGGATGCCACTCTCCGCCACCGCGATCGCGTCGCCGATCCGCGGCCGCAGGGCCAGCGCGGCGTCCAGTCGAACCTCGAACGTGTCGAGGTCGCGGCTGTTCACGCCGATGATCCGCGCGCCGGCCGCGAGCGCCCGATCGACTTCCTCGGCCGTATGCGTCTCCACGAGTGCGGCGAGCCCGACGGCTCCCGCCGCCGCGAGCAGGTCGCGCAGCAGCGCATCATCGAGGATTCGCACGATCAGCAGCACCGCGTCGGCGCCGATCGCCCGCGCCTCGTGCACCTGGTATTCATCGATCGTGAAGTCCTTGCGGATCACCGGCAGGCAGACCGCCGCCCGCGCCGCCTGAAGATCCGCCTCGCTCCCGCCGAAGAACTCCCGGTCGGTCAGCACGCTCATCGCCCCCGCCCCGCCCGCCTCGTACGCCCGCGCTACCAGCGCCGGGTCAAGCGACGACGCCAGCAGGCCGCGCGACGGCGACCGCCGTTTGAATTCCGCGATCACCGACAAACCCGGCCGGGCGAGCGCCGCCGCGAAATCACGCACCGGCGTCGCGGGCAGATCCCGCAGTGCCGAAAGCGGCCGCAGCGTCTTCCGCTCGGCCACCTCGGCCAGTTTCTGCTTCACGATCGTGTCGAGGATGGTCATCCCGGCGGTCCTCCGACGCGGTCAGCACCGCGCGCCGCGCCGCCGCTCCGGGCCCGCAGTTCCTCGAGCGCCCGCAGCGCTGCTCCACTGTCGATCGACTCCCGCGCCCGCTCGACGCCCTCGCCGATCGACGCCGCCAGACCGGCCGCGTAGATCGCCGCACCCGCGTTCAGCTCGGTCACATCCCGCGCCGGTCCCGGTGCTCCCGACAGCACGTCGCGCAGAATCTCCGCGTTTCGCGCCGGCTCGCCGCCCGCTATCGCCTCGACCGGCTGTCGGGCGATGCCGAATTCCTCCGGCACGATCGTGAACGTCCGCACGGCACCGTCCCGCAGTTCGCTCACCCGCGTCGGTGCGGCCAGCGAAATCTCGTCCAGCCCATCCTCCCCATGAACGACGAGCGCATGCACCGACCCCAGCCGCCCGAGCACCTCCGCGATCGGCTCCGTCAGGGCCGCGTCATACACGCCCATCAACTGCCGCCGGCAGCCGGCCGGATTCGCCAGCGGCCCCATCGCGTTGAAGATCGTCCGCACGACGATCTCCCGCCGCGGACCGACGACGTGCCGCGCCCCGGGGTGATAGTCCGGCGCAAAGAGGAACGCGATGCCGATCTCGTCGATGCACCGCGCAGCCGCGTCGGGCGGCATGTGCACGTCGACGCCCAGCGCCTCCAGAACATCCGCACTGCCGCTGCGGCTCAGGTTGCTCCGGTTGCCATGCTTCGCGACCTTGCAGCCCGCGCCGGCCGCGACGAACGCAGCCGTCGTCGAAACGTTGAACGTACCCGCGCCGTCGCCGCCCGTCCCGCAAGTGTCGATGCAATCGGACGCCTGGACGTGCACCGGCGTCGCCGCCGCCCTGGCTGCCCGCACGAACCCCACGATCTCGCCGATCGTCTCGCCCTTCATCCGCAGCGCCACCAGCAGCCCGCCCACCTGCGCCGGCGTCGCTTCGCCGGCCATCAGTCGCTCCAGCAGCGCGCTGGCCTGCCCCTCGGACAGGTCCCGACGCGCCACGAGCGATTTGATGGCCTCCTGAATCTGCACCCGGTTGTTTCCTTTGAGATCGCCCGAACCACCCACGGTCACGCCTTCCCGACAGGCGTCCCGCAGCCGGATTGTACTATCGACCGAAGCCCGTTCATCAGAATACTCGGCGGCGGTCGCCCGCCCCGCGCACGCCCGCCGGTTCGCCCGTATCATGCTTCCCGCCGATGTGGGTATCGGCACGGGTCGGTTTGCGGAACCGGGCTCCGTCGGCGTCCCTCGACGCCGACCGACGCGCAAACCGACGTTGGAAAGCTGCGGCGCGGCCACCCGGACCTTCCACAAGGATCCCTGTGCAACCAGTGCTCTCATCCGGCAACCAGGCCGGTCAAACAGCTTCGAATTCGCCGTCGCGCAATCCGCACGTGAAGTTCCATTCACCGGACGACTTCCGCCAGTCGCTCGCCCGCCGCGTCAGCGATTTCTTCGAGAAGAACCGCTGGTCGCAGCGCGACTGCCCCGAGATGTACCTCAAATCCGCCGTCATCCTCGCCGTCCTATTCGGCAGCTACGCCACGCTGATGCTGGTGGGCCCCGTCTGGTGGATCGCCGTGCCCCTCGCCGCCATCCTCGGCCTCGCGTCGGCGGCCGTCGGCTTCAACATCCAGCACGACGGCGGCCATAACGCGTTTTCCAATCACCGCTGGGTCAACCGCCTCGCGGCCCACACGCTCGACCTGCTCGGCGGCAGCTCGTACATCTGGGCCCGCAAGCACAACACGATCCATCACACATACACGAATGTCTCCGGCCACGACGACGACATCAACGTCGGCCTGCTCGGCCGGCTCGCCCCGCAGCAGCGCCGCCTCGGCTTCCACCGCTTCCAGCACCTGTATCTCTGGTTCCTCTACGGCTTCCTGACAGTGAAGTGGCACCTGATCGACGATTTTGCCAATCTCATCACCGGCCGCATCGGCGAACACCCCATCACGCGGCCGCGCGGCCGCGATCTGGTGACGTTTTTCGGCGGCAAGGCTCTCTTCTTTTCGCTCGCGTTTGGGCTGCCGATGTTCTTTCATCCCTGGTGGGCGGTCGTCGGGCTTTATCTCGTCGCGTCGTTCGTCCAGGGCGTGGTGCTCAGCGTCGTCTTTCAGCTTGCGCACTGCGTCGAGGAGGCCGAGTTTCCGCAGCCGCGGCCCGAGACCGCGCGGATCGAATCGAGCTGGGCCGTGCACCAGGTCGAGACGACGGTCGATTTCGCACCCCGAAACCGCCTGCTCGCGTGGTTTGTCGGCGGGCTGAACTTCCAGATCGAGCACCACCTGTTCCCGCAGATCTGCCACGTGCGCTATCCGGCCATCGCGAAGATCGTACAGGAGGTCTGCCGCGAATATGGCCTGGCGTACCACGTGCACCCGACGTTTCGTGCGGGCATCGCCTCGCACTATCGCTGGCTCCGCCGCATGGGCCGCGGTGAGCAGGCTGCGGCATAGTTTCATGTAGGCTGGACTGGGCCCCGCGATCGGCGCTCAGGCTGTGCTGAGGTCGACCGGGGCCCAGCCCAGCGTCCCCCGCCCTCCGCGAAGCGTCCGATCTCCGCCGTCGCCCGCGCGCCGGCCGACTCATCCGCCTATCATCCCTCACGATGCCCCAGCCGAGCACGACCACCGCAACGCTCCCCGTGACGTCCCTCTACGCCCACGTGCCCTTCTGCCAGACCATCTGCGGCTACTGCGACTTCTTCTCCGTCCTGACCGATCGCAAAGCCTTCGGCCCCTTCGTCGATGCGCTGCTCAGCGAGCTCGATACCTTCCACCCGGTCGCGACAGAGCCGATGCAGACCATCTTCGTCGGCGGCGGCACACCCACGACGCTCCCCCCTGCCGAACTCCGCCGCCTCCTCACGGCACTCCGCGCTTTCCCGTCGATCGACAATAGTGGTGCGGGCGTCCTCGCCCGCACGCCCGACAACAGTGGTGCGGGCGTCCCTGCCCGCACCCCCGAAGACAGTGGCGCGGGCGTCCCTGCCCGCCTCCTCCCCGGCCCCCTCGAATTCACCGTCGAAGCCAACCCCGCCACCGTCTCCCCCGAAACCGCCGACGTCCTCGTCTCCTCCGGCGTCAACCGCGTCTCCATCGGCGCACAATCCTTTGACCCTTCCGAGCTCCGCGTCCTCGACCGCATCCACGCCCCCCCGCAGGTCGCCCAGACCGTCGACATCTGCCGCCGCGCCGGACTCGACAACCTCAACCTCGACCTCATCTTCGCCATCCCCGGCCAGACCCTCGAATCCTGGGTCGCCAACCTCCGCCGCGCCATCGACCTCGGCCCCGACCACCTCTCCTGCTACGCCCTCACCTACGAACGCGGCACGCCCCTCTTCGACCGCCTCGCCGAAGGCAAGATCACCCGCACCGACACCGACCTCGAAGCCGAAATGTACGAAGCGACCATCGAAGAACTCGCCCGCGCCGGCCTCGCCCAGTACGAGATCAGCAATTTCGCAAAGCCCGGCCGCGAATGCCGCCACAATCTCGTCTACTGGCGAAATCTCCCCTATTTCGGCATCGGCCCCTCCGCGTCGGGCTTCGTCGACGAAACCCGCTACAAGAACATCCCCGACGTCGCCGAATACGCCCGGGCGATCACCGCCGGCCGCCAGCCGCGTGTCCAGTCCGAGCGCCTCACGCTCGACGCCCGCGCCCGCGAGACCGCCATGCTCGCCCTCCGCCTGAACGAAGGCCTCCGCATCGCCGAATTCCGCGCCCGCTTCGGCACCGACCCCCTCGCCCTCTTCGCCGACGCCATCGCCAGGCACACCGCCGCCGGAACGCTCGAAGCAACCGCCGAATCGCTCCGCCTGACCCGCCACGGCCGCCTGCTCGCGGATACCGTGTGTGCGGACTTCCTCTGATCACCCCCCCGCCCGGCGTGTCAAACTGGCAGACTGCCCTGGCGCTGGCAGGCTTCCGCTCGCGCCGGCCACCGGGGGCCACTGCCGCCAAGATCGCCGTAACCCACGCCCCAACAAACGGTTATCAAAAACCGACTCCGCCGTCGATACGTGGCACGCAACGTGATCTTCACCCGCCGGGCCCGGTCTACGCCCACCCGGGCGGCCCGACCGGCTTTGGCAGTCCGTTTTCGAAGGATTCAAGGCAACGAAACCCGCCGGCCCGCTCGAAGGCCCGGCCATTCAGGAGTCACGCATGGCAGCCAAGCAGATCTCGTTCGACATGGAAGCCCGCGAAGCCATCCGCCGCGGCGTTCGCCAGCTCGCCAGGGCCGTCAAGGTCACCCTTGGCCCCCGCGGCCGCAACGTCGTCATCGAAAAGTCCTTCGGCGCGCCCACCGTCACCAAGGACGGCGTCACCGTCGCCAAGGAAATCGAGCTCGAAGACGTCAACGAGAACATGGGCGCGACCCTCGTGAAGGAAGTCGCCCAGAAGACCAGCAAGGACGCCGGCGACGGCACCACCACCGCCACCATCTACGCCGAAGCCATCTTCGACGAGGGCATCAAGAACCTCGCGGCCGGCGCCAGCGCCATGGACCTGAAGCGCGGCATCGACCTCGCCGTCGAAGCCGTCGTCGAGTCCCTCCGCGAGCTCGCCACGCCGGTCAAGGGCAAGGATCAGATCTCCCAGGTCGGCACCTGCGCCGCGAACCAGGACCGCGAGATCGGCGAGCAGATCGCCAGCGCCATGGAAAAGGTCGGCAAGGACGGCGTCATCACCGTCGAAGAGGGCAAGAGCCTCGAAACCACCGTCGACCTCGTCGAAGGCATGCAGTTCGATAAGGGCTTCATCTCGCCCCACTTCGTCAACAAGCCCGAGAGCATGGAGTGCATCCTCGACAACCCTTACATCCTCGTCCACGAGAAGAAGCTCACCAGCGTCAAGGATATGCTGCCCGTCCTCGAGTCGATCGCCAAGGCCGGCAAGCCCCTGCTCGTCATCAGCGAGGACGTCGAGGGCGAGGCCCTGGCCACGCTCGTGCTCAACAAGCTCCGCGGCATCATCCAGTGCTGCGCGGTGAAGGCCCCCGGCTTCGGCGACCGCCGCAAAGCCATGCTCGAGGACATCAGCATCCTCACCGGCGCCAAGCCCGTCTTTGAAGACCTCGGCATCACCCTCGACACCGTCACGCTTGCCGACCTCGGCCGCGCCAAGCGCGTCATCGTCGCCAAGGAGACCTGCACGATCATCGAGGGCGCCGGCCAGACCAAGGAAATCAAGGGCCGCATCGAGGCCATCAAGAACGAGATCGACAAGACGACCAGCGACTACGACCGCGAGAAGCTCGAGGAACGCCTCGCCAAGCTCTCCGGCGGCGTCGCCCAGATCAACGTCGGCGCGGCCACCGAAGTCGAGATGAAGGAGAAGAAGGCCCGTGTCGAAGACGCCCTGCACGCCTGCCGTGCAGCCGTCGAAGAGGGCATCCTCCCCGGCGGCGGCGTCGCGGTCCTCCGCGCCCTCGCGGCCCTCGACGCCGTCGAGAAGAAGGCCAAGGGCGACCAGAAGACCGGCGTCGACATCATCCGCCGCGCCCTCAAGGCCCCGATCAAGATGATCGCCGAAAACGCCGGCGTCGACGGCTCGATCGTCTGCCAGAAGGTCATGGAGAACAAGGGCAACTTCGGCTACAACGCCCTGACCGAGGAATACGGCGACCTGGTGAAGATGGGCGTCATCGTCCCCTTCAAGGTCGAGCGCATCGCCCTCCAGAACGCCGCGAGCATCTCCGGCCTGCTCCTGACGACCGACGCGGTGGTCAGCGAAATCAAGGAAAAGGAAGAAAAGAAGCCGGGCGGCGGCCACGGCGGGCATATGCACTAAAGCGGGTGGCACGGGTTTCCAACCCGTGCCGTACCGACGGGCAGCTGAGTTCGATGGCGCGGAGCGGCCAAATCAGAGCCCCAAGCGCAAGCGCGCGGGTCCGATTGCGTCGCCCAGCGGCGCACGTTCCGAGCCCGACGCGCAAGCGAGGATCCGGCAGCGTCAGCGGCCGGCCACGATGGGCCGGCTCCCGAGTCGGCCATTGTCTAGGGTGTTTGCACCGCACGGCGGGGTAAACACCCTCGGCTGTTTTCATCGGCCGAGAGTTGTATACTGCTGGCCATGCGGATTTATCTCGACGTGTGTTGCCTGTCTCGATCACACGACGATCAGGAACAGTCGCGGATTCGACTTGAGACGGAGGCCGTCACGTCGATTCTCGATCTATGCGCCCGCGGCGTGCACGTGTGGGTGACGAGCGAGGCGATTGCCGAAGAGTTGTCGCGCGACGCGAACCTCGACCGGCGCAACCAGGTTCTCGGTTCTTTGAGGTACGCAACTGAGCATGTGGCGGCAGACCCCGCCTTGCTCATTCGCGCCGCGGGGATCGCCGCCGTCGGCATTCGCCCCGCTGACGCGCTCCATCTCGCAGTTGCCGAAAACGCCGGGTGCGATGTCCTTTTGACGACCGACGACCGGTTCATCCAGCGCGCCGCCCGCCTTCATCCTGCATCTCCCGTCCGCGTCGTCAACCCGCTACAATGGTCCATGGAGAATCAGACATGAGCGGCAAGGCCAGAACGCTACCCGAAATCCGGCACGAAGGCTTCCAGGCCCTCCTCGACCGCCTCGGCCCGGCCGACGCCATCCGGTTCATGCAGCAATACGACCCCGGCCATGGCGACTACACGAAGGAACGCGCGGCCTGGCTCGACAATGTGTCGCTGGAAGAGCTGATGGCGGGCATTTTGAAACGCCGCGCGGAAAGCGAGAGCCAGGAAGGGTCAAACGCGTCCGGCCGTTAGCGAACGCCCCCTGTCGGCCGCAAAATCCGAACCCCTCACGCCAGTGAGGGGCTTTGGGCTCGGTCGGTGCGGCGAAATTGAAGGCCGAATAGAAGTCTCGGGGGCGGGACGGGCGAAAGCTCGTCTCGCCCCGTTCGCTGCGGAGGACGAACGTATCGCGGAATACTCGGTCAACCAAAGTGACGGCCATGCTGTAGCTGAGCAGCTTCGTCGGCGGGGTCTTGAGAGCATTCAGCTCGCCATAGAACTGTTCAATCGTCCCTCGGACTGCGCGCGCATAGAAGCCGTCCTGATCTTGGCCCACCATAGCTTTGAGATGGTGCTCAAGTCGATCATTGTGGAAAAGACGGGCACAGTAATCGACACAGAACGAGGATTCTCGTACTCGTTCGATACGTGTCTTCGACTCGCAGAAGAGTCCCTTGGATTGCTCACGGGTGACCAGCGCAGATTCTTGTCGATGCTCGATAACCTTCGAGACTCGGCAATGCATTACTACCAAGAGATATCCGAGCCCATTCTCTATGTCTTTGCACAGGGATCCGTATCTCTTTTCAACGAGCTGATCCGCGCAGCCACAAACAAGGGACTGATCGAGTTTCTTCCGAATCGAGTGCTCCCAATCTCGTCGATCGCTCCGAGTCAGATTGCGCAGCTACTCGATGACGAATTTGATAGATTGCGGAACTTTATCTCCCAGCCTGATATGGACAAACGGCGGGCGATCGCAATGCTACGGCCACTTATGGCCTTTAAGATCGGTGGGGAAGCATCGCACCGTCGAATGACGATCAGTGAACTCGACAATGCGATTGACGACCTCGCAGCTGCACCGAATTGGAGAGTCGTATTTCCCGAGATCGCGCAAATAAAGCTCGAATCGGCGGGAGATGGCATTATCGTCGGATTCAAAGTGGTCAAGGAATCGCCAGACGCGATTCCCGTTCGAATCTTGAGACCTGAGGATACCTGTCCCCCGGGCGCGATGGTTATTCAAAAGGAAATAAACATCTTCGACAAGTTTAGTTTGAGCCTCACTCAATTGTCCGACAATCTAGGCATTACTGGCCCTCGTGCGCGCGCTCTTATCAAGGAGTACAGATTGCAGGATGATCCAGAGTGTTTTCGAGAGGTGGTATTGGGGTCACAGCACTACAAGCGGTACAGCAAGAAGACCCTCGATTTTTTGCGGGGCAAGCTTGGAACATTGAATGAGGTGTGGCAGAGACACCGGAGCACCCTCTCTCCGCGTCGAAGGCCGCGTAGTCGAGGATAGGGGCGGGTGCCAGTGCCGAATTGTGAAATGGTTCACATGAGCTGAGCGCCATCGGCCTGCGCGACAAGGAGTTCCATAATGGAAGAGGACATCGGACGCGCTGTAAACGAAGACTTCATTCGACTTGCAAAACGCGCGGCAGACGGTACCGAAGTGTTACGATCGGAGTCCGATCGTGGTTGTGCGCTCGTGGGTGCTTCGATGCTCGACGGAACTATCGAGTATCTGCTCCGCTGTTTCTTCCTCGATGAAAAGAGGGCAGTCGACGGACTATTGGCCCGAGGTCGCCCTTTGGCCACGTTCTCAGCGAGGATTGATGTATGCCGCGCGGTTGGGTTGGTAAGTCAGGAGCTTTACTCCGACCTCACGATCGTCCGGAAGATCCGCAACGCAGCGGCACACTTCGAGCCCGAATCGCTGACGGGACACGAATTTAGGTTTACCGAACCTGCGGTCGCTGACAGATGCAAGTGTCTTGCGTCTGTTCCGGAGCAGGTACGCAATCAATTGCCGCCCCGAACGACCTTCGAGCTGTTTACGGGGCTTGTAAGTGCAATTTTTGCGGAATACGCTCGCAACTCAAGAATCGTGAAGGACATCGGCGACTACGCGCACACCTCTAAGGGCGTGAAGAAAGAACCGTTTATCGAGATCCGCCGGCGCTTATTGCTCGAACTCTTGCCGACCGTGAACTTCCAAGAACACTTTCGCAAGTGTTTTGAGCGTTCGGAGCCGATCAATGAGATAGGTTCGTAGGGTGCGTCCCTTGACCACTGGCCGGGTGCCTTCCCGACCACTTTGTCCCGTCACCAGAGAATTCCGGGTGTATAGATTCCTTTTCGGTCCGTCGTTGGATAAACTACCTGAAAGGGCTTACGGGCTACCCGCGATCCGACGATATCGCCGGGCGCAGCGCTACTCCCACGGGAATCGCGACTCGATGGAGGCTCCGATGCCGATCCTGAACGCCTGGTTCCGCAATCGGCCTCGATCCTGCCGAAGGTGCAACTCGACCGACCTCGAACCGATCCCCCCGAATTCCGAGACCGCCGTGCCTCCCATGAGCCTGAGTTGGCGCTGCCGGGAGTGCGGGTCGGCCACGACCCTACGCCCCTCGCGCGTGCAGTGCCTGATCGTGCTCCTGATCAGCGTGGGCGTTCTCTTCGTGCCGTTTCATCTCGCCGACCGTGTTCCGGACGCGTACCGCCCGCTGGTTCTGGTAGTCTGCTTGTTGATCGCCGGTTTTCAGTTCCTGACGATGGGCCGATCGGCTCTCGCGTCGCTCCTCGAACGGCGCGATACGTCGCAATAGTCGGGTGCAGTGGCCACGGCCGTTCGCGTGACCACGTTGGGCGGCGGGTGGCACGGCCAAATGTAGGGAACAGTGTGCCACTGCGCTGTGAGCAGTGAATTCGGCGGTGGAGGGCGCCAAGGTCGTCGAATCGCCCTCCGGCAATGCCGCGCGATCGTAGTTTGACGCGAACCGGACCGCCGCTGACGATCCGCTCCGTTCGCGAGGTGCGTCGCATGCGGAATCTCGGCGAAATCCTGGCGTCGTTCGGGACCTTCATGCTCCTTTCGGGTCTCCGGCTGGGCTTCACGAAGTACCAGCTCGACCGGGAGCAGGACCTGAGCATGTTCCTGGGCGGCGTGGGTTTCTCGCTGCTCGTCGTGGCGGTGGGCTTTTCGCTGATTCGGAAGGCCAAAGCCGCCGAACGCCGCGAGGCACTGGAGACCGACCGGCCCAGGCGGCGGCGAATCCGTGTGCTGCCGTGGTACATCGGTGTTCCCGTCGCGATTCTCGCTTCGCTGCTGCTCCCGATGTTACGTGGCCACGGTGGTCCGAGCGCTCTGCTCGGCACACCGAAGGTAATTGAAAACGAAGAGGTCTCGTTCTCGGGACCGAAAACGTGGATCGCGTGTCCGCCCGATCGATCGACGGTCGTCGGCTTTTTCATCAGCGCCGACTCGACGGTCGCCGTTCAGAAAGCGATGATCACGGTCGAAATCGGGCATACGGCATATCCCGATCTTTCGACCGCCGGTCGCCGGTTAGCCGATTTGTGGGGCGGTTCGGTCGCCGATGATCACTGCGACCTCGCGGGCACTCCCGCCATGAGAATCCGTGCGGAGCACCTCGGCCGGGGCATGCAACCGATAGACGCATTTGCCGCACTTCGCGGAGAGCGCATCTACCTCATCATGGGCGGCACGCTCGAGCCCGGTTTCGACATCGCCGGCCCTCTCGACGAAATCCGCGCGAGCTGGCGATGGAAATCGCAGTAGTGATTGGCCCCGCCGTTCACGGACTCCGAATCTGCCCGCGATTCGCACAGACGAACTCGCGGATCATCCGGTCAAGCTCCTCGGTAAGTGCGTACCACTCCCGGTCAACCTCCCCCAGCTTGGACGTCTTGTAGAGGTTTGAAAAGGCCCGGGCCTTCCCGAACCAGGCCCGCCGGGCCTTGTCGATCATCTTCTTTTCGACCGCATAGACCGCGAGCGCCTTCGCGAGCACGTCCGCGAACGCCCCCGCGCCGACTCGACGCAGATCCTCGACCGCAAGGTCCGCGTACCGCCCCGTCCCGTTGTAGAAATACTGGATGAACCCGCCGTTGCCGATCTCGCCGTCCATGATGTGCGTCGTCACGGCGACGCGCATCGCCGGCGGGAGACCGGCGACGATCCGCCTCGCCTCCGCCGAATCGCGGTCGACGTTTTTCAGCCGCACATCCTCCACATGGTCGACGATCGCCTGCACCAGGTCGTCATTGTCGATCGTCGCCGCGATTTCCGGCGTCAGCACCGGGTACCGCTTCCGATTCTGCCACTCTTCAAACGTTGACATGCGAGTCCCTCATGATGCACCGCGGGAGAATAATAGGTTCAATGAAGGATGAACAGCACGCCGCTGGTGCGTGAATCCGTTCTCGCACCCTTTCTGCGGGAATCCCTTCCCGCGTGCGGCAGTCGCCCGCAGGTCCCTTCGTCGGCGGGTGGCATGCTTTCGCGGTACCCCGCGTAGGCATGCTTCGCGCCGACAACCAGCAGAATCCGCCAGACCACGATACGCGAGCGCCAGAATCCGCCACTCCGCAGCCAATTCGCCTCCCCCAGCGCCGCGGGCGTCAATCGTCCCCAATAATCAACCTACTGACCGCATGCCGGGAGGAACCGCTGCCCGTGAACCGCTCACGAGAACCCGCCCAAAATCGGCCCGGGCGTGAACGGCCGTTTCAAGATGCTCAAAATGGATTTCACTTGACTTTCTGGAAACCCGCTGGCCGTCTAGGAAGACACTTATTATTGGAAGATGCGCAAAATCAGTGTACACACACGCTGCGCACCTTGAGCATCTTGAAATGCCATTCACCGCGCCCATGCCGATCGGGCTACAATCCCCCCATGATTGACACCACCCAGGTACAAGACCGACGCGTGCTGCGTTTCGAGACCCTCGACGACATGCTCGCCGACGCCCGCGCCTGCGCCGCCGGACGCCTCAAGCAGCTCGGCAACTGGTCCCTCGGCCAGGCCCTGAACCACATCGCCGCCTGGATCGAGTACCCATTCGTCGGCTACCCGCCCGAGCTGCGCTTCCCCGACGAGATGAAGGCCGGCGCGGCCGCCGCCAAGCAGCGACTGATGGACGAAACGATGAAGCCCGGCGAGCGACTCCCCGGCATCGCCGCCGGCACGCTCGCGATCGACGATGTCCCGACGGCCGTCGGCCTCGCCCGGCTCGAAACCGCCGCTGCCCGCCTCGCGTCCGGCGGGCCGGGCGACGTCCTGCCGCTGCCCGACCCCTACTTCGGCCCCGTGACGCACCACGAATGGACGGAGATCAACCTCCGCCACGCCGAGCTGCACCTGGGTTTCTTCGTGGCCGGCTAGACCGGCCGCGGCGGAATGGCCCCTCCCCCGAGACGCGGGCGGCCTCAATCGGCAACGCGCGCGGCGCAGTACGGGTGGCTGACGCCCGCGCTCGCGGATATCTTCCGCGAAATCAAGTTCGGAGCCCCGTCATGCACACGAGCCTGCCGCCCGATTTCCCGCGCGTCACTCGAGGCTTCGCCGCCCTGCTCGCGAGCCTGGCGCTCAGCGCTCCCGCCGCCGCGACGTATCACCTGATGCAGATCGAACTGGTCATCGGCGGCGTCAACGGCGACGCGCGGGCCCAGGCGATCCAGCTGCGCATGCGGACGGATCAGCAGCATATCCTCGCTCCCGCGCAGCTCGTCGCGCTCGACGCCCGCGGGCAGAACCCGGTCGTGCTCTTCGACTTCGCGTCGAACGTGGCAAACGACGCGGGCGGGGCGCGGATCCTCCTGGCCAGCGAGGAATTTGCCTCGTACTGCGCGCCGGCGCTCCAGCCGGACTTCGTGATGACGAACCGGATCCCCGAGTCCTATCTCGCCGCGGGCTCGCTCGTGTTCCAGAGCGACGACGGGACGATCAAGGTCTTCCGGCTGAGTTGGGGCGGTGCTGCCTACACCGGCCCGACGACCGGGTTCAATGAAAACGACGACAACGGCGATTTCGGCACACCCTTCCCCGGCCCTCTGCCGAGCAGCGCGATCGAGGCGCTTCAATTCCAGGGGGCCTTCGGCGACGCCAGCACCACGAACGCCGCGGATTTCGCACTGTCGGCCGCGAGCGTCGCGGTCACGAACAACGCGGGTGCGAGTTTCTCCGTCGTCGCGTGCAACGATCCGGCCCGCGACGCCGACGGCAACGGCCGCTGCGACGATACGGTCGCTGCGACCGACGACGACACGGACGACGCAACCGACGACGCCCCGCCCGACCCGAGCGTCTGCGGCCTGTGCGGGCCCGGGGCGGGGCTCGTGAGCCTGCTGACGATGCTCACGCTTGTGGCCGCGCGGCGGAGCGCGGTCGTCGGGCCGGCTCGACGCCGGTTCGCTCGCCAGCCGGTATCATCGCCGCCGCATGAAAGCCCTGCCCGGCCCCAAGGATGACCCGGACGCAATCCGGATGACGATCGGCGAGCACCTGGACGAGCTGCGCCGCGTCCTCATGCGATCGCTGCTGGCCCTCTTCGGCGCCTGCCTGCTCTGCATCTGGCCAACGAAATTTCTGCTGGAGATCATCACCCGGCCGCTCATCCTGGCGATGAAGAGCGAGGGCCAGCCGACGACGTTCCTCGCGACGCACCCGACCGAGGCGATCCTCGTCTACATCAAGGTCGTCGTCATCTTCGCCCTGATCATCGCCGGGCCGTACGTGCTCTACCAGGTCTGGGGCTTCGTCGCCGCCGGCCTCTACCGCCACGAGAAGAACTGGGTCTACAAGCTGCTGCCGGCCAGTGTCGGGCTGTTCCTCGGCGGCGTCTGCTTCATGTACTTTTTCGTGCTGCTGGTCTGCCTGAAGTTCCTGATCGGCTTCGCGTCATGGCTGCCGGCGCCCTCGACCGACTTCGTCTTCCCGTGGGAGACGTACATCGTCGGCGAGCACCGCCCCGCCGCCGAGACGCAGCCATCCTCCGCCCCCGCCCCGCTCGCCGCACCGATTCTCGAAGCCGACCCCGCTCAGCCGGAGCCGGGGCAGATCTGGTTCAACCGCCACGAGAACCGGCTGAAAGTCCAGGGCAGCCGGCCGGATGAACGCTGGGCGATCGAACTGCCGCGCGACACGCGCCGCGGGCTCATCACGCCGCACTTCAAGCTCGACGAATATCTCTCGTTCGTGCTGGTCATGACGATCGCATTCGGCGCGGCGTTTCAACTGCCGCTGGTCGTCATCTTCCTCGTCCGCGCCGGCATCATGACGGCCGAGCAGCTCGGCCGGTCGCGCCGCATCGTCATCCTGGTCATCGTGATCATCGCCGGCGTCCTCGCGCCGCCGGACCTGACCAGCCACCTGCTCCTCTCGCTGCCGATGCTGCTGCTCTTTGAGATCGGCCTGCTGATCGCCCGCCGGAAGCCGAAGGAGGCCAGGCCCGCCTGATCGCGCCGCGGCCCGGCGCGTCCGCCGCCGGCCGCCCATGCTATGATTCGCCGCTCCGTGGAGGTGGTCGCCATGAACCCGCGCCGTCGCATCCGCCCCTGGTCGCTGACCTGCGCGACCCTGCTCGTCGTGCCCGCCGCCGGTTGTGGAAGCCCCTATCGGTTCGAGCCGTTTGCTCCGCGCGTGACTCCGGCGCTGGGCGAGATGAGGGAGGGCCATGCGCTGGTGCGGCTCTTCTACGCGACGGACCGGCGCGAGACGGGAGCCGCAGAACCGCCGCTCCGCTACGGCGTCGAACGCACGAAAGACCTGAAGCTCGGAACCGGCGAGGTCAGCATCCCCCGCGAGCACGGGCGCGGCCGGCTCGAGGCGCCGGGCCTGCTGGAGAAGAGCGATCCGGACGAACACGTCCTGCTGGTGTCGCTTTCGGAGCCGCTGCCGCCCGGCGAAGCCTACTGGCCGCGGTTGCGCGACACGGTGGCCCTTTCGAAAGACCACGCGGTGTTCGTGTTCGTGCACGGGTTCTTCACGACATTCGAGGATGCCGCGCGGCGGACCGCGCTGATCGCCCACGACGCGGAGCTCGACGGCGTCCCGATCGTCTACAGCTGGTCGTCGCAGCAGTGGTTCTGGGGTTATCTCGCCGACCGCGCCAACGTCGAGTGGACCGAGCCCTACCTGGCCGAATTCATCCAGGACCTCGCCGAGAAATCCGGCGCGCGGCGGATCCACCTGATGGCCCACAGCATGGGCACCCAGGCGCTGGTCCGCGCGATCCGCCACGTCGCCCGCGAGCGCGAACGCGACGGCCGGGAGCCGTTCGCCGAGATCGTCCTCGCGGCGTCCGACATGGATGCGGAGATCTTCGCCCGCGACTACGCCCGCGACCTCGTGCGCTCCGCCCAGCGCGTGACGATCTACGCCTCCGGAAACGACTGGGCCCTGCTGGGCTCGGAGAAGGTCAACGGATACAAGCGGCTCGGCCAGCTCTGGCCCAGTCAGCTCGAGGAGGATCTGAAGCTCTTCGGCCGCGTCGACGTCATCGACGCGACCGCCGTCGACAAAGGCGCGTACGGGCACATCTACTACAGCGAGTGCCCGCGGGTCCTCGACGACCTGAAAGGCATCTTCGCCGGCCGGCCTGCGGCGAGCCGCGACCTGGGCCGGGAGAACAGCCACTTCACCATCGATCTGGAACCCCGGTGACGCCGCTCGCGCGAACCCTCGCACTCGCCGCTGCGCTGGCCGCGTCCGGCTGCGGACCGATGCACATCCGCACGCCCCGCGTCGACGGGACGGCCGCCGCGCTGTACCTGGCCGACTACGGCGGTCATTCGGGCCTGATTTTCGCCCGCGAAACCGGCGAGCTGGTCGAGTATGGCTACGGCTGGTGGGACTGGTACGCGCTCAACCATGATCGCTGGTACAACGTTTTTCCTCTGTTCATCGTCCCGGGCGAGGGCGCGCTCGCGCGGCGGACGCTTCCCCCGGCCGGCAATGCGGAATTGCTGCGCGTGCGCCACGGTTTCGAACACGTCTGGGAGATCCGGGCCGACCGCCAGCGGGTCGATTCGCTGCGGGATTCCCTCGACGCGGCCTTTGAGCGCCGCCGCGACCGCGAGGTCGACAATACGGAGACGGGGATGACGTGCGTGCCCAACGAACGCCTCTATACGCTGCTGTTCAACTGCAATTCGGCGGTGGCGGAGTGGCTTGAGGCCGTCGGCTGCGAAGTTCGCGGGCAGCGTCTCATGGCCGAATTTTTGATTGAACCCGAGTGAATTTCGGCGTGCTCGCCGGGCATCGGCGGCGGTATCATGACGGCATGTCGACGCCCGGCCCCGATCTCGACACGATCGAATCGCCGCAGCTCCTGTCGCTTCGCCAGCCGAAGATGCTCTACCAGAACCAGTACGCGTGGTTCCTCTTTCTGGCCGCGATGGACATCATGATGACCTGGATCATTCTCGGGCCGCCGTTCGACGGACTCGAAGTCAACTGGCTCGCGGACCAGGTGATCCAGTTCGGCGGCTTGCGGGCGATGATCGGCTACAAGTTCGCGCTCGTCGTGCTCGTGATCGTGATCTGCGAAGTCGTCGGCCGGCGCAACCGCGGCCGCGGACGGTTCCTGGCCAACATGGCCGTGATCCTGACGGCGTTTCCGGTCGTGGTCGCGTTCGTGCAGCTTGTCATCGACGTACACGCCTGGGCGAACATGCCGGTCGACGCGATCGATGACCGAATCCTGGGAATGAAGGAACGATAGCGCACCATGTCTCGGCCGCGCGAACCCCGCAAACGGACAGACCCGTGAACTCAATCTGGATCATCGTCGGCTCCGCGTGCATCTTCGCCCTCGCGTACCGGCTCTACGGGGCGTTTCTCGCGGCGCGTGTGGCCGTGCTCAGCGACCAGCGCGCCACGCCCGCCTACCGGCTCAACGACGGCGTCGACTATCACCCGACGAACAAGTGGGTGCTCTTCGGGCATCATTTCGCGGCGATCGCCGGCCCGGGGCCGCTGATCGGCCCGGTGCTGGCGGCGCAGTGGGGCTATCTGCCGGGCCTCGTCTGGATCCTGATCGGCGCGTGTCTGGCCGGGGCCGTGCATGATTTCGTCGTGCTGCTGGCATCGGTCCGCAGCGACGGGCTTTCGCTGCCGAAGCTGGCGCGCGATACGATCGGGCCGCGGGCCGGCCTCACCACGTCGATCGCCACACTGTTCATCATCGTCACCACGCTTGCGAGCGTCGCCATCGTCGTCGTCAATGCGCTGGCCGAGAGCGCGTGGGCGATGTTCACGGTCCTCGTCACGATCCCCGCGGCCGTGCTGACGGGCCTGTGGATGTACAAGATCCGCCCCGGCCGCGTCGCCGAGGCGTCGCTGATCGGCGTCGTGATCGTCCTGGCCGGCGTTTTTCTGGGTCGCCCGTTCGCGGCCACCGCCGCGGCTAACTACCTGATCTTTGACCCCAAGACACTTTCGTTGCTGCTGCCGGCGTACGCACTCGCGGCATCGATCCTTCCGGTGTGGGTGTTGATGTGCCCGCGCGATTACCTCAGCTCGTACATGAAGATCGGCGTGATGATCGTGCTGGGCGTGGGGCTCGTCTTCGCCGCGCCGGCGCTCAAGATGCCCGCGCTGACGCCCTGGGTCAGCGGCGGGGGGCCGGTCGTCCCGGGCGCCGTCTGGCCGTTCGTCTGCATCGTCATCATGTGCGGGGCGATTTCGGGGTTTCATGCACTGATCGCCTCCGGAACGACGCCCAAGATGATCAGCCGGGAGAGCCATATCCGGCCGATCGGCTATGGGGCGATGGTGGTCGAGGGCTTTGTCGCCATCACGGCTCTCGTCGCGGCCTGCGCGCTGGAACCCGGCGATTACTTCGCGATCAACGTCGCACAAACCACCGACGGCCAGCGCGCGGCCTACGCCTCGTTCGTCGAACGCACGGGCGCGACCGGCTGGGATGTGGGGCCGAAAGAACTCTCGCTTCTCGAAACGGAGACCGAGGAGAAGCTCGCGGGCCGCACCGGCGGCGCTGTCACCCTCGCGGTCGGCATGGCCAAGGTCTTCTCCAGCCTGCCGGGCATGCACACGCTCATGTCCTACTGGTATCACTTCGTGATCATGTTCGAGGCGCTGTTCATTCTCACGCTGCTCGAAACCGGCACGCGCGTCGCCCGATTCGTGTTTCAGGACGCCCTGCGGCAGTTCAGCCACAAGGCGCTCGTGGCCGGCCGGCCGAACTGGACGCTAAACGTCGTGCTCAGCTTCGCGACCTGCGGCGCGTGGGGCTACCTGCTGTACATGGGCAACCTGGCAAAGCTGTGGAGCATGCTGGGAATCGCCAACCAGCTCCTGGCGACGATCGCGCTGGCGGTCGGGACGACCTACCTGCTCCAGAACGCGGCGAAGCGGGCGTATGCACTGTGCACGGCGATTCCATTCTTCTTCGTGCTGTTGACGGTGTTCTGGGCCGGCATTCTCAAGGTCAACGAGTGGTGGGGAGAACTCGCGACGGCCGCTCCGGCGGACCTGTTCCTCGGGCGGCTCCTCTGCATCCTGGCGTCGACGATGCTCGCGCTGACCGCGTTGATCGCGATCGACGCGATTCGCCGGTGGGTCGAGATTCTCAGTCGGCCGGCGACGGTGGCCGCGCCGGCGTGATCGCAAGCCGCGCAAGGCCGCCCGCCCCGAAGTCGGTGCGACCCTCGCCCCTGTCTCACAGTAATAGTGCGCGGAAGCCCGCCTGCTCGAAGTGGTGATCAGCAGTCAGTGCGTCGCTGAGATCATGCTCCCGCATGACCACGAAAGAGATGCAATCCGTCACGCTCCAGTCCTTGTCCGGCCGTTCCTCGAACAGTGAGACCCCTCGCTCGAGCAACTGGCTCGATGCGGGGATGATCTGAACAGCCCGGCCGCTTCGCTGCGCCCGAAGCAGTCTCAGGAACGAACTTCGTGCGGCGGGCGATGCCATCGCGTTGCCCACCTCGACGAGCACAAATTCGGTCGTCACGACACCGCGCCGAAGCCCGGGGGTAATCGCCTTCGCTCGACCGTGCGCGTCGTCGGACGGATTCGCAAGCGCCAGATAGTAGAACGTATCTGCGAAGCAGGGCCTCATTTCTTCGGCCGGCCGTAGAGATAATGGTCGTGATTCCGGGCCAGATCGGCTGGAAGACCCTCGGCCGATCCGGCGATCGCGAGCATTTCCTGAATGTATTCGTCCGCATCGGCGACGGCGCTATTTTCAGTCAGAATCGGTTCGACGCGTACGATTGCGCCCTCGGGCGGCACCTGGCCGTCGGGGAATTCCACGACTCCATTACGAACTTTACCTTGGTACGTCATCGGTCACCAATCCTCTGATGGTATTGTAGCTTCCCGGCCGCCAGCGCCGCACCTGGGGGCGCGAGGATTCCGGGATAGCTCGCGAGCCGATAATCTACCCTCACTTCCGGAGGCTGCTGTGCCTTTTGCGGTCGAGTGTATACGATTGGCTCATGGCCCTGTCGTCCCGGACACAGCGGTCCCTCCTCTACAGCTTCATTCTCTCGCTGTCCGCATGCGGTTTGATCGGGATCCTGATCCTGCTGCGGGGACAGTTCGGCACGCTCGAAGCCCGCGTGCTGGGGACAACCGCCGCCATCGGCGTCTCGTCCATCCTCGCGATGGCCTCGGCCGTCGCCGCCGAGACGCGCCGCTGGCATCCGGTCGGACCGGCTGGCATGATCGCGGTGGCTGTCGCGCTGCTGCTCGTGCTGGTCCTGATCTGGGAACTCCGGCCGCGATCGGCCGACCTCACGCTGGAACGGCTGTCCGGCACGACCACGGTCATCGCGGTCGCCCTTTCGCACGTTGCGCTGCTTTCGCTGGCCCGGCTCCATCAGCGTTTCGAGCTCGTCCGCCTGTGCACCGTCGGCGTCATCGTGGTGCTCGCCGGCCTGGTCATTCGCGTGATCTGGTGGGAACCGACGGACGACCTGTGGCCGCGGCTGATCGGCGTATTCGCGATCCTCGACGCGTGCGGCACGATCGCCGTGCCGATCCTCCACCGCGTTTCGCGGATTCATGAGCGTGAGCAGTACGTCACGACGCCGCTCGAAGTCTCGCTGACGTGCCCGCGCTGCGGCGTCACGCAGACGCGGCCGACCGGGCAGTCGCAATGTGCCTGCGGCCTGAAGATCCGCATTGAAGTGGAGGAGGAGCATTGCCCGAAGTGCGGATATTCACTCTACAAGGCGACGAGCGGCGTCTGTCCGGAATGCGGGACGCGCGTCACGTGATTAAAGGCGATCCGAGGTCGTGGCGTCGAGCCCATCAGCAGGACGCGCCGTAGAGCGACAGCAGGATCGACAGATCGCCCAGGCCCACCACGCCGTCGCCGTCGATATCCGCCGGTCCCGTCGTTGTCCCGCCGAATTCGCTCAGCAGGAGCGAGAGATCCGCGAGCGCGACCGTTCCGTCGCCGTCGAGGTCCGCCCGGCACGGATCGTCGGTGATCGTGACCTGCACAACCCGCGATCGGAGCATCGAGCAGCCGTCGCTGAGAACGGCCCGGTATCGGCCGCTTTCAGAAACACCGACTCCGGAAATCTCCAGCGTCGGCTGCGTTGCGCCGGACACCACCGCGCCGGACGGCAGGATCCCGTCCGCGAGCGCGACGTCGTTGCGGTACCACTGGCAGGCCCAGTCTTCGGGCGCATCGAGTCCCACGGTCAATGTGATCGTGTCGCCGACGAAGGCGTCGACGTCGGCGGGCTGGTCAGTGATCGCAGGACGCAGATTTCGCACGACGGCCGCGCCGACCACGGATTGAACGTACAGGTCGAGATCGCCGTCGCCGTCCGCGTCGTGCATTTCCGGCGCGCGAAAAGCGCGGTCGATGGTATGGGACTCCAGAATCGTCAGCGGCCCCGGCGCGCCGCCGAGAATCGCGAACCGCCCGGCGTTGTAGAAGGCGACCAATTCGGCCGGTCCATCACCCGTGAGGTCCACAGCGGCCACTTCGAGCCCGCTTGCAGGATAGGCGGACGACTCCGTCGTAAATGTGGCGCCGCCGCCATTGCGAAGCACGTGGAGCTGGCTCGACGTGTCGATGAGCACGTCGATGTCGCCGTCGCCCTCGAGATCGCCGACGTTGACCCGCTGGTTCGAGCCGGTGTAGAGCACGGCCGCCGCGCCGAGCCCGCCTGACGCGCCCGCAAGCAGCATCCGCACGCCCGTGTCCGAGCGTGAAACGACGACGTCGTCGCGCCCATCACCGTTGAGGTCTGTTGCGATGTGTTCTGTCGCGTCGAAGCCGATCGGATATGCAGTGCTGGGCTGAAATGCCAGACCGCCCAAGTTCTTTCGGACATATACGTGGTTACCGCCGATCGTGGTCAGATCCGGACGGCCGTCCCCGTCGATGTCGGCGAGGGCCACACCAACGGCGACCGTCCCCATGAGCCGCAGAATCGGAGGACCGAACGTTCCGTCACCCGCGCCCGGCAGAACATAGACACGCCCGTCTGTCACGGAGTAAATGGCCTCCGCGTAGCCGTCGCCGTCGAGGTCGCCCGCGGCGACGCGGTCGATCGTGCCGAGAATGGGAATGCGCGGCTGCTCGATGAAATCACCGAATCCGTCGTTGAGCATCGGCGTGAGCTGTGTACCCCCCGACGGGTTCGCCCCGAGGACGTCTACGCGCTCGTCTCCGTTGAAATCGGCAAACGCGGCCTGTGCGCCGTTGCTCATGAAGCCCGCGCGCCGGTAGGTCTCGAGGACGCCGCCCCGATTCTCGACAACCACGAGTTCCACGGTTCCGCCGCCGACGCTCGTAGATACCACCTCCGGATCGCCGTCGTGGTCGAGATCTCCGAGGGCAAGGCTCGCGATTCCCCATCCGGCCGGGCTCACGCGCACGTCGCCAAATTGCCGCTCGCCGAGATTTCGGATTACGCGCAGATTCTTCCGAAGCCCCGAGTCCACCGAGAACTCGCCCGCGATCACGTCGGTGAAGGAATCGCCGTCGACGTCGGCGAACCGCAGGTGTTGCGGCGTCCCGATGTCCGGCACCAGTGCTTCCCAGAATTGAAGCGGCCCCTCCCCGCCATCGCGGCCGAGGCTGCCCTTGATCAGCAGGTCATCACCCACCCGAAAGACGAGATCGCCGCGTCCATCGCCGTCGACGTCGCCACCGGTGAGCACATAGACGCCGCTCGGCGCGATCGCGTAATACTCCGCGGCCGCAAAACCGGTGTTCTGGAGGTTTCGGTAGACGTACGCGGTGGACGTGTTCGCGAACGCAACGTCTACATACCCGTCGCCGTCGAAGTCTTCGACGGCCGCGCCCCTCGTCGAGCTCGGTGAGCTGCCCGAAAAATTCTGCACGAGCGTGAACGAGCCGTCACCGTTACCCCGACAGAATCCGGCGCTCGTTGAGCTGATCATTGCGACGATGTCCGGAAACTGATCGCCGTTCAGGTCCCGCAGCGCAAAGACGAATAGAGAGCTTGCCAGCGACCGCGTGAGGGGCGGGTCGAATGTCCCGTCGCCGCGGTTGAGCAGCGAACCGATCATGCTGCCTGCGCCGGAGTAACTCACGAGCAGGTCGTCATCCCCGTCGTGATCGAGGTCCGCGACATGGAGCGACTCGGGTGCGGGCGTCAATGGGACGATGATTTCCGGTCCGAGCCGACCGGTCCCGTCGCCGAAGTAGATCGAGATCCGGCTGTCGTAATAGCTCTCGCAGGCGAAATCGAGATGGCCGTCACGATCGAGGTCCGCCAGCGCACCGGATTCCGACCAGCGGCCCGCGTCGTACACGCTTGTCGGAAAGAGCCGGCATTCCTGCGCAAGGCTGATGGGGGCGGATGTCCAGGGCAGGACGACAAGCAGCCCCGGTACGACGAACCGACTGCGCTTTCGTTGCGATTCCATGGTGAATTCTCCGACGGACGTACCGGGGGTGGACCTTCGCGCACCGCACACAACCCGGTATCGCGACGGTCGTCGAATCGCAGTGTAGCGCGCCGTCGAGCGGCGACAAAGAGAACCGGCGCGGCCGTTCGACGGATCGCCGGCCGGGGGCGTGAATGGGGCGAATTCCGATAACCACACCCAGCTGCGGCGGCGCTCACCGCGCCACGCGGAACCACGAGTGGAAGCTGATTTCGCTGAAAGAACGTCGTGCGGCCGCTGACGGCCCGCGCCTCATCACCGCGCTCGCGCTCACTTGAAAACTGCGGTGAAACCTGCCTGTTCGAAGTGCCGGTCAGCGGTGAGCGCCTCCCGCAGGCCGCGGTCTCGCATTGAAACAAAGGAGATACAGTCGGTGAGTGTCCAGAACTTGTCTGACCGATCACGAAAGAGCTCGACGCCCCGCTCGAAGAGTTCGGGGGTCGGAGCAACGACCTCAACATCCGGGTCGATGCGCAGATCTTCCAGAAAGTTAATGAACGCGCTGCGCTGCTGCGGCGCCGCGAGTGCATCGCCAACCTCGGTAAGCACCCATGCAGTCGTGACGGAGCCTCGGACCATGCCCCGTGTGAACGTAACGACGCGCTCGTGAGCCTCGTCACGAGGGTTCAGCAGGGCCAGGTAATAATAGGCGTCGGCGAAAAACCGAGTCATCGCTTGGGATGCCCATGCAGATAGTGATCGTGGTTTCGAGCAAGGTCGCTCGGCAACCCCGGCCCCGCCGTACCGGCGTGCCGAAGAAGCCGTTCTCCCGATGTCCCTTCCGGCGGTGACGTGGATGCCTCGGTCCAAGGCACGACGCGCACGACCGTTCCTTCCGGCGGGATCGGCCCCTCCTCGAACTCGACGACGCCGTTTCGTACTTTTCCACGGTAACTCATGTTCCACCTCGCAGGATGATACCTAAGGATTCGCGGGATTTCTCAGGCAGTAGAGGTGTCTTGCTCAGATTCCGGACCGTCCCACCTCGGTCCCGACTACTCAGACGGATTGATGGACTCGGGCGCTCGGGTGGCACGCTGCAGCGGAAACAGCAGCACTTCCCGGATGCTCTCGCTGCCCGTCAGGAGCATGCACAGCCGGTCGATGCCGATGCCCAGGCCGCCCGCGGGGGGCATGGCGTATTCGAGGGCTTCGACGAAGTCCTCGTCCATGATCGCCATCGTCTCGTCGCCCTCGCCGCGAAGCTGGGCCGCGAGCGTCGCGTGCTGGACGACGGGATCGTTCAACTCGCTGTAGGCGTTCCCCATTTCCATGCCGTTCATGAAACACTCGAACCGCAGCGCGAAGCGCGGATCGTCCGGCCGGCGCTTCGTCAGCGGGCAGAGCGGCGCGGGATAGTCGATGACGAACGTCGGGTTGATCAGCTTGTCCTCGACGTAGTGCTCGAACAGCTCGCTGATCATGATGACATCGTCGGGGGGTTGCAGCGCCACACCGCCCTCCGCCGCCTTCAGCCGGCCGCCAAAGTGCCTGTGCCACCGCTCGCGAACGCCCGGAACATCCTCGATCGAGATGCCGACGTGCTCGGCGAACAGGTCCGCGTAGCGCCGCCGCGGCCACGGCGTCGCATAGTCGATTTCCCGCTCGCCGAACTTGATCGTCGTCGAGCCGATCACGTCGCGCGCGGCCCCGGCAATGATCGCCTCGGTGATGTCCATCATGTCGTGGTAGTCGCCGTACGCCTGGTACAGCTCCAGCATCGTAAACTCGGGGTTGTGCCGCGGACTGATGCCCTCGTTGCGGAAGCAGCGCGCGAACTCATACACCCGCTCCAGCCCGCCGACCATGCAGCGCTTCAGGTACAGCTCGGGGCTGATCCGCAGATAAAGCTGCATGTCGAGCGTGTTGTGGTGCGTCGTGAACGGCCGCGCGGCCGCCCCGCCGTAGATCGGCTGGAGCACCGGCGTCTCGACCTCGATGAAGCCGCGATCGCGCAGCACGCCGCGGATGTAATCGATGATGCGTGCCCGGAGGATGAACTTCTGCTGCGACTCGGGATTGGCCAGCAGGTCGACATAGCGCTTGCGGTAGCGCTGCTCGACGTCGGTCAGCCCGTGCCACTTCTCCGGCGGCGGCCGCACGGCCTTCGACAGCACGCGGAAGCGATCGACCCAGAGCGTCAGTTCGCCGGTCTTCGTCCGGCCGAGGCGGCCCTCCGCGCCGACGATATCGCCCAGATCGAGCAGTTTCGCGGCCTGCCACGCGGCCGCGCCGGCCGGAAAGGGAGATTCGCCGCTCGGAGCGCCCGCCGAATCAGCCCCGCCGGTGAATTCCTCGATCGCCTTTTTCGATAGCGCCCACTGGAGGTCGCCGGTCCAGTCTCGGACGGTGGCGAAGATGAGCTTGCCCGTGTCGCGGAGCAGATGCAGCCGACCCGCGGAGCGAAACCGCGCCTCAGCCGCCTCCGAGATCTGTCCCGCTTCCAGCCCGAGCCGCTCGCCGGCCGCGCGCAGGTCCGCGTTTTTCGTGATGTTCGTAAACCGCGAGCCGTACGGGTCTACGCCCGCCTCGGCCATCCTCTGAAGCTTCGCCTTCCGTTCCTGATTCTGGTCGCTCATAGGGTGCGGAGTGTACCGGAACGGGGGCCGCCGCGCGAGAACGCCGCCTCGGGAGCGGCCGTGGACGGGCTCAAGAACGCGAAACAGGCGACTCACGGTGCGTGAGCCGCCTGTTTCGATTGAATCGATCGTCAGCAATCGCGGTGTACGCGGTTACCGCCGACGAATGAAGATCAGCCCGCCGAGAGCCAGCAGGCTCAGCGACGCTGGCTCAGGAACCTCGCAGAACGTCGCGCCGATTAGGCGGATGTGATAGTCACCGCCGGTGCCGTCGCCGCTCCAGCCGGACAGCGGGCCGGGCGAAAGATCGGGAGCCGTCTGATCGCCGAACGGCGAGTTGCTCCACATGAACCCGCCGGCCGGGTCGACCGGGTCGACGTTGTACGACGAGATCGCGAGGCCATAGACCGCGCCATCCACGAGCGGGATCGGCGCCGGCGTGCCCGCGCCGGGACCGAGGCTGTAGAGCCCCGAGAACAGGCCGACGTTGTCGTCGTTGTGGTTCACGCCCATGCCGCTGACGTCGAACATGAACATCTGTGAATCGAAATCGGCCGAGTCAACGATCGCGCCGAACGTCGACGCGGACGTAATTCGGACGCAGTACATGTCGACGTCCGGTACGACGATCCCGTCGCCCAGCGTGCCGAAGATGTCGGTCAGCGGGCCGACGCCGACCGTCATCTGGCCGGGGCTGGGGCTATCGGGTGCATCGCCGACCTCGGTCCAGATGTCCGCCGACGCAACCGCGGTCATCGCGATCGCGCCGACAATTCCAAGAAACTTCCTCATCTGCATCTCCTCCTGTTGCAGAGCGCGCATACGCCGCCCAGCGAAGTGAAACAATCGTTGCAACGTCACATTGAGGAGATGACCCAGGCGGGTGATCCCCTCCTCCATCCTTACGCCCAAGGTACCACGAAGGGCGTTCCTGAATCAAGCGCAAATCCGCGGGCCAGCCGCGAAAATCGGTTATCGGCCGTCGACGGGGCGACCGCAGGATCAGCCCGCGAGCGCCATCCAGATCCTGATCGCCCGTCCCTCGAGGTCGACCTCATACGCCTCGCCGGCGCCAGCCGCCCCGAGGTCGATCCCCGTGGCGAGCGTCTCAGACCGGATCGCCGACTCGAACCGCCTGAGGAGGTCAGCGAGCTCCGGCGGCGCTTCGACCGTGAGCCGAATCCGCGCCTCGTACGCCAGTTCGCGCTCCTTGCGCATCGCCTGGACATGGTGAATGAACTCGCGGACAAGGCCCTCGTCGCGCAGCTCGGGCGTGATCTCCGTGCTGAGCACGACGACGCCGACGCGGCCCTGCGCCGCGGCCCAGCCGGGTTTGGCGTCGAGGCGGATTTCGACTTCATTCGGCGTCAGGTCGACCGTCTGGCCGTCGATCGTCAGCGGAAGGCGGCCCTCGGCGACGAGCTGCTTGCGGGCGGCCGCGGCGTCGGTGAGCGCGCCGAGGGCGGCTTTGATCTTTGGCACCAGGGCGCGGTATTTCTCGCCAATGGCCTTGAAATTCGGCACGACCTTGTACGTCACGTACTCGTCCGCCTCGGTCGTGAACTCGACCGCCTTGACGTTCAGCTCCTCGGCGATGAGCTCGGCGTGCCGGCGCAGCCATTCTTCGTGCTCGTGGCGGGCGAGGACGATCTCGACGCGCGCCAGCGGCTGCCTGACCTTCTTGGCCTCCTTCACGGTCGCGCTTGCCCGGCCGGCGCGGCCGAGCGACGCGATTTCGCGGACCATGTCCATCTCGGTGAGGAGCGCCTCGTCGGAGTAGCGGATGTCCTCCGGCCGGGGGTAGTTGCACAGGTGCACGGAGATCGGGTCGTCCGGAATGCGCAGCGTCTGGTGCATCGTCTCGGCGAAGAACGGCGTGAACGGGGCGATGAGCTGGCTCAGGACGCGCAGGCAGCCGTAGAGCGTGTGGTAGCCGTCCCACTTTTCCTGGTCGGCGGCCGCGTCGCCGGTGACCTTTTTCCAGAAGCGATCGCGGCTGCGACGGACGTACCAGTTTGACAGTGCGTCCACGAAATCATTGAGCTTTTGGGCGGCCGGGTAGTTCTCGAAGCGGTCCATGGACTCGCGGACGGCGGTCACCGTGCTTCTCAGGTAGGTGATGATCCAGCGGTCAAGCTCGGTGCGCTCGGCGGACGGCCGCCAGCCCATCGGGACGGGGCCTTGCGTTTTTTTGTCCGCGGCCTCGAAGCCGTCGGCGGATTTCACGAAATGCAGCGTGACCTCGCGCGGGTCGAAGCCGTCGATCGAGGCGTAGATCGTGAAGAAGCTCAGCACGTTGTAGAGCTTGACGAGGAACTCGCGCTGCGTGTCGCGGATCGCCGCCTCGGCGAAGCGCGTCGACGTCCATGGAGCCTGGGCGCTGAGGAAATACCAGCGCATCGCATCCGCGCCGAGCGTGTCGAAGATGTACGACGGCTCCTTGTAGTTGCGGAGCTTCTTCGACATCTTGTTCCCATCCTCGCCGGCGATGTGGCCGAGGACGATGCAGGTGCGGTACGGGAGGGGGTAATCGCAACGCTCCGCAAAACGATACTGTTCGATGGTGCCGCCGCTGTGCACTACCGCGGACTCGGGCCCTCCCGGCTGGAACAACCGTGCACCACTCATGAGACTTTTCGGCGCATCGTTGCGGTTGAAAAGAAGTGTTGAGATCGCGAGTAATCCGTAGAACCAGCCGCGCGTCTGATCGATCGCCTCACTGATGAAATCCGCCGGGAAGCGTTGCGAAAACCGCTCGATGCTGCCGCTCTTGTGGGGGAACCCCCACTGTGCAAACGGCATGCTCCCCGCGTCCCACCAGCAGTCGATGACCTCCGACACGCGCCGCATGCGCGGAGCGCCCTTGTCACCTTGTCCCTTTGTCCCCTTGTCACCCGCGCACGCGGTGCACTCGTACGTCCACTCATCGATATACGGCTTATGCACACGCAGGTGCGTCGGAAACTCCTCGCCCTTGTGCTCCGCGACCTTCTGCTCCCAATAGCCGCCGTCGGTCGCGCCCGGCTTGCCGGAAATGCCGCGCGCAGCGTCGCCGGTCAGTTCCGCGAACGACCCGATCGCCTCCATCCGCCCGCAGCTTTCGCACTTCCAGATCGGCAGCGGCGTGCCCCAGTAGCGTTCGCGCGACAGCGCCCAGTCGACGTTGTTCCGCAGGAAGTCGCCGAAGCGGCCTTCCTTGATGTGCTCGGGCAGCCAGTTCACCGCCGCGTTGTTCTTCAGGAACTCGTCCTTGAACGCCGACGTCCGCACGAACCAGCTCGCCCGCGCGTACTGGATCAGCGGGTCCTCCGGCGACTGCGGGCAGAAGGGGTAGTCGTGGCGGTACTGCTCCTGGTGATAGAGCAGCGGCGTCCCCCACGGCGTCTTCCGCTCGTCGCGCAGCTCGCGCACGATTTCTTTGTCGCAATCCTTCACCCACCGGCCGCGGTATTTCGGGTCGACAAAGTTGGCGAATGTGCCATCGGGATTGACTGCACATAAGACCGGGATTTCGGTTCCGGCCCTGAACGCTTCGCGTTCCTGTCGAAGCCGGTCGAAGTCGACTTCGCCGAAGGCTGGCGCTAGATGCACGACGCCACTGCCGGAATCGACTGTTACGAAGTTGCCGTCGAGTACGCGCCATCCAATAGTCGCCGCTGAGCCGTCCGCTCGTCGCCCCGTTGTTTCGCCAAGTGACTTGTCGTCCCGGCAAGCGAAGATAGGACCCTCCAATAAGGGTGATGTACTGAATACAGCGAGGACGAGTCGCCCTGAACCTTTGGGCTTTTCACGTGGTCCGACGATGCTCGAAAACGTGTCAAAAGGCGGTATGTAGTTTCGTCCGATCAGGTCGCTACCCTTGCACGCCGATACAACGCGCAACTCGCGCTTCACCTTCTTCGCGATCGCCTCGACCAGTGCCGCCGCGATGTAAAGGTGCTCATCGTCGACCGGATCATGCACGAGCGCGTATTCGAGGTCCGGGTGCACCGCCGCGAAGTGGTTGCTGATGAGTGTCCACGGCGTCGTCGTCCAGACGAGCAGGCTGCACCGGCCATTGGCCGGTGCCACACTTCCAGACTCAGCCGCCTTCTCATTCGCGGCCCGGTCGGCGGTGCTGGAGACACTTCCCGAGCCGGTAAGCGCCGTATCCGTGGTGCCCGCACTTCCGCCGTGGCGCGCGTCTCCCTTTGTCCCCTTGTCCCCTTGTCCCCTTGTCCCCTCCTCGACGAGCGGAAACTTCACAAACACGCTCGGATCATCGACCGTCTTGTACCCCTCGCCCACCTCGCCGCTGCTCAGCGCCGTGCCGCCCTGGGCCCACCACCAGACGACCTTGTGCCCCTGGTAGAGCACACCGCGCTCGAACAGCGTCTTCAGCGACCACCAGACGCTCTCGACGTACGACTGGTGGAACGTGACGTACGCGTCCTTGAGGTCGACCCAGTACGCCAGCCGCCGCGTCATCTCCTCCCATTCGCGGGTGTACCGGAAGACGCTCTGGATGCACTTCAGGTTGAATTTCTCGACGCCGTAGGCCTCGATGTCGGCCTTGGTCTTGAGGCCGAGTTCCTTGCAGACCTCACGTTCGACCGGCAGGCCGTGCGTGTCCCAACCGCCCTTGCGCTCGACCTTGTGGCCGGTCATGGTGCGGTAGCGCGGAAAGATGTCCTTCATCACGCGGGTCAGGCAGTGGCCGGGGTGCGGCAGGCCGTTGGCGGTCGGCGGGCCCTCGTAGAAGACGAACCGCGGCGCCCCGTCGCGAATGCGGATCGATTCGGCGAAGACATCGTGCTTGTCCCAGAACTCCAGGACCTTCTTCTCGGCCTGGGGAAAATCGAGTCTCGCCGGCAACGGCTCAAACATAGGCAATCGCTCCAAAAAGCTGCAAAGCCCCGTATGGTAGCGGAGATTGGCGGTTTTTCCCGAGGGGGGCGGACGGCACGCCGGCGCGCGAGCCGGGCGACCAGGTGGAAGAAGAAAAAGCTCACGCAGAGGCGCGGAGGCGCAGCGGAATGCAAGGAAATCCCCTGCTTCCTCTTCTCAGCGCCTCTGCGTCTCTGCGTGAGATTCGAATTTCCCCCGGCTTTCCGAATCCGATTCGCTTCGGAACCCCCTGAAAATGTGCTAAACTCCCCCGTGGGCTCGCCGCCCGGGGAGCGTCTATTCCCGTGAGTCTGGACAAGAACGCGGTTCCGGGAGCGCCGATGAACCTCAGCACCGCCGCCGAGGTTTCACTGCGGGTCACGTCTGAGCCCGCCTTCGAGCGCGCCTACGATGCCTGCGCACCGTCCCTGTACCGCTTCTTCGTCGTCCGCACGGGCGATTCGCACCTCGCCGACGACCTGATGCAGCAGCTCTGGCTTCAGGGGCGGAACGGGGCCGAAAACGTGCCGCCGGCGAACCTCGAATACTGGCTCCGGGCGATCGCCCGGAACCTGCTGCGGACGCACTGGCGGGTGAAGGCCCGCCGCCCTGTAGCGATCGCCGTGCCCGATCCCGACGTCGCGGCCGACCTCTCCGAGCGGCTCGTCAACGAGGAAATCCCGGCGGCCGACCTGGAAAACAAGGAAATTCGCGACCAGTTGCTCCTGGCGATCACCGACCTTTCGTCGCAGGAGCAGGAGTTGATCGTCGGCTGCTATTTCGAAAATCTGTCGCACGCGGCGCTGGCCGCCCGGCTGGGTATCAGTGAACGGGCGATCGAAGGCCGGCTCTACCGGGCCCGGCAGGCGCTGCGGCAGCGATTGAAGGCCTTGAGTTTCGCGTAGTGCGGGGGCGGACGGCCCCCAACCCCATGCGGGGAGCGTCGGCCTCCGGCCGGTGCATCGGTCCGACGGAAATTGAATCGAGTCGGATAATTCCGCGTGGGGAATCGGTCTCAGATCGGTCTTCAATAGGGGTGAGCGGACGTTTCCGGGAGAGACCTGTCGAAGGTGGACCCCGAAGCGGCGAAGGCTTTGCGATGCGCAATAACGCCAACGAACGACAAGACGCCATCCTCGAGCGCAACCTGCGCACCATGGGCCGCGTCCTCGAGCTGCCCTCGCCCGGGTCGCCCGCCCGCTGGAAACATGCACCCGCCGCCGAGCCCGCTGCCCGGCGGATCATCTTCTCGGCCCGCCTCTTCGCCGCCCTTGGCACGGCCGCGGCCGCCGCGCTGGCGTTCATCGCCTTCCTGCTGCCCAGCGGCCCCGGCTCCACCGCCGTCGCCTCGTCCATCTTCCGCTCCATCCGCGAAGGCTCGCACCGCAGCCTGTCGTTCACCTTCGACAAGCTGGAGTCGGGCGGCCTGCTCGTCTCCGGCCGGCTCCAGATGCTCTTCGACGAGGACGTCACGCTCGCCCAGCTCTTCCGCAGCGGCGCCCGGCCGGAGCCCGAGTGGCTCGGCCTCCAGATGCAGCTCCGCGGAACGGCCGCCGACCCGCGTGTCGACGGGCTGGACTGCGAAATCGCCGCGTCGCTGACGCACAAGAGCCCGTGGGCGTACGTCCGGCTCGACCAGCTCCCGAAGCAGACCGCGGCGAGCGTACCCCTGCTCGGCATGCTCGTGCCGACGCTCCGCTCCGGCCTGATCCTCGAACTCGACAATCCCGGTGATCTCGTCGACTGCGTTCCGGGCGGAAATGGCGCAATCTCGCTGCAAACTGGCGCAGCCGGCGCCATTCCTCGGCAAGCGGGAGATCTCGGCGCGCCCGCGACGGCCGAAACGCCGCTCGAACGCCTCGTCTTCGACTTCCTCTCCGGCCGGGCCGGGGGGGACCGCGTGGCGGAGCTGGTCGCGCGGATCGAGGAGGTGGCCGAGGAAGTTTCGACCCGCCGCGTCGACGGCCGGGAGTGGGAACTCCGCGCCAGCCGGTTCCGCCTGTCGGAGCTGAACCCCGACGAGGCGGCGCTGCTCGGCGACGCGTCGCTCCTCATCCGCTACGAGCCCGAAGTCGGCCTCATCGAGGTCGAACTCACCCGCGTCGGCCCCGCCTACGGCCGCATCCGCCTCGGCTTCTCCGACCCCATGGACCCGCGCCTCGAAGACAAGGCCATTTACACGGCCGCAGGCGCCCAGTCGCTGCGCCTGGCGGATGTGCTGCGGGTGTTTGAGTAAAAGGTCGCGTCTTCGAGTCCGCGCCTAATTCCGATGCACTTACGCACGACATGTTCCCCGTCGAATCCTGTAGTTGTTCGGCGGGCCGTTTCGATTGTAAGATATCGCGCGGAAAGCGGTACCGCTCGATGACGAAGACGCGACGTGAGTTTGTGATTCACCTTGGCATCACCGTCTTTTGTACGGTGATTACCCTTGGACTTGATCTTGTCTTCGGTGGACACGCAGTTGGGCAAATGTGGGCGGCCGCGACGTACGTTCGCGGGGAAGCGGTTGTGACGCGTTCCGAGGTTGATTCCAGCGGCCGCGCGAGGCGCCCGCGGATTACGTATTCGTTCGTCGTCAATGGCCGATCCTATGTGGGTACGCGGTATAGCTTCGGGGAGTTTTCGTCAACGGGCTCGCGGGCTCGTCGCGTCGTTTCCCAATACCCGACGGGTGCGGTTGTGCCGGTTTACTACTCGGCCGCAGACCCCTCGTCCGCCGTTTTGCTGTACGGAGCAGATCCGTCAATTGCGATCGTGCTGATCGGGCTCGTGCCATTCAACGTTCTGATGCTTCTGTTCTGGGCGGGCCTGATCTTCCGAAGATGGAAGCCATGGACGCCATCACTCGCGCGTTTCGAAGACGACTCGTGCTCGCGAATTCGCACGTCCGCGGTAAGTCCTGTCGGCTCTGCGATCCTGGTGGCCGTCTTCCCAGCCCCGATCGTCATAGCCATCACCCTTGCTTTTTTATTCAACGGTGATCCGCCGTGGCTCGCGTGCATCATCGCCATCGCTTTGATCCCGCTGGCAGGGTTCGTCGCCGGAATTCGCACGGCGCGGGCGGCGGCAGCCGGAAGGTTCGACCTCACAGTTGACCGGAGTCATCGCGTTGTCCGAATGGCCCAGAATTTGTCCAAGCATGCACCGACGCCTATTCCGTTTTCTGAAATCACCGCAGTCGACGTGCGCGAAGCAGAAGGTGATGCGCTCCCCTGTTCGGTCGAACTAACGACGCGCGACGGCCAGGTTCTGGAAATCCGACGGGCGATGGAGCGGCCTGCCGCCGAGGAAATTCGCGACTGGTTGCGGAGTCGGATCGGAATTGTCTCAAGCAACACCTAATGAAAATCCCTTGACCGCGTCCCCACTTCCGGCGTCTCAAACAGCGTCGCCGCGTCGATGATGCGCTCCACCAGCAGGTGCACGACGCGGCCGTCGCGTTCGACACGGCCGTAGGCCATCACAATGCGGGCGTGGAGCGCCGCCTGGCGGTATTTCTCGTAGATTCGCGGGCGCAGGATCAGGTCGAGCCGCTCCGTCTCGTCCTCGATCGTCATGAAGAGCACGCCCTTGGCCGTGCCGGGGCGCTGGCGGACGAGGACGATCCCCGCCGCGCCGGCGAAGCGGCCGTGGGCGAATTCGTGCTCGCTCTTGAGCTTTCGCGCCGTCGCGATGCGGCGCTTTTCGAGCCGCTCACGCAGAAACGCGAGCGGGTGGCTCTTGAGCGACAGGCCCAGCATCTCGTAATCCTGCGAGACCTCCGCCACATCCCCCACTGGCGGCAGCGGCGCGGGGCGGTCGCTCGGCTCGTCGCGGGCGGCTTCAAAAAGCGGCAGCGGCTTATCTTCAAGGCCCTGGATCGTCCATAGCGCCCGTTGCCGCGAGAGGCCCAGCGAGCCGAACGCGTCCGCCTTCGCGAGCGTGTGCAGCACCGCCGCCGACACGCCGCTGGCGATCCACAACGCGCGGATCGACTCAAAGCGGCCGCCGGGGCGTTTCTTCCGGGCAGCGACGATCGCCTGCACGTCGGCCTCGCGCAGGGAGCGGATATTTCGCATGCCCACGCGCAGCACGACGCCGCCCTCTTCGAGCGTCCAGTCCCAGTCGCTGGCGTTCACATCCACCGGCCGCAGGGGCACGCCGTGGTCCGCCGCGTCGGCGATGATCTGCGCGGGGGCGTAAAAGCCCATCGGCTGGCTGTTCAACAGCGCGGCCGCGAAGACGGCGGGGTAGTAGCACTTCAGCCACGACGAGACATAGACCAGCAGGGCGAAGCTCGCCGCGTGCGACTCGGGAAAGCCGTACTCGCTGAACCCCTTGAGCCGCTCGAAGCACTGCACGGCGAACGTTTCGTCGTAGCCGTTGCCGGTCATGCCCTCGATGAACCGCTTGCGGTAGCGCGGGATCGAATCCTTGCCCCGGGTTTTCCAGGCGCTGATCGTGCGGCGCAGCTTCTCGGCCTCGCCGGCGGTGAAGCCCGCGGCGACCATCGCGAGGGCCATCGCCTGCTCCTGGAAAAGCGGGATGCCCAGCGTGCGGCCGAGGACGCGCTCGACTTTTTCATCGGGATAGGTGACCGGCTCCTCGCCGTTGCGGCGGCGCAGGTACGGATGAACCATGTTGCCGACGATGGGTCCGGGGCGGACGAGCGAGATCTCGATGACCAGGTCGTAGAAGTTTCGCGGCTTCACGCGCGGGACCATCTGCATCTGCGCCCGCGACTCGATCTGAAAGACGCCGAGCGTGTCGCCGCGGCTGATCATGTCGTAGACGCCGGGGTCCTCGGCGGGGACGGTGGCGAGGTCGACATCGCGGCTGAGGTGTTGGCGGAGCAGGGCGAAGGCTTTCTGGATGCAGGTGAGCATGCCGAGGGCGAGGATGTCGATCTTGAGCATGCCGAGGGCTTCGATGTCGTCCTTGTCCCACTCGATGACGGTGCGGTCGTCCATGGCGGCGTTTTCGATGGGCACGAGCTGCGAGAGCGGGCCGCGGGTGATGACGAAGCCGCCGACGTGCTGCGAGAGGTGCCGCGGGAAGCCGCTGATTTCGCGGCAGAGCTGGAGGAGCAGGCGGATCGTCGGGTCGTCCGGGTTGAATTCCGCGACGACGGGGTGGTTGTGGCCGCGCGGCGGGCGTTTGGATGATTGCTTGGGCGACGCCTGCTTAGGTGGCATTTGCCCAGGTGGCATTTGCCCGGTTGGCATTTGCCTGGGTGGCATGGGTGGCATGCTTTCGCGGTACTCCGCGTAAGCATGCTCGTTTGATGCTGGTGCGAGAATCCTTTCTCGCGTCGACGCTGGTGCGAGAATCCTTTCTCGCACCCCGTCTTCGGGAATCCCTTCCCGTCCCTGGGAGCCCGGAAAGGATTCCGGGGAAAGTGGTGCGAGATGGGAATCTCGCACCAGCGGCGAGAAACCGGCCATTGGCCGGTTCCACACTTTCCGGGCACGCGGCGTCGAATTCGCAGAGTGCGACGGCGGTACTGGAGACACAGCTAAGTGCGCCACACTCGCTGACGGGACGCCCGCACTCTCCGAATCCTCCTCCTCGTCTTCGTCCGCCCCGAACACCTGCTCGTCCCACCAGTGGATCTGCTTGGACATACGGTCCACCGCGTCCAGCGAGAGGCCCAGCACCTTGCCCAGGTCGCGGATGGCGCTGCGGCCGTGATACGTCACGACGGTCGCCGTGATCGCCGCCCGCTCGCGGCCGTACTTCGCGTAGATGTACTGAAACACCTCTTCCCGCCGGGCGTTTTCGAAATCGACGTCGATGTCCGGCGGTTCCTCGCGTTCGCGGCTGATGAACCGCTCGAAGAGGATGTTGATGCGATCCGGGTCGACCGACGTGATGCCCAGGCAGTAGCAGACGGCCGAATTTGCCGCGGCCCCGCGCCCCTGGCAGAGGATGTCGCGCTCGCGGGCGTAGCGAACGATGTCGTAGACGGTGAGGAAATACGGCGCGTAGGCGAGTTCCTCGATCATCCGCATCTCGTGCTCGATCTGCGTCGTCACCTTCTCGGGCACGCCCTGCGGATATCTCTTCGCCGCGCCTTCGGCCGTCAACCGGCGGAGATACTCCATCGGCGTCAGGCCGTCGGGGCAGATTTCGTGCGGGTATTCGTAGCGCAGGACGTCGAGGCTGAAGCCCGCATGCGGGATTGTGTCCCCAGCACCCCCATCGCCGTGTTCGAGTTTGTCGCCGCTTGCCTCGGAAGTGTGGAACCGGCCAATGGCCGGTTTTTCGCCCACACCCGCGGCGCGATCGGCGATCTCGATCGTCCGCTGCACAGCCTCGGGCATGTCGGCAAAAAGGCGGGCCATCTCGGCGGGCGGTTTGAGATATCGCTCGCCATTCGGAAAAAGCCGAAACCCCGCTTCGTCGAGCGTGCAGCCGTGGCGGATGCAGGTGATCGCGTCCTGGAGCGGCCGGCGGTCGGGCGCGTGGT
The DNA here is from genome assembly GCA_045863555.1 of Planctomycetota bacterium. Taxonomy (GTDB): domain Bacteria; phylum Planctomycetota; class Phycisphaerae; order UBA1845; family Fen-1342; genus JACRLV01. The sequence continues at coordinate 119,892 of BTUU01000012.1, read as the reverse complement.
AGAAAACGTCGTTGATCGCGACGAGCGGGATCTTGAGCTGCTCGGCGAGTTTTCGCCGCTCGCGCAGATCGGCTTCATCGCGCGAGCCGTAGAGGCGGCAGACAGCGAGTGAGAGGCGATCGTCGTCGAACGTATCGCGCAGCGCGGCGAAGACGGCCGCGGCGCTCGCAGAGGGGACATCGCCGGAGTCGTCTTTCCCTTCCGGCAATTCCGCGGCAACCGCGATCGCGAGCAGGCCGTCGGTAAATGCGATTTGATCGTCCGATGCTGTGTCTCCCGCACCGCCGTCGCCGTCTGCCAATTCAACGCCGCACGCCCGGAAAGTGTGGAACCGGCCAACGGCCGGTTTTTCGGCCGGACCGTCGATGGTGACATGGGGGACCGGTCTCTGACCGGTCTTTTCACTTGGTTGGCGCTCCTCCGAAAAAAGACCGGACGGAGACCGGTCCCCCAATCCATCCGTCCCCAATACATCCCCCAGCAGCAGATGGCACTCCCCCTTGGGCGCCCGCCGCCGGCCAAGCGTGAGCAGCTCGCACAGCCGCCCATACGACGCCCGGTCCGTCGGATAGACGATCAGCGACAGCCACGGCGCATCCATGAACCGCAGCCGCGCCCCGACGCACAGCCGCAGGCCCAGGTCCTTCGCCGCGATGTGCGCCCGCACGACGCCCGCGAGCGTGTTGCAGTCCGCCACGCCGATCGCGCTCAAACCCAGCGCGGCCGCCTGCTCGACATACTCCTCGGGATGGCTCGCCCCGGTCAGAAACGTGAAATTCGTCGTGACGGCCAGTTCGGCGTAGGCGACGCGTCCGGCATCGCCTGCTTCAACAGGCGCAGGCTCGCCGACGTCCAGCGGCCTGCGCTTGAACGGGTGCGGATGTGATTTGCTGGGCGGCCGGTCGGGCATGGGTGATGCCTAACAAAATACGAACTATAGGTATCATACGCCGCGCCTGCGGGGCATGCCAAGCCGATTTCCAGCAGACGAGAAAAGGCACTGGCCGCACGACAAGTGAAATTGAAGAACGTTCACTGGTCCTGACGAAGTGCGAGATCGAGTTCCTCCTGGCTCAGCCTCTCCACGCTCCCATCACGGAACAACACCCATCGGCCATACCTGCGGAAGAACGCCCGAAACGACAGCGGCGTCCACGCCTCTCGTTCATATGCAACGATCCAACGATCATGAGCGGAGCAGAGATCCGGACGAAACCGACCGACGTACGACGAATTAACCTGGCCGTCCGTAAATCCCTCTTGCAGGCCGTCGAGCGGAGCGATCAACCCGCCCGGCGACGCCATTTGCGCGGAGACAAGGTCGTTCCAGTTCCCCGGCGCGACCTTGAAGTCGTCGCAGTAGACGCTGATGGCATTGCCGATGCCGCGGAGGTTGGCGGCGCCCATGACGGCACCGTCGAGTTCTCGAAACGCGGCCAGAAGCGGTAGCGTAACGCCCACCTGCGCGACAAATACCCCCAGGAGGAGCAGCCCGTTCATCCATCGCGCGCCGGGCCGCGCGTTTTGCGTGGAAACACCGCCCGGTTGCTGTGTCACCAATGACTGGTATCCGATCGCCGCCGCCACAACCACCGTCGCAATCCAGGTTGAAAGCGCGACGATCGCGAGAATCGGCCCTTCGGTGGCGATCTCGGCGACCAGGAACACGAGCGGGATCAGGACGGCGACTCTTTTTGCCTTCATTCAGCGGCTCTCCCATGGCGCCTGTGAGCCCGATCAGCACCATACCCGTCACGAGCGTCCACAGGGTAAGTCCTATTCTGAAGCGCGGCGCAACACGTGATGGCCCTGCGGAACGGTTCCTTCCTGCGTACGCGCGGTCATCGCCGCGAGCGTTTCCGGGCTCTTGCTTCGAGGCCGCCCCCGCCGCTAGGTTCCCCGCCATGCCCTCGCGACCCGAAATCGACCCGGAGTACCTCTGGCGCTCGCCCGAGAAGATCGTCCTTGTCGAACACGAGCCGCAGTGGCTCGTCGCCGCGGCCGTCGAGGGCCGGCGGATCGCCGCGGCGTGCGGGCGGAACGTCATCCGCGTCGAACACATCGGGAGCACGTCCGTCCCCGGCCTCATCGCCAAGCCAGTGCTCGACCTGATGCCCGTGCTGCGAAACTTCGACGACGGGTTCGCCTGCGTCGTGCCGATGCGGGCCCTCGGCTACTGGTACGCGGGCGACTTCGGCATCGCCGGCCGCCATCTCTTCGTGAAGGGCTCGCCGCGCACGCATCACGCGCATTTCCTCGTCGAAGGCTCGCTCGAAGCCCGCCGCCACATCGCCGTCCGCGACACGCTCCGTGCAAACCCGGCCGCCGCGGCGAAGTACGCCGCGCTCAAGCGCGACCTGGCCGCGAAGTTCGGCGACAACCGCGAGGGCTACGCCGAGGCGAAATCGCAACTGATGCGCGAACTGTTCGACCTCGCGGGCGTGGATTAGCGTGCGCCCCCGGGGTTTTGGGCGCGAGTTCGATTGAAAAGGCTGAAGTGCACGCTCGCGGCTGGCGCGCATGCCTCTGCTACGAAAACACGCCGTGCAGATACCACTGGCCGGCCTCGATCGCGCGATAGACCCACAGGCAGCGGCCGTAGCTGTCGAGCAGCAGGAAATAGTCGCGCGGGTCGCACCGGCCATTGGCCGGTGCCACACTTTCCGCGGATGTAGCGTCCAATTCGCGTGCGGCGGCAGCGGTGCGGAAGACACTGTCGCCGGAAGCGCTGTGGGGTGGGTTCAGCCCACCGTCCCCGCGGTTTCGAATGGGTGGCATGCTTTCGCGGTACTCCGCGTAAGCATGCTCACCGGATGCACCGCCGCCCAGATGCCGATCGAGCAGGCGCGACGCCCGCTGCTCCGCCGCCGACCACCACGGCGGCGAAATCCGCTCCGGGCCGATGCCGCGGCGGATCTCCAGTTCCACCCCGCGCCACCAGATGCGCACCGGCGAGCCGTCGGGGTGCAGCGCGATCACCCGCAGCGGCTCCGGCGCCCCGAAAAGCACCATCGGCCGAAGCGGGGCCCGCGGGGCGTTCCAGAATTCGCGATTGCCGATGGCGCGACTCTTGCGCAGCGGCCGACCCTGCTTCGCAGCTGCCTTCGCTGGTGCGAGAATTCCCTCTTTCGCTGGTGCGAGAATCCTTTCTCGCACCCCGCTGCCGGGAATCCCTTCCCGCGATCCGGGGACCGGAAAGAATTCCGGACAGAGCGGTGCGAGATGGGAATCTCGCACCAGCGGCGCGGGCAGGATGCCCGCCCCACCCTGACCGGCCATTGGCCGGTTCCACACTTCCGATTTATGCCGCTTCGAATTCGAGTGCGGCTTCGGCGGTACAGGAGACACGGCCACGCCCACCTTGTCCGCCTCGCCCACCTTGCCCGTCTCGCGCACCTTGCCCGCCGCGCTCACCTCACTCTCTTCTCGCACGGACTGAAACGCGAACGCCGCCTCGGGGATGTAGCGCTCGACCAGCGCGCAGCGCGTCACCGCCCCCGCCCCGAACCGCCCGACGAGCCGGTCGAGCAACTCTCCCTCGTCGCGCGTCGTCGCAGCACTCTCCGGCGAAACATCCTGCCAGATGAACGACTGCACCGCATTCGTGCGGCCCGTGCGCAGCGCGACCAGGGAGAGGGCCTCGACGCCGAAGCCCAGCGAGACGCGCTCCAGCCGCGGCGAAAGCAGCGACCAGAGATGGGCGACGCTCGCGCTCGGATGCGTCAGTTGCAGTTCGATCGACCGCGCCGCCGCGTCGATCCGCAGGAATTCCAGCGAAACCTGAAGCACGCCCAGGCCCTGGCTCGCCAGCCGCGACAGCAGCGAATCGAGCAGCTCGCGCGACGTCCGCCGGATCGTCTCCGCATCCACCACCGGCCCGTCGAAGATGCGCTGCACCATCGGCGTTTCGCGGAGGCGCACCGACTCCAGCGTCTCTTCGACATCGCCCAGCGCCTGATCGAGTCGGCGCAGCAGCACCGGGCCGAAACGCAGCCCCAGGTCACGCCGCGAAATATCGAGCAGCTGCCCGATCCGCTCGATGCCGACTTCGCGCAGCGACGCGACATAGCTCGTTTCGAGCCGCAGCCCGGCAATCGGCAGCGGCCGCAGCACGTCGTGCAGGGGGTCGAGTGCACAGTGCTCAGTGCACAGTGCACAGTGCGGGGCGGAGAGCGTCTCTTTCCTCCTGTGCACTGTGCACTGTGAACTGTGCACTATTCGCTGTGCACTGAATCTCGCCATCGCCCACGCCGCGCCCAGCGTCGGCGCAACCGCGATCCGCGGCGACAGGCCGAATTCGCGCAGCCCCGCGTCCAGCTTCGCCAGTAGCGCCGCCTCGCCGCCGAAAAGATGCTCGACGCCGGCGATGTCGAGCAGCAGCCCGCCCGGTGGATCGGCAGCAACGAGCGGCGAGAAGGACATCGCCCACTCGGCCAGTGATTCGAGTTCCGCCGCGTCGTCGGCGGGCGAGTAAGGAAGCTCGTGCACCAGCGATGATGCCCTGTGCCCTGTCTCCTGTGCACTGTGCTCTGGACTCTGTGCCCTGTGCCCTGTGCTCTGTGCTCTATGCACTGCCCCATGCAGCAGCGACCGCGCGTGCGCCAGCGTCATCCCCGCCCGGACGCCGGCCGCGCTGGACCGTTCACACGCGCAGGCCACCCACTGCACGCCGTGGTTCGAAGCCGTCAGCAGCACGTACCCGCGGTCCGTCCCCAGCTTTCGACGTGCCAGGAAGATCGGCCACCGCGGCAGATAGATGGAAACCGCGCGCGTCATCGCTTTGCTCGAATAGCCACTCGTGCGAGTGGCCTGGTTGAACGCCCTTGCAACGCAGGAGTTGCACCTTCCAGCGCGGCGCCAGCGACTCCGCTGCCGCCTCGCCCGCCCAACTCACCAGCCAGCGGCTCGCCGCCGCCGACAGAACCCGCCGCTCCGCCGCCGGCCGCACCAGCAGCACCGGCTTGTCCCGCGCGGCCGCGAGCAGTTGCAGCCGCTGCGTGGCGACGCGGTCGAGCCGGCTGCCGTCCGCGACGACCACCGCCGACGCCGGTGAGCGGATCGTCAGATCGATCGCCCACAGGCGCGCGGCGTCAGTCGGAGGCCAGATGAAAATGGATTGTTCGACGAGCCGGCGGCTCTCCTCGGCCAGCGCGACGGGGTAGGCGAAGGCCGCGGGGCCGATCCACGCCGCCAGCGCCACGCCGCGGCCGCGCGCGAGGCCCTGCGCCGCGAGATGGGCCACGAACCGCAGCGGCGGCGTCCACGGCTCGCCGCGCTCCGCGCCGCCGCCGACGCCCAGCCACTCGTGCACACCCGCGGGCAGCCCGCCGCCGAGCGCCTCGTCGATCGCCGCCCACCCGGTCGGCAGGCGCGTCTCGCCGCGCTTGGCAAGCGCCTCGGCCGACGCCATGAGCCGCTTGGCCCGGGCGATGCGGCCGGCGGTCGATACACCGGGTGGCATGCTTTCGCGGTACTCCGCGTAAGCATGCTCTGTCGCTGGTGCGAGATTCCCATCTCGCGCCTCTTTGCCCGGAATCTCTTCCGGATTCCAGGATGCGGGAAGGGATTCCCAATGCCGGGGTGCGAGAAAGGATTCTCGCACCAGCGACAGTGAACGCCGACGCGAACAGCCGTCGGCGAGGCACCCGAATTCGTGTGCCTCTTCGAGCGTCCGCGCAATGCGCCCCTGCTCAGCAGCGTCCATGCTCCGCTCCCGTGTGCCGAAACACCGAAATATCATTCACCCCCGCAGCCCGGAAAGGCCCGCCATGTGAGCCGGAGGGGATCGCCCTTATGTTCGGTATATGTTAGGTGTTTTGGCCGCGGAATGCAAGGGCAAAAGACCAGATTTGGCCGCGGAAGATTCACGCGCGCCGGCAGCGCGGGAAACCACGCGTCACATCGTCGCCGCGCACGCAAATCAGAAAGCCGCTCGGCCATCCTGCCCGACCGCGCGGCTTTCCTAAAGAAACTGGAGCGACGTAAGGCGAAACGATCCTTACGGACACGCCAGCCCAAACCGATTCAGCAGCACGCTCAGATCCGTCAGGTCGACGTCCCCGTCGGCGTCGAGATCGCCCTCGTTCTCACCCGCCCCGCTTGGCGTGCCGAAGTGACTGAGCAGCACCGCGAGGTCGGACAAATCCACGTCGCGATCGCCGTCGACGTCGCCGACGCACGGCGGCGCGCCGCCGGGGACCGGGATACCGCTGCCGACCAGCGACGTCGGCGTCCCCGGTTTGAAGAGCGCCAGCTCGACCGCGCCCGTGCCCGGAGCGACGTCCGCGTCGAACGAGAAATTGTAGAGCGTCCCCCAGCGGACCGCGTTCGCCTGCGGATTCGCCGCGTACGTCTGCGTCGCAAATATCAGCCGATCGGCCGTGCGCGTCGTCGTCCAGACCGCGTTGCTCAGACCTTCGCCGTGCGACGTCGGCGCGTGGAAGCCGATATTCGTGTACGCAGCGGATTCGGGCAGCGGGAACGAAATCGCCTGCACGCCGCGATCCATGTCGAGGTTGAAGAGCGCGTATTCGTAGTGCCACCGTCCGCCGCCGAGGTCGGTGACGTCGGCCGCGAGGATGCACCGGCCGTCGTCGACGGGCGTCGGCGGAATCGTGATTCGCGTCGCCGTGCTCAGGCTCTCGATGGCCGGGCCGACCTGCGTGGCCGCCGGGCCGATGTTGAACTGCCACGTGCCGCCGGGGCCGCCGGAAACCGCGGTGGGCTCCCAGGCGATGCTGTTCATCGGGTTGATGTCGTCGTGGCACACGATGTAAACCTCGCACAGATACTCCGAGCCGGTGCCAGGCCCGCTATTGAGGTCGGCGTCGTTGATCTGGAGGCGGTGGTCGATCGCGTTGTGCGCGTGATTGCCCTGCGACAGGTGCGAACCCTCGTACGTGAACGCCCCCGTCCACGGGTTGATCTCGCCGCGCGGGCCGAGGTAGCGCTGATCGGCGTTCAGCCCCGCGCTGTACGTATCTGAGCAGCCGACGCCCAGGCGCGTGCTGTCGCCATTGGGCGTGCAGCCGAACCCGCACGCATTCGCCTGGGCGGCCGCGAAGCCGTGCTTGACCCAGGACATGCCGATCTGCTCCAGCCGGTTACCGGTCCGGCGGTAGAAATTGAACGCCATGAATGGGTGCCGCGGGTCGGGGTTGTTGTACCAGTCGAGCGGCGTCGTGCCAGCGTTGCAGAGCGGCGTGTCGATCGCGCAGCCGATGACCGAGCCGACGCGGCCGTACTGGCCCATCGTCGTCAGTTCGCCGATGTACGCATCCGCACCCTCCGGCCCGGGATCGGCCGACGACACCTGGAGCGAGAACGCACCGGTCGCACCGTTGTAGCCGGCTACGCGCAGCAGGCAGATCTCTCCCGCCGCGAGGTTCACCACGACGCGCGACCCGAGGGCGCAGGTGTCATCGTTGCACGCCAGTTCGTTCGCCGTTCCATCCGGACAGCCCGAGTGGGCCGAGAGCACCGTGTCGTAGCCGCTGTTGCAGGTCGCCACTGTCAGGCGCATGTCCCGGTCCGCCTGGTACGCAAACCAGACGTCGGGACTGGCGGCCGCCTCGCCGCAGGAGCAAGTTCCGTCATTCGTGGCGAGCGCGGTCGTCCCGAAGTACTCGCCGTCCCCGATGATCTCCGCATCGGCGCACGCGTCGGCGCCGAACGCCGGCGTGCAGGCCAGGTTCAGCGTGAATGCGCCGGTCGCGCCGTTGAAGCCCGAAACGCGGATCAGGATCTCCTGCCCCGCGGCGAGTGAGGCGACGACCCGCGATCCCAGGGCGCACGAATCGTCATTGCAGATGATCTGGTTTTCGGATGTGCCGGGACAGCCGCTATGCAGCGACAGGACGGTGTCGTAGGTGCTGCCGCAGGTGTCAACGGTGGCGAGGCACGCTTCGGTCGCGAGGTAGCGCACCCAGACGTCGGGCGCCGTCGCGGCCTGGCCGCAGTTGGCGCTGCCATCGTTGGTCGCGCCCGCGGTCGAGCCCGAATAACTGCCGGCTGCGATCTCCGGCGCGGCGGAACAGGAGTCGCTCTGGCCCAGCGCGGCGGAAGCGGCCAGAAACAGCGCGCTGCACAGGGCAAGCGCGCGCGAGCGGACGGCGGCGTTCGACATGGTCGGCATCTCCGTTGAACGGTCGAGGTGAGCCCGAAGCGACCCACTCTACGACGCTGCGGACGTCCGCGTCAATAGATATTTCGATTGATTGACGATCGGATCAGTAGCTCGCCCGATCCAGCCGGACCTTGCCCCGGAACACCCAGTAGATCACCGCCGTATACGACATCACGAACGGCATTCCGACCAGCGCGATCAGCAGCATGATCCCCAGCGTCTTCTCGCTCGAGCGGGCGTTGTAGATCGTCAGGCTCCACTGCGGGTCCAGCGACGAGGGCAGCAGATTCGGGTAGATCGCCGTCGCAAAGAGCGTCGCCAGCGCCGCGATCGTCGCGCACGAACTCGCGAAGGCGTACGCTGGCTGCCGCTTGAACATCGCCCGCGGGATGTTCGCGACCGCGAAGACGTTCAGCAGCGGCACGATCCAGAGCCACGGATGCTCGCGAAAATTCGCCACCGCGCGCGGAATCTCGACCAGCGTGTACATCGTGGTCAGAAGGTACGCGATCAGGAAGAACCCGAACGCCCGCCAGATCCAGCGTTCCGCCTGCTGCTGAAGCCCGCCTTCGGTCTTGAGGTAGAGGAAAATCGCGCCGTGCATCGTGAAGAGCGCGACCGTCAGCACGCCGACCATCAGCGGATAGAGCGATAACTGCTGTAGGAGCGTCTGGCGGATGACCATGTGCTCATCTAGCGGCACTCCGAGCATCACGTTGCCCCCCGCCACGCCGATGAGCAGCGCCGCCAGCAGGCTCGCTCCGAAGAAGCCGTAATCCCACACGCGCCGCCAGACCGGGTGCTCCGTCTTCGAACGGAATTCGATCGACACCGCGCGGAAGATCAGCGCGAAGAGCAGCAGCATGAACGCCACGTAGAACCCGCTGAAGACCGTCGCGTACGCATTCGGAAAGGCCGCGAAGAGCGCCCCGCCGAACGTGACCAGCCAGACCTCGTTCCCGTCCCAGAGCGGACCGATCGAGTTCAGCATCAGCCGCCGATCGACGTCCGTCCGCGCGATCGGGTGCAGAATGCCCACGCCCAGGTCGAAGCCGTCCAGGATCGTGTACCCGACGAGCAGCACGCCCAGCAGCACGAACCAGATGAACGCGAGCGCATCGTAGTCGAACATCACGCGTCCTCCGCCGTTTCCGTCAGCGACCGCTCGCCGCCCGTCATCGCCGACGCCGTTCTCAGGAACCCGCGCTCCCCTTCCGGCGGCGCAGCGTCATGCTCCTCGGGACCGTGGCGGATCTTGCTGTCGAGCACGTAGATCCAGACCGCGAACAGCAGCGCGTAGATCAGGCCGAACAGGATGATCGACCAGAGCACCTGCTCGGCCGTTACGGACTCGCTCAACCCGTCGCTTGTCCGCAATCCCGGCATCGCGACGCCGTTCTGAACGCTCGGATAAACGATCCACGGTTGCCGGCCCGTCTCCGCGGCGATCCAGCCCGCCTGGTTCGCGGCCATCGCCCCGACGACCGCGAAGACGAAGATCCACAGCAGCCAGCGCATCCGAAACACCCGCCCGCCGCGCAGCAGCGGCAGCGTGCCCAGCGTCAGCACGATGAAGAACATTCCGAGGCCGACCATCAGGTGGTACATCTGGAACGGCAGCCACACGGGCGGCCGATCCTCCGGCGCAAATGCGTCGAGCCCCGCGACCGGCGTCGTGAAATCGTCGTGCACGAGAAAGCTCAGCATGCCCGGGATCGCGACGCCGGCGTACACCCGCTCGTCGGCCGCGCTGGGCCACCCGAAGAGGTAGAGATCGCCGGGGCCGGAGCGGAAATGCCCCTCGAACGCCGCGAGCTTCGCCGGCTGCGTCCGCGCGACCTGCCGCGCCTGGTCATGGCCGGTCACGAGCGCGAGCACGCTGAAGATCGCCGCGACGACGAGCCCGATCGTGAAGCAGCGCCGGGCGAAGAGTTCGTGGCGGTGCTTGAGCAGGTAAAACGCACTCACGGACATGACGAAGAACCCGCCGAGGATCATCGCCCCGATGAGCGTGTGCGTGAGCCGGTCAACGCTCGATGGATTGAAGACCATCGCCCAGAAATCGGTGATCTCGGCCCGCAGCTGAGTCCGCCCGTTCACGATGTTCTCGACGATGTGGTAGCCCGCGGGCGTCTGCTGCCAGGAATTCGCGACCACGATCCAGACGGCGCTGAACATGCCGCCCAGAAATACCATCAGGCTCGCAAGAAAGTGCATCCGCGGGCCCACGCGGTCCCAGCCGAAGACCAGCACCGCCAGGAAGCCCGATTCGAGAAAGAACGCGAAAATCCCCTCGGCCGCGAGCGCCGAACCGAACACGTCGCCGACAAAACGGCTGTACGCGGCCCAGTTCGTGCCGAACTCGAACTCCATGACGATGCCGGTGGCGACCCCGAGCGCAAAATTCAGGGCGAAGATCCGCGTCCAGAACCGCGCGGCGTCGTTCCAGGCGCGGTCTCCCGTCCGCAGCCACTGCGCCTCGAGGATGACCATGACCAGGCCCAGGCCGATCGTGAGCGGGGGAAAGAGGTAATGAAACATGATCGTGCCGGCAAACTGGAGCCGGCTGAGGATCTCAACGTCCATGGATTCATCCGGACGCCGCGCCGATCGGCCCGCCCTCCGTCTGCCGCGCCGGCAGGAACAGGAGGAGTTGCGCGCCGTTGCAGCGCGAGCGTATCAGATGATAGTCACCCGTCGGCACACCGGGCTTGCGACCGCTCCCGCCGGACTCGACAATTCACCTCGTCACGAAACCTCCCCGGAGATCGAACCATGCACCGCACCGTCATACACGCCGCATTCGCCGCTCTTCTGCTCGCCGCCACCCTCGCCGGGTGCGACAAGCCCGCCGCTCCCACGAAACCGGCCCCGGGTCCGGCCGGCGCTTCGACCAGCAAGCCGAGCGAGCCCGCGCCGACCGCGACGAAACCCACCGCGAAGGTCTTCACCATCGGCATGAGCCAGTGCAATCTCGGCGAGCCGTGGCGCGTGCAGATGAACGCGGACATCGCGACCGCCGCGGCGAAACACCCCGAGCTGAAGATCGTCTTCAAGGATGCACAGAACGACTCGCTCAAGCAGCGGGCCCACGTCGAGGAGTTCGTCAGCGCCGGTGTCAGCGCGATCATCATCAGCCCCAAGGAAGCCCAGCCGCTCACGGAGCCGGTCGCCAAGGCCGTCGAGGCGGGTGTCCCGGTCATCGTCCTCGACCGCCGCGTGCTCGGCGACAAGTACACCTGCTTCATCGGTGCTGACAACAAGCGCATCGGCAAGGCGGCCGGCGAGTGGATCGCCGCGACGCTGCATGGCAAGGGCAAGGTCGTCGAATTGCAGGGCCTGATGACGTCGACGCCCGGCCAGGATCGCCACTCGGGCTTTGTCGAGGGCATTAAGGGCAGCGGCATCGAGGTCATCTTCGAGGCCGACATGAAGTGGCTCGAACCCGATGCGCGGAAGGAAATGGAGTCCGCCCTGGCCCGCCACGCGGAAATCGACCTCGTCTACGCCCACAATGACCCCGGCGCGCACGGCGCGTATCTGGCCGCACAGGCCGCCGGGCGCGAGAAGAAGATCAAATTCGTCGGCATCGACGCGCTGCCGCAGGAAGGCGTCATGTACGTCAAGCAGGGCATCCTCGACGCGACGTTCCAGTATCCGACGGGCGGTGCGGAAGCGATCGTCACGGTGCTGCGGATCCTCAAGGGCGAGACCGTAGAGAAGGAAATCACGCTCGGCTCGCGGATCTTCACCAAGGCCAACGTCGACGCGGGCGGCGAAGTCATCCCGTAGCGATTCCCGTGCGGCGTCGCGAACGCCGTCACCGGCCTGTGAGTCTACGCCGCCGGACGGTGCAGCGCCGCGCCTCGCCGAGCGTAGAAAACCGCGGGAAGCTCACCGAACCCCCCGCCGAGGCACGACATGCCGCTCATCACGCTGTTACTGCTGCCGCTGCTCCAGACGGCGGCACTGGAGCCGCAGTACGCGAAACTGCCCAACGGGATTCGTACCTGCGTCGTTCCCGACCGCGAACTCGGACTCGTCAGCGTGCAGGTCTGGATCCGCGCGGGCACGATCTGCGACCCGCCCGATCGCGCCGGCCTGACCCGGCTCGCACACGAGGTTGTCAGGCTCCGCGGCGGCGCCGAGGCCCGTCTGCATTCGCTTGGACTCGCCAGCAGCTCGGACGTCCTCGAGGAGGCCTGCTACTTCGAGACGCTGCTCCCCTCCGACGGCGAGGATGCGAAGGAGGGCGGCTTCCTCGATCGCGTGCTGGCGATCCGGGCCGCCCAACTGGCCGAGCAGAAGCCGACGCCGGCCGAAGTCGGGCGGGCCCGCGCAAACGTCGCGGCGATCGCGGTCGAGCCGACCGCCAACGACGACGCCCGGCTGCGCGCGGCGATGTTCCCGAATCACCCGTACCTGCATCCGCCCGGCTTCGCCGCAGCGACGCTCGCCGACGCGAGCCCGGCCGAGGTCACAGAGCACTTCGAACGCTGGATCGCGCCGACGGCCGTGTTCGTACTCGTCGTCGGCGACGTCGAGCCCGCACAGGCAGCGTCGCTCGTCAAACAGCACTTCGGCACGATCCCCTGGCGTGAAGCCGCGCGCCGGCGGGATTTCGACAATCCGCCGCCGGAAACCGTCAGAATCGCACAAACCGGCTCGTCCGACCTCGAGATGGCGTGGCTGACGCCCTCCTTCGGCCGATTCGAGGCGGCCGCGGTCCACGCGGCGATCCGGCGGCTGTGCGACGTTCTCTCGCCCGAATTCCGCGCCTACGCCCGCGAATTGTTGACTGCACGCCGGGCGGGAGTCTGGGCGCTGCGCGTGCTTCCGCCGGCCATTCCCGGCACGACGACGCAGCCACGCTCGGCTGCCGAGATCGAGGCTCGTATCCGGACCGCGCTCGAACAGATCGCCGCCGCCCCGATGGCCGAGGAGGACCTGAATCGCCTGCGGGCAGGGCTGGCGGCGGAACTCGGCGATCAGCGGCTCGACTTCCGCGACCGGGCGCTGCTGCTCGGCCGCAGCGAGATTCTGGGCGGCGACTTGCTGCTCGACGAGTACATCGCGGCCCGGCCGCAGCGGCTGACGGTCGGCGACGTGCAGTTCGGCGCGAACCTGCTGCTGAGCGCGCGTACGGTGATCGCGTCGGGTGCGCTGGCGACCGCCCCCGCGACCTCGGCCGCGGCGACGCTCCCGCCGCGGCTCCGCGTACCGTCGAATGTCCCGCCGCTCGCGCTCGGCGACGAACTCCGCGAACCCCCGATCGCGCTCCCGACCGAGCGCCGCGGCCCGCTGATCGTCTCGATCGAGTCGACGCAGCGCGTCGATCGGTTTGCCGTAATCGCGGGCAGCCCGCGGACGGTGATCGCGATCCATGCGACCGATCGAGACGGCCATTTCCCGCGCCGCCGAATCGGCCTGTCGGAGGAGGTTCGCATCCAAATTGACGACTTGGCGAGCTATCGCGGCATTGAACGGAGGTGGTCGACCGATCCGGAGTCGGAGCTATCCAAGATCCTGAACAGGCTCGCGGAGACGAGTCGCGCTGAGTACACGGCCCCTGGCAGCGAGCTGAGTCTCGTCTTCGATCTGATCGCACGCGAGCGCGAACTCCCTCCCGACTCCTCCGCCGCCACCTGCTTTTTGACCGCTGCTGGACGAATGCGCGATTCAGATTCCTTCTCGCCGTCGACCGCAAGCCCGACGCCGGTGCTCTGCGCCAGACCGCCGCCCGGACCAAAGTCGTCGAGAGGACTGATGGTCGTCAGCGGTGCAGGAAGTGATCCGGTCGCAATTGAATTCAGTTCCAACGAAACCTCCATGAGACCGAATTCTCCGATGCAACGTGCATTTGACGCGGAGTTCATGCGCCGCGCACTCCTCGGTGATTATGCATGGGCCGCGAATGCCGGGGGTACCACGGTCCGAGTGCCGTTGACCAGGTCGACCGCGGACACGCTCGCCGACGGGGCGATGTGGCTCGAAAAGCTCCCGCCAGAGCAGACGGCGGCCCTGATTTCGCAGGCGACGACGGCGGCGCGGTTAGTGCTCTCAGATACGCGCGTGGTCGCCCGAGAACTGGCGTTCAGTCCTGATCCCTGGAATCCGAAGCGACTTCAGGAGCTTTCGGCGTCGGAGAATGGCGACCTCCTCGCAGAGGTGTGGGCACGAACCGGCATGAGCTTGTCGCTGGACCTGTGCTCGCCGTGACTCAAGCGCCTACGTCTTTACAAACGTCATCCGCTGCCGATCCTTCACCACGCCGGGGAACCGCAGCACCTCGTTGTGCAGGACCACCCACACGCCCGACCCGACCAGCTTGCACGCCAGCAGCGCCTCCGTGAGGTTCTGGTACGCATCCGTGTCGCGAAACTCGAACGGCCGCATCGCTCCCGTGAGAATCACCGGCTTGTTCAGGTCGGGCAGGGAGGCGTGCAGCAGCTCGCCCGTCACCGCCAGCGTATCCGTACCATGAATCACGATCACCGCGTCCGAGTCGTGCAGCGCCCGCTTCACCGCCACGAGGATGTGCATTCGATCCTCGTCGTTCATGTCAAGCGAGTCCTTGGACATCACCGGCACGTGCCGCGTCATCACCCCCGGCAGCCGCAGGTGCAGAATCACCTGGTCCAGGATGCTGCCGACGTTCCGCAGCGACCCGTCCGTCTCGTTGTACTTCTTCTCGATCGTTCCGCCCGTCGTGAGGATGGAAATGTGCATGCGCGATCCAGCTACCTTTCGCGATCGCCCGTCAAGATCGGCGATCCTGTCGCACCGGAACGGAACCCGCGCACGCCGCGCCCGAATCGACGTGCGGGAACCAACCTGGCCCGACACCGGCCATCCATTCTACAGGCACTGGTCAATCGGCAGCACCAGGCGTGCAAAATCGGCGGCCGAAAGGTTGACCGTACCCCACTTGGGCGACCGGACCTTGGCGTGCAGTGAATACTCATCCAGCGGTACGGCCGCGAAGACGTAGCGCTCGTCACGAAACGCGTGAACGATCTCCGGCGGCGGGTTCTCCCCGCGGTCGAT
Organism: Planctomycetota bacterium; assembly: GCA_045863555.1. Classification (GTDB taxonomy): domain Bacteria; phylum Planctomycetota; class Phycisphaerae; order UBA1845; family Fen-1342; genus JACRLV01. The sequence continues at coordinate 104,720 of BTUU01000012.1, read as the reverse complement.
CCAGTACGCGAAGATCAGCAGGGCCCGAAATCCCTGCCCGAAAACCTCCTGCCACTTCGTCAGCCCGTCAATGTCAGCCCGGGTAACCCAGTTTTCCCAGCGCGGCGTCGCACCCGCCTTCTTCGCCGCCCAGCGACGCCCCTTCACGTCCGCGAGCCAGTTGCACGTCGTGGCCGAGTAGACGATGAAGTCGAAGCTCTTGAGTTTCGCCTCCCGGAACGCCGCCCGCCGGGCCTCGTCGACCGCGACGTAGGGAATGCCCCGCTTGCGGAGAAAATCCTCGAACGCCGCCTCGTAGTGGACGTGGGCTTTCATTCACCGCGGATTGTACGACATCGCCGCGGCCGGATTCACGCCCCCCGCCGTCTACCCGCCCGCTTCATCGGCCGCCGTGCCGCGCGGCGAGAATCCCAGGAGATTTCGCAGCGACAATTCCGGCAGCGGCGCCGGCTGCCCTCCGGGAAGCCAGGAACCGATGATCCCCGCCAGCACCCGGATCGGCGCGAGAACGCGCTGCGCAAACGGGGCGCGCGGCGCCCGCCCGTTCGGTCGAAAGAGCAGCACGGTCACGTCGTCGCCGTGCAGGTTGCCGGGCGCGAGGCCGCGCACGGCCGCCAGCAGCGCGGGAATGATCGCGCCCGGGTCGCCCGTGTCCAGCCCCTGAATGAGCCGCAGCAGTCCGCGCGGCCCGATCCACTCCCCCGACGGGTCCGTCGCTTCGATCAGTGAATCGGTGTAGCAGAGCACCATGTCGCCCGGGCGAAGCCGCAGCGCGAACTGGTCGTAAGCCGCCAGTTCCACGATACCCAGCGGCAGATTTCCGGAGTTCTTCTGTTCGCCGCGCGCCGCGCCCTCGAGCAGCGACCAGGTCCGCGCCTCCGCCCGGTACAGCAGCGGCGGCGGATGGCCGGCGTTGCAGAGCGTCAGCTCGCCGGTGGGCGCGTAGTACGTGTTGACGATCGCCGTCGCGAACGTGCCGTCCAACGCCAGCGTCGAAAACTCGCCGTTCATCGACCGCACGAACCGCGTCTGATCGACGTAGTTCACGAACCGCCGCATCAGCGACCGCAGCGACGACGCCGTCGCCGACACCGATTCGCCGTGGCCCGACACGTCCGCCACCAGCAGCCGCGTGATCCGCCCGGTCGCGCACGACGAGACATAGTGCACGTCGCCGCCGGCTTCCGCGCCCGCGTGCGGCCGGCTGAACACCCACGCGTCGAGCCCCGCCAGCGCAACCCCGCCGTCGACCGAGCGGTTGCCGCCCCAGATCTCCATGCACTGCATGGTCTCGATGTGCGAAGCCGCCATTTCGGTCCTTCCAGCTTCCGTGCCGGGCCCGCCCCGAACAAGCCCCGCCGACACATCACTAACAACCGAGGGACGCGGATTGTTCCTCCGCGTCCCTCGGTCTTGGATGCCGAAATCCGGCGGGCGTTACCGCCGAACCGCTTTTCTACCGCTTGTTGTCCGGCTCCGCCGACTTCTGCGCGATCTGCCGCGGCCACGGGAGATCGCCCGCGAGCTTCACGCGGAGCTGCAGCAGCGCCGTCTGGAGCTGCGGATCGACGTCGGGCGCCTTGTTCGGATCGGACCGCAGCAATTCGATGTCCGCCGCCGACAGCAGCTGCTCATCCTCCCTCGTCTCCGAATCCTCGGTCGCAGGCGTGCTCTTGACCGATTCCAGCTGCTTCTTGCGGGCCTCTTCGTCGATCGCCTTCTCGGCGTCGGTCTTCTCGTTGTGAATGATGTACGCCTTCCGCTCCGATTCAATGACCTTCAGCGTCTCCTTCGGGGCGAGCTTGATCTCCCAGTCCGGGTCGACCCCCCACACCTCCGCGCCGGGCTGCTTGTGCGGCGACCGGCCGTTCGGCAGGTAATAGAGCGCCGTCGTCAGCTTGATCCGCGCCGAGGGCTTGTCATTGCGGAAGAAGCCCATCCCGCCCCGGTCCAGCCCGAGCACCTTCTGCACGCTGCCTTTCCCGAACGTCCGCTCGCCCAGCACGGCCGCGCGGTTGTGATCCTGGAGCGCGCCCGAGAGAATCTCCGACGCGCTGGCGCTGCCGTCGTTGATCAGCACCACCAGCGGCAGATCCGCGAACGACGCCTCCTGAAGGACGTCGAGCTTCTGCGGCCGCTCCGCCCGGCCCTTGGTCGAGACGACGGCGCCCTTCTGGACGAATTCGCTCACGGTCGCGACCGCCACGTCGAGCAGGCCGCCGGGGTTGTAGCGCAGATCCAGGACCAGCCCGCGCATCCCCTGCTCCTTGGCCGCTTCGAGCGCCGCGTGCAGTTCGTCATTCGTATCCTGCGTGAAGCCGGTCATCTTGATGTATGCAATGCCCGCGGTCTTATCGAGCAGGAAGTTCCACTTGCCGTGGGGGTCGCCGTCAATGCGATTCACGCCTCGGACCGACGTGATCTGGATCGGCTCGCGCTTCAGCGGATAGACGAGCTTCTCCCCCGTACTCGGCCGCAGCATCGTCAGCTCGACCGGGGAGCCCTCCTCGCCCGTGATCTCCCGTACGGCCCGATCGGTCGACCAGCCTGTCGTATCGGTCCCGTTCACCGCGATGATCAGGTCATCCGGCTGAATTCCCGCGCGCAGCGCGGGCGAATTCTCCAGCGGCGTGACCGCCTTGAGCCGCCCCGTCATCTCGTCGACGCCGAGCTGGATGCCCACGCCGCAGAAGCTCCCGGTCATCTGCTTGTCAAAGTCCGGCGCGTCCACCGGCCAGATCATCGACGTGAACTGGTCGAGCTTGGTCAGCGCGCCTTCCGTGAACTCCATGACCAGCAGCGATTCCGGCAGCGAGACGCTGACCTTGTTCGCGTCGCGGATGCGCCGGAACGCGCGGATCATGTCGTTCGCGTCGAATTCCGGATCCGCCTCCGCCTTCTTCCGCTCCTCGTCGAGCTTCGCCAGGAAATGCTCGCGCGAACGGCCGTTGGCGATCCCGGCGAAAATGTCCGCCTTGTCGTAGAGCTTCGTGGTATTCGAAAGCGTTTCGAGGTGATCGATGGCCGCGGCCATCATCGCCTTGAAATCGGGCTCCTTGTAGTAAAAATCGTTGACGACCCGGATCGCCTGCTCCAGGAGCGCGGCGTCGACGCCCTCCAGCCGGCGGTCGATGTCCTTCTTGTCGGAGAAGATGACCTCCAGCCGCGCATGCCGCCCGGCGTCCTCGCGCTTCGACTTCAGCGCCTCATCCTTCGGGTAGATCGACTCGAGGAGGATGTGAAACCGGTACGCCTTCGACCAGTCCGACTTCTCGCCGAATTCCTCCGCGAGCGTCAGCGCCCGATCGCGCAGCGCCTGGACCCACTCCTCCTTGCCGAACGCATCGACGTCCTTCGCGTACGCGGCCGCCTGCGCTACGAAGCTCAGCGCCAGGTAGGTCTTCCGCGCGACGGCCAGCGAGCGCTTCGCCGCCGTCAGGTCCGGCTCGGCCTCGCCCTTTGCGAGCGCGGCCGCCTCGTCGATCGCCTTCCTGGCGTGCTCGACGTTCCATTCAAACGTCTTGCCCCATAGCGCCTCCCGCGACGACTGCATCTCCTGGAACGACTTCAGCCAGTCTTCGACCTGCTGCACCTTCTCCGCAGGCGCGTTGGACTCCCGCAGCCGGCCGATAACCGCCCGGCCGGCCTCGTAATCGCCGCGGAGGATCGCTCCGTACGCGGACGCGAGCGTATCGTCGGCCACGGCGGACGCGACGAGGCTCAGGAGCAGGCACGGAACGAGAAAGATGCTCTGAAATCTGCGGAGTCGCATTCGCATTCCCTTGTGTGGGACCACCCTGTGACGGCACGCCGTCCCTCAGACGGCGCGACGCCCCTTCGGATTATCGAATTATACGACGCTCGGGAGGGTCGGTGTACCTCAGATTCTGGCGGCGGAGAACCAAATCAGCCGTCAATCCGCCCCCGCGAGTCCCGTTCACCGCCGCTTCCCATTCCTATCGGAAGGCGCAACTTTCGTCTTGCGTGAGCGGTCACGATCCCGAAGAATAGAGTCCTGCCACCTGTCCCCGGGGGATCGCATGGACAATTTCTGCGGCTGTGCCGACCACACCCAGCCTTCGCGGCGCGAGTTCCTCTACGTCGGCCTGATCGGCGGCCTCGGCCTCACCCTCCCGGAGTTTCTTTCGACCCGCGCCGCGGCGCAGGAGAATGCGCCCGCCGCCCGCAATCCCGTTGCGCAATCGGTCATTCATATCTTCCTGCCCGGCGGACTGTCGGCGCAGGAGTCATTCGACCCCAAACCCTACGCCCCCGCCGAATACCGCGGGCCGCTCGGATCAATCGGCACGAAACTGCCCGGCGTCGTGCTCAGTGAGTGCCTCCCCGAAACCGCCAAGATTGCGGACCGGATCACCATCTGCCGCAGTCTGTCGCACGGCGAGGCCGCCCACGAACGCGGCACGCACAACATGTTTACCGGCTACCGGCCCAGCCCGGCGCTGGCGTATCCGTCGATCGGCTCGGTCGTGTCGCACGAACTGGGCGGGCGCGGCGAATTGCCGCCCTATGTCTGCATCCCGACGCTGCCGAACGAATTCGCCGGAACCGGCTTCCTGAGCACGCGCTACGGACCCTTCAGCCTCGGCGCCGACCCCGCCAATCAGAATTTCGAAGTGCGCGACCTCTCGCTGCCGCCGGATGTCGATCATCAGCGCTTCGAGCGGCGGCGACGATTACTCGAAGTCGTCGACCAGCACTTCAAATCGCTCGAATCGTCCGACGCGATCGACGCCATGGACCAGTTTTACCAGCGCGCCTACACGATGCTGAGCTCGACCAAGGCCCGCGAGGCCTTCCACCTCGCCGCCGAGAAGAATGAAACCCGCGACGCCTACGGCCGCAATGCCGCGGGCCAGCGGATGCTGCTCTGCCGGAGGCTCGTCGAAGCGGGCGTACGATTCGTCTCCATGACCTTCGGCGGCTGGGACCACCACGCCAACATCGGCGGCGGCGTCAACGGGCAGCTCCGCGAGTTCGACAAGGCCTATTCAACCCTGATCCAGGATCTCGACAACCGCGGGCTGCTCGAATCGACGCTCGTGCTGGTCACCACGGAGTTCGGCCGCACGCCGAAGCTGAACCGCGACGGCGGCCGCGACCACTGGCCGCGCGTCTTCAGCGCGGTGCTGGCGGGCGGGGGCGTACAGCGCGGCCTCGTGTACGGCTCGTCCGACGCCACCTCCAGCGGGCCCGACCGCGATCCGCTTTCCGTGGAAGACCTCGCGGCGACCCTTTACCACCAGTTGGGCATCGACCACAACAAGCGGCTCATGGCCCCCGGCAACCGTCCGGTTGTTATCGTCCGGGAAGGAAAAGTCGTCGACGCACTGCTTGCGAAAAAGGCGTAGCCGGTCCGGCCCTCGGAGCGCGGCGGCCGCGTTCCGGCCGCGCCCCGCGATCAGACGGGAAATTCCAGCTCGACTTCGTCGTGCAGCGGAATGCCCGCCTGGCCTGTTTCCGGAATCGGCTTGCTCTGCCGGAGCTCGTCAATCACGCCGCGGTGGATCGCCGCAAGCCGCCAGCCGCGCCGTTGGTAGAAACCCAGCGCGGCGAGGTTGTCATTCGACGTGGTCAGCATGATCCGGCGCGCCCCGAGCCGGCGGGCCTCGCTGATCGCCGCGTCCAGCAGCGCTGTCCCCACGCCGGCGTTCTCGAAGACCGCGCTCAGCGTGACCACCTCGAATTCGCCGTCGTCCAGGAGCGTGTAGGTGAGCTGCCCCGCGCGCTCCGCACCGATCCACGCGATGAAGCCAGGCAGTTCGTCGGCCTGAAAGCGCCGCCGCCGCGAGTAGATCTCCGGCGAGATCCAGTGCCGCGTCATTTCAGCCCGCAGGAACGCGCGGTCGGCCGCGCTGACCTCGGCCACGTGTACGCTCATCCGCCAGCTCCGCGACCGGGCCGCGCTGCGCCGCGGCGAGGCCGTTTACTCCCTCTTGTCGCCGAGCGCCTTCTCGATCGCCTCAATGATTTCCTTGGCGTCCGGCTTGACCTTCGGCTCGAACCGGCTGACGACCTTGCCCTCGCGGTCGACGAGGAACTTAGTGAAATTCCACTTGATCTCGCCGCTGAAGTCCGGGTTGGTTTCCTTGGCGGTCAGCCACTTGTAGAGCGGGCAGATCTCGTCGCCCTTGACGCTGACCTTGGAAAAGAGCGTGAACCCGATGCTGAATTCCTTGGCGCAGAATTCCTTGATCTCGGCATTGGTCCCCGGCTCCTGCCCCATGAAGTTGTTCGCCGGGAACGCGAGGATCGCCAGGCCGCGCTCGCCGTACTTCTCGTGGAGCTGCTGCAACTGGGCATACTGCTTCGTGAGCCCGCACTTCGACGCGACGTTCACGATCATCACGACCTTGCCCTTGAAGGTCGAGAGTTTCACGTCGTTGCCGTCGATGTCCTTGACCTGAAAATCGAGCGGGCTCGTCCTGTCAGCCGCCGCGTCCCCGCTCTTGCCGCCGCCGTCCTTCGACTCTGCCTTGGGCTCCGCCTTGGGCGCCGGCTTCGACTTTTCCGGCTGCGCGGGCTCCGCGGGTTTCGGCTTCTCCGGCGCCTGCGCGGCCGCGATCGACATCCCCATCAGCGCAAACAGCATCACCACGTTCCGTAACATGAACACCTCCCGTGCAGCCCGGGTTCGCCGGCCCGGTCCGACCGCAGAGTATAGTACCCCCACGCCGCGCGACCCCGGTACCCTTCCGGCCGCGAAATCGGCGCGCTCGCGACGAAGCCATGGCCGATACCGCCGCGCAAATCTCCGCCTTCGAGCTGCTGACCGCGCCCGGCGAACCCGCGGCACTGGCCTCCATCCGGATCACGGGACCCCGGACGCGCGCCTTCGCGCTCGCCCACCTCCGCCCCGCATCGGGCGGCGACCTCAGCGCCGGCCGCGCGGGACGGGTCCGCCGGGCGGCGTTCTGCGATGCGGATGGTGCGGCGATCGACGATGTACTTGTCTCGTTTCACGCCGGCGACCAAATCGACGACGATCGGGCCGACATCCGCGTTCATTTTCACGGCGGGCCCTGGCCGATCGGCAGATGCCGCGAACTCCTTCAGCGTGCGGGGTTTATCGATTTGACCGGCCGCCGGGACGCCCCGCCCATGTGGCCGGCTGGCTGCGGTGTCCAACACCTCGCGTGGCGCATGCTGCCGCGATTCGAGTCGCTCGCCGGGGCGCGCTGGCTCGCCCGCCAGGCCGCGGTGCTTCCACCGGTCCTCCGCGAGATCGCCGCAGCCGCGCCCGATGATGCGACGGCCGAGCGGACTGGCCCGCTCATCGCCCGGGCGAGATTCGCGGAGTGGTTCACGACGCCGCTGCGAATCGCGCTCGTCGGCCCGCCGAACTCCGGGAAATCAACGCTGCTCAACGCCCTTGCCGGCGAAGCCCTGAGCCTCGTGTCGGACCGCCCGGGAACGACGCGCGACTGGGTCGAGGCGCCGGGGGAAATCGCCGGTTATCCGGTCGTCTGGATCGACACCGCCGGTCTGCGGCAGACGCGCGACGACGTTGAATCCGCGGGGATCGAGCTGACGCGCGAAATCCTCGCCGGCGTAGACGCGGTGGTCCTGGTCATTGATGGCTGCGACGCCGGTGCGGCGCGAGTTCTCGAAGATCTGGGCCGGAAGCCGGATTGCGTCGCCGCGAACAAATCCGACGCGCCCGGTTTCTCGACCGCCGCCCTGCTCGACGGCGGGCCCGAAATACAAGCGCCGGTCAGCGCGATTTCCGCGCTGACCGGCGCTGGTTTGCACGAACTCACGGCCTCGGTGCTCCGCGCCTGCGGCCGCACCCCGTCGGACGACAACCCCGCCGCATTCGCCACCGAGATAGTCGACGCGCTGCACCGCTTTCAGGCCGGCGACGCGGCAACGCTCCATGCACTCCTCGCGGAGGGCTAGCGCCGGCGCCGGGCAACGCCGACCATCAGCAGCGTCAGCAGCGCCGAGCCGAACAGCCCCATCCCGCAACGCGGCGTCTGGGGCGTCACGGTCTCATCCGGCGTTTCGTCCGGCGTTTCGGTGACCGACGAGTTCGAGTTCGCGTTTGCGTTCGTCGAAGGCTGTTCCGGCTCCGGTTCCGGTTCCGGCGTCGGCTCGGTCACCGGGGGTTCGGTGCGGGCGATCTGGTCCGGATCGCACACATCGCCCACGCCGTCTTCGTCCACGTCTTCCTGGTACGGGTTGAACGTGTCCGGACAGTTGTCGCACGGGTCACCGACGCCGTCCCCGTCGCGATCCGCCTGCCCTGGGTTCGCGATGCCCAGGCAGTTGTCGCAGACGTTGCCGATGCCGTCGCCGTCGATGTCCGCCTGGTCCGGATTCGCCATCGAGGGACAGTTGTCGCACGGATCGCCCGCGCCGTCGCCGTCCGTGTCTTCCTGGCCGGGGTTCGCGAGACCGTCGCACACGTCGCACGCATCGCCGATCCCGTCGCCGTCGGAGTCCGCCTGGTCGGGATTGAACGCGGCCGGACAGTTGTCGCACGCATCGCCAATGCCGTCGCCGTCCGAGTCATACTGCTCCGGATTCGGCACGCCCGGGCAGCGATCGCACGCGTCGCCGACGCCGTCGCCGTCGCTGTCGAGCTGCTGCGGATCGGCGGCGTTCGGGCAGATGTCGCACGAATCGCCGATTCCGTCTCCGTCGGCGTCGATCTGGAGCGGGTTGGCGACATTCGGACAGTTGTCGCAGCCGTTCACCTTGCCGTCGCCGTCCGAATCCGGGTCGCAGCTGTCCGGTACGCCGTTGCCGTTGCAATCCGGAACCAGTCCCGCGGCGACTTCGCACGAGTCGATCGCCCCGTTGCCGTTGCAGTCGGGTGCGCCGCCGCCCGCGATGTCGCACGCGTCCGGGATCCCGTTGCCGTCGCAGTCCAGGCCGTTCTGTATGTCGCACTCGTCCGGCACGCCATTCCCGTTGCAGTCGATCGACGGGTCATTCGCCGCTTCGCAGGCGTCGTGCTGGCCGTTGCCGTTACAGTCGGAATCTCCGTTTGCGAGATCGCACTCGTCGGGAATGCCGTTCGAGTCGCAATCCGTCACCGAACCGTCGGCGATTTCGCACGCATCCAGCAGTCCGTTGGCGTTGCAGTCCGTCTCCGGCGCCAGGTCGCACTCGTCCGGCACGCCGTTGGCGTTGCAGTCCGTGCTCGTCCCGTTCGTGATGTCATCCGCATCGGGCACGCCGTTCGCGTTGCAGTCCAGGAACGAATTCAGATCCGGCCGGTAGTTGTACATCGTGCAGCGCATCCGCCGGGCCTGTTCGGGCGTGAAATTGCGCATGCAGCTGTCGTCGGAATAATCCATGTAATTGCGAACAGGGTCGGGCCCGCCGCCGCACGTCGCGTTGCCCGTCGGACAGCCGAACGCCGGCCCCGCCTCCGCGTCCGTATCGCAGATCAGATCGCCCGAACGGTAGCACGCGATGTTTCCGCAGCCGTCCTGAAACGTGTGGTAGAGCCCCAGGTAGTGCCCGACCTCGTGCGTCGTCGTCCGGCCGAGGTGGAACGGCGGCTGCGTGCCGCTGCCCGTGCCGAAGGCCGAATGCAGGATGATCACGCCGTCGCGCGGCGTATTCGCCGTCGGCTCCCAGGGAAACGAAAACGCCAGGCCGAGCACGCCGCCCGGGAGGTTGGCCGTGTAGATGTTCAGGTACTCGCGCGGATTCCACGCCAGCTGCGTCAGGAACGGCGGGTTGTTGAGCTGCGCCCCCGGCAGATTGAACCACGCGTCGTTGTTGTCATACGTGACGCCGTTTGTCGGCTGACCGTTCGGGTCGCGATCGGCGAGGAAAAACTCGATCTCGCAGTTGGTGCCGCTTCCGCCGTTCGACCCGGCCAGCGCCCGGAAGTCCTCGTTGAGCACGCGGATCTGGCTCTGGACGCGGGCCATCGAGATGTTGCCCTGCTGCCCGCTCGTCGAGCGGATGACATGCACGACGACGGGAATGCGGAATCGCTCGACCGCCGGGGCGTACTCATCGCGCGGGTTGGTGTTCGTCGCCGAGCAGTCGGCCGGATTTCCGCGCGGGTCGGGCCCCGAGAGATCCGGCGCGTGCATCGCACAGCGGTGGTTCGCCGCCCGGAACGCATCCGACATGAAGAACTCGGTCCACGACCCGTACAGCACGTCGCCGATCTGGACGCTGCCGTCCGGGAACTCCACCGGCGACTCGGGCGGAATCGGCGCGGGCTGCTGCGCCCGGGCGGGCGCCGCGGAAAGTACCAGTCCACCGAGACAAAACAACGCCGCCCAGCCCAGTTTTGACGTCACGGTCTGTTCCTCGCTCGAGAAATTGGTTCGCCAACGCCCCGCGAGTCTACCGCGCGGCGCGCATGGCTTCAACGCATTTTTCGCGTGATCATTTAGGATGGAGAGCGAGTCGAGCCCGCCGCGGCAAGCGCCGCCCGCACGTGCTCCAGCAGGCTCGCGGGCGAGTAGGGCTTCTCCAGCAGCCGGATCCCCGGGTCGAGCACGCCGCCGCTCGTGATCACATCCTCCGAGTAGCCGCTCATGAAGAGCACCCGCAGCTCCGGCCGCCGGGTCAGCAGCACCTGGCTGAGCTGATCGCCGCGCATCCCCGGCATGATGATGTCCGTCAGCAGCAGGTCGATCGAATCCTCGCGCCCAGCGGCCAGCCGCAGCGCCTCGTCGCCCGATCCCGCCGCCAGCACCTGGTAGCCCTCTTCCCGCAGCGCCCGAAGCGCCAGCTCGCGCACGCTCGCCTCGTCCTCGACGAGCAGAATCGTCTCCGTCGCCCGGCCGCGGACGATCGGCGCCTCGCGCGGCCGCCGCACGGCCACCGCGTTCAGCCGCGGGAGCAGGATGCGGAATCGCGTTCCCTCGCCCACGCGGCTCTCGACCGCCACCGCACCGCCATTCTGCGTCACGATTCCCTGCACCATCGGCAGACCGAGCCCGGTCCCCTGCCCGGCGGGCTTCGTCGTGAAAAACGGCTCCCAGATCCGGGCCGCTGTTTCCGGCGGCATCCCCACGCCCGTGTCCGCAACCTCCAGCTCGACGAACTCGCCCTCGGCAATCCGCAGCGCCGCCGCCGCCGGGGTGTCCACGTCGACCGCTCGCGTCCGCAGCGTGAATTCTCCGCCCTCCGGCATCGCGTCGCGGGCGTTGATCGCCAGGTTGAACAGCACCTGCTGGAGCTGCGTCGGGTCCATCCGGACCAGTCCGGTCGCCGGGTCCAGAGACATCGACACGCGAATCCGCGCTCCCAGCAGCCGCTCGATCGTTCGGCCCAGTTCGAGCAGGCTCTCGTTCAGGTCGACGGGCCGCGGGTCGATCACCTGCTTGCGGGCGAAGCCGAGCAGGTGCCGCGTCAGCTCCGCCGCCCGGTCGCTGGCGGACTGCATCTCCTCCAGCGTCCCGTGGACGGGGCTGTCGCCGGGAAGCTGCGACCGCGCCACTTCGATCAGCCCCCAGAGCGCCGTCACGAAGTTGTTGAAGTCGTGCGCGATTCCCCCGGCCAGCCGCCCGATCGCTTCCATCTTCTGCGCTTCGAGGAGCTGCGCCTCGAGGTGCTTCCGTTCTGTAACGTCGACCATCACGCCGCGCAGCACCCCCGGTCGCCCCGCATTGACGGTCACGAAATCGTGAATCCAGATCTCGCGCCCGTCCGCCCGGACCATCCGATAGTCCATCCGGTGGTCGCGCCCGGCCTGCGTTTCCGCGATGCAGTAATCAACCGCGTGCCGCCGGTCCGCCTCGACGATCTTGTCCGGCCAGATCTTGTTGGCGAACCAGTCACCGACCGGGTACCCGAGAATCCGCTCCGCCTGCGAGTTCACGAACGTGAACTGCTGCACGTGCCAGTCAAACTCGAAGACGATGCAGTCAAGCGAGTTCATCAGGTCGAGGAACCGCTGCCGCGACGCCGTCAGCGCCTGCTCCGACTCGCGCAGCGCATCCAGCGCCCGCCGCGTCATCGTCATATCCTGGCACGTCACCAGCGCATGCTCCACGCGCCCGTCCGATTCCGGCAGCGGCACCAGCGACTTCATCACCCAGATCCGCTCGCCATCCTTCCGGATCCACCGGGCCTCTTCCACGCCCGCCTCGTGAAGCTCAAAGACCCGGCGCAGCCGATCGCGGCACTGCTCCTGGTCCTCGGGAGCGACGACGGACGAAGCGTGCCGGCCGATGAGTTCCTCCGGCGCATGCGCCAGGATCCGGCAGATCTCGGGGTTCACCAGCTCCACCACGCCGTCGCGGTCCAGCAGCGCGATGCCCACGAGCGCCGAATTGATCAGCGTCCGCCACCGCGCCTCGTTCTGCCGCAGGAGTGCCTCGGATTGCTGTTTCTCCGTCACATCCCGGCTGACGCCGAGCACGCCGACGATCTCGCCGCCCTCGCCCTGAAGCGGTGCAAAGCTCGTCTCCAAGCAGCGCACCGTCCCCCGCGCCCCCGTGATCCGGTAGACCGCACTCGCATCGCGCCCCGCCAGCGCCGCCTCGTGCGCCGCCCGGTACGTATCGCGGTCCTCGCGCACCACGAACTGCTCCGCGATCCGCCCGCGGATCGTCTCGAAATCCTCCACTTCCGTCATCGCCAGCCCCGACGCGTTCAGCATCTGAAGCCGACCCTCGCGATCCACGAGGCGCAGGCATTCCGACTGGTGATTCAGGACCGTCTGAAGCAGCAATTCGCGCCCGCGAAGCGCTTTCCGATTGAACCACTCCTCGGTCACGTCGCTGACGACCGCAACAACCTCTCCGCGCGAGACCGGCGTGCAGCGCGCCCGGAACCGCCGCAGACCCGCCGGAACCGGCAGCGAGTATTCGCAGGTCTGGGCTTCGCCCGTCGCCTGACACCGCCTCAGGCAGTCGGAGATGACGCCACTCGCTTCCTCCGGCAGCACATCCAGGATCGGACGCCCGCAAAAATCGCTGGCCGGGCAGTAGAGGAGGTGTCGCGGACCCGCGAGAAAATCGAGAATGCGCCCATCCGCCGCGACGCGAAAACAGAGATCCGGCAGAACCTCAAGGCACTCGCGCTGACGCGCCACCTCAGGCGATTCCGCCTGAATCGTCGCCAGATACGTCCGTTCCCGGCGATCCAGCGGTCGAACCGCGACGCACAGCCGGGCCTCGCCGCCCTCGCGGTTGATCTGAAGAACCCCCTCCCCGTCCGATGCACCCGCCCGGACGCGGGCGACCAGCTCGTCCAGCCCGCACGTCCCCGCCGATCCCACGGGACGTATCGCGGCTATCGCGGCCGACAGGCTCGGCGCGCTTCGAAGATGCTCGGCCGAAATACCCAGGAGCTGTGCGGCCGCGGGGTTGCACTCGAGCACTGCGCCGTTGCTACTGAGGATCAAAACGCCGACCGGCAGTGCGTCAAATAGCGCACTGTCCGAAATGCCGACAACTGGGGCGCTCGTTTTCAAATCCGGTCCCGTCGATGGGTGACAGCCAGCGTGCCGACCCGGTCTCGTAGTCAAAACAGTCTATCGGCTGTTGCGGGCAATAGCGATTTCGCGTCCGCTCACCGATGAATCCGATCGGGGGGATCGGATTCCGGCCGCCCCCTGCTCGAAGCCGGTTCATTGGGAAAAACAACGGCCGCGGCGCACCGCCCCCGCGCGAAACCGATCGGGCTCGCATCGGCGTTACGCGGAGCCCTTCATCGCCTTCCAGCCGTATTCGACGTACTGGTTCTCGAAGCTCCCGTCGTCGAACAGATCGACGATCGCGTACCCCTCCGAGAATTCCCGGTTCTTGCCCTTCCACCACGCACCGGAGACGGCGCCGTTGCAGAGGTACGTCACGCCCAGGTAATCGACCCGATCCACGAGATGCAGATGCCCGGAGAGGCATACCTTCACCCCGCCGTGCTTGTGAAACAGCGTCTTGATCTTTGCTGCGTCCGTGAAATTCAGACCCCCCGAAATCTTGTGATCGGTTCCGGGCTTGGTTTCGGCGTTGGCGAGCATGCCGATCGACAGAATCGGAATGTGCGAAAGCACGAGCGTCGGCTTGCCGCCCGCGTTCGCCTTGAGTTCGCTCTCGAACCACGCTAGTTGTTCCGCATCAAGATGCGCCGTGTACCCGTCTCCATTCGGCTGCACGCTGTCGAGAACCAGGAACTTCCACCCGGCCTTTTCGAAGCTGCGATACCGTTTTTCGATGCCGAACGCCTCCAGCGCCCAGGCTTTGCCCCACCGGGCCTCGCTACCCGCCGTCTTCGATTTGGCCTTGTTCCAGCCCCAGATGTCGTGATTGCCGATGCAGTGCTCGACGGGGATCGACGTGTTGTCCTTCAGCACCTTATGAAACAGGTCCCACTGGAGCTTCGTTCGCGCTTCGTCGTGCTCGAACGCGTCCATGATCATGTCACCGCCCGTGAGGATGAGGTCCGGCTTTTCCTTCTGGGCCTCGACGTGCCGCAGACACGCGGCCATCCCTTCGCCGGCGCGGAGTTCGGGCTGAACGTGGATGTCGGTGAGGTGAGCGACGCGGAGGACGCGTTTTCGCTCCTTCGCTGGGGGAGGCTGTGCGGCGGCGGCGAGACCGACGCCGGGGAGAAGCCCGGCCGCACCGGCGACGGCGGCGAGTTTGAAGAGATCGCGACGGGATGTCTGGGTATCGGAAGACATGGCTGCTCCTTGTGAAATTGAGCGGAACGTACGCCCGGAATGTTAAGCGAGCGTAAGGCCGGGCTGGGACGCCGCTGCGCGAAATTGTCGCGTTATCGCGGATTCTCCCGCGGCGTGCCGCATTCCGGGCAGCGTTCGAGGTTGCCGGGCGTGAGGTCGTAGCCGCAGGTCATGCAGGGGCGGTGGCGGCGGGCGAGAAGCGCCTTGATCTCGGCCGCGACGTGCTTCGCGCGCCTTCGGTAATAATAGGCAAGACCAGCCAACCCGCCCCAAATCAAGAACACGACGTGATGCGGCCCTGGCGTACTTTCGATACCCATCGCCGGCCAGAAGTGCGTGATCGGAATGTACCCGACAAACGCAGTAAGTACGGTCACGCCCAATCTGTCGGCCTTGGCATGGAAAGCCTCCACGCATACGGGCGTCGTGACGCCGTACGCGTGTTTCCATTCCGCATTCCTTTTTTCACCCCACGATCTCTCCTGACGAAGGAAGAAGACCGGTAGGGCGAGATTAGCCAGTGCGATTAGGAGGAAGTGAACGAGCGACCTTATTCCTCCTGGAAGCACCCCCGCGGCATCCGCCACGAGCAACCCGATGCCCGTCGCGAACGACGCGGCCACCGTGAGGCGGCTGATGAGGTGAAGCATCGAGCCCTCCGAGAATCAGAGTCGCCGTCGCTGGAAGGCGTAGAGTTCACGGAGTCTTGCGACCGATTGGCCCCGTGAAAGTCCGGGCACCCAGTTCCTGGCTACATCGGCGCGTCTGACCGCGTCCTGCATGCCAGATTGCAGTTGGCATCGACGAACCTGTGTACCTGCCGACATGGCTGCCCCATGTGAAGTTGAGCGGAACGGTCTGCTCGGAATATTACGCGAGCGTGAGGCGGCTCTGGGATCGCGTGGCGTCGTATTGTCGCATTATCGCGGATTCTCCCGCGGCGTGCCGCATTCGGGGCAGCGTTCGAGGTTGCCGGGCGTGAGGTCGTAGCCGCAGGTCATGCAGGGGCGGTGGCGGCGTTCCAACAATCCGACGATCGTAGATTCGAGTGCGTCTTTTTTGATCCAGTAGTATCGCGCAAGCCAAGGGCAGCAAATGAGCGGAACGTACCAAAGATTCGACAAAACGACTCCCCAGTTGCCACCTGCTGAAACCGGTACCAGGTCCAACGCGTTCGCCGCTAGAAATATAAGCCCCAGAGCGAAGCTCCCGGCGACGACGGACTCGCCGGTCGCCGCGAGCCGCTCGATCAGAGGCGGCGGTTCAAAACCGTAGCGTCCTTTCCACCACCGCCGACGGTGGGTTCGCCGAGCACGAAGCAACAGGAGCGTGAGTAACGGAATCACAATCAACGTGATCGTCACGACGCGCGCCTCGAGCGGCTCGCGAGCCTTCGCTAATCCGGGCAAGTTAGCGCTGGCGGCGGCGAGGATCATCGCACCCGCGATTGGGGTGAGGACGATGATCGCGCTGCAGACCATCCGAATCAACGCGAATCTCCGATCTCCGTCGTTCCGCGCGCGGCGGCGAGAACGCTCCGTAACCTCTCGATGGCGTTATCGCGATTCAGATCGCACGCCCATTCCCGGGCTCGCTGTGTTAACTCACGCTGGGATTCGCCACGCGATAGCACATTTTGAAGTGCAGTGAGCACCGCGTCCCTGCCGGATACCAAGTACAATCGCCGCTCGTCCCCGGACAAATCCCGGTGTGCCGCGATGTCGCTCGCAATCACCGGCACGCCCGCCCACATCGATTGCAGCACGGCATTCGGGAGCCCCTCCGTCAGCGATGGGAAAATCATCACATCCGCCGCCGAGAGGAGAACGCCGGGATCGGCGAGCCAGCCGGGCAGGAGAACGCGCTCGGCTAGTCGGTCGAGGCCGATGCGCGCCTCGATGCTCGAATGCAACGGCCCGTCTCCCGCGAGCACAAAGTGGAAATCCGTGTTCCGCAGCTCGATCGCGCAGTCGAGGATCAGGTCCAGCCGCTTCACCGGATCAAACCGGCCGAACCAACCGACGACCGGCGCGTCCGGTGGCAGGTTGAGCCGTTGCCGAGCCTCGGCGCGATCGATCATCGTCGGCACGCGGTCCAGGAACGGCGGCACGATGAAGACGCGCTCGCGCGGCCGGCCGAACTCGCGGATGACGTGCTCGGCCAAACTCGGACCATTGACGATGTGCCCCTCGTCCCAGCCGGCCGTCCAGCGTTCCAGCCGGAGGTGCCACTTCCGCTCGACCTCGATCGTCGCCGTGGAAGTGAGCAGCGGAATCCGCAGCCAGTCGCAGACCAGCCGGGCGGCCACATTCGCGTGTAGCAGCGTCGAATGGACAATGTCCGGCCGAATTCGCCGCAAATGCGTGCAAAGCCGCCAGATCGCGCCAAAATGCCACGGACGCCGCGCCCCGCAGGCGAACGTTGCGATGCCGTCGCGCTCCAGCTCCTCCGAAACCGGCCCGCGACCGGCCAGGCATCCGACGACGACCTCATCGCCGGCCTCTCTGAGCCCGCGGGCGATCGCCGCGATGCGCAGCGGCGTCCCGCCGGGTTGAAGATCAGTGACGAGGAGCACAATGCGCACGGCGCTGGCCTCCGCCGCGTCAGCCGCCCGGCGCGGATTTCGGCTGACCTGGGTTCGCCATCCGCGTCGCCTGAACGATAAACCACGCGGCCGCGCAGACGACGATGTACACGGCCAGCGCATATCGCAGACGGATTCCGATGACCAGCAGCCCCACAAACGCGAAGAACGCCGTCAACGCGTAACAGACGAGCACGGCCTGCTTCACGGTCATCCCGCGCTGCACCAGTTGATCGTAGATGTGGCTGCGGTCGCCCTCGAAGATCGGCCGGCCGGCCCGAAAACGGCGGTACATCGCGAGCACGGTGTCGAAGATCGGCAGGGCGAAGATCATCAGCGCGCCGAGCAGCCAGCGATACGTACCCCACTCGGCAAAGAGCAGGATGAGCATGCCGCAGTTGTAGCCCAGGAGCACGCTGCCCGCGTCGCCCATGAAGATCCGGGCCGGGTTGAAGTTGTGCGGCAGGAAGCCGAGCGTCGCTCCCGCCATCGCGATCGCCAGCACGAGCCGCACGGCGTGGCCCGGCTCGTCGGGCTGGAACGTCGTCAACATCGCCGCGAGGAGGAAGAAGCCCAGCGACATGATGAATGTCACACCCGACGCGAGCCCGTCGAGGCCGTCGATCAGGTTCATCGAGTTGCACGCGCCGAGCACGATGAAGATCGAGATCGGCAGCGAGATCGCCGTGACGACGGCCGGCGGCGCGCCGATCCCCGCGAGCTTGAAAACCGGCCCGATGAGATCGAGTCCCGTCTGCGTCCACGCCAGTACACCGCCGATGACAATGGCCCCGATGAGCAGTCGCAGCTTCGCCGAGATGTCATGCGCGTCATCGAGGAGGCCGAGAATCGACATCGCCACGCCGCCGAGGACGAACGGGAGAATCGGCACGACTCCCCCACCGAACCGCCCGGCCCACGCGGCGACGAGCACCCCCACGACCCAGCCGAGACAGATGGCCGTGCCACCGAGATAGGGAATCGGCCGGGCGTGCGGCTTGAGAAACGTGTCGGGGTAGTCCATCACGCCGGTCGCGCGGGCGACGCGAGCGGCCACGGGCGTGAGCGCGACGGTGACGCCGAAAGCGACCCAGCCGAAGAGCTGATAGGTCGTGACGATCTGGAAAAGCTGTTCGATCATGCGTGCGTCGAGGCGAGTTGTCTCACTCCGCCGCGTCGAGGTCGCCGGCGCATCCATACGTCGGCGATCCGCGGCGGGTTCGCGGAATGGTATTCGTAGGGGCTCAACGCGGCCAATCTGCCTGGTGCCTCAGGCGTTGACTGACATGCACTGGACACCGCCGGGTCCGAAACCAATAATATGTACAGAATTACGTACACTGCGGCTGAGGAGACGAAATGCGAACCGATGACATCCGGCCGCTCAGCGAGCACCGCGCGAACATCAGCGAGGACTTTCGACGCGTTCAGGAAACCGGCCGGCCGCTCTTCATCACGACCAATGGGAAAACGGCCGGCGTGCTGCTCAGCCCCGAGGCATATGACGATCTCGCGGAACGGGCGGCGCTCGCGGAGGACATCGCGGCGCTGCGGAAGGCACTCGAAGACTCGAAGGCGGGACGCGGGCGAGATGCGAAGACGGTCCTCCGGGAAATCGCTTCGCGAATCGGCGTGAAGATCGACCGATGAGGCAATACGTCGTCGTTGTTCTGCCCGATGCGGAGCAGGCGATCCTCGAACAGGCCGAATTCATCGCGGCGGATAAGCCTGATGCGGCGACCCGCTGGCTGGAGCGGCTTTGGGATGCGATCGAGGATTTGAGCCGCTTCCCGAACCGCAATGCGATCGCGCCGGCGGAATCCGACGCGATCGGGACTCCGGTCAGGAAACTCGTATTCGGCGCCTACCTCGTGTTTTATCGCGTGCGCGAAGATGAGGCCCTCGTCGAAGTGATGCGATTCCGCCACGGGGCACGGCGGGCAGAGGCTGAGGAATCCTAGCAGGACCCTGTCCGCCTCGAGCTAAAGGCACGTATACACGAGCACGTCGAGATGATCGGCCTGGGCACGTCGTGCGAAGTTGACGAGTTTGGCGAAGAATTCAGGCAAAGCCGCGCGATTTGCGAGCCACTGGGCCTCCGAGTACGCCGCCGGACGATCGTCGCTGTTCTGCCAGGCTCGTCCGACGATGCCGACCCTTTCGTCGGGGATCTCCGCGATCGCCCGCGTTACTCGATCCGGGATCAAATGAACCCAGGTTTCATCGGTTTCCGCAAGGCAAGCAAACTCGTCAAACACGTCCGTGGAGGATTCCTCGGGGTTGATTTCGCAGAAGAGGCCGGCGATCTCGAGTATGTCTACGTTCTTCGCCTGAAGGAAGGGCCGGCCGCCGTACGGGTACCCGCTCTCGAGGATTGCGGACGCATCGGCCACCCGAGCCGCGATGAAGTCGGTGATCAATCCCATCGTCACCATTCTCCGCGCGCGTTTTGCGAATGCAGGTCGTCGCTACTCGTTAATGCGCCTTCAGCTTCCGCACTTCCTGCGTCATGAGCGGCACGACCTTGAACAGGTCGTCGATGATCGCGTAGTCGGCGACCTTGACCATCGGGGCTTCCGGATCAGTGTTGATCGCCACGATCACTTTGCTTCCCCGCATGCCCGCGAGGTGTTGGATCGCCCCGCTGATGCCGCACGCCACATACAGCTTCGGCGTCACCGTCTTGCCCGTGAGGCCGACCTGCCGGCTGTGCGGCTGATACCCCGCGTCGCAGGCCGCCCGGCTCGCCCCGACAGCCGCGTCGAGCTCGCCCGCCAGTTCGAAGAGTATCTTGAAGTTATCCTCGTTCTTCATCGACCGGCCGCCGCTGACGATGATGTCCGCCTCGGTCACGTCCTTCATCTCACCGCCGGTCTTGGCGACTTCCTTGACGGTAATCCGGTCGTCGCCTGCGGCAGGCGTGTACGCGATCGTCGACCGCGCCCCCCCGCCGCCGCCCGTCGCGGCCGGAAACGTGTTCGGCCGCACGGAGGCGATGGCCGTCTTCCCGGCCGGGAACGTCACGTGGCAGAGCGCCTTGCCGTTGTAGACCGGCCGGGTCACGTCGAGGCCGCCGCCGGCGCTGATCGCAAGCTCGATAACGTCGGTCGCGAGGGCCAGCTTGAGCCGGGCAGCGACGCGCGGGGCGAGGTCGCGGCCCATGAACGTCGCGGGCAGCAGCACGACGCGGGGCTGAAGCTGCTCGATCGCGGCACAGAGGGCCGTCCGATATCGCAGCGCGCTATAGTGCTCGAGCGAGGCGTCATTGATCGAGACGATCGCATCGACGCCGGTTTGATCGAGTGCATCCGCGGCGGCATTCGTCGCTGAGCCGACGAGACAGCCAATGACCTTCCCGCCGCCGGCCGCGGCGAGCGGCTTGGCCGCCGTCACCAGTTGGGCGACGGCAGGGTTGAGTTTGTCGTTGCGCTGCTCGGCGAAGACGATTACGTCGTGTGACATTGTTAGCTACTCTGTGCTGTGTGCACAGTGCTCAGTGCACAGTGCACAGTCAAGAATCACTGCCGCTGCGCGGCCTTTCCAGCGACGAGTGCAGACCATTCAGGATTCGAAGCAACTCGCCGATACGTTCCGCCATTCCGTCCGCAGATTTGTCATCCAGAAATTCAAGACGAACGGAGATCTCGACTTGGGTTTCGAGTTCGCAGGCACTACCACGCGCGTTTCGGACGAACCGCTGAAATTCTGGGCGATTGCGCCTTCCAAAACCCTCTGCGATATTACTCGGAATCGACACCGCGGCTCGGCGCATCTGAGAAACGAGCCCATAGCGCTCCGTGTCGGGAAAGCGGCGCGTAGCTTCGTAAATCTCAGTCACCAGGTCCATCGCCTTCTGCCACGCGATCAGATCGCGGTAGTCGCTCGCCATTCCTGATCGTCCAAATGAGCCTGGCGGCCATGCTCACCGTTCGCAACTGTGCACTGTGCACTCTGCACTGTGCACTAAATCACCTTCGCTTCTTCGCGCAGCAGTTTCACCAGCTGCGGCACCGTCTCGCCCGCATCACCTTTGAGCACCTTGCCCGGCGGCCGCTGCGGCGGCGCGGCGATCTTGCTCATCCTCGTCCCGCCGATCGTCGCGACAATGTCCGCCAGCGCCGCCACATCCGCCTTCGTGATCACCTTCACCGGTTTCTTCTTGGCCTTCATCAGGTTTGGCAGCGACGGGTAGCGCATCTCCGGCAGCCCCTTCTCGCACGTGACGACCGCTGGCAATGGCACCGAGACGATTTCCTCGGCCCCCTCAATCCGCCGGTTCGCCGTGATCGTCTTCCCATCCGCCGCCAGCGCCAGCTTCGTGCACGCGCCGACGTGCGGCAGATCGAGAAACTCCGCCAGCGCGGGCCCCAACTGGCCGCTATCGAGGTCGATTTCCTGCTTGCCGCGCAGAATCAGGTCGTATCCACCGTCCCGCACGGTCGCCGCGATCACCGCCGCGGTCTGGAGCTCGTCGAGTGCGTCAAAAGCCGCATCCTGGAGATGGATGCCGTCGTCCGCCCCGACCGCCAGTGCGGGCTGGAGCGCCGCCGCAGCCGCGCCGGCCGGGCCAACGGTCAGCGCCGTAATCTGCGTCACCAGTGTTCCATGCTCGCGCAACTGAACGGCGAGTTCGATCGCGAACTCGTCGAACGGGTTCATCACCATTTTCACGCCGGCCCGCTCGATATCCGACCCATCCGGCTTCACCTTGATGGCGGTCGTCGAATCCGGGACCTGTTTTACAACCACGAGAATCTTCATCGCATACCCGATGTTCAGGGGTCAAATGTCCGCCGAGACCAGAGTTCAGCATCATAGCCTGAGCGGCCAAACGCGAAAACCCCGTCGTTCAGCCGTTTTCGCGCGACTGCTCCTCGTCCGATGCCCATTCGGACATCGCTGGTCGAAACGCATCGCCGTCAAACCACTGCCCCGCTCCCAAAAACGTCTCGGCACAACCGGACAGCCCGACGCCGAAACACCGCAAAGCCGCGGCCTCGCCCGCGTCGGTCCAATCGGCCTGTCGCGCAAACTCAAGAAATTGCGCGCCATATCTCGACCATAGATTTGCGACGAGGACGCGCGCCAGCAGATAGGCCGCATGCGGATCGACAGAATCGAAGAATCCCGCGCCGGTCCAAAAATCGGTGAGACGGCCAGACTCGCGCCAGTACTCGCGGACTCGGAGCATTTCCCGAACGTCAATCTGAAGCGGATCCCTCCCAGCGATCCGATCTTCGCAGATTTGCGTGAGCCCTTCATCGAGCCAGAGTGGAAGCGAACGCTGGACGATGCTCAAGTGAATCAACTCGTGAACCAGCGTGCTCTCGTAGTCGCTGGGCTTGCCCGCGCGAATCGCGATGTGCACGTATCCTCGCGTGAGCAGGACGCCGCCCGGCCGCGAACTCTCCTCTTCGGGCAGGAAATGAGCGATGTAATCTACGAATCGTTCATGGCCGCGAAACGAAAGAAGTACATGCGGCCCGTACCCGCCGTCTTCGGCAAGCGGGCTCAGGAACCCCAAAACGCGCTTCCACGCATCCTCTGCGAAGCGGAGAAGCCTCGCGGCGCTCGACGGATCGAGATCGGTGAGCAGGAGGAAGTCCCCGCAGTCCAGGATCGCGGCTCCGGGCCAGCTCTGTCGGAGGCGCTCGACCCAGAGTCGCGCCAGGCGGTGGTATACACGCTGCCATTCTTCTTCTGCGACGCGCGCCGTGACCCACTCGGACACGGACGACCAGTCGGGATGCGCGAAGCCGTGTTCGACGACGGCGCTTTGCTCGAGTATTCCTCGCAGGGCTCCGTCGTCCGGCTGCGTGACCCGCTCTTCAGACACTGCGCCCTCGCTGACTGGCTACCGCCTCACGGCTCAAAGCCGTCCCACCTTCGACAGCACCAGCAGCCGCGGCTCCGTCATGTCCGCCATCGCGAACCGCACGCCCTCGCGCCCGAACCCGCTCGCCTTCACGCCGCCGTACGCCATGCTGTCGACGCGAAACGACGGGATGTCGTTGATCACGACTCCGCCATACTCCAATTCGTTGTACGCGTACCAGGCGTGGTCGAGATTCTTCGTGAATACGCCCGCCTGGAGGCCGAATTCCGACGCATTCGCCGCCGCGACCGCCGCCTTGAAATCGCTGAACCGCTCCAGCACCGCCACCGGCCCGAAAACCTCCTGGCACGAAACCCGCATCGTCGGCGCGACATCCTCCAGGTAGGCCGCGCTGATCACCGATCGCTCGCGCCGCCCCCCGCACAGCAGCTTCGCCCCGCCCGCCACGGCTTCGTTGATCCACGTTTCGACGCGAACGGCGTCCTGCTCGGTGATCAGCGGCCCGAGGAACGTCTCCTCATTCCGCGGATCGCCCGCCTTCAGCTTCAGCGCCCGCTCGACCAGCGCCGCCTTCAGCGCGTCGTAGACCCGCTCGTGCGCAATGACCCGCTGAACGCTGATGCAGCTCTGCCCCGACTGATAGAACGCCCCGACCGTGATTCGATCCGCCGCGTATGCCACATCCGCATCCGCGTCGACAATGCACGGCGCGTTCCCGCCCAGCTCCAGCGTCACCCGCTTCCGCCCCGCCTTCGACTTCATCGCCCAGCCCACCGCCGGCGACCCCGTGAAGCTCAGCTTGCGAATCCGCTCATCCGTCACCAGCGCCGCCGCGATCGCCGGACGGCACGGCAGAATGCTGAACGCACCCTCCGGCCATTCCGTCTCGGCCAGGATCTCGCCCAGGAGCAGCGCGCTGATGGGCGTTGCCGACGCCGGTTTGAGCACGAACGGGCACCCAACAGCGATCGCCGGGCCGATCTTGTGCGCCGCGAGATTCAGCGGGAAGTTGAACGGTGTGATGAACGCGCACGGCCCGATCGGAAACCGCCGCAGGATCGACTCGCACCCCTCCGCCCGGGCGCTGATATCCAGCGGGTCATACTCGCCGCGGACCCGCACCGCCTCCTCGGCCGCGATGCGCAGCGTATCGACCGTCCGCCCGACCTCGGCCCGGGCATCGCGGATCGGCTTGCCCGCCTCGAGGCACACCGCCTCCGCGAGCTCCTCTTTCCGCGCTTCAATCTTCGCCACGACGTGATTCAGGATGCCCTGTCGCCGATACGCAGGCAGCGCCCGCGTCCGGGAAAACGCCGCCGTCGCGGCCGCGATCGCCGTTTCGACGATCTCCGCATCCGCGCTCGCCACGCGCGCCATCGTTGTCCCACGATACTTGTCGTGCACGACGAGATCGACATTCGGCTGCTGCGGCCGGCTCGCGAGGTAGAGTGGATAGGTCTCGCGCATGGGATGCTCCTTGCCTCAGGATCGCGGATTTCGCAGCGGCCCCGCCCCGACCTCCGCCCGGATTCGGTTCGCCTCGACCCACGCCCGCGGATGATCCGCCAGGAATTTCGTCAGGCTGGACGACGAGATCCCCAGCCGCTCTGCGGCAGCCGATGGACTGCCGCCCGCCGCCGCGAAGGCATCGAGGACCAGACCCAGGACTTCCGCGAGGCCCGCGTTGTGATCGCTGACACGCAGCCGCCCGCCCGAGGGACGCGCCGTTTCGGGCCATTGAGCCGCGTCCGTGGGCGGAATGCGGAATCCGACGGCCAGCGCCTCGCGCAGCCGCGCCAGGGCCCGCGCCTTGTTCTCATGCTGCGACCGCGTCTCGCCGGCGCTAACCGTCACGCCGGTTGGCCGATGGATCAGCCGGATCGCCGTTTCGACCTTGTTGCGGTGCTGGCCGCCGGGGCCGCCGGTGCGGTGGATATGCAGTTCGCATTCCGCGAGGAGGCGGGCGTCGTCATACGTCACCCGGGCGCGAATCTCCGCGGGCGAGAGCGGTGGATTTGGGTTCGTTGCCGTCACAGGGGAAAGACTACCGCCGCGGGCGAGGAGTTTCCTGCACGCGGAGCACCCGGCTGGAAGACAACCTCGCCGTCAGCGGGGTCTCGATCCGCGCGGGCCGAACCGGTGGGCGGCCGGCCTATCCGATCTGAAGCGAAGCCAGGCCGGTCGGCACGTCGTCGCAGACGTCGAAGATGCGATCGAGGCCGGTCACGAGGAACACGCCCCAGACCTGCCGGTTGATGCCGCAGAGCTTGAGCTTGCGGCTGTTCGTGATCGTCACCAGCTTTCGCAGCTTCAGCAGCTTCGCGATGTTCGAGGAGTTCAGATACGTGATCGCGCTGAAATTCAGCAGCACGTCGAGATTCGGGTTCGCCGTGCACTGTTCGATGATCGCCGAGAGGTCGTCGGTATACTGCGGATCGTCGCCCAGCTCGCCCAGGACCACCGTTTCCGACCAGTTTTCGACCGGCATGGACTGCCTCCCGTCGCCATCCGCCGCGGCCATCCGTGAACCGCGCTCGATTCGCGACCGGGCGGAAAATACGCCCGACGCGCTGCCATTGTCAACGGCCGCTCCGCCCCGTCAGTCGAGCGAATCCGCCGCCATGCGCAGAAGCCGCGCCCGGCAATGGTACGGCGGAAGGTCGTGATGCTCCATGCCGTCGGGATACAGCCCGGCCGCACGATAGCTCGCGATCGCCGCGTGGTTCTCGGGAAACACCACCAGGCTCACCCGGCTCGCCCCGCGGATCAGAAACGCCCGCTCCATGAGCAGCCGCGTCAGCTCGCGCCCGTGGCCGCGCCCGCGATACGCCGGCGCGACGATCAGGTGGCCGAGCCAGTACTCGCGGTGCCGCTCGTTCAGGACATTCAGCTCGCCGTAGCCGATCGGCTCGTCCACGCCGTCGAGATGCAGCCAGAACGCCTCCACGCCGGGCACGAGCCATTCGAGCACGCGGGCCGGCGTGATCGGCGGGGCCGTCCGCGGCGCGAGCATGTACGCTTCCTCGCGCGTCGCGACCCAGCTGGCGATCCGCGCTGCGCCGTCGGGCTCGAACCGCTCCAGGCGGGCGTGCTGCGTGACGGCTTTCGAATCGGGATGGATGGCCACGGTCGGCTCCGCGCGTGCCCAAGCGTATACTGGGATCGTACCGGCCCGGCCGCCTGCGGTCATGGGGGAATTTCTGTGAAGGTGTTGCGCGGCTATCCCGTGAAAATCTGGCGGCTCGAACTCGGCGGGCGGCCGATCGAACTGCTCGGGCCGGACAATTACGAGACGCTGCTCGACGATCCGCGCGTGCGGGCCCGCTTCGACGCCGACGAGTTCATGCCCTACTGGGCGAATCTCTGGCCGGGAGCGATCCTGCTGGCCGAGGAGGTCGCGCGGTGGCCGCGGGTGGCGGACAGCGTGGCGGCGACGGGCGAGGCCGCTCCGACCCCGCGCCACCCAGCCGCAAAGCCGTCCGGCGCGGTCGGTGCGGCCGAATCCGCGGCGTCGGACGTGACGCCGCCCCGCGTCCTGGAGCTCGGGTGCGGCCTCGGCCTGGTCGGGCTCGTCGCGTGCGGGCTGGGCTACCGCGTGATCGTCTCGGATTATGAGGACGACGCGCTGACGTTCGTGCTTCAGAGCGCGGCGCACAATCGCATCCCCCCGCCGGAGGTCCGGTTCATCGACTGGCGCGAGCGCTACTCCGACCTGCGGCTCGACCGGATCGTCGCGGCCGACGTCCTCTACGAGACGCGCCATCTCTCGCCCATCGCGCGGTTCATCGAGCATCATCTCGCCCCGGACGGCTTCGCGCTGATCTGCGACGCGAACCGCTCCGTCGCCAATGACTTCGAGACGATCGCGCGGCACTGCAACCTGCACGTCGAATGCTCGCCGCACTCGCGCCCGCCGATCGACGGCATCGGCCTGCCGGACACGAAAGGCAAGCCGATCGAGGGTCGGATCTTCCGCGTGACGCACCGCTGATGCATCCATCCGAACCCACCACGCCAGTGGTGCGGGGATTCCGAACCCACCACGCGAGTGGTGCGGATAATCTGAACCCACCACGCCAGTGGTGCGCGAAATCCGAACCCACCACGCAAGTGGTGTGGGGATTCCGAACCCACCACGCCAGTGGTGCGGTCCACCGCTCGCATACGCGTCGCGCCTGGGGCGGCAAAACCACTCTCGCGCTGCGCGAGCCGCGAACTCAACCTGCTCAAGATGATCAAGGCTGTGTGTGGACGGATTTTGATCATCTTCCCATAAAATCGCGTTTCCGAACGATTGCGAGGCACCCGGAAAGTCAAACGCGATTTCATTTTGAGCATCTTGCTATCACCGGCGCACAATCGCGCGTCCAAACGGACCTCCAGAAGCCGCGTACGTCATGACTCTAGCCGCGCGCCGGGGCACGCGAGCTGTTCGTGCGGCGAGTGCGCCGAATTGGCGGAATCCGGCGGCGTATTCCAAGCAGGGTTGGGAGTCAGGGGGTTCTTAACGACGACCACCCGCCGGATGCGTCTGAATGAGTATTCACCCCGGCATCGCGCTATCAATGGACGATGGTATTTGTTTTTCTTGACATGTCACCATCGGAGGGGTAGCACGTACAAATGATGCCGGGCTGCGTTTGCACCGGCGGCTCGCGACGACGGTTCTCATCAGCAGGAGTCGTTCATGTCACGTTTGCTCTCCAGAAACGCGTGTGTGTTCACAGGTCTGCTGTCGCTGCCGCTCTTCGCGATGCCGGCGCATGCGGGCGACGTCTCGGTCGAGTCGCTTCGCGAGAAAAACCGCCAGAATCTTGCGAGCGTGCGGACGATTGTCGTTGAGGAGCGGGTGGAACTGCAACGGACCGTCCCTGTTGAGGAACGGCGCGCCCAGGAAGCGCGCAGGATTGAGGACGGGCGGGCCTGGCAACTGAAGCAAGCCGCGTTTACCGGCGAATCGAAGAAACGCATTCAGGAGATCAACGAGCAGGCGGATGGGCAGTACGGGAGCTTCGAAGCCTCGCTCGTCATCGAGCAAATGAATGCCACCAGTAGCGTGCGCCGCACGACCACCATCGACCGCGACCATCGCCGGGCCCGGCGGGACGACGTGGACCCGCGCAATCTGACCAAGATGGGCAAGGAGCAGCGGCTCGGACAAGGGCAGTTGATGTCGCTCGACCGGACCGGCTCGCTGATCTCGGAGGAGGGCAAGCCGGAAATCCAGTTGCACACGCCGCGCGCCGGCAAGCTCGCGACGATCAACTCCTTTCCGCAGACGTCGCTCGATCGCGAGGAGGCACAGCTCGGTCTGCTGCCGGAGTACCTATTCGGTGAAGATTTCTCGCTGGAGGTCCGCGCGGCGGGCGAGAAGCGATTCCAGATCATCGCAAAGAGCAGGACGAGCGGGCGGACAGTGTTCGAAGCGACCGTGGACGCCGAAAAGGGATATGCAATGACCGAGTTGCGGGGCTTCGATGCAGGCGGGGAACTCGTTCAAGTGTTGACGGCATCCGACTTCCGGTGCGTCGACGGCGTCTGGCTGCCGTTTGAGACGCGATCGGAGTATCCCGCGACGCCGATTACGCCGACCGTAATCGAACGCCATGTGGACAGCGCACGCATCAACCCGGACATCTCTGACGCGCTCTTCGCTCCGCCGAGCGACTATCGCGTGGTGGACCTGACCGGCGGCGCCTCGGCCGCGAATACGAAGGCCCCCGCCGCGTCAGTCCGCTGAACGGCGCGTTAGCTGTAGCGGAACCTCGACAATCTGCGCGGCCCGCGCGCTGTGCGGACCGCCAGGCGGGCGCTTTCCTCAGATGACGAAGGTCTGCTGGATGGCCGGTTCTCGGTACTCCGCGTATCCGGCGATGACGCGCAGATTGGGCAAGATCTGAACGTCGGCAGCCCCGTGTGTGTGTCCGCACAGGACCGTCGTCTGGCAGTTCGGGAAGTCCACAAGGATGCCCTGTAGCACGTCGCCGACCACCTTCGACGTAAAAAAAGGGAGCCACGAGGAGTCCGACGGCCGCCCGTCGTAGCGGCTCGCTCCGGCAAACGGCGGCACGTGCGTAAGCACGAACAGCCGTTGAAAACGCGCGGCCGCGTCGGGCAGGAGACGCCCGAGATGGTCCGCGGCGTCCTGTGCCAACTGCTCCATGATCCGTCGGCGGATCGCGCCCTGACTGTAAGCAAATTCCTCGATCTGCACGAAATCACTCAGGATAACGGTCGAGCGCTCGTAGCGGCCGAAACGCGCATCGGCCCAGCCGTCATGCCCGATCAGCGCCGTCTCGGCGTTCAGTTCGACGATTCCGCCGGCCGTGAGGTAGTGCAGGTGAGGCGTCGCCGCGGCGAACTCGGTCACCGTGGCCCGGAATTCGCGGACCGAGCGGCCGTAGTAGTCGTGGTTGCCCAGTACGAAATAGACCGGCCGGGCAACAAACCGGGCCAGATCAGCGAGCACAGCGCAGACCTTACGGCCGTTGGCGATGTCGCCTGAGAGGAGGATCGCGCTCGGGTCTTCCGCCAGCAGGCGCGCGTAGAAATCGCCGTGCTCGTCGTCGGGCACGAAGTCGAGATGAATGTCGGTGGCCCAGGTCAGGCGCATGTTCGATCCGTTCGCGGACCACGTTGGAGCGCATCAGAGATCCGCGCGCGGCGGCGTTCGCGTCGCAGCGGGCACGGGATCGACCTTATTGAGCTTGAGGGTAGCCGAAACAAGAGGAGGCGCGTTGATCGTTGCCGGTGAACTGCGTGCGGCGCAGGCTTCGGGGGATGAGCCGCGGCTGGTGGCGAGCCGATGCCCGCCGTCATCGACGGCCTGCGTGGCCTCGGTTGCGTTCTCATGCTCACTTCGCGTTTCGCTTTCTTCGGTTCCCGCGCCAGCCGCCGCCAGGAACCGCCAGATTCGCGCAGTCTGGCTGCCTCACGCCGCGTTCGGCGATTTGCGCGGGGAGAATTCCCCCGGGAACCCAGGCGCGCAGACGGATTCGCGGTGCGACGGGTGGCCCTGCGGCGAGAGTTGAAACCGAAGATGCGCAGTTCACGGTTTCGCGGCCCTGTGCCTAGGTTGAGGACCGAGACATTAATCAGAAGGAGCGCCCCACGAATGTACACGCGCGCTGCGCACCTTCTCCCGCGGACGGCCGCACGGCGGGCAATCGCGGATTGGGGCCGAGTTCCCTTCGCCACTCGCGTGGCGGGTTCGGATGGGGCCGCACCACTCGCGTGGTGGGTTCGGTTTCGGCCGCACGACTGGCGCGGCGGGGGCGGGTGGGGCCGCACCACTGGCGTGGTGGGTTCGGGTGGGGCCGCACCACTCGCGTGGTGGGTTGGGGCGGCGGCCGTGGGCGGAATGCGATTGTTGACGCACCGCGGCCGGGTTTCGACAATACGATCCCGAGAAGGGTGTTCATTTTGGGCGGGCCGCTCGCCCGCCGCCGGATGTCCGGGCTCGACGCGGGCCCGCCGCCGGTTTTTCGGGTTTACGCATGCCCGCCGCCGCGCCCAGCGCGACGCGAAGGAGAAGATCAATGGCCTACGAACTGCCGAAACTGCCGTACGCGTACAACGCGCTCGAACCGCACATCGACGCGAAGACCATGGAAATCCACCATACCAAGCACCACCAGGCGTACATCAACAACGCCAACAAGGCCCTCGAAGGCCACGCCGACCTGGCCGCCAAGCCCGTCGAGAAGCTGCTCCGCGAAATCTCCTCCGTGCCCGACGCCATCCGCCAGGTGCTCATCAACAACGCCGGCGGCCATGCGAACCACTCGCTCTTCTGGCAGATCATGGGCCCCGGCAAGGGCGGCGAGCCCAAGGGGGCGATCGGCGACGCGATCAACTCCGCGTTCGGCGGCTTCGCCCAGTTCAAGGAGAAATTCGCGGCCGCGGCGACCGGCCGGTTCGGCAGCGGCTGGGCGTGGCTGGTGATCGACGGCGGCGGCAAACTCGCGATCGAATCGACGGCCAACCAGGATTCGCCGCTGATGCAGGGCCACGTCCCCGTCCTCGGCCTCGACGTCTGGGAGCACGCGTACTACCTCAACTACCAGAACCGCCGGCCGGATTACATCGCGGCGTTCTGGAACGTGATCAACTGGGAGAAGGTGGCCGAGAACCTCGCGGGGGCGAAGAAGTAGCGCGGGGACTGTCGGAGCGATGACGGGCAAGGTTCGCCGCGAGAGGCGAGTCTTGCCCGCATTGCGTTTCAGCCCTTGGCGACGGCCACGTGACGCGGGCACGAGACGAGGTGGTCATTGACCATGCCCACCGCCTGCATCATCGCGTAGCAGATCGTCGAGCCGACGAACTTGAAGCCCCGCTTGCGGAGGTCTTTGCTCATCGCATCCGACTGCGGCGTCTGCGCCGGCACCTCGGAGATCGCCTTCCAGCGGTTGCGGATCGGCTTGCCGTCGACGAAGCGCCACAGGAAGGCGTCGAAGCTGCCGAACTCATCGACGACGGCGAGGAAGCACTTCGCGTTGACGATGCTCGCGGCCACTTTCGCCCGGTTGCGGACGATTCCAGGGTTCGCGAGCAGCGCGGCCGCTTTCTTTTCGCCGTAGCGGGCGACGCGGGCAGGGTCGAAGCCGTCATAGGCCGCCCGATACGCGTCGCGTTTCTTCAGGATCGTGTCCCAGCTCAGGCCCGCCTGTGCGCCTTCGAGGATGAGGAACTCGAAGAGCCGCCGGTCATCATGGAGCGGCACGCCCCACTCGGCGTCGTGATAGGCGATCGAGAGGTCGTTTCTGGCCCAGGGACAGCGCGGCATCTTCTAACTCCAAATCCTGCGGTGAATCGCGACATTCTGGCCGGGCGCAGTCGATTCGGGTAGTCTACGCTTTTGCTCCTGCGAGGACTGCTGATGCGCGTATTGATCACCGGGGCCAGCGGACAGATCGGGACTAATCTCGGACTCGGGCTCATGGCCCGGGGCGACGAAGTCGTGGGCATCGACAAACGCCCGAACACGTGGACCCGCGAAATCAAGACCGAGATCTTCGACCTGTGCAACGCGAAGAACGGCGAGCTGCCCGTGAGCGGCAAGTTCGACGTCGTCGTCCACCTCGCGGCCTACGCGAAGGTCTTCGAGCTGGTCGAGCACCCCAATCGGGCGCTCGAAAACCTCGTGATGTGCTTCAACACGCTCGAATACTGCCGCCGCACGAAGACGCCGATCGTCTTCGGCAGCTCGCGCGAGGTCTACGGCGACATCCACCGGCACGTGACCGACGAAGAGCAGGCGGATTTCGTCGTGGCCGAGAGTCCGTATTCGGCGTCGAAGATCGCGGGCGAGGCGTACATCTATTCCTACGCGGAGTGCTACGACCTCCCTTGCCTGGTCTTCCGGTTCAGCAACGTCTACGGCCGCTATGACTGCGACGCCGAGCGGATGGAGCGGGTGATCCCGCTGTTCATCAAGAAGATCGCGAACGACGAGCCGATCGTCGTGTTTGGCCGCGAGAAGGTGCTCGACTTCACGTGGGTGGACGACTGCGTTTCGGGCGTGACGCGCGGGATCGACGCGCTCGTGCACGGGAAGATCCATCGCGAGACGATCAACCTCGCCTACGGGCAGGGTTCGACGCTCGTCGACCTCGTGAATCTCATCAGCCTGGCGCTGCGAAAGAAACCGAACGTCCGCTACGAGCCCGCGCGGCCCGGGGAAGTGACGCGATACGTCGCGGATCTCAGCAAGGCCCGCGAGAAGCTCGGTTATCAGCCGGAGACGCCCCTCACCGCCGGCGTGCCGCGCTCGATCGAATGGCAGAAATCCATCGGCGTCCTCAAGTAAGCCACCGGGGGCCAAGGCGCATGCACGCGATCTGGCGGTCGGTGCTGACGCCGCTCACGATTCCGTACGCGATCGCGGTCGCCCTGCGCAACCGCCGGTATGACCGGGGCGTCGGCGTCTGCCGCGCGGCCGTGCCGGTCATCAGCATCGGCAATATCACGACGGGCGGGACAGGCAAGACGCCGCTGGTGATTCTGCTGGCGCGGCGGCTCCTGGGGATGCGCATCCGGCCGGCGATCCTCACGCGCGGCTACGGGGCCCGCGGCGGCGAGACACCGGACGAAGTGATGGAATTTCGCACGGCACTGCCGACTGTGCCCGTAGTGATCAACCCCGATCGCGTCGCCGGGGCGGAGGCGGCCGTGCGCGAGCACTCCATCGATTGCCTGCTCCTCGATGACGGGTTTCAGCATCGGCGGCTGGCCCGCGACCTGGACATCGTCGTTATTGATGCGATGAACCCGTGGGGCTTCGAAAAGCTGCTGCCGGCCGGGCGGCTGCGCGAGCCGCTTTCTTCACTGCTGCGGGCGGACCTGTTCATCGTTTCGCGGGCGAATTTGGCGGATGCGGCGGATGTGCTGGCGCTGGAACGCAGGCTCGCGGCGCTCGACGAGGGCAAGCCGGTGCTGCGCTTCGAGACGCGGGCGGGCGAGCTCGTACATTTCGACGGCGGGGTCGAGGATGCGGCCTCGCTCTCGGTTCGCTGCGTCCTGCCGGTCTGCGGGATCGGCAACCCGGAGAGCTTTCTGCGGCTGCTGGCCCAACACGCGGGCGGACTCTGCAAGCCGGCGGTCTTTCGCGACCATCATCGCTATACGCGCGGCGACGCGATTCGGCTTGCGAAGTGTGCGCGGGCCGAGGGAGCGGACCTCGTGTTGACGACCCGCAAGGACTGGGGCAAACTCGCGCCGCTGTGGCGCTCGATGCGCCCGGACGCTCCGCCGCTGGCCCGGCTGGATCTGCGGCTTTCGCTCGAAGACCCGGACGGCGTGCTCGACGAGCGGCTGGCGCGCGTCGTGGGAGACTGCCGATGAAAAAACACCCCGGCGACGCGGCGCACGGCCGCAAGCCGCTCGATTTCTCCAAACTGCGATTCAAATCGCGAACGGCGCGGTCTCACAAGGTCGATCTGAGCGCGCTGGGCCGGCCGACGGCCGCGGGGGCGACGTTTGCGGCGTGGTTGGAATCGCTGCCGGGCTTTCTCGGGGCGTCGGAGCTGCGGCGGACGGTCGATGCCGTCGTCGCGGCGCGGCGGGCCGGGCGGCCGGTGGTCTTCGCCTTCGGCGGGCACGTCGTGAAGACCGGCTGCTCGCCGCTGGTCATCGATCTTGTCGAGCGCGGCGTCATCACGGCGATCGCGACGAACGGCTCGGGGGCGATCCACGATCTCGAACTCGCGGAGACCGGGCAGACGAGCGAGGAAGTGGCCGAGACGATCCGCAACGGCAGCTTCGGAATGGTCACCGAGACGTGCGAGCGGATGAACGCGGCCGCGGCGGCCGGCGCGGGCGGTGCGGGGCTCGGCGCGGCGCTGGGGCGGCTGCTCGCGGACGGCGGCGCAGCTCATGCGGACTTGAGCCTTTTTGCCGCGGCGCATCGCAAGGGCATTCCCGCGACCGTTCACGTGGCCCTCGGGACCGACACGGTGCACATGCACCCGGCGGCCGACGGAGCGGCGATCGGCGCGGCGACGATGCACGATTTTCGCATCCTCTGCGGCGTCGTGGCGGATCTCGGCGCCGATTCGCCGGGCGGGGCGGGCGGCGTGTGGCTAAACTTCGGATCGGCCGTGATCATGCCGGAGGTGTTTCTGAAGGCGGTTTCGGTGGCGCGAAACCTGGGCCATCCGCTCGACGGAATGCACACGGCGAATTTCGACATGCTGCGGCATTACCGGCCGACGCAGAACGTGCTTGTGCGGCCGGTGCAGCCGGGCTGCGGACATTCGATCACGGGCCATCATGAGCTGATGCTGCCGCTGCTGCGGCAGGCGATTGTCGAGCGACTGTGAGCGGCGACAACAATCCGGTTCCGGTGGCCTCTCGACGGTCCCCGGACGCCCGAGGAATTCTCGCGGGCGAGATTTGCTACAATCCGGCAGGAGGCTGACGTGAATCTAAGCGTACCGATCACACCCGAGATCGAAGCGAGGCTTCGCGAGCGCGCAGCGTCCGCCGGAAAGGCACCTGAAACCTACGCCGCCGAAGTTCTCGCCCGGGACCTCTCGCGACCTTCGCTCGACGAAGTCCTGGAGCCCGTTCGCCGCGAAGTCGAGGCCAGCAACCTCTCGGAGGATGAGCTCTCCGATCTTCTTGAGCGCGCGAAGCACGAAATGCGACGAAGTCGCCCGGCCCATCCATGACGGCCGCTCGGCCGGCAGTTTATGACTGCAATGTTCTGCTTGGTGCGATACTCAGCTCGCGGGGCGCGAATTACGCCTGCGTCGAACTGGTGATGTCCGGGTGTGTCACGCTCATTTTGAGCTCAAAGGTGTTGCTGCAGGCGCAATCAGACGACGATGGCGTCACTCGCCCGCGGAGCGATGATCGAAAGGCCGGCTTCCGAAAGCAAGCTTCCCAGCGGTTCGACGTCTGAAACTTCGAATGCGCCAGCTTCATGACTATCCACATCCAGCACACCCCAGCAGGCGCCGTTTTTTTCGAAGAGGGGAATGACGATTTCCGAGCGGTCGCGCGGATCGCACGCGATGTAGCTCGCGCCGAGCGAGGCGACGTCGCGGACGATGAGCGGGCGTTTTTCGCGGAAGGCCCGGCCGCACGCGCCGTGTAGGCCGATCGGCGAGCAGGCGGGCTTGTCGCGGCGGGCGGCCAGGATGAGTTCGTCGCCGCCTTCGTGGACGTAGAAGCCGATCCACGAGACGCCGGCCGCCGAGAGGTGCTTCCACGCGGCGTCGCAGAAAGCGGCCATGGCGGCGGCCCGGTCGAGGCCGGGGGAAATCTCGCGGGCGAGCGCCTCGTAGTCACGAAAGAACCGTCGCGTCGTCACATTGTCGCCCTGGCCCATCGCCACCTTGTCCCCTTGTCCCCTTGTTCCCTTGTTCCCTTGTCACCACTCACACCGTCGCCGCAATGCACGCCGGCTCATCGACGCGCGGATTGTTCATGCGCGGATCGACGCGGTGGCTCGTCATCGAACGCTCATCGCAGGGCTCCATCAGCGACGCGAGCCGCGAAGCGTCCGTCATCGGGTCCAGCCACGCCGCGTAGTCGTCGCGGCCGATGATCACCGGCATCCGGTCGTGAATCCGCGAGAGCAGGCCGTTTGCCCGGGTCGTCAGGATCGCAAACGACTCCAGGACCGACCCATCGGGCGGCTCCCAGCGCTCCCAGAGCCCGGCGAGGCCGAAGAGCGGACCGCGGGCGGGGTGGAAGTAGTGCGGCAGCTTTTTCGGTTTTCCGCCGGTATCCACCCGTTCCCACTCGTAGAACCCGCTGCACGGAATGAGGCAGCGGCGGCGCTTGAACGCCGCGCGGAAGGCCGGCTGCGTCGCGGCCGTCTCGCTGCGGGCGTTGATGAGCCGCGCCGCACCGCTCGCGTCGCGCGACCAGCTCGGAACGAGCCCCCAGCGAAGGAAGCTGCCCTCGCGCCGCCCGGCCGCCGGCTCGCCGCAGGGCCGGACGACGATGGCCGGCTGCGTCGGCGCGATGTTGTAGCGCGGCGAGAGCGGGATGGGCTCGGAAAGTTCGAACTCGTCCATGACTTCGTCGAGATTCGCTGCGAGCGTGTAACGACCACACATGGCAGGCTCCGGAGTAGTGCACAGTGCAGAGTGCAGAGTGCACAGAGCACAGTTCACCATCACCGTCCACATTTTACAGCGAGTCGTTGCGGGGCTTCGGTTTATTCGACTGCTTGCCGCTCCGTATTCGCCATTCTCTCTGCATCGCTGCGTGAAACGCCGCGGCGGCGAAAGGGGGATCCCCCAGCGCCGCCGCGGATCGTATCAACCGTGGACCAGCGCCAAGCGCTCCCGGCCCACTCTGTTCACTGTTCACTGTTCACTGTGCACTGTGCACTCTGCACTCTGCACTGTGCACTCTTCTCAGCTTCCCGACGCTCCAACCGTCGGCGCGGCGCCCATCGCGGCGATCGTGGGGATCGACCGGGCATCCGCCTCGGCCATGACCTCGACCTCCTCCATCGGCGGCGTCTCGTAGCGGAGCTTGATGTCCTGGTAGGACTTGAAGCCCGTGCCCGCGGGGATGAGACGGCCGAGGATCACGTTTTCCTTGAGGCCGACCAGCTTGTCTTCCTGACCGGCGAGCGAGGCCTGCGTGAGCACCTTGGTCGTCTCCTGGAAGCTGGCCGCGCTGATGAACGACTCGCTCTGGAGGCTGGCCTTGGTGATGCCGAGCAGGAGCGTCTTGCCGGTGGCCGGCTTGGGCTTTCGGCCCTTGGCCGGCTGGCCGCCGGACGCCTCGACCTCGTCGTTCTTGGCGTTGAACTCTTCCTTGGTGACGATCTGGCCGACCTGGAGATCGGTGTCGCCGCTTTCGGCCACGCGGACGCTGCGGCTGAGCCGCAGGTTTTCCATGCGGAAGCGGAACTTGTCGACGACCTCGTTGGGCAGGAAGCTCGAGTCGCCCTCGCTGTCGATCTTCACCTTGCGCAGCATCTGGGACAGGATGGTCTCGATGTGCTTGTCGTTGATCGTCACGTTCTGCTGACGATAGACGTTCTGCACTTCCTTCAGCAGGTAGCGCTGGAGATCCTCTTCGCCGTTGATGCGCAGGATGTCGTGCGGAATGAGCGGTCCCTCGCACAGCGGCGTGCCGGCCTCGACGTGGTCGCCGGCGTGCACCAGCAGGTGCTTGTCCTGCGGGATGTGGTGCTCCTTCTCCATGCCCGTCTCGGCCTTGACGACGACGGTCATCTTGCCGCGGCGCTTGTCGGTGTGCAGCTCGACGGTGCCGGAGATCTCGGCCAGGATCGCGGGCTCCTTCGGCTTGCGGGCCTCGAAGATCTCCGTCACGCGCGGCAGGCCGCCGGTGATGTCCTGCGTACCGGCGATCTCGCGCGGGTTACGGGCGATGAGGGCGCCGGGGACGACCGGGTCGCCTTCGCGCACTTCGATACGGGCCTTCGCGGGCAGGTGGTGGAAGTCGAGGATCTTGCCTTCCTTGTCCTCGATGATGATTCGCGGATGCTTGTCACCCTTGTGCTCGATGACGATCCACTTGCTCTCCGACTTGCCTTCCTGCTCAAGACGGACGGTCTCGCCCTCGACGACATCCTGGAAACGGACGAACCCGCCCGCTTCCGCGAGCATCGGCGTGAAGTGGGCGTCCCAGCGGACGATGAGCTGCCGCCCAGCGACCTTTTCACCGTTGGCGAACTGAACGGCGGCGCCGTAGGGGATCTTGTACCGCTCCAGCTCGCGGCCCTTCTCGTCGTTGATCGCGATTTCACCGTTTCGCTTCAGGACGCGGAAGAAGCGCTTGCCGGTTTCCTCGTCCTTCATTTCGACGGCGTTCAGGCTCACGTAGGTGACGATACCCGGCGCGTTGTTCGTGATTTCGCTCTCGATGACCGCGCGGCTGGCCACGCCGCCGGTGTGGAACGTACGCATCGTGAGCTGCGTGCCCGGTTCGCCGATCGACTGGGCGGCGATAATGCCGACCGCGAGGCCCTCCTCGACCAGCTTGCCGGTCGAGAGGTCCGCCCCATAGCAGCGGGCGCAGATGCCGGTCGGACTCTCGCACGTCAGCGGGCTGCGGACGCGGACGCTGTCGATGCCCAGGCCGCCGTCATCGGGCTTGGATTCGATGCGGCGCGCGATTTCGGGCGTAATGACCTCGTTCTCGCGAACGACCAGCTCGTCCGTGATCGGGTGGCGGATCGGATCGCGGGCGGTGCGGCCGATGATGAGCTGGCTGAGCTTGACGTCGACTTCCTCACCCTTGTAGATCGTGCTCTTGGCGACGCCTTCGATCGTGCCGCAGTCGAGCTCGTTGACGATCACGTTCTGCGCGACGTCCGCGAGCTTGCGGGTCAGGTAGCCGGAATCCGCGGTCTTGAGGGCGGTGTCGGCCAGACCCTTTCGCGCGCCGTGCGTCGAGCTGAAGTATTCCAGCACCGTCAGGCCTTCGCGGAAGTTGGCCTTGATCGGGGCTTCGATGATTTCGCCGCTCGGCTTGGCCATCAGGGCCCGCATGCCGGCGAGCTGGCGGATCTGGTCGACCGAGCCGCGGGCGCCCGAGTCGGTCATCAGGTAAATCGGGTTGAGGTACGGGCCGGCGGCCTTCTCGCCGACCTTGGCCTCGCGGCCGTCCTTCTGCCGCCAGTCGGCCTTCAGCGTCGACATCATGTCCTTGGTGACGAGTTCGCGGGCGTGGACCCAGATGTCGATGAGCTGGTTGTGGCGCTCCATCGGCGTGATGACGCCGTTGGCGAAGTTCCGCTCGACCTTGTCGACGGTCTTCTGGGCCTGGTCGAGGATCTTCGACTTCGTTTCGGGGATGCGCAGGTCGGTCAGCGCGAAGCTGAGGCCGGCGAGCGTCGACCACTTGAAGCCGAGTTCCTTGACCTTGTCGAGCAGTTCGATCGTCATCGCGCGGCCGAGCCGTTCGTGGCAGTCGGCAATGACGCGCGCGGAACCCTTCTGGCTGAGCGGGTAGTTATAGAACGGCATCCGC
The DNA here is from genome assembly GCA_045863555.1 of Planctomycetota bacterium. Taxonomy (GTDB): domain Bacteria; phylum Planctomycetota; class Phycisphaerae; order UBA1845; family Fen-1342; genus JACRLV01. Next base: position 65,210 of record BTUU01000012.1, on the reverse strand, counting down.
GGATCGAGAATGTCATTGAACAGGCAGCGGCCGACCGTCGTCTTCACCAGGCCGCTGGCGGGGATCTTCGTCGCCGGCTCGGTCTGCGCCTCGATGATCTCGTGCTTTTCCGTCAGCCGGACGCGGATCGGCGTGTGGACGCCGATGTGGCCGCGGTCGAGCGCCAGCAGGGCCTCGGCCGTCGAGCCGAAGGCCCATTCCTTGCCGGGCTCGCGGTGGCCGGGGTCTGCTCCGTGCGAGCACGTCAGGAAGAAGATGCCGAGCACGATGTCCTGCGTGGCGGGCGTATTCGGCGCGCCGCTGGCGGGGCTGAAGATGTTGTGCGTGCTCATCATCAGGCAGTGCGCCTCGGCCTGCGCCTCGATCGAGAGCGGCAGGTGCACGGCCATCTGGTCGCCGTCGAAGTCGGCGTTGAAGCCCTTGCAGACGAGCGGGTGGATCTTGATCGCGTTGCCTTCGACGAGCACGGGCTCGAACGCCTGGATACCCATCCGGTGCAGCGTGGGAGCGCGGTTGAGCATGACCGGATGCTGGTAGATGACCTCTTCGAGGATGTCCCAGATCGGCTGCTCGCGCCGCTCCAGCATCTTCTTGGCGCTCTTGATCGTGTCCGCGAGGCCGCGCTCGCGCAGCTTGCGGATGATGAAGGGCTGGTAAAGCTCCAGCGCGATCTTCTTGGGCAGGCCGCACTGCCAGAGCTTGAGCTCCGGACCGACGACGACGACCGAGCGGGCCGAGTAATCGACGCGCTTGCCCAGCAGGTTTTCGCGGAAGCGGCCCTGCTTGCCCTTGATCATGTCCGTCAGGCTCTTCAGCGGACGGTTGCTGCTGCCCAGCACGGGCCGACGGCAGCGGTTGTTGTCGAAAAGCGCGTCCACGGCCTGCTGGAGCATTCGCTTTTCGTTGCGAATGATGACCTCGGGCGCGTTCAGGTCGATCAGCTTCTTCAACCGGTTGTTGCGGTTGATGATGCGGCGGTAGAGGTCGTTCAGATCGCTGGTCGCGAAGTTGCCGCTGTCGAGCAGCACCAGCGGCCGCAGGTCCGGCGGGATGACCGGGATGACCTCGAGCACCATCCACGAGGGGTCATTGCCGCTCTTGCGGATCGCCTCGACCAGCTTCAGCCGCGACGAGTAGTCCTTGATCTTCTGCTTGCTGCTGGTCTTCTTCAGACCGTCGAACAGCTCGGCCGAGAGCTTGGACATGTCCATCTGGCCGATGAGTTCCTTGACCGACTCCGCGCCCATCATGGCGCGGAAGCCCGTGTCGCCGTATTCGGCCTGGGCCCGGCGGTACTCCTCTTCGGTGAGAAGCTGCTTGGCTTCGAGCTTCGACTGGCCAGGATCGACGACGACGTAGTCCTGGAAGTAGATGATCTTTTCCAGGTCGCTGGTCTTCATGTCGAGCAGCGTGCCGAGGCGGCTGGGCATCGACTTGAAGAACCAGATGTGCACGACGGGCGCGGCCAGGTTGATGTGGCCCATGCGCTTGCGGCGGACGCGGCTGTGCGTCACCTTCACGCCGCAGCGGTCGCAGATCATGCCCTTGTACTTCACGCCGCGGAACTTGCCGCAGAAGCATTCCCAGTCGCGCTCGGGGCCGAAGATGCGCTCGCAGAAGAGGCCGTCTTTTTCCGCGCGGTAGGTGCGGTAGTTGATGGTCTCGGGCTTCTTCACCTCGCCGAAGGACCAGGCCCGGATGTCGTTGGGCGACGCGAGGCCGATCTTCACCGCGGTAAAGTCATTAATTCGATCGTACACTGTGTCAGCCATTGGCTTTCACCTCTATCTGCTGCGGCGGGAAGGCCCGCCTATCTGTTGGGTGGGCACTGCCCACCGGTCATTCGCTTCATCGCGTGGGCTCAGCCCACAGACCTAATTCGACCGTCGTCGCCGCGAATGCGATCCATTCTTGCCGTTCGGCGGCGGTACTTCGATCGCCGTCACCAGCAGCAAGTCGATGTACCTGCACGTGTCATCGCGGTCATGGACAGTCACTGTTCGCCCAATTCCCCCGTGAGCCAGGTACTCCGGATGTTGAACCGGAATGCGCGAACCATCGGCCATGACCAGCACAAACGGCCGGAATGGTCGAGCGGAGTGCACTTCCCGAAGTCGCTCGATCGTCACGCCTTATGACTCCCGTACCAGCGTGGTGGGTTGAGCCCACCCGACGTTCTGCATTCTGCTTTCTCAGTTGTGGTTCATCCGCATCGTCATCCCCACGAGTCCGCCCGTCTTCCTGAAGCCCAGCGACTCGAGAAAATCCGTCTCCGTGCCGTACGCCAGGACGTCGATCCGGCGCACGCCGCTCGACTCGAGCTTTTCGAGAACGCGGCGCGCCATTTCCATCGCGATGCCGTGCTCGTCGTGCTCGATCCGGCCGTCGGTCTTCGTGACCGCCGCCGGCCCCTGGAGCGAGGGGTCGAGCTTGCACTCTGTGAAGTACCCTCGCACGCCGTCCGAAAGGCCGCGGGCGATGCCCACGAGCTTTCCGTCCAGGCGGGCCGAGACGAATGCCAAACTCTTGTTCAGCATCTGCTCGATCCGCTGCGTCCCGACATCCAGCTTGTGCGACACGCGGTCGTAGAAGTCAGCCAGCTCATGCGGGCTGACATCGTCGCCGTTGCCGTACGTCACGCTGCCCATCGGATGCTCCCGTGCGAATCCACCACCCGATCGACGCTTACAGCGCCTTCTTCTCGAGCTGGATATTCAGCCCCAGCCCGCGGATTTCATTGCACAGCACGTCGAAGCTCACCGGCGTGCCGGCGTTCAGCGTGTGCGTGCCCTTGACCATGCTCTCGTAGATCTTCGTGCGGCCTTCGACGTCGTCGCTCTTGACCGTGAGCAGCTCCTGGAGCACGTACGCCGTGCCGTACGCTTCGAGACCCCAGACTTCCATTTCGCCGAAGCGCTGACCGCCCGTCCGCGCCTTGCCGCCCAGCGGCTGCTGGGTGATGAGCGAGTACGGGCCCGTGGAACGCGCGTGAATCTTGTCGTCCACGAGGTGGTGCAGCTTCAGCATGTAGATGTAACCGACCGTCACCGGCTGGTTGAACGGCTCGCCGGTGCGGCCGTCGTGCAGCGTGATCTTGCCGCTGTAGGGCATCTCGACCAGCAGTTCGTGCGTCCGGCCGGCGTTGCGAATGACTTCGGGGTCCTCGCGGCGCTTGCGCACGTGAGCATTGGCCGCCTCGACGCACATCTTGATCTGGGCTTCGAGCGCGCCGTCGAAGACGGGCGTGATGACCTGCATCCCCAGCACGGCCGCGGCCCAGCCCAGGTGCGTTTCCAGGATCTGGCCGACGTTCATTCGGCTCGGCACGCCGAGGGGATTCAGGCAGATATCCACCGGCGTACCGTCGGCGAGGAACGGCATGTCCTCTTCCGGGAGCACGCGGGCGATGACGCCCTTGTTGCCGTGGCGGCCGGCCATCTTGTCGCCGACGCTGAGCGTGCGCTTGGTGGCGACGTAGACCTTGACCATTTCAAGTACGCCGCTGGGCAGCTCGTCGCCGCGCTTCATGTGGCCGAGCTTGCGCTCGCACTCCTCGGCGATGCCCAGGATCTTCGGCCAGAACTGGTCGTGCAGCTTCTCGGCCTCCGGGCGCTTGTCCGCGGGCTTGACCCACTTGATGTCATACGTCTCGATCTGTTCGAGGATGACCTCGGGGTTTTCGCTCTTGCCCACCTTCTGGCGCGTGTTCGGGTCGACCATCTCCACGCCGGTCAGCTCGTTGACCTGCTCGATGTAGCGCTTGAACATCGCGATGCGCTTCTCGTCGCAGGAGCTGCGGAAGGTCTTCATCTCGGCGTCGATCTTCTTCTTCTGGTCGTCGGTGAGGTGCGTGCGGCGCGAGAAATGGCGGGCGCCGATCACCACGCCCTCCTGACCCGCGGGCATCTCCAGCGAGTCGTTCTTCACGTCCTCGCCCGAGCGGCCGAAGATCGCGTGCAGCAGCTTTTCCTCGGGGCTCAGCTCGCTCTTGCTCTTGGGGCTGACCTTGCCGACGAGGATGTCGCCCGCGTTCACGCGCGTGCCGACGCGGACGATGCCGCGCTCGTCGAGGTTCCGCAGGGCGCGCTCGCTGACATTCGGAATGTCGCGGGTGAATTCCTCGCGGCCGAGCTTGGTCTCGCGGATTTCGATGTCATGCGACTCGATGTGGATGCTGGTGAACGCGTCGTTCTTGACGAGCCGCTCGTTGATGAGGATGGCGTCTTCGAAGTTGTACCCGTCCCACGTGAGGAACGCGACGAGCACGTTCCGGCCGAGGGCGAGCTCGCCGTGCTCCGTGCTGGCGCCGTCGGCGATGATCTGGCCGGCCTTCACGCGGTCGCCCATCTTGACGATCGGCTTCTGGTTGAGGCACGTCCGCTCGTTGAGCCCGACATACTTGCGCAGCGCGTACTCCTCGGTGTCGTCGAGCACGATGCGCTGGGCGTCGACGTAGGTCACCTTGCCGGCCTTCTTGGCCCGGACGAGCATGCCGCTGTTCTCGGCGACGCTCCGCTCCATGCCCGTGGCGATGATCGGCGGATCGGTGCGGACGAGCGGCACCGCCTGGCGCTGCATGTTCGAGCCCATCAGCGCGCGGTTGGCGTCGTCGTGCTCGAGGAACGGAATCAGCGCGGCCGACACGCCCACCGTCTGTTTCGGCGAGATGTCGACGAACTGGATGTCGTCCGGCGTCACCTGCTTCAGGTCGCCGCGCACGCGGCCGAGCAGGGTGCCCTCCTTGATCTTCGTGGTCTTGCGCTCCTCGGCCTTGCGGCGGCGGCCGGAGACGTATTCGTCCTTCGCGACGATGTCCGGCAGCTTCGACGGATCGGTGTGCAGGTTGAGCACGTCCGGGGGCGCGAGCGTCGCCTGCATTTCCTCGTCGGCGCGGAGGTAGACGAGCTGCCCGTTCACCTTGCCTTTTTCGACCTTGCGGTAGGGCGTGATCAGGAAGCCGTACTCGTCGACCGAGCTGTAGATGCCCAGCGACGCGATCAGACCGATGTTCACGCCTTCGGGCGTTTCGATCGGGCAGACGCGGCCGTAGTGCGAGATATGCACGTCGCGCACCTCGAAGCCGGCGCGCTTGCGGTTCAGACCGCCGGGGCCGAGGGCCGAGAGGCGGCGCTCATGCGTGAGCTGGCTGAGCGGATTCGTCTGGTCGACGACCTGGCTCAGCTCGCTGCGGCCGAAGAAGAAGTCGATGGCGCTGCTGATGGACTTGGTGTTCACCAGCTCGCTGATCTTGGTGATCGTTTCGGGGTCCTTGAGGCTCATGCGCTCCTGGACGGTGCGGCGGAGCTTGAGGAAGCCCTTGCGCATCTCTTCGGCGGCGAGTTCGTCGATCGTGCGCAGGCGGCGGTTGCCGAGGTGATCGATGTCGTCGACCTGGCCTTCGCCGGCCCGCAGCGCGAGCAGGTACTTGAGCGAATTCACGAAATCTTCCGGCCGCAGGACCATCTCCGTTTCGGGGATGTTCTGGTCGAACTTGCGGTTCAGGCGGAAGCGTCCGACGCGGCCGAGGCGGTAGCGGTTGTCGTCGTAGAACTTTTCGTGGAAGAGCTTCTTGGCCTTGTCGAGCTGCACCGGGTTGCCGGGGCGGAGGCGGGCGTAGATGCGCAGCAGCGCCTCCTCGTGCGTCGCGGCGCTGTCTTCCTGGAGCGTGTTGAGGATGATCGGATCGGTCATCTTGCTGATGACTTCGATCGACTTGATGTTCGACTCGCGGATCTTGTTGACCGCCTCGCCGATCTGCCGGCCGGCGCCGACCATCTCCTCGCCGGTGTCGGGATCGACGACGGCGGCGGCGGTCCACATCTCAGGCTTGAGGTCGCGCGGGCGGACGCTCTTGACGGGATAGAACGCGCGGATGATCGCGTCGCTGGTTCCGTAGGCGTCGCTCATCGCGCGCAGGAACGTCGTCGCCGGAATCTTGCTCGACTGGTCGATGCGGATCGCGAGCAGGTCCTTGCGCGTGACGTTGATCTCGATCCACGAGCCGCGCTCGGGGATGATGCGGCAGGCATGCAGCGCGCGGTCGCCCTCGGTGCTCTCCTTGACGAAGTCGACGCCGGGCGAGCGGTGGAGCTGCGAGACGATGACGCGCTCGGAGCCGTTCACGATGAACTCGCCCCCGCCGATCATGCGCGGGATCTCGCCGAGGTAGATCTCCTCGGTCTGCTTCTCCTCCCTGTCCTTGCGGTGGAAGCGCACGCGGATCTTGAACGGCGTGCCGAAGGTCAGACCGAGCTCGCGGCACTCGTCCTGCGTGTAGCGCGGCTTGTCGAGCGCGTAGTCGATGTACTCGAGCCACATGTTCCCGTCGTAGCTTTCGATTGGGAACACCTCGCGCAGCAGCGCCTCGAGCCCCTGCGCTTTGCGCTTCGATGGATCGATATCCTCCTGAAGGAATCGCTCATACGATTCCGTCTGGATGCGGATCAGGTCCGGGATCGGGGCGGCATCGCCATTGCGGCTGAAATCGCAGACAAGCTTTACGTCCATCGTGAGTGCCCTCGCGATCGAGAGTGAATTTCAAGCGGTAGAAGAGGCGTCCGGCGTGCGATCCGGCGGGTCGCGACGCGCAACGAAGTCAGTGCATACGTCACGTTCGGCGGCCCACCTTCGCGCTGCCGGTCCATTTCCCGCGTCGAGGCTCCGCTCCCCGGGCGCGGTGACGGATTGGTCAGCAGCGAACCGCGCAATATAATCCGGTTTCGCCGCCTTGCAAGGGCCTTTGGAAAGATTCGGGTGAATTTCGATGGATCCGGCACGAGAATTGCAATCACCCGATCTGCCGCGAATTATCGGACTACTGGTCGCCGTCGATTACGGCTCAAAACGCATCGGCCTGGCCATTACCGACCCGCAGCAGCGACTCGCCACCCCCGCCGGGATCCTCGCCGGCCGCCGGGATGCCGACGCCGACGCACTCGCGGTCGCCGCCTGGGGCCGCGATCGCCAGGCGGCGGGGTACATTGTCGGCCTGCCCCTTAATATGGACTCTACGGCCGGGCCGCAGGCGGAGTTCGCCCGGCGGTTCGCGGAGCGGCTCTCGGGCGTTTCGAATCTCCCGGTTCGCCTGGTGGACGAGCGTCTGACCAGCTTTCAGGCGGATCAGTGGCTCGCGGACGCGGGACGACCGAAAGGCAGCGGCAAGGGGCATCCGGCGCGGGACGCGCTGGCGGCGCTGGCGATCCTCCAGGCCTACCTCAACCAGTGGAAGGGATCGACCGGGGAGCCGACGCCGCCGGCCGACGACCGGTCGGGAGACGGACGAGATGAGTGACGGTGTTCCCGAGATCTGTTCCTTCGAGTGCCCGCACGCGGACTTTCCGCCGGCCGAGACCGCGGGAATCTGTCGCACGATGGCGGGTGTGTGGTGCGGCAAGCTGATCGAACTCGTGAGCAAGAACACGCCGTGCGAATGGAAGCGCCGGGCGGCCGCGCCGCCGGCGAAACCGCGCACGGGCAAGCGCGCGGACCGGGGTGCGCGTCGGCGAAGGTGAATGAGCAAGAAACGCGGGAAGAAAATCCGGGTCGACTTTTCGCGGAATCGCAGCCGCCCGCGCCGGGCGGACGACTGGACGCGGCGGTACCACGCCGACACGCACAATCTCGCCGATGCGCAGGCGGGCGAATCGGTCCGGGCCAAAGGCGACCTGTCGCGGAAGCGCACCATCATCGTGGACGAAAGCGAGGCGCCGCTGGTCGACGAGTCGCTCTGGCGGCGCGGCGTCGTCACGACGATTCACGGCGCGTATTGCTACGTCGACGACGAGGCCGGGCGCGCGTGGGAGTGCACGGTCCGGCGGGTGCTCAAGACAATGCTCATCGAGCAGCGCTCCAGCGTGGCCGTCGGCGACCGCGTCTGGTACTCGGTTGTCGAGGACGCGCCGGCGGACCGGCCCACGGGCGTGATCGAGCGCGTCGAGCCCCGGCGAACCGTCCTGGCGCGCGGTGCGCGCACGGGCCATGACGCCCGGCGCGAAGGGCACCTGCGCCAGCACCTCATCGCCGCGAACGTCGACCAGCTCGTCATCGTGACCAGCGCCGCGCAGCCGGCCTTCAAGCCGCACCTCGTCGACCGCTATCTCGTCGCGGCCGGCAAGGGGAATCTGCGCCCCGTGATCTGCATCAACAAGTGGGACCTCGTGGGCGACGCGTGGACCGACGGCGACCGTGCGGCCGATTTCGAACCGGAGGACGGGGGCGGCGAGTCGCTGCTCGAGCTGATCGACGAATTTCAGTCGCTCGGGTACCGCGTGATCATGACCAGCGCGACGCGCGGCGACGGCCTCGACGCGCTCCGGGCCGAACTCGTCGACAGGGTGACCGTGTTCTCCGGCCAGAGCGGCGTGGGCAAGAGTTCGCTGCTCAACGCGATCGAGCCGGGCCTGGGCCTGGCTGTGGGCGAAATCAGCGATGACAACGAGAAAGGCCGCCACACCACGACGCATGCGCGGCTGCTCCGGCTGGCGCTCGGGGGTTACGCCGTCGACACGCCGGGGATCCGCTCATTCGACTTCTGGAACGTCGAACCGGGCGAACTGGAGTCGTACTTTGTCGAGATCGGGGCGCGAATCCGCGACTGCCGCTTCAACGACTGTCATCACGTCGACGAAGAGGGGTGCGCCGTGACGGCCGCCGTCGAGGCGGGCGAAATCAGTGCGCGCCGCTACGCGAGCTACGTGAAAATGATCGACGAAGTGCGTCGCAAGTCGCCGTAGATTCGGCCGCCGCGATCAGCGGGCCTTGCGGGACTTGCCGGCCGGCTTCGACGCGCGCCGCTGGAGGATGATCTCCGCCAGGCCGAGCACGTCGTTCGATTCGACCTGCCCGAGGACGATCGACTGCTCGGTGCGATCGAGGCCGTTGAACCACTCGATCAGCTTTCCGAGGAGCATCTTGATCGTCATTCCGCGGGCATCGCACACTTCATCGAGCTGCTTCTTGGCCTCGTCGGAGAGGTGCATGCTAACGATGTCGGGTCGCTTACGGTCATCCATTTTTCGGTCTCCTCCCAGTTGGCTTGGTGGGATCGATCCCACTATGCGCCGCGCTGGTTATCTCGTCAAGTGAACTCGCAGGGTTCCATCAAACGCCGCGACGGAACCAATCGTCGCGGCACAGATTGCTTTCATTGATTGTAGTGCATCTAGCAACGCAGGCAACTTTTCCGATGCGACGCTGAGCAGCAGCCCGCCCGACGTCTGGGCGTCGAGCAGGACGCCGGCCAGGGCCTCCTCGACGTCGGCGGCCACCCGCAGCTTCGACCCCAGGTACGCCCGCGCTGTCTTGTGCGCCCGTGTTAGCACGCCCAGTCGTGCGAATTCCAGTACCCGGGCCATCAGCGGAACCGCCGCAGCCTCGATCTCGATCGTGACGCCGCTCGCCTCCGCCATCTCAAACGCGTGCCCGATCAGGCCGAAACCCGTCACATCCGTGCACGCGTGCACGCCCACCGCCACCGCCGCGTCCCGACCGGCTTTGTTCAGGGCGGTCATCACCGAGACCGCCTCCGCAAGCTCCGAAGCGTCCATCCGGCCGGATTTCACCGCACTGCACAGCACCCCGCTGCCCAGCGGCTTGGTCAGAACGAGCCGGTCGCCCGGACGCGCCCCCGCATTCGTCAGTACCCGCTGCGGGTGAACGCGGCCCGTCACGGCCATGCCGTATTTCACTTCCGCATCGCGTACGCTGTGCCCGCCCACGATGACCGCGCCCGCCTCCCGGGCCACGGCCGCCCCGCCGCGCAGGATGTCGACCAGCACTTCGGGCGGCAGCTCCTTGTCGGGAAACCCGACAATGTTCAGGCACGTCAGCGGCTCGCCGCCCATCGCATAAACATCGCTAAGGGCGTTCGCGGCCGCAATCCGCCCAAAGTCGTAAGGATCATCCACGAGCGGCGGGAAGAAATCCGTCGTCTGGACCAGCGCGAGATCCTCCGACAGCCGGAACACGCCGGCGTCGTCGAACGTCTCCGATCCGACCAGCAGATCGGGGTGAGTCATGGGCTCGAGTTGGCGCAGCACCTGCACCATGCCGTCCTGCGGCAGCTTGCCCGCTCACCCCGCGCAACTGGCGTAGTCGGTCAGCCGTTTTTTGCGGCCTTCGGTCATAGCGCTCCGATTCGACTGAAGATTGTCGGAGACTATCATCAATGACACGCCACGACAATGTAGCCCATGGTCCCATGTCAGACGCCGGACCGTCACCCGGGACTCGCGGACTCAATCTCCGCTGCGGGGCCCTGCCGCCGCCGCACCGCTCCCCGACCCGCTTCCCGCGCGGCTATGCTCCGCCTCCAGCGACGCGATCTTCGCCTTCAGCTCCGCGTTCTCCTTCGTCAGCGCGTCGATCCGGCCGTTCAGCTCGGCGATCGTGCGGTCGGCCGGCTCGTCCTTCTGGATGGCCTCGATGGCCGATTTCACCGACCGCGTGAACCGGCCGCCCGGATTCGCCGCCTCGATCTCGCGCAGCGGCGTGAGGGCGCCGCTTGCCCGGTGGCCGAGGTTGCCCAGGGCGCGGGCCGCCGACGCCCGCACGCGCCACGAGTCGTTGTTATTGCGAATCGTCGCCACCATCGCGTCCACCGCCCTCGCCGTCGACGCGTCGTCCTCCGGGCTGCGCTGGAGCGCCTCCGCCAGCGCGCCGAACGCCGCATCCCGGCACTCCGGCGGCTTGCCGGGCGTCGCCCATTCGAGCAGCAGCCCGACGGCCGCCGGGTCGGTCACCTTTCCGAGCGCGCGCAGCGCCGCCGACCGTATGACCTCGCGCGAGGAGTCACGCTCCAGCGCCGCCCTGAGCGTGGGCATCGCCTCGGCCGGGCGCAGCGCCGTCAGCGTCTCGATCGCCGCCGATTCGACGCTGTAGCTTCGATCGCCGGCCTTCGCGACGGCCTGCACGGCCTCACCCGCGGCGACGTCCGCGGCGAACTTCTGGAGCGCCCGGATCGACGCGGCCCGCACGCGCGACTCGGTGTCCTTGACGCCGGCGAGCAGCGCATCGCGGCAGACGTCGCCGCCGAGATCGCCCAGCATGTCCGCCAGGTCGCCGCGCAGCTCCTTGTATGGCTCTTTCGGCATCGCCGCGGCGAGCGTCGCGCGGGCGGCGTCGTCCTTCCTGGCCGCGATCGCCCGGGCCGCCCGCAGACGACCGACCGGGTTCCTGTCGCCCGAGAGCTGTTCCTGCCAGAGCTCGCGCGGCTTGTTCTCCGTCAGTTCCATCAGCACGGCGTTCATCGGATCGACGTTGACCATCGTCGGCGTGTCAGGCAGCGCTACGGTAAACGTGTGCTCTTTCTCCGTCACCCGGTGCGTCACGCGCTGCGTCTTCCCGCCGGTCAGACCGAACTCGACCGTGAGGGGGAAATGAAACGCATCGTCCTTCTGGGTCTGCTTCACGAGCACCGTCGCGGTCTTCTCGGCCTCATTCCACGAATACGTCAGCTCCACCGCGGGAGCGCCGGGCCGCTCCGTCCAGTCATGGAAGAACCGCGCGAAGCTGCGCCCGGTCACGTGCTCGAACGCTTCGCGCAGGTCATGCGTTTCGACGTTCTGATGCCGGTGCGTCGTCAGGTAGTGATTCAGCGATTTCCAGAACAGCTCGTCGCCGACCTCGCGCCGGAGCATATGCACAACCCATGCCCCCTTGGGGTACGCACGGCTGTCGAACTGCTCCCCGGGGCTCTTGTAGGCGCGATAGACAACCGGCTTGTCCTTTCCGCCGCCGATCGCCCCGCCCGCTTTGCCCATCAGGTTGTAAGCGAACGCGTCCTGACCGTTGAGCTCCTCGTCCCAGAGGGCTTCGAAATAGGAGGCGAACCCTTCGTTGAGCCAGAGGTCGGACCAGTCGCGGCACGTGACGAGATCGCCGAACCACTGGTGCGCGAGCTCGTGCGCGACGAGGCCCTCCGAATCGCGGTCGAGGTGCGCCCGTTCGTCATGCAGCGTGTTCTCGCCGAGCGTCGTCGCGCTGGTGTTCTCCATGCCGCCGCCGTAGTTGTAGCAGCAGACCTGCGCGTACTTGTCCCAGGGGTACTCGACCCCGAGCTTGTCGCTGAAGAAATCGAGCATCCGCGTCGTGTTGCCGAACGAGCGCTGAATATCCGCGACGCGGTCCTTCGGGACATAGTAGAGAACTGGCTTTCCGCGCCACGTCTCCGACTGTACGGCGAACTCCCCCACGACCATCGTCACGAGATACGCCACGTGCGGCGTGCTCTGCACCCAGTGAAACCGCGTCTTGCCTTCGCCCGCAGGCTCCGTCGACACCAGCTTGCCGTTGCTCAACACGACGTTGTTCGACGCCACCGTCGCGATGAGCTCCGTCGTCTGAAAATCGCTCGGGTGGTCGAAGCAGGGGAACCAGTACCGATTCTCCTCCGCCTGTCCCTGCGACCAGACCTGGTACGGCTCGTCGGGGTTCTCCTCGCTCGGCGCGAAGAAGTGCAGCCCGTCCTTCGGCTCCTGCACCGCGTAGTCAATGACGATCTCGACCGCCTGCCCGCGCAGCAGCGGCGAGGCGAACACCACGTCGATCCCCTTGCCGTCCGTCGCATGGCGAACGCCGCTCGCGGCCGCGCCGGCCACCTTGGCCGCGACGTCGCGAACCTGGAAATCGACCGCGTTGAGCCGGATCGTCGATGTCTCGCGAACCACGTTCATCGAAAGCGTGGCCGTTCCCTCGACGCGCCGGGTCTTCAGGTCGACGGCCAGGTCGAGCCTGATGTGCTGCATATCGAAGGGCCGGTCCGGCGGAAAGTGCAGCTCATCCGCGATAACCGCGACGCAGCACGCGCCGATCGCCAGCACCATTGCCAGGAGACGGCTGAGGGAAACGCGAGGGACGAACGACGGCATGGCTGGTCCTTTCCGCTGTAAGCGGTGACAAAGGAACACGTGAACAACCGAACAACCCCATGACCCCAGCCGGACAGGCGTCCTGCGCCTCCCGGCCGGCTGCGAACACCGAATCGCCGCCGCGCCTTCGCTTACGGAACGCAAGTCGACGCGCGGCGGGAGATTGTCACTTTCCCCAGAGCGGCGCCCGCGCGTCTCGCAGGCGGAGCACGGGCGGCAGTTCTTTTTCCATGGACATGATAAACCCGCTTGAGCCCCGGCGGTTGAGATTTCCATGCACGGCCTGCATTTTCAGCCAGGTGGTCAGCTCCGTGCTGCCCGCGAATACCCCGTCCTCCAGCGACAGCAGCACGTCCGGCGTGTGCACGAAGAGCCCGCCAAACGCCCGCCAGAGCCGGTCGAGCGGGTCCGGGTACTCGGCATCCGCCGTGGCGTTAAAAAAGGGCTGATCGGGAACCGAACCGTCGTCGTTGAACAGTTCGTTGACCTGCAGCTCCCGGATGATCTCCGCGAGTTTCAACGGGTCGCCGCGCTGCATGGTGTATGCAAATCCCCCGCCGCGCTCTTCGATCGAGGCCTCGCCGTCGCGCGAGAGCACGACGACCCTTCGGGTGCCGTCCGCGTCGGTCTCAACGAACGCCGCAAGTTCGACCCCGTCGATGCTCACGCAGTCGCCCGCGACCCGCCGCGGCGAGCGCGTATGCAGCGCGGCGCACGTGACAAGGCCGAATTCGGGCAGCACGATGTCGTTCGGCGCTTCCAGCGTCGCCCCGACCTGGTACCCCATTCGACGCAGCGCCGCCGGAAGGTCGATGCGCCGGCTCGGCACGTTGTTGTGTCCATGGTCGGAGAGCAGCGTGATCCGCACGCGCCCGCCCGTGTCGTGGATGATCTGCTGGCAGACGCGGTCGAGCCAGACGAGCGCCTCGGCGTGACCGTCCCGCCCGCGCGCCGAGCCCAGGCCGGACGTCCCGACGCAGTACGCCGTGAAGGACTCGCCCGCCCCGCCGCGAAACGCGGACTGGATCGCGCTCAACTCCTGCCGGAACGAATCCCCCGGCAGCAGATAGGCGAATCCGTGCATCGATGTCGCCAGGTGATAATCCACGTGCTTCAGCCACGGCGCGTTGCCGGCCGAGACGTAGTTGCCGTATCCGCTTCGAAGCTGCTGTCCGTCGAAGTGCACGGACTCGACCGCCACGCAGGGCGAGACGCCGAAGAACTCGGCCAGCGCGGGGTCGGTCATCACAGGAAACGGCGAGATCGTGCGTGACGGCTGGAAAAAGGCGCGAAACCGGCCGGATTCCCAGGCGTCGCGCACCATTTCGTAGGGGACGCTGTCCACGATGATCGTCAGCCGCGCCGCATCGGCCCGCGCGGGGTCGTTCTCAACAACCTCGCCGGCCGGCTCCCAGCGGAACCGGGCAATGCGACCGCCGTAACCGAATATCTCCGTAAAATCGGCCGCGCCGTCGCCGTTCAGGTCATATGACCGCTCGCGGACGCCGGCCGCGTCCCGATCCGTGAGCGGCACGACCGGAAACGCGCGCGGCGGCGTGGATGCGCAACCGCCGGCCAGCGTTACGATCAGCGCCCCAAGCGCCAGCGCGCCGCCGAGACCGCTCCGCCGTACCTCCGCGCCGCGATTTCGCGCGTCGCGCTTCCCTCTTCGCGCATTTCCGTTCACTTGCTGGCCGCACCCGCCGCGAGCGGCCGAATCCTGACGTTGCGGAACCAGACGCGGTCGCCGTGGTCCTGGATCGCGATATGCCCCTTGCGAACCGTGCCGTAGCGCGGCATGCCCGCGAACTTGCTGTCCTTTACCAGCCGTTTCCACTCGTCGCCGCCCCATGTGTACTCGAGGAGCTTCGTGCCGTTCAGCCAGTGCTCGACGTGGTCGCCGCGGACGACGATGCGGGCCTCGTTGAAGAAGCCGACCGGCCGCGTCACGTCTTTCGGCGGCGCGATCAGCGCGTAATTCGAGCCCGCGCTCGTCAGCGGATTTCGCCCGTCGACGTGCTCGGCGTTGTCGAGGACCTGCATCTCCGGCCCGGTCTCAAAGACCCAGCGGTTCGGCTCCTCCTCGCTGACGCCGTAGAAGATGCCGCTGTTGGCCCCCGGCGTGACGCGCCACTCGATCTTCAACTCGAAGTTGTCGTACGTCTCGTCGGTGACGATGTCGCCGCCCGGCCCCGTCCGCACGATGCAGCCGCCGTCGACGGACCAGCCCGTGATCGGCGTGCCCGGCTTCTTGAACGGATGCCAGCCTGCCAGGGACTTCCCGTCGAAGAGCAGCTTCCAGCCCTCCGCCTTTTCAGCGTCCGTGAGGAGATTCTGCGGCGGCTGCGGCGGCCGCGGGCGAATCTGGCCCGCCCGATCCCTCGGCAGCGCCCCCACCGCGTACCAAGCCTCGGTGCTCCACGGCAGCTCGCCCGATTCGCTCACCAGCGGCGGCAGCAGCCGCAGATACAGCACGTGCTGCGGCTTGATCCCCTCGACCTCAACGAAGATCCGCTTGCGATCCTCCGACAGGCTCGCCGCCTTGGCCGGATAAATCACGCCGTCGCGCCGCGGGGCCGCCCCGTCCTTGTACGGCCACTGTTCAATGTAGAAGGACTCGGCTTCCCAGCCGCATGCGGCGTCGAGCGGCTGCGTGAACTCGATCTCGACGCCGTTCGACATCAGCCGGACGGCCAGCATCTCAAATACGCGCTTGCCGGAGGGCGCGAGCGATTGGCCATCGGACGGGCCGAACCGGAACGCGGCCGACTGCTCGTAGTTCTTGACGTCCGACTCGCCGGTCGGGAAAGCGTCGATGAAGACGCGTCGACTCTCCCCCCCCGCCTCCGCGACGAAGACTGCCTGGTCGGCGTAGACCCCCTCTCGAACGCTGACCGAGTGCAACGGCAGCGAACCGAGGTCGGGCATCCACAGCGTGAACTTCGCCGGCTCGTGATTGCCCGAGACGCCCGTCCGAACCTGCGTCGAGAGCTTGTCGAACACCATCTCGCCGCCGCTGAACGGCCCCGCACTCTTGAAACCCGGGTGCGGCCCGGCCACCGGCGTGCCATCGCCCGGCCGGCCGCGGCGCAGCGGCGGAATGATCTTCTTCTTGCCGGGAACCACCTTGTACTTGGCCGCCTCGCTTGCCAGGGCCGTCTTCGGCACGAGCGTGAACTCCTTGGCCCCCGGGGGCTTCCACTCCAGCTTCAGTCGCGCTCCGCCCGTGCCCTGGAAGTAGCGGATGCGCAGCGGATTGTCGCCCGCAGGCAGAATGACCGTGCCGTCCTTGGGCGTCGGGCCGTGCAGCCCGTCATGATTCACAACCATCCGCGTGTCGAGCCAGAGAATTCCGCCGTCGTCGCACGTCAGCCGAAACGCGTATTCGCCCTTCGCCTCGGTCTTCAGCACGCCGTCGATCTCGGCCACGAATCGCTCGGTCAGCGTCCCGAACTTGTCCGTCAGGTCCAGCGTCTCGACGCCGATGACATCGCTCGGGGCCTGATCCGCAGCCAGTTCCGGCACGGCCGCGACATCGCCCTCGAACTCGTACAGCCGGATGACGAGTCCCGGCTCATGCGGGGCCGGCAGCGTTCCGAGAAAGAGCCCGACAATCAGCGAAGGAAGCATGGTCATCTCCGGTGTTGCCGCCGCACGTCGCCGGGCGGGCGGGTCAGCGGGGATGATAACTGCGCGGTGGAAACGTGGGAACGTGGGAAGGTGGGAAGGTGGGAACGGAACACCGGAAGCGGGAAATAGACACGCGCCCGCGCCGCCGCGCGGACCACTGCCCTCGCAGTAAAAACCCCCGCCAGCCGCCCAGCGCGGCTCCGGTGAATCATCCGAACCCACCACGCAAGTGGTGGAGCGGCTTCTATCTTCGGATACGACCCTGTACAACGCGTCACGCGATCCTGCATGACAAATCTCCCCGAAACTCACGAATTTTGGCCGCGAACCCAATGAGTTCACGCTTCATAGGTCATGGCGGGAAAACAGGCAGTGGGAATTTCTGGGTTCGTGGGAGTATCCTGCCGCCCGTTCCGCAACGGGCCATCAACTGGTGAATCAACGTGTGAAGGCAGCCGCTCTGACGAGAAAGCAATCCCGATGACCCAGCGCGTTGCCTCTCGCCGGCGAGGTTTCTACGGCATCGACGCCCCCTATGGCCCGGCATTCATGGCCGCCGTGGCCGCTTTTGAAATTTTCTTCGCCGTCACCTCCGGCAAAGTGTGGCCGTGGTTCGCCGCGTTGTTCATCCTGATCATTCTCGGGCTCTATCTCCACGCCACGCTGCGGGGCAAGTTCGTGGTCTGGGCCGAAGTGATCGAGAAACTGAACCTTCGCGGGGACGAACGAATCCTCGACATGGGTTGCGGCCGCGGAGCGGTCCTGCTGCTGGCCGCACAGCACCTGACCACGGGCCGGGCGGTGGGTGTGGACCTGTGGCGCAGCGTCGATCAGTCCGGCAACTCCACCGACGCCACCCGCCGCAACGCCGAGCTTGAGGGCGTGGCGGATCGGGTCGAATTGCACACCGCGGACATGACGGTCCTGCCCTTTGAGGACAACAGCTTCGACGTGGTGCTCTCCAGCTACGCAATCCACAACGTCAGCAGCAACGCCGGTCGCGCGAAAGCGGTCAGCGAAGCGGTGCGGGTGCTTCGACCCGGCGGCCGGCTGCTGATCGCCGACGTTCGCGGCACGCGGCTGTACGAGTCTCACCTTCGCGAGATCGGGATGAACGAAGCCTCCCGTCGCCGTATCGGTGGGTCTTTCTGGCGGGCTGGAGCCTCGGTCCTAACCCCGCTCGTGACGGCTACCAAACCGGCCTAGTCGCCGGCACCGTCTTCGCCCGGCAGGGCGTACGATCGTTGCCAGGGGCTTTGAGCCCCTGGAACGCGAACCGCCCAGCCTTCCGTCTTTTTCTTTTCTCCGCCCGGAGGGCGGCCGCCGCGGACGCGACTCCGCCGATCCGCGAAATGCTGGAGAAAGCGGCCGCCGCGGGCGTCGCGCCGCCCAGGGAAACGGCTGGTGCGTGAATCCGTTCTCGCACCGCCCGGCTGCCGCGCGAGCAGCAGCCGGAGCAGGCGACGCGCGACACCGAGATCGATCCCGCGAAGTACGAGCCGCCGGATGTGGCCCGCGAACGGCTGACGCAATGGCCGAAGGATTTCAAGATCGACCTCGGGAAGATGCTCGGCCAGCCGCCGAAGCCGTAAGGCCGGTGACTGCGGGGAACTGAAACCCAGAGGCGCAGAGGCACAGAAAAGGAACGAGTCCGCAGATTGCGCAGCTCGACGCAGATTCGGCAGGGTCGCTCTGGACCCTGCTCTATTGACATTTCTCGCTCATGATTCCATCCTATGCGGCAAGTGACGGCGAACTCTTAGTCTATCGGCATGGAGACGTATCTACTATGCACAGCGACGCGCTACTTCGCGCCATCCTCACCGTTGTCGCACGCGGAGTGTTTCCACCCAGCAAACTCTCGGAGATAGTGTTTCCCAAGGGTGCCGGTGCGAAGCAAGTGCATGCATACAACTTGTGCGATGGGTCGAAAAGCCAGGCCGACATAACTAAGATTTTGAAGCTCGACCCTGGAAATTTCAGCAGGACGGTAGCCCGTTGGATCGACTCCGGGATCGTATTCCGGCTCGGTGAAGGACGGGAGGCCAAACTCCTACACGTGTATCCGCTACCGGCCGACGCTGCCAAGAAGAAAGGAGGCGACAAGTGAGCAAGGATGCAGATGTTCATCGGCTTGAAGCAAAACTGGACGTGCTAATCCGACTCATAGCGCTCAGCGTGACCTCGGAAGACGAACCCCTGAAGGATCGGGCTGTCCGCCTCCAACGCGCAGGGCTAGCCCCCAAGGACATTGCAGCACTGTTCGGCACGACATCTAACACTGTCAGCGTAGCCCTCTCGACAGCCAAACGGGCGAGCAAAGGTCGCGGCGGGGGTAAGTAGCGGCAAGCCGAAGGCGAGGCGATAGATGGCCCAGGCAGTATCCGATTCCCTCTCAAACACGAACGAGCAGATCGAACAAGCCGCCAAAGCAATCGGGCGCTCGATCGAGCGACGAAAGGTTTTTGAGGCAATCTACCACGGTAAGAAACGCATCAAGACGGCCGCCGAGATCAGCAGGACAACCAAGCTGTCTCAGAAGCGCGTCACGATGGCCGGAAAGTTTTTCGCAGATCGCGGGATTGTCAATGCGCTTCGCCAGAACGGCGTGACCGCGTATGAGAAGATTGACTTTTTCCACACCCATAAGGCGGCCATCCTCGCGTTCGCCGGAGATAAGAGTAAGCTTGAAACATTGCCGACAAAACGACGGCCTCGCGCGTCCTCGATCGTGACGGTCAAGATCGATACTCGTAAGGTTGATACCAAGCAGATTACCGTGGACGATATCGACTCGTTCAGTAAAGTGCGCAAGATCAAGCCAGACGGTTTCATACCTTCGAGCGTCTCAGAGCAGCAGTTCAAAAACGGTGTTCAAGCGATCATCGGCGAAAAGGGTAGGTTTCAAGACTGGGGCGGCGAGAAGAACGATCTTCTCACGACTCGACTTCTCATGGGCGGAAAGCGCAGACCCACCGCATTCGCGTTCAAGGGCCCGGCGAAAAAGGGCCCGCTCGTGCCGGGAAAGATGGGCAAGAACGGCGATCAAATTCAGCGTTTGTTCGAGAGCTCGGCTGAAGTGTTCATCATCCAGTACGGTGAGGAGATACGCGAGAACGTCATTGATCAAATGCAGCAGCTTGCAGTTGCGAAGTCAGCTATGACCGGCAAGCGGATTCTTTTCGGAGTGATGGACGGGGCGGACTCGAACAGGCTGTTCGAGGCATACAAGCCTAAGTTCGCGACGAAACTACGGAAACGGCGGAAGCAGGGGTAGGATCAACATGGCGCTTTCAAATTCGGAGCTACCCGACAGAACGATTGAGCTGCTTGAGAAACTCCTGGCTGTGCAGCTCCATTCTATGGGCGTACCTCAGGGTACGATCGCTCGCATCGTCGGCAAGTCAAAGACGTGGGTTAACTCGCTGTTGAAGAGCGTCCCTCCGGGCAAGAATAGTTGACCAGTCGAACGACGTAGTCGCCCGGAAAAGCTCCGCCACTTGCCTTGCTCTTGGGGCAATTGGGCGGGGTGGCACTGTTAGGTTAATCGCGGACACCGTGTGTCGCTGCTCTGTGAGCAGTGGCGGGTGGCATTGCGACGAATTTCGGGTGCCATGCTGACACCACCGGCGTGAGAAACCTCCGTAGCGTCCGGGCGCATGTCCGACGCGGCCGCCCCGTCAGCCGAAACCGGCCGGTGGGGTCGGCATGGTTCGCCGGCGCACCAAAACCCGGTGCCGCATCGCCAATTCGCTCGTCGCGATTCTCCGCAAAACCCGCCAATCCCCGCCACCCCGCCACAACTCCGCGCCGCCAACCCCTCCGCACCCGCCCGCGCATCTAGACTCACTGGAAATGCAAGCCAACCACGACCCTCGCCGCGCCGTCCCCTTCCCACCTTCCCACGTTTCCAACTTCCCACCTTCACACGCCAGCCCCACCCAAGCGTCTGATAACGAAGGTGCTCAACCCGGCACACGCGAAGATGAAAACTTGAGCGCCTTCGGCCAGAATTCGGGAAACCCGGTTTCTATAGGACCTCTAGTCGACCGTGCCCGCGCCCGGACCGCTCGAAACGCCCCGGCCGCTTCCCCATCTTCCCACCCCGCCGCCCCTCGCCCCTTACCAGCCGCTCGCCTGATCCAACCCTCTGCGCCCCGCGAAGCCGGATTCACGCTCCCGACGAAACGCGCGAATACAAGTCCAGCAGCTCCCGCGCGTGCCGCCGCATGCTCAGCCGCTCGCACGCCTCGTCCGCGCGCTCCCGCGCGGCCGTGCGAAATCGCGCGTTCAGCCCCGCCGCGATCGCGTCGCGCAGCGCCCGCTCATCCGCCGGCGTCGCCACGACGATCCCCGTCTCGCCCTCCGCGATCGCGTCGGCAGCGCCGTTCACCCGCGTCGTCACGACCGGCACGCCGCAGCACAGCGCCTCCAGCACTACCCGGCTGCACGGATCGTACCAGGTCGGATGCACCAGCAGATCCGCCGCCGCGAAGAGATCCCGAACCGGCATGCGCGCGCCTACAAACCGGACCCGCTCCCCGATCCCCAACCGATCCGCGAGCCGCTGGTACGCCCCGGGCGCGTCGCGCCCGGCCACGAGCAGAATCGCATCCGACGCCGTCGCGCCGGCGTCCGCCAGCGCCCGAATCAGCTCACCGAGCCCCTTCAGCCGGAAGTTGTGCGCCACCAGGAGCAGGACCGGTGCATCGCTCGCGATCGCAAGGCTCGCCCGCGTCGCCGCCCGCCGCGTCGCCCGCTCCTCCGCCGAAAGCGGCGCGATCGTCACGCCGTTGAACACGACGCACAGCCGCTCCGCCGGATACCCCGGCCGGATCGCCAGCACCTGCCGCCGCGCATACTCACTCACCGCGGCGACGAACGGCGGCTCCGGCCGATTGAGGATCTCCTCCTCGATCCCCAGGAGCATCCGCTGCCGGAAGTTGAACGCCCGCCCGAACCGCTTGACCGCCCGCACCGCCGGGTTGCGCACCACGGCCAGCGTCCGCTCGATCGTCTCGCGATACGTCCCGCCGCGCGGCTGGTACACATTGCACGATCGACAGGGCGTGACGGCGTGGATGATGTCGAAGTCTCCCGCCGCCAGCCAGAGATCGGCGGCCTCGATGAACCGCCGCGTGCGCGAGCGTTTCGACCCGCTGCCGACGTCGAGGACGCGAACCTCGACGCCGCTCGCCGCGCCCTCCGGCGGCGCACTCGCGCAGACCAGCGTGACCTCGGCCCCGCACGCCGCGAGTTCGCGAGCCATCTCCAGGACGCTGGTCTCCGCGCCGCCGCGCCGGGGATCGAGATGTTCCTGGACGATCGCGACGTTCAAGCGTGTGTCTCGACAGCCCGCCGGGCCTGTTTTCGCGCGATGCGGCGGAGGATCCAGTCACTTCGGCGGAGGATGCGGCTGCAATACCAGCGGACCCGCGGCGAACCCGCCTCAAGTCCGAGATACACCCGCAGAAAGCGCAACCGATCCGTCCGCGAGAGGCCGATCTCCCGCGCCGACGCATCCAGTTGCGACAGATCCTTCAGCAGCCAGCGCATCCGCCGAAACCGCGGCCGGTGCGTCCGGGCGAGATCGATGATCGCCAGCCGCGGCGGATCGCCGGCCGCGCCGCGCTCGATGAAGATGTGGCAGAGGTACAGGTCGCGATGCGTCAGGCCGGTGCCGTGGAACGCCGAGACGAACCACGCCAGCCGCCGGGCCAGGTCGTGCCGCGCGGGCCCGTGGGTGATCGGATCGCCGGCCGCAGTCCACTCGCGCCACGCCTTGTCGAACGGCTGCCCGGCGACCTGCTCCAGCAGGACGACGCTCTGCCGCTCGAACCCCGCGAGCATCACCTCCGCAAACCCCACGGCGCGGGGAGCGAGGATGCACGCCTCGGCGAGCTCGATCGCCCGCGCGTACTCCCAGAACGCCCGGCTGCGCCGCGCCGACTGGCGCAGCAGCCGATCCCACTGTTCACGAATCCGCGAGCGCCGGTAGCGTTTTACGAACACGGCCGGTCCGTCGGGCCGATCGGGCGGCGTCCAGCGCCACCGCTCGCGCCCGCCCAGGCCGGGCTTGTCGAGCGCCCGCCACGTGCCCGGCAGCCGCGCCGGGTCGGGCGCGGTTTCGAGCAGGTCGTCGAGCAGCGCCGGCGAGAATCGCTCGATCCGCGCTCGCCAATCCGGCGCCAGCAGCTCCACGCGGCTCACACCCCGTCCCCCGTCGCCGCCGGCGCAACCTCGGCGGCGATCTCCTCAGCCAGCCGGCGGTTCCACTCGTCGAACCGGTCGCCCATGCGGACACGCTGCGCCTCATGCCGGGCCCATTTCCCCCGCAGCGCCTCGATCTCACCGATCTGCTCGGCCAGATCGACACGCACGCCGCGGGCCTTGTAGTACGCGATCAGGAATCGCAGCCGCTCGGACCGGCTCGTAAAGACCTCCGCCGACGCCGCCATGTGCGCCAGTTCCTCGATCCACCAGTTCCGTCCCAGCCGGCTCAGCCGCCGAACCGTATGCCGCGGCCGCGCATCGAGGAAGTAGAACTCCGCCTCGCCTGTCGGGAGCATGCGGACGAGGACGTTCCGCCAGAAGAGCTGGCCATGCTGAAAGCCGGCGACGTGAATCTCCGCGATCTGCCGCGCGAGCCGCCCGACGAACGCGCGCCGCGCGGCGACGCCGAGCGCGACCCGCCCGGTCGCGAGCGATCGGGCGAACGACGTGAGGTTCTGTGCGTCCGGCACCTCTTCCGTGATCAGAAAGCTCCCCACGACGAATTGCAGCCGACGCCGGCAGCCGACGGCGATCGGCCGCACCGCGGGAATGCCAAGCTGTCGCATCTGCCGGAGGAGCCGGTATTCCGCGGCCGCGCGCGGCTCGCCGAAGAGGCTCCCCCGGAACGTGCAGCGGATCCGGCGGTTCCAGTCGAGGAAGCGATACCGCTTGAGGTAGAACCCGGGCAGCCCGTCGCCCGCGGGGATGTGCATCGTGTCCGTGCTGCGGCTCCAGGCGCAGATTCGCCCTTCGGTCCAGTTGAGGATCCGGTCGACCCGGTCCAGACCGACCGCGCGGAGGCGGTCGGCGTATGCGGGATCGATCTGGATGTGGTCGATGTCGAGCATCCCGCGGCGGAGTTTACCCGAACGTCGGCCGCGCCGGACTCCGGGTTGGTCCGGGCGCCGAGATCACCGGGCCGGGGCCGCCTTCCGCCGGCGCGTCTTCGGAGCCGCCTCCTCCTGCGTCATCATCGCGGTCAACTGCCCGAGGCCCTCGGGCCCGAGCTGAAGCGTGAGTTCAAAGAGCTTGCTCATGGTGATCAGGAACTGCTTGAGGCTCTCGATGCGCCGGCGGAATTCGCGCACGTCCGACCGGGCCTCGTCATCCGCTCCCGCGTGCTCCGGGACCTCGCCGCAGCGGTCCAGCGTCGCGATGATCGGCTCGACCTCGCGCCGCCGCCGTTCGCGCATGATCGTCTCGAACATCCGCCACACGTCCGTATCGGCCTCGAAATACTCCTTGCGATCGCCGAGCTTGTGCGACTTGCGGATCAGTCCCCAGTCGACCAGTGCGCGAAGGTTCATGCTCGTGTTGCCGCGCGAGATCTGGAGCTGTTCCATGATGTCGTCGGTGCAGAGGGGACTGCGGCTGACGAACAGGAGGGCGTGAATCTCGGCCATCGTGCGGTTGATGCCCCAGTACCCGCCCATTTCTCCCCAGCGGCGGACGAGCAGGTTTCGGGCTTCGATCAGGCTCAGCGACATGCGCGCTTCCTCCGAACTTTCAGAAGTCTCTAAAAGATTTATAGCTCTCGACCCGTCTGTCGGCAACCCGTCGCTTGATTTTGCGCCCGCTCGCGGGATACTGCCCCCGGATGCACGGAGCGGCGCCGGGGGTTATTCGACCCATGGCGAACCGGCTTCGTGGAGAAGAATTCGAATTCACCGCTGCACGGCCGTTCGGCCGCGAAAGGGTTCAGACCCGATGCATACAACTCTAGTCCCAGGGAGACTCCGCATGCTCGCTCACAAACTGCCGTGGATTCTGGGGTTCGGTATCGCTCTGTTGTGCGGTACCGGCTGCGGAAACTACAAGATCACGTTCGAACTCGGCGAGGTCATCAACGCGTATGGCGACGCGCAGACCCGGCAGGCGCTCGACGTCGACATCCTCTGCCTCACGAAGGCGGAAACCGACAAGTACCCCGAGATCGTCAACAAATCGATGCGCTCGGACGAGTGGTTCAAGCTCCGCCGCGAGGCCAGCGCCAAGCTCGCGAACATCGATCCCAGCCACGTTTACGCGCTGCGGACCGGCGAGAAGGACAGCCGGGATCAGCTCCTCGGCGGACCCCTGACCGGCTGGGCGGACCGGGCGAACAAGGAAAAGACGATCACGTTCAATGTCAGCCACTCCAGCAGCGGCAACGGCCGCTCGGCGATCGTCATTTACGGCCGGTTCATGTCGCGTGAAGGTCCGGCGCGGACCGAGCCGATTGTGATCATGCCGCCGCCGGGCTGGTTCGACAGCAGCGAGATTCGGGTTCGCGTCGATCAGACGGGCATGCAGCTCGTCGAGACGAAGTAGACCCTTTTCGGGCCGCCGATTTCGGGTAGCATCGGCCTTTGGGTCGGTGCCGCCGCAATTGATCATCACCGGACGCTCCGTTTTTCGGAGCCGGGCCGTCACGGAGTGCGCCGCGAGCACGGGAAGGATCGTCGATGAAGTTCTGGCCGGAAGTCCACTGGTCGGAAGGGCAGTTTCTTCGGCCGCACCACCTTCAGGCGGCGTTCCGGCAAGTCGACACGCTGCGCGCGGCGGGGCTGCACGCGCTTCAACCCTACGCGTGGGGCTTCCTCTCACTCGATCTCGCCCGGGAATCGATCGAAAGCAACCTGATCGAGATTCGGGCGTGTGAACTGGTTCTGCGCGACGGGACGCTGGTCAAGGTTCCCGAAAACTGCTCCGTCGACCCGCGTGATTTCAAGAAGGCGCTCGACCAGTCCTCCGGCGCGATGCCGGTCTGGTTCGGCGTGCCGGAGCTTCAGACCGTCCGTTCGAACATCCAGGCGCCGGGCGAATTGCTGGACGGGCGCTCGCCGCGCTATGCGATCGATCTTTCCGAGCGATATGACGAAAACACGGGTGAGAATCCGCAGTCGATCGAGGTCCGGCGGATGCGCGGCGCCGTCTTCTTCGGAGCCGAGGATCGGACCGGCTTTGAATGCGCACAGATCGGCGCCATCGAGCGAAGCGCGGCCGGACCGGCGCTGGTGAAGAATTCCGTGCCGCCGCTTCTGCGGATGAAGGCCTGGCCGGCGCTGTGCGCCGCGACGGATGCGCTCTGGAGCGATATCCGTTCCCGGTGCGAGCAGCTCGGTGCGGACGCGGCCCAGCGGGCCCTGACGTACGCCACGGGCAGCCCGGCCGACATCGAGCAGCTTGTGAAGCTCAGCGCCCTCAATGAGTTGACAGTCCGCTTCGCGATGCTGGTGAACGCTCCGGAGCTTCACCCGCACGCGCTCTACGCGACGCTGTGCGAGTCGATCGCGAAGGTGACGCTCTGGGACGATCTGCGCCGCCCGCGCGAGCTGCCCGCGTATGACCACGACGACAGCGGGCCGGTCTTCGAGGAGCTGTTTCGATACCTGCGGGCACTGGTCAACGGGATGCTTCCCAAGGACTACATCGAACGGCCGTTCCAGCAGAAGGACGGCGGCTACGGCGTGGAACTCGACTACGAGTGGTTCACGCCCAACCATGAGATGTATCTCGGCATCCGTTCGTCGCAGCAGCTCGAGGAGATCGTCGCCCTCTTCAAAACGATCAACTTCAAGCTCGCTTCGCCGCGCGACGCCGAAACGGTGTACGTCCGGCGTCTGCCGGGCCTGGAGTTCAAGACCGCGGGCTCGGTCGCGAACCTGCCCAAGAGCAGCGACCAGCACTACTTCCGAATCTCGCGTACGCCCCCGTACTGGGAGCACTGTGAAACCGAGCGCGGCATCTTCATCCGGATGCCGCCGGCTGAAATGACCAAACTGACCACGATGAAGCTGTCGCTCTTCGTGATCAAGGTGCGCTAAAGGAGGCTGACATTGGCGCAACAGTCCGTTTACGACCTGGCCGTGCAGGTCGTGCTCTACCTCGTCGGCTTCCAGCGACGCGTGGAGGACGGCGAGTCCGTCAATTACCACGACACGCGGGCCGAAGTGCTTTCGCTGCTCAATGACCTCGACCGGCAGAGCCACAGCGAGCCGGGCCTCTGGGAGAACTGGGTCAAGGCCCGCGTCCCGCTCGTCTATCTGATTGACGAGGTCATGATCCTGAACTGCAACTGGCCCTACAAGCAGGAGTGGGCCAACGAGTGCCTTGAGGTCGCGCTGCTCGGACATCCCGAGGCGCTCGGCGGCGAGAATTTCTACCGCGAGTGCGACGAGGCCCTCAAGGAGCTCGAAACCGCGGAGCGGCACGAGCGCCACGACCGCCGCGCCAAGTGCGAGATCGTCATGGTCTACTACGTGGCGCTCCAGACCGGCTTCAAGGGCCGCTACGCACTCGATCTCGATGCCTGGCGCGAGTACCGCGGCCACGTGTTTTCGAAGCTGCCGGCGTACGCCCAGACGCGGACGAAGGAGCTCTTTCCGGAGGCCGACGATCACACCGTGGTGATCGACCCGAACTACGAGCCGGTGATGCCGCTGCTCTACGTCGGCATCGGAGCCCTGCTGTTCCTCGTCATCTACTTCGCCGGGACCTGGGCCTACTGGGACGAGATGGTCGGCCAGCTTCAGGCGTGGGCGGGCAGCGAACAGATGATCCGCACGGCGGCCGCGGGAGAATTGCCGCCCGATGCGCCGGCGACCGCGCCGGCGACGAGTGCACCGGCCGGCGGTTGATTGTCTCTCGACGGGTGACGAGCCCGCGATGGAGTGCCAAGCGTGAAAAGTGTGAATGACGTATTGATGAAGTTCTTCAAACTGCCGCCGGCGGTCCAGATGATGCTGGCGCTGCTGGGCTTCGGCTCGCTGGCGACGCTGGTCTTCGCCATCCTGCCGATTCTGAAGACGACGCGCGGCAAGATCATCGCCGTCATTATCGTCGGCGTCGGCCTCGCGATCTTCGGGATCATCTGGCTCATCCGCCGGATGCTCTCGGGCAAGAAATCCTCCCAGCTGGGCAGCGCCCTCGGCTCGCAGGGGCCGACGCGCGGCGATATCGCCGAGCAGGAGCAGATCTACCGCGAGAAATTCCGGGCCAAGCTCGCCGAACTCAAGACGAACGGCCTCTCCGTCTACAAGCTCCCCTGGTTCGTGCTCATGGGCGAGCCCGGCTGCGGCAAGACCTCGACGCTGACGAATTCCGGCCTCGACTTTCCGCTCGGCCGCGATGAGGTGCCGGGCTTCGGCGGCACGCGAAACTACAACTGGTGGTTCACCAACGAAGCCGTGATCCTCGACACCGCCGGGCGAATCGCGTTTCAGGAAGAGGGCACGACCGACAAGGTTGAATGGGAGTATTTCCTGAAGCTCCTCAAGGGAAACCGTCCCCGCTGCCCGATCAACGGCGTCATCATCGCACTGCCCGCAGACAAGCTCCTGCGCGACACGCCCGACGAGCGCATGGCCAAGGCCGCGGTTCTCCGCGAGCGGCTGCGACAGATTCACCAGACGCTCGGCGTGCGCTTCCCGACCTTCGTGCTGGTTACGAAGATGGACCTCGTCGGCGGATTCAGCGAGTTCTTCGAGGAAATCCGCGTCGACCTCCAGCAGCGAAACCAGATGTTCGGCTGGTCGCGGCCGGGCGAATTCCAGGAAGCCTACGAACCCTCCGGCTTCCGTGACGCGTTCGATTCGGTACACGGCCGGCTGCGCGATTGGGCCATGCGCTACCTCCAGCGGAAGGCCACCGACGACGAGCTGGGGATGATCGTCACGTTTCCCGAGGCGTTCCGCGAACTGGGCAAGCCCCTCGACGACTTCATCGGGACGATCTTCCAGAAGAGCCCGCTGGTCGAACCGCCGTTCTTCCGCGGCTTCTATTTCACGTCCGCCGTGCAGGAAGGCGCGCCGATCTTCAGCGTCTTCTCGCGCGGCCGCAGCGGCGTGACGATCAGCGAGCGCGCGCCGAAAGCGGCGGATTCGAAGGCGTTCTTCATCCACGATTTCTACGACAAGAAGGTCTTTCCGGAGAGCGGCCTGGTTTTCCGATCGGCGAAGGCGGTTTCGCTGAACAAGCGCATGCGCCGGCTGGTCTGGTACGGGGGCTCCGCGGTCGTGCTGCTGCTGGGCACGCTGTTCTTCCTGGGCAGCTACAAGGTCAAGTCGCTGGTCGAGGATCCGCAGAAGGACTGCGAGGAGGCCAAGAAGGTCATCCTGGCCGAGCAGGGCGCGCGCGGGGCGAAATTCTCCGACCTGGCGGAAAACGTGCGCCTGGCCCAGCAGCTCCGCGCTCATTATGACAAGTTCGCGGGCACATCGGGCTGGTACGCCCGGCTGCTGTTCATCGGTGCGAACCTGAACGAGCCCCGCAGCGCGGTCGAGCAGATCCACGCGAATTTCGTCGCCCGCGCCATCATCAAGCCCACGCTGGAGCAGGTCGGAGCAAAGCTCAATGAGGTCAACCGCGACACGCTGAAGGACGCGACCGGCCGCGAGAGTTTCCTTTCGGCGCTCGGCGCCTATACCAAGTGGTACGGGCATTACGTCGGCCAGGAAAACCAGAAGCCCATCACGCGCACGGAGGCGGAACAGCGGGCCAAGGACTTCGAGCGCATGCTCGCGTTCCTCGGCGGAGCCAAGACCGGTGCGGAAGCCGCGGAGCAGGTCCGCCTCGCGCTCGAGGAACTCGAGCCAGCCCGGGTGCGCTTCGCGATCGAGGTGCTCGGCAAGCTCGGCCTCGACCGCGACGCGATGACCGCGGCCGTGAAGAAGGGCGCGACGGAGATCGCCGCCTATTGGGAGCCGCGCATCGACCTCAAGGCGGATAACACCGATCCGCGGCTCCGATACTGGCTCGGGTTTGTCGCCGCGGTTCAGAACCTCCGCTCCCGCTACGACGCGATTCTGGCCCTGGGCCCGCGTTTTGAGGCGGCGTCGAAGGCAGGATCCGGCGGCGAGGCCAATGCACTCCAGGACTTCATCGCCGCGGGCGAGGAATACAAGAAGCTCACCACCGGACTGGAGAAGATCGACGATTTCGAACTGTCTGAACTCCCGGATACCTTCGCGGGCGCGTTCAAGGCGCTTCACGCATACCTGAAGAACAACCAGACGTCGCTGCCCTATGTGAAGGAAAAGAACACGATCCAGCGCCTGCGCGACGTCCGCGGCGCGATCGCATCGCTGTGGCAGCAGGACTTCAAGGTCCTCACGGACGCCCTCGGCGACGGCGCGCCGGAGCCCACCGCGCAGGCGGGATCGCCACAGTACACGGTCTATGCGGAGATCCGGCAGAGCAGCGATCGCCTGAGCAAGCGTCTCGATGATCAGCTCAAGGACGTTCTTGAGAAGCTCAACGTACCCGCCGGCGAGGATCCGCTCGATTACTACGCGAAGATGAATCTGATCGAATTCGAGGAGTCGCGCGACGGAGCGCCGCGGGCCGAACCGCCCGTCGTCCGCCTCCATTCGCAGGCCCTCGGCCCCGGCAAGGAGGTCAAGACCTACCTGAAGGAGATCCTCGACGCCGCCTCTCCGGTCGAGAATCTCGTCGCTCAGCTCAAGGACTTCTCGACGTGGCCGGCGCTTCTGTCCGACGTCGCCGCCGATCCGAACGCCAGCCGCGGTCTTGCCCGCATCATCGCCGTCGTCAAGGCGAAGGTGGCTGCGGAGAGCCTCAGCGAGGAGAACCGCCGCACGACAATCCGGCGGACCATGGAGGGCGTCAGCGAATTCTGGAGGCCCGTTGAGCTTTTCGACTTCGCGAGCCTCATCTGGCGCGGGAAGGAACTCACCGGCCGCAGCTTCCTCATCGGCGAGATGGCCAAGGCGGCGAGCGCGACGCTTTCGGGCGATCTTCGCGGCCTCGGACGGCTGGTGCCGGGCTTCGACCAGCCCAAGGTCGACGCGCTGCCGTTCGAGTACCACAAGTTCAACCAGGTCGCCGCCAGACCTGCCGAGCCCGCGGTCCCGCAGCCGGAGGCAAAACCCGCCGACGACGATGGCCTGCGCACGCGCACGCCGCCGCGCGCGACGACGGCCGCGGCCGAAGGGCAGCTCGCGCCGGAATCCGGCGAGATGATCCTCGCGACCTACCACTCGCGCGAGTTTCTCGCCCGCACGCTGCGCACGTACATGACGACGCGCGACGCGCTGGAGAAGATCGGCGGCACGAAGCAGCTGGTTTCGGCCCTCGACGAGGCCGCGGCGGCGTATGTGAACGGCTATTACACCGACTGGAACCGGGTCTATACCCGCCCGACGCTCTTCTTCGACGAAAAGACGCTTGCGCTGCTGGAGCGCTGCCGCGACGGCAAGGAAATGGACTGGCCGACTTTCCAGAAGGAGATCGGCGACCGGGGGGATGAGCTGGCGCGGCGGGTCGCGGCCCGGCTGAACGCACTGGTTCGCGAGGCGGTTCTCACCGCCTTCGAACTCGATGGCGCCAAGGAACTCGACAAGCGCGTCTGGACCTTCATCCGCCAAGAGGGCGTACAGACGCGTACGGCGTCGGTCTTCCTGCCCACGCAGCTCAAGCCCTTCGTCGATGCGCTCCCGCGTGAAGATTTTGGAGACACGACCTACGGAACCACGCTGACCCAGGCGTTCGCCGACTATGCCCGCCAGGTCAAGGCGCTCGAGGCGGGGCCGAAACCGAGGACGCCGCTGCCCAATCTCGCCGCGCTCTCCCAGAGGATCATCTACGCGAAGGATGTGGATCCCGAGCGATTCGTGCCCGCGCGGGCCCTGACCGATCTCGCGGGCTACGGCAACAGGCTGCTCACGCAGCACCTCGACCAGAAGCTCACCGACCTGTTCAAGGACCGCGCCGGGAAATTCCCGCTCGTCGCCGATTTGACGGACACTTCACCGAACCGCGCCCGGCTGGAGCGGCTCGCGACCGAGGCGCTCACCGCCGAAGAGTTCGTCGGCTTCCTCCGCGCCGCGGCACGGTTCAACGACGAGTACGGCGGGATGCTCAAGGAGCTGCACCCCGAGGAGTCGCATGTCACGCGGGCCACGCTCGCCCGCTGCCAGAAGTGGATCGACTTCCTCTACGGCACCGACAAGGCGAATCTGAACGACCGGCTGCCGCCGCCGATCCCGCTTCAGCTCGCGATCGCGAAGGCCGTCGGTTCCGGCGTCACCGACGCCGGCGCGGGCTACACCGAGGCCGAGATCAACCTCCCGATCCTGAACAAGAGCGGCCGCGAAATCAGCGAGCCGTTCCGCAAGGACCCGCGCGATCCTGACCTCATTTCGATCGACGCGTTCGACGGCCTGGCCGGGGATCGGAAGCTCGAAAAGGCATGGTCGCTCGAACGCCGCGAATATCCGACCGTCGTGGCGAAGGTGTCGAAGCGCTTCGGAGGCGTCGACGCATCCAAGTTCCCGGATCCGATGGCGACTTCCTGGTCGCTGCCGGGGTCGCCCTGGTCGCTGCTGCTGCTCATCGGTCCTCCGGAGAAGCAGCAGTCCGACGGGCTCAAGTGGCTGATTCAGATCCGCATGCAGCAGGCCGGATCGGAACAGGTCGGTTTCGACGTCGCGATCCGGTTTGACCGGCCCTACCCCGGGCCTGTTCCGCCGTTCGTCGATCCGGGTCCGCGCCCGACCATGGATAAGGCGGGGGCGTATCTGGTGAACCAGTAATCGTCTCGGACTCTGGGCTCGGAGCACCTGAACGATGGGAGTAGGAGATTTTCTCGGGAAGCTCTTCGGCGCCGGCAGCGGCGACGGCGGCAGGCCCGTCGACGCGGTTCTGCGCGCCTACGGCAAGCTGCCCATCTATCCCGAGTACCGTCGCCTCGAGGTCTCGCCGGGCCTGCCCACCGCGTTTTCGCAGTGGCTCGATGCGGGCCGGCTCGCCTGGATGCGCACGCCCGCCCGCCACGACGGCCGCGCGACTCATTCCTCGCGGCTGCTCCTTCGCCTGGCCGATTCCCGGGAGGTCGTGGTCGCCAGCCTCTGGGACAGCCGGGACAGCCTCGGCCGCATCTTTCCGTTCACGTTCTTTGTCACGTGCCCGCCCGAATCACTCGGCGATACGCTGATCGAACGCTGGTTCGCCGCCGCCGAATTGCACGCCACCTTCGAGCGCTACTACGGCGAGATCGGCACGGTCGCCAAGGGCGGCGATTTCTACAAGTTCTTCCAGAAGCGCGCCGTCACGCTTCGGTCGGATCTGCTCGGCGGCCGGCTCGCGGAAGCTCAGCGGGCCGCCGCGACGATCAACGCGACCGACTGGGTCGCAGCCTGGTCCGGATCGCCCGAGTTCGACGCCGCGCTCTGGTTCTCAGGGTTGCTGCGCCGGGCGGACCGCTGGCGGACGCAGCCCGCCGTTCTCGATGAGCTCGCGCTGAGCTGCCCGCTCGCTCCGTCGATACCCACGCTGTCCCAGACTTATTGCTGGCTCAAGTGGCTCGAACCGCTCCTCACGAAGCTGAACCGCCCCATCGGCATCGTCGCTCCGGCCGGCTCATCGCCTGCGGCGCCGGCCGCGCTTCAGCTCCTCGTCCGGCCCGTGCTGCCCGATGATTTCCAGATTCTCACGAGCGACGAGCCGATCTATGGGTTTGTCGAGCATGCCTCCGGCCTGCCCACGCTCGCGCCCGACGCGCCGCCGCTAGCCCCGCTGCCCGCCGCGCCGACGTCGTTGCTCGCGTGGATGGCCGAGAACGCGCCGAAGCCCTGAACCGCCCGCCACGAGCGGCCGCGGTAGAATCCGGGAATGGCCGACTTCACCTATCGCACCGCGGGCGAATCTCACGGCCCCGCGCTGACCGTTCTTGTCGAAGGCCTTCCCGCCGGCGTCACGGTGGATCTCGCGCTGATCAACGGTGAGCTGAAGCGGCGGCAGGGCGGCTATGGGCGCGGCGGGCGGATGAAGATCGAGTCTGACGCGGTCACGCTGCTTTCGGGCGTGCGCCGAGGCGTCTCGATCGGCTCGCCGCTCGTCATGCAGATCGTCAATCGCGACGCGCGGCTTGACGATGCGCCGCCGGTGCATCGACCACGGCCCGGCCACGCCGACCTTGCGGGGAGCATCAAGTGGCTCACGACTGACTGCCGCGAGACGCTGGAGCGTGCCTCGGCGCGCGAGACTGCCGGTCGGGTCGCGGCGGGAGCGCTGGCGAAGTGCCTGCTGCGCGAATTTGGCGTCGAGTGCGTCGGTTTCGTCTCGGAGATCGGGGGCGTTCGGGCGGCCGTCGCCGATGATGCGACCGCCGCCGCGCTCGCGGCCGCGCGCGATGACAACGATGCGTTCACGCCGGACGGCGCCGCGGCCAACTTGATGATCGCGGCGGTCCGCCAGGCGAAAATCGACAAGGACACGCTCGGCGGGATCGTCGAGGTGCGCGTCTTCGGCCTGCCGATCGGCCTGGGCTCCTGCGCGAGCTGGCAGCAGAAGCTCGACGGGCGTCTGATGCAGGCGGTCGGATCGATCCAGGCGTTCAAGGGCGTCGAGATCGGCCTGGGCTTCGACGCGGCGCGCCAGCCGGGCAGCCGCGTGCACGATGCGATCCGGTTCGATCCGTTGCAGCGGAACTCGCCGAATTTCGGCTTCGTTCGCGACACCAACCGCGCCGGCGGGCTCGAGGGCGGCATGACGAACGGCATGCCGCTCGTCGTTCGCGGAGCAATGAAGCCGATCAGTACGCTTCTTCAAGGCATGGACAGCGTGAATCTCCGCACGCTCGCGTCCGAGCGGAGCGACTACGAGCGCAGCGACGTCTGCGCAGTCCCGGCCGCGAGTGTCGTCGCGGAGAACGTGGTCGCGTTTGAAGTGGCTCGTGCGTGGCTGGACAAGTTTGGCGGCGACACGCTCGGCGAAAGTCGCGCCGCCTATGAGTACTATTGCGAGGCCGTTCGCAGGCTCGCGACGATGGGCCATTGATGCCTGTGACGCGCGTCCGCCGCTACCGGCTCAGTTGATACCGCAGCATCCCGCCCACGATCGTCGCCGTCGCCCGGCCGGTCACGTTCCAGCCATTGAATGGCGTGTTCCGGCTCCGCGACCGGCCCTCGGACGCCCGGATCGTCCAGCGCAGATTCGGATCGAAGACCGTGACATCGGCCACGTCGCCGACCGCCAGCGACCCGCCCTTCACGCCGAGGAGTCGCGCCTGCCGCGTCGACATCGCGTCGATCAGCCGCGACCAGTCGAGGATCTTCGGTTCGATG
The DNA here is from genome assembly GCA_045863555.1 of Planctomycetota bacterium. GTDB lineage: Bacteria > Planctomycetota > Phycisphaerae > UBA1845 > Fen-1342 > JACRLV01. The sequence goes on along the minus strand of BTUU01000012.1, from coordinate 30,376 downwards.
AGGGCCTTGATGAACAGGGCCAGCGACGTTTCGAGGCCGATGATGCCGAAGGGGGCTTCCTGGAAGCCCAGTTCCTTTTCGGAATCCTGGTGCGGGGCGTGATCGGTGATGAGGCAGTCGATCGTGCCATCGCGCACGCCCTCGAGGCACGCCTCGACGTCGCGCTTCGACCGGAGCGGCGGATTCATCTTGAAATTCGGGTCGTACGTCTCACACGCTTCGTCCGTCAGAAGCAGGTGGTGCGGGCAGACTTCCGTCGTGACGCGCTGCCCGGCCTTCTTCGCCTGGCGCACGAGGTCCACCGCGCCCGCCGTGGAGATGTGGGCGACGTGGTAGCGCACGTTCGCCTGCCGTGCCAGTGTGATGTCCCGCTGCACCATCAGGTCCTCGGCGATGCCCGGAATCCCCGGCAATCCGAGCTTCGTCGATGTCGGTCCTGCGTGCATGACGCCGCGCCCGGCAAGCGTGTGATCCTCGCAGTGCTGGATGAACAGCTTGTCGAACATGCCGATGTACTGCATCGCCCGCAGGCACACCCCGGGATCCGCGACGCCCACGCCGTCATCGCTGAACGCGACCGCACCGGTGCGGACCATCAGGCCGATCTCGGCCAGTTCCTTGCCTTCGCGGCGTTTTGTGATCGCGCCGATCGGGTAGACACGCGCGTGCGCCGCGCGCGACGCCTGTCGCAGAACGAACTCGATCTGTGTGTCGTCGTCGAGCGCCGGCTGCGTGTTGGGCATGCACGCGACGGCCGTGAAGCCGCCGGCAACGGCGGCCGCCGTGCCCGATTCGATCGTCTCCTTCTCTTCGTTGCCGGGCTCGCGCAGGTGGACGTGCATGTCGATCAGGCCGGGGCAGACGATCTGGTCGCGGGCGTCGATCGTAGTCGGCGCGCTCTGACGGAGATTGCGATCGATCGCGGCGACGCGGCCGTCGGCCAGGAGGATGTCGACGACGTCATCGAAGCCGCGCGACGGATCGATGAGTCGCCCGCCGCGGATGAGGATCGGATCGGGACGGGGCGCGCTGTGGGCTGAGTCTGGCATGGCTGGGTGGGTCTCCGACATCGCGGCAGCGCAACGCCGGCCGCGCTGCCGGGGGTATCATAGGGGCAGCCAAGGGGCGACGCGCGGGGGATGCGGCGACACGAGAACGCCCGCACAGCCGGAGCAGCGCGGGCGTTCGAAAGTCAATTCAGGCAAAGTGGATCCGCTCAGCGCTTCGGCGCGGCCGCGCGGCCCATGACCCAGCCCAGCAGTGCGCCGATCGCGCAGACGCCGACGCCGCCTGCCAGGAAGATCAGGAAGTTGCTGCTCAGGTACTTGCCATAGTCCGGCAGGTAACCCTGCATCGCCCCTGCGACGACGCTGGCCGCGACCGTCAGCAGGATCGACCCGCCGACCATCAGGCCGTCCATGACGCCTTCCGACGCGTCGCCGGCGACGACCTTCGGCGCGAGGACCGGCTCGGCCGCCTCGACCGCGGCGTAGGCCGGCTCGGGCTCTTCCTCGGGCTCCGGCGCAGGGGCGCGCTTCGCCGCGGGCTTGGCCGGCTTCGCGGGGACGGTCTCGTCTTCGCCGGGGTAGATTTCGTCGAGCAGTTCCGCGCCGAGCGACGTGTCGTCCGACTCGCGCGTCAGGTCGAGCAGGCCCGAGCCGCTGCCCGTGCCCTCAAGCGACACCTGGTCGCCCGCGCCCTCGGTGATGGTCGTCTTGGCCATCGGGTCGGTCTCGATTTCCAGCTCATCGTCGTCGAAGACGTCGATGCCGCTGGTCGTGATGACCGTGCCCTCTTTCTTCTTCTTGGCGTCGTCGTCGTCGTCCATCGGGGCGAGGCCGATCATGCTCGTGCCGCCGCCCGCGTCGAGGCTGGGCAACTCGTCTTCGGCCGATTCGAGCACGACTTCACTTCCGCCGCGGCCGGCGAGCTTGTCGACCTCGTCGGCCTTGAAGAAGACCTTGCCCGCGTCGCGGAATTCACGGAGCTTCTGGTCGCGGACAAGCGCCTTCACGCCGTCCTGGTCCTTGCCGAGGAGCTTGCAAACCTCTTCCATCGAGTAGAACGGCTTGGCCATCTCGCATCTCTCCGTGCGCGTGCGTCAGTTGTTCTCGCCCGTTTTGGGCGTCGCCGAATCGCCCGCCGGCGCGTCCGCGGCCGGGGGAATCCGCTGCTTGCTGAGCAGATCGCGGATCATCTCCGGCGTCGGCTCGGCTCCGTTGAAGTCCTTCAGGTACCGGTCGAAAACCCAGGAGCGGGCGGCCGTCAGCCGAAGCTTGTGCGTCCCGTTCACCTGGTCCATTTCGTACACCCAGATCGTCCCCTGTTCAATATCCAGCATGAACAGGCCGTACTGGTTCTGGTCGAGCTGGCCCGTAAAGGCATAGACGCCCCGGGAGCCGGCCGCGGCGTTGTTCTGGGCGAGTGCGGTCCGCGAGTCGCCGCCGCGGGAAAAGAGCATCCCGGCGATGAAGGCGAGCAGGACGGCGATGACCCAGTGCGCGGTGGGCGAACGGTAGTTTGACTGTTGAAGAGCCGCCATGGCACCAATGCCCCCGGCAGGTTTCGCCCGACTCGCCAGCTTGCAACCCCTGTACCTGAATCCTAGAACCGAATCCGGATGGATGCAAGGCGGCACGGGCGGGCGAACGGGGAAGAGCCGGTGCACGGGCCCGCGCGAGTCCAACTCACCTTCGGCCTTTCACATTTCGCCCTTGCCCCATTTCGGGATGACAAACCGGGCCATCGGGTGGACAATTCGGGGCAAGCCATGAACGCGGATACGAAACCAGCGTCCGAACCGATCGCGACCCCGCCGGCATCGCGGCCCGAGGAACCGGCCCGCGCGGCTGAAGCCGCTGGGCCGCCGAGTGAGGCGGAGTTGCGGGAGTCCGTCGCCCGGATCGAAGCGCTCATCCGCGAGATCCGAACGACCTTCGAATCGCACGTCCGCGAGGAGCGCCACCGCGACTTCTCGTTCCTGCTGCTCGCCGGCGTCGTCGTGCAGGTCGCGGCGGGCGGGATGCTGCTGCTCGCGGGCCTCGACTGGCTCTTCGCCGCCGATCAGGTCGGTCTGTTCATCAAAGCCGTGTTCGCGATCGTGCTCCAGGGCATGGCGATGACGGCGCTGCTGATGAGCCGCGGGGGGAAGTGAGCGGCGATTCCCGCGGCCGGAAACCCGACGGGCAGGCCCGACGACGGCGGCGGGTCGAGTCGAAGGTGCGCAGCGCTTGTGTACATTTGTTTTGCGCATCTTCCGATAATGTCGCCGTTCTCCGGGCTTGCAGGCGGGTGCACGAATCGTGAACTGCGCATCTTCGGTCGGCTCCTCGGGATCGCGGTCTGGACCGTTCGTACTGTCTTCACGCGTCGATGCTCGCGTCTGCGCCGGCATACGGGAATGATTGGCGACAAACAGGATCGGGGCGCGACGAGAGGCGGTTCTGGCGGAACCTGGCGTGAATTCGCGGGCTCTGGGCTGACTTGTGCGGCGCCGCGGTGACTACCGGCTTTTCGCCTTGTTGAGGAACTCGATCACCGTGGAGGCGAAGTCCGGATCGATGAGCGTGGTCATGTGGTTCGCACCCTCGATGACCATGTTTTCCGAGCGGTCGAGGACTTTTCGTGCGGCCGCCACGCGCTTTTTGACGTGATCCGATTCATCGCCGCCGTGGATGAAGAGAACCGGGGCCGTGCATTTCTTCAACTGCTCCGCGGTGACTTCCAGGTGCTTGAAGCTGACGCCGGCCAGGGCAAACGCCTTCACGTCTTTTCCCTTGAACATGAAATTGGCCACGGCGTCGGCCTGCTCCTCGGTAAAGCGCTCTTTGCCGTGGGGCGTTGACGCGATGATGTACGCGCCGAGGCCTTTTCCCTCCTCCACCGCCTTGGCGAAGATCTCGCAGTCCGAGAAGCTGACATGCGTATCCGGGAGGACCGGCGCCTGGCAGGCGTACACGATGCTGAGGACCCGGCCGGGATGGCCGGCCGCGACCTTCCCGGCGATGAACGCGCCGCTGGAGTAGCCGATCAGGTGGGCCTTCTCGATCTTGAGATGGTCGAGGAGGCGCACGACATCATCGGCCATCGCAGCGCCGTACTTCTCAGGATCATGCGGCTTGTCGCTCCGGCCGTGGCCGCGGCAGTCCAGCGCGATCAACCGGAAGCCATCGAGCGGCGAGAGCTTCGTGCCGCCCTTTCCGTCGCCGCCCCACATGCTGGAATCGGCCATCCAGCCGTGGATCAGCACGACGGCGTCGCCCTCGCCCTCGGTGACATACCGAATCTTCACGCCGCCTGAATCGAACTCGCCATCGGCCGCGAGGCCCGGCGCAGCGGGGGCGGCGCATAAGAGCAGCGTGAGGAACAGCGGGAGCGGCATCGGGGCATCCTCCGGGCATGGGCCGCGCCGGCGACCGATGCGGGCGCGGATCATATCCGGCGGTCTGGACCGCGCCGAACGGGTGGACCGGATGGGAAGCGTTCGCGCCTTCCGACGTCGTGGGTCGAGAGGAATGGTCGGCCGCGATGAGCCGGACGGTGTCCGGTGCTCGGGCACGGGCGACTGACGGGGGCTGGGGCGCGGCGGCGGGTTTGGGGGCCTGGGCGCGGGCGGAGCATGCCGAACCCACCGGCCGCGTTCGGCTGTTGGTGCGGCGGCGGTGGCCGGGGCTGGAGCGGGGACGGCTAACGGGCGCTTGCTCAAGCCGGTGGTGTCAGCATGGCACCCAAAACGTCGCAATGCCACCCGCCCGAACCCACCGGCCGCGTTCGGCTGTTGGTGCGGCGGCGGTGGCCGGGGCCGGAACGGCGACGGCCATGTACCGGCAGCCATCTGCGCGGCGGGCGGCGTCGCAGGTTGTGTGCGGCGTGGGCAAAAGCACTGCTCACAGAGCAGTGGCACACGTTGTCCTCTATCATCCTAACAGTGCCACCCCGCCTGGGACGGCGGCGGGAACGCTTGGGCAGTCATCTGCGCGGCGGGCGGCGTCGAAGTTCGTGCGCGGCGCGGGCGAAACCACTGCTCACAGAGCAGTGGCACACGTTGTCCGCGGTTAACCTAACAGTGCCACGCCGCCCGCCCGATGCGAAAAGCCATCGGCCAGGCACCCGGCGTGTCAACGTCAACCCAATACCACCCAGATCAGGTTTCCTACGCATCCGACCAATAACATAAGCACTACTCCTTGATGAGCACGGCGAGCAAGGGGACTGGAAATACCGCGCTTCGATTCGGCCATGTGGATGCTGTGGGCCAAAAGCAAAGCCACGACACAAATGCCGATGTTGATTGCGGGGTAAATTCGGCTTGCGCTCCCTGGAAGTCCTCGTACCATGAGAGCCGTCACCGCAAGTCCGACCAGCGTCGCGAGAAGTATGCCCGCGCGCAGCGCAGCCGCCTTCTTCGTTTGATCCATGACTAGACTCCTGGCCACATGGGAGGACCCGGTGGCGGACTCGACGGGGGCACTGGCGGGGGCAGTCGTGGCTTGCAGAGCATTTTCCCTCCGAAGCCGACGAGCATCGCGGCTTCACCTCCGATGACCATCCAATCGCCTACAGCACTCCATCCTGGGGACACCAAGCCCCGCGAAGCAGCCGCCTGCAAGGTCCATCCCATGTTGGTTGAAAGAACACCGAGGAAGCCGACCGCCGTAAGCACGCCCCCCAGACTCCATTCGTTGCCGCTCGCGTCGATAAAGACGGTCGGCGCACTACCAACGTAACTGTAATTGTTGATCCCGCCGTGAAGGCTCGCCGGATCCCGCTGCACGAATCGCCCCAGCCCCGGCGCGTACCAGCGGGCGCCGACGTGCAGGAGTCCCAGGCCGGCGACGGGGTCGGACGAGCCGCCGCCGAGCGTGGCCAGCGTGTCGTCTTCATAGCCCCAGCCGCCGCAGTAGCCATAGCGGCTGGTCGCCGCCGGACCGCCGGGGAAGGCCGAGCCGGCGAGTTCGCCGAAGGCGGTGTAGGCCAGGCCGCTGCCGACGTCGCCCGCGTCGTCGGTGACGAGGCGGGTCGTGCCGAGCATGTCGGCATGGACGAAATGCCACTGGCCATTCTCGTGCTCAGAGTCGGGGACGTCGAACCAGGCGACGAGCTGGCCGTCGGCGGCGTGGACGTACCGGCGGGATTTCTGGGAGCTGAGCGGATCGCCGGAACCGATCACGTCAAGGTCGGAATAAACGCTCGAACCCAGGAACTCGCGCCATTTCTCGACGCCTTCGATCGGCGCGAGGTCGTCCGGATCGCGGTCGCGCTCGTAGTAGCGCACGCGGCCGTCGCCGTCGTAGCGGTATTCGCGGGCAAGGGTTCGTGTCACGCCGGTCTCATCCTGCTCGGCCAGCCGCAGGAGCCAAAGCTGCTGGTTGATATTGTACTGCATTCCGACCAGGTAAAACGTGTCGGAATCCTTCCCGGCCGGCGGATTCGTCGGGTACCGCGTCGCGCGCAGCTTCACCTGGCCGCCGCGCGAAACCAGCCGATGCGAACAGCCATCGGCCGGGCACCCGGCACTGCTCACAGAGCAGTCGCACACTGTGTCCGCGTGTCACCTAACAATGACACCACGCTTGCCGATCGCTACCCCGTGACGCGGGCGGCGAGGCGGGATACGAATTCGGCCGCGAGCGGGCGGGGGAAGCGGGGCTCGAAGAAGGACATGGCGATGGTGAGGCGGTCCTCGGCGAGGTTCAGGTTGACGGCGTAGCCCGCGTGCAGGGACGGGACGCGGACTCCGTAGATGCCCGTGAGGCGTGCGCCGCAGAACTCGGCGAGATCGCGGCCGGGCGGGCCCATGAAGCCCAGCGGCAGCGACGGGGCGCTGGCGAGGCCGGTGGGCAGCCAGCGGCGGCCGGAGAGGAGCATCCAGGCCATCGTGCGGGCGACGAGGGCGTGCGGGAGGCGCGCGAGGAGGCGGAGCCTTCGCAGGCGGGCGGCGGGGTCGCCGCGTTCGAGGGCGTGGCGGGCGGCGGACTGGATGAGGTCGCCCACCGCGGCGCGATCCTGCGCGATGGCCGCGGGGACGATGACGGGGATCGTGCTGAAGACGTTGTGGCAGACGGGGGCGGGGTCGCGGCGCTTGCGGTTGTCGACGAGGTGCAGCGTTGTATACGCGGCGTTTGACGGTTTTTGCCCAGGGATCAGCGAATCCAGCACGGCGATGCCGGAGGCGCGGAGGTAATCGGCGACGCGGGCGATGCCGCAGGTCTGGACGGAGGCGGCGATCGCGGCGCGGGTCTGGTCGGGGGTGAGTGTGCGGACTTCGAGGCCGACGCGTTCGCCGGGCAGCGGCCGGGAGGAGACGAGGTGCAGAATCGGGTGCGTTGACTTTCCGCCGCGCTGCTTTTCGTGGAGCGCGTCCTCGCTGCCGCGAGCGTTCATGTCCAGCGCGCCGAAGTCGTCGCGCAGCTCGTCGCCGGCGGACGCGAGGTCGGCCAGCGGCGTGCGGTCGCGATCGAGCCGGGCGATCTCCTCGAGCAGCGTGACGCCGCCGCGGGCATCGGCGAGGGCGTGCGGCCAGCGGACGATGAGCCGGTCGCCCGGGTCTTCGCCATCGCCGACGTCGTCGCCGCGGATGATGTGCATCTGAAACGGCGGCGCAGCACCTGCGATGCGCGAGTTGAGGAGCGTTTCGGCCGTGCGCGCGAAGTCCGCGGCGGGGACTTCGTGAATTGCCTCGTGCGGCCGGGGGGCGGGCCCGGCCTGCCAGCGATCTCCGCGGCGGACGGCGTCGACGATCGGGTAGAGCTTCAGCAGCTTGATATACGCGACGGCGAGCCGCTCGGCGTCGATCCGGCCGTCGAACGCGAGATGCAGGTGGATATCCACGCCGGGAAGGCCGCAGCGCCGCCACGCCTCGTCGATGCGGCCGAAGGTGATGTCGAGCGGGTTGCGGCGGAACATGGTCTACCCCGAAGGCGATTCGCTGCGCGGGAGCGAAAATACGGGCTGGCGTGCGGGGCGTCGAATCGGGGTAGGATTGGCGGCGGCCGCGTATCGCGTCGCTGACAGGGCCGGCGGGCAATAGTCGGGCGGTGCGTGCGTTCTGAATGGTGCCTGACACGGCTTTGGCCGCGGCATTCTTGAAAAGGACCCTCCATGTTCGCCACGCGCGCTTTCGGTCGAATTTCGTTCGCCGCGCTTGTTCTGCTGACCGCGGCGGCCGGAGCCCAGGAACCGGCCGGCGAGCCGCGCGAGGGGCTGGGGGCGGGGCGGCCGGCGGGTCCGCGGATGGCGCGACCCAACGCGGGGCCGCGCAAGACGGGCCTCGTAACCAACAGCGACGCGGCGTTCGAAGGGTACACGCTTTACACGCCGCTGAACGGGACGACGACGTACCTGGTGGACATGAAGGGGCGGGAGGTGCACACGTGGCCGAGCAAATACACGGGTCAGGCGGTCTACCTGCTCGATGACGGCTCGATCCTGCGGACGGCGATGGAGCCGCGGAACCGCAGCTTCTTCGGGGGCGGGATCGGCGGGCGGGTGCAGCGGATTGCTGCGGGCGGCGAGGTGCTCTGGGAATTCGTGCGCGCGACGGACAAGCACTGCCTGCACCACGACATCGAGCCGCTGCCGAATGGGAATGTGCTGATGATCGCTTGGGAGAAGAAGACGCGGGAGGAGGCGATCGAGGCGGGGCGGGATCCGAAACGCATGACGGGGGCTGAATTCTGGCCGGACTACATTTTGGAGGTCGCGCCGGAGGGCAGCAGCGGCGGGAGGATCGTCTGGGAGTGGCATGCGTGGGATCATCTGATCCAGCAGTTCGACAAGACGAAGGCGAACTACGGCGTCGTGGCCGAGCATCCGGAGCGGATCGACCTCAACTACATGGAGAACATGCCGCGCGAGACACCCGAGGAGATCCGGCGGCTGCGGGCGATCGGGTATGTCGGCGGAGGTGAGGAGGAGGACGAAGAGGAGCAGGCGGAACGGCGGCCGCAGGGGCGGCGTCGCGGACCGGGCGGGCCGGGGATGGGGGCGGACTGGCTGCACACGAATTCGGTGGCGTACAACGCGAAGCTCGATCAGATCATCCTGAGCATCCACAACACGCACGAGATCTGGGTCGTCGATCACTCGACGACGACGGAGGAGGCGAAGGGGTCGACGGGCGGACGGTCGGGCAAGGGCGGCGACCTGCTCTACCGCTGGGGAAACCCGCGGGCGTATGGCGCGGGGACCGCCGCCGATCAGCAGCTTTTCGCGCAGCATGATGCGCAGTGGATTCCCGATGGGTCGCCGGGTGCGGGGAACATCACGGTGTTCAACAACGGGACCGGGCGGCGCGGCGAGCCGTACTCGTCTGTGGTCGAGATTGCGCCGCCGATCGGCGCGGATGGGCGGTATGTGATCGAGAAGGGCAAGGCGTTCGGGCCGGTGACGCCGGTCTGGGAGTATGTCGCGCCGAAGAAGTCGGAATTTTTCTCGAGCCACATCTCGGGTGCGGAACGACTGCCGAACGGCAACACGCTGATCTGCAATGGCGAGCAGGGGCGGTTCTTCGAGGTGGCGCGCGATGGCGCGGTCGTGTGGGAGTACTGGAACCCGCATGAGAACCGGGGGCCGGGGTTTTTCCTAACGCCTCGTCGCGGTGGGCCGCGGGGAGGGCCGCCTGAGGGGCCGCCCGACGGCCCCGGCGACGGTCCGCCCGGCGCGGCGCGGCCGAACCCCGATGATGGCGACGGCCGGCGTCCGCAAGCCGGCAGCGGCGCGGATTCGCCGCCCGGCGAAGGTCGAGCGCGAGGAGGCAGCCCTCGCGACGGCGATCCGACGAGTCGGCCGGACGGCGGGGACGGCCCGTGGCCGCCGCGGCGAGGTCCGGGATTCGGCCCGCCCGGACCGGGGTTTGGTCCCGGGGGACCGGGCGGCGGCGTTTTTCGCGTGGCACGGCTCGCGGCCAATCACCCCGGCATCGCCCGGATTCTGGCGCTGCACCAGGATGCGGCGCCGGCGGGCGAATCCGGCGCGGCGTCACCGCGGTGACGCCGCGTCTGACGTGCTTGGGCGATGCGATTTCCGGCCGAACAGCGCGGCGCCGGCCAGGGCGAGCGCGGCGAGCGCTGTGACCCACGCGCCGGCGGCAAGAGCGGGCGGCGCGTAGCGGAGTTCGACCTCGGCCGCGGCTTCATCGGCGAGAGGAACTGAAATCAACCCGCGCCAGGAATCGACGGCGACGGGCCGGCCATTCAGGGTGGCATACCAACCCGGGAGCGCGAGGCGAGGCACGATCAGGTGATTCGCCGCAGCGGCCGCTTCGGCGGTTCGGGACATCGGCCGGGTGCGGTCGATGCGGATCTCCGTTCGTGATGCGCGGCTGTCGACGATCGTGACACGCGCTCCGGGGTCATCGTCGCGCAGATACGCACGGCCGCGCGTCGGGGGCATGCGAAAGAGGCGGAAGCCGTCGTGCGTCGTCGTGTGCAGTTCGCCGCCGGCCGGCGCGGGCCAGCGGGCTTCGCAGAGCAGGACCCAGCCGACGTCGAAGTCGCGCATCCAGGCCGTGTCGGCGAGCAGGCGATCGGCCAGCGGCGATTCGGCCTCGCCCCAGGGCTTGAAGGGGAACTTCGCGGCGTAGACGCGGGGCATCAGCGGGCCGTAGTCGGTCAGGTTCGGGACCTTCGCGAGCAGGTTCGTGTTGGCGGCGAGCTTGGCGCGGGAGTCGACGTATTCGCCGGGCGTGCCGTCATAGCGGCCGGTGAGCACCCAGAGCCGCGAGCCGGAGAGGCGAACATCGTCCACCCAACGATCATCGAGCGCGGTCACTGGAGCGGCCCGGGGGTCGTCGCGGCGCGGCACGTCGATTGTCCAGCCGATGATTGCGAGATCGAGCAGCAGCACGGCGATGGCGGTGATGACCAGCGGCGGGCGCTGCCAGTCGACGGCGATGCGGCGCAGGAGGAGCAGGCCGGCGATCATGATGACGATCGGCACGACGACGATCGCGCCCCAGGGGCGAACGGAGGAGTGAGCGGCGTGGTGGAGCGGTTCGGGAAGTATCCAGCAGACCAAAAAGCCAAGCACGGCCGCGGCCGTTGCGACGATGAGCGGCAGCGCCACCGGACGGCGCGTGACGGAGAGCAGCGCGGCGCGGAGACGCGAGTGCATCGGCGAGAGCGAGCCGGCGAGGTCGTGGAGCACTGACGCGCTCATGACTACGAGCGACAGGTTTGCGAGAAGCATCGCGCGGGCGGGGACGCGGAAGAGGCTCGCGCCGGGGAGCAGGTAGAAGAGCGGGCCGGCGGGCGTGAATTGGCCGAGGGCGAGGACGAGCGCGAAGATCGCGAGCCAGCCGAACGGGCGGCGCAGGGGGTGGGCCTGCCAGTCGGCGCGGAAGGCCGCGAGGGCGAGGAAGAGGACGAGGATTGAGGGATAGACGAACTGCTCGACCTGGTGCGAGGGGCCCCAGTATTCCGCGCCGAAGAAGTTGGGCGTGCGCTGGCCGAAGAACATCGGCATCAGCACGCCGATGGCCGAGAGCGGGTTCCAACTGTTTTCGAGGAACTGGAGGATGCCGCGGTCGCCGCGGTTGCAGACGGAGACGTACGCGAGCGTGGGCAGCAACTGAACCGCGAAAAGGCCCCCCGCCGCGAGCCAGACGGCCGCCCAGGCACGGACGGTCCGCCAGGTGAAGCCGTCGAGGCGGGCGAGGAGGTAGACCAACGTTCCGAGCGCGGTCAGGGCGGCAATTTGAAAGTGGCCTGCGAAACACTGACCCGCGGCGAGCAGCGCGGCCGTCGCGAAGCGTCCTCCGCCGCCGCGCTCAACCCAGCGCTCGACCCGCCAGAGCACGAGAGGCAGCCAGGCGGCCGCGTGCTGGATGGTGAAGTGGGCGCGGTGGGCGAGGAGGAAGCCGCAGAAGGCGAACGCGATCGCGCCGAAGATGGCAGGGGCAAGGGCGAATTTCTTTGCGCGCAGGAGGCGATACATGCCGAAGAACGCGAGGCTGTAGTGGAGCCAGAGCGCGACGGGGTACGCGATGTGCGCGGGGAGCGCGGCGAAGAGCCATGTCGCGGGGTAGAAGACGGCGGTCTGGGGGTCGGCGAGGAGGGGACGATCCAGACCATTCCAAGGATTCAGATACGGCGGTTGGCCGGTGGTAATCAGTTCGCGAAACCAGACTCGGGACGGATAGTAGTAGAGGACGTCGTCTTCGCCCGCGCAGACTGCGCCGAGTTGCCAGACGGGTGCGAGCATGAGGCCGGGGAGGCCCAGGGCGAGGAGTGCGATGAGTAGCGATCGCGGTCGCATCGGCGAGATGGTAGATGGCGGGCGGGCGGCGGGGAAACGAAGGGCGAGGGTTCCGGCTTCCCTGCTACGAATCGTCCGTGTCCGGCACCTCGATCAGCTCGAAGGCGTTCCCGTCGGGGTCGGCGATCGTGACCATGCGGACGCCGGAGTAGGTTTCGACGGGGTCGAGCTGCTGGCCGCCGCGTTCGATGAGGCGGGAGAGGGTGTCGTCGAAGTCGCTGGTGACGACGTCGAAGCGGGTCGTGGGACGCGTGCCTTCCGCCGGGCGCTCGTCCTCGCGCCAGGGCTCCGCGCCGCCGAAGAGGTTCAACATGGCCCCGCCGGCTGGGAATTCGAGGAGCGCGAACGAACTCGCGGGCGAGACTTCGCGCTTCACGACGCGGAGGCGCAGTCCCTCGGCCCAGAATCGCATCGCGACCTGGAAGTCCGTGGCGTAGACGTACACATCGCCGATTGAGAGCATGTCGCACCCGCCTTCGCGTGCGGCCGGCGGCGAGAGGAAAAGACGCGCCCGGAGGGACTCGAACCCCCAACCTACAGGTTCGAAGCCTGCCACTCTATCCAATTGAGCTACGGGCGCTTCGAAGGGGTGCATTATGGCGGTTCGCGCGGCGTTGTCCACCGGGCGGAGCATTCGACGCGCGCGTCGGAGCGCGTTCACGCGAGATTTGGCGCTGGGCTGCGGCCTCGCGTACGCTTCGCGGTGTGCCGAGCCGACGCCGTCGCGCCGCGTCGACGGCAAGCCGTGACGATCCGGACGCGGGGCGCGGACGATTCGGCATGTTCACGGCGTGAGGACCGATGGCCATTCAATTTCGAAATGTGCTGCGACCCAGTGACATCCCTGTACTGACGGAGATCGTTCGTGCCACCGGACGTTTTTCCGCGGCCGAGGTCGAGATCGCGGTCGAACTGCTGAACGAGAACCTGACGCGCGGGGAGGCGAGCGATTATTCCGTGACCGTGGCCGAAGTGGATGGCGCGCTCGCGGGGTACACCTGCTGCGGGCCGATCCCGTGCACGATTTCGAGCTTTGATCTTTACTGGATCGTGGTCGATCCGCGCGTGCAGGGCCGCGGGGTCGGTCGGGCCCTGATGCGCGAATTCGAGTCGCAGGTGGAACGCCGCGGCGGCACACACGTGTTCATCGATACGTCGCTGCGCGGCGACTATGCACCCACGCGGTCATTCTACGAGCGATGCGGATACCAACTGGAAGCGCGGCTGGCGGACTTCTACGGGCCTGGCGATGGGAAGGCTGTGTTCTCAAAAAGGCTGGGCGGTGCACGCCAGACTACAGCGTAGCGACGGTTTCAGTCGCGATCAGCGGCTCCGCAGGACACGATCCGATCGATCAGCCGGCCGAACCGAAGACGTCGTAGCCGAAGATCGCCATGAGGATCTTCAGGATGTCGACGAGGAACCCGGGCATTGCCTTCTCCGTTCAATTGTCGCCGGACAGTGCGACGATATGGGCACTACAGAAGGAGTATAACCCCATTTCGGACGCAGTGCCAAGTCAAACCGTCCAGCATTTTTCGGCTCCACGCGTACAGACGCCTGAATGCCGCTTCCCCTCCGGAATATCCGAGATTTTGTCGCGAATACCGCCGTGCTTTCGTAACATCCTAGGCTCGGCGGCGCGAGGTATCGCATGTTCTCGAAATGGCTCAACACCGGACTCAAGGCGGCCCAGCGCGCCCTCGACGCCGGCCGTTTCGACGAAGCCTTCGCCCGGCTCTCCGAGCGGGAAATCCGTAACCACAATCAGGCAAGCGACTTACTATCGGACCTTCGAAAGGCCCTGATCGCCCGGGCACGGGTTTCTGCGCAGGCCGGCAAGGGTGGCGAGGCGCTCGCGGACCTCGAAAAGGCGGCTCAGCTCGGCCCCCTGCCGGGAGACGCGCTGGCGCTCCGGGACCGGATCGAGGCGTCGCTCAAGCTGGCCGGGGCCCAACAGGCGGCGACCCGGGAGGCCATCGCCCGGGCAGCGGCGACGATCGAGGCGGGACGGCTGGAGTCGGCCCACGCGGCCGTGAACCAGGTTCCAGATCCCGACAAGCGGCAGGTTCTCGCAGACGAGGTCGAGCGGCGGGCCCGGCGGAGCGCTCAGGCACTGGAACATGCGCGGCAGGCGCTTGGCGCGGGGAATCTCCAACAGGCGTGCGACCTCTGGCGCGAAGCGGTGGCGAATCATCGCCGAAGCGGGGAAGCCGATGCGCTTGCCCGGGCACTGGCGGCTGAAATGACGCGAAAAACCCAGGAGGCGTTCGACGACGGACGCATCGACAGGGTCCAGACCATGTTGCGATCGGCAAAAGACCTCATTCGTTTCGACGACAGCCTCGAAGAGCAGGAACGGCTGACGTCGCTGGCCGGTCAGGCCGCCGCGCGGCTGGCGGCGCGGGATTTCGACGGACTGCACGACGTGCTGCTGCGCATCTCGGTTGCCCGCGACGTGCCGTGGGTACGCACGGCGATCAAGGAACTGGAGCAGCTCTTCGACGCCCGTTCACGGCTGATCGCGTCGCCGATCGGGCTGATCGCGACGACGGCGCCGGAGCGCGGCCGGATCGGCGAGAGCGAGCCGATGCGCGCGATCGCGGCACCGGCTGCGAGCATTCACACGAGCGCCGGCGCGCCGCTCGATCGGCGGCTGCTGATGCTCGTCGACGGGACGGGCAGCGGGCTGATCATCGCCCGGGATGTTGTGCGACTCGGGCGGTTCTCGTCGGGCTCGCCGGCGGATATCCCGTTCACGTCGGACGTTCAATCCCTGCACGCGGAAATCCGGCGGCAGGGCGACGGCTATTTCCTCGTCGCGCACGCCCCGACCACCGTGAACCAGCGCTCGATCAGCCGGGCGCTGCTCCGCGACGGCGATCGGGTCGTGCTCGGCGCGCAGGCGAAATTCACGTTCCGGATGCCGAGCAGCAAGAGCGGCACGGCCGTGCTTCAGCTTTCGGATCGCTGCCGGCTGCCGGAGGACGTGAGCTTCGTCGTGCTGTTCAAGGACACGTGCATCGTGGGACCGCAGAGCAGCTGCCACATCCGCACGCGCGAGGGCGACAGCCGGTTCGTGCTGTTCGAACGCGCGGGCGGCCTGCACGCGCGGAAGGCGGCCCGCGACGGACACCCGACGGGCCCGGCCGACGCGGTAGCGCTGAACCGAACGAGCGACATCGGCGACGTACGGGTGACGACGAAACTGTATCAGGCGCAGCAGAGCGTCTAGTCTACTGGCGGCGAAGGAGCTTCCATGGCCTACACCTTCAAGCATGGCGATCGACCTCTCGAAGGCGTGACCATTCAGCGTGCCGTTGGTCGCGGCGGATTCGGCGAGGTTTACTACGCCAAGACCGACTCGGGCAAGGAGATCGCGCTGAAGTACCTGCGCGAGAACCCGGAAGTCGAGCTGCGCGGCGTGGCCCAGGTGATGAACCTGAAGAGCCCGCACCTGATCACGATCTACGACGTGCGGCGGAACGGCGAGGGCGACCCGTTTGTCATGATGGAATACGTGAGCGGGCCGTCGCTGCACGAACTGATGACCGCCGAGCCCAAGGGCCTCGGTCCGCAGAAGGCCGCGTTCTTCCTGAACGGCATCGCCAAGGGTCTGAGCTACCTGCACGACCGCGGGATCGTCCATCGCGATCTGAAGCCGGGCAACATTTTCTACGACGAAGGCTACGTCAAGATCGGCGACTACGGCCTGAGCAAGCACCTGTCCATGAGCCGGCACAGCGGGAACACGGTCAGCGTCGGCACGGTGCATTACATGGCGCCGGAGATCGGTTCGGGCAGCTATACGAAGGCGATCGACATCTACGCGCTCGGCGTGATTCTCTACGAGATGCTGACCGGCCGCCTGCCGTTCACCGGTTCGAGCATGGCCGAAATCCTGATGCGGCATCTCCAGGATCGGCCGGACGTCGGCGCGATTCCCGAGCCGTTCAAGAGCGTAATCGTCCGCGCGCTCCAGAAGAACCCGCTCGACCGGTACCAGGACGTGAACGAGATGGTCGACGCGATCATGTCGTCGACCGAAGTGACGGCCGGGTTCAACTCATTCGATCCGTCGGTGCTCGCGTCGAACTACCAGCGCGGCGCCGCGGCGGAAGAGATGGACCGAACGGTGACGACTCCGCCGCGGCGGGCGCCGGTGCCGGCGCTCGACGTTCACGGGGCCGTGCCGTTTCCAGCGGCCACGGCGGACGTGATCCCCGACATTCCCCCGCTGCCGGATGAGGCTCGGCCGATGCGGCGGCAACCCGGCGCTGCGCCGCACGGCGCCGCACCGTATGCGGCCGCACCCGCGGGGATCGGGACGTGGCTGGCCGACTCGGCGCGGAACGCGCGACTGCGGTGGCCCGTCGCGCTGAGCTTCGGCGTGATCCTGCTCGCGGCGGCGGGGCTGGCGGGCTCGGTGGACCGCGCGCGTGATGCCGCGCCGATTTCGATCGGCTGGTTCCTGCTCTCGGGGACGTTTGCCGCGCTGTTCGCACAACTGTCGGTGATCCCCCGCGCGCCGGAGCAGAATCCGTTCGTGGAACGGATCATGACGGCGTCGATCGCCGGCGCGATGATGATTCCCGGCGCGTTGATCGGCGGCGGGGACAACGTCGCGTTTGCGATCCCGATCCTCGCGACGCTCGCGATCAACAACTGGCACGAACGCGTCGCCCAGGGGCGACGCGGCGAGGTGCGGATCTGGTCGGCGGCCGGTCCCGCGTTCGTCGGATTCCTCGCGGCTCTGCCGTTCGCGCGGCGCGACGATGAGATGAAGCTCGCGTTTGCGGTGAGCGGCGCGGCGCTTTCGCTGCTGGTCCAGCTTGGCGCTTCGATCTGGGCGATGCCGCGGCCGGCGGCGCCGCGAGCGCCGGCGGGCGGGCGGCCGATCCCGCCGATTCCGCCGATGGCGGCCCCGGCGAGTCCGGTGCCGCCGCAGTCGCCCCGCGCTGTCGCCGAGTCGGGAGGCTCGGCCGGGCCCTTTCCCGGCATGCCGGCCGGCGCTCGCGGAATCTCCGTCCGACTGACCTCGTTCCAAGGAGTGCCGTCGTGGATTCAGCCGCGGCCCGCCGGGGCGCTGGTGCCGCAGGGCCTGCGCGTCATCTGGGCGGTGCTGCTCTGCCTGGCCGTCGCGGGCGCGGTTGCGGGCTTTGTCGCGCGCGGCGTCGCGGCGCGGAGCGTCGACGACAAGGTCGGGACGATGGCGCTCGGCTTCGGCGGCGTGGCGCTGTGCATCTTCTTCGCCGTCAAGCTCGGCCAGAAGCACCGCCGGACGCTGATCGGGGGGACGATCCGACCTTTCGTCCTTTCGTTTGCGGTGTTCATCATCGGGCTGATGATCGCAATTCTGAGCTCTGACCCGCGACTGGATGGGGAGGAGATCGCGGGGTGCGTGTTCGGGATGGTGGCGGCCGCGGGCATCGCCGTGGTCAGCCTGGCGTTTCGCTGGGAGCGCGGGGAGCGGCAGGCACAGCCCGTGATGGAAGCGGCCCCCCCGCCGCAACCCGCCGCGCCGGCCGAGCCGGCGGCGGCGCCGTCGTTCGTAGGGCGGGCGACGAACGCAGGGCTCTCCTTCCTGGGCAAGATGCTGCTGGTCGCCAGCCTGGCGATGGCCGTCCTTTACAACATGCGCGGCGTCTCGTTCGAAGGCGCCAACGCGGTCGTCTCCGCGAACAACGGGCGGGTCGAGATCGTGAACCGGCACGGCGAGTTCATCGAGGCGCAGGTGCCGCGCGCGGCGGTGCTCGGTCCGCTGCTGTTCGGGACGATCCTGTTGATGGTTTCGCGCCGGGCCGACGGGGGGATGCACTTTCTCCGCGGGCTTGCCGGCTGCGGGCTGGGGCTCGTCGCGGTGGTGCTGTGCCTGGGCCCGGCGGCGAACGCGATCTCGATCCTGCTGACCGAGCGCGACTGGGAGGACATGGCCCGAATGACCAATTCCTCGCCGCTCATCGTCGCCGGGCTGGCGGGGTTTGGGAGCCTGGGCCTGCTGCTCTGGCCGAAGCGCCGCGGCGGCCGGACGATCGTGATCTGAGCGGATTCCGGAAACGCGGCTGCGATCAGCGCTGGATCGGCACGGGGTTTCCGGCGTGATCGACGGCGACGTAGACGAGCAGGGCCTCGGTCACGGGGATCGTTTCGCTCGGGTTCTCGAAACGCTCGGCCTCGACTTCGACCTTGATGGTCATCGACGTGCGGCCGACCTTGACGAGATGCGTGTTGAAGCTGAGCACGTCGCCGACGAAGACGGGCTTCTTGAACTCGACCTTGTCCATGGCGACGGTGACGAACTTGTGGGGCGTGTGCTTGCGGGCCTCGACCGCGCCGGCCTGGTCGATGTAGCTCAGCAGTACGCCGCCGAAGATGGTGCCGTGGGCGTTCGTGTCGCGCGGCATCATCATCACGCGGATCGCGGGACAGCAATTGGTTCGTTGATCCATACCAGCATCTCCGGGGCCGGCGCGGGCCGGGGTTCAGCGGCGCTGCGACGTCGGAAGCGCGATCTCGAAGCGCGCCCCGCCGTCGGGAATGTTCGAGGCCGAGATCGTACCGCGCAGCTCGCGCACCAGTCCGTGGGCGACGGCGAGCCCCATGCCGAGCGCCTGCCGCGTTCCCTGACTGAGTTCGCCCTTGGTCGTGAAAAACGGCTCGAACAGGTGCTCGAGGTGATCGGGGCGGATGCCGGAGCCGGAGTCGGAGATCGCCAGACGCACGTGGGCGTCGTCGTGGGAGATGGCGAAGGTCAGGGTGCCGCCCTGGGGCATCGCTTCGACGGCGTTTTCGACGATGTTGCCGAGGATGACGCGCATGCGCTCGCGCGGCACGGCGAGATGGGGCGGCAGCTCGGGCCAGTGGACCTCGAGCCGGATGCCGCGCCGGGCCAGCCGCTCCTCGTTCTCGTCGGCATAGTGGAGCACCGATTCGAGAAAATCGGACATGTCCGACTGGCGATAGTCGGCCTGGGCGAAGGCGAGGAGCTGGCGCGTCAGCTCGGTGGCCTTCGCGACGCCCTCCTGGGTGCGATGAAGCGCCCGCTTCATGGCCGTCATGGTGTTCATGTTGACTGCGTATTCGAGGCTGGTGGCGATGCTGCACAGGAGGTTGCTGTAATGGTGCGCGACGGAGCCGGACATGGCCCCGAGCGTGCTCAGGCGCTCGTTCTTGCGCACACTGCGCCGCAACTGGAGCCGGGCGGTGATGTCGTGAAACCACGCGGACATCCCCCGCAGATGGCCATCCGCCGAAAAAAGCGGGGCGAGCCAGAGCGCGTACTCGGTCACGCCGGTCGCGTCGGTGATGCGCGTGCGGAATTCCAGCGACTCGCGCGATTCGACGAGGCGGTGGAGGTGGTCGTCGAAGGTCTTGTGATCCGACGGAGGCAGCAGATCGCGCAGGTTCAGCGCGCCGGGAGCCGCGGCGCGGTCGCCGAGGAGTTCCGCTCCGAGCGAGTTGACGGCCTCGATCCGGCCGGTCGTGTCGCACGCGAAAACGGCGAGCCCCGCGCCCTCGAAGAGCTGCTCGAAGAAGCCGGACTCCAGACGCCGCGGGCCGGCGGCGATGGGCTCAGTTGCGCTGGCCGACATCGCTCACCTCCGGACGGAGAAAGACGAAAGACTGATAGGCGACGCCCTCGATCTCGTTGGTCAGCATGGCGCGGCCGACGATTCCGCGGAGCTTCGCGGATTCGCTGGGCGTGACGACGATGAACTCGTCGCGGGCGAGCGTGAGCGTCACGGCGATCGGCTCGAACACGTAGACATCCTGCCGCGGAACCTCCCAGAGCCCCTGCTCCGTGCGAATCCAGCGCCAGCCGTCCAGCTTCTGGTGCACTTCGGGCACCAGTTGAAACAGAATGCTCTCGCCCGACCGCGGATCGGGCGAATAGCTGGCTCTGAGGATATTCCGGCTCTGCGGCCAGGAACTTCCCGCGAGGTCTCCGGCGCGGTTCACGTGGAAGAGAGTCTGGTCGCGCGGCTCGGGGTCGAGCTCCAGGGCGAGCGGGAAACCGACGGGGACGCGGACGGGATCGCTGCGGACGACGCGATGGTTGGGGACGCTGTCGAGAATCGTCTTGACGGGGTCCCAGAACTGGACGTTGCCGATGCCGATGCGGAAGCCGTTGTCAGCGAGGCGGGCCTGCGTCTCGGCGTCGATCACGTCTTCGCGGATGTGGTTCCAGATGGCGGAGGCGACGCGGAACTGCGACTCGGGTATCTGGACGTTGAAGACGGCGAGCGTGATCTGGGTGCGCGGGGGGCGGATCGACGGGGCGGCCTCGGGCTTGCCGGTCGGTGTCAGGGTAAAGCCGGTGTCGGCATTGGCGATGGGCTGCTGGGGCTGAGGCGAGGAACGTTCGGGGCCGGGGGAGCTGGTCTGGGCGGCGGGGCCGGGTTTGGCGAAGGGCCACCCCTGGCAGCCGCAAAGGGGGACGGTCAGACACGCCAGCCAGAGCCAGGGCGAGCCGACGCGATGAAATGGCCTTTTGCGGTGACGCTGCTGCATGTCGCTTCGGCCGCGGCAGCCCGGGCGTCCAACGGGGCCGCCCGGCATGCCTTAGGCCCATGTATTCTATCGGCGCAGCACGGCAATTACCATTGCGCCTCGCCAAAAGCGCCGAGCGGGCCGCCTTTTTTTGCACCGCGCGAGATGTCCTTGAGCGTGGCCGCGGCGAGATTGAGGTCGCCGGGGGCCGTGATTTTCAGATTTCGGCGGTCGGATTCGATGATGCCCACCTTCTGGCCGGATAACTCGACGACCTGGGCGTCGTCGGTCGGGTTCGCGTCGGGGGGGAGCTTCGCGTAGGCGGCGACGATCACCTCTTTTTTGAAAACCTGCGGCGTCTGGGCCTCCCAGAGTCCGGCACGGGAGACGGTTTCGCGGATCGTGTCTTTTTCGACGCGCTTGATCGTGCCGGGGATCGGGGCGGCGAGGATGGCGGCGCCCATCGCGGCGGCTTTTTCGAAGACGAGGTTGATCCAGGATTCGAGGACGCAGGGTCGGACGGCGTCGTGGATGCAGACGAGGTCGGCCTCGGGCGCGACGGCGTCGAGGGCGAGGCGGACGGATTCGAAGCGCTCCTTGCCGCCGCGGACGAGGTGGATGCCCATGAACATGATGTTCGCGGCGTACTTTTCTTTCACCACGTCGTAGTCGTCGGGCGAGACGGCGAGGATGACCTGGCAGACGTCTTCGCGGTTGAGGAAGAGCTCGACGGAGCGGATGAAGACGGGGCGATTGTCGATCTGGGCGAAGGGTTTCTTGACGTCGCCGCCGAAGCGCTTGCCAGCGCCGGCGGCGGGGATGATGACAGCGACTTTGGGCATGCGGCGGCCTCCAAAAGGGGGCACTTTACCGCGCCGGCGAGCGCGCTGCGCTTGGCGCACGCGCGGCTGCCCGCTGCACGATGCGAACCCGTGCCGCCGCGGTCCCACTGCTGGGCACCTTGCACCGGACCGGGCTGAGAACTCAGTTCAAATACGCATCCTCTCGCGCCGAATTTCATCTTGGTCCTGGCGCGCGGCCGCGGTATCCTGCGCGTGGAGGTCGGACCGCAGTCACGGTCAGGCATCTCCTGTGGCGAGCCGCACTTCGAACGACGAAGCGCGGGTTGACCACGCTTTCGGAGCGCCTCATTCACCGGACCGGCCCGGCCTCCGTTTCTTCTGCTGAATCCACTCGGTATTCAAAGTTGAATGAGCGCGCGACCGTGCGCCGGGAGGCTGACGTGGCTTCTGACAGAATGGCGCGGATCGCGGATGGTCGGACGGACCTCGTGTTCCAGCACATCGCGGAGGGGCGTTCCCCGCGGGATGTCGATGCCGCGGGGACGGCGCTGATTCGGTGGTGTGCGTACTACGGTGATGTGAGCGCGATCCGCTTTCTGCTGCTGCACGGCGAGGCGCTGGCGACCCTCGGGGACAATTTTGATCTGAACGGGGCGGCGTTTCATGGGTATTGGCGGCTTTGTCAGTTTCTGCTCGAACAGGGGGCGGATGCGAACCACCCGCTGGCGGATACCGGCGAGACGCCGCTGCACGCGGCGCTCTGCAAGCCGAACCGGCCGGCGTATGACGACGTAGTGCGCGTGCTGCTGGCGGCCGGGGCGGATCCGAATCGGGCGACCAAGCCGGGCGTGGAGACGGGGTGCCTGATGCGGGATGCGCGGACGCGGGGCGAGACGGCGCTGCATCGGGCGGCGGCATTCGGGACGACCGACGCGATTCGGCTGCTGCTGGATGCGGGGGCGCGGGTTGACGCCCGCGACGTGCATGGCGACTCGCCGCTGGCGTGGGCGAGCTGGCATCAACGGCCGGACGCGGTTTTGCGGATGCTGTGCTACGGGCCGCACGCGGTTTCGGCAGCGCGGCAGTCAGAGGCGGATCATGGGCGGGGGTGGGGGGCGATGGATGCGCATTTGAGGGGGAGGCCGCATGCGAAATGAATGAAGAATGCAGAATGCAGAACGTGTCGGCCTGTTCGAGCGGGCAGGGGCAACAACCGTGGGGCGACGTTGCCAATTGGGGCGCAGAAAGAAGTGCTGGCTGATTGAAGACGCCGGCCGGGCGGAATGCCTCCGTGGCCATCATGACGAAACGACGACCTCTCATGCGGCGAGTCCTTGCCTGGGGGCTCGTTAGCACATTTACGCTGACGCTCGTTGCGATGATCTTCTGCGCCTTCGGCTTCAGTGTCCGACTCTACTCTCAATCCGGTGCATATACGGGGGTGGTCGGCGGTTCCGTTTGGATCGGCGTTCACGAAAAACCGATCCCTGAGTGGCCGTTCGTCTTTGTCTCCTGGCGGAGCTCGTGGGCGCAAATTGCCGAGGCATGGGCCACCGTCGGTGGATGGCCGCGCCGTCTCGGAAGCGGCTGGGGCACCGGATCGGGCTCAATCGGCATCTCGGTGCCCCTCTGGATGCCGCTACTCGCGTTCGGCATTCCGATGATCTGGCTCTGGCGGCGGAATCGGCGGCGAATCGAACCTGGCTGCTGCGCCAATTGCGGTTACAACCTGACGGGGAACGTCAGTGGGCGGTGTCCCGAATGTGGGGCGGTCACCGAGAGTGAGCGGCCAGCAGTCACTGTATCCGAGCGAGCTTGTTAGACGCACGCTCTGTAACGGTGCGACAGACACAGCAAAACTCAGCGGCTACAAAATCTCGGATCGGAATCGCGGTTCGAAGGTGAAACCGGCCATTGGCCGGTTCCACACTTCCTGTCGAGCGGTTTCAAGATACAGGCGAGCGGCCGCCGCGCGGCCGCTTACGCCGCGCTCCTGAAATTACGGTCGCTCGCCCGCCGGGGGCGTCGGGAGCTGGACGAGGACGAGTTCGCCGCTGACGTCGAGGAGGACGTCGCCGGAGACCGCGAGCAGCGACTGGCGGTTTTCGGTGACGAGCTGCGTCAGGAGCACATCGAACTCCGGCGTGTTGAACGCGACCGTGCGGGCCGGGGTGTCCTTTTCGCGGCCGACGACGGCGGACTCGATCCACTTGCCGACGCGGCGGTAGAGCGTTTTGTCGCTGAGCTGCTGGACGTTCGTCGTGATGACTTCGCGCTGGTCGGCGTCGTAGTACATGTTGTTGAGCGTGAGCGCGGCCTGCTGCTTGAATTTGCCCTCGTTCTTGCCCTGCGAGACGCCGCGGCCGCCGCTGCGGGCCATGTAGCCGCTGCTGATGGACTCCATCGCCGCGTGGAGGCGGGCCGGCGCTTCGAGGTTGCTGCCCTCCTCGGCGAGGAACGCGGTGTACTCGGTGAGGATGCCGAACTCGGTCGAGAGGCGAACGATCTCGTCGGTCAGTTCCTTCACCTTCGCGAGGTGCTGCGGCGTCGGCGATTCGCCGGGGCGGCGGTCGGCGCCGAGGGCCTGCACCGCTTCGATGAGCACGCCGATCTTGCGGCTGGCCCAGAGGCGCGGGACGAAGGAGTTACGGACGGTGGCCTGGTCGACGGCGAGGTCGAACTTCCGGGTCGTGGTTTTGCCCGCGAAGTTGCCGGTGAGGCTGCACGAGAGCGGCGAAGCGCCGACATAGCGGCCGAGGACGATGATCTGGTCGCCGGTGAAGACGTCGGCAAGCGTCGAGGGGAGGACGTCCATGACCGGGACGATGCCCGACGGGCCGGCGGAGGCGAAGCGCAGTTCCGGCGAGGCCAGGATCGGGCCCTTCATGCGGCGGAAGATCTGGCCGACCTTCACTTCGACGTCTTCATTCGGCAGGACGAAGACGGGCGAGCCGCGGGTCTCGGCCGCGATCTTCGTGAGCAGCGGCGCGTTGACATCAAAGCCGACGCCGAAGGGGAAAATGCGCCGCGAGGCGGGGTTGGCCTTCGTCACGACGCCGCGAATCGCGATCTCCGAGGTCTGGCCGACCGTCGGCAGGCCGTCGGTGAGGAAGAGCACGAGCGGGAGCGTGTTTTCGACGGCGGTGGGCCGGAGGGCCTCGGTGAGGGCGTCGTGGATGTTCGTGCCCCCGTTGGACCGGAGGGCGGTGAGGAAGGCTTCGGCCTGCGTCATCGTCGCGGTCGACTTCACGAGCGGGGCGGAGGCGAGCGGCGAGATGGTGTCGCAGTAGGCGATGACGTTGAAGAGTTCGCCGTCGTCGAGGCCGTGGAGGGTCTGGCGGGCAGCGGAGATGGCCTGCGTGAATTTCTCGCCGGCCATGCTGCCGGAGGTGTCGATGACGAGCGTGAGTTCGCGGCGGATCTTCGCGGCCTCGGAGGCCTCGGGCGTCTGGGCGGGCATGCCGACGAGGAGCACGAAGTAGCCTCCGCCGACTTTCGGGTCGGGGTAGGCATAGAGGGTTGGGGTCATGCCGTCGCGTTCGAGGAGGTAGCTGAGGCGGAACGGGCCAGGCTGCATGCCGGTCGCGGCGGGCGCGGGTTGCTGCGGCTGGCCGGGCTGCGGCGGCGTGGGCGTGCGGCCGGCGGAGACGTGGATGACATTCGGCGATTCGCGGCGGGTTTCGACTTCGTGCGTCGGGGAGTAGACCGTCGAGACGGGCGACTTGCTTTCGATGCGGACGCTGACCGACCAGGGGATGGTGAAGTCGAGGGACTGGCTGCGGATGAGTTCGTAGTCGATGCGCGGGCCGTCGCCGCCGAGAACCTGTTCGAAGACGAGGCGGATTTTCTGCGTGCCGCGGGGCTCGACCGGGAAGACAGCGCTGCGGACGACGTTGTAGCCGACGAATTCGAGCAGCGCGGGGTCGCGCGATGCGCTGACGATGCGTTCGTAGATGCGGCGGGCCTCTTCCTTGGGGAGGATGCGGGCGGCGGGCTCGGCGGATTTTCCTTCGAAGTCGAAGGCGCGGATGACCGCACCGTCGGGGACGGGGACGAGGACTTCGGCCTCCGCGCGGGCGTGGCCAGGATTGCTCAGGGAGACGTCGAGCGTGGTCGTGGCGACCTGCTCGACGATGGCGACGCTTGCGCTCACGCCGGTGATGATGACCGGCTGGGTGTGGCGGATGGGCACGACGCGGCGCTGGGGGACGACGATATTTGGGGCGAGGTCGCGCTCGACGATTTCCTGGGCGAAGGTCAGGGTCGGGAGGGCGAGAAAAACGGCAAGGGCGCGCAGGGAGGCGTGCATGGCGGGGTCCTCAAGGGTGGCCGGGCTCGCGGAACATCATTTCTACGCGGTTAGACGGGCCGGGGTGCGGGGAGTTCCAGGAAAACGGGTGAAAGGTGACAGGTGAAAAGTGAAAGCCAGCCGGGTCGCCCCCCTTTCACTTTTCACCTTTCACCATCATTTCTCCGCCAGTTCGATCGCTCCCGGCCAGTCGTCCGGCGGCGGGCGGGCGATATAGCCGGCGGTCGCGTCGATGTACTCCTGGGCGGCGGGGTCGTCGGGGCGGAGCTTCGTGCATTCGTCGAACTGGTCGAGCGACGCCCGCCAGTCGCGGGCCTGGAAACGGGCGACGGCGGCCGCGAATCGCTCCGCGTAGGCGATCATGTCGTCGCGGACCTCGCCGGGGCGGCCGAGGAGTTCATAGACGGGGACGGCGTTCTGTTTTCCCTTCACGCGGACGCCGCCGAGCGAGCGGAAGATGAAGCGGTCGCCGACGTACTCGCGGGCGGGGCCGGCGATGAGGATCCGCGTTCCGAAGAACTTGTTGGCGGACTCGAGGCGGGCGGCGAGGTTTACGGAATCGCCGATGCAGGTGTAGTCGTACTTCTGCTCGGAGCCGCAGGGACCGACGATGGCGTTGCCGGTGGCGACGCCGACGCGGAGGTGGATCTCGGGGTAAATGTCGTCGCCGTGGGCGGCGGCCTGCTCGCGCTTGAGGGCTTCGAGGGCGACGAGGAGATCGACGGCCGTTTCGCAGGCGCGGAGGGCGTGGTCGGGCTGCGGAAGGATGACGGGATTCCAGAAGGCGAAGATGCCGTCGCCGATAAACTTGTTGACCATCGCGCCGTGGACGAGCATCACTTCGGTGAAGCGGCCGAGGCAGACGTTGAGGACTTTCTGAGTGCGGGCAGCGCCGATGCGTTCGGAGATGGTGGTGAAGCCGCGGAGGTCGGTGAACATCGCGGTGACTTCGCGCGATTCGGCGCGGCGGCACAGCTCGGGGTTTTCGGCCATCTGGCGGGCGATTTCGCGGGAGGTGTACTGGCCGAGGGCGGTGGCGAGCTGGCGGCGCTCGCTGTCGATGAAGACGTAGCGATACGTGCTGATGACGATGAAGGGGAGGAGCACGGCCGCGAAGACGGGCGTGAGGGCCAGGTTGTAGAAGCCGGTTTGAAAGAGGGAGACGCCGGCGAGGGCGGCGTAGCCGACGACGAAGAGGCCGGCGAGCCAGAAGGCGAGGCGCGGGCGAAGCGTGGCACAGAGCGCGGTCGCGAGGAGGCCGAAGGCGACGGCGATGATCGCGTTGAGCGTCGTTGACGCGGAGTACACGAGCCGGCGGGTGAGCATGCCGTTGAGGAGGTTGGCGTGGGCCATGACGCCGGCGGCGCTCTTGCTGGTAGGGATGGGCTTCATGTCCGCGAGAGACGTAGCGGTGTAGCCGATGAGGCAGATTTTTCCGGCGATGAGGCGGCGGAGTTCGTCGAGCGACTCGCGGTTGACGCGTTCGATCGTGTCATTGGCGGCGCGGGCGCGGGCGATGGTGCGCGCGAGGGCCGCAGCGGTATCGGCGGACGGAGATGAGGCGGGCTGCGAAGCGATGGACGCGAGCAGCGGTTGCAGTTTTCCCGCGAACTCTGATTCGGCGGCGCGCGCGGCGGCGAGGAGTTCGCGGAGCGCGGCGACATCGGGCGAATCCGCGAGTTCCTCCTCCGCGAGCTGTCGCTCCAGGTGCTCGACGTCGTCCAGGACGCGGCCGTCTTCGCGAAGCGCCGCGAACCGGGGATCGTCAAGGAGCGCGCGCATCGACTGGCGGATGAGGGCGGTGTTGGCGGATTGCATGTCGCGGCCGCGCTGAATGGCGACGATGCCGCGGGCGGAGACGTGGGTGAACTGGCGCGTCCAGTCGGGCTCGGCGAGCCAGGGGATCATGAGGCGATGATCGCTGTCGAGCTGGACGAAGAGCTCGGATTTGTCGGGGAGCGTGAGCCGGAGGCCACCGTCGACAGCGCGGATGGCATCCGGCGCGACACCGAGAAGGTCGCAGGCGAGGAGAAAGGCCATCTGCGTGAGCAGGCGGCCGGCGTGGCTGCCGAGAATCGGCGTGCGGCGGACGACGCCGTCGATATCGGGTTCGTCGAAGACGGCGAAGCCCGCGCGGCGCGCGGCGGCGGCGACTTCGTACGTCGCGGGAGTGACGCCTTCGACGCGGACGGCGGCGGAGCGGACGGCGTCGAGCGGGGCGAGGGGGTCGCGGACGGTGGCCTCGTAGCTGCGGACGGCGTGGATGGCGCTGCGGAGGCCGCGGGTGACGGGCGTGCGGTCGAGCGGATCGACGCGGAGTTCCGCGGTGAGTGCGGCGAAGAGCTGGTCGGCGGGCTGCGAGACGGCCGCGGGGTTTTTCCGGAGGTGCTCAGCGACGATGCGCTCCAGCGCCAGGGCGCGGCAGGCGTCGAAGATCTGCGGCTGGGAGACGAACGCGGGGAGCAACCGGAGCTCCGCGGCGATCTCCGCGGCCTGGAGGGCGGGTTTTCGCTGGAGCGCGGCCACGATGCGGGCCTGGTCGAGCGGGTGCTCCTGGGCGCGGGTTTCCTCGGGACGGAGTTCGCGGCGGTGAGGCTGTTCGGCGCGGCGGCGCGACAGCGCGTCGATCTGCCGTTCCGCGTCCGCCGCGTCGTCACGGAGGAGCGCGTCGACGGCGGCCTGGAATTCCGCGTTGCGGCGGAGATCGGGGGCGAAATGGTAGTTCACGTAGACGTTGCCGGCGCGGCGGATCGCGGCGGCGAGGATCCTGTCCGGGTAGATCCAGTCGAGCGTGCGCTGCCCATCGGTCGACGATGAATCGAGGAGCGCGAGTTCGTCCTCCGTCGTGACGCGCGGGGGCTGGCGTTCGCTCCACGTCAGATCGACGAGGATCGCCTGCGCGCCGGCCTCGGCCGGGATGGCGATGAGCGCGGCCTGGATGTCGCGGCTCCACGGCCACCAGCCGACTTCACTGATGGAGGGGTCGTCGATGTCGATGCAGACGATTCTGCCGGCCTCGCGCTGCGAATTGGCGTAGCGGTAACGGAGATCGAGCGTCATGAATTCGAATCGCTCGAGGCCGCCGAAGAGGAAGGTGGCGACGACGGCGGCCGTGGCGAAGAGGCCGATGAGGAGGGAGACACGCAGGGCTCGGCGGTCGCGTCGGGTCATTCGGGCAGATACTGTCCGGGGAGTCGGGTTGAACTGCAAGGCGGGCGGGGTTTGAACGGGCTTTCAGGGGAGGGGAATCGCGTCCAGCGCGGTCAGGGTGCGGCGGCGGCGCAGATCGGGGCGGTGTGCGCAACCAGTGGTGGGTGCTCGGGTTGGGAGCGCGTTGGGGAGGATGGCGCTGGTCTGGCCGCGGGTGGCGGGCCGGGCGGCGGCGGGTCGTCGAGTTGCATTCGGGTTGGGGATGGGCTATATAGTTATTGGGCGTATCGCAGTTTTCACGGCGACCGAAAAATCGCAGCGGAAATTTCTTCGAGACCCCTTGCGTCGAACGCGGGTTGTGGTACTATCCCCCTCCCGCCGCGAGACGCGGCGACGAGTCGTGCGGTTCTTTGACAAGTGAACAGTGGACCTAATGCCGCGAGAGTGTGACCGTGGCCGGCTGTCTGCGAATTCAGCCGGTTTACGGATGATCGGCGGGTTGGACGTCGTTACGAACGTTCCCCCGCCACCCCCGCCTGTCACAGGGTGGGGTTTTCAAACACTCTCGCACGCAGAAGAGAAGTGTTTGAGCTAACGTCAGGACGAATATCCGGCACTTTGAGGCCGGTTTTTCGACGAATTCTTTTCGAAGAGTTTGATCCTGGCTCAGAACGAACGCTGGCGGCATGGCTAAGACATGCAAGTCGTACGGACCGTGTAGCAATATACGGTTAGTGGCGGAAGGGAGAGTAATACATGGGTAATGTACCCTTAACACCGGGACAACGGCGGGAAACTGCTGCTAATACCGGATGAAGTCGCGAGGAGGCATCTTCTTGCGACCAAAGGGCGGGGACCGCAAGGCCTGCCGGTTTTGGAGCAGCCCATGTCCTATCACCTAGTTGGCGAGGTAACGGCTCACCAAGGGATCGACGGGTAGCGGGTGTGAGAGCATGACCCGCCTCATCGGGACTGAGACACTGCCCGGACATCTACGGATGGCTGCAGTAACGAATCTTGGGCAATGGGCGCAAGCCTGACCCAGCAATGCCGCGTGCAGGAGGAAGTCCCTCGGGATGTAAACTGCTTTTAGGGTCTAGCAAATGATGCGGGTGAACAATCCGCAAAGTGGAGCGGACCCAGAAAAAGCCTCGGCTAACTCTGTGCCAGCAGCCGCGGTAATACAGAGGAGGCTAGCGTTGTTCGGAATCATTGGGCTTAAAGGGCGTGTAGGCGGCGGCGCAAGCGTCGTGTGAAATCCCATCGCTCAACGATGGAACTGCACGGCGAACTGCGTCGCTTGAGGTCGGTAGAGGTGCCTGGAACTCTAGGTGGAGCGGTGAAATGCGTAGATATCTAGAGGAACGCC
>BTUU01000011.1:0-195410 GCA_045863555.1 Planctomycetota bacterium | reverse complement strand
ACCGCGTTTTGAGCACGCTGGCGGAAGGTGATCATGCTCATTTTCTTGTGTGTGCCGGGATGATCACCTTCGTTATCGGACGTTTCGGTGTGGGGTCGTGGGAACGGGGCAATGGAGGAAGGACGGGCTGGGCGGGGGCTGTTTGGGGTTGGCGGCATTCTTGGCAAGTGTAGCCGCGCTTTTCCGGGGCAGCGGGACGGGGGCGGGGAACTGCTACGCGGCGGCGGGATTTGGCGGAAGTTGGCGCGAAAGATCGAGACCGTAGCATGGGCGGTTGCAAAGAAAAGCTAGGCTGAGCCGCGGCGAGCGCGTGCGGCGTCTGGACGCGCCATGAGCGCGGTTCAACCGAGCCTACAAACTCAGCATCTTGAATAGCCATTGACAGGTGAAACCCGATAGTTGCGCAGACTCCGATTTCGGAGCAATCTGCTACATCGCCCAATCCTCAACTCGGAGTGAGGCCGCGAACTGCTGGAGCACCTTGCCGAAGTTCCCGCGCCGGTCGTGTGTCACCAGCACAAGGTTGTGGGTCATCGCTTGGGCCGCGATCCACAGGTCGTTCTCGTCGATGCCGAGTTCCTGGCCCGTTGACGGGAAGACCAATTGCTCGGCCCGCTTGGGCTTGGTCTTGTTGGCGTTCGGGCCACAGGTGTTGAACAGCCACGCCCTCATCTGGCCGTACTGCTCCGCGACGTGCGGCGTCATGTCCAGCGACACCGGGCACTGCTCCCGCACGAACTTCGTGTAGTCTGCCTGCCTGGGGGCGTCGGGATGCGGGGCGACACGGTGCCCGTACTCCATCTCGCCGAGCGTGACCACCGAGACGAACAGGCGGGAGACGTAGCCGGTCTGCGGATCAGGATCGCGCACGCGAGCCACGTTGCGGACGACGTTCGCGTGGGTCGGCTTGGGCTGCCCGGAAGCATCCGGCTTGTTGTCGTACCAATAGCTCAGGATGTTGGTATCGAGGAGGTAGTCGGCCACGACTCACACCTCCCCCTTGGCCGACGCGACGCCGCAAAGAACATCGCGGACATGCGGCGAGTCGCCGGGCTTGAAACGCTCCGCCGTCTTGTCCGCCCGGGCACGCTCGAACTGCTCCGAGATGACCATGTGCAGCGGCAGAGCCGAGGTGAACCCGGGGGGGTAGTAGCCGCGGAAGGTGGACTTGCCGTCGGGGCCGTCGAGCCCGACGCCCTTGCGCTCGACGCCTGTGAAGAGGTCGAGCAACTGCCGTTCGAGGCGCGGGGGCAGGTCGTATGCGCGAAGCACGGCGGCGTCCATCGCGAGGAGCGCGGCCCGGACATCGGCGTCGGTCGGAACCGACCCCGTCGGCGCGGCGCTCGGGGTGAAGAGGTCGGCGGGCGCGGGCTTCGCCTTGGCCTTGGCGATGGCGAGCGCTCGGTAGCGTGCGGCGGCAGCCTGTATCTGTTGCCCTTGATCCTGTGAGAGAATGGCAAAGGGAAACTCATTCCATTCACCGACCAGAGTCTCTCTCTTGCCCGAATAACAGAATGCATACGCATTGGCCACGGGTGAGTTGAGCATGGCCCAAAGCACGAGCCGCGAGAGCCCGTCCGTGGAAGGGCGGATCGTTACCCAGCGGCTCGAAGCTGCCAACCCGATATCGTCGAGCACGGCCTTGAGTCTCCATTGCTCGCGTGACACAGGCGAATAGCCGACCAGAACTTGCGGGACGCCTGATGCAGCGCCGCCGCCCTGTGTTCGGTAAGATGCCCTTCCGGGATCGATCCACACGTCACCGAGAACGTCGTAGATGGAATACGGGATGTCGGCCCGAAGCACAGCTTCGACAAAGCCTTCCCGAGGATGCCGAGACAGACGTCTCAGGCTGGAGAGTTTGTCCTCTTGCCAGTACTGCCGCCCTTGTTGCACTTGCGCTACTCGACCGAGACGAGGTGAAGAGGCCAAGTAGTCCCACACCTCGACCAAATCCGGCAACCACATGTTCAAGTCTGGCGTGCTCGCAAGACGTAACTGCGACACTTCCCGCTCCCACGAGAACGCCAGACGCTCCTTGAACGCCGCCATGCCCGCCTCGCGCACGCGGCGGTACATGAGCGCGGGCGGTTTGGTCCGCGGCTTCTTCTTGCGGCCCACGAGCACCGCCACCTCGTGGTCGCCGTGCTCGAAGAGGCTGTCGGCGAAGACGCTGATTTCGTACAGGTCGAAGTCCCTGAGAAGTTCCTCGCGAACGGGCTTGGACTCCTTGTCGTGCAGCACGCCCACGGGCATGACCACGCCGAAGACGCCGCCCAGCGGGAGGTGCGGCAC
Source organism: Planctomycetota bacterium (assembly GCA_045863555.1). GTDB lineage: Bacteria > Planctomycetota > Phycisphaerae > UBA1845 > Fen-1342 > JACRLV01. The sequence goes on along the minus strand of BTUU01000011.1, from coordinate 193,115 downwards.
CGTCCGCTTGAGCATCTCGACGGCCTTGGTGTTCGCCGTCACCTCGTAGCCGAACTGCCCGTACTCTCGACGATCGGCGTCGCTGAACGCCTCGTAGGGCGGATTTGAAAGAAGGATGCGGGCCTTGCTCGCCTCCTTCTCAAGGATGTCGGAGGCGAACATGTCGCCGTCCTTGATCGCCCAGGAGTTGCCGTGCGGCGCGTCCGCCAGCGTGAGGGCGAGTTTGGCAAGCTGCCGCGCAAAGGGCTCTTTCTCAACCCCGCGAAGGTGCTTGCGCATGAAGTCGTGGGAAGTCGTCGGCTCGCCCGCGTCGTTCCATTGCCGAATCCAACGCATGGCGCGCATCAGAAACGGCGCGTGCCCACACGCGGGCTCGAAGACGTGCGGTGCCGCGAGCGACTGCGCGTCAAGCATCGGCCACAACTGCGAGAGCATGTGGTTAATGAGCACGAACGGCGTGCCGTGAATCCCGAGTTCCTTGCGGACGCTCGGACGCTTCTCTCCGCGTCGTGCGCGAGCCTTGCTCACCGTCTTTTCCAGCAGCGCATTCTCGTAGACGTCGGCAATAGCCTCGGGAGACACGTCGGCCAGTGAACCGCACGACGCGATTGAGGCCGCCATCGCATCGATGGCGGGTCGGCCCCGAGTTCCGAACGGTGGAAACCGATCGCCTTCGCCGTGGTGCTCGCCCATGCGGTCGAAGACTTGATCCGCGTCGGCAAGATCGATGTTGATGAACCGAGGAACGCGCTTGTCGTGCAGGATCTTGGCGGCGAGCTGCCAGAACACGGTGCGGTAGACTTCCTCTTGGGCCACGGGCGAGCCCAACCGACGCCCGAGTTGCACTGAGAGTGACGCGATCTCCCGTTCCACCAGCCGCAGCAGCGTCTCGCCCCGCTCCTTTTCGACCGCGGGCATGAGCCCGGCATCGAAGAACGTCATCTGCACCGGTTTGGCCGTGGGGCGTCGCAGTTTGGCGTCGTAGATCGCGCGGGGGGCGAGTTCGTGCTTCTTCTCGCGTACGAAGCCGCCCAGGTCGGCCCACCGGATGGGCTCGCTGCGCGTCGGGCCCTGCGGCCCGAGCCCCCACCAGTCGATCCCCTGCGGGCCGCACACGAACACGCTCGTGACGCCCAGCGATTTCGCCTTCGCCGCCGACGCCTTGGAGTCGCCGTTAAGGTTGACCGCCGCGAGGCACGCCGACCAGTTGTCCCACGGCTTGCCCGCGAACGCGACAACGTCGATGTCCGTGTTGTCGATTCGGAACGGCCGCGCAATCTGCGCATCGGCGTACCCGCACTTCTCGAGATGCGGCACGAGGGCTTCAGCATGGCTCATGGGCGACGGCACGACGGCGGTTTCCTCCTTGAAATCGCCCGGATCGAGCGCAAAGACGCGCTTGCGATCGGCGTGTCAGGGGATAGTACGGTATGGATGGCGTGGCTTCTAGGTCGCCCCTTGTCACGCCCCACCCTGGCCGCGCACGTTTCGCTCCACGGCCCCGGGTTGCCGCGGGTGCTGAGCCAGCGAAGAGGTAGCAGGCGGTTTGGCCGGTGGAGTCGGGATGCTTCGCCGGGACGCGGAAACCGCTTGAGCCGCGGGGCGGCGTGGCGGAGAATCAGCGGGGTATCGGGTCTTTACCTCGCACCGCAACCCGGAGCCCTGACATGAGCAGCTTCCTCTCCCGCCGCCTCGCCGGCATGACGCAGTCGGAAATCCGCAACATGACCCGCGAATGCGAGCGGGTCGGCGGGATCAACCTCGGGCAGGGGCTGGGCGACCTGCCGACGCCGCCGCTCGTGCGCGACGGGGCGATCCAGGCGATTCACGAGCGGCGCAGCCTCTACTCCTTCCCCGAAGGGATCATCGAACTGCGGCAGGCGATCGCGGAGAAGCTCCGCCGCGACAACGGCATCGAGGCCGACGCGCGGAGCGAGATCGTCGTCACCGTCGGCTCCTCGGGCGGGTTCACCTGCGCGCTGACGGGCTGCCTGAACCCCGGCGACGGCGTCATCCTCTTCGAACCGTACTACGGCTATCACCTGAACGCGTCGATTCTCGCGGGCATGGAGCCGCAGTTCGTCGCGCTCGATCCGCCGGATTTCGAGATCCTCGAAGCCCGCCTTCGCGCGGCCATCAAGCCCAATACGCGGGCGATCGTCCTCTGCACGCCCTCGAACCCGAGCGGCAAGATGTACGGGCCGGCGGACTACGCGATGATCGAGCGCATCTGCCGCGAGCACGACCTGCTGCTCATCACGGACGAGATCTACGAGTACATCGTCTACGACGGGCGAAAGCACGTCTCGCCCGCGACGCTGCCGGGGCTGCGCGGGCGGACGATCACGCTGATGGGCCTGTCGAAGACGTTCAGCATCACCGGCTGGCGCGTCGGCTACGCGGTCGCGCCCGCGGCGATCGCGAAGGCGATGACGCTGGCCAACGACCTTTTCTATGTCTGTGCGCCGACACCGCTTCAGCATGGGGTGGCGGCGGGCTTCAAAGCGCCGGCGGAATTCTTCAAAAAGCTCAGCAGCGACTATCAGCGGAAACGCGACATCCTCTGCGACGGCCTCTCCGACGCGGGGCTGCGGCCGATCGTCCCGCAGGGGGCGTATTACGTCCTCGCCGAGATCGGCCACCTCGGCTACTCCACGGCCAAGGCGGCCGCGATGGCCCTGCTCGAAGAGACGAAGGTCGCGAGCGTCCCCGGCACGGCGTTCTACCAGAGCGCGGCCGGCGAGAAGCTGCTGCGATTCTGCTTCGCGAAGGAGGACGCGGTGCTCCAGGACGCCGCGGATCGCATCCGGGCGTTCAAGGGGAGCGCGACGCCGGTGTGAGGTGAGGGGTTCAGCCGGGCGAGGCGGGCGCACGCTCGGCCGCGGCCGTGTCATAGCCGAGCGGCATGGCGGCCGCGTGGCAGGTGACGTGGACGATCTCGCGTTGGCGGGGCGTCAGGTCGTTTCCGCGGTGTATCGCCTCATGGTGCACCGGCCGGGGGCGCTGCATCGTCTCGGGGTCTCCGAACCCGCCGAAGGAGCGGCCGGCGGAGCGCGGGTCGAGCATGTGGGGCTGAAACGGGATGTGCAGGTGTTCGCAGACGCGGGGGAAGGTGGTCTCGGGGCTGCGGACGAGATCCTCGTATCTCACGATCGGCAGTGCATGACGCTGCTGCCAGGCCGCGAAGCTGACCCAGTTTCGCGCGGCGGTGAGGACGACGTCGTCGGCGGTCCGGAAGGCGGGCACGAAGGGCACGAGGAGCCGGTAGGCCGCGCCGAACCAGCCGTGCAGCCAGAGCAACGGCGCGGCGAGTCGAATCGACGACGCAGCGACAGCGAAGGGATCGCGGACGACGGCGACGCAGGGTGCGCCGGAGTCGACGAGGGCATCCATCAGATCGAGGTTGTTCCAGGAGGCAAGTCGAAAGCCGTCGCGAAACGTTTCCTTGATCAGGAGTGTCGAAAAGCCGCCGCGCTGCGCCATCGCGACGAGAAAGCGTGCAAACGCCTCGCGGCGATCGTCGAAGGGCGGGCGAACGCGCGGCAGTCCGCCGCCCGTCTGCATGCGGCGGAAGAATCGCTGCCGTCGCCAGACGGGCAGGATCGCCTGCGCGAGCCACGGTTCACTGAGCGAGAGCACGCCGTCGCCCGCGGCCAGCATCGACGCGAGAAGCGTCGTGCCGGAGCGAGGTGGACCAATGATGTATGCGACGGCGGGCTGCATTGGTTGACATGCTCCACGGGCGGCGGAATGATACGTTCCCGGCCCGCGCCGCACGAGTTCGCGTGTGGAGGCGGACCAAGGCCTTGAGGATGGGTATGTCGCAGTCTCTACAGCGGGTGTGCGTCACCGGTACGGGTTCGTTTCTGCCCGGGAAGCCGGTGGCCAATGATCAGATCGACGCCGTGCTGGGTCGACTGACCGAAGCCCCCGCCCGCGTGCAGCAGTTCGTCGAGACGGTCGGCCGTCGGATGCTTGAATCGGGCGGCGTGAAGACGCGGCATTTTGCGATCGACCCCGAGACGCACTGTCTGACGCATACGATCGCCTCGCTCGGCGAGGAAGCGGCCCGCCGGGCGATTGACGCGGCGGGCAAGAAGCCCACGGATGTCGACCTGCTGATCCTTTCGAGTCCCAGCTACGACCAGACGACGCCCCCGACGACGACGGTCCTTCAGGAACGGCTGGGGATCGACAGCTGCGCGGAGATGGAGATTCACTCGAACTGCGCGGGGGTCGGCAAGGGGATGCAGGTCGCGTTCGACGCGCTGCGGCTCGGCCGGTATCGAACCGCTCTGGTCGTGTATTCGCAGCTTTCGAGCGTATACCTCCGCGGCTGTTACTACAACCAGCCGCAGATGAGCAAGACGCAGGCGATGCTGCGGTACATCCTCGCGGACGGCTCGGGCGCGGTCTTTCTCGAAGCCCGGCCGACGAACGGGGCGGCGGCGCTGCCCGGTGAGGTCATGGGGACATTCGTCGAGTCCGTCGGCGGCAAGCGATTGCCGGGGATGACGGCGGGCGGCGGCGTCGAGGACGTGAAGGGCAATCAGAAGCCCGTGCTCAATCCGTGGGAGTGCGGCTCGCACCATCTGGACCAGGATTTTGCCGCGGTCAGCCGCGACGCGGGCCCGTTTCTGCTCAACGGCATGGTGCGCATGCTTGAGAGCCTGCGGATCGACCCCGGAACGGTCGACCACTACATCGGCTCGATCCCCACGCTCCAGCTTTACAACGACAACATGGAGCGCTTCCGCGAGGGGCTCAAGGCCACGCCCGAGAAGATGCCGTTCCGCGCCGCGACCGTCGGATACTGCGGCGGCGCGTCGATCCTGATTCACTTCGATGAGATGATCCGCTCCGGCGAGATCAAGCGCGGCCAGCTCGTCGCGCTGCACTCGGTCGAGTCGAGCAAGTGGATGTCGGCGGGGTTTGTCACGCGCTGGTAGGCGGGGATTGCGATGGCGATGGTCGATCAGCAGCGATCGAATCCGCCGATCGACGGCGCAGGCGTGCCCGCGACGGTTTTCGACCGCATCCCCCTGCCTCTCCGCCGCACGGTTTACTACATCGGGTTTCTGGGCGTCATGCTGGCGCTGATGCCGCTGGGCGTTCTCGAACTCGAACGATTGCTGCTCCCGTCGATCGCCGTGCCGCTTGCGGTGCGCATCCTCGGCGGCGTGATCGCGGTCGGATTCCTCGGGGCGTACACGGCCTGCTCGTTTCACCTGATGTCGCGCGGCGCGGGGACGTACGTTGAATTCGACCCGCCCAAGCACTTCGTCGCGACCGGGCCGTTCCGGTGGTGCCGAAATCCGATCGCCGCGTCGCTGGTCGGCATGATCCTCGGCGAGGCGCTCGCGCTCTCCTCGCTCGGCCTGCTGATCGTGTTCCTGATCGCGCTGCCCATCGCCCACGCGCAGGTCGTGCTCGTCGAAGAGCCGCTGCTGGCAAAGCGCTTCGGATCCACCTACGAAGAATACCGCCGTACCGTACCGCGCTGGATTCCCCGTCCGCCGCGGAACGCCGGCTCATGAGCACGGCGGGCCGGCCGAACATCCTGCTGGTCGTGGCTGACTGCGCCCGCGCGGACAAGTGGCTCGGGGGCGGCCGCCCTTCGAAGACGCCGAATCTCGATCGGCTCGCGGCCGAGGGCGTCGCCTGCTCGACAGTGATCGCCGAGACCGCGTGCACGACGCCGTGCTTTGCCGCGATGCTGACGGGCGCGTTCAGCTTCCGCCACGGCATCGCGAGCGTCGGCGGCTACCGGCTCGTGGATGAGCTTCCGACGCTCCCGCAGGTGCTCAAATCGCATGGGTACCACACGTATTTCGAGGCCACGGGTCCGCTCCTGCCGCTCGCCGGCCTGACGCGCGGGTTCGACGAGTACAACTACCGCATCGCGATGGAGTACCTGCACTCCGACTGGGGCGTGAAGTTCATCGAGCGATTGCGCAGCGGCGGATTCAAGGCTCCGTGGTTCATTGTGCTGCATCTCTGGGAGCTGCACCTGCCGCGGCAGGTTCTTCGGCCGTTTCGCAGCCGCGCGTTCGGGCGCACGCCGTACGACCGGGCGGTCTCCAGCCTCGACAGCCAACTGCCGCGGCTGCGCGAGGCGGCCGGGGCGAATACGCTTTGGCTCTTTACGGGGGACCACGGCGAGAAGACGGCGGAGGAGAGCTATCAGCCGGGGACGGCCGTGACGCATGCGGCCGCGCTGTACGGGGCGGATCGGACTCCGGCGATGGGTCGGTTCGGGCCGCACAAACTGCTCGGTCCGGTCGGGACGGCGCAGCTTCGCGCGCGGTTTCAGCCGCGGCTTGAAGCGTTCAGTCAGCGCGAGACACCACGGCAGATCGGACACGGGCTCTGGCGGCGGCTCTCGGATACGTGGCAGATCCTGAAGCTCGCGCCGTCGCGGCGGATCACCGACCTGCTGCGGCTCCGGAGCGATGCGGGGCGGGCGAAGGTCGTCGCCGAGCGCGGAGTGCTCGACGAATCCGCCGCGGCCTCGCGGCTCGACCGGCTCATCGCCGCGCTGGGAGAGGATCGCGTCTTCGACATGTATCTGCGCATGTGGGCCGGCATGCTGCGGCTGCACCTGCTCGCCGGCCATGTTGTGCACGTCTATGACTTTCTGACGCGCGTCCCGCTGGTGCTGCACTGGCCGGAGGGTCTGCGCGGCGGTTTGAAGACGGATCGGCTGCTCCGCCAGGTTGATATCGGCCGCACGATTCTGGATCTGATCGGGGTTGAGCCGCCGCCGGGTTTTTCGCCGGACGGCCGCACGTTCAAACCGCTGATCGAGGGGGCGGCGTGGACGCCGCATCCCGCGTATCTCTCCGTGACCGGTCAGCCGCGCGACCTGACACTGCGCGGCATCCGCACGGAGACGCATCGGTTCGTGTACGGGCCGGCGGATAACGCCGTGCCGCGCGAACTCTATGACCTGCGGACCGATCCGGGCGAGCGGATGAACATCGCCGCGCGCGAGCCGGCACTCTGTGAGGAGCTTCGCGCGACGACCGAGGCGATGCTGCCGGTCGACGGTCCGCGTGTCCGCCGGCTCGACGATCTGACGCCCGCGCAGCAGCGCCAGATTGAGACCCGCCTGCGCGAATTGGGGTACGTCGAATGAGTCGCCCCAATATCCTGCTCGTCGTGGTTGACTGTGCCCGCTCCGACAAGTGGCTCGGCGCCGGTCGGACGACGCGGACGCCGAATCTTGATCGCCTCGCCGCCCAGAGTGCCGTGCTGCCCACGGCGATCGTGGAAAAACCCTGCACGACGCCGAGCTTCTCGACGCTCCTGACCGGCCGCTACAGTCCGCGACACGGCGTGCACCTGGTCTGGGGGTACAAGCTCCCGGAGAGCGTGCCGATGCTGCCCGAGTCGCTCGCGGCGGCGGGATACAACACCTACGCCGAGGCGACGGGGCCGCTGCTGCCGGAGATGGGGCTGGCGCGAGGCTTCCAACACTACGAATATCGCGCTCCCTGCGACTACCTTCACACCGCCTGGGGCGACCGGTTCATCGAGCGGCTGAAAAGCGGCCATTACAAGGCCCCGTGGCTTCTGATGCTCCACGTCTGGGAACTGCACGAGCACCGGCACATCGCGCCGGGATTCGACAAGCCCGAATTCGGCCGCACCGGTTACGAACGCGCTGTTTCGTCGCTGGACGCCCAGCTCGGCCGCCTGTTTGAGGCCGTACCCGAGCGCACCCTGGTCGCGTTCACGGGCGATCACGGCGAGAAGACGCCGGATGAAGAATACCGGCCGGGCACGGCGGTCGATTATTCGCGGAAGCTGCTGGGCGTGGACGAAGCCGACGGCATGTCGCCGTTTTCAATCGCTCAATGGGCGGGCCCGAGCGTCCTTCAGGCGTTCTACGGCGCGGCCACGCCGATGATGCGGAGCGTGCGGCTGAAGGACCGTCCGGCGGCGGTGAATTTCAAGCGCGGCTCGACGTGGCGCGATCGCCTCCGGCTGCTGCGCCTCACGCCGTTCGTCTGGCTGACGGATCTGCTGGCGCTGGGCAGGCCGCTGCGGCTGACGCAGATGCTCAAGAAGCGCGGCCTGCTCGATGAGAAAAAGGCGAAGGCGAAAGTCGACGGCCTGACGCGCTCGCTGGGCCCTGCGCAGCTGCTCGACATGCACATGCGGATGTGGATCAATTCGTACAAGTGCAACATGCGCGAGGGGCACATGGTGCACGTCTACGATTTTCTGGTGAAGGTGCCGCTCGTGCTCCATTGGCGCGGTCCGGCGGCCGAGTCGCCGCTGCGGGCCGGGCTCGCGAGCGATCGCATGGTCCGGCAGCCGGACATCCTGCCGACGCTGATGGAACTGGCCGGCGTCGAGCCGCCCGTGAGCGACGCGCTCGACGGCCGGTCCTTCGCCGCGCTGCTGCGCGGCGAGGCATGGACAGCTCGGGACGCATTTGTTTCCATCACGGGCCTGCCCGCCGACCTGGAGCTTCGCGGCGTACGCACGGAGACGCACAAGTTCGTCTACGGGCCCGAGAATGATGAGATGCCCGTCGAGTTGTACGACCTTCAGACCGATCCCGGCGAACTCCGCAACCTCGCCGCCGCCGAGCCGCGACTTGTCGCCGAACTCCGCGCCGCGGCCGACCGCTTCGTCGATGACAGCGTGGTGATCGACATGGCGACGGTCGAGGTCAGCGACCAGGCCCGCATCGAACGCCAGCTTCGCGAATTGGGATACCTGGAATCGTGACGCCGCCTCCGTCCGAACCCGCACCGATCGACGCTTCGCACCGCTGGTACGTCACGCCCGCGGCGGCGAGCCGCGGGTTTCACTGGCTCGTAGCGGCCATGCTCGCCGCGATCATCCTCATCGCCCACGGCGGCTCGCTCGACGACGGCCTCTTTTTCGACGACCACTGGCATCGGGTCACGCTCCGCAACGCCGATTTCACGTTCCAGGATCTCACCGAGGCCGCGACCTTCGACCTGCCGGGCCGGCTCGCGACGCTGTGGTGGCAGACCGAGCCGCTCCAGTGGCGATACAGCCGCTCGGTCGCCATGCTGTTCATGAAGCTGGAACTCCTGCTCTCCGGCGGCGACCCGCGCTGGATTCACGCCTTCGCCCTGGGCTGGCACTGGATTGCGTGCCTGCTCGTGTATCGGATCGGCCTGTGGGCGCTGCCCCATCGCGGCTGGGCGCTGCTCGCGGGAGTCATGTTCGCGCTCGATCCGCAGTCGGTTTTCGCGCTCGGCTGGACGGCCGCCCGCAACGCAGTCGTCAGCGGCGTCTTTTTCGCGGCCGCGCTGCACGTCTACGCGCTGGCGTCGTTCGTCCGCCGCGCGCCGGTCGACTCGTACTGCACGCGCCGGGCGTTCACGGCGCTGCTGCTGTGGCTCGTGTCGCTTTTCAGCCGCGAGACGGCCGTGATCTTTCCACTGCTGCTGCCGCTGCTCGATCTCTGCGTCGGCGGCTGGGCGCTCGTGCGTCGACGAATCCCGGTCTACGGACTGGCCGGGACGATCCTGTGCGCGTATCTCTACTGGCGGCTCTGGATCTTCCCGACCGGCGCGCCGCCGGACATCTACTTCACCGTTCCGCACGGTCCTGAATATCTCCTCTGGGCCGGGACGAAGATGCTGCACATGCTCTTCGCCCACGTCATTCACACGCCCATGTTCCTCGGCCTGTCCACGTACAGCGGGATCGATCGCGGCGCGATGGTGGAATACGCGATCGTCGGCGCGATCCTGACGCTCGTGACGATCGCGTATCTCATCGGGGCGCGCGGCATCCGCACGCGCTGGTTCTGGCTGGCGCTGCTGATCCTCGGATTCGCGCCTGTCATCCCGGTCTTCGTCATGCCGCACTTTGCGTATCTGCCCGCGATCGCCACGGCCGTCGGCATCCCCGCCATGCTTCACCGGCTTGCCGGCCGGTGGCGAAGCGCCGGCGTTGTGTTCGTCATCGCCGCAGCGGCGTTTCCGCTTGCGCTCTACCGGCACGTATGGCGAGGCATCGTCCGCAGTGAACAGCTTGTCTACCAGGACATCCGCTCATCGACCCCCGAACATGCGCTGCCGGACTTCACCGCCGGCGGGGAGCCCGGGGCCGGAGGTGATGCGCCGGCCGTCGAATCACGACCCGGAGCGGGTGAACCGCCCAAGCTCTTCTTCATCAACCTGCCCATCTGCGGCATTTACGGCGCCGTCGCGATGCGCGAATCCTGGGGCCGCGACGATGTCGAGGGCTATGTGCTCACGTTCGCGGCCAACCCGCTGATGATGCAGCAGATCAGCCGGGTCACGCAGACCGGTCCGCGCGAGCTCACGGTCGAAATCGACGGTCCGGGCTACTTCTCCGGCCTGAGCGGCCGGATGCTCGTCGACGGCATGCGCGACGGCCGCCGGTTCGACGCCGGTGAACGAATCAGGTCGGCTGAGTTCGACGTTGAGATCGTCGCACTTGCCGGTGACGGCGCGGGCGGCTCCGCCGATAGCGGCGTGGCGAAGCTCCGCTTCACGTTCCCGCGTCCGCTCGACTCGCCGGACTATTTCTTCTATGTGTCCTCCCCCGAGCGCCCCGCGCGGCGTCTGCGCTTCGGCAGCGCGGCTCCGACGCCCGAAGCCGCGGCGGCCGCGGATGCCGCGTGGCGGGCGAAGCACTCGGAGACGCTCGCGGAGCGACAGCAGTACTTTACGATTCTCGACACCGTGCGGCGGTTCATCCGGTCGAACCTGTACCTCACGGGCGATTGAGACGCGCCGACGGGCGATCGCGATTGGACCGACCACCGATCCCCCGGCTATGCTCCCGCCCCGCCGATGACGAACTTCCAGCTTTCCATCCACCTCTTCCTCCAGCTTGCGATCATTCTGGCCGCGTGCCGGGTCGTCGGCTGGGCGGGCAGGCTGATCGGCCAGCCGCAGGTGGTGGGCGAGATGATCGCCGGCGTCCTCCTCGGCCCGTCGCTCCTGGGCCTGCTCGCGCCGGAAGCTCACGCGGCGCTCTTTCCGAAGAACGCGACGATGACGGTGATTTACTGCATGGCCCAGATCGGCCTTGTGCTGTACATGTTCCTCGTCGGCGTCGAATTCAACGCGGGCCTGCTCCGCGAGCGCGCCCGGTCGGCGATCGCCGTCTCGGTCGCCGGGATGGTCGTGCCGTTCGCGCTCGGCGCGCTCATCGCGCTCCACTACTTCGAGGACCGGACGCTCTTTCACGAAGGCGTCGGCCGCGGCGAAGCGGCGCTGTTCCTCGGCGCAGCGATGTGCATCACCGCGTTCCCCATGCTGGCCCGCATCATCTATGAACGCGGCATCGCGGGGACGCGCCTCGGCACGCTCGCGCTCTCCGCCGGTTCGATCGACGACTCGGCCGCGTGGTGCGTCCTCGCGATCGTGCTCGCCAGTTTTCAGGACAATCCCCAGATCGCCGTCTGGGCCATCGCCGGCGGCGTCGGCTACGCACTCTTCGTCCTGCTGGTCCTCATGCCCGGCCTGCGGCCGCTCGGCCGTTTCGTCGAGCGCCGCGGCATGACGCCGTCGGCGTTCTCCGTGGTCCTGATCCTGCTCGTCCTCGCCGCCTGGTACACGGACTTCGTCGGCATCTACGCCGTTTTCGGCGCGTTCATCCTCGGGGCGGCCATTCCCCGCGGCGCGCTTGCCAGCGCCCTGGAAGAGAAAATCGAGCCGCTGACGACCAACTTCCTGCTGCCGCTCTTCTTCGTCTATTCCGGTCTCAATACGCGCATCGACCTGGTCGACAGCTGGGATCTCTGGATCATCGCGGCCGTCGTCCTCGCCGCGGCGTGCATCGGCAAATTCGCCGCGTGCTGGGCGGCCGCCCGCCTCTGCGGCGAAGACAGCCGCACGGCGACGGCGATCGGTGCGCTCATGAACGCCCGCGGGCTCATGGAGCTGATCATCCTCAACATCGGCCTCGAACGCGGGCTCATCACGCCGCAGCTCTTCAGCGTCATGGTCATCATGGCCATCGCCACCACGCTGATGGCCACGCCCGCGTTCCAACTGGCCCGCCCCGCGATCGAGTCTCCGGCGCGGCCGTAGAATTCGCCCGGGTGCGCCGGGCGGGGTAGGATGCCGCGCCAACAGATCACCCGGAAACAAGCGAGTAGGACATGGCCGAAAACTGGATCGCGTACATGGGCCGGATCGAGGAGGAGACCGCGTCCTTCATCGTCGACCTCGATGCCGGTGAGAGCTACGACATCACCGACTATCCCGTCCGGATCGAAGTCACGCTTCCGTTTACACCCGGGCCCGAAGACGGGCTGCCCGACAAGCCGGCGCTCGACAAGCTGAACGACGCCGAGGACCGGTGCGTCGAGGCCCTTCGCGACCAGGTGGATGCGGTCCACGTCGGCCATGCGACGCGCCCGGGCCGCCGCTGGGTTCTCCTCTACGCCCCCACCGCGGTCAACATCGAAACGGCCGCGAAAGCCGCCGTTGCGGGCGCGTCGGTTGCCGGCGCGACGGTTGAGGCGGTCGAGGACGAGGATTGGTCGGCGTATTTTGATTTTCTGTTCCCCACGCCGACCGAATTTCAATGGCTCGGGAACCGCCAGCTCGTCGACCAGCTCGAGGCCCAGGGCGACGCGCTCGCCACGCCGCGCCTCGTCCAGCACGCCGCCTATTTCACATCCGAAGACGGGCGCGACGCATACGCCGCGGCCGTCGCGGAACTCGGCTTCACGCTCGGCGAACGAGGCATCGACGATCGCGAGGAGGTGGATGAGCTGCCCTACTCGCTGAAGTTCAGCCGCAGTCACGCCGTGGACATGGAGACGATCACGGAAATCACGATGCCGCTCGTCGAACTCGCCGTCGAACACGACGGCGTCTACGACGGGTGGGAGACGCCCCTGACACCGGAGTAATCGGCGTGCTACTCGCTCTTGCGGGCGGGCTTGAGCAGGAATGTCGAAATGCGGATGCCCTCGGGCGTGGTCGCCGCCGTTGAGATCTGAGGCCCGCAGAGCGCCGCCCAGGGCTCAACCTTGTCCTTGAACCCGGGACCGACCGCGCCGGTGAAGCCCATCGTCGCGGCGTAGTACACCGACCCGATCGCCGGTTTCTGGAGGAACAGCGTCGGCAGCGCGCCGGCCTCCGCGCCGATGGCCGCGCACGTGCGCATCAGGCGACCCGTGTCCTCGAAAGACACCATCGACGTCTCGGCCGGCGCGACCTCGATCGCCCTGCGAAATTCGGGCGAATCGGCAAGGGAATTGCCGGATGTCGGCTCGGCCAAAGCATCGACGGCCTCGCTCGTACCGAGAACGACGCGGTCCTTGAGGATCGCGAGGCTCGCGTTGAACGGCAGATCGTAGACCGTCGTTCCGGCGGCCTCGCGGTCCGTCAGCGGCGCGACCTCGCGCAGGTACGCGAGCCACTTTTCGAGCTTCTTCGCGTCGCCGTGAGCGATTGTCAGCGACGCCCGGGCCCGCTCGGGCTCGTTTGAGGGCGGCGCGGAGATGACCAGGCGCTGCGGCGACCGGAGGGCGTTGATCAGGTCATCGCGAACGTGCAGGACCTCGCCCGATTCCGTCATCACGGTCATCCGCAGATCGTCCGTCGCCTGCGAGACTTCCGCGATGGCGCGCTCCAGATCACGAAACGCGGCGGCGGGGTCGATCCGATACTCGACGACGTAGAGCGCATCCGCGGGGGCGTCGCCGATGGCCGCGGTCTTCGCATTCGGCATGCTCAGGACTTTCGCCAGGCCGGCGCGCGCGCCTTCCATGAGCGCGACGAACTCGAGGCGCGCATCGAACTTCTCGCCGCCGAATTCGACCACTCCGATCAGCGATCGCAGGCAGCTCGCCCCGAGCAGCGTCTCGAGTTCCTTCGTGCCCTGGGGCTCCATTTCCCGCGCGATCGCGAGCCCGCGGGGCACGTTGAGCAGCAACCGCAACCCTGCCGACTTGCCGAGGATGCGGTCGATCTCGCTATAGTCCTTCTGCGACGCGAGCGAGTCCGCCGGGTCGCGTTTGAGCATCGCGCGGACCGTTTCCGCCGAATCGCCCGCGAACAGCCGATCCTCACGCAGGCACAGCGCCACGCTCCGCCATCCGCTCAGCTTCGCGGCGATCGACGCCGCATCGGCCAGCGTCGGCTCGGTGAGCAGGGCCTCCAGGTCGTCGAGTTCATCGAACTCCGGCGCGGTGAGCATGAAGAAGTCGATCTGATCGGCACCGCTCGTCACCGAGTCCGACCTGACGGCGATGGTCTTCAGGTTCGTCGTCAGCTTCGCGTAGTACTCGCGTGCCGTCGCCGCGTCGCGCACGCCCAGCGTCACGCCGTAGCCCAGGAACAGCTCCCCGCCGCCCGCCTCGCCCTGCATGCGATAGACGAACGCGGCGCAGGACCCACCCAGCGGCCATTTCATCTGAGCGGGGTCGACGCCGATCGCCCGGGCGATGCGACCGCGCCAGTCGTCATACATCGCCTGGGCGTCTTTCACCTCGCCGAACGCGGCGGCGGCCGCCCGGTCGCCGAAGATCCGGCCGATGCCCGTGCCGGCGAAATCGGCGATGAACTTGTCCATGTCGGCCACGCCGACGAACGCCAGCGCGTCCTTCGGCGCGAAGACGGCGGGATCGTCGGTCTCGCTCGCCGCGAATGTCCCGGGCGTCGCGAACAGGACCACGGAGAGCGAGGCTATGATGCGAAGAGTCGCCAGGTTAATCATCAACAATTCTCCGAAATTCGCCGGACGGGGATTGTAGTGCGGCCGCGCCCCGCCGACAGCCGGGTCCTTGGGCGCATGAGGCTCACGCGCGACGCGACTGGGCCGAGCTAACGCGTCGGTCGGCTGGGGCTCCATTTCCACTGGAAGCCGGCGGGCGTCTGGCTGTACGTGAATGCATCGGCGGCGTTGTTGCTGTTTCGGATGTCGCCGGCGAAGAGCCCCCACTGCACCGGACCGTACTTGCCGACCGTGTAGCAGCGCATCCGGCCGCTTCGGAGGACGACCAGGACTTCGAGCCGCCCGTCGCCGTCGACGTCCGCCACGACGGGTGATGAGCTCACGCCGTGTTCGAGCGGCAGCCGCCGCAGACAGTGGCCCTCGCTCGAGATCACATAGAGAAATCCGCCGACTTCGTTCGTCGGCTGGAGCAGCGACGTCGCTACGATGATCTCCGGCCGCCGGTCGGCATTGATATCAGCCACTGCCGGAGCGCCGCGAATGACTCCGTCGACCGGGAAGCGCCACTCGACGCCCCGCTCGTTCAGCAGGCTGACGGTCGCGTGCCCTTCGCCGGGCGTGGAGATCGCCTCCGGATGGCCGAGCGTACAGGCGACGATCGCCTGTCCGGTGGTGCCCGGAATCGAGATCGTCCGGATCGGGGCGGCGAGCCCGTCGTTCCATTGCGTCTGGAGACGCCAGAGTTCCGCGACCCGCGCGTCGCGCCCGGCGTGCAGAAACGACAGCACGCCGCCCGAGCCGTCGCCCACGTAGAGGCCCGACGCCGCGTCGCCCTCGCGCGGCACGAGCATGAGCCCGCCGGCGATGGTGCGGCCGACGCGGCCGCTCCAGAGCGCGGTTCCGCGATTGGGCGTGAGACAGTAGACATTTCCCCCGCTCGTCGTCGCGTACAGGGCGGTTCCTCGGCCGCCGGGCGCTGCGCCGACCGAAAAGGCGCCGGCAAGCGCGGCCTGTTCCGGAGACGCGAAGAGAGGGAATTCATCCACGGACTTCGGGGCGATCTCGAGCGCGGCGTTCCAGATGGGCCGGCCGGATTCGCCGTTGAGCGTCGTCGCGTGGCCGTTCGTCGTCATGACCGCGACGTCGGTGCGGCCGTCGCCGTTCGCGTCGAACGCGACGGGGACGGTCGCGACGGTCCCGCCGGCGGAGGCCCGCCAGCGCTGCACGCCGTTGGGGGAGAGTCCGTAGACCAGGCCGTTGCGGCAGGCGGCAAAGATCATTTCATCGCCCGCGGCGATTCCCATGACGTCGCGCGGGTGGCGGTCAGGCGACTGGAAGATCAGGTTCGCCGATCCGGTCTTGCCGTCGACGAGCACGACGCCGTCGTATGCATCCTCGGCGCCCTCGAATTCCTTGCCGGTCGTGGGAACATAGATTTTGCCGTCGATGGGCAGGATGGTCGCGTACCATTGCGTGGGCCCGACGTCCGCATTCCAGAGCAGGTCGAGCTGCACGCGCTCGCTCGCCGGGGATTCAGGCTCGCGCCCGCGCTCCGCCGCTTCCCGGTACTTCGCCCACCGCTTCCAATCCTTCTCCCGGTCGCCGTAGTCGACGCCCGCGACATAGCTGACCAGCATGCGAATCCGTGTGTCCGTGAGCGGAAAGCGGGCCCGGGCGAATTCCGCCAGCGCCAGCGGCCGCCCCCGCCACGCGGCCGCCGTCTCCGCGGCCCAGTTCTCGAGGGCGAGCGACTCGGCCGCGCGGGAATCCGCGCGGCTCAGCAAAATGAGTCCGCGCTGGAGGGCGTTGCGCAGCGCCGAGTCGCCGAAGAACCACCAGAAACCGATTCCCGCGGCCCCGACCAGGACGATCGCGATCGAGAAGAAAACGCCCCGCCCGGCACCGCGCCGCGGGAAGGTTCGAATTGTGCGGTGACGCGTGATCACGGCGAGTCCATTCGCGGAACGGGGCGACATCCTGACGACTGTGCGTCGAAACGTAACACCTCGCGGAATTGCGTCAAACGCCACGGGCTGAGCAAAATCGCGCAGGCAGCGCTTGACGGATGCACCGTTTGTTTTATTATCAAAACGAGAGGGCGTCGAGGCGACGCTTCGGGCTGGAGTAACGGATGCTTGGCAAGCGCGTGAAGCAGATGGGCGCGGCCGCGTTCTGCTTTTTTCTGGTCAAGGGCCTGGTCTGGATCGCGGTCGGCGTCGGCGCGATCGAAGGCTGCCGGGCCGCCGCTGAATAGGATGGAAACCCTACCGTGATTGCACCACTTGAGTCGAATGTCATGGCACGCCTGCGGGCGGAGACCCACACTGAGCACAAGCTCGCAGAGGGCAGCGAATTCGAATCGGCGCTTGTCTCCGGACGAGTGACGCGGCCCCTGTACATTGCATATTTGCAGCAGCGCATGCAAATTCACGCGGCGCTTGATCCGGCGGTGATGGAACTGGTCGAGACTGAGCCGCGACTCGGCGGCCTCGTCGTTCCGGAGCTTCTCCAGCGGGAAAATCTGGCCGCGGATCTCGATTTCTTCGAGGCTTCCGCGGGTACGCCTGTGCGGCCGGCGCGGGAGTATGCGGATGAGATCCGATCGCTGGGCCAGCGCCGGTGCGTCTCGCTTCTGGGGATCTACTATGTGTTCGAGGGGAGCAAGAACGGGGCTCGCTACATCGCCAAGGCCGTTCAGCGAGCCCTCGGGCTGATTCCGCCGGACGGCCTGCGATACCTTGACCCGCACGGAGAAGCGCAGCGGGGATTGTGGACGGCGTTCAAGGATCGCATGAATGCGGTCGGGTTCGCCGGTGTGGAACAGGACTTGATGGTAGGTGGGGCGAAACGCGCATTCGAAGCGGTTCGAGCCGTCGACGGCGCGATCTGGGAAGCATTCAACGTGCATCTGGAGGCAGGGAAGTGACACGAGTTCAGTTCGCGGCGATCGCCGCTGGTTTTTTTGCAAACAATGCTCTGGCACAGACTTATGACTTTTCGATGCCGTCAGACGACCGCTGGCAGTACCCGTTCAATTTTTCAGGCGGGGCGCGGCCGACGGCTTCCGTGTTTACGTCACTCGGAACCGGGGTGCCCTCGTTTTCGAACTTTAACGACCGCGACGGCGCGTTCATCATCGCCTGGAACACGGGCGCATTGATCCGCCCCGGCGCGGGAGCCGGTAATTACGCGATCTCGTCGATCCGCGTCACGCTGCGCAACGAACCCGGTGCGACGTGGATTCCGGACGCCACCAGCGACGAGTGGTACACGTTCGATTTCAACAACGATACGTTCATCAACGGCGACGGGATTCCGCGCGGGCAGCCCGGCGACACTGACGGCGAGAGCGACGACAGCGACCCCGGCCGGGGCATTGAGTTATTTGGCGCAGGGTTCGGGCCTTTCTACACGGCCGTTTCGTGGACGGAAAACAGCGCCTATGTCGGGGGAACGGATCAGGCCAACGCTCCGCGCGATCCTTTCCCCATGGTCTTCCAGGATGGGACGACGGATGTGCTGCACTGTGAGGACAGCATCAGCGGCCGGCATAACCAGAACATCGCCAACCCTGTCGGCCGGTTCACGCCGACGCCGTGGGCGCTCGGCATTCCGGTCAACTACGTTCCGAACGCCCAGACGGTCCCATTCGACGTCACGTTTGATCTGAATCTCGACCTGTCCGGCGGCCGGGTCCGGCAGTATTTCCAGGAGCAGTTGAACGCCGGGCGGGTGATCGTCTACGTCACGGCGCTGACTGAAACCGTGATGGGGGGGACGGTTGGCGGCGTTCCGTCGTTCTATAACAAGGAAGGCCTGGGGCTTCATCCCGAAGCGCGGGCCCCGAAGCTGACGATCACGCTCGCGGAGCAGATCCCCGGCGACCTCGATTCGAACGGCTGCGTCGATCTGCGGGACCTGGCGACGCTGCTTTCGAATTTCGGCACGGGGAGCGGCGCGGAACTTGCTGATGGCGATACGGACGCTGACGGCGACGTCGATCTGTCAGACCTCGCCGCCCTTCTGGCTAATTATGGAACGGGCGATTGCCCCTGAGGGCAGCCAGAGGGGGATTGGCAATCGGCGCAAATATGCGAAGATGCTCGCGGGCCGGGATCGACCGGGCCCGCAGGAACGGTGCAGAATGATCGAGCATGAGGCTCTTTCAGAACGGCGAACGACGGCACGTGGTTTCTCGCTGATCGAACTGCTCGTGGTCGTCTCGATCATCTCGCTTCTCGTGGCGATGCTCCTGCCCGCCTGCGCGCGGGCGCGCGAACAGGCGCGGCAGGTTTACTGCAAGAACAACCTGCGCAATATCTGGACGGGGATCCTCACGTACTCGCAGGAATACCGCGACCGCACGCCCTTCATGGAAGACGTGAACCAGGCGAGCACGGTGCCCGGCACGGGACCCGCCGCCGACCCGTTCGATGAACACTTCACCACGACCGTCGGCGTTGTCCTGCTGAAGTACGTCGATCCGCGGAGCTGGCGGTGCCCCGGCGCGATCACGGGCTTTCCGGCCGCGCCCGGCGGCGGCTGGAAAATGACCTATACTTTCACCGTTCTACCCGTTGGCCAGAACATCCCGTGGGAATCCGGCGGGAACGACCGCCCCGGCGGGCCGGGCGGATTGACCAACTACTTCCCCTTCGACGGCCGTCCGATGCGCCTGCTGGACGGCCGCCGGTACACGCGCTTCGGCCTCAATGAGAATGCCAAGGGTCTGTGGACCGTCCGCCGCGAGATCATCGCCGACTCGATCATCGACGAGGCTTTTCCGCAGCAGGGCGGGTTCATCTATCCGCACTCCGGCAAGCTCAGCCCGCGAAACGACCTCGAAAACGCGCGTACGCTCTTTGAGCAGCACACGAACGCGACCACCGAGTATCGGACCGGCCGCATGGAACTTCACGCCGACGGGGAAAAAGTCGACCTGTTCCTCACGCGCTCGTGGATGCAGCATCTGCCCGGCTATTGATCGCGGCGGCCCGATAGCGATTCCAGTCATTGCCGGTTCGCGGGCGATAGCATCGATCCGGGCAGTATCTGCGCTTTTCAGCGTCCGATCCGCCTCCCGTCCAACCCACGGTTCGCCATTCCGCCAATGAAGTGCCGTTTCAGCCCGGTCGATATGCCGAACGACCGCCGTCAGGGGTATCGCTTGATCCTCCAAGGCGAGGGGCTGGAATGGCAGACGAGATCCGCAACAACCAGGAAGCGCCGATTCCCGCGCCGCGTGCGCCGGGGCGACGCGCCCTGCCGGGCCCGTTTCTCACCATCACGCTCCTGGGTGTGATCGCGGGCGCCGGGCTGCTCATCTGCTGGCTCGCAGCGTCCGCGTTTGCGGCGCAGGCGAATAGTGCGGAGCGCGCGGCGGCCGATCGACTGGCGCGGCTGATCGCGGCAACCGCCCCGGACGACCTTGACGGGCTCGCGCGCCGGCTCTCGACCGGCAATACGGACAACTGGCTCCGGCATGTGCGCATCCGTGACGGCGAGGGGAATACGCTCTTCGACTGGCCCGACCCTGCGACGCCCGCGACTCCGGCCTCGTTCGCCGAGGTTGCGGCGATCGGCCGCGCTACCCGGGGCGAGCGCGGCGAGGTCGAGGTGCGCGTGGCGGCGTCCGACTCCTCCGGGGCCGTGCGCTGGTTCTACGGGTGGGCGATGGTGACGATCGCCGCGTCGATCGCGGCGGGGCTCGTCCTTTATCTCCGTGTGCGGCGAGATCTCCGGCCGCTGGAGGCGATCCAGCGAAACGTCGAGTCATTTGCGGCCGGCGTCGAGCGTCAGTTCACCGCGCTGAGCCTGAGCGACACGCTGGGCCAGGTCGCGCGAGCGTGGAATCACGTCGTCGAGCACGTGGCACAGATGCAGTCGCAGATCCCCCAGGCCGAAGGCGAAGGCCTTGCGAACAACGCCAAACAGCGCTACGAGAGCCGCTCACTGCGGCGACTGCTCGACCGCATCCCGCTCGGGGTCGTCCGGCACGATGCCAATCACCTGGTCGATTACTGCAACGCGGCGGCGCGCCGGATTCTCCACGCCGACGCGGATGTGCTGGGGCGTCCGCTTGACCAGGTGCTCGCGAGCCTCGGCGACGGCGCGGCGGTGTGCCACCAGCTGATGTCCGCGCCGAATCGCAGTCTCGAACACCGCCACACGGTCGGGGGAATCGAGCAGACGCTGCGGCTCCTCGCCGTGCCGATCGGGGATTCCACGGGTGAGACGCTGATCCTCGTGGAGGACGTCAGCCACGTTCAGGAGGCGGAACGCGCCCGCGACAACTTCCTCTACCACGTGACGCACGAGCTGCGGACGCCGCTGACGAACATCCAGGCCTACGTCGAGACGCTCTCGAAGCCCGCGTTCGACGACGAGGCGACGCGCCGCGAATGCTACAACGTCATCATGAGCGAGACGCGCCGCCTGAGCCGGCTGGTCGAGGACATCCTCAGCATCTCGCAGCTCGAGGTCGGGACCGCGCTGGTCGAAATGGACGAACTCGACCTGGCCCGTCTCGTCCGGCAGATGATCCAGGACAACCTCGGGGCCGCGGACGAAAAGGACATCGAGCTGTCGCTCAAGCTGCCGCCGAAGGTGCCCAAGATCCGCGGCGACAAGCAGCGGCTCAGCGTTCTCGTGAACAATCTGGTCGGCAACGCGATCAAGTATACGCCGCGCGGCGGGCAGGTCGGCGTGACGCTCACGCTCGACGAATCGCGCGTCCGCATCGTCGTCAGCGACACCGGGGTCGGGATCGGCGAGCAGGACCAGCCGCACGTATTCGAGAAATTTTACCGCGCCGCCGCGACCGACATCCAGGCGATTCCCGGAACGGGACTCGGACTGGCGATCGCGCGCGAAGTCGCGCGCCTGCATGGCGGGGAAATCCGGCTCGAAAGCGCCGTGGGGAAAGGCTCGACGTTTACCGTCGAACTACCGCTCCTCCGGCCCGACGGCGTCCTGAGGTGATGCGATGACGCGAATTCTCGTGGCAGAAGACGATCCGCACATCCTCCGCGTCATCAGCCTGTGGCTGACGCGGCAGGGGTACGAGGTGATCGAGGCCCGCAACGGCGAGGTCGCGATCCAGCTCTACGACGAGCGGAGGCCGGACATCATCATCACCGACATCAACATGCCGGTCATGGACGGGCTCGCCCTGCTGGACACCGTCTTCTCGCGCCCGCGCCTGCCGCGCGGGATTGTCGTGCTCACGAACCGCTGGGACCACCGCGAGATCGGCCAGCGGCTCGAAGACTCCGGCGTCATCACCGTTCCGAAGCCTTTCAGCCCGACGAAACTCGCCGAGCTGATCCAGACCATTGACGCGCGGCCGGCCGCGAAGCCGGAAGGCGGCATCCGAACATGAGTGAACGCGTGTCCGAGAACCTGAATTCGCCCTCGTTCATCCGTGAACCCGCGGAGTCGAACGGCGCGCCGCGCGACGGCGCGCCGCCGCCGGTCGTCACGGACTTCCGCCGGCTGATCGATGAGAACGAGGCGCTCGCCGATGAAGTTCTTCGCGGCTATGAGCAGCTCAACCTGATCTTCGATTTCACGCAGCAGATCGCGACCATTACGTCGCCGGCGGACATCGTCGCCGTGCTCCTCGCGCGTCTGGCCAAGATCCTCGCCGCGCCGGCCGTCTACACCTACCAGGTCGGCGGGAGCATCCGCCATTACGACGCCGTCTCGGGACTCGTCGAGGACGCCCCGGGCGCACACGGTTTCGAGCAGCCTCTGGCCGCGAGCGTCGCCCGGGTCCGCGAAGAGCGGCGGCTGCTCGTGCTCTCGATGGGATCCGTCCAGGCCCTCGTGGGCGGGCTGGTCCGGCTCAACGACGCGGTCGATGTCGTCGTCGTCATGCGCCCGAGCGGCTACCGGCCGTTCACCGCGGGCGACGCGCTCATGGTCGAATCCGTCCTGACCTTTGCGGGCCGGATCATCAGCAACTGCGAGCTCCACGAGCAGATGCGCCGGGTCTCGATGGAAACCACGCGGGCGCTGGTCGCCGCGATCGACAAGAAGGACCACTACACGCGCGGCCATTCCGAGCGCGTGGGCATGTGGTCGCGGATGGCGGGCCGCGAACTCGGCCTGGACTCGACCCAGCTTCAGTTCCTCGAGTGGTCAGGCGTGCTGCACGATGTCGGCAAGATCGGCGTGCCGGAGTCGATTCTCCAGAAGACCGGCCGGCTGACCGAGGAGGAGTTTGCGATCGTCAAGCGCCATCCCGTGATGGGGTATGAGATCCTCAAACCCATCGAGAGTCTGCGCGAGGTGCTGGACGGCGTGCTGTATCATCATGAGAACCCCAACGGCACGGGCTACCCAAGCGGGCTCACCGGGCACGATATTCCGCTCTTCGCGCGGATCATCCACGTCGTGGACGTCTTCGACGCCCTGAGTTCCACGCGTTCCTACCGGCCGGCGTACACGATTCCGCAGGCCCTGGACATTCTCCGCGAAGAGGCCGGGACCAAGCTCGACGCGGACTGCGTCGCGGCGTTTCTCTCGGTCGCCGGGCGGATGATCCGCGAGCAGCCGGCCGAGCTGAGGCTGCTCTACGGGAAGGAGTCCCTGTGATGAAGATCGACGTCCAACTGCATGGACAGGTCGCCGTCGTCACGCCGCGCGGAGCGCTGACGCGCGACTGCGCGGATCCGTTCATCCAGGGCATGAAAGCGCCCCTGGAGCAGCGGCGCGGCGAAGTCGTGGTCGATTGCCGCGACATCCCCTATCTCGACAGCGTCGGCATCGAGACGCTGCTGACCGTGTGCGGGGACCGCCGCTCGCCCACGCCGCGGCCGCGGCTGGCGGGCCTGACGGACACGTGCCGGGAGGCGCTGGACCTGACGAACACGCTGTCTCGATTTGAGATTTTCGATTCCGTGGAAAGCGCGCTCCGAAGCTACAAGCGATGAGACTCCGCAAGACGGAAAAACTGGGCCAGGTGCTCATCTCGGCGGGCCTGCTCACCGAGGCCGACCTTTCGCGCGCGCTCAAGCATCAGAACACCGACAACAAGCGGCTCGGCGAGCTGCTCATCGACATGGGCATGCTCGCGGCGCCGGCGATGCTCAGCGCGCTCGCCCGCCACCTCGGCGTCAAGTCGTGCGTGCTGCGCCACGGCCTGATCGACCAGAACGTCGCGCGGATCATCGAGCGCGACGAAGCCGAACGTCTGCTCGTCCTGCCGATGTTCCGGGTCGGCAACGTCCTCACGGTCGCGATGGCCGAGCCGCAGTCGCTTCCGACCATCGACCGGCTGGCGGCGCTGAGCGGCTGCGAGATCAACCCGGTTCTCGCGCTTGAGCGCAACATCATCGAATACCAGGCGAAGTACCTCGGCGACCAGGTCGACGTGGATTCGTTTCTCGTCAACCTGACGGATGCGAAGGTCGAGGTGGTCGAGCGCGAAGCCGTCGACGACGGCGAGACCCACGAAATCTCGCGGATGATCGAGGGTTCGCCGGTCATCAACCTCGTCAACATCGCGATCATGACCGCGATCCGGGACGGCGCCAGCGATATCCACATCGAGCCGACACGGAAGCACACGCAGATCCGCTACCGCATCGACGGCCACCTGCGCGAACTCATGGTCGCGCCGGCCGGCCTGCATGCCGCGGTCGTCAGCCGCGTGAAGGTCATCGGCCGGATGGACATCGCCCAGCGGCGGCTCCCGCAGGAGGGTCGGGTGCACGTCGTCGCCGAGGGCCGCGACGTCGACCTCCGCGTTTCGACCATGCCGACGCTGCTCGGCGAGAAGGTCGTGCTGCGAATCCTGGACAAGAAGAATCTCACGACTTCGCTCGAGAATCTCGGCGTCCGCGGCCCGCAGCTCGAGTCGTTCCGGCGCATCTTCGGCAAGCCGCACGGCATCGTGCTCGTCACCGGTCCCACCGGCAGCGGCAAGACGACGACGCTCTACTCGGTGCTGGATCTGCTGAATTCGCCGGAACGGAACATCGTGACGATCGAGGACCCCGTCGAGTACCAGCTTGACGCGATCAACCAGATTCAGGCCAATGACGCGATCGGCCTCACATTCGGGCGGGCGCTGCGGTCCATTCTCCGGCAGGACCCCGACGTCATCATGGTCGGCGAGATCCGCGATGAGGACACGGCCCGCGTCGCAATCCAGGCCGCGCTCACCGGTCACCTGGTGCTCTCGACATTGCACACGAACAGCGCCCCCGCGGCCTTCGTGCGGCTGATCGACATGGGAATCGAGCCGTACCTGCTCAGTTCCGCCGTGAACGGCGTCATCGCCCAGCGGCTTGCCCGAACGGTCTGCCAGAGCTGCCGGACGTCTTATTACCCCGCCGACGCGGCGCTGATTGACGCCGGCTGGATGACGCCCGCGGGCGGCGGCGCCGCCGCGCGCCGCGCCGGCCCGCGCGTCTTCTACCGCGGCGAAGGCTGCCAGCAGTGCCGCGACAGCGGCTTCCGCGGCCGCTGCGGCATCTTTGAGATTCTGGAAGTCACGGATGCGATGCGCGCCGAGCTCCATTCCGGCATGGACGAAGACTCGCTTCGCCGGCTCGGCCGGCGCTACGGCTGGCGACCGCTGCGCGAAGAGGGGCTCACGCTCGTCGAGGAGGGTCGTTCAACACTGGAAGAGGTGCTCCGCGTCACGCACGCCGAGGCGGACGTGCGAACGCGGGCGGAGGATTCGGAGAAGCGGGAACTCGCAACGGCCGCCGCCGGATCGAGCGCCTGACGAATGCCGCGGCCGCACGCCGCGAGCGAGGATGAACCGTGCAGTTTGTTTTCGAAGCCATCTCGCCCGAAGGCCGCGTCGTCCAGGACGTGATCGAGGCGGAGAGCACGCGCCAGGCGGCGGATTCGCTGCGCGGCCGCGGTTTCGCAGTGGTTTCGGTCGATTCCGCGCCGGCCTCGCCGATCCGGACGACGCGTCGCGTGGGATGGGGCGGCGTGACGTCGCGCGACCTGGTCGTCTTCACGCGGCAGATGAAGATGCTCCTTGAATCCGGGGCGGCGCTCGTGCAGGCTCTGGAAGCGATCGAGCGCCAGACGGTGAAACCCGCGCTCGCCCGGATGGTGTCGACAATCCGCGAAGACGTCGAGAACGGGGTCTCGCTGTCGGCCGCGCTGGCGAAGCACCCGGGGACGTTCACGAACGTATTTCTGGCGATGATCGCCTCGGGCGAAGCCACGGCGACGCTGCCGGACGCGTTTGCCCGACTCAGCACGATGGCCGAGCGGCAGCAGAGCGTGCAGCGGATGATCATCTCGGCGCTCGCGTATCCCGCGATCCTCAGCGTACTGTGCGTCGGCGTCGTGATCGTCATGCTCACCGTGGTCGTGCCCCGCTTTCGGGACCTGTTCACGAGCCTCAATTCGCCGCTCCCCGCGACGACCGCGGTGGTGATGCAGGCGTCGGATTTTCTTACGACCTACTGGCCGTACGTCGCGGGCGGCATCGCCGGCAGTATCGCGGCCGTGGTGGTGCTGCTGCGCCGGCGAGATGTTCGGATGTGGATCTCCCAGCGGATCTACGGTCTGCCGCTGATCGGCCGGATCGCGTCGCGGCTGACCGTGGCGCGGGTGCTCCGGATGTGGGCGGCGATGCTGCGCTCGCACGTGCCGCTCATGGAGACGATTCGCCAGTCGCAGGTGGCGGTCCGCAATCCAATCATGCTCGAGACCCTTCGGAAGATCGAAGACTCGCTCGCCAGCGGAGGACGGATGGGCCGGACGCTCGCGCAGGCGAGCCTCGTCGAGCCGGTGGTCGCCTCGGCGATCAGCACGGGGGAGGAGAACGGCCGGCTCGCCGAATCCGTCGAGTTCGTCTCCAGCTGGATGGACGAGGAAAATACACAGCTCGTCGCGGCCGCGACGCGCATCGTCGAACCGACGGTCCTCGCCGGAATGGGCGTGGTCGTCGGGCTCGTGGCGATGGCGCTGTTTCTGCCGCTCTTCGACATGGCCACGATGGGCGGCGGGTAGCCGCCGTCGAACGGAACTCGCCCGGCCGATCGGCGGCGGCGACTTGAGGGACTGGGATGCTGTCACTTCTCGCACCCGCACGGAGCAGCGCCATCGCGTTCGATGCCGGCTCGACCGGCGTGCGCGCCTGTCAGCTCACGGCGGTGCGAGGCGCCATGCGGGTCGTCGACACGCTGGAGATCCGATATCCGACGGCTGGGGCCCCGGTCGCTCCGACCGGAGAGGATCCTCCCGCGAGCGTGCTGGCCGCCGCCCTTCCGCGTCTCGACCGGCTTGTCGGCCAGGCCGCGTTTCGAGGAAGCGAGGTTTCGCTGGTCCTGTCGCCACCGGACGTCCGTTACCAGACCCTGCGTATCGCGGACGGCGTCCTCCAGCAGCCGGAGTCGCGGATCATCGCCGCGATCAAGTGGGAAGTCGCCCGGGAACGCCGATGCGAGCCCGACGACCTCGAAGTCCGGTACTGGCGTCTGCCTGTCGGTCACCAGCACAACGTCATGGCCGTCTCGATCCTGCGCGCCCAGGCACAGCAGTGGTTCGACCGGCTCACTGCTTCACAACTCTGGCTGAAGCGCATCGACGGTGCGCCAAGCGCGCTGGCGCGACTGGGCGTGCGCCAGATCTCGCCGGCCAAACGGGATCTCTGGGCCGTGCTCGACATCGGCCTGCGCCGCTCGACGCTGACGCTGATGATCGGCGAAGTGCCCACGTACGTCCGGGCGATCTCGGTCGGCGGCGACGACTGGACGCGGACGCTCGCGCAGGTCTTTGAGACATCGCCCGCCGAGGCCGAGCGCATCAAGCGGGACAACGGCATCACGTCCGGCGGGGACGATGAGGTTGCCTCGATCGCCTTCGCGTCGATCCGCGACTCGCTGACCGACCTGGTGCGGCAGATCGAACTCTGCTTCGGCTACGTCGTGCAAAACTATGCCGAGACGCACCCCACGGCGCTGCTGCTCACCGGCGGCGGCGCGGCGCTCGCAGGACTCGACGAATATCTCGCACTCCACGTCGGCGTACCGGTGCAGCGTCTGGCCGCGCCGCCGGTCCTGCACCCCGACGCGGGCAGCATCCTGCCGTCGTCGCTCCTGGCCGCGGGCGCCGCGCTCCTCGACCTGGAGGGCGCCTGATGAAATCGTCCATCAACCTGCTGCCGCAGCAGTGTCGCGATGTCCGCCGCCGCACCCGCCGCCGGCTGGGCTGGTGCTGCGCCTGCGCGGTCGCGGCCGCGGGGATGTGCCTGGCGTACGCCTGGGCGATCGCGGCGGATGACACGCGCGACCGCCTGGCCGCGACGCTGGCCACGGCCCAGGCTCGCCAGGCCGACGCCGAGCGCGCCCATACGCTGGTCATCCGGCAGCGCAACGGCTACCTCGACTCCGCGCGACGCCTGCTCGCCGTCCACAGCACGCTGCGCCTGCCCGAGCGCCTCGAAGCAATCGTCGATTCGCTCCCGGACGGCGTTTACCTGACCGACCTGCGCGCCACGGCGATCGCCGAACCGCCGCCCGCGGCAACCGTGCCGGCGGCGAGCACGCAGCCCGCCGCGCCGGCGCCCCGACCGCCGGCGATGATGCGGCTGGAGCTGCACGGCGTCGCCCCCGATCACCAGACCCTGCGCTCGTTCATTGACCACGTCGAGCGGCTGGAATCGTTCGAGAACGTCGAATTGATGCAGGCGACGCGGGAAACCCGCGACGGCGTCAGCGCCGTGCGGTTTCGCGTCGACTGCCGCCAGGTGGAGGCCGCGTCATGATCGTCGCCCGCCGGCCGATGACGATTTTCGACGTCGATCTCGTGGGCGCCGGTGCGCTGGCCGTGCTGCTGCTCGGCGGTTGCTTCGCGATCGCAGCGCCGGCGATGCGCAACCGGGCCGAATGCCACCGGATTCAGGGTGAAATCGTCGCCGCGCAGAACGAAACGGCGCGCATCGAGACGGCGCGCCGCAAGGCGGAGGCCGGCCTGGACCGCTTCCGGGACTCCCTCGTCCGCCGTTCCGCCCGCATGCTCGCGGCCGACGGACTTTCACCGTACCTCGCCCGCCTCGCCGCGTGCGCGGAGGAATCGGCCATCGAGATCATCCAGTTGCAGCCCGCGCCGCCGCAGAAATCCACGCAGGGCCAGCAATGCGATGTGCGCGTCAGCGCGCGCGGGGGATTCGCCGGGTTTGTCCACTTTCTCGACCTCCTGCGCCGCGAAAACGACTGTCAGCGGCTGATCGACGTCGCGATCACTGCCGGCGGGAGCCCCGAAGGCGTCTGTACGCTGACGTTCACCGTTCGGCTCAGCCTGCTCCCCGAGCCTGTCGCCCCCAGCGTGGCGGCCGGCCCCGCTTCAGCCGGAGGTCGATAGCGGATGCGCGCTCGAATCAACAAGTCGAGGCTTCTCGCCGGCGTGTTCGTCATCACAACCGTCGCCTGGACCATCGACATGCTCACGGCGTCCGGGCCGGTGCAGACCGCCGACGCCGCGCAGCACGTCACCACTGCGACGGCCGCGCGCATCGTCGACCCGCCCGACCGCGAGCTGCTGGAGCGGTTTCTGTTTCAGGAGCAGAGTTACGGTGAATTGTCGAACCCGACTTCAGAGCGACGAGACCCGTTCAGGCGCGAACCCGGCGCTGCCGCACCTCACCTGGCGGCCGCGGCCACTCAGCACTCGGGAGCGGCATCTCCGGCTGCGCCGCAGGCAGGCGATCTCTCGCCGGCCGAGCGTCCGTCCTTCGAATCGCGCCACCGCCTCGGGGGCGTCGTGCTCGGCAAGCGCAGCATCGCGCTGATTGACGGCCGCCCCTATACGCTCGGCGACAGCATCGACGAGATGACCATCCTGGAGATCCGGCGCGACTACATCGTCCTCAGCGGCCCCGACGGCGAACTCCAGCTCGAAGTCCCGCGCGCGGGCGGAGTTCGTCCGCCCGGCGACGCTCACGCCCCGCGGTAACCGATCCGTCGATGCGCGCCGGTCAGTTGCAGCTGCGACCGTACTGGCTCAGCAACAGCGAAAGGTCGCTCACGTCGATCGAGTTGTCCGCGTCGAGATCCCCCGCCGGGTTGAAGGCCGGATCGGGATGCGAGAAACCGAAGAGGCTGAGCAGCAGCGAGAGGTCGCCGAGGTCGACGATCCCGTCTCCGTTCACATCCGCGACGCACGACGGGCACAGCGCCCCGCGTGCGGTCGCGAACGCGGGCAGGTCGATGCGCGTCGCGATATTCGGACAGCCGGTGCGGCAGTGCGTCACGACGCCGATGATGCGACCGTCCTTCATCAGCCCCGAGCCCGAATTCCCGCCACGCACGTCCGCCGTGAATTCGTAGGTCGAACCGGTCACCAGCGTGATCGGCCCGCCCGAGACCTGCTGGGTCTGGCTGCGGACGCACGTGGTATCCAGGCCGTAACCCCACATGCCGATCGCATTGCTCACGCCCGCGATCGACGGCGCGATCCGGCGCAGCTTGCCGTACCGCTGGAACGGCCGCTGGCCCAGGGAATTCGTCCCCGTCCGCAGCACCGCCCAGTCATTTCCCACGCCTCCGTTGATCTGCTGCGTGGACGTGATCGGAAACTGATCGGCGATAGGCGGATTTACCGTCCCGCAGCTCGCGTTCGAGTTCGGCACATTGAACTGGGCCACCAGGTTCGACGTGATGCAGTGCCCCGCCGAGACGAGGCAGCTGTTCGCCGTGAAAACGGACGCCGTGCACCCGACGGACATCAGCCGGCACGACCATTGCTCATTCGTCTGGACGCGATCATCGGCACCGCAGATGCCGCAGATGCCGTTCGAACCGCGCGGCCCGGCGGCCCCCCCGGCCTCCAGCACGCGGTGCGCGAACTCGACCTCCAGCCGGCTGATCGCGACCCGATTTCCCGTCGAGCCGGGCGCCGCGATGAGCTCCAGCTCGACCTGGTCGCCGTTGAAGTACGCGGATGACTGACTCCACATCGCGAGCCCGGCCGCATCGAGCTCCTGCACTTCGCCGTCGAGCAGCGAGGTCATGCGGATCGTGCTGCCGGCGGGCAGGTCGCCCGCGGAGAAAAACAGCCGGATCCACAGTGCCTCGGGCACGTGCACCGAATGCGTGTACACGCTCGCCGGCCCATCGGCCGGGCCCGGCCACGTGCCGGAGTCTTCGACATAGTCGACGTATTGCCCGACCGGATTCGAAAGCGTGTCCTGTCCGAACGACGCGGAAACGAGCGTCGACGCCGCCAGCAGCGCGCAGATCAGCCGTGCCGTCACATGTCACCCCTTCAGCAAATGGCCCGAACCGGTTCGCGCGCGGTTCTTCACCGCGACGTCCAATCGAACGGCCCGAATTCACGAATTTCGTCAGGTCGCCCCGCCGACGAGCGCCGCGACTTCATCCGCCGCCGTGGGCAGCGCCGCCGTCAGGATCTCGGGTTCGCCTTCCGTCACGCAGAGCGTGTGCTCGACGCGGATGCCGCCGAATCCGTCGCGGAGCAGCGCGTCGATCTTCGGCCGGTTCACGACGTCCCGCAGCGGCGCGACCATCGCGTCGAGTTGCCAGATGCCCGGAACGAGGTAGATCCCAGGCTCGATCGTCAGGCACAGGCCCGGCGCCAGGTCGCGGTCGAGCCGCAGGAACTTGTCGCCAAAGGCCGGCCGCCGCTCGCGCCCGGGTGCATAACCGGCGAGATCGCCGAAATCTTCCATGTCGTGCACGTCGAGGCCGATCAGGTGCCCCAGCCCGTGGGTGAAGAAGAGCGTATGCGCCTTGCGCGCCGCGAGTTCATCCGCCCTGCCCGTGAGCAGTTCCGCCGCGACGAGTCCTTCGCAGATCACCCGCGCCGCGAGATCGTGCACATCCCGGAACCGCGCCCCCGAAACGCACGCGGCGCAGGCCTGGCGATTCGCCCGCTCGACGGTGTTGTACAGATGACGCTGGATCGCCGTCCATTGTCCGCTCACCGGGACGACACGCGTGATGTCGGTCGCGTAGCCCGTCGGCTCCTCGACGCCCGCGTCGAGCAGGAACAGATCACCATCTTCCAGCATGTTCCCGTAGCCGAGGCAGTGCAGAATCTCGCCGCGAACGGTCGCGATCGGATTGAACGACATCTGGCTCTGGTTCGCGGCCGCGACCGCCTGGTATTCCGCGACGATATCCGCCTCGCGCAGGCCGGCCTGCACGACCAGCAGCGCGTCGCGGTGGGCTTCGATGCCGATCTCCGCCGCCACACGCATCGCGGCGAGCTCGTGTTCATCCTTGTAGAGCCGCTGATCGATGATCGCGAGCTTCTCTTCGACGCTGATCTCCACCAGGCCGAGTTTCGCCGCCCAGGCCCGCGTCTCCAGACACAGCGGCAGCACCGCCGCTGCGCCCCGCCCCCCGACCGCCGCGCCGAGCCCATCGGAGTCACGAATGGCGCCCTGCGGCACGCCCGACGCGGCCGCGAGCGCTGCGTCCGAGAATCCGGGGCCCATCCACACGACGTCGTCCGGCGTCGTCGGCGGGCGATACAGGCCGCACCCGCTCGACCCGTCCGACCCCGGCTCGATCACCAGGGCCGCGTTCTCGATCGGCGGCCCGCCGTAGTACGTGAAATGGCTGCCGGGTCGGAATGGGAACGTATTCGCCGCGTAGTTCCGCGGCTGCGCATGGCCCGAAAAGACCACGAGCGGCCGCGCGAGCCGCCGCGCGAGCCTCGCCCGCCGCCGTCGGTAGACCTCCGCCGGCGCAGACATGCGAATCTCAGCTTCGCTGCCCATGAAAATCCCCGTTCACGCGCGATCAGCGCTTCGCTTTCGCTCCCGCGATCGCATCCCGCACCCGCTCGAGCAGTTTCTTCGTCGCCCGGATGCCGTCGGCCTCGGACGCCTTCGCACCCTCGTACTCGATGCCGACGTGCCCAGAATAACCGGCATCCACGACGATCCGCAGCATTTTCTGATAATCCGTGTGAATTTCGTCGCCGGCCTCGTTGAAATCATGCGACTTGGCGCTGACCGCCTTCGCGAAGGGCATGAGTTCGCGAACGCCCTGATATCGGTCGTACTGCTTGCCGTCGCCGAGGTTGAAATTCCCGAAATCGGGCAGCGTGCCGCAGCGCGGATGGTCAACTTTTTTCATCACGCCTGCCAGCCACGCGCCGTTCGACGACAGGCCGCCGTGGTTCTCGACGATGCAGTTCAGGTCGAGCTTCGCGCAGTACTCGGTCAGCCGCCGGAGGCCGTCGGCCGCGAGGCGCGTCTGCTCCTCGGGCGTGCCGCTGCTCTGGGCGTTTACGCGGATCGAGTGACCGCCGAGGAATTTCGCCGCATCCGCCCATTTGAAGTGGTTCTCGACCGCCTGCTTGCGCTTGGCATCGTCGGCGTCGCCGAGGGCTCCCTCGCCGTCGCACATGATCAGCAGGCTCTTCACGCCGAGGTCGTCGCAGCGCTTCTTCAGGTCCTTGAGGTAATCCTGGCTCTTGACCTCTTCCTTGAAGAATGCGTTGACGTACTCGATCGCGTCGATGCCGAACTCGTTCCGCGCCTTCGCGGGAAAGTCGAGATTCGTCATTTCGCCGGCGAATAGAGCCTTATGCAGCGACCACTCCGCCAATGAGATTCTGAAGATCGGTTTCTCGCCCGTGCCGCCGCCGGCCGCCTGCGGCTGGCCCGCGGCCTGGGCTATTGCGACAGGTGGCGTCAAAATCGCGCCCGCGGCGACCGCGGCGGCCGTCTGAAGCACAGTACGACGGGTGGGTGGGTTGCTGTCGAACCGGAACATGGCGCTTCCTCCGTCGGGCCGGGTCGCTCAGACGCCCGGGCGACGCAGAAAACGGTATCCGGACGCGTGGTTTCGAGCAATTCCGGAAGACGTACAGGTTGTGCCGCCAGTTCCGGTCGGGGAATCCGGCCGCACGCCCCCCGGGGGATTCCGCCGACGTGAGCGGGACGGCTTCGTCACTTCGGAAGCGAGGCCGCAGCGTCGTCGGCGGGGAGCGCCAGGGTGTCACTCCACCGGCAGTCAAAATCAGCGAGCGACTGAACGTCGCCGGTTCGCACGAGTCCCTCCCGCGCCGCGCGGAGGAATGGCTGGAGCGGGTAGATCGCTCTCTGCGACCAGAAAAACCGCGCGGCGTCGTCAATGGTGGCCGCGCCTTCGCCCGCCTCGCCGTTGGCGATCAGCACGCGTCCCCAGATGCACGCGATCCAGGCGCGCT
Organism: Planctomycetota bacterium; assembly: GCA_045863555.1. GTDB lineage: Bacteria > Planctomycetota > Phycisphaerae > UBA1845 > Fen-1342 > JACRLV01. The sequence goes on along the minus strand of BTUU01000011.1, from coordinate 159,296 downwards.
GGTCGCCGGGGATTGCCGCCGAGTGCAGGGCCGTTTCGTACGCCGACCGGGCGGTGTCGAGCGCCTCCGTCGTCAGCCCCATTTCCATCATGCTCCAGGCGATCTGGCTTCGGGCCATGGCCACGGCGTGGTGCTCCGGGGGCAGAAACCGGAGCAGCCGGTCGACGGCCTCGCGCGAGATCCGCTCGGCGGCCGGCCAGTCTCCGGCCAGGCAGAAGAACCAGCCGCTCCAGCGTGCGGCGATCGCATTCGTGAATTCATCGCGTGTGGCTGGAGGCTGGGATAACCAGATCCGTCGGGAGCGTTCGACAAAGTCGACGGCGTCGTGAAAACGGCCGGTATAGGCCGAATAATGGGCGATCGTCTCGCAGACGTTGGCGATCGCGATGCTGTCGGGGCCGAGGTCCGCCTCCAGCAGCGGAATGGACTCTTTCAAGACGCGCGTGGCCGATCGAATCAGCGCGCGGCCTTCGGAAAACCGCTCCGCGTCCAACGCGCGAATGCCCTCGACGTAGCTCTGGCTTGCGATTGCGGTCAGGCCGCGGCGAATCGCCGGATGGCGCTCCGGCAGAACCGCCCTGCGGACCTCGAGCAGCGCCGCGAGCGAATCGGAGAATCTGGTTGCCGAATCCGGTCGCTGAAGTTGCAGGCACAGCGTGCGGAGGTCGGATGGGCTGAGCAGGACGCCGCCGGCCCCGGCCGCCGGCGAGGCCTCGCGCATCCGGGCGGCAAGATCGAGGCAGGAGGCCAGCACCGGATCGTCGTCGGCCAGTTCGGCGACGGCGAGGCGAAGGGCCGCATCCGCCGGTTCGCGGGCGGCGTCGGTCTGGTTGCCGAGCAATCGGGCTTCAGCGAGGGTGCGGAGCGCCGCCACTCGATCGCGACCGGGAGTCTTCGAGGCATCGAGGATCGCCAGGGCGCGCCCGGCAAACTCGAGGGCCCTTGCCGAGTCTCGCATCTCGACCATGATTCGCGCGAGTTGCTCCCAGCTGCGCGCGACAACCGGGTTTTGCGCTCCAAGCCGCCTGATGCGGATGTCCAGCGCGCTTCGCGCCGCTGATTCCGCCTCGGGCAGTCGCTTTCGAACGACGAGCATCTCCGCCAGTTCGTGATAGCCCTGAGCAGTTTCAACGTGCTCGGGACCGAATGCCTTGATCCGGCTGGTCAGGGCCTGCCGTACGGCGATCTCGCCTGCGCCGAGCAGGTTGGGGGTGTTCACGTAGACGCCCGCGAGCGTCGATCGGATCGTCAATTCGAGGTCGGGGCGGGCGGCGTAGGCGCCGTACTCCACCTGGGACTGAAAGCGATGCAGGCTCTCGAACACCGCGCGCCCGACCGGGTTGGCGGCGGCGGCGTTCAACCAGTCGCCCGGCGGCACGATGGCGTGCAGGATGTGCGCGATCCCCTCGGAGCGGACCGCCTCGACATCCGCGCGGAGCTGCTCGTGCTCGGCCGCGACACGTGCCGCGCGGGCGTCGAGCATCTGTTGAAGCAGCAGGTAGCCGTTAACGCCGAGGACCGCGAGTACGATCGCGGCCGCGGCCAGCAGCCGGCGATTCTGAAGCGCGGCTTTCTTGAGCATGTACCAGGCGCTGTCGCGGCGGGCGTCGATCGCTTCATTGCGGAGATAGTGATCCAGGTCGGCGGCGAGGGCCGCGGCACTGGCATAGCGCCTGGCGGGCTCCTTCGCGAGGCACTTGCCGATGATCGTCGCGAGATCGGCGGAAACGCGCGGGACGACCTTTGAGATGGAGGGCGCTTCGGTTGAAACAACGTGCCGGGCGACTTCGGCGAAGGTCGAACTGGCGGGATAGGGCAACTCGCCCGCGAGCAGCCCGTAGAGGATCACGCCCAGCGCGTAGACGTCGGTCCGTACGTCCACCAGGGCGGCGCTGCTGAATTGCTCCGGTGCGGCGTAGGCCGGCGTGCCGACGAATTCCTGCGTGCGCGTCGTGTCGACCTCCAGCACGGCCGTTCGCGCCAGGCCGAAATCGAGCACGCGCGGAACGCCCGCGGCGTCAATGAGGATGTTGGAGGGCTTCAGGTCGCGGTGAATCACGCCGCTGGTGTGCGCCGTGCCGACCGCCGACGCGATCGCGGCCATGAGTCGTGCAATGGCGTCGATGTCGGCCCGGGTCCGCTGGCGCGGCGGCGGAAGCGTATCGGCGACGAATGTATCGAGCGCGGCACCCTGGACGAACTCCATCGCGACGTACGGATGTCCCGCGGACGTCTCGCCGGATTCGAACACGGTGACGATGCTGGGATGCCGCAGCCGGGCCGCGATCTCGACCTCGCGTTCGAAGCGCAGCCGTTGCCGCGGCGTGGCGAATTCGCCGGAGAGCAGCATCTTGATGGCCGTGGGTCGCTTGGTGGCGATCTGCACTCCGCGAAACACGACGCCCTGCCCGCCGCGGCTGATCTCCTCAAACAGCTCGAATCCGGGGATCGACGGCTTCATTCGCCGGTCGGCGGGATTCGCGGCGGACGAACCGGTTCGGGCGCTTGCGGCGCGGCGCAGCATTTCGCCGGCATCAGCCAGAAATCGCTGATTCTCGCGGATTTCGTCGAGCTGGGCGCGACAAGCGCCGCATTCGCGGACGTGAGCTACCCACTCCGGCGGCACAACCCGCTCGCGGGCGATCTCCTCAAGCTGCGCGGGTCCGGGACACGCTGAGTCGGCGGGCTGGCTGGTTGACGCCGTCATACTGACCCCAGAGGCCGGCGCACGCTGCCCGGCCACGATCGTCCCGGCCGGACGAATCGACGACTCGCGGTATTCCGGCCTCTGTCGGACCGAGGGCGGTCGCCGATCACGCTGCCTCCCGGCTGCGTCTCGCCCGTTGGTTTGCCGCCGGCGCGCCCATGCCTGGGTCCGATCGCCGCGCAGGTCCGGTTCCCGGCTACTCGCCGTCATCGTACGCAGCGGTCAATGCGGCGACCAACTCGCGCAGTCGCTTTGTGAGCCGATTCTTGATGACGTAGACCATATCGACGGTGACGTTACATTGAGCGGCGACGTCGTCGACAGGCTTTCCCTGAATGGCATAGAGCTCGAAGACAAGCAGCGTCTTCGCGTCGGTGCGGGTCGACTCGCGCAGGGCCGCCATGGCCTGTTCGTAGATCGCCTGCTCGCGTTCGCGGTCCCAGATTCCCGAAATCTCCAGTTCGTCGGGGAGGTTCTCCAGCGCGCTGTTCCCCCCGACGCGAACCGCCCCTCGCCGCCGGCGCATCGATAGGGCCGTATTCCGGGCGATTCCGATCAGCCACGCGCGGAGCCGCCCGCGTTCGCGCTGGTAGCGGCCTTCGCGGTAGGCACGACAGAACTCGGTCAGCGTCTGCTGAGCCAGTTCGTCGGCGTCATCGCCGGCAAGGCCGAGTCGGCCGGCGAGTCGAACCAGGAGGGGACGATAACGAGAATCCAGCTCGCTCCAGGCGGAACTGTTGGCGGTGTCCTGGAGATCGGACAGCAATTGCGTGGTCGTCGTTGTCAGCATCATCGGTACGGGCGAACCTCGACGGAATCCACTGGAATCCCCTCCGCGGACTGCGGTAGTCGAGCAACCTGCCGCCGACAGCCCGCAAGTCCGTTCAGTGACGAATTTTACAGGAATCTCGGGGGCTGATGCTAGATTCTTCGTGTGTTCCGCCAATGAGTTTGACTGGCCCCGCCCGCGGCGCGCGCCGTGGGCAGCGTCGAACGATCGGCCCGGTTGATCACTCACGGAGCAGGACAATGGACTTGAGCGTTATCACGACCCGTCTTCGCGCAGGGATTCGGCGACTGCGACCCGGCGTCGTCGCGGTTGCGGCGACGGCGCTGCTGACCGCCGACGCGGTTGGGCAGACCTGGACGACGGAGGCATTCATGCCAACGCCGCGTATAAGGCACGTCGCGGCTGGTTCCTACCTGAACAACGGCGCGGGACGCGTCTTTGTGTTCGCGGGCGACACCGGATCCACACCCTACGCGACCGTCGAAGCCTACGACCCCGTGACGAATTCGTGGGACCCGCCGTCCACGTATGCCAACATCCCGACGCGGGGTTTGTCGCCGTGCATCGCGAAGGGGAACCTCCAAAGCCGAAGCACCGCCACCGGATCGGGAACTCCGAACTTTGTCGGCATGTGGCCCAACTTCCTGGGCCGACACCTTCTGGGACGGCCTGATGCCGCCGATCGTTGACGATGGCTTCAAGCGGCTGACGCTCTTTCAGCCTGCCCGGTGTTTCGTGGTCCCCAGTGCGGCAGCCCGGCTCACGAGCGCCTTCGCCCGGAATCCGCAGCCTACCGCCGCCGCCGAAACAGCAGCACCGCCCCCGCTCCGAGCAGCGCCAGCGACGACGGTTCCGGGATGGGCGGCGGGTCATCGCCGCCGCCACCACCGCCGCCCGGTGGGTTCGAACCGGGTCCGCCCGGAGGGGACGGCGGGATCGGATCGGTCGTCGACGAATGATCCCGGCTCGGCGTTCCACGCTCGGGAGAAAACGGCGTCGGCGCGGACGCCGGCTCCGGGTCCGCGGGGTCCGGCACGACCGGGTCGTCGGCGATATGCGGCGAATCCGGAACGAATCGGTTGCTCATATTCGGCGCGGGCGATGGATTGAACGCGTTGCCGCCGTCGGATCGCGGCGACGAACCGCCTCCCCCGCCTCCCCCGCCACCGCCGCCCATCAGCCCGCCGCGCCCACCGCCGCCGCCGCCGGAAGCATCGAGCCCCGCCCCGCCCGACCCCGCGCCGTGAATCTCGCGCTGCTCGGCGATGGCACACGAAGCGATCGCACGGCCCTCCGCCGGCATCAGCCGCTTCACCGCCGGGATCATCAGCACCTCGTTGCCCGGCCCGCCGTCGAGATAGACGCCGATCACGCAGCCCGTTTCGTCGCACAGCGGCGCGCCCCCGCCGGCGCGGATCGTGAACTGCCCGACATCGCCCACCGGCGCTTCGGCGAGCGGCGGGGCGCTCGCGTATCGGCGCTGCCCATCCGCCGACACCACGATCGCATGCACCCGCTCACCCGCCGACGGCGCGCGATCGCGCGCTCCCAGCACTCCGTAGACATCGCCCGGCATGACCGCGCCCTTCGGCGCGAGGTGAACCACCGAGACCTCCGCCCCGGCGTCGAACATGACCGGTGTGATCGCCGTCGCTTCCCAGGCGCCGGCTCCCGGCCCGCCAGAGGAACCCGGCGCGGCCGCCGTTGTACCCGCACCCGGCGGCAGAGGATCGCTGAATGTCACCTGAAGCTCATGCGGCCCAACGCCCGCGAGACCGCCGGTCAGCAGGGCGTCGCGGCCGATCAGGAAGCCCGCGAGCGGCCCGCGCGGCGTCTGCACGACGGCCACGGCGCGGCCGACAAGTTTCCACTCCACCGGCGCGGCGTCGAGCGGCTTCGAGGCGCTATCCTGCGCAGCGGCCCGCTGAGGCGACCGGGGCGCGGTCGCGAAGGCGGCGGCGAAGATGACGGCCAGTACGGCTCCCCGCGCGATCGACAATCGCGTCATGGCGCTCAGCCTCCTGCTGCCAAGCGCGTCCCCCGTGTTCATCCGAATCGTAGGCCCGTTCCGGCGGCGTTTTCAGCGAAATTCCATTGACTTTAGCCACCCGGCTGATCTCGCCGATAAACCATTGAACTCCGCCGGCGCCGGCCGCCCGGCGGACGAGGATTTTTGCCCCATGGCCTCGCTTCTCACTGCCGGGACCCGCATCCCCGAACCGCGCGGCGGCGTGCGCGCCTCGTGCAGCGCCGACGTTCGCGCCCGCCTCGGCGCGTACCTGAGCGCCTACTGGCTGCGCCCCGAGAACGCCTATTGGATGACCCTTCGCAGCCACGCCCTCATCAAGGCCGGGCTCGCAACCTATGAGACCGATGTCTGCTGCGGCGACGGCGTTTTCTCCTTCATCCACTTCGGCGGCCGCTTTGCGCCCGCGTTCGATGTCTTTCACGCCGTCGGAAATCTTGATCGCGTGCATGCCGACGCCGCCGATATGTTCGACGTCGCGGCCGACGACTACGCGCCTCCGCTGCTCGTCCGCTCGCCGCACCGCGCCGCGCTCGGCTTCGACCTGAAGGAAAACCTCCTCGCCAAGGCCCGCCGGCTGGATGCATACGCATCGCTGCGCCGGCACGACGCCAACGCGCCGCTGCCGCTCGACGACGCATCCGTGGGCTCGCTCTACTGCAACTCCGCCTATTGGATCCGCGAGATCGACGCCTTCCTGGCCGAGATTCGGCGGACGCTGGCCCCTGACGGCCGGGCCGCGCTGCACGTGAAGACATCCGCGATGCGCGACTACTCCCTCGAACGCTTCCGGCCCGATTTCGGCGAGCGGTTCACGGCGCTCATGGGCCGCGGCCGGTTCGAATGCTGGCCGACCATGGGGACGCGCGGGCAGTGGGAAGATCGCTTCCGCCGCGCCGGCCTGCGCATCGTCTCGGCGACGCCGCTGGCGACCCGCACGCACGCCCACATCTGGGACGTGGGCCTCCGCCCCATCGCCCCCCTGCTCGTCCGCATGACGCAGGCCCTGACGCCCGACACGCGCGAGGCCATCAAGCGCGACTGGGTCGCCCTGTTCATGGACCTGCTGATCCCGCTCTGCCAGCTCGACTTCGATCTCTTCGACGGCGCGGCCGAGCCCGCGGAGATTCAGTACATCCTGGCCCATTGACCAGATCCGCTTGCGGGCCGGGGCAGGTGATCGAGTATCCTCCGGAAATGGACAATCGACGCCCTCGCGACTCGCGCCGCACCGCGTTTACGCTCATCGAGCTGCTCGTCGTCGTCGCGATCATCGCCCTGCTGATCTCGATCCTGCTGCCGACGCTCAGCGCCGCCCGGGCGCAGGGCCGCAGCTCAAAATGCCTCGCCACGCTTCGCGCCCTCGGCCAGGGCCTGACCATCTACACGAACGAATACCGCGACGTGCTCGTCCCCGGCCGGCTCCCGCGCATCGACGACTGCAACTGGTACGTCGACCTGGAGGGGCGTCGCAAGTATCGGCCGACGTTCATGGCCGTCGCGAGCCTCGGCGTCGGCACCCCCGCCTTTGAGGATCCGATGTCCTGCGCCGGCACATTCGACCGCTTCGGCGAACCCGGCGACCGGCAGAACTACGCCAGCCCCGTCTATGTCTGCCCCGAGACGGCCGAGTGGACCGACGAGCGGAACGGCAGCTACGGCTACAACTACCAGTTCCTCGGCAACTCGCGCCTTCGCAACCCGGCCGACCCGACTTCGTTCAAGAACTGGCCGGTTCGCGGCGGACAGGTGCGCAACCCCGCCCGCACCGTTGCCGTCGCCGACTGCATGGGCACGGCCGCGTCGTCGCCGACGCTCTCCCGCGTCGAATACGTGAACAACGGCCGCGACGCGGCACAGCTTGGCAACGAGGGCTTCAACCTCGACCCCCCGCGCGTCGACCCGGTCGCGGGCGAGATGGCCGGCTTCGACGACTCCCCCCAGCACCGCTCGGCCGCCGATCCGCGACATTCCGGCCGGCGGGCCAACTGCCTCTTCGTCGACGGCCACGCGGCCGGCTTCACGCTGCTCAAGCTCGGCTACAAGCTCGACTCGGACGGCGTGGTGCGAATGGACGGCGACAACTCGATGTGGTCCGGCAGCGGCGCGGACGAGGCCTGGACGCCGCTGTTCCGGCCGTAAGTGCGGTTCGAGGGCGTGCAGCCTGAGTGCGCCCTTCGCGGGACGCAGCGTCAGCGGAACCAGCCCTTTTTCTTTTCTGGAATGAACCGGCTCGGTTCCGCCTTGAGCGATTCGCGAATCTTCCGGACGAAGTTGCGGTCCGCATCGTTGGGCGCTGCTGGCGGAGAAGACGCGTCTGTCGAGGATTCGGCATTCGCCGATGCCGCGGACTCGGCGGCGACTGTAACGGCCGCCAGGTCCGAGCCGAGTTCGCGTTCCTCTTCGGCCAGGGCGTGTGTGGATTCGTCAGCGGAGGACGTCACGTCGACCTCTCCGGGCAGACCGCCCTGAAACTCCGACGTTTCGTCCTCATCCAGTTCCGAGACCATGGCGGCGAACGTCCTCCGCATATTGGCCAGCGATTTCTCCCGACGGGCGAGCGCCGCTTCCCGGGCGCTCAGTTGCGACTCCGCGGCGATCACCTCGCGCCGCTGTGTTTCGATCGCCGCCCGTTCGCGGCTGAGTTCACTGCGCGCCTTCTCAACGGCGTCGCGCTCCGTCGCGAGCGACACCCGCACCTGTTCCAGCTCCTCGCGGACGGCTCCGAGGCGCTGTTCCTCCTCAGCGAGCGCGCTCTCGCGGGTTGTCAGCGCGGCCGCGCGCTCGCCGGCCTCGCGCTGGGCGGACTCCAGCTCCGCACCGCGCACTTGGAGCGATTCCGAGAGTGATTCGAGCTTCTCGCGCTCAGCAGAGAGAAGCTGACGCGCGTTCTCCACGTCCGCCCGGCCGCTTTCCAGCGCCGCCTTCTCCTGTTCCAGCGTTTCGCGCAGGTGATCCAGCCGCTTCTCGCGGGCATTGGCCTCTTCCACCTCGGTCCGGAGCGCGTCGCGCGCCACTTCGAGTTCTGCGACGCTCCGCGCCAGCGCCGACTCGCGCTCCTGAACGGCGGCTTCCCGGCCGCGCACAGTCTGCGCTTGCGCACGGAGTCGCGAAAACAGCTGCGTGATCTGCTCGAACGACTTCGTCACGCCCGACGTTGCCGCGGCGAGTTCCGATTCGATGATCTCAAACGACTCAATCTCGGGTTCACGCGCGGCCATGGAACACCTCATCGTGCGCAAGCGGGCCTGCCTTTGTCATACAACGGATATCGTCTGAACGGCTCATACGATCGATCTACGCGACGATTTGAATGGGGTTTTCTGCCGTGAATCGCGCGATTCTGCTGACGCGCGGCGTGGCTGATATCGCCGGTGCAAGCAGAGACCGTGAATTGTCGGCTTCGCGCGGAGCGCCGTTCGCAGGACGGCGATGCCAGGCGAGGACGCGACGCCGTTGCGGGGAGAGTCGCGCGTGCCGACTCGGGGGGTTGAGCCGCGGCAGCTGTCGCGTTCATGAAGGCAGTTCGCGTTCTGGCCCCCGTTCCGAAAACCGCGTTTCCAGCGAACTGGCCCAAGGTGGCCAACGTTTTTTCCGCGCGTGTGGTCGGTTGGCCATCTAAGTTATCGGAACCTTGAATGGAGAGCATCGGCGGATCGCGACGGTCGTGCGGCGTCAGATGCGGGCATGAAAGGTTTTGCATATCGGGATTTTTTGCTGTGCGGTGTGACGCGAGGGGAGTCAGCGTGCGAAGTGCGCTTTGTGCTCGGGAATTGGCGGCGAAGGCGCGAATCTGGCGGCGAGTGTGTCGATGATGGCGCGGCACGGAGAGAATCGCGACGCGGGCAGAGGCTGTCGGAATCGTCGCGATATACGCGGCCGAGGGATTGCGGTATCGTTCGGGCCATGCGACCGACCTCGTATCAGCAGCTCTGGGCATTCGCGGTTGAGCTCGCGCCGGGGAGTGTTCGGGGCGCCCGCTTTGGACCAGCGAGTACATTCGACTGCTCAGCGGTGGGTCTGATTCTTCGACCGGAGGAGGGTCCGCTGGGATACGAGTCGACACCCTTGAATGGCGACACGTTCGCGCGGACGGGCGGCGATGGTGTGCATTTCAGCTTTCTGCGCCTGCCGAACCGAACACCCGACGAGTGGCCAGTCGTAATGACGGTACCCATGGGAATCGATTGCAACTTCGTTGTCGGCGCCGATCTCACCGAGTTTCTGGCGCTCGGATGCCGGTACGGTTACTTTGCGCTTGAAGAGCTCGAGTATGACCGACCGGGGACGATCGCCGCGCTTCAGTCCGGCGCGCCGGCCGATCCGGACTCGCAGGAGGAGCAGTACTTGCTGGCGGCAATTCGAGACGGATTCAACCTGCGACCGTGGCCGAACATCGAGAAGCGGCTCGACGAACTGCATGAGCAGTTTCATGGTTTGATCGAGCTCGCGGAATAGAGCGATCGACGGTCGACTGCGAACGGCCGCCGCAATGGCACCCGGCCATGATGGAATCGTATCGGGACCGGCGTTCGTCGGCAGCGGGTCACGCGGACACGGTCGATAGCGACGCGTATCGAGGGTTGGGGCGGCCAGCGAGCATCGCGACGCGAACAGCCGTCGCGATGGCACCCGGCCTTTTCAACAGTGCCACCTGCTCGTCGCGATGGCACCCGGCATGTGTGAACAGGGCCTCCCGATGAGCGCGGCGCCCATCGGTATTTCCGTTATCGCTTAGTCCCGCTCCATTCGTCATACCGCCTATCAATGATCTGCTTCATTGTTTTGTAATTCTCTTCGGTGTAAACGACGTGCAACTCGGTTTGCAAGCCTTTGGCCAGGGACTCCGCGTAATCGTGGATGAAGCGGCCCTGATCGAAATCGAAGTAGTGCAGAGCAAAAGCGTTTCCATCATCTGAGAGCATGTCGCTGACGAGGCAGTTGTCCCACCACTCGTAAATCTCGTGGATGGAAGCCTCGCCGGCGCGGAATTGCCGGAGGATATCGACTGCCTCTGACTCAAAAAACGTGCTCATCATCTCGCGCTCTATCAACCACCGAAGGAACATGACCGTATGATTCGCGGCGTGCTCTTCCGATAGGCCGTACTGCTCAATTGTTTCGTCGTGAAATTTGGCCTTGTCATAGACGTGGCGCATGGCTGCCTCCCATGTTTCGCGGGAATTCCCGTCGCTTCGAAGCAGACGATCACTCCTGTCTGACTACAAGCCAACCGCCACCAAACGACCGGCTATCCCACCGCCTCCACCACCTCATCGCTCGGCGCAAACCCGCGCCGCAGCGTGTTCTCCGTCACCGTGCGCGGCTCGCAGAACTGAATGAGGTAGTCCGGGCCGCCGGCTTTGCTGCCGATGCCGGACATCTTGAAGCCGCCGAAGGGCTGGAGGTCGACGAGGGCGCCGGTGATCTTGCGGTTGATGTAGAAGTTGCCGCAGTCGCACTCGGCGCGGGCCTTTTCGATGTTGGCCGGGCTGCGGCTGAAGATGCCGCCGGTGAGGGCGAAATCGGTGCCGTTGAAGATCTCGATGGCCTCGTCGATGTCGCGGGCGCGGATGATCGCGAGGACGGGGCCGAAGATTTCTTCGCGGGCGATGCGGGCGTCCGGCGCGACGTCGGCGAAGATCGTGGGGCCGATGTAGTAGCCGCCGCCGGTCTGCTCGACGAGCGAGCGGACGTCGGGGTCGAGGACGCAGCGGGACTCGGCCTTGCCGATCTCGATGTACTTGCGGATCGAGTCGTACGCCTTCTTATCGACGACCGGGGGCATGCCGGTGCCGCAGTCGTCGGCCGGGCCGACGGTGATCGAGCGGGCGGCCTCGACGATGCGCTCGACGAAGTGGTCGTACATGCTGTCGAGGACGATCGCGCGCGAGCTGGCGGAGCATTTCTGGCCGGCGTAGCCGAACGCCGAGAAAAAAACGCCCTTGATGGCTTCGTCCATGTCGGCGTCGGAGTCGACGATGGTCGCGTTCTTGCCGCCCATCTCGGCGATGACCTTCTTGAGGGCCGGCTGCGAGGTCGTGACCTCGGCCGCGACCTTGTTGATGCGGCAGCCGACCTCGCGCGAGCCGGTGAAGGCGATCATCGCGACCTTCGGGTGCTTGACGAAGATCTCGCCGACGACCGCGCCGGGGCCGGGGACGTAGTTGAGCACGCCGGGCGGAAGGTGGGCCTGTTCGAAGACGTCGAGCAGGCCGTAGGCGATGACGCAGGCGGGCTCGGCGGGCTTGATGATGACGGTATTGCCGGTAACGATCGCCGCGACGGCCATGCCGGTGAGGATCGCGAGCGGAAAGTTCCAAGGGCTGATGACGCCGACGACGCCGCGCGGGGCGTAGAAGTACTCGTTCGTCTCGCCGGGGATGTCGCGGCGGCGGGCGTTTTCGGCCATGCGGACCATCTCTTTGCCGTAGTAGTTGCAGAAGTCGATGGCTTCGGAGACGTCGGCGTCGGCTTCGCGCCAGGGCTTGCCGGTTTCGAGCGACTGGATCGCGCTCAGCTCGAAGCGGCGCGACTCCATGATCTCGGCGACGCGGAAGAGATACTCGGCGCGCTCGGCGGGAGCGACGTGGCGCCAGGTCTTGAACGCCTCGGCCGCGGTCAGCACGGCCTTCTCGGCGGTGGCGGCGTCGGCCTGGGCGATCTTGCCGACGATTTCCTTCGGGCGCGAGGGGTTCACGGAATCCTTCCACTGCCCGGTGCGGATGCGCTCGCCGCCGATGACGAGGGGGTATTCGCGGCCGAGCTTGGGCTTCCACGCGGCGAGGGCGGCGAGCATCGCCTGGCGGTTGGGCTCGCGCGTGTAGTCGGTGTTGGGCACGTTGATGAAGGGGTCCATGAGGGGTTCCTCGAACTCGTATTTGATGATCTCGGCCTGCCGCGGGGGCGGCGTGCGGCGGCCGATTTCCTTCGGGTTTTCGAGCAGTGCGGCCTTGGGCGTGTCGGCGTCGACGGAGTGACGCAGGAACGATTCGTTGGCCGTGTTTTCGAGCAGGCGGCGGATCAGGTAGGCCATGCCCGGGAGGAGCTGGCCGTAGGGCGTGTAGATGCGGCAGCGCTGGCCCATGTCGACGAAGGCCTGCTTAATGGGATCGCCCATGCCGTAGAGCATCTGGATTTCGAAGTGATGGCCGGGGACGTCGAGGGCTTCGCGCAGGGCCATCGCGTGGGCGACGCTGCGGATGTTGTGGCTGCCGAAGGCGACGTGCACGTGTTCGTGGGCATCGAGGAGCGTGCGGGTGACGTCCTCATAGCAGGCGTCGGACTGCCACTTCTGCTTCCAGACCGGGCAGGGCCAGTGCTGCTGGGCGGACCAGACGGTTTCGCTGTCCCAGTAAGCGCCTTTGACGAGGCGGACCCAGATGGGGGTGCCGCGCTGACGGGCATAGTCGACGATCTCGGCGGCGTCGCGCGGGCAGTCGCGCAGATACGCCTGGAGGACGATGCCGAAGTGCGGGTAGTCGCGGAATTCGGGCTCCATGAGGATTTCACGGCAGATGTCGAGCGTGAGATCCTTGATGGCGTAGTGCTCCATGTCGATGTGGACATGGGCGCCGCCGGCCATGCCCGCGCGGAGCAGCGGGCGGAGGCGATCCTTGACCGCTTTTTTCGTGCCTTCGGGGTCGATGGCGTCGAACTGCGAGAAGAGCGAGGTGAGCTTGACGGAGACATTCACGGGGACGACGCGGTGGCCGTCGGCGAGGTCGATCTGCTCGACAGTCGGCCAGTCAGCGGCCTGGCGCGCGAGCCCCTGGATCAGGTCGAGGTAGACCTGCTGGTAGTGAAGGGCCTCGGGCTCGGAGAGGGCCGTTTCGCCGAGGACGTCGACGGTGAAGGCCATGCGCTGGCCACGGAGGCGGCGGATCGTGCGGACCGCGCCGTCGAGGGAGGTGCCGGCGATGAAGCGGTGGGCCATCGCGACGGAGGATGTACGGGCGATCCACGAGAGGGCCCGGGCCTTGAGCGAATCGAGGCGGTCGAAGTTCATCAGGCGCGAGATCCAGGCGATAAGGGCGTCGTCGCCGCGGCCGGAGAGGTCGCGCAGGGCTTCGCGGCGGGCTTGGCGGGCGGAGTCAGGGTTTGAAGAATGGTGGCCTGCATGCGAAGAAGACCGGTCGGAGACCGGTCCCCCATTTGAAGACCGGTCGGAGACCGGTCCCCCACCGGAGGATCCGCCACCGTGGCTCGGGTGGACGAAATACTCGCGCAGGTGGCGGGCGACGTCGCGGCTGTCGCCGAGGGTGGGGAGGACGTCGATGAAGCGGAACGCCTGCACCTTGAGCCATTCGTTGGCCGTGCAGACGCGCATCATGCGCTCTTCCCACCACTGCGGGTTGAGGATGGAGGGCTGGCGACCCTCAATCCGTTCGAAGATTTCCTCGCCGATTTTTCGGGTACGCGCTTCGACGGCCTGCGCGGCGATCCGGCTCCCCAAGACGCACCTCAATCGATCGTTTTGACCGCGTTTTCTCGCTCGTGAGCGAATTTTCGCATGGTATCACGCGCAGGAATGACGGGCAAATTCCGGGCCACGGGCGTCTGAATGACAGTTTCCGGGGCTGAATTGAAGTCATCGGGCGCGGCCGTCGATGGCATAGGAAGCGGGTGCTTTCGCGCAGCCGCATCGCCGTGCCCGCGGGCCGCCGCACGTAGCCGCAGCTCCGCCTGACTTCCGGAGGTACCTCATGGATTCGCAGCGTCGTCGCCACTGTCTCGTCGCCGGTGTCGCCATTTTCGGGCTGACCCTCGCACCGGATGTCGCCGCGCAGGCAGCGTCCTCGCCATCGCCCGCGTTCAAAGTCGCGCAGGTCGGCGCGACCGGAACCGTGTCGGCCGCATACGGTCTGAACGCGACCGGGCAGACCGTGGGCGTGATGCTGGTCGAAGATGAGAATCACAGCTACCAGTGGTTCAACGGCATCTCGACGGACCTGCACAATGTGGTGCACTTCTCGCTGCGGCATCCGTACTTCGGCGTGGGGATCCACCAGGCGTTCGATATCTCGAACGGCGGCCAGATCGTCGGCACCGCCCGGCTGAAGGTCGACTGCGACCCCGAGGATTTCGTCGTCCAGACCGCGTACATCCTCAGCCCCGGCGTGCTTTCGGATCTGGGCACGCCCTTCCCCGGCGACGCGCTCGTGAATCTCTTCACGCTCGGTCCGGTGTGCTCGGCGCATGACAGCGCGGCCATCGCGATCAGCAATGCGAATCACGTCGTGGGCTGGGCGGATGCGTCGAGCGCGGGCGGCGTCGTGCACGCGTTTCTCGCGACTCCGATCGGCGGAAGCTGGCTCGTGGACGCCGACGACAACAACGTCAATGACGTGCTGATCGATCTCGGCACGCTCGACGCATTCTCGACGGTCAGCAGTGCGACCGACGTGAACGACAGCGGCGTCGTCGTCGGATACTCGTACACGGTGACCGCGTCGACGGCGAACGAGACGGGCTACCACGCGTTCCGCATCGTCCCTGTGGGCGGCGTCTGGAACGACAACGCCGACAACCCCGGCCAGCCCAACAACCTGATGGAAGACCTCGGCACGCTCGGCGGCCTCAACAGCTGGGCGCGGGGCATCAACAACAGCGGCGTGATCGTCGGCGAATCGGACACGTCCGACCGGCGCGTCCGCGCGTTTCGCTGGTCAAACGGCACGATGACCGACCTCGGCACGCTCGGCGGCAACAACTCGTCGGCCGCGTCGATCAACGACAGCGGCGACATCGTCGGCTGGGCGGAGGACGCGGAAGGCGTGCGCCGCGCGGTGGTCTGGCTCGGCGGCACGGAGATCAAGGACCTGAATTCGCAGGTGGTCGTCACCGACCAGGGCAAGGTCTTCATGACCGAAGGCCGGGCCATCAACGAGCACCGGCAGATCGTCGGCTGGGGGAATACGCAGTCGTCCACGGCCACGCAGATGGCGTTCCTGCTCCGCCTCGCGACGACGACCGAAATCGCGGCCGCCGATGCCATTCTCAACGGCCAGACGGATACGGGCACGTCGACCGACGGCGGAGCCACGGGCGGCGCGAACGGCGACGGCTCGACCGGCGGGGTGACCATCGTCGGCACGCCGCAGAACCTCGGCGATCCGGCGACGGACACGACGGTCAGCGGGACGACGACGGACGAGACGCCGGCGGCAGGGCTGGGCGTCGGCGGGCTGTGCGGCACCGGACTGGTGAGCACGATGCCGCTGATGCTGGCGGGCCTGGTCGCGATGCGGCGTCGAATGCGCCGCTGACGAACCGGCCCGCGGCCCGACACCGCGACGCCGGAGGATGAATTGACGCGGCGTGCCGTTGAGTCCATCGACGGCACGCCGTTTTGTTGAATCGGTCCGCGAGGTGCGCCTATGATCCCCGGCCCCACAGGGAGCATCCGCATGGCGTCGGAAATCGTCACCGTCGAAGGGCACCTCATCGATTCCAAGTCGCTCGCGGCCGTGCTGGATGCGATCCTCTCGGCCGGCGGGGAATTCCGAATCCAGGAAGTCCACATCGGCGAGGCGCCGAGCGACCGGTCGATGGCGCAGATCGAGGTCACGGCCGAGTCACCCGCGAAACTGGAGCAGATCCTCGACGTGCTCTCGAAGCACGGGGCGATCTGGCATGAGCCGGAGGACGCGGAGATCGAGATCGCCGACATGGACGGCGCGTTTCCGGAGCGTTTTCACGCCACGACGAACCACCAGACGTTCGTCCGGCACGGCGGTGCGTGGATCGAGGTGCAGCGGCAGGAGATGGACTGCGGCATCCTGTACGACGCGGCCGCGGGTGTGTTCCGCTGCGTTCCGGTCGTCCACGTCCGCAAGGGCGACCGCATTGTCTGCGGCGACCGGGGCGTGAAGGTCATCCCGAACCACTCACCGCGCGAGCGCGGCGTCTTCGAGTTCATGGCGTCGGACATTTCGACGGAGAAGCCCAAGAATACGATCATCCGCTCGATCGCGGCGAGCATGAAGGAGACGCGCGACGCCGGGGAGAAGATCCTGCTCGTCGGCGGACCGGCGATCGTCCACACCGGCGCTGCGGAGTCCGTCGTCCGGCTGATCGAACTCGGCTACGTCAACGTCCTCTTCGCGGGCAACGCCCTCGCGACGCATGACATCGAGGCCAATCTCTTCGGCACGAGCCTGGGCGTCTATCTTGACCGGAATTCACTTGCGGACGCCGGACACGAGCATCACCTGCGCGCCATCAACACGATTCGCAGGGCCGGGGGCATCCGCCAGGCGGTCGAGGCGGGGATCATCACCGGCGGGATCATGCACGCCTGCATCCGCCGCAACGTGCCCTTTGTCCTCGCCGCTTCCGTGCGCGACGACGGGCCGCTGCCGGATGTCATCACGGACATGATCCAGGCGCAGGACTCGATGCGGGCCGAGATCGCAGGCGTCGGATTCGCGCTCATGGTCGCGACGACGCTGCACTCCGTCGCGACCGGAAACCTCCTGCCGGCCACCGTCCAGTCCGTCTGTGTCGATATCCACGCCCCCGCGATCACCAAGCTCGCCGACCGCGGCAGTCACCAGGCGGCCGGCCTCGTCACCGACGTCGAGCCGTTCTTTCGCGAGCTCGTCGCCGAGATCGAAGCCCTTGAGGCGCCGCCCAAGCCCGCGCCCGTCCGTCCGCGCGGCCGCAGCGGCCGGGGCACGCGAAAGCCCTCCCCCCGCGGCTGAGTGCGGCGGCCGCGCATGGGAAGACGCGGCCGATGGGTCGATCGACCGCGTCTTCATCGCCTCAATCCGAGTTTGCCGCGAGAAACCCGGCCGCGTCAGTTCGCGCAGCCGTAGCCCGAGAGCAGCAGCGACAAATCGCCGAGATCGACGCAGCCGCTCGCGTTCAGATCCGCGGCCGCGTTGTACGCCGGATCGCCGGTGCAGGCGCCGAAGCCGGCCAGCAACTGCGAGAGGTCGCTGAGATCCGTCTGGTTGTTTCCGTCGACGTCGCCGACGCACTCGCAGGCGTCGAGCACGCCGTCGCCGTCCGCGTCGGCCGCGGATCCATCCAGCACCTCGCACTGGTCATCGACGCCGTTGCCGTTGCAGTCCGTGGCCGGTGCGCCGGAGGGCACGATCTTGAACACCTCGCCGCCGACCTGGTCGCAGATGTACAGCTCGCCGTAGGCGTCCTCGCCGAACGAGGTGATCGTGCTGATCGACAGGCCGCCGCCCGGCGCGAGCTGCGTCGTGCGGGTCGTGAAGTTCTGAATCGTCCCGGTGTAGCGGAAGCTGAAGATCGCGGACGAGCAGAAGTCAGCGAAGAAATAGTGTCCCTCGAGCGAAGGGATGGCGCATCCGCGATAGACATACCCGCCGGTGATCGAGCAGGCGCCGCTCACGTGCTGGTACACCCAGATCGGCGCCGTGAATGTCCGCCCGACGCAGACGCTGTCGAAGTTGAAGTCGACGTTGCCTTCACGGCAGCGCCAGCCGTAGTTCCGACCGGGTACGGCGCCCGCCGCCTGGAAGTTGATCTCCTCCCACACATCCTGACCGACGTCGGCGATGTAAAGATCCCCCGTTGCGCGGTCGAAGCTCGGCCGCCACGGGTTTCGGAGGCCGAACGCCCAGATTTCATCATCGCCTTCGATGCCGACGAACGGATTGTCGGCCGGGATCGCATAGTCGCGATTTGCGTCGGCGGGGAAATCGTCGCCGTTGACGTTGATCCGCAGAATCTTGCCGAGCAGGTTGCTCGTAATGTCCTGCGCGTTGCCGCCGGGCTCGGTGTGGCCGCTGCCCTGGTCGTTGAAATTTCCGCCGTCACCCGTGGCGACGTAGAGCATGCCGTCGGGGCCGAATTCGATCCAGCCGCCGTTGTGATTCGCCTGCGGCTGGTCGAACGTGAGGATGATGTTGCCCGTCGGATTGGCGACGTTCGGATCGGCGGAGACCGTGTATTCCGCGACGACCGTGTCGCCGCTGCCGGTCACCGCGGTGTAGTTCACATAGAACCGGCCGTTGGCCGCGTAATCGGGGTGGAAGGCGAGGCCCAGGAGCCCCTGCTCGCTGTTATTGGTGGTCCCGCCGGTGACGATGGCGTCGATGTCAAGAAACGGCGTGGGCAGGAGCGTGTAGCTTCCGCTCGGCGTGATTTGCGCGATACGGATGCGGCCCTGCTTCTCGATGATGAAGATCCGGCCGTAGTCGCCGGGCGAATGCGTCACGTAGATCGGCCGTACGAGCCCGTTTACGACGAGCCGGCTTGCGATCGTCTGGCCGTGGCTGGACGCCGCGCCGGCGATGGCGAGTCCGAGCCCCGCCGCCGAGAGAATTCCCCGCATACTGTCCCCTTTCCATCTGAAAAACCGGAAAACCGGGTATACCTTGCCGCCCGCGCCTTCCCCCAGGCAGGAGCCGCGCGCACCCTCCGCGCCGGCCCGAAGGCGTTTCCAGATCGTAGACGGCGTTCTGCCGGTTGGCCAGCGAAATTCGTCGTGAGGCTACTTCGCGCCGACGGCGATCAGCGATTTCTGCGTCCGGAAATAAATGACGCCCTCGGAGATCGCGGGGGTCGCCATGCACACGTCCCCCATCGAATTCGTCGCCAGCAGCTCGAATTCGCGCCCCGCCTTTACGACGAACACGTCGCCGCTCTCGTTGACGATGTAGACCTTCCCGTCCGCCGCCACGCTGGACGCGGTGAAGCTCGATCCCCCGGTGCCGAGCCGCTTTCCGTAGCGCTTCTCGCCGGTGCGCGCGTCGAAGACGTTCAGGATCCCCTCCGTGCGGCAGGTGTACAACTCATCGCCGACGACGATCGGCGTGTGCATGTAGTCGTGCACGCGGTCGTTCCACCATGCGATGTGCTGATTCTCCGTCCCCGGCTCCGGCGCTTCGATCAACCCCTCCGCGCCCAGCCGGATCGCGTAGACCGGTCCCATGCGCCCGTGCGCATTGGCGATGAAGATCAGGTCGTGCGCAACGATCGGCGTGGGGATCGGGATATCGCCGCCGCCGACCAGCTTCCAGAGCTCTTTTCCGGTCTCGAAATCGTACCCGCCGATGTGCTTCCAGCCGTTGCAGATGACCTGCGTGCGGCCGCCGCTTCGGTGCACGGTCGGCGTGCCCCAGGTCGGGACTTCCTGCCGGGGCGTTTTCCAGAGGTCGCGCCCGTCGCGTACGTCCAGCGCGGCCACAAACGAGTCCTTCTGGCCGTCCGCCTGGATGATCACGCGTCCTTCGAAGATGACGGGCGAGCTGGCGAAGCCCCACTGGGCCGTGGGAACGGCGAAATAACCGGAGTCGATGATGCCGAAGTCGCGCTGCCAGAGGAGTTTGCCGTCAAAGTCGTAGCAGAAGAGCCCTTCCGAACCGAAAAACGCAACGACGTGGCGACCGTCGGTGGCCACGGTGCAGCTCGCGTGGCTGCCCTTGAGATGGCGTTTGACCTTCGGCACGCCCTCGTGCGCGGTCTGGGTCCAGAGGATGCGGCCGGTTTTCTTGTCGAGGCAGAGGACCTGGAACTTGTGCGGATAGTTTTCGTCCACCGACTCGATGTCGCCGTAGAGGCCCGTGCGAACGCTGGCCTCCTTTTCGCCGGCGACCGCCGTCGTGAGGAAGATGCGATCGCCCCAGATCGACGGGGAGGAGTGACCCAGTCCGGGGATCGCCTGTTTCCAGCGGACGTTTTCGCCTTTTTCGACGTCCCACGTGGCGGGCGTGCCGGCCCCCTCCGCGATACCCCGGGCCGCGGGCCCGCGGAACTGCGGCCAGTGCACCGTCGGTCCGTCCGATGCCGGCGCGGCCGCAGAAATGGAGAAGCCCAGCCACAGTGACAGTAGAGTCGTCCGGCCCGACATGCGCGCCTCCTTTCGGCCTCGCCACCGGGGCGGGATTGTACCCGCAACGCTTCGAATTCAAGCGGGCGCGGCTTCGCGCAAGACGACAAGCGCGCGTGCGCGGCCGTCTCACGACCGCGCCCGCGCGCCTGGCCAGCACGCACCCGCCGTTCAGACGACGGCAAGTTCTTCGAAGGCCGACTCCGTGCTCTCTTCGCCCGCGAGGAGATTGATGAACCGGTCGAGGCCGCTGCGGAACTGCTCGTCGGCCCACTTGGCCGAGACATCGGCGAGGCGGCCCACGCTCTTGCTGAGCTGCGGGTCGTTGCCCGGCACGAAGATCTCATAGCGGATCTCGAGTTCGCCCACGCCGTTGAAGCGCATGATCACGAGCAGGTAGGCATTTTCGGCGAGCTCGAACTTGTAGGAGCGCCGCCCCTGCTCGCGCAGCGGCTGGCTCACCTTGAAGCCGTTGTCGCGGAGAAAGCCCTGCAGGTCCTGGAAGACCGGATTGACGGCGTCGTCAATCGAATCCTCGAAACGCTTTGCGCAGGCGACCTGCGCCTTCCCAAGTTTGTCGATGAACTGTCGTTTCCACGAATCCACGACTCGATCCTCCACTTTTCGGGCGAATGCAGCAGACGGCGGCCGTCCGAGCCACTGTCGTCCCGACGGGGCTGCCACCTCCCAAGTATGCGAAACGCCCGGGCAGGCGGGCGGCCGGGGCGGCGCGTTTTCCGGTTTTTTTCACAGACTCGCCCGCCGCGACCCTAGCGCGAGAGACTATGGGACCTGCGCCGGCCGCCGCGGCGCGGCAAGCCGCCGTAGCCAAGCCGGCCGCGGGAGTGACCGATGAACGGTTTGAAACCCTGTCGACGGCCGGGAAGCGCCGCCGCGGGTATGCGAGGGTTCAGGCGAACTATGGACATCGCCAGTCTGATTGGTCTGCTGATCGGCGTCGGATGCCTGGGCTTCGTGTTCTTCGAAGTCTCGCACGGCCATTTCATGATGTTCTACTCGCAGGAAGGCGTGCTGATGGTCTTCGGCGGGTCCGTGAGCGTCTGCTTCATGGCCATGCCGCTCGACAAGATCAAGGCCGTCCCCGGCTACATCAAGCGTTTCCTGTTCAACAAGGCCACGCCGACGGTTGAAGTCATCAAGCAGATGACCAGCCTCGCGGAGAAGGCCCGCCGCGACGGCATCCTCGCGCTCGAAAGCGAGGTCGAGAACATCAAGGACAAATTCCTCGCCTCCGGCCTGCGCATGGCGATCGACGGTGCACATTCCGACACGATCGAGGCCACGCTGCGCATGGAAGTCATGGCCATGCAGGACCGGCACAAGGCGGGCAAGAAGTTCTTCGACCTGATCAAGCTCTACGGCCCGGGATACGGGCTGGTCGGAACGCTGATCGGGCAGGTGGGCATGTTCGGCCAGCTCGCGGACGCGGACATCGGCAAGCTGGGGAAAGCGCTGGCGATCGCGGTCGTGGCGACGCTGTACGGGGCGCTGGTGGCGAATGCGATCTGCGGGCCGATCGGCGACAAGCTGGCGCTGCGGAGCAGCGAGGAGATCCTGAACAAGGAGATGATGCTCCAGGGGATCCTGTCGATTCAGGCCGGGGATAACCCGCGCATGACGCTCGACAAGATGTCCGCGTTCGTCCCGGGCCCGACGCGGCTCAAACTCCAGAAGGCGGCGTAGCCATGGCCGACGAACACGCAGGCGAGGAAAAGCACTCCAAGGGGCACGGCGGCGGGCACGGCGGCGGCGGACACGGCGGGGGCGAGCACGAGGAGGGCGGCGCGCCGGAGTGGCTGATCTCGTTCGCCGACAACGTGGCGCTGCTGATGGGTTTCTTCGTGATCCTGCTGGCGATGAACATGGGACCGAAGGCGACGGGCGCGTCGGAGGGCGAGTCGACGGGCGATTCGCAGCAGACGCAGGAGATGCTGGACTGGGCGATCGGCGTGCGCGAGGCGTTCAACAACCCCGTCAGCGCCGAGAATCCGCGTGACGCGCTGCTGTACCGGCGGAAAATGGAGAAGGAAGCGGAGAATTCGAATGTCCGCGCGCCGCGGGGCAAGGAGACGGACGTCACCAACATCCGCGAAGGGCCGTACAAGAGCCGCGGCGGGCTGGTGACGTTCGCGACGGGCTCCGCGGAGATCGATGCGGAGGCGAGGGCCGCGATCCGCGAGATCGTGCTGCACCGGCGCGGGCTCAACAACATCATCGAAGTCATCGGAAACGTCAGCGCCGCCGAAGCCTTCGACCTGCCGGACCGGGGGATGGACCTCTCCTATCAGCGGGCGCGGACCGTCGTGAACGCGCTCGTCGACGCGGGCGTCCTCCGCGAACACATCCAGATCAAGGCCATGGCCGACACCGACCGCGTCGCCGCGCGGATCTACGACAGGCACGGCCATCGGGCGAATCAGCGCGTCGAGATCATCGAGACGACGCGGATCAGCGGCCCGGTCGAAGGCGAGTCCGAGCGTTTGCCGGAGAGTTCACCCGCAGGTGCGCCGGACCCGAAATCCGAGCCGCCGGCGGCCGCGCCGGGGGCCGGACACGGCGGTCACTGACCCGAGGTCCCTTTGGACGCCGCGCGGATCGCACGCCACTCGCGGTCGAGGAGCCCGAAGATGTCCGCGTCACACCATTCGTCCTTCAGGTAGTAGTTTTCGCGCATCCGGCCTTCGTACGTCATGCCGAGCCGGCGCGCGACGTTGCACGACGGGATATTGCGCGGGTCGCAGTCGGCATAGACGCGGTGACAGCGGAGCGAGCCGAACGCGAGGTCGAGCACGGCCGCCGCGGCTTCCGTCGCGAATCCCCGGCCGCGGGCCGTGGGACTGAAGACCCACCAGATCTCGGCCTCGAGATGCTCCGGACGACGCAGCGCAAATCCGCACCGGCCGATCAACACCCCCGTCTCGCGCAGGACGACCGCGAGATCGAAACTCAGCCGGAATTCCGCCTTTCGGTCGCGCACCGCCTCGTCGATCTTTTCGCGAACGAGTTCCGGCGTTCGTGCGTTAAAGGCGAGATAGCGAACGACTTCCGGGTCGCCTTCGATCGCCGCGAGCGCGAGCGTATCGGCCGGATCGAGCTCACGCAGAATGAGCCGCGCCGTCTCGATGCGAACGTCGGCGAGGTCCACTACTCGATTCCCACGGTCGGGCGCTCGTTGCGCGGGCGATACTTGTTGATCAGTTCGCGGATCTTCGGCTGCTGCGGGTCGATTTCGAGGCTCTGGTGCCACACCTCGATCGCCTCGTCGCGCAGGGCGGCCTTTGACGGATCGTCGAGGAACTGGTTCATGAGCACGACGCCGAGGCCGGCAAAGGCGCGGGCGCTCTTTCGGCTGATGGCGATCGCCTGGCGGTAGGACCTGGCTGCCGCTTCGTGGTTGCCGGTCCGCCACTCGCAGAACCCCATGCGCTCGTGAACGATGGCGAGGTCGGGGGCCATTTTCAGCGCCGCTTCGAGCGTGCGGCGGGCGACGTCGAAGCGGTCCTGGTTCATGTAGACGGTCGCGAGGTTGACGAGGACGATCGGCTGGTCCGTGTCGCATTCGAGGGAACGCTTGTAGGCCTGGATGGCTTCGTAGTGTGCGCCGCGGACGTCGTGGACAGCGCCCAGGTTGAACCAGGCCTTGGCGTTGCTCGGCTCGATCTTGAGGGCCTCGCGGTAGGCCTCGACAGCCTGCTCCAGGTCGCCGGAGTCCTGGTAGCAGACGGCGAGGCGGAAATGAGGATCGAAGTTATTCGGCTGGAGGCGGCAGGCCAGGATGTAGACGCGGATGGCCTGCGAGAGGCGGTCGAGGAGTCGGTAGACATCGCCGAGCTCGAACATGGCGCTGAAATTCTTCGGGTCGAGCCGCACGGCCGTTTCGAGCGAATCGGCGGCTTTGGGCAGGTCGCCGACCTGGCGGTAGGTGTGGCCGAGGAGTTCGTGGGCCTTGGGCAGCTCGGGGTTGAGGCGGACGGCTTCGCGGAATTCGGCGAGGGCGGCATTCAGGTTTCGCTCGGCGAGCGCGGTTTCGCCCTTGTCGAGGTGCGCCTGGGCTTCGTGCGTGCGGACGGCGCAGGCAGTGCAGAGGAGCGGCAACAACACGAGCGTGATACGGCGGAGCATGATTTCCCCAGTGCAGTGTTCCGCGAGCCGCGAGCCGCCGCGCCGAGCGAGCGTCGCGGGCGTTATTCAACGGTATCGGGCGATTGGCGTCAATGTCGGGCGGTCGTGTGATGCGCCGGCGCTCGCTGGGCCGGGTATCCGATAGGTTGGATCGGTGCATCATCCATTCGGCATGATCACGAGGGGAAAGGGAGCGTCCGGGGCGATTTCTGCGGGGCTAGGGTTGTTCGCGTCGATGATCGGTCGAACGAGAGCTTCGATCTCCTGCATCCGAGCATCACGCTCCGCGTTTCGGTGCTCCTGCGCTTCACGAGCTTCCGGCGTCGCAGTTTCGTCGACCATTGTTGAACCGGTGAAGAATGCAATGCGCTCCTCGATATCCGCACGCGTAAAGCGCTCGCGGCGGATTTCGCGGCCGTCGGCGTCGAAATGGGTAACGCTGAACTCGTCCAGGTCGGGCTGGTCGCGTTCAAATCGCACTTGCATTTCGATGTTGCCGTCTCGAATGCGCTTGGTGCTGGTTAACTGGAGGGAGTCGACGCCGAGCTGGTGCAATTGGTGGAGCAGCACGATGTCGAGGAGCAACGTGCGATCGACTGGAGCCTCGGAATCGAGCAGCACATCCCAGACGCCATCAACCCTGGCCTGCGCCGGCGAATCGAGACGTTCGACCATCGGGACGGCCAGCGGGCCCCGGCAGCCGATAGCCATGGCGGCGAGGAGAGAACCGCAAATCGTCGCCGTCCGGCCACGGGTTTTCACGTTATCGCCCTTTCACGTTTTCACATCCGCCCGACCCGCGCGCTTGCGCTTGGGGCTCTGATTCGTCAGCCGCCGGTGCCGCCGTCTACCGTTGTCTCGTACTTCACGCCGTCGGGGACGGGCACGGGGACGGAGACCGTCGTGCCGTGGTCGCCCTCTGTGCGGCGGGTCGAGTCGACGGCGACGAAGGCCGTGTAGTCGGACATCAGGCCGTATTCGAGGGCGATGTTGCGGATCGCGGCCGGCCAGTCGCCGCCGGGTTCGGTCATGCCGCGGAAGGCACATTCGGTGATTTTCTGGCGAGCCCAGACGGCGGGCAGGCCGGCGTGCGTCGTCGCCTGGTCGGAGGGATCGAAGGGGACCGCCACGGTGACGGGCGCCCCGCCCGCCGTGCCGGTGAGGCGGATCGTCGTGGGTTGCGCGGCGGTGAAGCGGCCGGTGACGATGATCGGGCGGCCGACGAAGAGGTCGGGGAGGCGTTCGGGGTAGACGTCGCTGACGGCGAGGCCGCCCCAGTCGATCTGCACATCGGCCATTGCGGCGCGGCTGACACGGGCGAAGTAGGCGTCCATGACCTTTGCCGCGTCGTCATTGAGGCTCAGGTACGCGACCGCGCCGCGGCCGATGCGGGCGAGGCCGTCGAGGAGGTAGCGGTTGACGGACGAGCCGACGCCGAAGCTGAAGATGCGCGTCGCGCCGAGGAGTTTTGCCGTTTCGGCGAAGATCTCGGCCTCGTTGCCGATGTAGCCGTCGGTGAGGAACGCGACCGTGCGGAAGTGGCTGTCGTCGTGCGAGTACTTCAACGCGGCGCGGATGCCTTCGATCATCATCGTGCCGCCTTCGGCGTTCAGTGCGTTCAGGTACTGGAGGCCCTTCTTGATGTTCGCCGGCGTCGCGGCTATCGGCTGACTGCCGAGCTGCGAGGAGCTGTTCGAGAAGCTGATGATCTGGAACGTATCTTCCGAGCGCATTGACTTCAGGGCGTGCTCCACCGCCGCCTTGGCCTGCGCCAGGGGTTGGCCGGACATGCTGCCGGAGCAGTCGAGGACGAAGATCATCTCCATCGGGCCGCGGCGGAGGTTGGCGAGTTCCGCGGGCGGGTAGACCATCATCGTGAAGTAGCCGCCACGCTCGGTCTGCTGCGTGAGCACGGCGGATTTCACGCGGTCGCCGGCGACCTTGTAGCGGAGCACGAAGTCCTTGTTCGGAATCGCGTCGGCGGGGTCGAGTTTTACCACGGCCTGTGATTCGGCCGGGCGGGTGATGGCGATCTGGTGATTGACGCTGCGGACGTTCTCGATCGAGACGCCGGCGTCGATGGCGAGTTCGAGGCCGATGTCGTGGCCGCTGCGCTCGCCTGGGGCGAGGTACTGGACTTCGGTCGACTGGCCGGAGCGGCCCTGCGAGCCGCGGGCGACCGCGCCGACGCCGGTGGTTGAGCCGGGCGGGTTGAAGCGCGGGCCGACGACCATGGGGAAGACGAATTCGTACCAGCCGTCGTCGTAGGCGAGCGTGTGGAAATACTTGATGTTGATGTCGATGTCGTGGCCGGGCTCGATGTTCGCGACGGCCTGCGTGAAGATGTTCGGGCGTTCCTGCGTGAGGAGTGCGGCGACATAGCCGGCGGCTTTTGCCTCCGTGTAGACGCGCTGGGCCTCCTCGCGCTCGCGGATGATGCCGCGGATTTTTCGCTCGCCGATGGTCATGACAAATTCGTTGACGGCGGCGTTTTCGGGCAGCGGGAAGACGTAGACGGCTTCGATTTTTTCATTGAACGGGTTGTGGTATTGCTGCGTGACGTCGACGGTGGCGATGTAGCCGGCGATGGCGGCGTGGACGTCGGTGTGCTTCAGCGGGACGGGGATGTCCTGGTCCTGGACGCGCGTGCGAAGTTCGCCGGAGCCGGGGCGCGGTTCGGCGGGGGCTTCGGGCTCGGCTTTCTGGATGACCCAGACTTCTTCGCCGGGGAGAGGCGTTGCGGCGCGCGCGGCGAGTAAGCCAGAAACCCTCGGAACGTATCGGAAATGGCCGTCGCCGGGCTCGTTATGCCCCTTGCTATCGTAAACCTCGGAACGCGGATGACCCGGGCCGAAGAAACCCTCAGGACTCTGTCTTTGCTCACCAGGCCCTGGCTGCACTCTGTAAGCCGCGCTCCGCTCCATACTGCGAGACGGCGAACAGGCCGGGACGATCACGCCTAGCGCGGCGACGAGCATCAATGCGGCGAAAAGGCACTTTCGAGTCACGGCTGGGCTCCTTCTGTAGCGGTGACGTGCACCGGAATCGTCGTTCCATCCGCCGTCGCGGCGACTTTCAGCGTCGCGACGTAGTGCGGCGCGGCGTCTTCAAGCATGACATGCACGCGGGCGACGCGCGTCGAACCCGTCGGCAGTGCGTCGTCGGTGCTGAACGCCGCGAGAATCACGCGGCCCTGTTTCAGCGCGGCCGGGTCGTAGTACGGCGGCTCATGGAACGCGGCGTGCTCGCCGCCCTCGATGCCGACGATCTCGAACTTGCCCGCGTCGGACGAGAGTTCGAGCTGGTACGCGGCCAACGGAACACCACCGCTGTCAATCGAGATGTCTACCCACGCAAACCGCGGCGCCGGCTGCGTCCCGGGCTCCCCCGCGTCCTGCCCTCGCGCGACGGTCTGGCCGCCGACGGCCAGCACCACGCCGACGAGCGTCGCGACGAGGCTCAATCTCAAGATCGGAGATCGACTCATGTCCCGTCCTCCAATCGCACGGCCGCGCGGGCGAGCGCATCGACATCCCGCCGATCCACGACGCCGTCCGCGTTGTAGTCCCATTCGCGCCCCGGCGAATTGTTCGCCTTGAGTTGCCGGGCGAGCGAAAACGCTTCGAGGATTGTGACCTTTGCACGAGTTCTGGCGGCCTCACGCGAAGTCTGAAGCGGCGGCGCGATGACCAGCAGCAGCACCGCCGCCGCAGCCGCCGCCCACGCCGGTATCCAACGACGCAACCGCCGCTGCGACCGCACGGCCGCCAGGCGTTTCGACGCCGCCTGCCGAACCGCGTCCCCCACGGCCGGCGGCACGGAAAAACCCGGGTCGTCGGCCGCCTGGAGCACTCGCCGCAGCGACTCTGGAAATTCGGGCTCAGATTGACGATTCAATGGCCGCATTGGCGTCCTCACTGGTTGCAGCGCGCGAACCGCCGCCCGCGTTCGCGCGAATCGACCGGAATTCGCACATTTTTGCCGTCCGCCGCTTTTTGCCGTCCCGACGGCCCAGGCTCGAACGCCGCATGGTCAACCCTCGTCCGCATACCGCCGCACGGCCGGGCTCGCCCGCAGCCGCTCCACCGCGCCGTGCAGCCGCGATTTGGCGGTCCCGACGGGGATCTTCAGGGCTTCGGCAATCTCGTCCGGCGAGAGGTCATCGACAAACCGCATCAGGACGATCTCGCGCTGGGCGTCCGTCAACGGGGCGAGGAGGACGGCCAGGTCGTCATCCACGGCCCACGCAAAGAGCTGCGCATCGTCAACCGCGACGGCGTCAAAGGAATGTTCCTCCGCCCCACCCGTCAGCGGCCGGCGCTTGCGCAGCTTCGTAATCGCGAGGCTGCGGATCACGGAATACAGATATGTCGTTAACCGGGAGGTCAGCCGAAAACCGGGGAACCGGCCCAGCAGGTAGAGGAACGTTTCCTGCACGACGTCGAGCGCATCCTCGCGCTGCCGCAGAAAGCGGAACGCCACGCGCAGCGTCCAGTCCGCGTACCGCTCATAGAGCACAGAAAACGCACGCTCGTCGCCGGCATCGACGGCGGCGATCAACTCCGCATCGGTTCGAGAATCGCTCGGGGGCACGGTGTATGCATACAACTCCCGCACGACGACGTAAAGCGAGCGACCTCGCCATCCCACCGCGGGCGCTTCCCGCTCGAAACGCAAAACCGCGCCGGCCGCAGGGGCCGACGCGGTCTCGTCGCGTCACGGGATTTCAGCAGGATCGGGGCGTTACGGCCGGGCCAGCGCCGTCTGCGTCGTCTGGGGCTTGGCTTCCAGCTTCGGCGCTTCGACGCTGACGCGCAGGTCGCAGATTTCCACCTTCGCACTCTCGGCGTTCTCGACGCGCCAGAGATTCACGACAAACCGGCGGGTCGAGCCCGGCAGAATCGGCCCCATCCAGTCGCTCGAACGCTTGATGGCCAGCGGCGTCGCGGCGTACGCGACCTGTGTGTCGATCGGCACGTCGCGGGCATCCTCGGCGACAACGTTGAGCGACATCATGGAAATCGTCTCCGAGCCGCGATTCGAAACTTCGATCACGACCGCCTGCCCGCGCGAGCTCGCGCTGTCGACGAGCCGCGTCTTCACTTCGACGCTGTCGAGATAGTCAATCGCCCGGCGATCGCTGATCGCGTCCGCCAGCGCGGGAGGCAGCGCCGCCCGCACTGCCGGGAGGCCGTTCATGAACTCGGCCAGCAGTCCACGGGCGTCGCCCGAATACTTGCTGGCGGTGTGGAGCGCGAACGCGCCCAGCCCCGTCAGGCAGACGACGCCGGTCGTCAGCAGGCCGAAGAACCCGGTCGCAAGCGAGGCCAGGAAGCCCTTCTTGTGGACGATGACGGCCGGTTGCGGCTGCTGTGCGTATGTCATGGCGTTCCCCTTTGGTTTTTCGAATTCCCGGCGGATCCTGCCCCGGAAGGCACGACCAGCTTCCTACGCGGATTCGGCCGGGCCGGGATTTTATTTTGGACAAACGGGAGGCCGATAGAATCGGTCATCTTCTGGGTGTTGTTTCGGGTGTCCACGCTGGGCGTTTCGCGGGAGATGAGACCATGCCGCGGCTCCAATACGCCATCCTGTCAATAGCCGTAACCATCTACTCAACAACAGGTTGCATTCAGCAAGAACAGCCGCCCCCGATCCCGACGGCGCTCCAGGCCCAGGCCGTCCTCGACTCGCTCATCTTCGATCCCGCCGCGACCTGCACGCAGCTCGCCCGCCGGTTCGGAGTCACCGGGTTGCCGATCGTCGACACGCCCGACCAGATCGGGATCCCGTATGAAGAGCACTTCATCCCCACCCTGGACGGCCAGTCGCTCCGGGCGTGGCATATGCCTGCGCTCGAGGACCGCGGACTCGTGGTTATCGCGATGGGGGCCGCGGGATCGATGGCCTGCTACATGTACACCGGGGTCGTGCTCCACGCCGAGGGCTGGTCCGTCGTCATGTACGATTTCCGCGGCATGGGCGGCAGCTCCGGCGCGGTCTCGGCAATCTCGCTTGGGGATGATCTGCTGACCGTGTCTGAATGGGCGCTTGCGCAGACCGGCCGATCCCAGTTGACCCTGCTCGGAATCTCGCTCGGCACAATTCCCGCCGTGGAAGTGGCCGTGAAGCGCCCGGGGATCGTCAACGGGCTCATCCTCGACTCGCCGGTCGCGCTGGGGGACGAAATTGCGCGTTTCGGCCGGATCGCACCGGGCCTGACCTGGATCAGCGACTATCTATCCGAGGATCTCTTCTCGGAACGGCTCGTGGGCCGGCTCAACCAGCCGTCCCTTTTCTTTCTGCACGGCGCGGATCGCCTGACGCCGCCGCGCACCGTCCAGGAACTGTTCGACGCGGCCGGCGGAGACAAGACGCTTGTCGTCTATCCCGAAGCGGGGCACGCGCGCGGCGTCTTCAGCGAAACGGAGTCGTACGCGGCGAATCTGGACGCATTTCTCAGCGCGATCTGGCCGGTGGAGCCGTTTTCGCAGATTGTCATCGGACAGGAGACGCCGATTGCGGACTGATCGACCGGTGGTGCGGGGTCAGTTCGAGGAGCCCGTCGTCGTCGCCCGATAGACCACGTAGCTGAGATAGGCGATCAGCAGGAACACACCTTCGCCGCGGGTGATCCGCCGCGGCCCGCGAATGGCGATCGGCAGGAGCGCCGCCGAAAGCCCGGCCATCAGGGCGACATCGCCGTGGCCGCCGGGCGGGATCGCCATCGGGTGAATCGTCGCGACCACGCCGCCGATGAAGAGCAGATTGAAGATGTTTGAGCCGACGACGTTGCCGAGGGCGATGTCGCTCTGGCCGCGGCGGGCGGCGGTGATGCAGGTGGCCAGCTCCGGGAGCGTGGTGCCGAAGGAGACGAGCGTGAAGCCGATGAGCGAATCAGGCACGCCCATCGAGGAAGCGATCGACACGGCCTGAGCGAGCGCGAGACGTCCGCCGCCCGCGACGCCGGCGATTCCGATGATGATCAGCCCCGTGTCGATCCAGGGCGGGCGGGGCTTGTGTTTTTCCGCCTGTTCCGCGACCTCGACCATGAATGCATCGGTTTTCTTCCGGCCGAGCGCGGCAAAAATCGTGTAATAGAGAAATACGCCGAAGACCAGCAGCAGCATGATCCCGTCGGCGCGGACGAGTTCATCGCGCGGGCCGCCCGAGAGATGGTCCTCCGCCATCACGACGATGCTCGCGACGCCGAGCAGCATCATCGGGAGTTCGCGGATGATGAGCACCGTTTCGACGATCAGCGGGCGGATGATCGCGGTGAGGGCGAGGACGAAACCGATGTTGATGGCGCAGGAACCGACGATATTGCCGAATGCCAGGCCGGTCTCGCCCTTCACGGCCGCGAGCGTGTTGAGGACGAGCTCGGGGGTGCTCGTGCCGAACGCGACGACCGTCATTCCGACAACAAGCGGCGGCACGCCGAAGCGCTCGGCGAGCGAGGAGACGCCGCGGACGAGCAGGTCTGCGCCGCCGATGAGAATCGCAAGGCCGACGGCGAGCAGGACGATCGAAAGAAGCACGCGGGGCGATCCTCCGGTGTTTTCTTGGGGGACCGGTCTCCGACCGGTCTTTTCCGTGCGAAGGGCTTCGAGTAAGAGACCGGTCGGAGACCGGTCCCCCAATTAACTGCACGCTTTCTTCAGCGCCTCGGCCTTGTCCGTCCTCTCCCAGGTAAACGACGGGCCTGAGCGGCCGAAGTGGCCGTGGCGGGCCGTTTCGCGGTAGATCGGCTTGCGGAGTTCGAGGCTCTCGATGATCCCGCGCGGCGTGAGGCGGAAGGTGTCGCGGACGGCCTTGGCGATCTTCGCTTCGTCGACCTTGGCCGTGCCTTCGGTGCTGATGAGCACGCTTGTCGGCTCGGCCACGCCGATCGCGTAGGAAAGCTGGACTTCGCAGATGTCCGCGAGGCCCGCCGCGACGACGTTCTTGGCGATGTAGCGGGCCATGTACGCGGCCGAGCGATCGACCTTGGTCGGGTCCTTTCCGCTGAAGGCCCCCCCGCCGTGGCGGCCGCGGCCGCCGTAGGTGTCGACGATGATCTTGCGGCCGGTCAGTCCGCAGTCGCCGTGCGGGCCGCCGATTTCAAAGCGGCCGGTCGGGTTGACGTGGACTGTGATTGACGGATTCCACCACTCCTTGAGCACGGGCTTGAAGACGTGCTCAACGATCTGCTTCTTGAGTTCGTCCTGGCGCTCGTTCCAGCTCTTGTCGTGCTGCGTGCTGAGCACGAGCGTGTTCACGCGGACGGGTTTCTGGCCCTCGTACTCAACCGTGACCTGGCTCTTCGCGTCCGGGCGGAGGCCGGGAATGACGTTATCGCGGCGGACGTGGGCTTGCTGGGCGACGAGCTGATGGGCGAGTTGGATCGGCAACGGCATGAGTTCCGGCGTTTCGCGGCAGGCGAAGCCGAACATCATGCCCTGGTCGCCGGCGCCCTCGCGGTCGACGCCCATCGCGATGTCGGGCGACTGCTTCTTGATGCTGCTGAGAACGGCGCAGGACTCGTAGTCGAACGCCATGTCGCCGCTGGTGTAGCCGATCTCTTTGATGACGTCGCGGACGATGTCGGGAATCTCAACGTACGCCTTGGTGGTAATCTCGCCGGCGACGATGGCCATGCCGGTGGAGACCATCGTCTCGCAGGCGACGCGGCTGAACGGGTCCTGGGCGAGCATCGCGTCGAGGATCGCGTCCGAAATCTGGTCGGCGACCTTGTCGGGGTGGCCCATGCTGACGGATTCCGAGGTGAATAGATGCCGGCCGGGATTCTGTGCAGTAGCCACCGCTACCTCCTTACAAGCTGTCAGGGGATCGCCTGCGGGACTGTTCCGCGGCGAGCCCTATACTGTAACGGCTGGCTCGAAAATCGCCAAAAACGGGGAAATCGCGTGCCCAAGCGGAGAATCGACTGGTACTACCATCGGCGGAACTGCGAGGCGTGCGAGAAGGCGGACGCGGCGCTGGCGGGATTCGAGATCGTCGAGCGGAATGATGCACGGAAAACGCGGTTCGACCGCCCCGCGGCGATCAAGCTGGCGCGATCGATGCGGCGGATCGTCGCGACGCGCGGGGGCAGGTCCGAGACGTTTGACATCGGGCCCGGGGTCAGTGACGAAGCGCTCGCCAAGGCGATCATGGGCCCGACGGGCAACCTCCGTGCGCCGTCGATGCGCGTCGGCGACACGCTCTATGTCGGGTTCTCCGAACTGATCCTCGACGCGCGTACCGTCTCCAGAGCGGCCCCGCCTGCCGCCGGATATTCCGGAACTCCTCTCTCGAAAAAGCTCGGGCTATTCCCCGGCGCCCAGGTCCACGTGGTCGGCGGTCCTGCGAACTATGAATCCCTGCTCACGCCGCTGCCCGACGCCGTCCGGTTCGTTGCGAACATCGACGAGGCGACCGACATCGTTCACCTGTTCTGCACGCGCAGGGCCGATCTGGAACGCCGGCTCCGGTCCCTCCCGCGGAAAATCCGGCCGGACGCCGCGATCTGGGTCTCGTGGCCGAAAAAGGCGTCGGGGGAGGCGACGGATATCACGGAAAACACTATCCGCGAGGTGGCGCTGCCGCTTGGCCTCGTCGATGTCAAGGTCTGCGCGGTCGATGCGACCTGGTCGGGCTTGAAGTTGGTGGTTCGAGTCGCGAACCGCCCTTCCGGACCCCGAAAACACGCCCGTTCAACGGCTTGACGCTCCCGCCGCCCGCGCGGTACGCTTACCCCTCCGGTAGCAGTCTGACCGCCGTACCTGCCTGCTCCGGGGCAATCTGCCTGCCGAACGGTGTTTCAGGCGCTTGCACGGGACGCGGTCTATTTGTCGGATGAGGTGACGCTTGGCTTCTGAGCTTGTTCGCGAAATGTTGGACGCCGGAATTCACTTCGGCCACCACGCCAGCCGTTGGAACCCGAAGATGAAGCCGTTTATCCACGGCAAACGCAACGCCATTCACATCGTCGACATCCGCGAAACCCTCCGCGGCATTCTCCGCGCACAGGCGTTCCTCTCGCGCGTCGTCAGCAGCGGCCACGACGTCCTCTTCGTCGGCACGAAGCGTCAGGCCCGCGACATCATCCAACAGCAGGCCGAGCGCTGCGGCATGCACTCGGTCACCGAGCGCTGGCTCGGCGGCACGCTCACGAATTTCCGCACGATCCGGGCGCGGCTTCAGCGTCTCGACGAGCTTGAGAACCTGATGGCCGGCCCGACCTGGGAATCCGGCTTTTCCAAGAAGATGAAGTCGACGCTGACGCGCGAGGTCGAGAAGATCCGCCGCAACCTCAGCGGCATCCGGAAAATGACCCGCGCCCCCGGCGCGCTGGTGGTCGTCGACGTTCGCAAGGAAGTCAACGCTCTCCGCGAGGCCCAGTCGCTCGGCATTCCCACGGTCTGCCTGATCGACACCGACAGCGACCCTGACTTCGCGAGCATCCCGATCCCCGGAAACGACGACTCGATGCGGGCGATTTCGCTCGTCATCACGAAGCTCGCCGACGCGGTCGAGGAGGGCAAGCGCTCGCGGCCCGAGCCTGCTCCCGAGATGCGCGGCGGCGGTGAAGGCGGCGAATCGCGCGGCCCGCGCCGGCGCGGCGGCCGCGGTCGCGAACGGGAGGAAGCGCCGGATTCGGCGGCGGTCGTTGCGAACGCCGGGGAGTCCGAAGGCGCTGCCGGCGCAACGGCCTGAGATTCACCGGATACGATCCTCAGTTGCGCGGTCCCCGGCGGCGGCGATCCCCGGGGCGGCGGTCGTCTCGTTTGAACAAAACCCGGCCGCCGACGTATCCCCGGCGGCGCGGTTTGACGGTAAGGAGCAGCAGATGTCGATTTCGGCTTCGCAGGTAGCGGCGTTTCGGGCCAAGACCGGCCTTTCGATGATGGATTGCAAGCAGGCGCTCGTCGAGTGCAGCGGTGATGAGGGCAAGGCGCTGGAATGGCTCCGCGCCAAGGGGAAGGGCCGCGCCGAGAAGGCGGCCACCCGCGAAGCTGCGGAGGGCCGGATCGGGTGCTTCGTCGACGCGAGCGGCAACGCCGGCATCGTTGAGATCCGCTGCGAGACCGCGCCCGTCTCGACCACGCCGAACTTCATCGAGCTCGCCACGAGCGTCGCGGCCACGGTCGCGGCGACAGCGGAGCCGACGCCCGAGAACATCCGCGCCGGCAAGATCCCCGGCAGCGGCAAGCCCGTGGCCGAGGCGATCCAGGAAGTCTTCGACCGCCTGCGCGAGAACATCGTGATCAAGCGCGTCGCGCGGCTCAGCGGACACACGGGGCTGTACATGCACCACAACGGCCAGGTCGGCGTCATCGTCGAGATGAGCGCGGCCTGCCCGGCCGAGGTGATGGGCGGCGTCTGCATGCATATCGCCGCGATGAACCCGCAGCACGCCCGCCGCGACGAGGTGGCCGCGGAGCTTGTCGCCGCGGAGAAAGCGAAATTCGCCGAAGAGGCCAAGGGCAAGCCCGCTCCGGTGGTCGAGAAGATCGTCGAGGGCAAGCTCGGGCGCTGGTTCAGCGAGTTCGTGCTCGTCGAGCAGCCGTACGTGAAGGAAGAGGGGAAGCGCTCGGTCGGCGAGATGCTCAGGAGCGTCTCGAAGGACCTGACGGTCAAGCGGTTCATCCGCTTCCAGGTCGGCGGGGCGTAATTCGGCCGCGCGCCCGCGTCGTTCAACCCTTTTGATCATCCCGCGGCGTCGGAGCTTTCCGACGCCGCGTCGTTTTTCACGTTTCGCGCGGCGCCGCACGGGTCAGCCGATCCGCCCGTCCTTCATCTCCAGCACCCGGTCCGCCCGCGCCGCCACCTCGCGGTCGTGCGTGACGACGACCATCGTCATCGCACTCTCGCGCCGCAGTTCCTCCAGCAGGTCCAACAGTTGATCGCCGGAATGCGAATCCAGCGCCCCCGTCGGTTCATCCGCCAGCAGCACGCCCGGCCGGTTCACCAGCGCCCGGCATACGGCCACGCGCTGCCGTTCGCCACCGGAGAGCGTCGCCGCGCTCGCGTGCAGCCGATGCTCGAGCCCCACCCGCCGCAGCAACCCCGCGGCCCGGTCCGACCGCTCGGTCATCGGCGTGCCCGCGCCCACCAGCGGAACCTGCACATTCTCCAGCGCCGTGAGCCGCGGCAGCAGGTTGTGGAGCTGGAAGACGAGGCCGATCGTCTCGCGCCGGAACCGGTCCGCCTCCTCCGGTTTCATCCGGCTCACCGCGCGGCCGCAAACGTTCAGCTCGCCGGCGTCGGGCGTGTCGATCGCCGCCAGCATGTTCAGGAGCGTGCTCTTCCCGCAGCCCGACGGCCCGCAGATCGCCACCCATTCGCCCGCCGCCACGTCGAAATCAACGCCGGCGACGGCCGTTACGCGCCCGCCCTCATACCGCTTTGAAAGTCCGCGGGCCGAGATCGCCGGTCCCGTCGTGATGGCGGACTCGCGATCGCCCGCTGCGCGCGCGTCAGTCGTTCTGCATTCTGCATTCTTCATTCTGCATTCATCCCGCTCGCCCGCCGCTCACTCATGCCGCAGCGCTTCCGCCGGGGATATTCCCGCGGCCCGCCACGCCGGCAACGCCCCGCCCAGCAGGCTCAGCAGGATCGCCGCGGCCCCCGCCAGGGCGAATTGAACCGCCGCAAAACTCGGCCGTACGAACTGCGCGACGACCGGCGCGAGCACGATCAGCTTCGCCAGCCCCACGGCCGCGACCGCCCCGAGCGCCAGCGCCGCCACGCCGACGATCAGCGATTCCAGCAGCACCGCGGCCAGTACCTGCCGCCGCGACCAGCCGACCGCCCGCAGCACGCCGATCTCCCGTGTCCGCTCCAGCACGCTCATCCACATTGTGTTCAGGACGATCACGCTGCCGATGACCACCGCGGCAAGCGTCACCGCCCAGACCGCCCCGCGCGAAACCTCCAGCCCGATATCCACCTTCCGGTATTCGGCGGCGTTCGAGATCGCGACCAGTTCCGGGTGCTGCTTCTCCAGCCGGGCCGCGACCGCGCGAACGTCCGCCTCCGGCCGCAGATCGAGAAAGAACGCCGTCACCCGTCCCTTGCGGCCGAGAATCTCCTGAAGCACATCGAGCCGGACCGTAATCGCGGCGTCGTAGATCACCACTCCCGTCGTGAAGATGCTCACGATTCGAAATGTGCGTCCACCGATCTCCAGCGTATCGCCGCGAGTCTTTCGCAGCGTCCGCGCCGCCAGTTCGCCCAGGCTCACTTCATCGGCTTCGCGGATCGGAGGCCCGTCGACGTACTCGGTGCTGTAGGTGAATCCCTCGGGCTCGACGCCGATGACGACGGTGAAACGCTGGTCCCCGACCGGCATGATGTGTGAAAGTCCGGCCGCGACGTTCACGACGTCCGGATCGGCCCGGAGCTTCTCCCGCGTCTCCGCCTCGTCGAGCGCGCTGAACAGGTCGGCCGCCACGCCGGCCTGAAACACGGCCAGGTCCGCCCCGCCGACTTTCAGGCCCGCGTCGATCGCGTTGTTCACGCCCTGGACGAGCGCGCCGAGCGCGATGATCGCGATCACGCCAAGCGCCACGCCCAGCACAGTCAACGACGCGCGGAGCGGCTGGCGCAGCAGATTCCGCAGCACGATGCCGCCCAGCGTCAGCGAAGGCTCTGATCTCACGCGGCGTATCGTAGCTGCTTTTGCCTTCGATCGACTCCGGGCGAGTCCGCTTCACGATCCCGACTATGGACAGGGCGTGCCGAACACGCCCAGCAGCAGGGCCAGGTCGACGATGTCGACGTCGCCGTCTCCGTCGAGGTCGCCATCCTCCGCGGCGGCCCCCGCCGGCAAGCCAAAGTGGCTCAGCAGTCGCGACAGGTCGCCGATCCCCACGCCGCCGTCGCCGTTCAAGTCGCCCTCGCAGGCAGGCGGATCCAGTCGGTCCGCCGCCGCCCCGACCGCTTGCTCGAACGCTTCCGGATCCAGTCCATTGTTGAAAA
Source organism: Planctomycetota bacterium (assembly GCA_045863555.1). Lineage (GTDB taxonomy): Bacteria > Planctomycetota > Phycisphaerae > UBA1845 > Fen-1342 > JACRLV01. The sequence continues at coordinate 120,853 of BTUU01000011.1, read as the reverse complement.
CGATGTAATACGCGGGCGAAGCGTTGCGCTGGTCCGAGGTCAGCTCGAGTGCGAGCGCGAACGCACCCGGACCGGCGATCGGATTGGTAAACGGGTCGGCGGGGTCGAAATCCGGATGTCTGACCCAGTAGCCGAGGTGGCTGTGAATCGCCCCGCTTTCCGTGGCGATCGCGAAAACGACACCCGGCTCGAAGACCGTATCTCCGCGCGCCGCGGCGACGGTCGTGCCGCTCAGCGATACCTCGAGCCGCTCTCCGTTCGGCGGTGCGACGTATCCCCCGCCGTCCCAGTAGAGCAGCGGCCCCACGATGTTGAATCCGATGCGCTCGTCCGGCGCGAGCGCCGACGAGGTGTACCCGGGTTCATCCGTCCAACCCGGAATCGACAGTTCGCCCAGCTCGCTTTCAAAAACCCGCGACGGCATCCCCGTCGACGAATCCCGTGTTTCAAGCCCCGCAGGCGTCACGCCAACGGCGATGTCCGAGTGTTGCGCCACGGCGGCCACCGCCAGGCTGACGTGAAGAATGGCTGTCAATCGTCGCATGAATCTCTCCAGGTAGTTTGCCTTTGTTTGTTGATGACACTCCGGTGATCGGCGCTATTGCGCCGCCTCCGGCCAGAATCGATTTGCGTCGAGCGCAAACCAGAGCTTGCGGAATCGCGCGGTCTCGGCGTGCCCGTCGAGAAAACCCCAGTTGCTCCGCGCGTCGTACGAATCCGCGACGCCGTCGACCGCGTTCAACTGCAACTCCGCGCTCGCCAGTCGCGGCGTCAACTGTGCGAGCCCCGCCAGGTTCCAATTTTCGATGTGCGGATGATCCGAACCGGCGAATTCACCCTCTTTGGCCATGAACAGCAGGTGCGCGGTCACGGCGGGCCGCGGAATCCGGTCGATTCGGTCGTACTCATAGCGCCGGCCCGTCCGCGGGTTCACCGGCGCGATCGACCGACTCAGCAGGTTGTTGAGCCCGTAGCTCGTGCGCCGAAACGGGTACTCGTCCGCCCCCCGGCCGGGAACCGGCACGCCCTGCCCGCCTGCGGCGGTCGGCCAATGCGGGCTGTCATCCAGCGGCGAGCGCCGAACGAGTTCGCTGCCATACTCGGCTTCGAGCGTGAAAATCCACGAATTGCGCTCGTCCAGTCCCGTGCTGCCACCGTGGCCGAGGCCCGCGTCGATCAGGCGGCCCGCGTGCTGGTCCATGTAGATCCCGTGCGCAACGCCCAGCGCGCGGAGATTGGTCAGACACTTGACGACGCGGCCCTGGCGCCGGGCGGCCGAGAGCGAAGGAAGCAGGATGCTGATCAGCAGCGCGATGATCGCAACAACGACAAGCAGCTCGATGAGCGTGAAGGCTCGTAATCGCATGGCGCGGCCTCCGCGGGTGCGCCGATACGGCACGCCCGAGGGTTGGAAGCGGACGGGTTCAATGGACGCGGGTGTCCGTTGTGACCGCGGAAGATCGGACGATTTCGAGCAGCCATGCCGCGCTGCGCGGCCGCGGCTCGCCATGGCCCCGCCATCCGCGCCGGGTCGCGGCGCGATGCGAGACGCTCATTCGTCCAGCGATGGATGGATCAGGCGGAGGGAGGGCCGCGCGTGGTGCGCGGCGCTGCGTGCTCGATGACAGGAAACGATTCGCCGACGAACGCGACCCGGCGATCGGGCGCCACGCGACCCGGCAGCAGGGCCAGCCCGGTGACCGCCGGCGCGGCGGCCGAGAACGCGAGCATGACGCAGGTCGGGCAGTCGTCCTGGGGACCGTGCGGAGGGTCCGCCGGGTCTGAGTGCCCCGGCATACGTGAACTGCATTCATGTGCGCACGCGGCTGCGTCGGCCGCGGTCGGCGGCGCATGCGCCAACTCGCCGTGAATGGCCCGCTGGACCCCGCCGCTCAGGGCGACGAGGCAGAGGGAGGCGACGATGGCGAACAGGCGGCGGCTCATGCGTGTTACCGAGTAATACGAGAGAATACCGTGCTGACTCCAATCGTCAAGAGCACTGGACCGAGATTTCTCGAAGACTCCGCGCCTCGGCGGCGCGGGGAGGTCCTGTTCGCCATCGCCCTTGCCGCAGCCCGGCCGAGTTCCGCCGGAGGAATCGCCCTTCGGCTAGAATAGGGATGTGACTGCGAGCCCGCGGTGAATCGGCCCAAGGAGTTCAGAATGAGTCGGATCGTGATAGCGTGCATCGCCGTTCTGCTGGCCCCGGCCGCACTGGCGCAGACCGGACAGCGGGCCGCCTCACCCATCAAGTGGGGCCTCGATTTTGAAAAAGGCGTTCAGGAGGCCAAACGGACCAAGCTGCCGCTCATGGTCTGGATCGTCAGCCGCAGCGACGATCGGCCCGAGGACACCGAACGTGACCAGAAGCGCGCGTTTCAGGACGCCGTGGTGGTGGAACTCTCCAAGCGCTACATCCCCGTCCAGATGTCGCGCAGCCGCTATAAGGACCTGCTCACGAAATGGGGGCTCGGCCAGGGCGCGAATCTCGAGATCGTGTTCGTCACGCCGGACGGCGACAAGATCGACCAGCTCGGCGCCGGCGGCGTCGCCAACGCCTCTTCACTTGCCCAAAAGATGTCGCTCGTCTTCCGGAAGTACCGGACCGAGCTTTTTGACAAGGAAGTCAAGCCGGTCCTCGAGAACGACGAGGCCAAGCCGGCCGAGATCAAGACCGCCCTGGCGATGGTCGAGAAATTCCTGATAACCAGCGGTGACCAGGCGATCATCCACATGCTCAGCCGCGCGAATATCGGCGATGCGATCGTCTCGGAAGCGCTCGGCGTCCTCGCCGCGCTCTCGACCCGGGCCGCCGGCGCGGAGCTCTTCACCCGCGCCCAGACCGACAAGAAGGCCGCCGATCTGCTCGGCAAGTGCACCCCCGCCGTGGCCGAATCGCTCATCGACTATCTGACGCTCGACGACCAAGCCAAGATGATCGTCGCCTACGAGGCGATCGGGAAGATCTGCAAGATTCGCGACGCCAAGAAGGACAAGTTCTGGGACGGCAAGAACACCAAGCTCAAGGAAGATGAACTCAAGCGCGTCGCCGACATCGCGCGGCGCAAAGCCCGCGACTGGAGGGAGCGCTATGAAGAATATCGTTGACCTGCGCAGCGACACCGTCACCCGGCCGTCCGCGGCGATGCGCCAGGCGATCGCGGCCGCCGAAGTGGGCGACGATGTCCTGGGCGATGATCCGACCGTCATCCGCCTCCAGGAGCGCGTCGCCCAACTCCTGGGAACTGAGGCCGCGCTCTACGTCCCCTCGGGCAGCATGGCCAACCAGGTCGCGATCCGCGCCGTCTGCGAGCCGGGCGATGAGATCATCTTCGACGACACGACCCACAGCTACAACTACGAGGTCGGCGGCCCTTCGGCGCTCGCCGGAGTCAGCGTCCGGCCGCTGCCGAGCCCGCGCGGCATCTTCAAGCCCGCACAGGCCGAGGCTGCGGTCCGCCCCAAGGGCGCGCACTTCCCGAACTCGCGCATGATCATCGTCGAGAACACCAACAACCGCGGCGGCGGGTCAATCTGGCCGATCGAGGAGGTCGCCGCCGTCCGCGAAGTCGCAAAGAAGCATGGGCTGCACATGCACATGGACGGGGCGCGGCTCATGAACGCCTGCGTCGCACGCGGCGTCCGGTCGACCGCGTACACAGAGCACGTCGACTCCGTCTCGATGTGCTTTTCCAAGGGCCTCGGGGCCCCGGTGGGCTCGATCGTCGCCGGCCGCCGCCCTTTCATCGAGCGCTGTCACCGTTTCCGCAAGATGTTCGGCGGCGGCATGCGCCAGGCCGGCATCCTCGCGGCCGCGTGCCTCTACGCGCTCGACCATAACGTCGAACGCCTCGCCGAGGATCATGCCAACGCCCGCCGGTTCGCCGAGGGCATCGCCGGACTGCGCGGCATCCGCCTCAATCCGGCCGAGGTCGAGACGAACATCGTCATCTTCGAGGTCGACGCCGGGCTGGGGACCGCGCCCGAATTCGCCGCCCGGCTTCACGCCCGCGATGTCTGGATGATGGCCACCGGCCCGACCAGGGTCCGCGCGGTCACCCATCTCGACGTCTCGCGGGAGCAGATCGACCGGGCGGTCGCCGTCTTCCGCGAGTTGTGCGCGGCCGGCTGAGCCCCGGGGACGCCTCCCCCCGCCTACTGCACCGCCGGCTCGCCCGTGCCCGGCGCGGTGGGTTTCTTGCGCCCGCGGATCAGCGACGCGATCACGGCGATCACGAGGATCGCCCCGATGATTCCCAGCGACCATTCGATCGGGAACTTCGTCTCGACGCCGGTCATGCTCTTCACGGCCGCCTGGTAGAACATCTTCCCGCCGATGAAGATCAGGATCGCCGACAGGCCGTAGCTCAGGTACGCGAACATCTGCATGAACCCCGCCAGCGCGAAGTAGAGGGCCCGCAGCCCGAGAATCGCGAAGACGTTCGACGTGTAGACGATGAACGTGTCCTGCGTCAGGATCAGAATCGCCGGGATCGAGTCGATCGCGAAGAGCAGGTCGGTCGTTTCGACGAACAGCAGCACCAGCAGCAGCGGCGTCGCAAACAGCCGTCCGTCCTGCCGGATGAAGAAGTTCTGCCCGTGATATTCGGTGGTCACCGGCATGATGCGGCGCGTCAGCCGGATGAGCGGGTTGTTCTCCGGCTCGATCTTTTTGTCCTTCATCCAGATCATCTTGATCCCGGTGACGATCAGGAAGACCGCGAAGATGTAGAGCGTCCACTCGAAGTGCGCGACCAGCCAGGCCCCGCCGAAGATGAAGATCGCGCGCAGGATCAGCGCCCCGAGAATCCCGAAGAAGAGCACGCGATGCTGATACGCCGGGGGGACCGCGAAGTAGCCGAAGATCATCGCGAAGACGAAGACGTTGTCGACGCTCAGCGCCTTCTCGACGAGGTACCCCGCGAAGAACTCCTTGGCCCGCAGGCCGCGCACGGCCTCGTCATATCCCCCGAACCAGCCCTGATGGATCCCCACCCCGAAGAGCAGCGCCAGCGCGATCCAGACCGCGCTCCACGTGATCGCTTCCTTGAATCGCACTTCGTGCGCTTTGCGATGAAAGACGCCCAGGTCGAGCGCCAGCATCGCCAGCACAAAGACATTGAACCCGATCCACCAGCCCATCGTCAGTTCCACGCACGCCTCCAATTACCCGTCGGAAAATCGGACCGGCGCGCGAGTGCCTCCCCCGGCCCGGCTGATCCACGATGACTATCTCATCCGGGCGACAGATTGACAAATAGAGCCGAACGAGTTCATTCATAGAAAAAAACGATATCAAGCCGACGCCCGTTCACCCGCGCGTCCCCCGCCCGCGACCTTCGGCCTATCATCTCGCGTATCGGTTCCGCAGGGCCGGAAAGGGACGCCATGATCGCGCAATCCGTCGTACCCAGAGACATCACGGCCGGTCAGCGGCTCCGCGAGTATGTCGAGATGGTCCGCGAGGTCAGCCTCGCGCGCGACGCCCACGACATGCTCGAGCGCTACCGCGCCCGCTCCCACTTCGTCGTCCACGGCGACGCCATGCTCTCGCTCAGCCGCCGCGGCCTCAACGGTTCGGCCGTGCGCATCACCCGCGCCACACTCTGGCCCGAGGTCATTAATCCCTGGGAAGAGCCGCAACGGTTGCCCATCGTCGACTCCGGGATGCTGCCCCAACTCGCCATCGCCGGCCGGCCGCTCAAGGTCGACGAACTCGAACTGCCGCCCGACGACCCGTTCGCGCCGTACGCCGACGGCATGCGCTCCCTCGCCGCGGCCCCCATCTTCGACCGCGGCGAGCCCACCTACATGGTGATCCTCCTGCGCCGCGAGCCGTCGTCGTTCACGCTCGATGAACTCGCAACCCTCGTCCTGACGACCAACCTGATCGGCCGCGCCACGGGCAACCTCGTGCTCGCGACCGAGCTGGAGCGCGCCCGCGAGACGCTCGACCGCGAACTCCGCGCCGTCGGCGAGGTGCAGCGTGAACTGCTCCCGCGCCGCATGCCCGAGATTCCCGGCGTCCGCCTGGCCGCGCACTACGAGACGAGCACTCGCGCGGGCGGAGACTATTACAACGCCTTCCCCCTCGGCGACGGCCGCTGGGGCTTCATCATCGCCGACGTCAGCGGCCACGGTGCGGCTGCCGCCGTGATGATGGCCGTCGTGCACGCCCTCCTCCAGGCGCCGCTGAGCGGCTGCAAGAACGCGACATTCTCACCCTCGGCCGTGCTCAGTTACCTGAACGACGAGCTGCTCCGATCGATCGCCACGGGGCAGTTCGTGACCGCCTTCCTGGCGATCTACGATCCGGCGACGCGCGAGCTGCGCTACGCTTCCGCCGGACACAATCCGCCGCGCTGGCTTCGCGCGGCCGATCAGGCGATCATTCCGCTGATGGACTCGGACGGGATGCCGCTTTCGATCACGACGCCGTTTTCCGCCGCCGAGGTCTCGGTCACGATGTCGCCCGGCGACCGGATCCTGCTCTACACCGACGGGATCACGGAGACATTCGACACGCAGCGCCGCATGTTCGGAACGGAAGGGCTCGACGCCGCCCTGACCTGCTGCCGCCGCACCGCCGAGGGCCTCATCTCGTCCGTCTTCGACAGTCTGAACCGCTTTTCCAACGGGGCGCCGCCCGCCGACGACCGCACGCTCGTCGCGCTCGCGTTCGAGTAATGCCATGTATCGAGTTCTTTTCGCGTCGCTCGCAATCTTGACGCTCACGGCCTGCCGGCAGGCATCGCCGGGGCCTTCCGCGACCGGCGATTCCGGCGGCCCCGCGCCTAGCCCGCCGACATCCGCGGAATCCCCTGCGTCCGTCGAGGCCGTGCGACGAGCGCTCGATCTCGGTGAGAACGCCGCCGCGCTCGCCGTACTCGACCCGCTCGCGGTCGGGGGCGAGAACCCCGGCGTCGTCGCGTCACTGCGGGCGGAGGCGCTCCTGGCGCTGCGCGAACGCGACGACGCCGCATCGGCCGCGCGAAGCGCGATCAACGCCCTCGGCTCCGCCGCCGCGGATCCCGTTCGCGACGCCGCGCTCGCACGCGCCTGGCGCGTCCTGGCCGAGTGCGACGTCGCCGCGCTCCGACTCGACGAGGCCGCCGCGCATGTCGCGTCGGCCGCGCCATGGACGCCGGCGACCGATCCTGCCTCGGCCGCCATGCTGGAGCGCGTCCGCGCCCGCGTCGCGCTCTGGTCCGGCGATACGCTCGGCGCGGAGGTCGCGGCGGAATCCGCCATCCGCCTGCTCGAGGGTGCGAATCTGGCCGATTCGTGGCGCATGGGCGCGGCCCTCGCCGTCAGGGCCACCGTGTGGCAGCGGATCATGGACAAGGTCAATCGTACGCCCGACGAATTCGCGGCGGCGGCCCGCATCCTTCTCGCCACCCGCGCCGCCGATGACGCCGAAGTCGCCGAGACGGTCGAGACGGCCGTGAACCTCCTGGAAGGGCGACGGCGATTTGACGAGGCCGGCGCGCTCGCCGAGGAGTGGGTTCGCGCCGCCGAGCAGCGCCCGGGCCCGCGCCGCCCGTGGGCCATCGAACTCGCGCGCTGCCGCCGCGCGCACGGCCTGATCCGGGAAGGTCGGTTCGACGAGGCCCAGAGGGTGCTCGAAGGGGCGACGGCCGCACCGGTCGCTGACGCGCCGGCCGCCCGCGTCGTACGGTCAGCGAGCCTCGCCGAACTCGCCGATGTGCACCGCCGGCTGAAAAACTACGCCCTGGCACACGACGCCGTGGATCAGGCGCTCGCGGTTTTTGCCGCTGCGCCGGCGCGCCCCGTCGAGATCGAGGCGGACGCATTCGCCAAGACCATCCTCGGCTGGATCACGATCGATGAAGGCGACCACCTCGCGGCCGAACCGATTCTCGAAACCGCCGCGGATGCGCTGCGCCGCGCCGCCGGCGAGATGAACTGGAAGACCGGCCTGGCGCGGGCACTGCTCGGCGAGACGCGCATGCGCCAGGGTCGCTTCGACGAAGCCGAGGAGGATATGGCCTACGGGGCGAGAATCCTCATCACCTATCGCGGCCCCGACACCGACGCCTACCGCGCCATCCGGCTCTGCGCGGAGATGTATGAGGCGTGGGGAAAGCCGGACCTCGCCAGCTTCTACCGTGAACGTCTCCCGTTCACCGAGAACAGCCCGGCCTCGCCGGATTGAGGCGGCATGGCCCTCGATCGACTGCGTGGAATCGATGACGAAGCGGTGCGGTCACGCCTGCTGCGCAGCGCCGCCCGGCGGTCCATTTCGATTCGGCGGTTGCTGCTGGCGATCATTCTTGTGGGCATCATCGGCGGCATGGCAAACTGGTTCATCAAGAAGACCTGGCCCGCGATGCGGGACTACGAGTGGATCACAAACATGGCCGCCGGTGCGATATTTGTCAGCTTGCTCTTTCGCTGGCGATTTCAGCGAGTCGATCGAACCCTCATCTCGCTCCTGCGCGAGGAAGTCCGCTGCGAATCGTGCGGCTACCCGCGCGCTGCCGACGTCGCAGCCTGCCCCGAATGCGGAGCGACGTTCAGCGGCGCTGCGGCCGACTGACACCGCTACGCATGCTCAATCGGCACCGGGTTCGCCTCGCGCAGCAGCACGGCGACATCCAGCGGCGGCGCCGTCGCCCCGACGTGCCGCAGCATGTTCAGGCACTGCGCCCGGTGGTGCGTCCCATGACAGCAGAGTTGCAGCATCGTCACGCCGAGCGGGAAGACGCGCTCGACATCCGGCCGGGGGATTGCGTGCACGGGCTTCAGCAGGTCCTCGTCGCTGATCCGGTCGATGAACGCATTCCTCGCGGCAACGGTCTCATCGAACAACTGCGTCAGGTCCGCGATGGACGTCGTCTCCGGCGTCTCGGGGAACGGATTCCCCGGCCCAAGCACCCAATTGTCCAGCCACCACTGCTCCGCGAACCGGATGTGCATCAGCGTGCGCCGGATCGATCCCACGCCCAACTGAAACGTGCGATCGAGCTGGACATCTGACAGATGCGCCGCGCTGGCGTAGATGCGGTGCCGGGCCCAATCCGAGTAGTGGAAGTACGTCTTCAGGCTCGCCCGATCCAGCGCCGGCGGCGCGGCCGTCGGGCCCATCTCGAGCCGCATGAAGATGTAATCCAGTCCCGGCCTGGGCAACTCGACGCCCAGGTGCCGGAGCATGTTGATCGCCTGCGCGCGGTGGTGCACGCCGTGGTTGCAGACGTGCAGCGCAAGCTCTCCCAGTCGATGCTCGTACGCGTCGCCGCGCAGGCTGCGGTAGCGGACGCGCTCATCCAGATCGGCCGCGGTTTTCGACGCCAGGAACTCGTTCCGCTCCAGGGCGAGCGCGCGGAAATCGTCGGCGAGCCCCGACAGCGGCCCGCGGCACGGCTCGGCACGGTAGAACGGCTCCGCGGAGCCCTTCCAGCGATCGAACCAGACCCGCTCGGCGGCCCACAGGTGATTCAGCGTCTTTCGCAGCGATCCGGGCCCCATCTCGAAGGGACGGTCGAGATCGCGGTCGGGCAGCCCTGCCGAGAGCTGCATCAGTCGGTTATTTGCCCAGTCGGAAAATGCGAAGAACTCGCGAAGGAATGGCGGTTTCATAGCGGCGCCTCCTCTACTCCATTCTATCCCCCTTCGACCCCTGCTGAGCGGGCTGGCAACGGCCGTGCCGCGCGCCCTCCGCCGACTCAGCGCCCGCCGGGGGCCAACCGGCGGAAGGCCTAAGGGGACGCCCGCCGCGATTATCCGTCGTCCGCGGCGTCCTCCGGCTCACCGCCCGTCGCCGCGGGCGGCCCCTCGCCGGTCCGCGGGCCGTCCGCCGGTATCCGCCCCCGCCGCCGCAGCGCATCCCGCAGGACGAATTCGATCTGCGCGTTCAGGCTGCGCAGCTCGTCGCGGGCCCAGCGCTGCATCGCATCGGCGACATCCGCCGGCAGCCGCAGCAGGTATGGCTTTCGCTCCGCCATGATCTCCTCGGATTGCGGTGCGGCGCGGACACCGTGCCCGCGCCGCCCGCCTGTGGGGTCTTCAGCCGTTGTAGAGCGTGCCCGCGTGGACGACCGGGTGCGCCGCCTTGTCGCCGCACAGAACCACCAGCAGGTTGTTCACCATCGCGGCCTTGCGCTCGTCGTCCAGCGCCACCATCGAGCTCGACTGGAGCTTCGCCAGCGCCATCTCGACGATCCCCACCGCCCCGTCCACGATCCGGGTCCGGGCCGCGACAATCGCCTCCGCCTGCTGCCGCTGGAGCATCGCGCCCGCGATCTCCGGCGCATACGCCAGGTGGCTCAGCCGCGCGTCATCGATGACCACGCCGGCCTTCGCAACGCGATCCTGGAGCTCCCGCAGCAGCGCCTGCGAAACCTCGTCCATGCTGCCGCGCAGGCTCTGAACGTGCTCGTCGGTCGAGTCATACGGATACGCGCTCGCCAGGTGCCGGAGCGCCGCCTCGCTCTGCACCGAGACAAACTGCTCGAAATTCTCCACGTCGAACTTCGCCTGGGCCGTATCGTGCACGCGCCACACGACCACCGCCGCGATCTCCACCGGATTTCCCCGGTGGTCGTTCACCTTGATCGTCTGCATGTTCAGGTTGCGCGCCCGGAGCGACAGCTTTTCCTTCGTGAAGAACGGATTCGCCCACCGGAACCCGCTCGTCCGATCCGTCCCCGAGTACCGCCCGAAGAGGATCAGGACGGCCGCCTGATTCGGCTGAAGCGTGAAGAAACCCGCCGTCAGCACCACCCATACGAGTGTCGCCAGCGCCCAGCCGACGATCGGAACCACGTTGCGGGCTTCAATCGTCAGATACCCGACCCAGCCGAGTGCCAGGCCCGCAGCGAGCAAAATGCCCAGCATCATCCAGCCGCTGAAGGTCGTCTTCTCGATCTCTCGTGTTTGCATGGTCGTGCCCTCTTTCAGGTTGTTACCAGAATGATATCACATAAGTATCAATGATGCAAGCAAATTCTGTAACTTGATTCGTAATAGAGAGTTACATCGCTCGAATTGTTCGGGAGGTCCAACCGACGGGCGCGAGAACGCCCAACCCCGTCCCCACCAGCCCAGGTGCGCGATTTTCCACAACCGCGTGTGAATTCGCGCTCTCGCCGCCCGTACCATACCAGACGTTGGTCATAAAATGATCGGAGGCCGCTAGTTAAAGAGGCTGTGTCACTTGGCGCGCCGCTTGCAGAAGACGCGTGCATGCGGAACGTCTCATTCGGAGACATCATGGAAGAGCTGACGCCCCTGGCGAAGGCGTTTCGCGATCAGTCGCTCGGGCAGACCAATCCGTCTCTCTGCAACGCGGAATCGACGGGGAGCATGCTCGACGAACTCAAAAGCTACGTCGGATTCGATGACGCGGATGCGCGCACCCTGGCCGGGCTCCGGTCCGTCGTCGCGCCGCATTTCCGGCGGATCGTCGACCGGTTCTACGGCCAGATCGAGCAGCATCCCCCGGCGCTCGCCGTCTTCAGCGGCCCCGAGCAGATCAACCGGCTCAAAACCTCGCTCCATCTCTGGCTGGAGGGCGTCTTCGCCGGCGACTACGGGGTCGAGTACTGCCGGGAACGCTCGCGCATCGGCCGCATGCACGTCCGCGTCGGCCTGCCGCAGCACTACATGTTTACCGCCATGGAAATCGTCCGGCAGGAGATCGCCACGATCGTCCGCGAAACCGCGCCCGAGCGGATGGCCGACCTGCTTGCCGTTCACAAGTTGCTCGCGATCGAACTCGCGATCATGCTCGAGACGTACAAGGAAAGTTACGTCGAACTCGTCCGCGACATCGAGCGGCAGCAGATGCACGAGCGGCTCACGCAGTCGGAGCACCTCGCCCGCATCGGGCGGCTCGCCGCCTCGCTCGCCCACGAGATCAAGAACCCGCTCGCGGGGATCAGCGGCGCGGTGCAGGTCATCCGTGACGGGATGGCGACCGCCGACCCGCACCGGCCGATTCTCAACGAAGTGCTCCGCCAGATCGACCGACTCGACGGAACGGTGAAGGACCTGCTCGTGTACGCGCGGCCGGCCCCGCCGCGGTTCGACACGGCCGATGTGTCGCAGCTCATCGACCGCATCGTGGGGCTTCTTCAGAAAGAGGCGGAATTCAAACGGGTCAAGCTCTTCAACGCGACGCGGCGTCCGCTGGCGCCGGTCGTGCTTGATGCGAATCAGATTGAACAGGTGTTGATGAACCTCGCGCTGAATGCCGCGCACGCTTCGCCCGACGGCAAGCCGGTGCGGATCCAGGCGCAGGTGGAAGAGGGATTCCTGGTCATCGAAGTCGAGGACCATGGACACGGGATGGATGAAGAAACATGCCGACGCGCGATGGAAGCGTTCTTTACGACGAAATCAAGAGGAACGGGACTCGGCCTGTCGATCTGTTCCCGGATCGTGGAAGGCCACGGAGGGACGATGTCAATTCGCAGCACGCCGGGCAAGGGGACGACGGTGCGCATCCGGATCCCGTCGTCGCAACGCACGCCGGGAGCGACGGCATGACCATCCGGGTCCTGATCGTCGAGGATGAGAGCCTCATCCGCTGGTCGCTCCGCCAGAAATTCGAGGAGCGCGGCTACCGCGTCACCGAGGCGGACTGCGGCGAGGCGGCCCTTCGCGCCGCCGAGGAATCGTCCTTCGATCTCGTCATGCTCGACTTCAAGCTCCCGGACATGACCGGCATCGACATCCTGCGCCGGCTCCGCGAAACCGACACCGACGCCGTGTTCGTCATGATGACCGCGTTTTCGACCGTCGAGACCGCCGTCGAGGCGATCAAGCTCGGCGCCTACGACTACATCAGCAAACCTTTCCAGATGGAGCACCTGCTGTTCGTCGTCGACAAGGCGCTCGAGACCACCAAGCTCCGCCGCGAAGTCCGCGAGCTGCGCCGCAGCGTCGAGGCCGGGGCGTCCGGGCCGATCATCGGCCAGGATCCCTCCATGCTTCGCCTGCTCGAGATGGTCGACCAGATCGCCCGAACCGGCGTGTCCACCGTCTTTCTGCGCGGCGAAACCGGCACCGGCAAGGACGTGATCGCACGCGCGATCCACAACGCCTCCGACCGGGCGGCCCGGCCTTTCGTGAACATCACCTGCACCGCCCTCTCCGAGACGCTGCTCGAAAGCGAACTCTTCGGCCACGAGCGCGGCGCATTCACCGACGCCAAGAACCAGAAGAAAGGCCTGTTCGAAATCGCCGACGGCGGATCCGTCTTCCTCGACGAAATCGGCGACATGCCCGCCGCCCTCCAGGCCAAGCTGCTTCGCTTCCTCGAAGAGCGCCGCTTCCGGCGCGTCGGCGGCACGCGAGAAATCTCCGTCGACGTCCGGGTCATCGCCGCCACGAACCGCGACATCGAAAAAGCGATCACCGAAGGCAAATTCCGGAGCGACCTGCTCTACCGGCTGAATGTCGTCACGCTCGAACTGCCTCCGCTTCGATCGCGCGGCCAGGACATCCGCCTGCTCGCGAAATACTTCACGCAGAAGTTCGCCCAGGAGTTCAAGAAGCAGATCATCGGCATCGACGAAAGCGCCTATCGCGCCCTGGAACAGTACGACTGGCCCGGAAACGTCCGCGAACTCCGCAACGTCATGGAACGCGCGATCCTGCTCTGCAAGAGCGATCAGATCCGCGCCGGCGACCTGCTCCTCGGCCGCTCCGAGCGCCGCCCGGGCGATCTCGACTTCGAGAACTTCGAGCTGCCCGCCGCCGGTTTCGACTTCGGCCGCCTCGTGCGTCTCGAACGGACCCTGCTGGAGCAGGCGCTCGAACGCACGCACCAGAACCAGAGCGCGGCGGCCAAGATGCTGGGATTGACGCGCGACCGGTTCCGCTATCGGCTTCAGAAACACGGTCTCCTCTGATCGCCGATCGCTTGCCCGGGCGCCCCAGCGCCGCCACGCAGCCCAGAACTCGCCGTCGACTCCGAGGTCGGCGGCGAGTTGGTTTTTCGGGCGGCTCGCGTTGGTCTTCCTGGCCGAGTCTCGTCCGATCGCACGAGGCGGCCGCTCCCGGCACGCCGAAATGCACGACGACCGCTTTCGCCGCAGGTCCGACGCCGATTATCATCTGCCCGTTCGGGCTGACGGTAGCGTCCAATCCGGTCATGCGCCGCCCGGCAGTTCGAACTACGCCCGCTACCCATAGGAGCCGCTCATGTCGCGCGCCGGATCCGCAGACCGTTTCCTCCTGCTCAACCCCAACACCGGCCGCCCAGACCGCACGATCGACGCGGAAAAATACGCGGCCGTGAAACGGGCGATTCTGAAAGCGGTCCCAAGGGGACCGAAAAAGGCCATCGCATTCGGCGACCTCGCCGCGGCCGCGAAGAAGCACCTTCCCGACGGCCGGATTCCCGGGGGCGGGGCGCTCGCGTGGTACGTGACCAGCGTAAAGCTCGACCTCGAAGCCCGCGGCCTGCTCGTATGCGACCGGAAACGATCACCGCAGACACTCTGGCGGGCGTGATCGCAGCGGCCGGCGCGGACCTGTCAATAGTCGATCCCGAATCCGGCGATGCGTAACTGCACGTCGATCCGCCTGCCACTACAATCGGCGCACCCCAAGCAAGGAGGCGGCCGAATGAAGATCGTCCGTGAACCGAGAATCTACCTTGTCGGCCGCCAGTCACTGAACACGGCCGCGATCGACAAGTTCATCGCCGACCACGGCGTGACATGGGAGACGGACACTGACGTCGGCGCGGAACGGCTGTGCGAGATCGCCGGCCGGGTCTGCTATATGTCGTTCGGCAAGGGCCGCAAGACGAACGCGGAGTACCTCGGCAACATCATCGGCGTCGGGCACGGCTCCGTCCTTGAGCACGCCGTCTGGAACTTCCTCATCACCGGCGTTTCGCGCTCGTTCACGCACGAGCTGATCCGCCACCGTGCCGGCTTCGGGTATTCGCAGCTCTCGCAGCGTTACGTCGACGAGAGCGAGGCCGACTTCGTCGAGCCCGAGTGCATCGCCCGCGACCCCGAACTCCACACGATCTGGCAGGAGTCGATCCGGCAGTCGCACGAGGCGTATGTCCGGCTGGTCGAAGGTCTCGCACGCCAGTTCAAGGACGAGCCGTCGGCCACCCTGCGGCGCAAGCTCGCCCGGCAGGCCGCGCGGAGCGTCCTGCCGAACGCGACCGAGACCAAGATCTTCGTCACCGGCAACGCCCGCGCCTGGCGGCACTTCATCGAACTTCGTGCCAACGAGCACGCGGAAACGGAAATCCGCGATGTCGCCGTCCGGATTCTTCGCGTGCTTCAGGCCGAATCGCCGAATATCTTCGGAGACTACCGCGTCGAGAAGCTGGGCGACGGCAGCGAAGTCGCCCGGACCGACAACCGAAAGGTCTAGGGCTCTGCGAACGCCCGGCCGCGGCTCGGATTCCTGCTGAAGAGGTGTCTGCGATGCGTCGCCTGCCTTTCCGGATTCTCCAGCTCGCCATCCCCGCGCTTTGCCTCGCGGCCGCCCCGCTGATCGCGACGGTCTCCGCGCAGGATGCCGGCGCGCCCGAAAAGCCCGCCGCCCGCCCGACGACCGCCCCCGCGACGGCCCCGGCCACGCGACCGGCCAAAGAGCCCGAGCTGCCGATCCCCCCGAAGCTTTCCGCCCGGGACATCAACCGGCTCAAGCTCTACGAACTTCCGCTCGACGGCGAACCGGAAAAGGTCAACGTCGAACTGCGCAAGAAACGCGGCGAGGCGGCGATCGAAGACGCCGTGCGCAGGCTGATTGAAGACGGCGCGGATGCCGACCCGGATTGGCGGCGCATCCTGGAACGCGGCCGCCCGTACGAAAAGCTTCAGTTGATCCGCCGCGTCACGAAGATGCAGTTCGCCGATCGCATGGTCATCAAGGGCGACACCGAGAAATTCGAGGCCTTCCGCCGCCGCGTCCTGCCGCTGGTTATCCGTGGGTGCGCCCGCTCCGGCTGCCACGGCGGTACGGGTCCCGCCGCGTGGTTCAGGCTTCCCTCGGGTGCGCAGTCAACCGAGGAATTCGCCTATAGCTCGTTCTACATCCTCGACCTCATCCACACGCCGATCGGCCCGATGCTTAATCGCGACCTCCCGGAGGATTCGGCACTGCTCAAATACATGCTGCCGTCCAAGTCCGGCCCCGATGCCCGCGCCACGCCGCTCCACCCGCCCGTACGGAATCAGCCGGTCGGCGCAGTCATCGAGCGCACCGATTCGCGCCAGTACAAGGAAGTGCTCGAGTGGATCTCCTCGCTGCGCGTGCCCCATCCGGGATATGAGGTCGACTACGCCGCGCCGGACTGGCTGGCCGCGCTCGCAAAACCGCCGGCCCGCAAACCGGAGCCCGAGCCTGAGCCCGTCGCTGCCCCGGCTTCCGCGCCGGCGAGCCGACCGGGCGACTGAACCGTCGCGCCGCGCCGGTTCGCGTTTTCTCGAACCCCCGCACGGGCAACGCAGGCGCGCGCCGCAATCGCGCCAGCATTTCTTCTGTGCCTTCGGCGACCTCATTGGAGAAACCGCTGCATTCTCCGCCACGGTATCCGCCGGCCCTGTCGATCGCGGCTTGAAATCCGCAAAACCCCGCCAATCCATGCCAGAACCGTCCAAACCGGCTTCGACCTCCGCCGCGGGCAAATTCGCGTTGAATAATCCCACGCCGCGACGGCCGTACGGAGGACCTGGACTTGTTGCCGCCTGCCTTACCTCAGACCGGAGTGAACAGCCCATTCCAGGCGAATGTCGCCGCGCGCTGCCGAAGATGCGCAGTTCACGATTTCCGGCCCCCTCCGGCGCTCAAAACCGGCGACATTATCAGAAGATGCGCACCACGAATGTACACACACGCTGCGCACCTTCCCTCCCGAACCATCGTTCACGCACGGGCAACCCCGCCAGACCGATTATCATCCGCCTCGTCCAATCCGCCGAAAATACCAGATGGGCCGCCCCGCGCTCGAATACCTGGGCCCGGCCCGCCTCGGGGGCATGACATGCTGCTTCGCCAGACCCGCCGCATCACAACGCCCGACCGCATACTCGCCGCGATCGCCCTGGTCGTCGCGGCGTCGGCCCAGTCGACCCAGACCGCCGACGCCGTCCCCGACCTCGAACGCATCCAGAAAGCCTTCGTCGAGACGGTCGAGCGCGTCAGCCCCAGCGTCGTCGGCATCCGCTCGCACCGCCGCCTCTTCGCGGACGCCCCGCGCGCCGACGGCCCCGCATCGGCCGCCGCGATCGAGCAGATCGTGGCCGTCAACGGCAGCGGAACGATCATCCGCGCCGACGGTCAGATTCTCACCAACGAACACGTCATTCAGTCGGCCGAGGAGATCGAGGTCATCTTTCACGACGGCAAGTCGACGCTCGCGGTTGTCCTCGCCGCCGACCCGCGAAGCGACCTCGCCATCCTCAAGGTCGACCGCACCGGCCTCACGCCCGCGCGCTTCTGCGACTGGTCGGCTGTCACCCGTGGCCAATGGTCCGTCGCGGTCGGAAACCCCTTCGGCCTCGGCGCGGACGGCAAGGCCAGCGTCTCCACCGGCATCGTTTCAAACCTCGGCCGCCGGCTGCCCGGCCTCGGCGACGTCGATGATCGCCTTTACAACGACATGCTCCAGACCACGGCCGTCATCAATCCCGGAAACTCCGGCGGCCCGCTTTTCAACATCCACGGGGAACTCATCGGCGTCGTCACCGCGATGCACACCCGGGCCGCGGCCGACGATGGCGTCGGTTTTGCGATCCCCATGACGCCGGCCAAGCGGCGGCTCATCGAGCGGCTCCAGACTGGAAAGCCGATCGAATACGGCTACCTCGGCTTGACCGCGCGCACGCCCGAAGCCCTGGAACGCAAGCTTGCGGGTCTCACCGACCCGATCGGCGCCGTCGTGCAGGATGTGGAGATCGACGGCCCGGCCCACCGCGTCGGCGTCCGCAGCGGCGACGTCGTCATCGCGTTCAACGGCCGGGTCATCCACGACCCCGGCGAGTTTGTCGACTTTGTCGGCGAAACGGCGATCGGGACGAATGCCAAAGTGGAACTGCTGCGCGGCCGCGACCGCAAGACGGTTGAAATTCCCGTCGAGCAGCGCCAGGTGAGCCGCGTGGCGTGGATGCGCGGGAATGCGATCCTCTGGCGCGGCCTGCGACTGGCCGAGCTAACGCCCGAGTCGCGCGAGCGCATGAAAGTCGCCGACGACGCGGCCGGCCTGGTCATCATCGACGTCGCGAAGGACAGCCCCGCGGCCCGGATCGGCGTAAAGATCGGCGATGTGATCGAGCGCGTCGAGGGTGCAGCAGTCGCAGACGTCGTCGAATTCCGCCGCGTCGTGCAGCCCGTTCAGAAAGCGGCCCGCGTGCGCCTGCGCGGCGGCCGCGAGTTCCAGCTGGAGCCCTAGCGCGAGGTCGACGTCTCCGTCATAGTCGTCGCCACTCCACGCGAGACCGCGGGCGACGTCCCGACGGACCTGGACGAGCCGGCTCTTGAGGATCTTGCCGGGGCACGCCGTCTTGCCGGTCACCTCGCCGTGGCCGTAGATCCGGGGCGGCGCGATGCCGGTCTCGGAGCAAAGGAACGTGATGAGCCGTTCAAGCGCGGCGATCTGCCTGGCGGTCGGCGCGGATTTCTCGAAGTTGCCGACCAGGCAGATGCCGATGCCGTGCTCGTTGAAGAAGTTGTCCGGTCTGCGCACGCCGAAGTAGGTACCCGCTCCGCCGGCGCAGTGCGCTCCCTGGATCTGCTGCTTCCACCGCGAGCCGACGTAGATCGCTCCGTCGCCGTAGTTGACGCCGTTGCCGATCACGAAGTGATAGCCGAGGCCGTTCGACCAGCCGCGAATCCGCCGGTGGTACTCGTCCATGCTCTTGGGCGTGTCGCGCGGCGTCGTCGAGTGATGGACGACGATGACCTGCCAGCCCTTCCTGATTCCCCCGCGCGGCGTCCACTCCGCCTCGGGCGAAACGGGCCTCGGCTCCGGTTTCTTCGGCGGTTCGGGGATGACGATCTCGCGCGGCTGGAAGACCAGCGGCGGGTCGGGGGCGGGGCTGATCTGGCGTCGCTCCGGCGCTGCGCAGCCCACAAGGATGGCCAGGCCCAGCGACGCGAAGGCGATTGCAGTCCTTTGCAATTTCATCACGACACTCCCTTGCGGCGACGTCATTCGCGCTTGTGCCGCGAACTATACCTTTCTTCGGCAGCATGAAAAAGGGGAATCCGGGATTTGGGAACGGCGATTGCCCCCACGGCCTCAGAATTCGTGCGAACGGCGTTCTTCAGCCGTTCGCGGAAAGGACCGCGGCGATGATCGCGCGCAACGCCCCCGCTTCGAACGTGCTACACCCTTCGGTCGATTCGTTCCAGGCTCAGGTCCTGGAGAGCGCCCTGCCGACCCTGGTCGATTTCTGGGCCCCCTGGTGCGGCCCCTGCCAGCGGCTCAAGCCGGAACTGGAGGCCCTCGCCCCCGAAATGGCCGGCCTCGCCAACATTGCCTTCGTGAACGTCGACGACTTTCCCGCCCTGGCGCAGGGGTTCAAGGTGCAGTCCATCCCGGCCGTGTTCATCTTCAACCGGGGCTGGGTCGTCGACCGCTGGGTGGGCATCCTTCCGCGGCGTGCGATCCTCGCCCGGCTGGAGCCGTACCTGAACCGCTGATGAGGAATGACCATGCGCATCCGCGTTGATCGACAGACCGGCCGCCTCCCTCGTGCCCGTCGGGCCGGGGCGCTCGCCGCCAGTCTGACCATTCTCGGCTTTTTGATCGTCGTGGCGGTCCTGATGCTCTGGCTGGTCGGCGGCTTTCGCTCCCGCATCAAGCCGGGCGTGCAGAACGCGAACCCCCCCGCCGCCGTTTCGGGTGAAACCGTCGCGGTGCGCCAGATCTCGCTGCCGCGCGTCGAGACCGCCGTCGGAACAATCGAACCGGTGCACCGCGTCGAGGTTGCCGCGCGGATTCTCGCCCGAATCGTTGAAATGAACGTCGTCGCGGGCCAGAAGGTCTGGCAGGGCGATGTGCTGGTGCGCCTCGATGACGCCGACCTCGCGTCGCGCGTCCGCCAAGCCGAAGCGGCCTTCGACAGCGCAGTCGCGACCCGCGACCAGGCGAAGATCGAGGAAGCCCGGACGCGCGACCTGATCGCGCGGGAGAGCGCGTCGCCCATCGAGCACGAACGCAACGTGACGGCGCTCAAGACCGCCGAAGCCGGCGTTCTTCGGGCCCAGCAGTCGCTCGAAGAGGCCCGCACCGTGCTCGCCTTCGCGACCATCGTCAGTCCGATCACCGGCGTCGTGGTCGACAAGCGGGCCAACGTCGGCGACACCGCATCGCCCGGCCAGGTGCTCGTTACGCTGCTCGATCCGGAGCGGATGCAGCTCGTCGCCCCTGTGCGCGAGACGCTCAGCCGCCGGTTGAAGGTCGGTCAGACGATCGATGTGAGCCTCGAAATACTCGATCACCCGTGTGCCGGCACGATCAGCGAGATTGTCCCCGAGGCCGATCCTGCGAGCCGCTCGTTTGCGGTGAAGGTGACCGGCGAGTGCCCCGACGGTGTGTACGCGGGCATGTTCGGCCGGTTGCTCATCCCGCTCGACGACGAGGACGTGCTTGTGATTCCGCGCGCGGCGGTGCAGTCCGTCGGCCAGCTCGACATCGCGCTCGTCCAGACGCCGCAGGGCCAGCAGCGCCGCACGCTTCGGCTGGGCCGCCAGCTCGGATCGGACGTGGAAGTGCTTGCGGGGCTGAAGGCGGGCGAGCAGGTCGTCATCGCGAAATCCGGCGGGAACTGAGGGCGATCATGTCAGAGTCGACGCCGGGCACGCCAGCTTCGCCCGAACATCACCTGGGCTGGATCAACGGGATTGTCCGCACGTTCCTGCACAGCAACCTGTCGATCATCCTGCTGATCCTGAGCGTCGCCGTCGGCGGCGTGGCGCTGCTTATCACGCCGCGCGAGGAAGACCCGCAGATCGTCGTGCCGCTGGCGGACGTGTTCGTCGCGGCGCCCGGGCTCTCGGCCGCCGAGATCGAGCAGCAGGTGACGACGCCGCTGGAGCGGATTCTCTATCAGATCGACGGCGTCGAGTATGTCTACTCGATGTCGCGGCCGGACAGCGCCATCGTCACGGTGCGGTTCTACGTCGGCGAGGATCGCGAGCGGGCGCTCGTCCGCCTGTTCAAGAAGCTGGAGGAGAGCAAGGACCTGATCCCGCCGCACGTCCTGCATGGCGGCGGCTGGATCATGAAACCGGTCGAGATCGACGATGTGCCGATCGTGACGCTCACGCTGCGGTCTGCGCGGCCGGAGATTGACGAATTTGCATTGCGGCGCGTCGGCGAGGAGCTGGCGCAGCGGCTGGCGTCCGTGCCGGATACGTCGCGCGTGACCGTACATGGCGGCCTGCCGCGCGTCGTGCGCGTCGAATTCGACCGCGAGGCCCTGCGTTCGCGGCGGCTCGCGATGCTGGAGGTGAAGGCGGCGCTCCAGGCGGCAAACGTCCTTCTGCCCGCCGGCCCCCTGCAACGCGACGACGCGAGCCTCGATGTTCGCGCGGGAAACGTGCTCTCCGACGCCCGCGCAGTGGGAGATGTCGTGGTTGGCGTGTTCGAGGGCCGGCCGGTGCGGCTGGGCGACGTCGCCCGCGTCCTCGACGGACCCGACGAGCGCACGTCGATCGTGCGCCACGGCTGGGGCCCCGCGTCCAATCCGCTCGATTCCGCGCACCATGAAAACCGCGCAGGAACGACGCTCTACCCGGAATATGGCCTGAGCGACGGTCAGTCCGGGAGCGCCCCCGCCGTCACGATCGCCATCGCCAAGAAAAAAGGCACGAACGCGGTCAATACGGCGGAGGCCGTCATCGCGGAAGCCCGTCGCCTCGCACCGCTTACGGTCCCCGGCGGGATGGAACTCGTCATCACGCGAAACAGCGGCCTGACCGCCGACGAGAAGGTCAATGAACTCGTCGAAGGCCTCTGGGTTGCGATCATCATCGTCATCGGCCTGCTCACGATCGGGCTGGGCTGGCGCGAGGCGCTGGTCGTGGCCGTCGCGGTGCCGGTCGTCTTTGGCCTCACGCTCGCGGTCAATCTCCTCGCGGGCTACACGATCAACCGCGTTACGCTCTTTGCCCTGATCCTCGCCCTCGGCCTGCTGGTCGACGATCCGATCGTCGACGTCGAGAACATCGCCCGGCATTTCTCGCTGCGCCGCAAGGCCACGCGCGACATCACGTTGGCGGCCGTGAGCGAAATCCGCCCGCCGCTGATTTCCGCGACGCTGGCGGTCATCGCCTCGTTCCTGCCGCTCTTCTTCATCACCGGCATGATGGGTCCGTACATGCGGCCGATGGCGCTGAATGTCCCCGTGACGATGGTCATGTCGATGGTCGTGGCGTTCACGATCACGCCCTGGCTCGCGTTCCACCTGCTCAAGAAACGCAACTGGGCCCGCGGCGGCGGCCACGGCGAGGACGAATTCGCCGCCGCACGCGAATCGACGCAGTATCGCCTGCTGACGCCGATTCTGCGGCCGCTGCTCACGAATTCCATCATCGGCCGCTCGTTCCTCGTTGCGGTCGGCCTGCTGACGGTTGCGGCGGCGATGCTGGCCGGGATGCGGATGGTGCCGCTCAAGATGCTGCCGTTCGACAACAAATCCGAACTGCTGCTGGCCCTGAACATGGACGAGGGCACGTCGCTGGAACGCACCGACGCGGTCGTGCGGGCGCTCGAAGAGAAGCTCAGGGGTGTGCCCGAGGTGACGGATTTCGCCAGTTATGTCGGCGAGCCGTCGCCGATCGACTTCAACGGCCTCGTCCGCCACTACTACCTCCGCCGCGGGACGCACTACGCCGAGATCCGCCTGGGCCTCGTCGATAAGAAGTCGCGCGTGCATGCGAGCCATACGCTGGGCCTCCGGCTACGCGATGAACTCACGACGCTCGCGGCCGAGCGCGGCGGGCGGCTGAAGATTGTCGAGCTGCCGCCGGGGCCGCCGGTCATCGACACGATCGCGGCCGAGGTCTATGGCACCGAGGACCTGCCCTATGCGCGACTGTGCGACGCGGCCGAGCTCGTCACGGCGCGGCTCGCCCGCGAACCCGGCGTCGTCGAGGCGGACGACACCGTTGAGGCGCGGCGGAGCGAGTGGGTCTTCACGCCGGATCAGGAGAAGGCGGCGCTTTCGGGCGTGAGCGTGGCCGAAATCGCCGCGACGCTTCGGATCGCCCTCAACGGCGAGGCGGCGGGCATCGTCCACGCCCCTTCCGACCGTCAGCCGCTGTCGATCGTGCTGCGCCTGCCGATCGAGCAGCGGGCGGACCGGGCCAGGCTGAGCGATATCCACGTCAAGGGCCAGACCGCGGCCGGGCCGGTGCTCGTGTCGCTGGCCGAGCTGGGCCGCTGGGAGGAGCGGCCGGCGCAGCAGACCATTTATCACAAGAATCTGCGGCGGGTGGCGTACGCGTTCGCGGAAGTGGCGGGCCGGCCGCCGGCGGATGCGGTTGTGGATGTGATGGCCGATCAGACGGCGGAAAAGCCCACCTCTCGTATCGTCGAGGGCCCGGGCGGCTGGATCTCAACCTCAACCGACGTCGGATTTTTCTGGCGCTCGCACCTCTCGCCCGGCGGCGGCGTTCCCTGGAACACGATCCCCGGCACGAAGGTCGTCTGGTCGGGCGAGGGCGAGTGGAAGATTACGCTCGACGTCTTCCGCGACCTCGGCCTCGCGTTCGCCGGGGCGCTGGTGTGCATCTACATCATTCTGGTCGCCCAGACCGGTTCGTTCCTGATCCCCGTGATCGTCATGCTCTCGATCCCGCTGACGATGCTGGGCATCATGCCCGGCTTCTGGCTGCTGGGCCTGCTCAGCGGCGGCGCGGTCGGCGGCTACGCGGACCCGGCGTTTTTCACCGCAACGGCGATGATCGGCATGATCGCCCTTTCGGGCATCGTCACGCGGCAGTCGATCATCCTGGTCGACTTCATCCACCTGGCCCTGCGCCGCGGCCGCCCGCTGCTCGACGCGGTGATCGAGTCCGGCGTGGTGCGGCTGCGGCCGATCCTGCTGGTCGTCCTCGCGGCGATGCTCTCGGCGATCCCGATCACGATCGACCCGATCTTCTCCGGCCTCGCCTGGGCCCTGATCTTCGGCCTGATCGCGTCGACGCTGTTCACGCTCTTCGTCGTGCCGCTCGTGTACTACATGCTGTACCGGAATGTGCCGGGGCATGGGGTGGCGGAGGTGGCGTGAGAGGTGAAAAGTGAAAGGTGAAAGAACGCGGTGGCAAGGTGGGAAGGTCAAGCGTTGCGACGGCCACCCTGTTGGGTGCCATGCTGACACGACCGGCGTGAGAGACCAGTCGTCGCCGATCCCGTAGCGACGACCTAGGGCCGCCCAATTGGGCGTATCGCAGCCCCCAGGCGACGTATGTCGATGCAAAAGAGAAGCCCGATCTCCATGAGCGAGTGTCCGCCGTCCGACACTCGAGACGTGCGAGACACAATGAACGCGCACATTTCTGACCACTCCTTGTGGTTTATCATTTGTCCCCGAAGTGACTCGGGCAACTGTTCAGAGAACTGTACCGTAAATGTATCAAACGACGCCGGCACTATGATGCATGTGCGGGACAGCCAGTCGGTGACGATCTGGCCGAATGCCACTCGGAGTCCGAACTTCCTACATATGCATTTGAGCTGTTGCTCTGCCATATGAGACCCCGTCCGACACGATGCGTCGATCAGTTGGAGCGGTATCAACACGGCTAGCCGTACATCGAGACGAGTTCCATCATGATCGCCGACTACAAAGCACCTCATGTCTCTAGAAACGTTCTTCGCAAAGAGCCCGGTGGAGATTTGTGGTCCGACATCGAACCAGACAACTTCATCGGGGCTTCGAGTGGTTTCGATTACCAAACGCTCGTTGAGTTGCCCCCCTGAGTCGACTCGTAGCATTGAGTGTTCCCGAATTGCGACCTTCTGAGGGGGCGGCTCTCCCTCGATTGGCTCAAACGCCGACACGAGCGTAGCGAAGAGCTGCTCGCTCGTAAGGTCGACAGGGCCTAACCGAGTCCAAGTCTCAGCAAAATGGCGCGAAACGATGATTCGCCACGGCTCAGCCTGCGATTCCGAGCGCGAAAATGTGTCCCACGAAATGAACACCCGCCTCACTGCCCGGAAGTGTCCGGTCCTCAGCATTCGCTCAACTTGGGAGGCGACCAAGAGGACAATTCGCTCACCCTCGCCGGGCGTGAGGACGCCGTCATCCGGCGTTAATTTGAGGACGAATACACCGTCAGCCGCAGAGTCCTGATCCAATGCGGATCTTAGTTGGCGATTCGCTTTTCGCAGGGCCTTGTGGATGGCATTGTCTGTAAACACGTGAACTGACTTGCACTCTACAGTGTAGTTTTTACCGCCCGGCGTCTCCGCCCAAAGATCTGGCAGATTCTCGTCTTCGCGAAGCTCTGCGTGGCAACCAACCGAGCAAATCGAGCGATACGCTGAAAGTTCGAGCAATACGTCGCTGTAGGCGCTCCGGAGCATCCCTTGGATGTGTGCGAGCTTTCGAGACGACACGCGGCTCTCGGCACGTTCTCGTTCCAAGAAGATGAGTGACTCGACGTCGAGTTGCATTTGACCAAATTCGACGCCGCCGACGCGCATTTTGCCGCGGCGCAAGAGCTCCTTTAGCGCCTCCCAGCAGCGCCGACCCGGGTGCTTCGCCGGGAGGCGCCTGACGACATTTTCGCCCTCAAATGCGCTCTCGACCGCGCCGATCGCGGCGCGCAAACCGTGGTCGCTCATAGCGTCAGCCATCACTCACCTACAATCCGAAGGGCAATTCTAGCTTGAACTGTCGCGTTGCGCTGATGCCACGGCGGGTTGCATGCTTTCGCGGTACTCCGCGTAAGCATGCTGTTCGCGCGGGCCGCCTCGACGCGCGGACACGCATCTTCTGCGCTACCGCATACCGCATCTATTGCTCGCCTTCGCCCGGCTCTCGTTCGGCCGCGCACGCGCGTTGTTCCGCCGCGCACGCTTCTTGTTCACCCGCGCGCGGGCTTCATTCAGCCCTTCACGCGCTTTGTTCAGCCCTGCGCGCTCTTTTCACAGCCCTGCGCGGTCCGTGTTCAGCCCCGTACGGTCGTCGCGCGGGACCGTGAAACCCTTGCGCAGGGCTGCGCGAGCTTCGCGCAGGGCTGTGAAGCCCTCGCGCGGGGCTGCGCGACGTTTGTGCGCGGCGGCACGGACTTCGTTCACAGGCGCACAAGGCTTGTCGCCACGGCTTCGCGCTCCGTCGACGCATCTGTGAGCCTCATCGCCCTGTCTACGGTCGTTGTCGACTCGTCTACGCGGTCCGTAGACGTGTCTACGGTCTTCTTCGAGGCCGCTGCGGTCGTCGTCGAGCCCTCTACGGTCCTTGTCGGGGGAGCTACGGTCCTTGTCGAGGCCGCTACGGTCTCTGTTAAGGCCTCTACGGTTCTCGCCGAGGCCGCTACGGTCTTTGTCGAGGCCTTTACGGTCCTTGTGGACGGCGGTGCGAGCTTTGTCGCTGGGGTTGCGGGGCTTGTCTTCTATGCTTTTCCGGACGCGCTATTCATGCGACCGCGCCGCGTGGCCGATGCACCCGCTGGAGAGCGCCGGGCAACTTGCGCGCGTACAGGCGAACCTCGTCCGCCCTCCGGGCGGGGAAGAATAGAAGGCTGCCATCCAGTGACTGAAGTCACTGGCAACGATCGTGCGCCCTGCCGGGCGAAGAGTCGCGCCCTGCCGGGCGAAGAGTCGCGCTATGTCGGGCGAAGAGTCGCGCCATGGCCGGCGAAGAGTCGCGCCATGGCGGGCGAAGACGGAGACCGTAGCGCGTTCCGATCCCATTCCCACCTTCCCACCTTCCCACCTTCCCACCTTCCCACCCGCCGAGTGCCCTGCCGGATCCTGATTCCCTTCCCACGTTCCCACGTTCCCACCTTCCCACTTTCCCACCCGCGCCCGCCGCCGCGCGGCTTTTCACGTTTTCACGTTATCACGTTTTCACGCCGCCTTTCCGACCGCTACCCCCGCCGCCCGCTGTCTATACAATTCCTGATTCACGTGCCCGGGGCCGACGCGGCCGCGGGTTGGGGGCCGGCATGATTCCCGCGGAGATCCTCAAGGAAGTCCGCCGAATCCAGATCATCACCGCGGCGGTCGTCAATGACGTCTTCGCCGGGCAGTATCACTCCGCCTTCAAGGGCCTCGGCATGGAGTTCGAGGAGGTCCGCGAGTATCAGCCCGGCGACGACGTCCGCACGATCGACTGGAACGTGACCGCCCGCAGCGGCCGGCCGTTCGTGAAGCGCTTTCGCGAGGAGCGCGAGCTGACGGTCATGCTCGTCGTCGACGTCAGCGCGTCGCAGGATTTCGGGTCGCGGGCGGAGCTGAAGCGGCGGCTCGTCGCGCGGCTCGGGGCGACGCTCGCGTTCTCGGCCATCCGCAACAACGACAAGGTCGGCCTGCTCCAGTTCAGCGACCGCATCGAGCAGTTCGTCCCGGCGCGGAAAGGCACGCGGCACGTGCTGCGGGTCGTCCGCGAGCTGCTGCTGCCCGAGGCGCGGGGCCGGGGAACGGACATCGAGCTGGCGCTGGAGCATCTCGACCGCGTGCTCGATCGGCGGAGCGTGGTGTTTCTCATCAGCGATTTTCGATCGCCGGACTTCACGAAGGCGCTGCGGATCGTGCGGCATCGGCACGACCTGATTCCCGTCCGCATTTTCGACGAGCGCGAGACGCGGCTGCCGCCGGTGCGCTACATCGAGTGCATCGACCCCGAGACCGGCGAGCAGATGCTGGTCGATACGAGCAGCCGGGGCTTCCGCGACCGTTTTGCCGCGCTGGCGGACCGCGATCGGTTGACGCTGCTCCAGACGTTTCGTCGCACCGGGCTCGACATGATCGAGGTCGAGACGGGCGGGTCGTTTGTCGAGCCGCTGACGCGCTTCTTCCATAAGCGGGGGAAGGCGCGATGAGATGCGAAGAGCGAAGAGCGAGGAGCGAAGAGCGAAATGAGACGCGCGCGGCCACGGCGCGTTCGGCGATGATCTCGCAATCCGAGCCCGACGCGCTAGCGAGGGCGAGGAGCGGCCGAAGATCGAAGAGCGAAAAGCGAAGAGCGACGTCTTTGTCCCACGCACTTGCGCTCGGGGTTCTGATCGGGGCGCTGGCGCTTGGCCTCGCCGGCTGCTCGAAACCGCCGCCGGCGCCGTCACCGACCGCCGTCGCCGATGCGGAACGCGGGCCGATTCAATTCAAGGTCGAAGCGACGCCCAGTGAGGTCTGGATCGGCGATCCGGTCACGCTCTCGCTCACCGCGACGCTCCCCGGCGAACTCGTGGCCGGATTCCCGACCGCGGCGGATCTCGGCGGCGCGCGGGTCCGTGACGAAAAGTCGGCCGATCCGCTGCCCGGCGCCGATGGACGAACGGTCTGGCGGCACACGTTCACGCTCGAGTTTCTGACGTCGGGTGAGAAGGAGATCCCGCCGCTCGTCCTCAAATACGGCCCGCGCCCGGCCGCGAGTCAGCCGGCGAGCTTCGAAAACGAACTGGCCGCCAACACGCTGAAAATCAACGTCCGCTCGGCGCTCACGAGCCAGGATTCGCTCGCCGCGCCGCGCGACATCACCGGCGTCCGCACCCCCCCGCCGCCGCCGATGACGACGCGGGAAATCGCGCTCATCGCCGGCAGCATCATCGCGGGCCTGCTCCTCACGGCCGCGGCGACGTGGTGGATCATCCGCGCCATCCGAAAGCCGCCGCCCCCGCTTTCGCCCGAGGCGTGGGCGCTGCGGGAACTCTCGTCGCTGGCCGGCAAGGACTGGCTCGCAGTCGGCGAGGCCCGCGAATACTACTATCGCATGAGCGAGATCATCCGGGCGTACATCGAGCGGAAGTTCGGGCTGCGTGCACCGGAAATGACCACGGAGGAATTCATCACGACGCTGGCCCGCGACCGCACCCGCCTGCCGGTGGACTCGGCCGGGCTCCGCGAGTTCATGCAACGCTGCGACCTCATCAAATATGCGGCATTCGCACCGACGAGCGACGACGCGGCGGCCGCGCTTCAGACGGCGCGGTCATTCGTCGAAACGAGCGCGGCGGCATGGGCGGCGATTCAGGCGGCGCAGAATCCGGCAAGCGCCGTCACCGCCGGTTCGCGTGCAGAAGGGAAAGCGGCATGAATCCCCTGCACATCCCCGGAACGCCCGACTGGCTCGCCTGGCGCTATCCCTGGGCGTTCGCGCTGCTCGCGATTCTGCCGCTGCTCTGGTGGCTCTGGCTGCGCCCGGCCGGGCGGGCAGTGATCCGCTTTCCGAACGTCGCCGGCCTCAAGGCGGCCGGGGGCGCGATTTCGCGGCGGATGATCGTGATTTCGCCGATTCTGCGCACAATCGCGCTCCTCGCGCTGATCCTGGCCGTCGCCCGGCCGCAGAAGGCGGACGAGAGCAGCCGGACGTTCGCCGAGGGCATCGCGATCCAAATGGTCGTGGACGTTTCGAGCAGCATGCGCGACACCGATCTTTCGCCGCCGGGAGAGCGGCTCACGCGGCTGGAAATCGTGAAGGACGTATTCCGCCGGTTCGTGCTGGGCGAGAAGGACAACGAGACGCTGCCCGGCCGGAAGAATGACATCATCGGCATGGTCCGGTTCGCGGGCTACGCGGATGCGATCTGTCCGCTGACGCTCGATCATGAGAATCTCGTGCGGCTGCTGAATGCGACGCGGACGATCAGCGAGATGTACGCCGACGGTTCGATTCCGGGGCTCCAGCGGGCCAACGACGAGGACGGAACGGCGATCGGCGACGGGCTGGCGCTCGCGGTCGAGCGGCTGCGCGACCTGAAGCGGACCGCGGGTTCGGGCGAGCAGATCGTGGTCAAGAGCAAGATCGCGATCCTGCTCACGGACGGCCAGCAGAACGCGGGCACGATTACGCCGCGCGACGCGGGCGACCTGGCGGCGCTGAACAAGATCAAGGTCTACACGATCCTCTCCGGGACGGGTGAACGGACGGTGACGGGGCGGCGGCTTCGCGTGCCGGATGATGACCTTCGCTATATCGCCGACATCTCCGGGGGCAAGTTCTTTGTCGCGGGCGATGCGAAGTCGCTTGAGAGTATTTATGCGGAAATCGACAAGCTCGAGCGAACGAAGACCGAGGAGCGGCACTTCGTCCGCTGGGGCGAACTCGCGTTTCCACTGCTGGTCGTGGCGGCGTCCGCGCTGGGGCTTCAGTCGCTGCTGGATTCGACGCGGCTGCGGAGAATTCCGTGAACGGCCTGACCTTCGACAATCTGAACTGGCTGCACGCGCTGTGGGGCGTGCTTGCCGTCGGTGTGCTGGGCGTCTATTCGCTCTGGCAGCGGCGGCGGGCGCTTCAGCGCTTCGCGGCCATCGAACTCGTCGGCGTGGGCGTACAGCCAACGGCGACGAAGGCCGGTGAGAGGACGGAGCGGACGCCGCTCGCACTCTGGCGGCCGGGGCTCAAACTCGGAATTCTCATCGCCGGCCTGGTCGCGCTCGTCGGAGCGATGATCGGCCCGCGCTACGGCCAGGCGGAGCAGACGGTCATCCACCGCGGCGTTGATGTCATGGTGCTGCTCGATGTTTCGCGCTCGATGCTCGCGCGCGACATGGTCCCCAACCGGCTCGAGCGGGCCAAGCTGAGCATCCGCGACGACCTGCTCTCGTCGCTCGGCGGCGACCGCATCGGCATCATCGCCTTCGCGGGCAAACCGTCGCTGCGTTGTCCGCTCACGAACGACTACGGCTTTGCGCGGCTCGCGCTCGACGACCTGACGCCCGATTCGGTCCCCGTCGGCGGGACGATGATCGGCGACGCGATCCGCGTGGCCCAGGAGGCGCTGAATGACGGGCTCGACACGCACAAGATCGTGCTCGTGATCACCGACGGCGAGGACCAGGACAGCTACCCGGTCGAGGCCGCGCAGGCCCTCTGGGAGAAAGCGAAGATCCCCGTCGTTGCCGTGGCGATCGGCGATGAACGCGAGGGAGCGAGAATTCCCGTCACGTCCGGCCGCGGCGAGGAGTATCTGAAGTACAAGGGTGAGGAGGTGCGCAGCCGGGCGAATTTCGACACGCTCCGGAAAGTCGCCCGGACGTCGGGCATGGACCTGTTCGTCGGCGTCGGCACGCGGAATTTCGACCTCGGCGAGATCTACCGCAAGGTGATCCTGCCGCACGTCAAATATCGCGAAGCGACGGAAACCGAGACTGTGCCGCAGCCGACGATCTACCACTGGTTCGCGGCCGTGGCGCTCGGCCTGCTGCTCATCGAGTCGGTCATCCGCGACGCATCGCCGCGCGCCTCCGCGGGCGCCCTGCTGCGCCTGATTCGCAAAGGAGCGGCCTGATGACGCGTCGATCGAGACTCATCGGTCTCGCGCTCACCGCCGCCGGCACTTGTGCCGCCGGCTTCACCGGCGATGAGACGCCGCGCGGCGCGATCGAGCGTGCGAACGAACTGTACCGCTCGGCGAAATTCTCCGAGGCGGCCGACGCGTATTCGAAGATCGAAACGGAGGACCCGGCGGTCACGCCCGACCTGCTTCACAATCGAGCGGCGGCCGCGTTCAAACTGGGCGACTATGCGAAGGCGCGTGACTTGTGGGTTCGAGCGGCCACGCTGAAGGACGCCGCGTTCGAGGCGGCGGCGCGCTACAACCTCGGCAACTGCGCATACCGCGAGGCGCTCGAAAAACTCGCGCCCGCCGGCGCTGCGCCGGACGCCCCCGCCGAGCCTCCGATCAACGAGGTGATTCCGCTCGTGGAGCGGGCTCTCGAGCAGTACCAGGACGCCCTGCGCCTCGATCCGTCGCTGGTCGACGCCCGGGCCAACCTCGAACTCGCTGCGCAGTTGCTCGAGAAGCTGAAGGAGAACTCGACTTCGCAGCCCCAGTCGCAATCTCAGCCCGACTCGCAGCCGCAGTCACAGCCGCAATCGCAACCCCAATCCCAGCCGCAGTCGCAGCCGAGCTCGCAGCCGCAGGAAGGGCAGCAGGGCGACCAATCCGACCAGCAGTCGCAATCGCAGCCGTCGAGCCAGCCGCAATCACAGCCTTCGACGAACCCGAGTTCGCAGCCGGAACCGTCGAGTCAGCCGGACGATCAGAACAGCGACGCCGATGACGGGCAGGAAAATCCGCAGTCGCAGCCATCACCCGGCGAGGAGCCGAAGCCCGACACGCAACCGGTGACGCAGCCCGCCTCGCGCCCGTCACCGCAATCCCAGCCCGGCGAGGAGGATGAGAAAAAGGAAGACGCCGAAGCCGGCGAGCGCGAACTCCCGCCCGTGCGCCTGACGCCCGAACAGGCGGAGCGGCTGCTTCAGAAGGTCCGCGACGCCGAAAGAGCCCGCCGCGAAGCACTCCGGGCCCGCGAGCGCGGCAAACAGCGGCCGGTCGAACGGGACTGGTGACGCGATGGCCTCCGCGACCGAACCGCCGACGCTCGATTGCCAGACCTGCGGTGCGTGCTGCGCCGAGTTTGACGTGCTGCTCACCGGCGCGGAGGTCGAGGAATTCGAGGCCGACCCGCATTTCTTGGAACTGACCATCCTGTATCCGCCGCAGCAATGGCGGTTCATGCGGAGGGATGAGGTCACCGGGCGGTGCGTCGCGCTCGAAGGCCCGCTCTCGAAAAACCGGTGCACGATCTACGAGCGCCGGCCGTTCCTGTGCCGCGACTTCGCCGCGGGCTCGCGACAGTGCCACGAGGCGCGTCAGAAAGTCCTCGGGATCGCCATTCCTGCATCCGCGCTCGGCGACGACGAGGCTCAGCCCGGCGGCGCGGGCGGCGTTTCGCGGTAGCGCGGCCCGGCCGCCGGAACTCGTCCGGAGCCCGGCGGCGTCGCGGCCGGTGCGGGTGCGGCAGGCTTGCCGGCCATCTCCAGGTAGGCCCGGCGGTGTGCGTCGAGCGTTTCCCGATCATCCGCGCGAAGCTCGGCGATCCGCATCGTGGCCTCGAGCAGTTTCGCGGCCTCCGCGGGCCGACCCGCGCGCGAGAGAAGCTGGGCCCGTTCAAACTGGAGCTGCAGGTAGGCGGTCAGCGCCCAGCGCGCGCCGGTCGCGTGCGCCTGGATCGCGCCTTCGAAATCGCCGATTTTCTCGCCGCAGATCGCGATGTTGTGGCACATGAAGGCCTTGGTCTCGGCCGACACGCCTTCCATCGCCACGACCGCGTTGAATTCCGCGGAAGCCTCGCCCCACTTGCCCTCATTCGTCAGCGCAACCGCACGATCGATGTGTGCCTGTGAGTCCATTCCCGTCTCCGTCGCCGCCCCGTTCTCACCCGATGCCTGTACGCGCACATACGGCTCAACAGGATTCCGCGGCCGGAACCTTGAACGAATCGACAGAATCGCCCACGCTGCGCTACGGGACGTAGGCGCGGATCGAAAGCGGCGAGAGCGGACCGGCGGGGCCCGTCGGCCGCGGGGAGCGCAACGGCGTGTTGAATCGCAGCACGCGCTGGTTGTTCGTATCGGCGACGATCAGATTGCCCGCGCGATCGAGCGCCAGCCCGGTCGGGCCGAAGAGCCCGTCGGCGTCCGTCTCGAAGAACCCGAGACCATGATTCGGCGCGCCGCCGCTGAACCCGCCCAACTGGCCAAAGACCATCGACGCGGCCGCCCCGGGGAGCGTCGGCCGGCGGAACGCGAGGACGCGGTTGTTTGCCGCATCCGCGACGAGCAACTCCCCCCCGCCCGCAAAGGTCAGATCGATCGGCAGGTTGAACGTCGCCGGCCCCGGAGAACCGCCCGCATTTGCGATGCTGCCAGAGAAATCGGCCTGCCCGAGCACGCCGTCCGCAACCGTATCGCCCGCGATCGCGTCATCGAACCAGAGCACGCGGTGATTGTTCCAATCCGCGACCCACAGCCGTCCCGCCGCGTCAAGCGTAATACCGATCGGGTTGTAGAGCGTCTCGGCCGTCGGCGGCCCGAAGTCATGGCACGCGCCGTCGTTGTTCTTCGCGCGACAGGTAAAGCTGCCGTATTGCCCCCAGACCTTGTCTGCGAGCGGCGTGTTGACGGTCGGGCTCCGGTAGAGCAGCACGCGGCTGTTTCCGGAGTCCGCGACAATGACGTTGCCGGCGCGCACGACGACGCGGCCGGGAAACAGCAGGCTGTCGCGCCGGGCCACGTCCGGCGCGGTCTGGCCGCCGCCCATGTTCATCTCGTTGCTGATGAAATCGGGCTGACCGATGACCTGGTCCGCCTCGGCGTCAAAAACCGCCGGATTGTCGTACCGCAGGACGCGGCAGTTGAACGCATCGGCGATCCAGAGGTCGCCCGTCTCGTCGACGCACAGCCCCTGCGGCAGCGCCAGGCTGCGGGCGCTGATTCCGCCGTTGTTGAAGTCGTTGCTTGCGAAGTCGGGCTGGCCGATGACCAGGTCCGCGGCCGCGCCGGTCATGAAGCTCGTCGCGCTCGGCCAGCTCAGCACCCGGCTATTGTCCGCGTCCGACACGTACAGCCGCCCGTCCGGCCCAATCGCGACGTGGGCCGCATTCGAAAGCGCGAGGTTCGACGCGCTTGGCGTTCCGGCCGGGTAATTCGCGACCATCGACGTGAAGTTCGGCTGCCCGAGAACCGCATCCGCCGTCGTATCGGCCGACGCATAGGCACAGAACCCGGCCGCGGCGGCCGCACTGACTCGAACCAGCATTGCGGCGCTCATCACGTTCACTCGCCGTCCTCGTCGAGTTCGAACTTCTGGTTGGTCTTGGCGGACAGGATCTGCGACCACTTGGCCATCTCCTGGCGCAGCTTGGTGCGCTTCTCGCCCTCGTCCTTCTCGCTCGCCCGCAGCTCCTTGGTGAGGTCGGGCGCGGGCGCCGCCGGCTTGATCAGCTCTTTCAGGAGCTTCTCGCACCCTTCGATGAGCAGCTCGGCGTTGTTGCGCGCCTCGACGAGCAGCGGCGCGCTCGTCTTGTCGTGCACGTCCGACAGTTCGTCGACGTAACGCTGCACGGCATGGAGCATCATCCGCGCGGCTGCGATCACAAGCCGGTCCTTCTCGGCGTCGCCCAGGTTCGACACGTAACCGTTCATCACGGCCAGTCCGAGCACTTCGGCCCCCTCGCCTTTCACCTTCTTTGATGTGTACTGCTCCGAACGGGCCTCGAGCAGGTCGAGCAGAT
The DNA here is from genome assembly GCA_045863555.1 of Planctomycetota bacterium. Lineage (GTDB taxonomy): Bacteria > Planctomycetota > Phycisphaerae > UBA1845 > Fen-1342 > JACRLV01. The sequence continues at coordinate 85,662 of BTUU01000011.1, read as the reverse complement.
CCGTCGCGTTGCGCTTCGGATCTGGGTGAGATTGTACGACCTCGCGGACGTTCATCGCCCCGTAGATCGCCTTCAGCGCGACCTGCGACGACTCCCGGCGACCCGCCTCGCGAAGCGCGGCCAGCGCTTCGTTCAGGACCGGCGCTCCGGCCGCCGCGAGTTTTGCCCGCAGTCCGCGAAGCCCGGACGCGGCCGCGGCACGCACGGCCGGCTGTTCATGCCCGAGGGCTTCCAGGAGCACCTTGCTCGTGGCCATCTCGCGCAGGCCGGCGAGGATCGTGACCAGCTGGGCGCTCGCGACCATCTTCGCGCCCTTGTAGACGGGGCTCATCACCTCCACGCAGAGGGACACGTACGCCTCGCGAAACCCCGGCGTCGCCGACGGCCGTTCCTTGCGCAGGTCGGCCGCGGCCGTCGCGGCGGCCGCCGTGCTCGCGTGGTCGTCGCGCGACTGGTTGACGATCTTGTCGACCCGTTCGACGATCCAGGCCTTCAACTGCGTCTTCTCGTCTTCCGAAAGCGATGGCTTGGTCTCCAGAACCGCGATTCCGCCGGCCGCCGGGGCGGGGGCCGGGGGCGGCGTCGGCGGGGTCTCCTGCGCCGTGAGCGGACGGACGACCATGCCGAATACGAGAAGAACGACGCCAATGCGTTTGAGATTCGACATACCTTAGATCTCCCGGAACACCGCTCCGCCGTGGTCCGCACACGGCGATGCGGAAACAGGCCTGGTGCGACGCTGCGCCAGCAGTGGACAGAGCTCGAATGCCGTATCCTAACGCGTACGTCCGAGTCCGGAAACCCGACCGGCGTGAGCGTCAAACCAACGATTCGACCCTGCCGAGCCATTCTGCAAAGTGCGGGCATTCGCTCCGCATCGTCGCGAGCGTGACCCGTTCCGACGCCGTCACGCCATCCGTTGTCTTTCGATAGCCACGGCCGGTCGATTCGATGCAGAGCTGATGCAGCCTCCGCGATGGCGCGGTTTCGTAGTTGCCATCGATCTGCTCGGGCCCCCCGCATTCGACGACGATCTTGCGCAGGCGTTCCGCGGAGACACCGAGCGTGGCGCCGAGCGCTTCGCAATCGCTGAACAGCCGCGCTTCGAACTCGTGAAGCTGAATGTGCGGCAGGAACCTCTCGCGACGGAATTCGGCCCCGAATCCAGCCGCCACGTCATCAATGAGTGCGCTCTCGATCGCAGTCGCATGCTCCGCCACGGGCCGTTTTTTCGCCTCGGCCCGCCCCGGCCAATCCGGCTTGAGCCCGTAGAAATCGAACAGGATGGCGCAGCGACGCTCGGCTCGCTCCTTCAGAAGTCTCACCACGTCGCGTTTGACGCGGACCCACGACCGGCTCCCGATCACGACAACCGGCCACGCGAAGACGTTCCTGACCCAGAGGTGTGGGGCCAGGAGCCGCTTGACGAATAGCTCCTCGCTCTCGCCCTCAACGACGATTGCGAGGTCAATCACGGCCCGGTCTCCCGCCGAGCAGATTCTTCAGCCAGAGTTCACCAAGCGAGTAATCCTCGAGCCAGGAGGTGAGCTGCTGAGCATCGAGCCGGCGAAATACGGAACGGCCGCTCTCCCGCTCAACGACCACGACTTCGCCGGCATCGAAGCAGTCCAGCAGCAGCGGAGACTGCGTCGCGACGATAACCTGTGTACGCTTGGATGCCGCACGAATCGCCTCGCCAAGCAGCATGATCGCGGATGGGTGAAGCCCCAGTTCGGGTTCGTCGATGACGATCGTCGAAGGCGGGCTCGGCTGCAAAAGCGCCGTGATCAGGGCGATAAAGCGCAGAGTGCCGTCGGACAGGACCGTTGGTTGAAACGGTTCCTGCGATCCACGCTGCGTCCATTCGAGGCGCACCTGCTCCTCGCGGCCGCGCATCCGCGGTCGAAGGACGAAATCATCGAAGAACGGCGCTGCGAGTCGCACCGTATCGCGAATCCCAGCATACGAATGAGCATCCTCATGTCGGAGCCCAAGCAGTACTGCGGCCAGGTTGGAGGCGTCGGCCGCGAGCCGGACGTTATTCGACGACGAACCCCATCCGCGGAGCGGCGCGTACAGGCTCGTATCGTGCACGTGATACACGTTCCAGGAAGAAACCGCTGAGTACAGCTCTTCGTGCACCTTTACGGACTGGCCAGCGATCTCAATCGCGTCGATTGAGATTTCTCCTGCCGCGCGAAGCACAACGCGCTCGGGCGACGTCGAATCGCTCCTCTTCCTCGCGATCGAAGCGTCGTTTACGAACGCTCCCCCGCCGGCCCGGGGGTGAAGCTCGAACGACAACACCACGTCGGCCAGTTCGAGCCGGACTGCGATTTCGGTTGCGCGGGGCGGTCCAAAGTAGAACAGCGCGTCGGATGCGGTTTCAAGCAGGTACTTCTGAAGCGACTGATCCGCAATGCGTCGGACCATTCGAAAAAACTCGACAAAGTTGCTCTTGCCCGCCCCGTTCGCTCCGATCAGCACGCAGACGTCTCCGGGCTCGAATTCTTCGAGCGACTCGATCGACCGGAAGCCGCGGATTGTGAGCGATTTGAGCTTGTTCACACACTTATTCTAGCCGGAATTCGCCCCGGGGCCCCATACCGCCAGTCATTCAAGAAACGACACGACGTACACGTGCGTCAGGCTCAGTGCGTCGCCCACCGGCGTCACGTCCAGATCGAAGTGCAGCGACGACTGCGGCGTCGTCCGCGAGCCGACGATCTCGCCGATCGGCAGGAGCGTCGGAAGCGTCGTGGGAATCGTCGCGAGGACGACGCGGTGGCCGGTCGAGAAGAAGTCCACTTCGCTCCCGGGGACGCGCATCCGGCCGCCGCCCTCGCCCTGGAGCAGCACGTCGTCGCGCTCGACAAGCTGCAACCGGCCGTCATCGAGCCGCCGCGCAATACGAACCGCGATCCGTCCGAAGAGCGGATCGGTCGCCAGCGTCACGGTGCTCCGGTAGGGTTGAACGCTCGTGATCCGGCCGACGACCCACGCCCGCGACATCCGCTCGCGCCCGGATTCGACGTGCCGCTCCTCGAGCGGCGCGCCGGCCAGGACCCAGTCGCCTTCGCGAATGCCGACCTTTCCGCCGCGCCCGAGCGTGAGCGTCTCGCGCCGGGGCTGGGTCGGCCTGGCGAGGACCTGGGCGACGACGAGCGTGGCGCGGTCATCCGCGAGCTGACGGGCGAGGTGCGTGACCTCGTCAATCTGGCGTTCGAGTTCCGAGATGCGGAGCGACTGCTCGGCCACCTGCCTGCGAAGCCGCTCGTTCTCGCCCGCGAGCACCGCAACATCCTCGGGATCGGGCAGGTTCCACGCGCGGACGCTGCTGCGGATCGTGGCGACAATCTGCGCCGGCCAGGTGAGCGGCTGGGCGATGCCGCCGATCCAGAGCTTGAACCGCACGGGCAGGAGGACGAGCACGAGCGACACGCCCATCAGCGTGGCGAAGACGACGCGCTTGGATGGACGGTAACGCGGCGGAATCATTGAAAACGCATCGTCAGGGTCCGTGGCTCGGAGTTCAGACGGGGGAGCCCGGCGGTTCGTGGGAAAGCGCCGATGCTGAACTCCGAGCCGCGAATCCTAATACTCGTCTTCATCGGATTCCAATGTCGCGTGCCAGTCGTCGAGGAAATTCAGGTACTCGCTCGTGCCCCGCGCGACGCAGGTGAGCGGATCGTCGACCACGCGGACATCGAGCCCGGTGGCCTTGGCGATGACCTGATCCAGCCCGCGCAGCAGCGCGCCGCCGCCCGCGAGGTGAATACCGTTGTCCACCAGGTCCGCCGCGAGTTCCGGCTCGACCTGTTCCAGCGTCCGCAGCACGGCGTCGACGATGTGGCCCACGGGCTCCTTGAGGGCATCGCGGACCTCGTCGCCGCGCAGGAGCGTCTTTCGCGGCAGCCCGCTGATCATGTCCCGGCCCTTGACCTCCATCTGCCCCTCCTCGGGCTGACTCGAAGCCGAGCCGATCTTGATCTTGATCGATTCCGCGGTCTGCGGACCGATCATCAAGTTGTACGTCCGCTTCATGTAGTTGACGATCGCCTCGTCCATGTCGTCGCCCGCGACGCGCAGCGACTGGCAGATGGCTATGTCCGCGAGACTCATGATCGCGACTTCCGTCGTCCCGCCGCCGATGTCGACGATCATCGACGCCGTCGGATCAAAGACGGGCAGGCCGGCGCCGATCGCGGCCGCCTTCGGCTCGGGCACCAGATAGACGCGGTTCGCTCCGGCGCGCTCGGCCGAGTTGTAGACCGCCCGCTTTTCGACCGCCGTGATGCCGGAGGGAATCGCGATCACGACCCGCGGCCGGGCCATGCTGCGATTGCCGTGGACCTTCTTGATGAAATAGCCGAGCATCGCCTCGGTGATGTCGAAATCGGCGATGACGCCGTCCTTCAGGGGACGGATCGCCGTGATGCTCCCCGGCGTGCGCCCGAGCATCTCCTTCGCCACGAGGCCGACGGCTTTTCCGTGCTCGGTGTCGAGAACCTGGTTCGTGCCCTTGCGCACGGCGACGACGCTCGGCTCATTCAGCACGATCCCCTCGCCGCGCACACACACCAGCGTGTTGCACGTTCCGAGGTCGATACCCATATCGACGCTGAAGAGACCGGATAATCGGCGAAACAGAAACGACACGCTCGGCTCCCATCCGTGGGTGCGCTGGGCGGCGAAAAAGATGACCCGCGAATCATGCGCGACGCGGGCGTTTTCCACAAGTCCGCCGCGGGAGTTTCCGCGAATTGCTCTCCGCAGAAAAAAGCAGCCGGCCGGAGCCACGCCCGGCCGACTGCGCGAATTTCACGACTCCGGCGCGGGGATCAGCTTCCGCCGGGCGGGAGCACCGAGCCGAAGAACGCCGCGGCCCGATAGGCGATGTAGATCGTGGCCGTCAGCGAAAAGAGCGTCGCAACCAGCATCAGCACCGTATAGACGTCGTTCTCAGCCGAACGCGGGGCTGACATTCCGCCGGGCGTGGTCATCTGTGACATGGGCAGGCTCCTCCGCGCTGGCTAGTTCTGGACGTTGTTCGCAACCCGGTCGCCGCGACGGATTTCCGCCGATGCCAGCATTGTGACCTTGCCCGACGCCTCGTTCGGCCGGACCCGATCGATGACTAGATCGCCGAGGTAGGTCGCACCGCGCGAGATCATGAATGTCATGCCAGGCTGGACGCCCGACGCCTCGCCCACGTCGACGCTCGCGTACGTCCCGTCGACCACCGTGATCTCACCCTTGATCGTCCCCGCCACGCTCGGGGCCGCGGCAACGGTGCCCGGGGCGGGCGTGACGGCCGCCGGCTTGGCGCTGGCGAGCTGCTGCGCGGCGTAGAGTTTTTCCTGGAGGTTCCGGTTCTCATCCTGGAGGATCGTGACGTTGGTCGTCAGTTCCAGGTTTCGGAGATTCAGCCGGTTGTTGCGGGCCTGCGTATCGATGTTCTGCCGGCGAAGCTCGTCATTCTGCGCCCGGATGGCCGCGACCTCGGCCATTTTCGTATCGAGCATTTCCTGGAGCTTCGTGCGGCCGGCTTCGGCGGCGACCTTCTCGTTCTTGACGACGGTGAATTCGCTGGTGGTCTTGTTGAGCTGATCGGCGAGATCCTGCTTTTCCTGGTTGAGCCGCTTGATATCGGCGGCCTGGCCTGCGATGACCTCATCCTTCAGCGCGACGGACCCGAGCAGGCCGGCGGCGACCGCCTGCTCCTTCGTGACGGCCGAGTCGCGGTCCTGCTGATAGGCGAGGGCGAGGGCCTTCCAGTTCTCGCTCTGGGCGGTGAATGCCACCACGAAGCACGAGAGTGCGATCGAGAGGACGGCATTGAGCACGACGAAGACTTTGGTCATGGCGCTCACAAGCAGACTCCTTGGCTACGCAAATCGGGCCAGACCGGCATCGGTCCGCCGACAAATCCGTTTATCCCCTGAGGCAGGCGGTGCGTCAAACCCATCCACCGCGTCTCTGACGCCGCCGGAGAGAATTGTACGCAGTCCTGCGCGGGCTGCAACTCGGCGGCACCGGGAAAAAACCGGTTGTCCGGGCGGGCAGTTTCCCGGTGGGGCTTCCGGCTCGCCCGCGATCCGGCCGCCATCTGCCCCGGTTCGGCAGCCCCCACCCGATCAACTCATCTCCAGGGGATCCACATCGATCGTCATGCGCTTGGCGGAGGTCGAAAACGCCTTCTCCGCCAGGCACTCGGCCAGCAGTTTCGGACCGCCAAGCTCACGCGGCGTGACGACGAGGATTTCGAATCGGAACCGATCGCGAAGCCGCGGAATGGCGCAGGGCTGCGGATCATGCACCTGGATTTTTGCACTGACCCGCCCCGCCACCCGCCGCAGCGCTGCCGCGATCGTCTCCGCCCCCTCGCGAGCTGTGTCCGCTCGTGCGTCGGCAACGACGATCCGGATCAGCCGCCCCAGCGGCGGATAGCCCAGCTCGCGCCGCACCGCGAGTTCCTCCGCCGCGAACCCCGCGTAATCGAGCGCCATCGCCCGCTTCAGCACATTGTTCGCCGGGTCGTGCGTGTGAATCAGCGCGAGCGAATCCGCCTCCTTTCGCCCGGCGCGGCCCACGACCTGCACGATCAGTTGAAACGCCCGCTCGGCCGCGCGAAAGTCCGGCAGCGCCAGCATCGCATCCGCCTCCAGCACGCCCACAAGCCGCACGGCCGGAAAATCGAGCCCCTTCGCGACCATCTGCGTCCCGATCAGCACGTCCGCCTCGCGACGCTCGAATCGGCCGAGTGCCGCCGCATAGTCCTCCCGCCGCCGCATCGTGTCGCGATCGAGCCGCAGCAGCCGCGCCGCGGGAAACGCGGCCGCGATCTCTTCCTCCAGTCGCTGGATCGCCCGTCCCGCCTGCACGAGCCGCCCGCCGCACGAGTCGTCGAGACACTTCGCGGGCGTCGGCATGTGGGACCCGCAGTGATGGCAGAGCATGCGATCACGGACCAGGTGCTGGATCATCGGCAGGCCGCAGCGCGGGCAATTCACGCCGAGTCCGCAGGCATCGCAGCGGAGCTGGATCGCGTACCCGCGCCGGTTGTGCAGGATGATCGCCTGCTCGCCGGCCGCGAGCACGGCCGCGAGGTGCTTCCGCAGCGTCGGCGCGAGAATGGACTTTCCCGCGGCGAGTGCCTCGCGGCGCATGTCGACGGCCTGCACACGCGGCAGCACGGCGCCGGGAACGCGCGACGGCAGCTCGAGCAGCGTGAACCGCTTCAGCGCGGTGGCGTTGTGCCAGGTTTCCAGCGCGGGCGTCGCGCTGCCCAGAACGACGGGGATCGTCTCGATCTGCCCGCGCTTGATGGCCACGTCGCGAGCGTGATAAAACGGCGCGGCGAGGCTCTTGAAGCTCGATTCCTGTTCTTCGTCGACGACGATCAGCCCCAGCCGCGGACACGGCGCAAACACGGCCGTACGCGTCCCGATCACAACGTCGACCGCTCCCTCGGCGACCGCCCGGAGCGTCGCCGCCCGGACGCGGGGGCGCAGACGGCTGTGAAGGACCGCGACGCGACCAAATCGCCGGGCAAGCCGGTCGACGACCTGCGTCGCGAGCGCGATCTCCGGCACGAGCACGATCGCCTGCCGCCCCATGGCGATCTGCGCGCGGATCGCCCGAACGTATACCTCAGTCTTGCCGCTGCCCGGCACGCCGAAGAGCAGGAAAACCCGGAAGGCGGAGGGTGCGTCGCTCGGTGCGGCCGCCGAGATCGCGGCGATCGCAGCGGTCTGTTCCGGAGTCAGGGCGTAGCCATCCTCGGGCGATTCGACGCCGGCTCGCTGGACCGTCTCAACCGGCCGCGCGCGCGGTGGAGCCGCGTCGAGCTGGACGAACGACTCGATCAGGCCCTTCGCGCGCAGCCATCGAAAGTCCGCCGCCTTCGCACCCGTCTCACTACGGAGCACGCTGACGGCGCAGGGGCCGGCCGCAAGCCGCACGAGCACCGCAGCCCGCGGGGCGGTGAGCGAATCGGGCTCCGGCGCCGCATCGATTCGGCGGCAGTACCGGACTTTTCGCCGAGGCTGCGCGCGCAGCGGCGCGGGAATGAACGCCTCCAGGGTGAATCCCGGTGGACATGCGTAGTACTCGCTGACCCAGAGCGCCAGGTCGACGAGCGGCGCGGGCAGCGGGACGGCGGCGGATTCGGCGCTCTCGATCGGCTTGAGCGTCGATTCCCACTCCGCCTGCGTCCGGCGGATGCACCAGCCTTCGACGAGCCGGTCACGCCGGCCGTAGGGGACGCGAACGGCCGCGCCAGGCGCGACAATGGCGTCGAGCGGCGGCGGGACGGCGTAGGTGTAGCGTTTCCAGGTTCGCAGGCGCAGCGCGACTTCCGCGATCTCGCGCGTGACGGCGGCGCCCTCGCGCGGGATCAGCCACATTTGCCGCTTCCTGTCATCGCGCTGAACGCCCATCGGGACTCATGTTATCGGAGGATCGCGAATCCGTTCCGTTCAACCGAATTCCGGGGCGCGGCTGGTCGAAGCAACGAATATCCAGTGCGCGCCGGCAACCGGTCGCCCGAGGGGAAACACGATGGCGGGAACGAGGATTGTCGTTGCCGAGGACGACGCGGACACCCGCGCCCTGCTGGTCCGGCAACTGTCGCGTCACGGTTACACGGTGTCGGCCTGCGCGGACGGGCGCGAGGCCTTCAACGCGCTGCGGAGCGAGGAAGCACGGCTGATCGTCGCGGACTGGTCGATGCCGGTGATGGACGGCGTTCAGCTGCTGGCGGCGGTGCGCGAACTGTCCGAACTCAACGCCCTGCCGTTCATTTATTTTATCCTGCTCACGGCGAGGAAGGACAAGGCCGACGTCATCTCGGGCCTGAACGCCGGCGCCGATGCGTACCTGCCCAAACCCTACGACGTCGACGAGTTGCTGGCGCGCATCCGCGCCGGCGAGCGAATCGTCGAGCTGCAGGAGCAGCTCGCGGCGCAGCGCCAGCACGCGGTCCACCTCAACGCGGAACTGACCGTCCTCAACGCCCGGCTGGAGCGCATGGCCCGGACGGACAGCCTCACCGACCTGCCGAACCGCCGCAGCCTGCTGGAGCGGCTCGACCTCCACTGGGCGGAATCCGAGCGCTATAACCGCCCGCTCTCCTGCATCATGATCGACATCGACCATTTCAAGCGGATCAACGATACGTACGGACACGCGGCAGGCGACGCCGTGCTCCAGGCCGTCGCGCGGAATCTCCAATCCGCCGTGCGCTCGGTCGATCTCGCGGCGCGTTTCGGTGGCGAGGAGTTCTGCATCGTCTGCCCCGAGACTCCGCTCGCCGGTGCGGCCAACCTCGCCGAGCGCATCCGGATGCTGATCGAGGAACACCGCTTCGGCGCTGACGAGGCGATTCCCGTGACCGCGAGCCTCGGAGTCGCTTCCCGGCGGCCGGCCTACGCATCGGCCGAACATCTCGTCTCCGCCGCCGACGCCATGCTTTACAAGGCGAAGGGGGCGGGCCGAAACCAGGTCTGGATCGCAACCGCGACCGGAACGGCCGAGCAGTTCGACCTCGCAGCGCCCGACCGGGAGTCCGCTCAACCCGCCGCCTGAGCACGCGCCCCTTTTGCCCCGTCGCGCGGGCCGGGCTTGCGTTTACGCGGTTGCCCATCTCGATATACTGCGCGGTGGTCCCATGCACGGACGCGGGGATCGGTGTCGCGACCCTCTCATACAGGACGTTGACTCATGCGCAGGGAATATCTCGTCGGAGTCGGATTCGTCGGCGTGGCGGTTGTCGTTTTCCTCGGCGTACTCTTCTACAACCCCGACCCACAGCAATCGACGCTGCCGCTCTCGAACGACGGCCCCGCCGGAGGGAAGGGGCTCGCGGATGCGCGGCCGGCCGGCGATGTGCCCGAGCCGAAACTGACGTCCATGAACCCGCCGCAAAAGCCGTCCGACCCTGCGACGGGATCGAACGCGCAGACGCCGGTCACCGAGCCCAGGGTCGAGCCTTCCAACCTGCCCGCGGCCGAATCCAGAACTGCCGCGATTCCCACGGGCCCGGAACAGCCGGTCGGAGGCGTGCTCACGCACAACTCGCCGACGGGAACGCCGACGGGCGGTGCCGCCGGCCGCGAGACGACGCTCCCGCCCGGGCCGGGCACCACGATCGACCCGGGAGCCCCGGCCGGCAGCCCTGATCCAGCGCCCGCAAAGCCCGAACCCGCCAAGCCAGAGATCCGGACCGGCGGCGAGGAAATTAGGCCGAATCGCGGCGGGCTGACTCCTCCCACCGTAACGCCCAATCCCGTCGGCGGCGGCGACGGAGCGCCGCGCGGCGCAGCGCCGGGCGGCGTGGTGTCACCCAGCGCTGGAAAGCCGATCAGCCACAAGATCGAGAAGAACGACACGCTCGTGTCGCTCGCGGAGAAATACTACGGCGACCGCGACCAGTGGCGCAGAATCGAAAAGGCCAACAAGAGTTTGAACGCGAAGAAGCTCTACGTCGGCCGGACAATCGTGATTCCGCCGAAGGAAGACGCCCCGGCCAGCGCGAGCCGCACCGAACCGGCGCCGCCCGCCGCGCCCGCTTCCGGCGGGACCGGAGCGACGACGCCGGCCGGCACGCGCACGGGCCGAGCGGAGACGCGCGGGACGTACACCGTCGGCGAGAACGACACGCTGGTGAAAATCGCGCGATCGCAACTGGGCGACGGCGAGCGGTGGCGCGAGATCTACGAGCTGAACCGCGACAAGCTGTCGAACCCGAACCGCGTGATCAAGGGAATGGTGCTGAAAATGCCAGCCAGGACCGACTCTACGGCGAACGCCGGCCGCACGAACCCGTAGGATCGATCGAAGCCGTCTCGCCTGCGCGTCAGCTGTTGTCGCCGTCGAGCAGGCCGCCGAGGGAGCCGAGGATGCTCCCCTCGCCCTTGCCGCCGGCCGAGGCCGCGACGATACGCCCCGCGAGGCGCGAAAACGGCAGCGACTGGAGCCACACTTCGCCCGGTCCTGTGAGCATGGCGAAGAAGAGCCCTTCCCCGCCGAAAAGCGTGTTCTTGAAGCCGCCGACGAATTTGATTTCGTATTCCACCGACGGCTGAAACGCGACCAGGCAGCCGGTGTCCACGCGCAGCGTCTCGCCGGGGCCGAGCCGCTTGTGGCAGAGGGTGCCGCCGGCGTGAACGAAGGCGACGCCGTCGCCCGTGAGACGCTGGAGGATAAAGCCTTCGCCGCCGAACAGGCCCGCGCCGAACCGCTTCGTGAACGCGATGCCGACGCTGACGCCCCGGGCCGCGCAGAGGAACGAATCCTTCTGGCAGAGCATTTCTCCGCCGAGCTGCGCGAGGTCCATCGGGACGATCTTGCCGGGGTACGGCGCGGCGAACGCGACGCGCTGCTTGCCCGGCCCCCGCGACGAAAACGTGGTCATGAACAGCGACTCGCCCGTCAGCACGCGCTTGCCGGCGCTCATCAGCTTGCTGAAAAAACCGCCCTGCGCGCTCGGGTCGCCGAACGTCGTCTGCATGTCGACGCCCGACGACATGAACATCATGTTGCCGGCCTCGGCGATCATCATCTCGCCCGGGTCGAGCTCCGTCTCGACATACTGCATTTCTTCGCCGTAGATGCGGTAGTCGATCTCATCCGAGCGGCGACCCGCGACCGGCGGCGGCGCGAAGTCTGCGGGTTCTTCCCCGATTCCACGCAGGCCCGGTACGTGTTTGGCGGCCGTCCACGCCGTCAGCCCCGGACCGAATACAAGCGTCTCGCCGCGCTGGAGCCGGTCGAGCTTCGCAACCAGGTCCGTGCGGCTCATCGGACCGACGGCCTTTCCGTTTTCAGCGTAGTACCATTCAAAATCGGCCAATGCAGTGCCCTCATGCGCGGGCGGCAGCCCGCCGCCCGTTCGTCATCGCATTCTCCGCACGAAGGCGATTATTCGCCCTCGTTTCCGATGTACACCTCGTCGGGGTCCGCCCCCGCCGCGGGTTCCGGCTGCCTGGAGGCCGGCGCAGGCGTTCCGCCGGGGGCATAGATCTCCTCAAGCGCCGGCTGCGGCGCGAGCGACGGAATGACCGGATCGCGGCGCACGATCGTGCTGCCCATGCCCACGATGTACTCGCGGACGATCAGCGAGTTTGGAATGCTCACTTCGTTGCTGCCGCCCCAGATCTCGATCTTCGCCAGGATTACGTGCTCATCGACGAACACCTTGTTGCCGTCGCCGATGATCGACAGCTTGTCCAGCTTCGAGCCCGACTGAACCCTGACCGTGTTCACGTGCCCCGTGATGCCCAACTCGCCGAAATACTTCGCTTCCAGGCTCCCGTTGCTCTGCGCGATCCGCTGCGTCGACGTGCACCCGACCGAGAGCAGCACCGCGACCGTCGCACACGCCAGAATTGCATTCTTCATCATGACGTTCATCCCTGTTTCGCGAATTCCACTCGCCACGCGACCGCGTTATTCGGCCGCGACCTTCATCTTCTCGATCGCCCGCCGAAATGCCTCGTAATACCCCTCGAAAACTCCCCGGAGGCGCTCGCCCGCCGGACCGTTCAGTTCCGACAGCGAGCCGACCTCAAACGGCGTCAGGAAGCAGAAATACTTGCCCGACTCGCGAAAGTGCTCCACCGGCGGATTCGGCCATTCGAGACCCGCCTCGTCGAACCCCAGTTCGACGAACTCGGACATCGTATCTCCCGTTTCCTCGATCCGCTCCTCGAAGTCCTCGTTGCGCCAGCGGTCATCCGTCACGATCCCCGCGCGGACCTGCGGAATGAACGGTCGGATCGTCATCTCCAGCCAGACCCGGTCCGCCACCGCGAACCGCGATGTGAGATACGACTCATCCGGCCGATCTTCGCGGACGACGCCCGAAAAACGCGCATCCCCCGCGTACTTGCGCTCAAAGGCGTCACGAAACGCCGAAATCAGCTTCCGATCGCCATCACTCAACGGCATGCGTACCCCTTACTTCGCGGACGAGCCCACGACTTCCGCAGTCTCCGACCGTTTCAGCCGGGCCAGGATCGCCCTTCGCAGGTGCGTCAGCGGCCGCGCAAACGCCCGGTGAATCCGAATCGCGAGGCTCAACCGCTCCACCTCACCCCGCTCCGCCTCCGTCAGCAGGTCGGGCCGCAGACGGCGCTTGTGCTTCAGGCAATGATACCAGTCTCCATGCTGGAAGCGAGCCAGCAGCCAGCGCGCCGGCCACAATCGCCCCCAGCCGGTCGGGGGGATATCGAGCGAAATCTGGAAATCGATCAGCCAGGGCCGGCCGTCGTCGCCCATGAGGATATTCTGGCGCTTGTTCAGGTCCACGTACGCGATGTTCATCGAGTGCAGTTGCTTGACCATCGCCAGGAGCTCGTCGAAGAACGTCTCGGAGACCCGCTCGTCCCGCCCGAGCGGATGGCCCGGGATAAACTCGTGAAGAAAGCCCGCATTCCGGCCGACGACGCCGATGAAGCGGGGAATTCCGCGCATGCCCTGGAGCTTTGCGTACATCCGCGCCTCGCGCCGCGTGAGGAATCGGCCGATCCACGCGGCCGGAAGCGTCAGAAAGCGCGTTCGTCGGCCGAGCTTGAGGACGGCCAGCCCGCCGTCCGGCCCGCGATAGACGCCGGTCGCGGCGAAGAAATCATGCTTGAACGTCTGGACATGCTCGAAACGCTGTCCGTTGCAGCGGACGGCGCGCGGCAGCACGCCGCCAGGCAGCGCGTAGAGCCACGGAAAGCGCGGCTTTTCCCTCTTATCGTCCGCGGTTCGCCGCATTGTGCTGATCGTACTCGCGCCGCGGGTCGCGAGGAAGCTACGGGGTCCAGCCGCGGAGCGGCCCGAGGTGCGCATCCGCGCCCGCCAGTCCGAGCGTCGAATCCGCCGTCGCCCGGGCAAGCGCCTCGTCGTATGCGGCGAGCCGGCTGATCGCGACGGAGCTGCAACTGGCCGTCGAAATTCCGCACAACATCACCGAGATACACACCGACGCCGCCGTGCCCGCCATCGCCCGCCGACCGATGCCCCGCCCCAGCCAGCCGAAGCGCATCGCGAGCACGGCCACGATCGCCGCCGTAATCGCCGGCTCGACGAACGAGACGCGGTAGTGGCTGAGCCAGTGACCCTGCCCTTTTTTCGGCGGCGGCGTTTTGACGAGCTTCCAGTTTACGACCTGGCGAATATCGTCGGCACGCGTGCCCGCGTCCGGTGCTCGCGCGAATCCGAGCCCCGCGATCAGCAGGGTTCCGACGAGCGCGACGACGAAGCCGCGCTTCAGTATCCCCGCTCCGCCCGCCGCCTCGTCCGATCTCGCCAGCACCGCCGCGATGCGCGAGAGAACACCCAGCAGCGTGACGAGAAACGCGCCGACGCCGAGCGCGGCCGTGACGATCGCAAGCCAGAGCGTCGTCGTGATCGCGCGCGCGGCCTCATTCTGCTCCGCGAGCGCGCGGCTCGGCGCATTCATGTTTACGGTCAGTGGACCGGCTGGTGCCGCGCCCACCTGCACGTGGTAGGCCCTGCGCCAGGCCCGCAGACCGTCGATGATCGCCGCCCGCCCGGGGACGGCTTTACCCAGATCGCTTTCGAGCACGCGGGCCAGCTGGTCCGCGGCGACGAGACGAATCGCCGGCAGTTGATCTTCAAGCACCATGCGCCGGAGCAGCGTCAGCAGAATCTTCCGCACCGTCGTCGCGCATTCGGCGTCGCCCGAACTTTCGCACTCGACGCTGATCGCGGCCAGCCGCGGAGCAAGAAACGAAACGAGCGTCGCGGGCGCGGCCCCGATGAATTCCTCGGCGTACTCCGCGGCGGCGCCGGCGCTGATGCCGAGCGATACATAGGCGTCGATCTGCGCCTGGCGCAGGTCGTTCATCTCGAACTTGAGCGTGCTCGCGTCGATGCCGCTCAGGTTCGGCCTGATATACGGCCACCACGGGCGCGGCTTTTCGATCGTCTCGAGCTGCGACAGAATCAGCGCGGCCTGGGCAAGTCGAAGCGGCCCGATCGCCTTCGTCTGCTGCTGCGCGGCCGCGAGGTTCTGAAACGCGGTCTGAAATTCCTGGGCGCGGCGGGCGGGGATCGTCGGCTGCGTCGCCGGCGGGTCGGTCGAGAGATCGATCGTCGCTTTCGGTCCCGGCAGCAGCGCCGGTACGAGATTCACCTGCACGCGAAGCTGAAGCCAGCCTTCCGTCGCGGCCGGCGAGCGTGCAATCGCGGCCTCGCGGGCGCGCTGATAGTCCGCGGCGGTCAGCCTGGCCGATTTGACGGTGGGGATCGCGTCGATGATCTGCGACGCCGCATTCACCGCGAGCAGGCAGCCGAGGACCGCCCCGCCCAGCAGCGCAATCCGCAGCAGTGCCGGCCCGGCGGAGGATTTCGCGTTCGAAGCCCTGCGGGTGGCCATCAGCCGAACCGCCCCCGCTCACGCGCGACGTTGGACTGGAAGAGCGGCTTCTGAATTTCCTTGATGAACCCGCGTTTGAGGAAGTCCTCGAGCGCCTCCTGCGTCGACGTATACACCCGCGTCGCCGTCTCGGTGATGAACGGCGAGGGGGCCGCCTTCGGCTTCCAGACGACGAACACCCCCTTGGTCGTCTCGTACGCGTGGTGCAGCTCGCGCTCGACGCCCGAAGAGAGGCCCGGCTTGCCGCTGGGCAGCTCCGGCACCAGGCTGACGATCATGTCCGACTGGTCGATCAGCTTGAAGTCGCGGGCGTAGATCTGCCCGTCGATGTCCTTGGCCACGCTCGTGATCTCGGCGGTCGTATAGGTCACGTCGCGGCCGTTCACCTGCACCTTGATCGTCGTCTCACCCCGCTGCGTCGCCGCGCCGGCTTCAAACAGCAGCCGCTTCTCGTCAAGATCGCCGGGATCGAACGTGACGAAATGCTCGGCTAGCGCGGCCCGGAAGGCGTCGATCTCCGCCAGCGTCTCGGGCAGGTCCATCACGTGCGTCATCGGGAACGATGGATAGACCCGCTTCGTCTCGGGCTTGAAGATCAGCCGGTAGAACGACTCCAGCGTCGAATCCTCGACGCCGCGGGCGAAGATGTAGAACTGCCCGTGGCCGCGGATGACGTTGGCGAGGATCTCCGTCGCGAGAATCTCCTCCTCGCGCCAGACCATGATGTCCTTCAGCGAATGCGGTATCTCGTGGTCGCGCGTCAGCCGTTCGTGCACCGCGTCGACGTTGTCCACCAGCGTCACGTAAAGATCAGCGTCGATCTCCCGCATCTGGTCGTGGTCGAAGGCTGGAAACAGGCCGTGCTTCCAGCGGAACGCGGCGTGCGTGTTGATGATCACGGTCTCGTGGTTGTCGATATCCGCCAGAACATCCTTAAAAACCGCCCGGCGGAGCGAATTCAGGCGCGCCAGCGGCAGATCCAGAATCCGCCCCGGCCGCACATCCGGCGCTTCCGCATACATCATGTCGCCGATGTGGTAGATCTTCACCGCCTGTCCGCGCGACTCGGCGACGCTGCGGAGCTTCTCCAGGAAGGGCTTCTTGTCGACGCCGACCTGCCCGGTGACGACGACGCGCCGCCCGGGGCGGCGTGCGGGGCCGAAAAGTGAACTGCCGGATTGCGTCATTCGTTCGCCTCAATGCCGGGGCGTACGTGCGGGCCTGGCTCGTTTCCAGGTGGTTCGGGCTTACCGCCCGCGCCAGGTTCGCCCCGCCGCATTCCCTCGGCCCCTTCGCCGCACCTATGAGGCCCCATTCTGACCGGTCGGCGGGCGGGGGACAACCGGTGGCAACCATGGAACGCCGCTTCGGTCTGATTTCAACGGCCTGGCAGGTCTGGCGGCGTGATGGCAGATGCCTCGGGGGGCCCGGCAGTCCGGGCTGAGCCGCATGGAGCGGCCACATTCGCCGCACACCTACCAGGGACTGAGTGCAGCGTCTCCGCGCAGGTCACGCTCGCACGCCGACGGTCCCATCGCTCCGATGTCAGTGCCCTCGGTGCGCTCGAGGGAGGCTTGTTCGTCCCCTTGTTCCCTTGTCCCCTTGTCCCCTTGTTACCTCGCCACCTTCTCCCGCTCCAGCCGCTGAGGCACGAGCCGCTCCGCCGGCGCGGTCTTCGTCGTCACGACCCGGCCCTGCTCGTGATATTCCTGCTCGACGTTCACCGCCCACGTGTCATGCGCCCGATAGTCGCCGCGGGCGATATTCCGCGCCGCAAACACGCCCGCGAGCATCGAGTGGTCCTGGTTGTTGTAGCGGTGCTGGCCGTTGCGGCCGATCGTCTGGAGGTTCTTGAATGTCTCCAGGTACCGCTGAAGCAGACCGACCGTCTTCTGATAGTTCCGGTCGTAGATCGGGTACGCCTTCGGCATGCGCACCACGATCCCCTGCACGACCTCCGCACGCTTCACGAGGCCGATCTTCTCCGACTCGGCGATGCCCATGTCGATCAGCCGCTCATCCGGCCACGTCCACTCTTCGTCCTCGTCCCACAGGAAGTATTCGAGGCCCAAGGTGCAGCAGTTCGGGTCGGGCACCATCGCCGGCGACCAGCTCTTGTAGTTCTGCACGCGCCCGACCTTCACCTCGGGCGCGTGGATGTAAATCCAGTTGTCCGGGAACAGCTCCGGCCGTTTCACGATCAGCACGACCGTCAGGTAGTCGCGGTAGCGCAGACTGCTCGCCGCGGCGAGAACTTCGCTCGGCGGCAGCGGATCGAGGGATTGGATGAGTTCCCGCAGCGGCATCGAGGAAATGAAATGCTCGCCGGCATATTCCTCCGTCGTCCCGTTTCGCCCGGCCACGACGCATTCGACCCGCCCGTCGCGATGGCGGACCTTCTGCACAGGCGATTCGAACACCGTCGGACAGCCGGCCGCGGTCAGCCGCCGCTCGCACGCCTCCCACATCTGCCCCGGGCCGTAGCGCGGGTAGTGGAACGTGTCGATGAGCGTGGTGATGACCGAGCCGTCCTTCGCCTTCGCCGGGCCCTTTCGGGGCAGCAGTGCGTTCCTGATCGCCTCGGAGAGCGACAGGTTCTTGATCCGCTGCGCCGCCCAGTCGGCCGAGATCTCGTTGCAGGGGATGCCCCAGACCTTCTCCGTATAGGTCTTGAAGAAGATGCTGTAGAGCCGATGGCCGAAGCGGTTGGCGACCCATTCTTCGAACGATTGCGGATTCGGATGCGGAAAGAGCCGGGCTCTCGCGTAGCTCATCACGCAGCGGACCGCCTCGATCGGCCCGAGGCCCGCGAGCGCGTTGCCGGCTTTCAGCGGATAGTCGAAGTACTTGCCCCGGTAGAAAATTCGCGACATCCGGGGGCGTTCGAGAAAGTCATCGTCGAGGATCTCGCGCCACAGGTCGTTGATCAGCGTGACTTTGGAGAAAAAGCGGTGCCCGCCGATGTCGAATCGGAAACCGTTGTGATTGACGGTCCGCGAGATGCCGCCGACCACGCGGTCGGCTTCGAGGATGGTGGATTTCTGTCCGAGCTTGTTCAACTCATACGCGGCCGTCAGCCCTGCGGGCCCCGCGCCAATGACAATGGTCGACTTCAATGCTCGGCTTCCTGCTCACGCTGCGCCGTTGCAGTCCGGTCTCGCTCAATACCGCGGCACCGACGCATCCACCTGCGCGGACCACGCGTCGATCCCGCCCGCCATGCTCTTCACATCGGTAAAGCCCTGCTCCAGCAGGAACGCGGCGACCTTGTAGCTCCGCGCGCCCTTGTGGCAGAAGACGATCGTCGGCCGATCCGGGTCGAGTTCGGTCTGGCGGCTGGGGATGTCGCCCATGGGGATGTGCAGGGCCCCCTCGATCCGCGCGAGCACGAGTTCCTTGTGCTCGCGGCAATCGAGCAACAGCACGCCGTCCAAGCAGCACTGCGCCGCATCGCGCGGCGTAATCTCCGTGACGCGCTTCATCATCATGCCGGCGACACCCGCCCGACCGGGGAAAAGTGCATGCGGAAGGACTCGCGAATCTTGTTGACCCGCGGCGTCTTTTTCGGCGTGAACCCGAACGTCTCGGCGTCCTTGGGGGCCTGGATCTTCGCCATCCGCTTCCAGCCCTGGTTCATCCCCAGCACGAACGCTGCCGTCGTGAACGACCGCGTGCGGATCCACGAGCGGATCGCCCGCTTCACGACCCACGCCTCCTTCGCGGCCGCGTGGCGAAGCTCATAGATCGCCTCGTCCAGCTCCCGCGCCGTCATGTTCGCCGGCCGATAGACCGTTTCCGTGAACGTGTATCGCTCCCAGTCCGACGGATAGTTAGTGGCAATGAGCCGGCCTTCTTCCTTGAAGCGGTCGTACATCTTCGTGCCGGGCAGCGGCGTGAGATTGGTGATCTGGATGATGTCGATGCCCATCCGCACGGCGTGCAGCGCGGTTTCCGCGACCGTCTCCGGCGTGTCCTGATCCGCACCGATGATGAACCCGCCGAAGACGGCGATGCCGGCGCGGTGGAACTCGTCGACGAGCGCCTGGTAGCGGTCGAGATTCTTGCGGTTGATGCCCTTGCTGTATTCCTTCAACGACGCGCGGTTGAAGGTCTCGAAGCCGACGAGCATGCCGCGGCAGCCCGCGCGATACGCGAGCCGCAGCCCCTCGGGGTCGTCGCCCATGTTGATCGTCGTCTGGCTGAACCAGAGCCGCTTCTTGCCGCGCTTGATGATCGCCCGGAGCAGGTCCTTGGCCCATTCCGCGTGCTTCTCGCCGACGCCGAAGAAGTTGTCGTCGACGACGAACGAAAACGGCCGCGTCGTCTGGTTCCATTCCTCGACGATGTCGTCGATGCGGCGGCGGCGAATCGGTGCGCCGTTGAATGTCGTGACCGAGCAATACTCACACCCGACCGGGCAGCCGCGCGACGTTTGAATCGCGGCGACGTCATATTTTCCGTTGATCGGCTGGAGGTTCTGGATCGCCCCGCCGAATCCGGTTGTTTCGAGATCGGAAAGCTCGCCCGTGTAGCGCGGCTTGAGCCGCCCGGCCTCGGCGTCGGCGATGATCCGCGGCCAGGCCTCATCGCATTCACCGATCGCGACCGAGTCAACATGCTCGGCCGCTTCATCGGGGCACGCGGAGGCGTGCGGACCGCCCATGACCGTCTTGATCCCGCGCGCGCGGCAGCCGGCGGCGATCTCGTAGGCGCGGGTCGAGCCGCTCGTGTACGAGGTCAGGCCGACCAGGTCATACCCCCCCTCGGCGACGAGCTTGTCCGTCGCGGCCGTCCCGAAGACCTCGTCGATGATGTCGACGGAATGCGGCGCCGGAACGAGCTTGGCCAGCACCTGCAACCCGAGTTGCGGGAGGTACTTGCCGATCGTGTGGTAGCCCTGGCTGCGGCGGGAAATGGGGTTGATGAGCGCAATTCGCAAGCGACGTCTCCTGGAACACGAAGCCGGACCGCGCGGAACGACCTCGTTGAATAGACCGCGGCCCGAGGGGCGACATTCTACCCGAACGGACGGCGTTCGATAGTGATTCGATTGTATGGGCCGTGGAGCGGGTTCACTCACTCATCGCCCCGGAAGTGCCGGCTCGCAAGGGTTCAGAAGACGGAGTCGATTCCCGCCGCCACATCGGCTGGCCGATTTCAGACCCCGCGCGCGGTCGGCGACCAGATCACCTTGTGCAACTGGTATCCGAACCGGACGTCCAGCCGGTCTTCGAGCATCCACGCCGCGAGACGCTCGGGCTCCAGGTGGCCCTTGTACAGCGTCAGCCCCGCCGATTCCGTTTCCGATATTCCCACGACCGGGCAGAAGAGGACCGGGCAGCGGCGGGTCAGTTGATAGCGCTCGACCACGTCGCGCGACCATTCGTAGTCCCTGTGGTCGCCGATGACGAACTTCACTTCGTCGCGGGCGGTCAGAAGGTCGATGTTTGCCCAGCAGTTGCGGGATTCCTCACCGCTGGACGGCGTCTTGAGGTCGACGATTCGGACCACCCGCGGGTCGACGTCAGCGATCGAAACCGCGCCCGACGTCTCGAGCAGCACAGTCTCGAACTCGTCCGCGAGACGGGTCATGAGCGGGAACACGGCGGGCTGGAGCAGCGGCTCGCCCCCGGTGACCTCGACCGTCGGGCAGTGAAACGACCGGGCGACGTCGAGGATCTCGTCGAGCGTCATCCAGGCTCCCTCGTGGAACGAGTACTCGGTATCGCAGTAGGTGCAGCGCAGGTGGCAGCCGGTCAGGCGGATGAAGACGCACCGGACGCCCGCGCGCACGCCTTCTCCCTGGATGGAGTGAAAAATCTCGTTGATACGCAGCCGCTCTACACCCATTTCTCCATTTTACCCGGTTATGCGGCCGCGATGGACCGATGGTCTTACGCGCCAGACGCCGCAGCGCCGGGCCCCATGTACTTCCCGGCTGCCGACCGACCTCTATTGCGAGGATGATGGAACCGCCCGCCGGAGCGCCCTTCCTTTGACTCCGGCGGGCCCGTTCGTTCGCGAGCCGCGCCGCCCGCCTTCCGACGATCGCGGCGGATTCGGAAACAGAATGTGAGAGAGCACATGAAAACGCACGCATCGGGTCTGGTGGGTCTTCTCGTCCTTGTTGCTGGAGCGGCAGCACAGCCGCAGTACCGGATCACCGATCTTGGCCGGCTGCCCGGGTACTCGTACATGACCTCTCCGCTTGGTCTTAATAACCGTGGCGAGGTCGTCGGAATCGGTCACAGCGGCTCGATCTACCGCGCGTTCATCTGGGATGCATCCGGCGGCCTCCGCGCGCTGCCGCCGGTACCCGGACAGGAGACGCGGAGCAGCACGGCGGTCGCGATCAACGACCTGGGGGAAATCGTCGGGTATTGCGGCCAGTACGGCGGATCGCACATGGTGGGCTGGCTCTACCGAGACGGCCAGTACACGCTGCTGGGCACGCTGGCGGGCTACGACGGATGTGTTCCGACGGCGATCAACAACAACTCCGAGATTGTCGGGTCGGCGACTGGTCTGGGGCCGGCCGATCCGTACACCAACTTCTATTGGTCACCCGCGACGGGCATGCTCAACGTCGTCCCCGGACAAGCGGCCGAGTTCTACGCCATCAACGACGCCGGCGTGATCACCGGGGGAATCCGGACGGGCGCGCCGGCGGTGGGGATTCAGACCTGGGACATGCGAAGCGGCGCGGTTCTTGATCGCGGAATGCTCGCGGGCGCCGCGCTCTCCTTCGGCTATGGAATCAACGAATCGAACGAGATTGCGGGCGTCAGCGTCTACATCAGCAGCAGCGGCAGCCGCACTTCGCACGCCGTGTCGATCGACGGTTCGGGACTTCTCGACACCGGGCTCTTTCAAGCCGTCGCGACCGGGATCAACGAGCGGGGCGAGGTCGTCGGGTGGCGGACCTGGCAGAGCAACAGCGATTTCTACAGCTGGGTCTACAGTCCGCAGCGCGGTCTGATCAGCAACCTTCAGAGCGTGGTGGAGGAACCGGCGCTCTTCTCGCGCGTTTCCGGGGCGCGGGGCATCAACGACCGCGGACAGATCATCGCCACCGGCTCCAACGACCACTTCCCCGCAGATTCCTCGCGCCGCGGGTTCATTCTCACTCCCCTGGCCGGTGGTCCCGGCGACTCCGACGGCGACGGGGACGTTGACATCGCTGATCTCGCGTTGCTGCTCGGAGCGTTCGGGACCTGCGCCGGCGACGCCGGTTTCGACCCAGCATCCGATTTCGACGCGGATGGTTGTGTCAGTCTGCCGGACCTGGCCGCGCTGCTGGCCAATTTCGGCGGCTGAGGGCGGCGGCGCTGAGGACAGCGGGTCGCAGATGTTGTCCGCGTCTCTTCCCGACCGGGGACGTCGAGCGGCGAGCCGCGCAGGCAGGATCGGCGAGATGGGCGGGCCGCGGGATCACGGGTGCGAGATCGCCGGCAGATGCTCGATCACCAGCTCTTTCAGGATCGGAATCAGCAGAAGCAGCCCGCATTGCCATTCAGCGCGGAGCGCGGCTGGGAGCGGTCCCCTCGACGACCTTGGCATGTGCTGGAGAATCAGCGAAGACGGAATCCATCGGGGCACGCGGTTTGCGTAGCGGATGTACTCCTCGCCGAACATCTTCCGCAGCCGGACCTCTTCGAAGCCGACCACGGCGAAATGATAGACCAGCCCGCACCATGCCAGAACGACGGGCACGAACCAGTAGAGTTCGCAGAGTATCGAGAGCCCGACGAGGATCATCGTGTTCCCGACGTACACGGGGTTGCGCATCAGTGCGTAGGGACCGGATGTCGCAAGCTCCGGAACGGGCAGGCGCAGGCGATACTTCAAATGCCCCTGGGACCAGATCCGGGTCACCCAACCCAGGACAAAGATCGGGAGCCCCAGGCCGAGATTCAGCGATTCAACCTCGCACTCCCAGGCAAAATTGAGCGCCATCACCAGAACCAGCGGCGCCATCAGCAACCCGCGGGTCTTGAACAGTACGCTGAAGACAAGCCGTGGCCGGCTCGCGGCGGGTATTCCATCCATCCGCCGCAGTATAGAACGCATGGAATCCGGGCCGACGGGGATGCAGAATTTGCAGGGGCGGCGGACAGCGGCTCAACCCACCGCAGCCAGACTGCGACGGCCGCCGCAGGGCGGATGAACGCTTCGCGGACCCGTCGGGCGGCACGCTATACTGGGGCTGAAGTCCGTATTTGGTTGCAGGGTCACCACACCAGTGCGGGGCTACGAGCACCGGATGGGCGGGAGAATGGTGAGCGTCGTTCGTGCAGTCGCGTGCAGCGTCGCTTTGGCTGTCAGTGCGGCGGTCGCGCAGGACAAGACCAATTACAACGACCATGTACGGCCGCTGCTCGCCAAGAGCTGTCTGAACTGCCACAACGCCGACCGGGCCCGAGGCGGCCTCGATCTGAGCACCTACGCCGGTGCGATCTCGGGCGGCAGCAGCGGAAAGGTGCTGGCTTCCGGTGATCTCGCGGGCAGCCCTCTCTTCGGCTCGATCAGCCACACGCGCGAGCCGAAGATGCCGCCCAATCGGCCGAGATTGCCGGACGACGAAATTGTGGTGATCAAGGCCTGGATCGAACAGGGCCTGCTCGAATCGGCCTCCAGCGCTCCGGTCGCCCGAAAGAAGCTGGATCTCGCATTCGCCGGCGCTGCCGCGGGGACCGCTCCTGAGCCGATCACCGTGGCGCCCACCGGCCTGCCGATGGACCCGCCCGTGGAAACGGCCCGTGCGGATGCGGTCACCGCCGTCGCGGCCCATCCGGCGTCACCGCTCGTTGCGATCGCGACGCAGCGGGCCGTCGCGGTGTATGCCACGGATTCGCTGGAACTCGTCGGTGTGCTGTCATTCTCGCAGGGCTCGCCGCACGCCCTGCGATTCAGCCGGACTGGGCAGTTGCTGATTGGGGCGGGTGGCGTCGGTGCACAGAGCGGGCGCGTGGACATCTGGTCGATCGTCGACGGTCGGCGCGTCGCCACGGTCGGTGACGAACCGGATGTCGCCCTGACCGCCGACATCGACGCCGCACAGCGTCGCGTCGTTCTCGGCGGCCCGACACGCGTGGTGAAAATCTACAACATCGCCGACGGCGCGCTGCTCTCGAAGATTCAGAAGCACACGGACTGGGTGACCGCGGTTGCGTACAGCCCCGACGGGATACTGCTGGCAACCGCCGACCGCGCCGGCAACCTGCATGTCTGGGAGGCTGAATCGCTCGCGCCGTTCTACACGCTGAACGGGCATCCCTCAGCCGTCACGTCGCTGGACTGGCGCGCCGACTCCAACGTGCTCGCAACCACCTGCGAGGACGGTCAGATTCGACTGTGGAACATGCAGAATGGCGGACTCATCAAGGCCTGGGGCGCCCACGGCGGCGGCGCGACGAGCGTCCGATTCACCCGCGATGGCCGGCTGATCACGGCCGGGCGCGACCGCACCGTGAAGCTCTGGAACGCCGACGGCGGTGCGGCCCGCACCTTCCCCGCGATGAACGACCTCGCGCTTACTGCTGCGACCGACGCCGCCGGATTGCGCGTCATCGGGGGCGACTGGTCCGGACTCGTACGCATGTGGAAGACGGACGACGGCGCTGTGCTGGGCGATCTGGCCGCCGCGCCGCCTTCGCTCGTGCGGCAGAAAGAGGCTGCCGCGGCGCGCCAGGCCGCAGCTCGCGCGGTCTTCGACGCGAAGAACCAGGAGTTTGCGACCGCGAAAGCCGCCGCCGATATGCTGAAACAACAGCTCGCCGAGGCACAGCAGATGGTTGCGGCGGCCCAGACTGAATTGACCGCGGCCGAACAGGCGAAGGCAACGGCCGAGGCCGAACTCGCTGCGGCCACAACCGCGAGCGCGACGCGCAACAAGGAGCTCGAAGCCGCGCAGGCGCAGCTAGCGACGACCGGCGCCGCCGTTGATACCGCGGCCGGTGCGCTGAAGACCGCGGCCGAGGGCGATGCGGCGGCACAAGCCGCGCTGACGCGCGCCCAGACGGAGGCTACGACGACGGCCTCGGCGGCACTCGCCGCGGAAGCCGCCGCGGCCGCCGCGCCGCAGGACGCGGCTTTGGCGGAGGCGGCAAAGAACGCCCGAGCGGCCGCGGACGGCGCGGTTGCGACGCTTCAAACCGCTCGGGAATCCGCCGCCGCGTCGTCGACCGCGCTGAAATCGATGGTCGCGGCCTCAGAAACGGCGAAGGCCGCGCGAGAAGCGGCGCTGACAGCCGAGGCGGCAGCGAGAAAAAACGCCATGGACGCGCAGGTAACGCTCACTGTCGCCAGATCGAAGCAGGGGCCGCTCACCCGCGCCGTCCCTGAAGCCATGGCCAAACTCGAGGCGGCAAAGAAGGCCGTTGAGGAACGCACCGCACCGATTGCTCCGGCGGACGAAAAACTGGCCGCTGCAACGAAGGTTCGTGACGAGGCACAGGCCGCCCTCGCCGCCGCGGAGCGATCGATTCAGCGGTGCGCCGCAGCGGAAATCCGCATCGAGCTGGATGCAGCCCGCGAAGACCTGGCAAAGAGCGAAGCCGTCCTCGACCGGGCGCTTGCGGAGTCGACGGCCGCGACGCAGGCCCTCGAATCCGCCCGGGGAGCGCTCGCGGCCGCGCAGAATCGACTCGAAACCGCCCCGAATCGCCTGAGCGAACTTGCCGCGGCGCTGGACAAGAGCCGGCAGGGAGTGGGGACGGCTACGTTGGCGCTTACGGCCGCCAATCAGGTTGTCCAAGCCCGCCAGACTGCGATGGCGTCGTTTGCGACCGCCGCGGAGACGCTTCGACAGCAGGCGGTCGGCAACGCAGGGAATGCGGACCTTGCCACCGCCGCGGCAAAGGCGGATGAGGCGCTCGCGCTTCTCAACAAGGACCTCGCCGCAGGTCGCGAAGCAGTGGTGCAGGCAACGGCGGGCGTGAAATCCGCAGAAGCGGCCGTTGCGGGGATCGAAAAGTCGATCGCCGACGCGACGGCTGAGCGAGACGCGCTGCCGCAGCGCATCGAACAGCTTGGGGCCGCGGTTGCAAAGGCGGAGGCTGAGGCCAAGCGGCTCGCCGAGGCCGTTGAACCGCTCCGGGCGCCGGTGGCCGAGCGAACGGCGAGGGCGACGGAAATCGAGGCTCGCTACCGCGCAGCCCTCGGCACATAGGCCGGACGCGGATCACGGCACAGGCTCGGTTACACTGTCGAAATGCTTCAATCGTTCAACGAGAAGAACCGCGATCTGATCGTCAACATCAACGGTCGGCTCGTCCATCGGGACGAGGGCGGCGTGAGCCCGTTTGATTCGGTCGTGCAGGGCGGCGACGCGGTGTGGGAAGGTCTGCGGGTCTACGCGGGCCGGATCTTCAAGCTCCACGAGCACCTGGCGCGGCTGCGGCATTCGGCGATGGCGCTTGCGTTCGCGCAGATTCCGACGGACGACGAGATCATCGAGCAGATTCGCCGGACGCTGGCCGCGAATCACATGACCGACCAAGTGCATATCCGCCTGACGCTGACGCGCGGCGTCAAGTATACGAGCGGCATGGACCCGCGGTTGAACACGAGCGGGCCGACGCTCATCGTCCTCGCCGAGCACAAAGCGCCGGTCTACGACAAGTCGGGGCTGCGGCTGATCACGAGCACGATCCGCCGGTTCCCGCCCGACTGCCTCGACCCAAAGATCCACCACAACAATCTGCTGCAATCCATCCTCGCGAAGATTCAGGCAAATCAGGCCGGGGTCGATGATGCACTGATGCTCGATCTGCGCGGATTCGTTGCCGAGACGAACGCGACGCACGTCTTCATCACGACGCCCGGCGGAGAGCTGCTGACGCCGTACTGCCATGCGTGCCCCGAGGGAATCACCCGGGCTACCGTCATCGATCTCTGCGCCGCGAATGGGATCGGTTGTCGCGAGGCCGATCTCTCGCTGACGGAGGTGTACCGGGCGACGGAGATGTTCTGCACGGGGACGATGGGGGAACTGGCGCCGGTGGTCGAGGTCGATGGGCGGCCGATCGGCGACCGGACGGTCGGGCCGCTGACGCGCCGGCTTTCGTCGCTGTTCGGTGAGCTGACGGCGCGCGAGGGCGTCGCGATCGTCTGATTGACCGGGAAAGGGATCATGCCGCTTCCACGTATACCGCCCGTTGCCTGCGTCTATCGCCGCATTGCCGCGCGGGTCGCGCCGGCCGCGCTGTTTGAGCGGCTCTACGGCGATGAGTCGTTCTCGTTTCTCTACGAATCGCTGGAAGCGCACGGCGGCCGCGGGCGGTATTCGTTCATCGGGGCCAAGCCGCGGGCGGTGCTCCGCTGCACGGGGACGGAACTCGCGCTGGAGATCGACGGGCGCGTCTATCGCGACAACGGGCCGCCGATCGAGGCGCTGCGGACGCTGCTGAAATCGCAGTCGGATGTACCGCCGGTCGCGCCGTTCTGCGGCGGCGCGGTGGGCTATCTCGGCTATGACACGATCCGCTGGGTTGAGCGCATTCCGTCGAAGAACGTAGATGACATCGGGGCGGCTGATGCGCTCTTCCTGTTTCCCCGCGAGGTGATCTGCTTTGACCACCTCGAAAAGGTCGCCCACGTCCTGCTCTACCAGGAGATCGGCAAGGACGAGCGGATCGCGGAGCTGCGGGAAGCCATCGATGCCTGCGAGCTGGAGACACCCGCCCGGGATGCTCGCGACCGGGCGGCCGCGTCGCGTGCGGGCGGTGCGGGTGACGATCCGCTGGCCGCCGGCTTGCGCTCGAACATGACCCGCGACGAGTTCTGTGCGATGGTTCGCCGGGCCAAGGAGTACATCCTCGCGGGTGATATCTTCCAGGTCGTGCTGTCGCAGCGGTTCGAGTTTGACCTCGCCGCGACGCCGCTCGATCTCTACAAGTCGCTCCGGCTGACGAACCCCTCGCCGTACATGTACTACCTGAAGCTCGACGACCTGCACATCGCCGGATCCTCGCCGGAGATTCTGGTGCGACTGTATGGCCGTCGAGTGGTCACCAAGCCGCTCGCGGGAACGCGGCGGCGCGGGGCGACGCCGGAGGAAGACGCCGCGCTGGAGCGCGAGCTGCGGGCCGACCCCAAGGAGCGGGCTGAGCACGTGATGCTCGTCGATCTCGGGCGAAACGACCTCGGCCGGGTCTGCGAATTCGGCTCGGTCGAGGCGACGGGCGTGCTGGACATCGAGCGGCACTCGCGGGTGATGCACCTGGTCTCGACGGTCGAGGGTTGGCTTCGGCCGGAGTGCGACGCGCTCGACGTATTCTCGGCGACGTTTCCGGCGGGTACGGTCTCGGGCGCGCCGAAGGTGCGGGCGATGGAGATCATCGACGAGCTGGAGCCGACGCGGCGCGGGATATACGCCGGGGCGATCGGGTACTTCAGCCTGATGGGCGACGTGGACCTGTGCATTGCCATCCGCACGATCGTGATGCGCGGCGGGAAGGGATATATCCAGGCGGGGGCGGGCGTCGTCGCCGATTCGGTGCCGGAATTCGAATACGAGGAGACGCTGAACAAGGCGCGGGCGTTGATGCGGGCGGTGGCGATGATGAAGCACCGCGACGTGAAAACGTGACAAGGTGACAACGTAACAACGTGACAAAGGGACAAGGTGACAAGGGGACAACGTGACAAGGTGGCGGCGTGAGTGAGCTGGTGATCGACAAGACGCTTGTCGGCAGGAAGGTCCAGGTACCGGGGCGGCCGGACTGGGGCGCGGGCACCGTGCTGAAGGTGCTCTCGACGACGTCCGGCGGTGCGCCGCTGCATCGCGTGACGGTGCAGTTCCCGCATGGGACGCGGACGCTGGTTTCGCCGCCGGCGAAGCTGATTGCGCCGCAGGATGAGACCGAGCGAAAGGCCGTCGGCTGGCTGGAGTCGATCGGCGGGCGGACGGTCGATGATCGGCTGAAGTGCGTGCCGGAGGATGTTCTTCAGGTGCTCGGCACACTGCGGCAGCGGCTGGCGGCCGTGTATCCGCTGTATCGGTGGACGGACGAGCCGAAGTCGCTGGCCCGCTGGGCGATGGCGCAGACGCAGGTGGCCGATCCGCTGAGCCACTGGTCGCGGGATGAGCTGAGCGTGGCGTTTGCGGCGTTCTGCTCGGAGCGGGATGCGCATCTGCGGAACCTGGCGGCGCTGCTGCGGCACACGGAGGGGCCGGAGGCGCTGCGGGAGGCGCTGGCGGAGCTGGAGCCGCGGGAGCTGGAGGCGGTGAAGGCGGCGCTGGCGCGGCCGATTTGATCGAGTCGGCAGTGTGCCGCGCTGCGGGGCCTGAGGTTGAGGCCGGTCTGGTTGAGGCTGGGGTTTTGGGCCCGCCGGTAGGGATGTGAAGTTGGGGAAGATTTGCGGGCGTTGACGGGCCACGTTGACGCCTAGGCATCCTATTGAAACTCGATTTGCAGTGAACGGGCCGAAGGTGATCACGTTTTCTTTTTCGCGCGCGCGGGTATGATCACCTTGGTTATCAGGCTTTGCGATAGCGCGCGCGTGCGAAGATGGGGAAGCAGCGGAGCTGGGAAAATGGGCAGCGGCGGCGCGAAGGCGAGGGCGTCGGGAGGTCGTCGCGGCGGCCGGTATGGGGCCGCCGTGATGGCCCTGGTGTGAGGGCGTTCGGGTATGCATATGGGAATTATTGAACACGCCTGGCGGCGGTGACGGCTTGAAGCGCCGTTTCGCGTGATTGTGCGGGGGTTTTCGGCGGTTGGCGGATTCTGGCGGGTGGCGGATCGCGGCGAAAGCTGGGCCGGCCGCGATCGGACGTGCGCGCGGACGAACGTTTTTTGCGCGGCCGGCCCAGCCTACGCGCTAAGACACCAGCAGCGATGCGGACGCGAATTCGGCGAGCGCCAGCGGTGCTAATGAAGACCGGCCGTTGGCGGGTTCCAAAGTTCTGGTCGCGCAGCGCGCATCAGGGGCTGGCCGTCGGCAGGTCGCGTGGCGCCACCAGGAACTTGTACCCCGCAATATCGGAAAAGAAGATGCGTTTTCGATTTGCGTCAAGCCACGTGCGCCACTCGGCCGCCTCCCTGAACTCCTGCGTCGTGTAGCGTGCCAGGAGCCGTCGCGCGACTTCGTCGTCCTGGTTCTTCTCCAGCGCGGTCACGCATCGATCGAGCAGCGCGATAGTGCGATTGGAAATGCCCCATGCCATCGCGTCCTCGTCGACCCAGTAGCGCATCGCCAGCGCGGTGTAGACCGGCGCCCCGCTGGCGTCCGGGAACTTGAATTCCTCGACCGTGAGATTGAGGAACTCCATGTTCTTTTCGTAGTACTCGCGGTACTTGCCGCCATCGCGCCCGAATTCGCGCCGCAACGCCTCGGGGTAGCTCCGTTTGAATCCCTCCTCCGACTCGTCTTTGACGTACCGCGTCTGCGCCACCGCGTACGCCCGACCTCGCGTCCATTTGTGCTTGCGGGCAAGGGGGGCCTGGCGATCGAATTTGTGGATGTAGCAGATGCAGTTGATCAAGCAGAGCTTTCCTTCATCGGTCAGGTCGTCGGGATCGGCGGAGAACCCCCAGAGCAGAAAGTTGCCGTGCCGTCCGATCGCGACGCTCTGCGGTCCCTTTGAGTTGAGCCCGCTGGACATGATCTCGGCGTCCGGCGCGGAATCGAAGTTGCTCGGTTCCGAGACCAGACCCGGATCGACGCCCTTCGAGTTGCGCTTCGTCTGGACTCGCCGGACTTTCATCGTCTCGCCCAGCTTCTCCCCGCCGACGTAGTGCCGATACTGAGGCGGCGTCGGTCGATCCTCGAGCGTGAAGTCGATCTTGTTGGGTGTGTTGAAGATGTCGTGCTTGGGCGCCATCCCGTGGGCCGCGTCATCCATGCACAGTCAGAGCCAGTCCAGTTTCAGATGTTGCTGGCCGCCGAGCGAGCCGCCGACGTGGCCGACCATCACTGTCGCCCGATCGTAGGTCTCATCGAGTTCCGGGAGTTCCGGCTGCGGGAGGATTCGGCCCTCCGGCGCCATCGGCGTCCAGTCGAAGATGACCACGTCATAGTCTGCGGCGTCGGCGGGCTTAAATTCGGTAAGGCTCGCCTTACCAACCCTGGTGAAGTGCTTCTGGAGGAAGGCCGTGATCCGCGCCTCCCGCTCGCTACCCGGTTTTCCGGCATAAAGGACGCGCAGCGAAATCGGGTCGGCGAATCCCAGCGTCGCTAGGAGCATGAATGGGACGAGGCAGAGAAGGACACGGCGCATCACGACCTCCGCTTCAAAGCCCCTATTGGCTTGGGAAGCATACCACGGAGCGACGCTGCGCGAGGCGGTTTTTTCGGGTTTCTCGGCGCGCCGGCAGGAAAACCGGCGGGCGGCGTCGCGATGGCTGAGACCGGTCCGTAAGCAGTGCCGGGGAAAGCATGCTTATGCGGAGTACCGCGAAAGCATGCCACGCAACGGCTTCGCCGACCGAG
Source organism: Planctomycetota bacterium (assembly GCA_045863555.1). Lineage (GTDB taxonomy): Bacteria > Planctomycetota > Phycisphaerae > UBA1845 > Fen-1342 > JACRLV01. The sequence goes on along the minus strand of BTUU01000011.1, from coordinate 53,837 downwards.
CGGCCGTTGCGGGGCTGCGTGCGTTTGCGGCTATGATGCGGGGCTGGTTTTGCCGCAAGGAATGCGTATGCCGATCCACCCTACCGCTGTCATCGACCCGGCCGCAGAGGTCGATTCCTCCGCTGACGTCGGACCGTACGTCATTGTCGAGCCGAAGGTCCGCGTCGGTCCCAACTGCAAGCTCTACGCCGGGGCGTACCTGTCCGCCGGGGCGTCGCTCGGCGAGGGCGTGCAGGTCCACCCGTACGCCGTCGTCGGCCATCATCCGCAGGATCTCGGCTGGAAGAACACGCCCAGCTACGTGACGGTCGGCGACGGGACGATCATCCGCGAGCACGCGACGATCCATCGCGGCACGCCGCCCGAGACGACGACGACGGTCGGCAAGCGGTGTTTCCTCATGGCCGGCTCGCACATCGCCCACAACTGCACCGTCGGCGACGATGTGAAGCTCGCGAACGGGGCGGCGCTGGGCGGCTGGGTGAGCGTCGGCGACGGGACGTTCGTGAGCAGTTGCGTGGGCATCCACCAGTTCGTGCGCGTCGGCCGCGGGTGCATGCTGGGCGGGCTCAGCCGGATCGTGGCCGACGTCCCGCATTTCATGTCCGTGATGCCCGACGGCGTCGTGGGCCTGAACATCGTCGGCCTCCGTCGCGGCGGGATGTCGCCGGCCGAGCGGTTGCTGCTGCGGAAGGCTTACAAGCTGATCTACCGCAGCGGGCTGCCGCTGCCGGAAGCGCTCCAGCGCGTCGCGGGGCTGGGCGAGTCTTCCGCGCTGGGCGCGGTGCTCGATTTCTTCCGTTCGCCGACGAAACGCGGGTTCATGCGCTATCGCGGCGGCGCGGGGACGGACGAGGCATAAGGCGGATGAAGCGGCGTGGAGCGGGGCGGGGACGGCAGGCCTGGCTGAGCCCTGCGGCGGTCACGGCGACTTCCGCCGCTGCACAGGGCTCAGCCAGGCTTGGGACACACGGGTATCAGCAGATCGTGCCGAAATTGCCGAGCAGCGCGGCGAGGTCGGACAGATCCACGTCGCCGTCGGCGTCGAGATCGCCCTGGTCAGCACCCGCGCCCGACGGCGTGCCGAAGTTCGACAGCAGCGTCGCGAGGTCGGAGAGATCCACCTGTCCGTCACCGTTGAGATCGCCCGAGCACGGCGGCGTGGCCGAGGTCAGGGCGAGGTTGTCGATCATGCCGCGCGGGGCGCTGAACTCCGCGCCGAACGTGGCGTAGAGGTGCAGCGTGTCGAACTCGGCGGCGCTGACGCTCAGCGTGGAAAAATTCGGATTATCGCGGCCGCCGCCGTTGGCGAGCGTGAATGAATCGGTCGCGACGACTGTGCCGGCCTGGATCGCGTCCAGATGGTAGACGATGCCGCCCCACGGGCCGTTCTCGTAGTAGGCGATGTCGAGCGACGCGGCGCTGGCGGGCTCGGCGAGGTCCATCCAGATCGACGAGCAGACGCCGATGCTCAGGTTATCGCCCGGTACGAACGCGCGGCCGAAGGTCAGGACGTTGACGGGGCTGCCGTAGGCCGGGAAATCGTTGAAGAAGAGAGCCGCGTTCTCGATGATGAACTCGCTGCCGAGGTCGTCGGAGGTGAACGTCGCGCCGTCCGGGAAGACGCCGCTCTCGAGGTTGGCGTCGCGGTACGTGACGCCGGCGTCCGAGAACGATGTGCCGAGGAAACCCTCCGCAAAACTCTCGTACGTGCTCAGTGAATCGGCGGCGGCCACGCCCACACCGGAAAACAGGGCCGCAGTCAACAGAAATCGTCGCATGAAATCCCCCTTTCAATGTCGCCTGGGTGAATAATAGCAGATTCCAGTTTTCGGGCAAGGATGCGCGGTACAAATGTCATTTCGGACCTTACCCGTGCCCGGCGCCGGCCGCGCCGGCGCGCATCATCGCCCGCCCGGACGCAGGCGATGCCGCACGGGAACGATTCACGCGTGAATTCGCCGAGCCGCGAGAAAAATCGCGTTCATGCGCGGCATTTTTCCGCGGCGGACCGGTTGTCACCGCGTCCGGCACGGATGACGCCGAAATTCGCAGACGGCCGCGGCCGGCCGGTCGACCGGAGCCGCTCGGACCGGGACTCCGGCCACGGTTCGATCGGGCCGGCGCGGGCTCTGAACCCGCGCTGCCCCTCTCGGGCGCTCACTCGTGCCAGCCGGCCTCGCCGACGAGCTTGACGAACCGGCAGCCCAGGGAGCGGAGCGTGATGACATCGGTGGGCGTTCGCCGCGTGAGCAGCAGCGTCTGCTCGTTGCGGTCGCCGACGGGGATGACGAGGCGGCCGCCGACGGCCAGTTGTTCCACCAGGGGCTCGGGCAGCGCCGGCGCGCCGGCGGTCACGATAATCGCGTCGAACGGGGCATATTCGGCCCAGCCGACCGAGCCGTCGCCGCAGCGATAGGTGACGTTTTCGATGCCGAGGCGGTTAAGGCGGGCCGAAGCGCCGAGCATGAGCTTCAGGTGCCACTCGACCGTGAAGACGTGCGCCGCGAGGCGGGCGAGGATGGCGGTCTGGTAGCCGGTGCCCGTGCCGATCTCCAGCACCCGGTCGGTCGGCGTGAGTTCGAGCAGTTCCGTCATTTTCGCGACCATGTAGGGCTGCGAGATGGTCTGGCCGCACTCAACGGGCTGCGCGCCGTCCTCGTAGGCGCGCTCGATGATCGAGGGCGGGACGAACTCGTGCCGCGGGATGTCGCGCAGCGCGGCGAGCAGCGCCGCATCGCGGATGCCCGCGCCTTCGATCTGCGTCTCGACCATTCTGAGCCGCTCGGCGAGGCGCCGGTCTGGCGGTGAGGAAATGGACATCTCAGATGATTCTAGGGCCGGAAGGGCTTGCGGGTCGGGCTTGGATTCCGGCCGACGGGGCGGTAGTCTGGGAGCAGGGTTCATGCGACCGCGGAGAGAGTCCGCGATTCCCGTCGACGGGGGACCGGCCGCCCGGCCGGCCAATCGACGAGCAAGGCGGCCCGGCCTTTCGGGCGGGGTCCGCCGGGTGTTCGCGTCGACTCTGACGCCGCCGCCCGACCCGCCGCGGCGCAAGGCGAGCCCGTACAGACTCCAGCGCGACGCTGGATGGAGGTGAAGCGTGCGTACTCGATTTTCCCGAACCCATGCTGCGCTGCTCGTGCTTGGCGCCTCGTCCGCCCCGGCAATCGCAGGCATCGAAGTGATTTACAGCAAGATTCCTGGCAACGCGACCGCGGCGATTCCCGGGGCGCTCGACCTCGATGGAAATCCGGCCGTGAGCGACTTCCGGGCGCTGGAGGACCTGATCTTCGCGCCGGACGGCTCGATGTGGATGGTCAAGGGACGGACGCAGCTCGGCAGCGACATGGAGAACATCCTGATCCTGGGCAGCGGCACGTCGGGCACGATGTTCGCGCAGGAGGGACAGCCGATTCTCGGCGGCGGGCCGGACGAACGCTACGAGTTCTTCGGCTCGGCAATCGGGCGCTTCGACAGCAACGGGAATTTCGCGTACTCGGCGCGGGCCCGCACGGGGCGCACGGGTTCGACGAGCGCACCGAACGGGCAGCGCGTGCTCTACTGGGACGGGGCGACGACGACGCTGCGGTGGCGCGAGGGCGACCCGATCAACGGGCTGGTCGATCTGCCGCCCAATCCGAGCGAGGACGAGATCTTCGGCAACTCGGTCGGGTCGATCCATCCGCTGAACGACGGGCGGATCGGCTCGCAGGATTCGACGATTCTGAACATCCACACGTCGCGCCGGCCGGCGATCATGTACGATAGCCAGGCGTTCCATCAGACGGGCGTGACGACGGCGCTGGACGTCGACGGGGCGACGCCACAGACCTGGGCGACGCTGACGGCGAATGCGTTCAACACGACGCCGGACGGCGCGCACTGGATGGCGCAGGGGCGTTTCAGCGGTCAGGGGACGTCCGAGACGGTACTCGTGCGCGACGGCGCGGCCGTGCTGAAGACAGGCGTGGGGATCGGGCAGTCGGGCGTGATCGTCAACACGATTCCCGCGTGGGAGCTGATTTCGAGCGGCGACTGGTTCGCGCGCGGGACGGACACATCGAGCGGCGTCTGGGCGGCGCGCAACGGCGTCGTCGTGGCGCGGACGGGCGATCCGATCACGCCGGGCAGCGGGGAGACGTGGGCGTCGACGTTTCTGGCCTTCACCGGCAACGCGGGGGGCGACTGGGTGCTCGCAGGCACGACCAACAACGCCGATCCGGGGCGCGACACGGTGCTCGTGCTCAACGGCGAGACGGTGCTGGCGCGCGAGGGAGACGCGGTCGAGCTGGACCTGAACGGAAACGGGCAGTTTGATGATGCGTTCATCGGCCGGGGGAATTCGTCGCTGTCGGCATTTGAGCCGAACGATCTGTTCATCAGCCCGGGCGGCGATGTCTACTTCTTCGCCAGCCTGCGCGACGCAGCGGGCGTCGACCTGAATTCAAACCCGACGTTCGGCACGCCGCAGGCGTTTCTGCGCATCGTGGCGGGCGGGCCGGCGTGCCCCGGCGATCTCGACGGCGACGGCGACGTCGATATCAGCGACCTGGCGATCCTGCTGGCCAATTTCGGCACGCCGAGCGGCGCGGGGCTCGAACAGGGCGATCTGGACGGCGACGGCGATGTCGATCTCAGCGACCTGACGGCGCTGCTGTCGACGTTTGGTACGGTTTGCTGAGGGGTGTGAACCCGCGTCGTTATTTCTTCGATTCCGCGGCGATCTGGCGGATTTCCGCGACCATCTCGCGGATCGACGTGCGCACGGAATCGAGGAAGCGCTCGACCTGCTCGCCGGCGCGACCGGTCGGGTCGTGCAGTTCGGCGAGGAGATCGCCGGTCTCGACGATCAGGTCGGCGTACCAGTCCTTGTCGTGCCTGCGAACGGCGCGGACGGCGTCGAAGTAGCGCCGTTCGGCCTCGGCATACTCCACCGCCCCGTGCGGAATTTCGTGCGAAACGCGGTGGAATTCGTGGATGATCGACGCGAGCTGATTCAACTCGCTCATCACGTTTTTCTGCCGCTCGACGAGGGCCCGCGCCGCCTCGCGGTATTCGGCGCTCTCACCGGCCCTGGCGATCTGCTCGCGGATGCTGTCGAGCAGCGCGTCGGAAACGAGCGAGGGCTTGGTCGCGTGGATCGATGAAAGGCGGCGCAGGGCGCGGGCGGCAAGGTCGATCTGCCCGGTCGAGGCCGCGTGAACGGCCTGGTGGCCGAGTTGCTCGACCTCGGCGGCGAACTGCTCCTTTTTCATCTGGACGCGCGTGATGTCCACGCGGCAGCGCTCCAGCGCAGGGCGGGGCACGATGTCGGGATGGCGCGCGGCGAGCTGCTCGATCTGGTCCAGCACGCGCTGCGCGGCCGGAACGTCGAACAGGTGCAGCCGATCGTCGAACGAGCGGATGCACTGCTGGTAGACATGGGCGGCGTGCACCTTTTCCTGGAGCGGGTCCGGCGGCGTGGCCGAACGAAATGAAGGGGCGGCTGCTGGGCGCGCGTTGCGGACATCTTCGGCAAGGAAGCGCGCCTGCCGGCCGCGGATCTCGACCTCGCGCTCGGCGATGCAGCCGCGGAGCAAGCGTTCCAGTTCCGGATCGCCGCGAACGTCGGGCATGTTGAGGATGCGATGACTGGCGCGCTCCAGGGCGAGGCGGTCGGTGGCTTCGCGCATGATCTGGCCGGAAAGCTGCGAAAAGAGCTGGTCTCGGTGGCGGGCGAATGCGGGGCTGACTTGATCGCGGTGGGCACCCATACGTCCGGGCCTCCGTGCGCTTTCCCCGCGTCGATTCTAACCCCCGCCCCCCCGCCGGATGCAAGAAAAAAATTCGTGAATTCACGGTTGATCGAGAGCCGTCCGGAGCTGGGCCACGGCGGAGGGATCGAGCCTGGACCGGCGGAGACCCCCTTCCGACTCGACGCCGAAGCCCATCGCGGCGGCGCGGCACGCGAGCGGCGAGGGATCGACCTGTGGCACGCGGCAAGAACTGTGGATCTGGTCGCAGCCGGTTTCGGCGAGGAGCTTCGCGACATTGCCCGGTCTGATCCCGCTTCCGGCGAGAATCTCGATTCGACCCGCCGCCGCGCTGACGAGGCGCCGCAGGAGATCCACCGCGTAGGGCTCAACGGCGGAAACGCAGCCCCCGCTCGTGAGAACCCGCCGGACGCCGAGATCGATCAGACATTCCAGGGCCGCGAGCGGATCCGGCGTGAGGTCGAAGGCGCGGTGGAACACGACGGGACAGGGAGCGGCGGCGGCGACGACCTCACGCGTTCGGGCGGCGTCGATGGTCCCGTCCGAGCGCAAGCAGCCGCAGACGACGCCGTCTGCTCCGGCCGACAGAAACCGCGCGGCATCGGCGCGGAGCGCGGCAAACTCGTGTTCGTCGTAGCAGAAATCTCCGCCGCGGGGACGGAGCATGGGAAGGACCGGCCGGTCGGTGGCGTCCCGGACGGTCTCGAAACCGCCCATCGAAGGGGTGATCCCGCCGATTTCGAGGGCGGCGCAGAGCTCAAACCGGTCCGCACCCGCCCGGGCGGCCGCTTCGGCGTCCGCGGCGGATTCGATGGCGATTTCGAGGATTCGCCGGCAGGTCGGGGGGGGCATCGCGCAATCTCCCACGGAAGGTGCGTCGAATCGCGCGGTCATGGTAGCGGCGTGCGGGTCAGTTCGCGCTGGCGAGCCGATTCAGCCCGACGGACCGGTCGAATCCGGCTTGCCGCCCCCCCGCCGGCCGGTATAGTTCAGGTTCGGCATGGGACTTGCTACTCGCTTTCGCGGTAGTCCCGTCGCTCCAGGTCAACTGTGGGAGAGCGGTTTCATGAAGATTCGTACGCTGAAGGCTCTGGCGCTGATGAGTGCGAGCGGTTTTCTGCTTCAGGTGGCGGGTTGCGGCGGGATCATCAGCCAACTGATCGTGAACGAGGTCATCACGCGTGTGGCGGTCCGCGTTCTCGACGTTCTGCTCGGCAACAACGACGCGGGAACGACGGAATAAACGCAAGTGAAGGGCGGGGCCATGCCCGCGACGATCGCGAGCCCATCGCCGGTACGCCGCTACTTTCGCGACATCTACTACGCGCTTCAGACCATCGTCGTCGGGCTGCGGATCACGCTGCGTCACTACCTGGCGCGGGTGATCACGGTGCAGTATCCCGAGGCGCCGCCGGTTCTTCAGCCGCGGTATCGCGGTTTTCACTGGTTCGAGATCGAGAAGTGCATCGGGTGCGACCTGTGTGCGAAGGCGTGCCCGGTCGACTGCATCTACATCGAGAAGACGGCCGCCCGGAAGATCGACAAGGCCAGCGGGATCGCCCGCGGCGGGGCGCTGACGCGCTTCGCGATCGACTATGCCAAGTGCATGCTCTGCGCGCTGTGCATCGAGCCGTGCCCGACCGAGTGCATCCACATGGGCGACGTGCATGATCTGTCCGGCTATGACCGGCGGAGCATGACGGTCGAATTCACCGAACTCGCCAAGGACGGACTTCAAACGCCGATCCCGCTCTGGATGCGCCATCCGGAACCGCCGGACTGGGCGTTGGAACGCCGGCGGGCCTGGGAGCAGCGGGGTGCGCCGCTGCGTGAAGAGATGCTCAAGGCGATGGTCGAAAGCCAGCCGGAAAAGAAGCCCGAACCGGCGGGCGAAAAGAAGGCGGCCGCCGCGCCCGCCACGGTCGCAGAGAAGAAATAGGAGCGGTGTGACGTGCCTCCACAGGTCGCGACAGATCCCGGTGACATCCTCCAGGCCGGACTGCTCATCATCCTCGCCGGCGTGGCGATGATCGCGGGCGGCCTCGCGGTCGGCGCGCTCATCCGGAGGCGGATGCCCGGGCGCGTGAAGGGCGCCCCGTACGAGTGCGGGGAGATCCCGGTCGGGTCGAGCTGGGTGCAGTTCGATCTTCGCTTCTACGTGGCCGCCCTGCTGTTCATCGTTTTCGATGTCGAAATCGTGCTGCTCTATCCCTGGGCGGTTGTCTTCCGCTCGGCAGGATGGGTCGGCCTCGCGGATCTGCTCTTTTTCGTCGGCGTGATCGCCCTCGGGTTCGTCTTCCTCTGGCGATTCGGGTACCTCGACTGGGTGCGTTCGACCGCCGGTCAGCGCGGCGCCAGGTGAGCCAGCCGGGCCGCGCGCAACAGCCTCCACGCCGTCTCCACGTGTGACCGCTGCGTCTTCAGATTTCCAATCGTCAGCCGCAGCGTCGTACGGCCATTCAGCCGCGTGGACGAGAGGAACACGCTCCCGTCACCATTCACAGATTCAAGGATGCGGTCGTTGATCGCATCGAGGGCCTCCCCCGCCGCTCCCGGAGCGACCGCGCGGAAGCAGACGGTGCTGAACGGTACGGGTGCGACGACCTCGAAACCGGCATCGGCGCGCAGCCAGGCCTCAAACTCGCGCGCGAGGGCGCAGTGGCGGCGGATGCGCTCGCGAATGCCGTTGACGCCGAACGCGCGGATCACCATCCAGAGCTTCAGCGCCCGGAACCGCCGCCCGAGCTGCGGGCCATAGTCCATCAGGTTGGTCACGCCGGACTCAGTCGTGCGGAGGTAATCGGGGACGAGTGAGAACGCGGCTCGGAGGGTGGCCGGATCACGCAGCAACAGAACGGAGCAGTCGACGGGCACGAACATCCACTTGTGCGGGTTGGTGACGATCGAGTCGGCGCGCTCGAGGCCGGGCATCAGCGCCCGGTACTCCGGACAGACGGCGGCGGAGCCGGCATAGGCGGCGTCGACGTGCAGCCAGAGTTGCTCGCGTTGCGCGGCAGCGGCGATGCTCGCGATGGGGTCGATGCTGGTGGTCGAAGTCGTGCCCGCGGTGGCGACGACGGCGATGGGCTGCGCACCGGCGCGGCGATCTTCCGCGATCGCGGCTTCGAGCGCGTCGAGCCGCATGCGGAATTCGGTGTCGGCGGGGATCTTCCGGAGGTTTTCCAGACCGAGCCCGAGCGTCAGCATCGCCTTGTCGATCGACGAATGCGCGTGCTCGCTGGCGTAGACGGTCAATCGCGGAACGTCGCCTCGACCGGCGAGACCGCGCGACCGCAGATCGGGCACGGCGCGGTGCCGGGCGGCGGCGATCGCCAGCATGGATGCGATCGATGCCGTGTCGTTGATGTGGCCGCGGAATTCCGGCGGCAGGTCGAGCATCTGCCGCACCCAGTCACAGGCGAGCTCCTCGAGCTCCGTCGGCGCGGGGCCGGTCCGCCAGAGCATCGCATTGACATTGAGCGACGCGGTGAGCAGTTCGGCGATCACGCCCGGGGCGGAACCGGTGATCGAGAAATAGGCCATGAAGCCGGGGTGGTTCCAATGGGTGACATTCGGCTCGACCGCGGCGCGGTAGTCATCCAGAATCGCGTCGATGGGCTGTCCCGCGGCCGGCGGCGCGGCCGGAAAGAGCGCTCGAACGTCGCCGGGCCGCACGCGCGGGACGACCGGGTAGCGCGCCGGGTTTTCGAGATAGTCGGCCGCAATATCGGCCGCACGATGGAGGGCGGCGCGGAATTCGCGCGGGTCGAGGTCGCCCAGGTGATTTGATTCGGTCATATCGCCCCCGTTCTGGACCGATATTGGACGCCGGTCCGCGGATTTGCCTGCCCCTCTTCGCGATTCCTCATGGTCCATGATTCCGATGTCGATGCGGATATTGGATACTTTCCCGGGAACCCGATCGACCGCGAGCGCCGTCACCGGGTCTTGGAAGGGAGTCTACCGCCGGGCGTGGCTGGTCGCCCGGCCGGGAAGTTCACAGCGCTCGCACGGAAGGCGGAAACGGCAGCGATGTCAGCGGCAGACACGGCGAACGAAGTCAACGCCTCCGCACCGGCAAACGAGGCCGCGCAGTCGGGCGACATCACCACGCGGCTCTCGGCCCTGTCGGGGCACGTGGCGAGCACATTCGATCAGCTCGCCCGAATCGAGGGCCAGCTCCTCGAACGATCCACCGAGCTTGCGCAGCGCGAGAATGAACTGATCGAACGGACGGGCTGGCTCGACGAGCAGACGGCCGCGCTGGAAGCCGCACGCCAGGCGGTCGAGGCCCGCACGGGCGAATTGACCGCGCGCGAGGCGGCGGTCGCCGATTTCGAGAAGAATTCGGCGGCGGAGCGAGCGGCGATCGAGCAGCAGCGGGCGGAGATCACGGCTGCCCAGGAGGCGCTGGCGAAAGAGCGTGAAGCCACCGCGGCCGCACGAGCCGAAGCGGAGCAATTGATTGCCGAGGCCGCAGCGCGGCGCGCGGAGATCGAAGCGGCCGTCAATCAGAATAGCGCGCGCACCGCGGAACTCGAAGAACAGGCGCGTCAGCTTGCGGAACGGGCGGATCAACTGGCGCTTCGCGAACAGGTGATCAAGGAGCAGTCCGAATCGGTCGAATACGCGAAGCTCGAAGTGGAAGAGGCCAAGTCGAACATCGAAAAGGAGCGAGCGGAGTTTCAGCAGCTCCAGGAGTCGTTCCGGGCGCAGTCGGAAGCGCTCGAGACGCAGAAGAAGCAGATCGAGCAGCTCCTGGCGGCGGCCGAGGAGAAGGAAAAGCACTGCGCGGAACTCCAGGAATCGATCCAGCAGCGCGAAGAGGCCATCGCGCGGTTTGAGACGGTCTTCGCGCAGATGGCCGCAGCGTTCGGCAATCCGCTCGCCGCCGCGCGGGAGCCGGGCGTGTCGCTGGGCGCGGCCGCGAGCGCCGTGGCGGCCGTGCACCGGGCGGCGGCGGCGCAGGACGACAAGGCGATGGTCGCGGCGTGGGTTGAGGGATCTGCGGCGGCGGCGGCGGACCTGGAGACGGCGCTCAAATCCGCACCGAACAAGGAAGTGGACCCGACGAAGAAGAAGGGCAAGGGGTCTGCGCCTGCCGCGCCCGCTCCGGCGGCGCCTCCACCGGCGGCGCGCACTCCGGCGGCGGCCAATCCGGCGGGTTCCGCGTCCGAAGAACGCGACAGCATCGACACGGTCGATTTCACGCCCGAAGAAATCGAGAAGCTCAAGGTCCTCAAGCGCCTGGGCGGCGGCCATCTCTCCGATGGGGAACTGGTCGCGCGCATCCGGGCCGAGCGCCGGGCCGCGGAAAAGGCTCCGCCGCCGTCTGAGAAACCGAACAGCAAGAAAAAACGCTGGTGGTAGCGCTTTTTTCGCGCCGGGCTGGACAATCCCCCTCTCTGAATTGAACGCTTCACTCGACGGAAGTCTGCGCTTCAGCGCTTGACGCTGCGGGCGACTTCACGGGGGAGTGGTCCATGCCATCGACAATCGAGTCGCTTGGCGGGGTGGAAGCGCTGATACCACGATCGTCGGGTCTCTTCGGCGGGCTCGTGGCCGCGCTGCCGGGCGCGGCGGGCGGTTCCGTCTCCTTCGGACCGGACGCGATTGTCTCGATCGCCGGGTTGGGTGCGGGCGCGGCAAGCGCGGGCTCGATCATCGCCGCCGCGTATGGCCCTCGCGCCGCGGCGCCGCGCCCGCCGCAAGCAGCCGCGCGCGAGGCGGCGACGATCAAGCAGGCCAATTTCCTGACCGCCGGCGGCGACTACGCGGCCGCGCGCGGCCTCCTGAGCGACTATGTGCGTGACCATGGCGGCAGCGGCGCTATCGCGCGGGCCCAGGGGCTCAACGAACAGACCGCGGGCGACTACGACAAAGCGGAGCAATATTTCCGCAAGGCGGCCGCGCTCGATCCGACGCTCGGCGCGGAGGTAGACGCGGAGAATGCCCGCTCGCTGCGCGGCAATGATGCGGATGTTCTGGCGCGCGTGCGGCGGCTTCAAAGCTCCGCCGCGACCAGCGCCGCCGGCGACCGGCTGCTGGGCACGCTCCTGACGCGGAGCCCGCGCAACGTCGAGGCCCGACTTGTCGCCGCGCGCCAGGCGGAGCAGAGCGCGAACCCCGTGCGGGCGTTCTTCCAGTACTCGCAGGCGCTCGCGGCGGCGAGCGATGCGGAAGTGGCGACGCTGGAGAAGGACTTCGAGCGGCTTGTCGCGAGATCGTCGACGGATGCATTCGCGCGGAACCTGCTGGGACGGGCGCAACTGCGTCTGGGCAAGCTCGACACGGCGCTCGAATCGCTTCACGCCGCCGCTCAACTCGCGCAGGGCGATCTTTCGTATGCGACGGATGAGGCCCGGGCCCACGTCGCGATCGGTCAGCGGAAGCTGGAACGCGGCGACGTAACGCAGGCGCTGGAATCCTTCCAGAGAGCGCTCGATCTCGATTCCACGCTCGACGAGGCCCGGCTCGGCCGCGGCAGCGCCCTTGAGGCACGGGCGCGACAGCGGGCGATGGCGGGCGACTACACGCGGGCAATCACGGACTATGAGGCGGCCGCGCGCGACGCCCGCGGAGCCGGCGGCGAAGAGCTTCGCGGCCGGATCGCCCGCGACGTGTATGCGGTGGGCCGGCGGCTCGAAGCGCGGCGGATCGATGCGGGCGGCGAGATCGGGGCGGAAGTGACGGCGTTCCAGGCCGCCTATGACATCGACCCGTCGAGCAGCGTGTACCGGCGCAAGCTGGCCGAAACGCGGTTCGCGCTGGGGGATCAGTTCACGGCGGCCGGCAAGCACGCCGATGCGGCGGCGGCGTACCGGCGCGCCCTCGAGCTGTACAAGTCGAACACCACCTACCGCGACGCGGCGATCAGCGCACTACGGCTCGACGGCGGGGCGAAACTGGCAAGCCACCGCTATGACGACGCCATCTCGGCGTTCAAGAGCGCTTACGAGTTGAAAAAATCCGACGAGACGAGCAAATCTCAGTTGGCGGATACCTACAACCGCGCCGGGCTCTACTACCGGGCGATCGGTGAAACGAGCCGCGCGGCGAGCTACTTTCAGAATGCCCTGAGCCTCTATCCGGATAACGAGGAATACCGGAGCAACCGCGACTCCGTGGGCTGAGGGTCGCGGCGTCGTTCGCGGGGACCGGGCAGCACGTCCGCCCCGCGCGCAATTCCCGCGGATTCGTCGCACATGCGCGAAAATCAGGCTATGATTCCCCTGTAGAGATCCCCGACGGCGACCGTACCAGCCAGGCGTTGCGAGGACTTTTTCGATGAATCAACAGCGTCGCCGATCCGCAGGGCTGCGGCCCCGGATCCTGTTTCTGTTCGCACTGATCTCGCTTGCGGGGGGCTGCGGCGACGGAGAATTCTCGCTTTTCGGCGGCCGGAAGGAGCCCCCGCCGGAGCCGGCGCCCGCGCCGGCCGATCGGCGTGACCCGCTTCTGGTCGAGACGATCGGCGGGCGCACGCTCACGAGCGACGCGGAACCGATGCTCGTCCGCGGCTACGGCGTCGTGATCGGGCTCGGCGACGACGGCGGAACGGACTGCCCGACGGCGGTGCGCGAGTATCTCATCGACTATCTCGCGCGCGAGGCGGCCGCGGAGTCGCCGATCTCCCGCTTCTACTCGTCGCCTAATTCGTTGCTTGACTCGCCGGACGCGGCGGTCGTGCAGATCAGCGGCGTCATCCCCGCCGGTGCGCCCGCGGGCGCGATGTTCGATGTGCAGGTGGAGGCGATGGGGACGCAGACCCGGTCGATCGACGGCGGTCTGCTTCTTGAATCGGAGCTCAAGATCTTCGAGCCCTCGATGACGGGTGCGGGGATCATCGCGAGCCGCACCTACGCGAAGGCCCGCGGCGTTGTGTTGACAAACCCGTTCGCGGAGGGGTCGGACGGCGGCGGCGAGGCGCGGCGCGGCGTCGTCCTCGGGGGCAGCCGGTCGCTCGTCGACCGGACCGTGCGGCTTGTGCTCGATGAACCGTCCTATTCGACGGCGCGGCGGATCGAGCGACGAATCAACGAGCGCTTCGGCCAGAATCCGTCCGCCGCGAGCGCCATGAGCCAGAGCTACGTGACGCTGAAGACGCCGGCGGCGTTTCGGTCGCGCCCGGGGCGATTCATCGATCTGGCGGCGCACCTGTACCTCGAGGCGTCGCCGGGTTTCACCGAACGGAAGCTGCGCGAACTGGCCGACGAGATCGCCAAGGCCGCCGGCCCGGATCGGCGCAACCACGTATCGCTGATCTGGGAAGGGATCGGCCGGGCGGCGCTGCCGCAGATCCAGCCGCTCTACGGCCACAGCGATCCGGCCGTCGCGTTCTTCTCGGCGCGGGCGGGCACGCGCCTCGGCGATGCGTCGGCCGCGACCGTCCTTGCGAATCTCGCGTCGGCGGACGACAAAGGCTATCGCGTTTCGGCGATCCGGGAACTGGGCGCCAGCGACATGGGGCATATGGCCGGACGGCTGCTCACGCTGCTGGATTCGACCGACCAGGAAGTGCGCGTCGCGGCGTACCAGGCGCTGCTGGGGCTCGGACATCCGAGCGTGCGTTCGACGCGTTTTCCGAATCCGATGGATCCGAGCGTGACGAACCTGATCGTCGACGTCGTCCCCAGCGCGGGTCCGCCGCTGATCTTCGTGACGCGATCGGGCTCGCCGCGAATCGCGATCTTCGGGCGCGACGTGCCGGTGGAGCTGCCCACGTTCTACAGCCACCCGCGTGAATTCGTGACCGTGAACGCGGCCGCGGGCGACCCCGAAATCACGGTCTTCTGCCGGACGCGGAAAAGCCGCGTGCTTTCCGACATGCTCAGGGCCGCGCCGCGCGTCGACGACCTGATCCGGCGTCTGGCCGCTCCGCCGCTCAAAGACACGCGCGGGGCCGTGCAGGGGCTGGGACTGAGCTATGGTCTGGTGCTCCAGACGCTGAACGCCCTGGTCAAGACGGGCAGCATCGACGCCCGGCTCGCGATCGAACACGCCACGCTGGAGGATCTCTTCGGCCCGACGCCGCTGGACGGCGATCGGCCGGAAACGGACGCGGATACGCTGGGCGATCGGACGCGGCCGACGGCGCCGGCGTCTTCGTCGAGCGAGGAGCGGCCGGAATGAAGCGACCCAGATCGGAGCGGGAGCGCGGCGTCGTGCGGCTCCAGGCGTTTCTGTCCGACGCGGGCGTGGCGTCGCGGCGGCACGCGGAGGAATTGATCCTCGACGGCCGCGTCCTCGTGAACGATCGCGTCATCGAGGAACTGCCCGCGTTCGTCGATCCGGAAAACGACGTCGTGGTCGTCGACGGCAATCGGGTCCGGCCGCAGCCGCACCAGTACTGGATCATCCACAAGCCCAAGGGCGTCGTGTGCACGAATCGCGACCCGTCGGGCCGGCGGCGGGCGGTGGACTTTCTGCCACCGATGCGGACGCGCCTGTTCGTCGTGGGTCGGCTCGACACGGAGAGTTCCGGGCTGATCCTCATGACCAATGACGGAGAACTCGCCCAGCGCATCTCACATCCACGCTACGGCGTCGAGAAGGCGTACCGCGTGGAAGTGGCCGGGATGGCCGAGGACGATCTGCCCGCGACGCTACGGAAAGGCGTCTACCTGGCCGAGGGGCGCGTCACCGTCGAGCGGGCGGAGGTGCTCTACCGCAGCCGGGACGTCAGCGCGCTGGAAATTACGCTGACGGAGAGCCTGAACCGCCAGGTGCGGCGGATGTTCGCACGCATCGGGCACAAGGTGAAATCGCTGCGTCGCGTGCGAATCGGGCCGATTCGGCTGCGCGACCTCCCGCTCGGCGCGGCCCGGCCGCTCGATGCCGGCGAGGTTGCGGCGCTCCGGAAATCCGTGGCGCGTGCGGCGGAGCAGGCAGCGGCCGAGGAAGAACGCGCGCCGAACCGACGCCGGCGGGCCCCCAAGGCCCCCGCAGCCGCGACTCGCGGAGAACGCGGGCGGCGCGGGCCAACCCGCGGCGGACCCGCCCGCCCGGCGGCGGCGGAAGGTCCGCGACGGCGGATCATTCGATAGCGAACGCGTCCCACGATTGTCGCGCGGCCGCCGCTTACTGCGGCGCGCCGCCCAGCGCCTGTTCAACTTCGGCCAGATCACGCCGGGCCGCGTCGAGCAATCTCGACGCGTAGTGCTTGTTGTGCATGCCGCCGGCCGTCTCGACAAAGTGAATGTTCTGCTTCGCGAGGTTGATCTTCTCGCGCAGGGCCGAGGTCACATTCGCCGCGGTCGAGGCGAGTTTTTCGACGCGGCCGAGCAGCTCCTTCGTTTCCTGCATGGCGGTATCGAGTTCGGAGCGCTGCTGGGCGAAGAGGGTCGCGTAGTTGTCCGTGTGGCAGGCGATGCACGACTGCTCGGTCGCCTTCACGACGGAATCACCCTTCGTATCTTCGCCGGACATGACGTGACACGCGCGGCAGTTCAGGCGCGAGCCGAGCATCGCATTGGGCGTGTCGCGGCCGCCCTCTGCGCCGCCGATGCCGGCGAGCATCTGCACCTGCTCGCGGTGGTGGCCGGGGTGGCAGTGCTGGCAATCATCGAGCACAGGCCTGAGGAAACCGGACGCGGTCTCGCGCACCGGGTCGAGCAGTCCGTGCGACACTGAGCGGTGGCAGTCGTCGCAGCGGGCCTTCTGATGGCCGACGTGGGCCTCGTGATACTTCTCGACGGTCTCGGTGGTGCGCGTCTCGAAGTCGACGATGAACCGGTCCTGATCGTGACAGTTGCGGCACTCGCGGACGGTCACGGCCGAGTCGCCCCGAATGACGTCGAGGTGACAGCTCGCGCAGTCGACGTTGCGGTTGACGATGTCGCGGTGGTCCATCAGGACGGGGCTGGTGGTGGTCGCGCTCGCGGAATGGACGGAGATCAGCCGTGTCGGCGGCTCGTGGCATTTCAGGCATTCGCCGGTGCCGTGGTTGAATCCCTCATTCGTGAAATGGCACGTGTAGCAGTTCTGGCGATTCACGGCGATGTGGTTCGCGCCGGTCGGGTCGTAGTTGTGGCAGGTCGAGCAGGAAGCACCTTCGAGCTGCTTGAGGCGGATCCGGCGGTGCTCGAGGTCCAGCAGCGCCCGGGCATCCACGCGGACGGCGTCGGCGGCGGCAATCTGGTCGAGCAGCGATGCGAGGGCCGTGTTCCGCTCCGTCGCAGGAGCGACAGACTTCGTCAGCTTCGTCACTTTCTCGAATGCAGCCGGATCGAGCGCCGCGCGGAGACGGGCGGTGGTCGCCTCGCGGTCCGCATCGACCTGCGTGAGCTTCGCGTCCGCCTGAAGGTGTTTCTCATGGAAGAAAGAGACGGTCGGCTCGCGCTGAATCTTCGTTTCAATCCCGTCGACGAGCCGGATGTCCTCGCGGGCTTCGCCGATCGTGAGCTTCTTGGTCATGAACGCCTGGTCGCCGTGGCAGGCCGAGGTCAGGCAACTGTCGTCCGACACGTGGGCGCGCGGCCGTCCGGTGCCGTAGCGGCCGCTGAAATAGCTCGCGACCTGCGACAGGCCCTTGAACTTCGCCTTGATCGTGAAGCGCTCGCCGGGGGCGTAATGACAGTCGACGCACCGAACGCCGAGCTTGCGTCCGTGCAGGTCGTGGCTCCACGATTCGTAGTACGGGTCCATCACGTGGCACGTGCCGCAGAATTTGGGCTGCGCCGTGTAGTATTCCGCGCCGGCCAGGCCGACGCCGCCGACGATGAGCAGGGTCAGCCCGGCGGTCATGAGCACGCCGAGAATTCTCCGCGTCCGGGAGCGCTTCACCGGCGGCTGGGTGTTCGCAGCAGCAGGTTGAGGATCGGGATTGTGCGGATGCTGTTTGGCTTCGGACATGGATCAGACCTTTTCTGCGCGAGGCGATAACGACCCGAATTCGAGGAGCGTTCTACCCCTCCGCCCACGCCTAGGCAAGCCGAATGCCTGAGTGTGGCACGGAACTTTCCAGTATCCTGCGCGAGAGTACGGCGCGGGAATCGCGTTCCACAGGGTCTGTGGTTACGATCCTGCCGAGCCGGATGGTTTCGGGGCCGCTTTCACCGAGGCACGTTTGCGATGAATCCCACACGACCGCTGCGCGATTTTCCGCAGTGGCTGTTGACTCTCACGCTGCTCGCCGCCCTGGCGTCGGCCGCGGCCGCGAGCGACCGCGAAAACTGCCTGTTCTGCCACCAGTTTCCGGGTCTCAGCCGGTTTGACCCGGCCACCGAGCGGGTGCGGCTCTTCTACGTCGACCCGGCGTACGCGCACCACGGCCTGGGCCCGCACGCCCGGCTGAATTGCACGGATTGCCATAACCGGGAGGAAGTCCGCGTCGTCCCGCACGCGACCGTGACGCCCGTCGACTGCACACGGACGTGTCACCTTTCGCGGCCCGATTCCCCGCCGCGCGAATTCAGCCACGCGCCGGTGGCCCGGGCGCTGGAAGAGAGCGTCCACACGGCGGCGGAACTGGCAAAAGTGCGGCTGAGCGGCGGTCCGCTCCTGCAACCGGGGCAGTCGGCGTGTCTGAACTGCCACGACGAACCGGTGTTTCGCAGCGAAGTGCACCACCGGGCCCTGGCCGATATGAACGTGAATCGCTGCGACACGTGCCACGCCGTGAGCGTGCCGCTGGAAACCGATTTCTTCGCCCGGCACGTGACCAGTCGACTTCAGCCCGCGCGGCCGGCGCTGGAAATGGCCCAGGTGTGCGCGGTCTGCCACAGCGACCCTGTGTTCAAGGCGGATCGCGAGATTGCCGATCCCGTCGCGAGTTACGTGCGAAGCTTCCATGGAAAGGCGGCCCTGCTGGGCGGAGACACGGCGAGCTGCGTCGACTGCCACGTCGGGCCGCACGGCAGCGCACACAACTTCCTCCGCGCCGACAATCCGAACTCGACGGTGCACGCAACGCGGATCGCCGACTCGTGCCGAAGCACCGACTGCCACCCCGGCGCGGACAAGTCGATCGCCGCGACGGCGGTTCACCTCGACATCCCCACCGCGATCGGCTCGCTCGAGTTCTTCGTCGCGATGGCCTTCATCTTCCTCACGCTGTTCGCGTTCGGGCCCTCGGCCATGATCGTGCTGCTGGAGCTTTTCCACCTGGTCGTGGGCAAGCACACGCACGGCGCGAAGGAAATCGAGGAGCTGGCCGATGAGCTGAACGACTCGCGGGCCGGCCGCAGGCGGCTGCGCCGCTTCACGCCGTTCCAGCGTGTCCAGCACTGGACGCTCACGGTGCTCTTCCTGCTGCTGATCATCACGGGTTTTCCGATGAAATTCGCCGATTCGGCCTGGGCGGCGAGCCTGATTGCCGCGATGGGCGGACTCGGCGTGGCGCGCGAGATTCACCACGTGGCCGGGACGGCCCTCATCGCCGGATTCCTGATGCACATGGGGTACATCCTCTACACGCTGCTGCGCTCGGCGCGGCAGCCTGAGGCGGACGGCCGGCGGCGCGGCGTCATCGGCGCGGCCCTGGGCCTGCCGATGGTCCTCACGCGCACCGACATGCAGAACGCCGGCTCGCTCTTCGGCTACCTGCTCGGGCTCAAGAAGGACCGGCCGCGCTTCGGTCGCTTCAGCGTCCTCGAGAAACTCGACTACGTCGGCGTGCTCTGGGGCACGACCGTGCTCGGCGTCACCGGCCTGATGCTCTGGGCCGAACAGACCACGTCGCACTTCATGAACGGCCGCGTATTCAATATCGCCACGATCATCCATACGTACGAAGCCTTTCTGGCGATGATCCACGTGGGGATCCTGCACATGTACGCGGTTGTTCTCTCGCCGACGGTCTTCCCGCTGTCGCCGGCGATGCTGAGCGGCCGGACGCCGAGCGCGAAACTCGCCGAGGAGAATGCGGCGTGGGTCCTCGACGCCGCGGCGTCGATGCCCGGAGCCGCCTCGACCAAGAGCGGGGAGGATTTCAGTGTCTGATCCCGCGAAAATCCGATTCGGCAGGCTTCGCGGCGCGTGGATCCGACTCCGCGTGCTGCTCGGGGCGATCGGCTCCTCGGCCCAGCGCATCTATGCCGCCGTGCTCATGGTCGTCATCGTCTGGCTTTGCTTTCTGACGGTCCGCTATCTCGTGCGCGGCCTGATCGCCCCGGCCGAAACACCGGCGCAGATCGCCGCGGTGCCGCGCCAACTGGACGAATCGATCCTGCACGGCGCGCCGCGAGACTGGCTCGGGCTCAGTTCGGTGGAGAATCCCCGCGCGCCGGCGTCACACTATCACCGCTTCGATTCGTGGCTCCAGAACGATCCCAACAACGACTGCACGCGCAGCGGCTGTCATTCGCCGCTGCCGCACGCGCGCCGCAAGGAGGATCGGGCGTTTCTGAACATGCACGCCACGAGCATCCACTGCGGCGTGTGTCACTTCAAGGACGAGGAGCGGCCGCGCAACCTCACGTGGTACAGCCTTGCGAGCGGCAAGCCGGGCCCGCGCCCGCCGCTGCTCGACGCATTCGACTGGCTCGCCCGCTGGTCGGCCGCGCGGCGCGCCAGCAGCGCACCGATTGCGGAATCGGATGAATTCTCCACTCCCGAAGCGCAGGCCGAGCTCGTCCGGATGCTCCGCCGCTCCGCCGACGAGGGTCAATCCCAGCCGCAGCTCGCGCGCGTCGCGGAAGACATCAGCGCTGTCCGCGCCGGTAGCCCCCAGTATGAGCGGCTGCTCGGGTCCGCCGAGGACGCGGTGCGGGCGGCGCTCCGGGGCTCGTATGGATCGAAGCTCGCCGCACGGGATGATGCGGGAAAGCCGATGCTGGCGCACCCGAATTCGCAGGACGCGGTGAAGGAATGGCTCGCCCGTGGACCGTCGCTGGAGGGCGCGGAGCGGGAACAGTTGCTCGCGCGGGTGCATCCCCTGAGGCGGGAAAAAGCGCTCGATTGCTCCGAGTGCCACCGCGCCGACAGTCCGCGCGTCGATTTCGCCCGCCTCGGCTACCCTGCCGCGCGGGTGCAGACCCTGATCACTTCGCGGGTCTTCGAGATGATTCAGAACATTCGCGACGGCCGGTCGTTCTATTTGCCCGACGTGGGCGTGAAATCCGAGCCGCAGCCACAGCCTTGATGGGTACGCCGTTGAAGCGACGCAGCAAATTCGACCTTCCCGCTCCGACACGCTCGGCCCGCCCTGCCGGGGCACCATTGGCGCGCGGTCGCATCGCGCTCACGCTGGTTATCGCGCTGATCGCTTCCGCGGCGTCCGCATCCGAGATGGGTGCGAGCTTCTCCGAGGGTTACCGCGGGACGGTGACGGCCACGCTTGCGATCCCGGAAGGCTTGCCGATGCGGGGCCCGAGCGCCGCCGCGGTCGATGCGGAGGGGCGCGTCTACGTGCTCGACGGGGTGCACAACCGCATCGTCGTTTTCTCCGACGGCAAATTCGAGCGCGAATTCGCGCCGGTGGGCGATGCCGCTCTGCGACAGCCGCTCGGGCTGCACCTCGACGAGCGCGGCCAGATCTGGATCGCCGACAGCGGGAATTCCCGCGTCGTGGTCGTCAGCGCCTATGGAAACCTGATCCGCAGCTACCCGCTGCCCGCCGGCCCCGATGGCACGGCCGCCGATCCGACATCCGTCGTACCGGTCGGCAGCGCCGCGTGGATCGCCGACAATGAGAACCAGCGCCTGCTGCGCCTGGACACGACGAGCGGCGCCGTGACCGCGGTGGGAAGTGCCGGAACGGCGCTGGGGCAATGGCAGTTCCCGTATCAACTGGCCGTCACGAAATCCGGAGGCGTTGTCGCCACGGACGTGCTCAACGGCCGCGCTCAGCTCGTCGATGCCGGCGGGGCTGCCCAGCGGAATATCGGCCGGTACGGCATCGGTGAAGGCGAGGTCTATCGGCCGTCCGGCGTCGCGGTCGATGATTCCGGCAATATCTGGCTTGCCGACAGTGTGATGGGAGTCGTGCAGGTATTCCGAAGCGACGGATCATGGATCGGCGCGCTGGAATCGGCCGACGGCGGTGTGCTGCGTTTCGAGAGCCCCGCGGGGCTCACGTTCGGCGCTGAGAACGTCCTGTACGTCGTGGAGTCGCGCGGCGGACGCGTCGCGCGGGTCGAGTTCGAGGGGTTCCAGCGCCCCGCGCCGTCTCCCCGCCCGCAGGCGCCAAAACTCTCCGGTCAACAGGACCAGTCCTGCACGGTCTGCCACATCGACTGGCTTCCTCCGTTCTCCGAGGAGCGCGACTCGCCGCTCATGCCGCGGCCGGTCGGCCGGCGCGACGAGCCCCCGGCGTCGAGCGAGGCCATCTGTTTCTCGTGCCACGACGGCTCCGTCGCCGATTCGCGCTACCGCGTGTGGGACGAGCACGGCCACCAGACGGGCATTGTCCCACCGGCGGACATCACCGTGCCCCAGTTTCTGCCGCTCGTCGACGGGAAACTCGCCTGCCGGACGTGCCATTCGGCCCACACGACGGACGCGCCGCGCGGCGACTTCCGCAAGGCGGTCATGCTGCGCGTTCCCAACCAGGCGAGCGAACTCTGCGCCTCCTGCCACGTCGACAAGACGCGCGGCCCGATGCTCGGAACGCACCCGACCGGCGGCATGCCGTGGCTCGTGCCCCAGGCGCTGATCGACGCCGGGGCGAAGGTCGGCCCGAATCCGCGCGAGCTCACCTGCCAGGTCTGCCACACGCCGCACGGGGCCAGCAATGACCATCTGCTCGTGCTGGGTGTGACCTCGAACCAGCTCTGCGTGACGTGTCACGATCAGCTCCGGCCCGGGATGTTTCGTGACGGTTCCCACGCCGAACACCCGCTGGAAGCGATGGTCAATGCCGAGCAGCGCGCCGCCGTTGAGGACATGGGCACGCGGCTCAGCCCCGAGGGCAAGCTGATCTGCCTTTCCTGCCACAAGCTGCACCATGGCAAGGCCGACCGGTTTCTGCTCGCGAAGGACCTGCGCGACGGCCAGATGTGCCTCCAGTGCCATTCCGACCGCGCATCGATCGCGGGCACGTCGCACGATCTCCGAACCAATCACCCCACCGAGCGGAACCGCGTCGGCATGACGCCGGACGAGGGCGGTCCGTGCAGCGCTTGCCACCTGTTTCACCGCTACGCCCGGGCCCCGAACCCGACACCGCAGGACACGCGCGGGCTGTGCATGACCTGCCACACTGATGGCAAATGCGCCGGCGATAAGGCGATCGGCCCCGTGAATCACCCCGGCGGCCAGTGCTCGATGTGCCACAATCCGCACAACACGGACCATCCGAAGTACATGAAGGAGCCGACGCAGACGCTCTGCACGACCTGTCACAGCGACATGGCGATGGTCCGGGGCAGCGCTCACGATCGCACGACCGCGGCCGACTGGGCGTGCGCTCCCAACGCCCCCGTCGACACGTGCCTCTCATGCCACAAGCCGCACGGCGACGCGCTGACCGGCCTGTTCCGCCTGCCCGGCGGCATGACCGATTTGCACGGCACGACGCAGCCCACGGCGACCGGTTCCGCGACCACGCAACCCGTCGGCGGCGTGCTTTTCGGTTCGATCGCCAATCCCGACGACGTCTGCATCGCCTGCCATTCGAACGCGGCATTCGACCGCTCGCTCGAGCTGGCCGCGGCGCATCCGCAGACCCTCCCCGCCGATCGCCAGACGGGCGGACTTCCGCTCATCATCGATCCCGAGACGCACGCCGGCCGGATCGGCTGCCGGACGTGCCACAATCCGCATGCGGCGGGCGGTCAGAATTTCCTGCGCACGGCGTCGACGTCCCAGCCGACGGGCCTCGACGAACACGGCGGCGCGACGCTCTGCATCCGCTGTCACTCGGATTTGAAAACAATCTTCGCGACCGAGCACGCGCCGGAAAAACTTATCACGCACGGCCTGAATTCGCAGAGCTGCATGCCCTGCCACCGGCTGCACGGATCCGAGGATGCCCTGGCCGAACTCCTCTGGCCGAAGGATCTTCTGGCGGCGGCGGTCCCCCAGCCGACCCACTCCGACAGCCAGCCGTCCTCCGCAGCCACGAGCGCCGCCGCCGAGGCGCACACGCTGGCGCTCGTGCAGACGACGGACCGCTATTGCGTGAATTGCCACTCGTCGGGCGGCCTGGCGCCGAAGCCGATCCTCGCGAGCCATCCCGACGTCCCCATGTTCGCGGCGGAGGGCTCGAAGTTCCCGCTCTTTGACTCGGAAGGGCGAAGGAGCCCCACCGGCCACATCGGCTGCCGGACGTGCCACCTGCCCCATGGGCGCGACGGGCTGCTCGCCGCCGCGCCGGATGCCGACCCGCGCAGCCTGCGCGTGCAGATCCGTCAATTCGAAGGGCCGAACGTGTGCATCGACTGCCACGGAACGGATGCGCTGCGGCGGTACCTCTACTTTCACGATCCGACGCGGAATCGCGGGGCGGTCACGCTGCGGTAGGGTTTGACAGCGTCGCGCTGCGGGGCAATGTCACCGTTCTTCGGCGATTTTCCGCAGGTTCAGCCCCCCGGCCGCGTCGAGGCAGACCTCCCAAACCTGGCCCGGCTTCATCGGCGCCGAGGGCGCTTCGCATTGTGCGATCCGCACGCCCAGACGCCTGGCCTGCGCGGGGTCATCGACAAGCTGCCAGAATTTTCCCCAGAGTTCCGCCGCCGTCGCGGCCGCGGCGGCGTCGGGGTGTTCGACGAGGCGCGGCGGGCGGGCGCGGTCGAGGTCCGCCCCGGTTTCGCTGGCCTGTTCATCTCCGAACGCGCGGCGAAACATCGCCAAGCTCGTGCCGCGCGCCGCATCCCCCTCGGCGACGAGCCGCAGGTCGAATTTCAGCACCAGCGCTTCGATATAGACCTGCGAACCGGTGACCTCGATCTCGTACGGCGCGCCGCGCACGTCCGCGTCGCCGATCTCCTGCCAGAGGAGCCGCGTCCGCGTCTTTCCGTCGTCGCCGCGCGACTGGCCAGTGACCGTGAGCTGCGCCACACGGCGGCTCGCGGCCAGGCGTTTGGCGTAGTCTTCGAGGCGGTCGCGCTCGGCCTTCAACTGGTCGTTCTCGGCCTGGAGCCGGCGCGCTTCGCTGCCGCTCAACCACCAGGCCGTGCCCGCGCCGCCGAGGATCAATGCGATCAGGATGGGACGCCAGCCGCGCATCGCGTGCACTCCATTGCTCGATGCCGTCGCGTGAGCCGGCGGGCCGGGCTCCCGGTGACCGGATGCCTTTCGATCCATCAGCGGCCGCTCCGTCGCCGCGAGCCCGGCCTGCGAACCGTGCCGCGCGGCCAAATACGCTGCTCACCGCGGCGTGCGATTATACCGCTCGACCGCGGCCCGGATGCTCGGATTCGGGCTGTGCAGCAGGGCGAAGCGGGCGTTGTGCGCAACGATCTCGGACAGGCTGGCGACGCGTTCGATGAGCCGCTCTTCCGCATCGGGGCGGCCGGCCAGCCAGAGGCATGCGGCGCGAACCAGGTTGTAGTCCTCGGTCGGTTCGAGAATCATCGCCGGCGTGTCTTGCGCGGGCTGCGCTCCCGAAGAACGAACGCCGGGCAGCCACGCGACGCTCGCTTCGTCGCCGGGAGCCCCGCCTGCCTCACTCCCTTCCCACCTTCCCACCTTCCCGCCTTCCCACGCGACCTGCCGTAGCACGCTCCGATCCGGCGCATACCCCCACCGATCCACATATCGCCGGCCAAGCAGCTCCAGCGCCCCGCCGACGCTCGGGCTGAGCCGCCGCCCCGCCGCCTCGGCCTCGCCCCGCTCCCGCCGTTCCAGCCACCACTCACGCAGACGCTGCCGGTCGCCATCGACGTCGATCCGCACTGCCGCCGTATGGTCAAACCGGCCGGGGTAGAGCGCCGGCCACGACCGCGGCCGGGCTCCCGGCGAGATGCGCGCCTCGCCCAGCGGCGTTCCGCGCGATTTCACGTCAAAATGCAGCAGATCGTACGAAGTCTCGAAGCATGTCCCGCTCAGCGGCGGCGCACCCCGGCCAATCAGGAGCTGCGCCAGCGACGTCGCGGCCAGTGCATCGAGTGAATCCGGCGCTTGCCGCTCGACCATCGCCGGCCGGCTGACGACGTAATCAACGCTGGCGGCGCCGAAACTCAGCAGGCGGTTGTAGCTCTCTGTCCAATCCGTATCCGGGTCGAGCGCCAGCAGCGGCTCGGCGGCCGCGACCAGCTCAGCCGGCCAGCCGGCGCTGGACTGCGAAGCCGCGCAGCCCGCGAGGAGCGCGGTCAGGGAGATCGCTGCAAGGAGGCTCGCGGTTCGGCTGAATGGGCGACGCATGCACAGATCGTAACGTCGCGCGCCGCATCACCCGAACACCGACCCTTCGAAGAGCATGTGCGCGAACAGCAGCGCCAGACAGCCCCACGGGGCAAAGACCATGAAAAGGAACGTCGACCGGCCCCGGCGCTGGAGATCGATGTACTCCTGCTGGCTCCGGACCGCCTGCTCGAAGGTCTGCATCTGCTCGCGCTGATGATTGCGGATGTCGATCAGCACGTCGACGAGCTTCTCACCGGACATGGCACGCCTCCCCTTTGGCCGGCGCGGGCTGCGGCCGCGGCGCGGCACGTCCACATTCAGGACAGCGCGGCTCGAGCTGCCCGCGCAGGTCGTAGCCGCATTCCAGACACAGCGGCACGCCGCTGGCGACGAGCTGTTCGCGCAGCCGCCGCCGAAATACGCCGCCGCCGAGGATGAACCGTTGATGGAAAAGAAACGCGATGCCCGCGAGGATCGGGACGATCGCAAGCGCGACGACCATCCCGTTGGGGATCGCCAGGACCTGCCACGTGACCATCGCGATGGTGACCCAGCAGGCGAACTGAAACAGCCCGTTGTGCATCGAGACCGTTGGATCTTTCAGCGCCTTGTGCATCGCATCGCTGCGTGCAAAGACATCCGGGAATCGATTCAACTCGGGGATCGGGCTCTCCCGCCCCCGGCAGGCGCGTCTGACGCTTTCCTGATCGGCCACGATGGACCGGTTCAACTTATCAGCCAGCGCGCAGTTCCTCGCGTATAGCTCGCGGATTTCGCGCGTCAGTTCGATAATTCGTCGATCCAGCATCGACAGAGCCTCCCGCCGACGACCTTTGCCGCTGGGAGTATGCAATTGGACCACGCCGGTGCGAGCCTCACGGCCGCTGGAACGTGTCCGCGACGAGGTACCCGATCAGCGCGACGCAGGCGACGATTCCGGCAACGCACGCGGCCAGCGCCCACTTCGACGCCGGGAGGAACGGCTTCGGCGGCGCCGGTTTGATTTCGAACTGCTCCCGCCACTCCGCTTCGAGCCCCGCGACGGACGCCTCAGTGCCGCATTCGGGACAGCGAATGCGCTCCGGCCGCGTCGCCTCGATTATCGCGTGGAGAGGATAAGCACAGTTCCCGCACAACTGGAACGAGTGCTCGACGGCAAGCCCCGCGAAGTGCTTCCTCCGCGAACCGGCTCGCCAGCTGGCAAACAGGAACGTCGCAAAGAAGAACGCCCAGAGGTAAAAGATCGGTGACACACCGGCGCAAACGCTGATGAACAGCAGTGCGACGCCCGCGAGTTCGCAAATGACGGATGCCGCCTCCCATCGGAGAACTCGGCGCTGAACCACGGGAGGCGCTGGCATCTCCGCTCCAACCTACTCACTCGCGCGGATCCGCGGCGGCAGCGGCGTCAGGTCCGGTTCCACAAACTCCCGCTTGGCCCGCGGGTCCATCCGCCGCGCCGGCGAATAGAAAAACCGCAGCGCGTGCTTGGTCATGAGCTGTGGGTGTGTATCGCAGAATTCTCTCGAGTCGGCCGTTGGAAACGCCGCCTCGTAGTGCATCATCACCGCGGCAACGAGGTGCAGCAGCGCATGCGTCGTCGTCTCGTTGTAGCCCGACGTCGGCGTGTCCTCGCCGCCGATCGACGTGTTGTAGGCCTGGATCCGCTCGCGCAGCCGGGCCAGCGCGGCGTCAAAGCCGTACCGCTTCACGTAGAGATACGCGACGCGTACGTGCGCCCGGTGCGTCCACTCCGCTTCCGGGAGCGTGCACGCCTCGAACCCGGCCAGCAATTCGTCGTCTCGCATGATCGCCAATATACCGATGCCGGGTGTTCCAGGCCCCGCCCATCGCCCGGTTTCCTGGGCCCTTCCCTACCACTCCCCCGTTTTTCGACGAATAATACAGGTACGCACGCGATGGGAATCTGACAGAGTCGCTCCTTCCGGCGGACCGGCAGCACACTCGCCTCCGCCGACGGGCAGAAACTCACCAGAACCCGCCAAAAAGGCGCGGGTTTTCCCCAAGGAGGCCGACGCGATGCCCGCTCGCTATCAGCTCCGACCCGCGGCCACCGCACTCGCCGCCCTGTTCGTCACGGCCGCGCTCGCCCAGTCCCGGCCGGTCACGCTTCCGGCGAGCCACCCGGCCACGCAGACAGCCGGTTCGCCGATTCCCCACCCGACGCTCTGGTTCCCCGCGCCGCGCGCGTCCGAAGAACTACAGGCCAAAGCGCTTGACCAACCACTCAATGCAGTCGACTTCACCAACACGCCGCTCGCCGCTGCCATCGACTCGATCAAGGCGCAAGCCGAGATTCCGATCGGTGTGGACTGGGGCGTCATCAACGACCTGGGAATTGATCGGGAAACCCCGATTTCGTACCGCGTGCGCGATCTTGAACTCCGGCACGTGCTGGACGCCATTTGCGAGGTCCTCAGGCCGGATGGCGCCCTGACCGTGGCGTATGACTCGCTACGAATCACGACTCGCACACAAGCCGAAAAACCCGAGCGAACGCTCACGCGCTGCTACCCGGTCGGCGATCTGCTCGAGTTCGACATCCGCTGGCGGCAGCGCTTCGGACAATGGGAAAACGAAGCGATGACTCGGAGTTACCTCGCGCAGAACGGCCAACAGTGGCTTGAAATCGACCGCGAGTACATCGACCTGAGCCAACTGGCGTCCGAGTCGCTCCAACGGATCATGAGTCAAGGCGTCTCGCCGGACTGCTGGGAAGTCAACGGCGGCGTGGGCAGCTTCCAACTGTTCGGTTCGACAATGGTCGTTCGCGCGACGCATGCCGTTCACGCGGAGATCGTCGGGCTTCTTCGCTCGCTCCGCCGGGCGGTCGCAGATACGAACTCACATGATCCGGCCGGTCTCGCAGCCTCCCGACCGCTCGCTACCTGGCCCGCGACGCAACTGGCGACTCGTTACCCCGTGCACCATCCCGCCTACTGTGATCGCTCGGCGTCGCAGTCGCGATTCGCCGAGATATTGGGACGGCCGTTCGACGCGCCCACGTGCATTTTCGACCCAGCGCTGGATAACGTGATCGACGCATTCAGCGGCGGAATCGGGATCCCTGTAATTGTCCACTGGGACGACCTCAGCGATGCCGGCATCGACTCCGATAAACCAATCACCATCCTCGTGCGGACACTGAACGGCGAGCGATATCTGCGGCTTATTCTCGACGAGGCTGGCGGCGTGGAAGTCCGACTCTTCGCGCAGATTCGCCCGACGGGCATTCACATCTCCCGCGAATTGGGCGCACTCGCGGAGACGCGCATTTACGCGGTCACGGACCTTTTGTTCGCCGAGGATGCCTGGTGGGAACGACTCCCCAGCCCGTCATCGAAACCCGCAACACGGCCGGGTTCGCAGCCCGTGGACGGGATACCGTTCATCTGCAGCGGTCACTCCACGAATTACTCGATTACTGTCAGCCTGGAGCTGTTGCTGACGAACTCGCTGGCGCCGGATGAATGGGAAGTCAACGGCGGCGTCGGGAGCCTTACCGGGCTTGGTCCTCTCCTGATCGTTCGTAAGCGGTATCCGGTCGGAGGAGACCCGATCGAGGAGTTTCTCGACGCCCTTTCCGCGTCGCTTCAGGTCGATTCGAATGGAGGCGGATGATGTTGCTTGCCCGGATTGTCGCCATCACCGTCGCCTGGCTGGCCGCCGCGCCAATCCCTGCCCTCGCCCAGCCGGCCCCGCATCCCACGCGCTGGTACCCTGCCCCCACGGCCGAGGAGCAGCAGCGCGAGGAGCGCCTCGATCGGCGGCTCCCCGAAGTCGATTTTCAGGCCGCTCCGCTCCAGAACGTCGTCGACATCCTCCGGCAGCGCAGCGGCGTGCCCATCGTCGTGGACTGGGATGCGGTCGGAATGCTGGAGATCACGCCGCAGTCGCCGGTTACCTATCGGGCGAGGGACATCGAAATTCGCCACATTCTCGCCGGGGTCTGCCGGACGCTTCGGCCGGGCGGCGAGATCGTCGTCGGCGACAGCCCGCTTCGCATCACGTCTGCTGAGCTCAACGCGCACCGCGACGATGTTGTCCGCTTCTACCCGGTCGACGACATCATCGATTACATCGCGCACTGGTACTTTCGGCGCGGTCGGTTTGTCTTCATTCAGGACGAAGAGTCCAGGAGAATGAAGCCGGTCGTGGCGACGTTTCGGGATCTGCGCAGAATTACCGAGCGGTCGCTACTCACCTCGCTTGTCGGTGCCGTCAAGCCAGATTGCTGGGAAGTCAACGGGGGCACGAGCACAATCACCTTGTATGGTCCAACGCTGATCATCCGCTCGGAACGCGACGTCCACGCGGAGATGGTCGATGTTCTGTGGGCAATCCGCGAGGCGATCGCCGCGACGCCGCTGCCCCGCGCGGGTGACGCGCACGCTAAGATACGATCGCGCACAGAGCCGGACGCGCCGCACGTATACCGGCGTATTCACACGCCGTTCTATTCGCCGCGAACGTCGGAAACCCGCTTCAAAGCCGCGCTCCTGCGCCGCATGCCGGACGCGCCCGCCGGAGAACTCACGTTCGAACAGGCGATCGATCGCCTGCGGACGGTTACGGGGATCCCCATCTTCGTCGACTGGGCGGAAATGAGGGACATCGCCATCCCGAGCGACAAAGGGATCGCGCGGCCGGCCGCGAATCTCACCGCCGAACGGTACCTCGCCGCCGTCCTCCAGAGCGCCGGGGGCGGCGTTATTCCCCTGGCGGGCGCGATTCGCCCGCACGGTCTCCAAGTCACCGCCCGCGATTCGATTCGATCGAGCACGCGAGTCTACACCGTGGACGATCTGGTCGTGGCGCACGCCGAGTGGTTGCGACGCCATGTCGCTGGGATCGACGCGTCCGACGAATCGCCCGAATCCGACGAACTCGGGGAAGAAGTGTACTTCGACGAGTCCGCTGAGGAGACGATCGAAACAGCGTTGACCCAGACGGTGACGCCCGACGCCTGGGAGGTCAACGGCGGCGTCGGATCAATCGCGATGCTCGGCCCGATCCTAGTAGTGCGGCAGTCCTTTGAGTCGGAAGGCGATCCGATTCAGGAATTTTTGGACGGGTTGGGCGATTCGCTGGATTTGGATGGTGCGGAATCGAGCGCGATTCCTGTAAAGTGACCTCGATCGCTCCGGGCGGAGCGCCGTCGCCGGGAGAAGGCATGCTGCGACACCCCGACTTTCCGAGCCGGTTCTCCGCCGTCGTCGCCGGCGTGATCGCGTACAAGGAGTTTTCCGGGCTGGAGTGGTACGGCCGCGGGTGGCCCGGAGACTTTCTGTTCAAGCTGGGTCTGATCGCCATCGTCGCGACGATTGCATTCTGTCTCAACGCTTGGCGCGACATTCGCCGTTTCCGGGATTTTGACATTCGACGGCTCCGCGAGTTAGCCGATCAAGCGCCGGTCGGCGCGTGGCAATACGCGCGCCGAGCCGTACGCTTTCCTCCGATTTCCCGGCTCGGCTTCCTCGACCCAACACTTCAGATCAACGCCGTCGAAACTGACCGAATCCTGACCGTCCTCCGCCATCTCCGCGCCTCCTCCACGGAAGCAATGCAGGCTGAGATCGACAGCCTCCGCGGCGAATTACCGCCTTTCATGCAGGAGGAGAAATACTGCCCCTTCCGCAAGTACCGCGAATTCCATTGGCGGCTCTACCGGCTTTTCCGCGCCGGCGCCGCGATCGCAACGAATGAGCCGGACCTAACACTTTCCGAATCTCCACCCGCGCGGTAGGCTCCCGCGCCATGGTCATCCGCGTCCTCCACCTCGCCGACTCGCACATCGGCGCGCAGCTCCCCGCCCGGCCGCGCTTGAAGATCGCCCGCCGCGGCGACGACTTCGTGCGGAGTTACGAACGCGTTCTCGACCGCGCACTCGAGCAAAACGTCGATCTCGTCCTCCACGCCGGCGACGTCTTCGACCAGCCGCGGCCGAGCAGTGCCGCCATGGCCGCCGCCGCCGGCCCGCTGCTGCGCGTCGCGGGCGCCGGCGTGCCCGTGGTGATCGTCCCCGGCAATCATGAACGGTCGGCCCTGCCCGCGTCGCTGCTCTTCTCGCATCCGAAGCTGCACATCCTCGCGCAGCCGCGGACGCTACGGCTCACGCTCCGCGGCGTTCGCGTGGCCGTGGCGGGATTTCCGTGTCTGCGTCGCAGCAGCGCCGAGCGCTTCGCCGGGGCGCTCGCGGCGACGGGCTGGGGGCCGGACGAGGCCGATGTGAACATCCTGCTCTGCCACCAGACGTTCGAATCGGCCGTGTGCGGGCCGGTCGCGTTTCGCTTTCGCAGCGGCGAGGACGTGGTCGAGCGGACGGCCTTGCCGGAGGGGTTCGACTATGTCGCCGCGGGGCACATCCACCGCCACCAGGTCCTCACCCGGCCCGGCGGCGGCGGCCCGCCGATCGTCTACAGCGGCTCGGTCGACCGCATCGGCTTCGCGGAGTTGCACGAGCCGAAGGGTTGCATGCTGCTTGAATTCGGCGACGCAAAAAGCGACCCCGAACGCGACCGGTCCGACGACGGCGCACAGTCGATCGACAGCGACGGACGCGGAAGCTTCGCGCTTTCGACCGCCAAGCTCCGCGGCACATTCCTCGAACACACCGTCCGCCCGATGGCCGCCCTCCCGCTCGACGTGACCGCGCTCGACGGAGCTGCAATCCGCGAGCGCGTGGCCGAGTGGCTCCGCAACCTGCCGGCGGAGTCGCTCGGCCAGGTGCGCCTCTCGGGAAATGCCGAACCGCGAGCTCTGCGCGGTCTCGCACTCGCGCGCCTCGCAGCCGATCTCCGGCCGGACGTGCTGTTCAGCAGCTCGACGGGCTCGATCCAGTTTCGCCCCGTGGGACAACCGTTTTCCGGCCGGTCTTTTCAGTCGAACGGGCCTGTGCCGACAGATGAACTTTCCGAGACCGCCCCGCCGCGCCTGGCACTGCCGTCATCCTCGAACGATAGCGCCTCCCCCTTCGACGCCATCACCGGCGATCGCGGCCGCGTCCTCGCGTGCGATCGCGAGACGCTCAAGTCAATCCCGCAAACCCCCGGCGTCTACGCCCTCTCCGACGCCGCCGGCCGGCTGCTTTACATCGGCAAAGCGGTTCGCCTGCGAGCGCGCATCCGTCAACACCTCGCTGCGAAGGGCTCGGCCGCGTTCTTCGCCGGATGGACGAACGCCATCGCCCGGATCGAAGTCCGCCTTGCTGAAACGGAACTCGAATCGCTGCTCCTGGAAGCCGACCTGATCCGCAAGCTCCGCCCGCCGTTCAATCGCCAGATGCGGGCGTGGGCCCGCTACTGCTACCTCGCCGAAGACCGCGACCGCCTTGCCCAGCTCCGCGTCGCTCGCGAACCGCCCCGCGGCCAGACCTGCTACGGCCCCTACCGCAGCCGCTTCACGGCCGAGGCGATCATCGAGGCGACGAGCGTGTTCTTCCGCGCGGCCCAGTGCCCGACGGAAACCGCGACGCGCGAGCGCGCAGCCGCCCTCCCGCTGCTGTTCGCTACGGCGGCGGCGACGTCGCTGTGCGAGCGCTATTTCGCGGGCGCGTGCCTCGGCCCGTGCTCCGACCGCGTCACGCCGGCCGACTATGGCAGCGCCCTCGGCCGGCGGCAGATGCTCCTCACCGGCGTCCACGCGGGCGAACTCGACGCCTTCGAAGCCCTGCTCGAATCGCGGGTCGCTGATCTCGACGAACTCCCTGCGGACCTCGCCGCCCGCGTCCGCATCGCCCAGACGCTTCGCTACGCCTTCGACCATGCCGCCGTGCTGCGCGAAGCGGAGCGACTGGTCGGCGGCGCGGTCGTGCTGCCCGGCCCGGACGACGCCGCGACCGTCGTGCATCTGACGCGCAACGGACCGCGCTTCGAGACGCGACCCGCGGGCACGCCATGGATCGAGGGCGAGACGCCGGAGACCGAGTTCATCTCGGTAATCGAACCGCCGGCGATCGACGAGGGCCGCCGCGCCCCGCTGCCGATCGCCGTGCTCGACGCCTACACGACGCTCGTGCGCCACTTGCGGCGCTGCGCCGATCCGCTGGGGAGCGACGAGACCGTCGATCCATCGGGGAGCAGCGACGAAACGCAAGTGGCCGAGGACGCGGCATAGTCGCACGCGTCCCCGGCCTGCCCAGCGCTACGGAGGATCAACGCATCAGCAACTCCGGCCGTACGCCGCGAGCAGCCGCGCCAGATCGCCCAGGCCGACCGTTCCGTCGCCGTCGAGATCGGCGGCCGGGTCATAGTTGGCCATCCCGCGGAACGATCCGAACGACGCCAGGAGGCGGCCGAGGTCGCCCAGCCCGACAGCGCCGTCGCCATCGATGTCCTCGGGGCACGGATTCGGCTCGCCCACGCCGCTGTGGACCGCGCCGGTACAGCCTTCGCCCGCGGAATCCGTGCCGAACACGATGCCGCCCTGCGTCACGGTGTACGCGGGGTCAAAGTAGACCTCCAGGCGATCGCCCGCGAAGAGAATCTGCGCACCATATTGCGGCGCTCGCGGGGCGAGACGCTGGAAGAGCGCCTGGCAGATGATCGGGCCGTCGGTCTGGAATTGCAGTTCCTCGGCGGACACCTGCACCGTCAGTTCCCCGACGTCGGTCACGATGCCGGCCGTGAAGATCGCCGGCTGGAGGAACTCGCGCTCGATCGGCTCGAAGAAGCCGCTGAACTCGATCGCCGCCGCGACAACCGCGTCGCTGACGATCTTGTCCGACTTCTCGCCCGTGCTGCCGGGGCGGAACTTGACGGTCGTTCCGTCGGTGAGGTGGCGGATCGTCAGTTCGCTGCCGCCCGCACCGTTGTCGGTGACGTCGTACCCGGCTTCGATCAGCGCGTCGCGAATCAGATTCCGCTTCGCCTCGGCGCTCGTCCGCGGCGGGATGACCACGGGGACGTCCGGCCCCGGGTCGACCTCGACGGTCACCGTCGTGTCCGCTTCGTTGATCGGCTTGGTGAAAGCCATCTTCTTGTTCACTTCGGCGGTCGCGGTCGAGGCCCAGGCGGCGACGGCGGCGAACGCAGCGATCCGAAACGTGCTCATGCGAAACATGGCTGGCTCCTGCATTCGTTGTGATTCGCCTTGGCGGGTCGTTCAACGTGATCGGCCGGTTCGTCAGGCGTCTTCACACTGGAGAAGACGCGGCAGACGGACGCGCGGCCGGCGGCGGCGCGACAAATCGTGATTCCGCGGAGAAATGCCGCCTTCGGTTACACTTTCCGCATGGATCTCGCTTCGATTCTCACGGGGGCGCTGGCCGGGTTGATCGTCGGCGCGGTGATCGGCTGGCTGGCCGCTTCGGCACGCCGCCCGAAGGATGCCGCGGCCCCGGACGCCGAGCGGGCCACGCTGGTCGAACGCCTCGCCACCCGCGATCAGCGCGTCGCCGAGCTCGATGCCCGCCTGACGGCCGCGGATGGCCTCGTCCGCTCGCTCCATGACCAGCTTCGTGACTCCGCCGCCCGCACCTCGGCCGCCGAGCAGCGCTGTGAACGTATTCCTGCACTCGAAGGCGAGATCACCGAGCGGAACCGCCGGTTCGAAGCCGCCACGCAGGAGCTGCGCACGCAGGCGGCGCGGATCGCAGAGCTGGAGACGCGGCTCGTCGAAGAGCGGAACGCCGCGGCGGAGAAGCTGGGGCTGCTGAACGAAGCCCGGCAGAAGCTCGCCGAGGCCTTCCAGCAGCTCTCGACCGAGGCGCTCAACGCCAGCCAGCAGTCGTTCCTCGAACTCGCCCGCAACCGCTTCGGCGAACTTCAGACAGCGGAAGCCGAGAAGCACGCCGCGCGGCAGGAAGCGATCGAGAACCTCGTCAAGCCGCTCAAGGAGTCGCTGCTGAAGGTGGATGAGAAGGTGCAGGCGCTGGAGACGAAACGCGAAGGCGCGTACGCGGGCCTGATGGAGCAGGTCCGTTCGCTCCAGGCGGCGCAGGCGCAGCTACAGACGCAGGCGGGCAGCCTCGTCAAAGCGCTCCGTGCGCCGCAGGTTCGCGGGCGCTGGGGTGAGATCCAGCTCAAGCGCGTCGTCGAACTGGCCGGCATGGTGGAGTACTGCGACTTCGTCACGCAGGCGACCGTCGCGGCGGAGGACGGCAAGCTGCGGCCGGACATGGTCGTGCGGCTGCCCAGCGGCAAGAACGTCGTCGTCGACGCGAAGGCGCCGCTCGCCGCGTATCTCGAAGCGCTCGAAGCGCCGGACGAAGGCGTGCGGTTTGAACGGCTGCGCGAGCACGCGGCGCAGATCCGCCGCCACGTCGATCAGCTCTCGGGCAAGTCGTACTGGGATCGGCTCGAACCCTCGCCCGAGTTCGTCGTGCTCTTTCTGCCCGGCGAGACCTTCTTCAGCGCCGCGCTGGAACAGGATCCGAGCCTGATCGAGGCGGGCGTCGAGAAGCGGGTGATCCTCGCGACGCCCACGACACTCATCGCCCTGCTGCGGGCCGTCGCGTATGGCTGGCGGCAGGAGCAGATCGCGCGGAGCGCTCGCGAGATCAGCGACCTCGGCAAGACGCTGTACGACCGGCTCCAGAAGATGACCGAGCACTTCGTGAAGCTCGGGCGCAGCCTTGGCAGCGCCGTCGAGAGCTACAACTCGACGGTCGGCTCGCTGGAGGGCCGCGTGCTGGTCACGGCTCGGCGCTTCCGCGAACTCGGCGCGGCGACCGGCGAGCTGCTGGCGCAGCCCGAGCCGATCGACAAGGCGACGCGGCTGATCGAATCCGGGCTGGCGCCGCGCGGGGACGGCGCATGACGATCGACGCCGACCCTGCGCCCGAGCCTGAGCCCGAGCCCCAGCCTGAACCTGAGCCGCAGCGCCCGCAACGTACCGAACGCCGTGTCCGCAAGGACCTCTTCGCCAGCTCGACCGACAACGCCGCGTGGGCCGCGCACGTCGGCTGCGGCGAGTCGTTCATCCCCGCCTTCATCCTAGCCATGAACGCCGGGCAGGTCGCGGCGGGACTCGTGGTGACGCTGCCGCAGATCGTCGGCGCGACGCTTCAGCTCGCCTCGCCGGTCGCCGTGCGGGCCGTCGGGTCGCTCAAGCGGTGGGTCGTGCTGTGCTCGGCCGTGCAGGCGCTGAGCTTCATCCCCTTCATCATCGCGGCGTGGATCGGAGCCTGCCCGACGCCGCTGCTGTTCCTGATCGCCGCGATCTACTGGACCGCGGGCATGGCCGGCGGGCCGGCGTGGAGCACGTGGATCACGACGCTTGTGCCCGTGGAGATCCGGGCGAAGTACTTTGCGCGGCGGACGCGGCTCGGCAATCTCACGCTCGTGACCGCGCTGATCGGCGCGGGCGTGTTTCTTGAATACGCACGCGGCCACGGCGTCGAGGCGCGGGCGTTCATCGTGCTCTTCGCGGCGGCGGGCCTGCTGCGGCTCATCTCCACCGCGTACCTGGCCGTGCAGAGCGAGTATGAGCCGCTGCCGGCTGCGTTCCGGCTGCTTTCGCCGCTGGAGGCGGTTCGCCGGGCCCGGGCGAGCCCCGACGGGCGGCTGCTCCTGCTGCTCGTGAGCGTGTCGTTCGCGGCGCAGACGGCCGGGCCGTTTTTCGCGCCGTACATGCTGGAGCAGATTCCGGCCGCGTCGTATGCGAACTACGTGATGCTCCAGGCGACGATCTATTTGGCACGGATTGTGTCCCTACCGCTGTGGGGCCTGGTGGCGAGCCGGTTCGGGGCCGATCGGGTGCTGCTGATCGGCGGGATCGGGATCGTCCCGGTGGCCGGTCTGTGGGCGGTGTCGCCGGAGCTGTGGTACCTGGTTTTCCTCCAGGCGCTGGGCGGGTTCGTGTGGGCGGCGTATGACCTCGGGGCGCTGCTGACGACGCTGGAGCGGATCCGCGATTCCGAGCGGACGAGCCTGCTCTCGGCGTTCAACTTCGCGAATGCGCTGGCGATGACGACGGGGTCGCTGCTGGGCGGGTGGCTGCTGGCGTCGCTGGGGGCGGACCCGGGGGCGTACCACACGCTTTTCGTCGTCTCGACACTTGTCCGCATATTGCCGCTGTTCATTCTCTTCAGGCTTGTACGGACGGGGGAAGCGGGTGACAAGGTGGCAAGGTGACAACGGAACAAGGGGGCGACGGAGCCCGGACCGCGTGGAAGCGTGATAACGTGAAAACGTGGACGCCCGACGAACGAGCGCGGCCACGATCCAGTGGCGGCGGGCCTCTGTGCCCGACGCCGATCGCGCCTGCGATCGGCCGCCGCTCGCGCGGGGTGCGCCGGCGCTGTCGTGAATGCTGCTTCGCTTTCGGGGGCGGCGTCTTCAAAGCCGGGTTTCCAGCGAATGCGCCCAAGGTGGCCAAACTTCTTTTCCTGTGCGTGCCGGGTTGGCCATCTATGTTATCAGGACGTTGGAGAACTCCTAGAACTGCGTTTCCAGCGAACTGGCCGAAGGTGATCATCGCTTCCTTTTGGTGTGTGCCGGGATGATCATGTTCGTTATCAGACCTTCGTGGGTGGGTGTCGGCTGGCGGTGGGAAGGTGGGAACGTGGGAAAGTGGGAAGGCGGGGACGGTGCGCTGGTCGGGAGTAGCAGTCATTTCCAGCAAGGATAGCGGCGCGGGCGAGGGGCGGACGGTTTGCGGGCGTGGAATCTGACTGGCTGGCGGAAATTGGCGGGATTGAGCGGCGATGAGCGCGGTTTGATTCGACGACTCGGGCGGTTCTACCGCGTCGCGCGAGAATCCACTGCTCGCAGAGGCAGTGGCACGGGCTCATTCCCTCGCAACCACCGTGCTATAGAGCCCATAGTGGGTCAACCCTTCGTGGCTATCAATACCTGTATAGCGAAGCGACGAATCCTCATAGCGGCGAAACGCAAACACTGCCTGATTCATCTGCTCTGTGTTGAACACTCTCAGCCCAACGAGCAAGTGGAAATCACTCACCGTTAGACCTGTGACCGCAAGAAACAATTCCGGCTCCAGCTTGGTAATGACGTCCTGCAACGTGTTTTCGCGGAAATCGGTCAGATACATGAACGCGGGGATTCGGGTGGCGAACTTGATCAACTTCTCTTGAACAAGTTTGCGCTTCGACTTGAACTCCTTTTCCTCCTCCGTAAGTTCCTTCATCTGCTTGTCCGTAAGCCCTTTATCCTTAGCCTTTTTCTTGAGGTCCTTGATCTTCTCGCTTTTGTTGATGATTGCCTCGATGATGTTGTCACCCAGCGCTCGCCAGCCTTCGATCCGCTCCACCGCAGCCATGGCCTCGGGATTGTCCAGAACGCGGCGCAGCGTCTCATTGTCGACGTTCACGAGCAGCGCGCTTTCCCACTTGCGAGCCAGTAGCGTGGCCGACGTACCCGCCATCGCGATATCGAGGATGCCGCCCGCGTCAATTTGCGTCATGTTCGCGCCGTCATAGGCCAGCACGGGTAGGAACGAAACGAGGTCCCTGACCGCGTTTTCCGGATTCGGTTCGTTCGGCGAAAGGCCGATCCCATACTCCGAGAGTTGTCGCAGCGCGCGCGTAGGCGCGAAGTCGAAGACGAAACAGATGGGCTTTAGGATTTCCTCCTCGTTTGGGTTGTCGCCATTGGGGTTTTTGATAGACCATGGCGATTGCACGCGAAACGCGGACTGAAAGTATGTCTCCGGCGATTTGAGGTTGCGCAGCATCAGAATCGATGACCACTGCGGCACCGTGATACCCGTGGTGAGCTTGCCGCACGAGAGCGTGATGGTCTTGGTGTCAAATCCGCTCCCGATCGCCCTGCGCACCGGCGGCAACGCCTCCAGACCGACGCCCGCCGAGGGGCCAGCGGCAACCACCACCTCGTAGTCATGCCAGAACGTGTTGTGCCTCTCCGCCAGTAGGTTTGCCATCGCGCGGCACGCCGCCACGGTTGGAAGAAACCAGAAGGAGTGCTGAAGGTAGGGCAGCAGCCGCACATCGGAATACGGAAATGGCGGCCGCGTACCCGTCTTCAGATACTCCACCGCCTTGGGCGCGTACCCGCTGCGGATGATGTCCAGCCACTTTTGCACATCGCTCTTGTGTTTGAACTGCGCCGTAGCGCCTGTGCCAGATGCATCGAAGAACGCGTTGAGATCGAACTCGTCGAATTCTCCGGCACTCGCGATGGCAAGCAGCTCATCCGGCATCTGGTACGTCAGCAGGCGCAGCTGCGGCAGCGCGCCGTACGGGTTCCATTTGCCTGGGCTCTTCGCCGCAAACTCCTCCTTAGCGCGCTGCTCGTCCGTGTAGGTCCAGTTGAAGATCTGCTCTTCGATAAACTCGCCCGTGGCCAGCGCCCGGAACGGCGTGCCAGAGAGGTAGAGATACGCCTTGGTGGTGATCGGAAGGAACTCGGTCTCTTTCGCCGAGAGTTCGCTGAGGTCTTCGTTCACATTCTCCAGCCCGCTCCCGTACTCGAGCTTGGCTTCCTTCTTAGCGACCGCCTCCTCCTCACCTTCGAAGAGCTCCTTCGCGGTCTCCCGCCACGCGCCGAAGTGGTATTCGTCGAAGACCACGAGGTCCCATTTCACCTTGTGCAGCCATTCGTTCTTCGACTTAATGTTGCCCGCATCGTCCCGGCCGAGCAGGTCCTGAAAGGAGCCGAAATACACGACCGGCTTTTTCGCGTTGATCTTAGTCGGATCACTATCGGAACTGCGGGATAGGTATTGCCACCCGTCGAAATCCACGTGCGATTCCAAATCCGTCTGCCACGCATCTTCCACTGCAGGCTTGAAGGTCACGACGAGCACTCGCTTCGCGCCGAGCTTCCTGGCGAGTTGATACGTGGTGAAGGTCTTCCCAAAGCGCATCTTCGCGTTCCAGAGGAAGCGCGGAACGGCGTGCATGTCCTCGTTCCAGATCGAGTGGAAGTAAGCGTGCGTCTTATTCACGGCCTCGGCCTGCTCGCGACGCATCGCGAAGGTCTCGTGATGCGTTCCGCTAAACCGCTGGCCCTTGCGCAGCTCCGCGAGCACGGTCTTCAGTTGCTTGACCGAACATCGCATCCACTCCAACTCGGTGTTCTCGAACCCCTTCCTCACCAGCGCGGCGCGCACGTCGTGATCGGTGACGATCCTGCCGTCATCGCACTCCGCGCACTCGTCGAGTTCGATCGTGAAGTTCTTGATGGCGGCAGTCTTGAGCTGCTCCGCGATTCGATGCCTCACGTCGCGCGTGGTCTGCCCCACCTTGAGAAGGCCCAGGTGCGCCTCGTCGGCGATCGAGTAGGCGTAGATACGCGGTCGAGCTTCTGGTTTTGGCGCAAGGATCTCCTCGATCGACTTAGTCATCATCGCCCTCTTTGCTCAGGTCCATCGGGCGAATGACCGCTTCGACGTAATCACGCTCCTGTCTCGATAGGTTGTACTTCTTGTAGAGGGCTTCATCCGTCCATCGTCGATCCCACGACTGAACCGGAACCCATGAGTACATCGGTCGAAGCGCGTCTTGCGTGAGCTTGCGTAGTGACACGAGGTGCCTGAAGAATTTGGTGCGGTAATAAGACTCAAGGCTTTGTGCTTCGGTTTTACTAGCCACACAGAAAGCGAGGAACGTCTGCGTAGCGACAGACGGCGGCGCGCTCAGCCATGGTTTGCCAAGCACGGAATCAGGAATTTTCTGCCCCCCATCTGAACCCGCCTTCGGCGCAAGCACTTTCCACTTGTCGATGAGGGCAGCGTTCTTGGCGATCGTGCTTCGTGGTACAAATCCGATGGCGCGTTTACCACCTCGGACGTAGTGTAGCGCGACGTCCCCTGCTTTCTTCTCGTCGCGGAATCCCTCGAAATTCGTCGCGATGCCGAAGGGAGTGTCAGCAGTCAGTATTTCGGTGATTGGCGCTTCGCCAGCCTTTATCACCTTGCGCAGGATGCTGACGGCCCTCGGGTCCCGCACAAACACGTCAAACTCGTCGAGTTTCCGAGGCGATACTGTTTCCTCGTCACCGCGGACCACCGTAACGTCGCATTGGCCGTTGTGGGCGGCCGACCAGAGGAAGTAGCAGATGCCACCTTTGACCTCCACGCCGGGAAAAACCTCTCGTGAGACTGGGAAGTCAACCAGCCTGGCCAGTTTGTGTGAACTGAGCATATCCTTGCGGAACTCGTCAAGCCCACGGCCGCCCGCGAGCCAACGGGAAGGGATAACCATCGACAAGTACTTTGGGTCGAGTCGCTTGGCTTGCTCGACGAAGAGATGGTAAATGGATGAATCGCTCGAACCGCCCGCGCCCCCCTTCATCTGATATGGAGGGTTTCCGATGATTACGTCGAACTGCATGTCGCCTCCAAACAACTCGGCAATGCGAGCCCTTATGTCCGTGGTGTGAATGAACGCGTAAGCGTAGTTTTCGACTCCGGACTCCCGGTCCAAAATCGCTTTCGGAGCGTCACAGAACTCACACTTGGTGTTACCCCAGGTATGCTCAATGCGTTCGAACCAAACGTTTCCATCATCATTCGCGAACGACTTGGCGATCGAGTGCTCACCCTTGGCGTGCTTCGAGCAATACACGCTCCGCCGTGCGAGCAGACTCGTGAGATACGTGGTCGCGATGCCGAAAACCTGCTTGGTCAGAATGTGATCGACACGTTTCTCAAGCTTGGGGATCTTGTCCGCGAGTCCCGTGGTTAGGCGGCTGGTGATTTCGCGCAGGAACACGCCTGACTTGGTGCACGGGTCGAGAAACCTCACCCTCTTGTCCGCCCAGATATTTGCACCGCTGTTGTCGGCCGCCCACGCGGCGGCCAGCGTGTCCAGCATCCGGTTCGCGAACTCGGGCGGCGTAAACACTTCGTCGTTGGAGAGGTTCGCGATGCACGTCAGCACGTCCGGGTTGCGGCCACGCAATGTAAAGCCGGCCTGATCGCTCATTCGGCCTCCGTCGATACGTCGCCGAGCAGGGTGGCCAGTTCGCTTACGGTCATCGGTGGGTAAATTCTCGTCGGCGTGAAGAGCTGGTGTTTCCCAAGCTGGGCGAAGAGCGACCCCTCCGCGCTGAAGGCCGACGATTCGCTGAGCGCGGCGAGGCGGAAATCACGTCGCTGGAACTTGCCCTTACCCAGGTAGCCCCATTCGGCAAAAGTGATCGGCTCGCCGTCGCATGTGCGCATTTTGAGTGCGTCGCCATGAACGAGGTTCTGCGACAGCACGTAGGATGCAGCACGATACAGTTCGTCCGATTCATCGAGATGCAGATAGTCGGCGAGGATTTCCAACATATTCGCGCGGCATTCGGCGATATTGTCCGGCAGCAGTTCGATGCCGTAGATACACATCAGGCCAAGCAAGGCATATTGCCGCCGCTCGAATTCGGACTTCCCGTACTTGAGTTCCACGGCAGCGAGCTTGCGCTGCATGATCTGCACGAGGAAGTTGCCGCTGCCGCACGCCGGTTCCAGGAAACGGGAGTCGATGCGCTCGGTCTCGTCCTTTACCAAGTTGAGCATTGCCTCGACCATCCACGGCGGGGTGAAGACCTCGCCATGGTCGGCAATACGGCGTTTTGACTTGGTAAGGCTCATGGATCTCCCTTGTTGCAGTTCGAGGCAGACCTTCCCGGTGCCCAGCAGAAGCAGGATATTACCTGAACGGTTCGTGGCCCCGCTAGTCACCCGCGGCGTCCTCGCTCATGTCTCGGGCTCGGAATGGGCAGCCGCGGCGACGGATGGTGGTCGGGTATCTGACGGCGCGCCCGCGAATTCCCTGCCGACGCTGAACGGCCGTCGGCGGGGCACCCGGCGGTTACATGAATGGCGGGGAACGCGATGGACGGGAGAGGGGCTGTCCAGAGGCTGAAGCCTCTGGCAACGATCGTGCGCCCTCCGGGCGGGGAGAATCGTGCGCCATCCGCGCGGGGGAGGATCGTGCGCCCTCCGGGCGCGGAAGTGAGAAGAGGAGTCCGATCCAGGGACTGAAGTCCCTGGCAACGATCGTGCGCCCTCCGGGCGGGGAGACCCAGGCGCTTGCGCTCGGGTGTGAAAGCCACTTCTTCCTCGCTCGCGCGGCGGGCTCGGAGATTCCCTTGCTTGCGCAGCGGGCTCGGAACATCACTCTCGCTCGCGCGGTGGGGTCGGAAATTCCCTTGCTTGCGCGGCGGGCTCGGAGATTCCCTTGCTTGCGCGGCGGGCTCGGAGATTCCCTTGCTTGCGCGGCGGGCTCGGAGGTTCCCTTGCTTGCGCGGCGGGGTCGGAAATACAGCCTCGCTTGCGCGTCGGGCTCGGACATGCTTTGGCGCCGCTCGCTACGCGTAGCTGTGCAGGCCGACGATGTAGAAATTCACGAAGACCCAGTTGAAGGCCATCATCAGGCAGCCGATCACGCTGAGCCAGGCCGTTGCCAGGCCGCGGGATTTGGTTGCGAAGCGGGCGTGGATCAGGATGGCGTAGATGAGCCACGTGTTCATCGCGAACACTTCCTTCGGGTCCCAGCCCCACGGCCGGCCCCAGGAGTAATCCGCCCAGACTGCGCCGAGGATGATCCCCACGAAGAGCAGCACGAAAACGATGTTCAGGATGATCAGGTGCATCCAGTCGACATCCACCAGCCAGCGCGGCAGGTTCGAACTGCGGCCCTCGTCGCCCGGCATCGCACCGGCCAGGATCGGGCGGTCTTCGCGGGCCGTCGCGCCGGCGAGCAGCGCCCGCGAGTCG
Organism: Planctomycetota bacterium; assembly: GCA_045863555.1. Lineage (GTDB taxonomy): Bacteria > Planctomycetota > Phycisphaerae > UBA1845 > Fen-1342 > JACRLV01. The sequence goes on along the minus strand of BTUU01000011.1, from coordinate 9,207 downwards.
CGCGGCGACCCGGCCGTACGCATCCCCCGCTCGTCGCCCGATGATCCGGCCGCGCGCATTGCCCGTTCGTCGCCCGCCGCAGCGGTGCGCGGCGCTCGCTCGTGCGCCGGACCCGCTCTGCGAGCCGCGCGTTCATCGCCCGGCCCCGCTGTGTGAACCCCCCGCTCCTCCCCCGCCGTCGCGCCGGCGAGGGCCGGCCGGTTCTTTGAAAGCGATCCGCCCACGCCCGCGAGCGCGGCCTGTGCCTGTGGCCGCATGGCCCGGAGGACGACGACGATATTGCCCAAAAACCAGCAGACGCCGAGAGCGGTGAGGGAAATTCCGCCATAGAGCACCAGATCGCGATCGCCGACCGCGACCATGGCGCTCGTGATGGCGAGCGAGATCGCGCAGACGAGCGCCGTGGGCGCGGCCTTCAGGCGCAGGAGGACGAACGCGGCGATCGTCGCGAGGCCGGCCGTGACGCCGAACGCGGCGGCGGCACCGGAGTTCTTGACGTAACCGTCGACCGTGCCCGCGCCGGGGACGAGGGTAAAGGCGATGGCGGAGATGATCCAGAGGGCTGCGCCGGCGCAGGCGATCATGATGCCGGCCTCGGCGGAGCGGGCGGCGCTGCGGTGGAGGTAGTAGCCGAAGAGGTAGACGATCGCGATGACGGAGGCGATGAAGATCAGGCCGTAGGAGGCGATGATCATCGTGGTGTGGATCCGCAGCATGACGTCGTCGAGGATGACGCGGATGCTGGAGAGCGTGCCGCCGCCGGGGACGACGTAGGTGGCGAGGATGAGGAAGGTGAAGCCGAGGGCGTGGCCGCCGAGGAGGAAAATCGCGCGGGGGAAGAAGGCCTCGAGCAGGACGCAGAGAGCGACGCCGACCCAGGCGGCGAAGACGATGGCCTCGAACATGTTCGCGACGGGGATGCGGTCGAGGATGTACCAGCGGAGGCCGATGCCGTAGGCGTGGAGGGCGAAGCCGACAACGATGAGGATCAGGGCGATCCACCAGGGCGATTTCCAGCGCGTCACGGCGGCCCAGATGCTGATGAGGAAGCCGATGAAGTAGGTGACCCAGCCGATGGCGAACTTGCCCATGGTGTAGTAGTGCTGCTCGGCCTCGCGCTGCGACTGGGACGGGTAGATGGCCGGGGCCATTTTCGGCAGGGCTTCGGTGAGGCCGTCGAGGGCGGTCTGGACGGAGGCGGCGCTTCGGCCGCGCCAGGCGGAGCTGAGGACCATCCAGTAGCCGACGGTCTTCACGGCGTTTTCGGGCGAGACGCCCTCAGCCTGCGGCTGGCCGTCGAAGGCGGTGAGCTGCGGAAACTGGGCGAGGATGACGTTGCGGCCTTCGGCGGTGAGATTTGGAAAGACGGCGAGCGGCATGTGCCAGGGATCGGTGGGCCCGCCGCCCTCGCGGGGGACGATGCGGAGCATTTCTTCCATGCTCAGGGCGGCCGCGCGGGCCGCGCCGGCGCGGCCCATGGCCGGGGCCATGCGGGTGATCGTGGCCATCTCGCGGAGGCGGCGCTCGATCTCGGGGCTGCGGAGCTCATTGCGGGTGATGAAACCGGTCTTGCGGATTTCGTCGGCGCGGGCCGCGGGCATGTGGGCGGTGATGTTCAGCCGGATGCCCTTGTCCTTGATGCGGATCATCCGCTGGTCGTTGTAGGCGTTGCCGTTGAACATCCACTCGAGGATCGACGCTTCGGGGGTGAGGCCGGGGAAGTGGTCCTTGCCGGTCATGTCGGTGAGGACTTCGCGGGCGAAGGAGTCGAAGGTTTTGTAGCGGTTCTGGTGCTGGACGGCGAGGAGCTCGACGCGGCTCCAGTCGATCGCCTTGTCGAGCGCGGCCAGCTCGGCCTGGGGTTGGAAGTCGATCCCGTCGGCTGCGGCCGCGTCGGGCGCGGCGGCGAGGCTGAGGAGGCAGGCAAGGGTCACGGCGATCATCCACACGCGATTCATGAACGCGCCTCCGATGCGACGGGCGAACGGGTCGCCCGCTGGGTCTGTTTTTCGGCGGATGCACGGGCGAGCGCGGCTTCGAGCTGCCGGCGCTTGAGGACTGGTTTCACGTAGAAGGCGTAGAGACAGCCGAGGGTGATGAGGCAGCAGCCGAGGACCTGGGTCCAGATCCCGTGGCGGTTGCCGACGCCGAGAACGGTCCAGCTCCAGCCGTCGGTGGCCGCGCCGGACTGGAAGAGCGTCCACTCGCCGAATGTGGCGGTCTGGTTGACGGCGACGTGGCCAGGCTCGGCCGCGCCGTCGTCGCTGTGGACGAGGAAATCGCTCTGCCATGACGTGGGGTCGATGCCGCCGGGGAAATACTCGGCGGTGAGCCGGCGCGGTGTCAGCTCGAAGCCGAGCGGCCGGACGTAGGGTGCGTAGATCAGTTCGTAGGTCTCGCCCGACGGCGTCGCGACGGTCAGCGGATTCGGCGAGATCTCCGGGAACTGATCGAGGAGGACCCAGTGGCTCTCGGACCAGTCGCTGAGCGGGCCGCGGCCGGTGAGGCGGAGGCGGATTGCGGAGAGGCCCTCGGAGCGGCGGCGCTCGCGGGCTTCGACGACGGGGAGCTGCTCTTCGCGGGCGCTCGGAAGGAGCTGGTCGAGGGTTGCGACGAGGCGGCCGCCGCCGGATTCGATGACGCGGGGCTCGCCGAGGGCGAGGTCGGTCGCGAAGGTCTGGCCGTTGCCGGCGAAGAGGACGAGCTTGGGCGTGAGGCCGGGGCCGGCGGTGAGGATGGCCCAGTTCTGGGCGCAGGTGCGGAAGGCGAGCTTCAGGTTGGCGTCGACGAGTGCGTCGCGGTGGCGGACGCCGGCGGCGTCGATGTCCTGGGTGAACTGGGGGAAACGCTGGACGACGGTGCGGTTGTACGTGAGGTCGCCGCGTTTGACATCGATGCGGGCGACGGGGGAGCGGGCGTTTTCGTAGCCCGGGCTCATGAGCGGCCAACTGGGGAGGATTTCGGCGACTTTCAATTGGTAGCCGGTGCCTTCGAGGTCGATGGTCTGGCCGGGCTCGATCGCGACGGTCTTTCGCAGCGGCGGATCGACGACTTCGATCGTCAGCTCGTTCATGGCCGTCATCGGCGCGGTCAGGGCCGCCTGTTCCGCGGGCGACGAGCACCAGCGGAATTCGAGATTCCAGCGGTTCGAGAGCGAGCGGCCGGGGTCGAGGGCGACGAGCGTTTCGGCGACGTCGACATCGCCCGATTTCAGGCGGAGCGTCGCGACGGGGTTGAGCGGGTCGCCGGGTCCGCCGGGAAACGGCCGCTGCTCGAGGCTCGCGACGTACGAAACGAAGCCGGTGACGGTCACGCTGAACGGCAGCTCGGGTGTGTCGAGTTCGATCGGCAGCCGCCAGCGCTCGAACCAACCCGTGGGGATCTTCAAGCCGCCGAGGTCGAGCTCGGGCCGCGTGCGGTGCGTCGGCACGGTGCGGCCGGCCGAATCGCGGAGCGTGTAGCCCTCGTCGAGGTAGCGTTCGCGGTAGTGCGGGAGGCCGGGGATCGGCGTGACGCGCTGGCTGGAGTCGCCGCGGCGGCCGTAGTGGAGCGCGGCGACCTCGTGGTCGTAGAAGGTGCGCTTCGAGGGAAAGGCGACGAGGCGCACGGCGAGCTTGTCATTCACCGCTGCGATAGGGCGCTCGGCCGCGCTGAGTTCGATCTCGGAGGCGGATTCGCCGACCTGCACGCGGACGCGGGCGGTGGAGACGGGCGCGGATTCCGTGCCGCGGACGTCGAGGATGTCGAGCTTTACGTCGCCGCCGAACGCGGGCATGGTCGCCGACCAGGTTTTCCCGGTCTCGGCGAGCACATTCGCGACGGAGCGACTCGACCCGCCGGAGACGCTGACGAGCTCGATTTGCGGGGAATCGAGGCGGACGCTGCCTTCGATCTTCGTGCCGAAGTAGTGGAGCGAGCCGGCGCAGAGGAGCAGGATGCCCGTGTGAACGGTGAGCACGCCGGCGTTGATGATCGTGAAGCGGATGCGCGTGAGCGTAGCGGTGGTGACGCTGATGCAGAGCAGCGCGACGAGGACAATGAACAGCCAGTGGCGGAAGGCTTCCATCTCCGTCATTTCGAGGGCGAAGCGGACTGGTGCGACGGCGGAGACGATCGCGCTGTAGGCCGTGATCAGCGTGAGCAGCGTGATGCCGAACCAGAGGCTGGAGAAGAGGCGGATGATCGGGTTCTGCCGCAGGCGATGGAGCGTCGGCAGCGGCTCTTTGGTCATGTGCATTCGGAGGTTCGTCCCGTCGAGCCGAGGCATTCGTCGCGGCGGAGTCGCCCCCGAAAAGCCGCGCCCCTGCGCCCGCGCAGCACGCCGCGCGGGTGGGTCGGCGTCCGCTCAAAGACCGATGAATCCGGCCCGCCGTGTCCCCGATCTCTCGGCTCGTTATTCTATCCGGTTCGAACCGATGCGTGCCGCGTCGCGCATCCGCCGAGCCCTTGACGAGACTCACCCATGATCCGAACCGTACCCAACGCCGTTTCCTTGTTTCTGAGCCTGATCCTTCCGGCCGCGGCCGCGCAGCAGGCGGGGCCGCCGCTTTCGCCCGATGCGGAAATCGTGCTGCGGGAGTATCTCGTCATCGAGCCCTGCGGCCGGGGCGGGCGGAACCCGGTGCACACGGATGCGATCGAGGCGGCGATCGTCGCGGGGACGTTTGAAGCGCCCCGGGAGGGGTTGAAGGTTGCGCTGCCGGGCGGCGGGGAGAAGGAATGGAAATCGGCAGCGGCGAATGACAAGGGCGAGCTCCAGCACGCGGCGCTTCGCGGCGGGTACGCCTTTACGACGGTGACGCTCGCGGCGGCGGGAACGATGCTGCTGGACGCGTCGGGGCATTCGATGGTGTATGTGAACGGCGAGCCGCGGGCCGGGGATGTGTATTCGAACGGGAGCGTCATCCTCCCGGTGGCGCTGCGCGAGGGGGAGAACACGTTTCTCTTTGCCGGCGGGCGCGGGCGCGTGGCGGCGCGGCTGAAGCCGACGGACGGCAAGCCGTTCTTCACGGATCGGGATTGGACGCTGCCGGATGTCATCGTCGGTGAATCCGAGCCGCTCTGGGTGGGAGTGGTCATCGCGAACCCGGCGAATGCCGCGCTCTCGAACGCGACAATCGTCGCGACGACGCTCGGGGGAAAATCGTTGTCGAGTGCGCTGCCATCCGTCCCCGCGCTATCCACGCGAGAGTGTCCCATCCGCTTTGAAGCGCCGGGGATCATCGAGGGATCGGAAGTGCCGGTGAAGCTCGAACTCAGCGTGGGCGGCGCGCTCGTTGCGGAGACGACCATCCAGATCGCGCCCCGGCTCGCCACCGAGCAGCACAAGCGCACGTTCGTCAGCGACATCGATGGCAGCGTCCAGTATTACGCCGTCACGCCGCCGCGCGAACCCGTCGAATCGCCCGCCCTCTTCCTCTCCGTCCACGGCGCAAGCGTCGAGGCCACGAACCAGGCCGCCGCTTATGCACCCAAAAACTGGGGTGTCGTCGTCGCGCCGACGAATCGTCGGCCGTATGGATTCGACTGGGAAGATTGGGGCCGGCTCGATGCCCTTGAAGTCCTCAAGCTGGCCGAGGAGCGCTGCCGCACCGACCCGCGACGGACGTACCTCACCGGCCATTCGATGGGCGGGCATGGGTCGTGGCAGCTCAGCGTTCACTACCCGGATCGATTCGCGGCCGTCGGGCCGAGCGCGGGGTGGATCAGCTTCTTCTCCTACGGCGGGACCGACCGCACGGCGAGCGAGGACCGGCGGGTGCGGATGCTCCAGCGGGCGGCGAATTCGAGCGACACGCTCGCGCTGATCGAGAACCTGCGGACGATGGGCGTGTACATCCTGCACGGAGACGCCGACGACAACGTGCCCGTGAGCGAGGCCCGCGAGATGCGGCGGCGGCTGGGCGACTTTCACCGCGACTATGACTGGCATGAGCAGCCCGGCGCGGGGCATTGGTGGGAAAACTCCGACGAGCCGGGGGCCGAGTGCGTCGACTGGCCGCCGATGTTCGACTTCTTCGCCCGGCACCGCCGCCCGGCCGCGAGCGAAATCCGCGACGTCGACTTCCGCACGGTCGCGCCGTCGATCAGCGACCGCTGCGACTGGGTGCGGGTCGTCCAGCAGGAGCAGTCCTACGTCGTCAGCCGCGTGAAGCTGCGCGTCGACCCGCACCAGCGGCGGTTCACGGGCGTGACGGAGAATGTGCGGCGGCTGCAAATTGACCTCGCGGCGGCGGGACTCGCGCTCGAAGGCGACGGCACGATCGAGCTCGACGGGCAGAAGCTCACCTTCGCGGCCGTGCGACTCCGGCCGGAAGCGGCGATCGACCTGATGAAGGTCGACGGCACGTGGCAGGGCGCGGACCCGGTGCCGCCGCAGGAAAAGACGCCGGCGCGCGGCGGGCCGTTTCGGGATGCGTTCCGGCAGCGGTTCGTGTTCGTCTATGGCACGCAGGGCGATGCGGATGAAAACGCGTGGGCGGCGGCGAAGGCGCGGTACGACGCGGAGAGCTGGTGGTACCGGGGCAACGGGAGCGTCGACGTCGTCGCCGACAGCGAATTCGACGCGGCGGCCGAGCCGGACCGCAGCGTCATTCTCTACGGCAACGCGGTGACGAACGCGGCTTGGAAGCCGCTGCTGGGAGCCGGGCCGGTGCAGGTGACTCGCGGCCACGTGCAGATCGGCAAGCGGCAACTCGACGGCTCCGAACTGCTCTGCCTGCTGATTCGCCCGCGGCCTGGGAGCGACGTGGCGAGCGTAGGGGCGATCGCGGGCTCGGGAGTCGAAGGCTCGCGCCTGGCCGACCGCATCCCTTACTTCCTCGCCGGCGTAGCCTTCCCCGACTGCACGATCCTCTCGACACGCATGCTGCGCGAAGGCGCGGCCGGCGTGAAGGCGGCGGGCTTCTTCGGGCCGGATTGGTCGGTGGAGCGCGGGGAGTGGGCGGTTGAGGGGGACTGAAAGGGTTACGAAGGGAACACCGGCGCCGCCTGAAGTCTCTGAAGGAGTTCGGCTATTGATGTGCCGAAGTCGCGGGCAATCCCCTCATCCGTCGTCCCGATGAAGGGGACGTTCACAATCATCAGCGGCGTTCGGGAGAGGTCCCAGGCGAACCCCTCCCCTCCGCCGTTCGAGGCGAAAAAGAGCAAATGCGGCATGAACTCCTCGAACCGGCCCTCTCGCACTACATCAGCGGCGGCGTAGATCAAGAGATAATTGTCGCCGACAAAACCGCAGCCGCCGTCGGCGATGCGGAGCAGGGCGAGGTAATCATCAGGGAGTCGGCCTTCCGCGATTTTACTGAGCTCGATCAGTGCAGACTCCGAGGCTGGCGGGTTGAGGGTGCGGTCAATGAAGAAATCCCACGCAGTCGGATTCATCGTTACGCACCTGAATTCGGGTCAGCCACGCGGACGCAGTACCTGAAGCGCGATTGCCAGCACGGTTCGTCCGGGCATGCCCGCCCGCGTGAACAGCGGTGGACGGAGCGCCCTGCCAGTCATTCTACGCCAGCAGGCGTCGAAGCAGGAGTGAGTCTGACGCCCGCTCCGCCCGCCCACGCGAACAGCCGTGGGCGGGGCACCCGACCGATTGTCTACCCAAGCCCGCACAAACCGGTTCTCTCATATCGAGGAATTTGAGGACGCATGCGCGTCAGGTCGCGCCCGGCGGCACTCTCAACAGAATTATTGGCGCGATTCTTCACGGCGCTCCGCGTTCTGATCGTCGGGAAGCTCAACCGGGTGATGGTTCACACCGGGGGGTTCCCAGCGGCCAGAGAGGATACGTCATGTTTGGAGGTAACAAGTTGATTCGTCGCCCCATTGTCGTCGCGAGCGCCGCTGGCATCGTGTCCGCGGTGGCCGCGGCCGCGGACTGCAAACTCTCGGTTCACGCCAGTCCGCAGGTGCTCTACAGCGGCCAGAGCGCCAGCGTCAGCGTGCTGGCGCATTTCCCGACGCCGCCCGCGCCGGGCGGGGCGTATGCCTTCGCCTCGTCTACATTCGACGTCTTCGCGACCGATCCGGCGTGGACGTTCGCGAGCGCGGGCGCCATCGTCGGCAACGACGTGCTCGGCGCGAACGTGCTCCAGGTGCACCGGCCGCAACTCGGCGTATTTGCCGATCCGTCGAATCCCATCCGCATCTGGCACGGCACGTTCACGCCGCAGTCCAGCGCGCCGGCGCTGATCGAGATCGAGGTGGATCCGACGGATTTCTCGGTCTATCCGAGCAAGCGGACTTCGTCGTCCGTCGAATGCGACGCCGATGGCGGCAGCGACTTTCTATTCGTAAACCCGCTTCGCGTGGGGAGCGACTGGCTCGCCGCCCCCGGACGGGGCACGACGATGAAGATTCGCGACGGCGTCATCGAAGGACAGAGGATGGGCGCGGGGGATGACGTCTTTCAATGGGACCCCGGCGACGGCAGCGACACGGTGTCGGTCGGCATTACGCCCATTAAGACGTTCTACTGTCCGAGCGAGCACGGTGTGGATTCGTCCACGAGGCTGGCGTTCGATCAACCGCCTTCCTCCTTCACCGCCGCCGTGCAGGTCTCGGGCGAAAAAGACAGCGGCGCCGGCGACGACCAGACTGAAGTGTACGTGAAGTTCGAGCTGGAAGACGCCATGATCACTTCGTACGCGGTCAGTGGAGGCACGGGCGGCGACGTCCAGTCTACCGAGGGCGGTATTCCCTTCGAGGTATACTTGGGCGGCGTACGGGTTGCATCGGGCGACCTCAGTGGTGACGGACAGAACCCTGGGCTGATGGTCAGTGACGTGCCCCAGACCATCGGGACCCATCTCCTCTATCAGGACACGGTTACCCCAGCGGGCGTGTCCCAATCCGGCATGACGTGGACGCTTCGCTACGACCGGCCGGTGGTGGCCATCGTGCTCGGACCCAACGGCAACCCGGTCCCGGTGACTGGAGACTGGATCGAAGTTCACTCGACTCAACTGGGCATCAATCGGCCGACAGCGTCGCAGAGCCCGCAGCCACTGGGCATCGGCTGCCACTTGTTCGAGGCCGAGGGCGTGCGACAGATGAGAATCACGCCGAAACAGAGCGAATAGACGCCCCCTTCCCCCCCTTAGAAACAGGCGATCACGACCGGGCCGGCGCGCCCAGCGCCGGCCCCGCCCGTTTTTCCTCGCCGGGGAACTGCGCTCCCGGTCACCCCCGTCGAGGCGGGGTTCTCGC